>JACCXH010000010.1 GCA_013697245.1 Bacteroidota bacterium
GGTATGCTCTTAAAACAACCCTTTTTAAAGTGGCCTATTTTGAATGAGAATCAATGGTACACTTTGGTGAGAATGAGTGGCCTATTTTGGATGAGTACAGGTGGCCTATTATGATGAGAATCTACAAGAAGTAACTTTCAGTAATTCAAACAAACAGCATGAACTTAATACTTCTACTTTAATTAACGGAATATATTTTGTAACTTTAAAAGTAGACAATGGAAAATCTAAAACTTTTAAGCAAATAATCGCCCATTAAAAATGAAAAAATTAATTTACATTTTTGTTTTGTTAATTTGTTTTGGCAAAACAAAAAGTCAAGGAATTGCTTCTATTACACTTATCAATGGTAGCTTTATAACTACCATTGATACTGTTTATTTAAAAATAGTTGCTGGTTTTGCAAGTGCAGGAGGCACAACGGGTAATAATTATAGCTTTATAGGAAGCGTTATTTCTAACACAATTAATGGCTGTACAGGTGGGTTATCAAGTTACACGGCTATTGAAGAAAATTTCAAGATTAACCCTTTAGTTCAAGGCACTTATAAATTTAAAGTAACATTAAACGAGTATGATAATTTTATTTATCCGGGTTGTAACATTCTAAAATCGCATAATGTAGATTCAATAAGCATAAATATAGTTACATATACAGGTATTAAAGAAAATCTAAAAAGCATAAATGATGTGATAATATATCCTATTCCATTATCGGATAAATTGAAACTGGATTTTGCAATAGAACCTTTTGATACGAAATTAAATATTATAAATAATTTAGGTCAAGTGGTTTATTCACTAAATAGCCTTTCTAAGAATGAACAGATAGATCTTAGTTTTTTAGCGAGTGGGCTATATTATTTAAAACTTTCCAATCAAGATGCGCAAAAAACTTCAAAAATATTTAAACACTAAACGGTACAGTAGAAAATTAGAAACATTATTCATTTTATTATTTCTTTTTTCTTTTGAACAAATGTTTTCACAGTATAAAAAAGTCCCTATTGACACTAATCATTACTGGCGTCAAGGATCTGTTGCAAATGCAAGTGTATCAAACTGTTCTTATGAATACCAAATCAGATATGTAAAAGATACTGTTATTGCCTCTAAGACGTATAATAAGTATTCTGAATTTGGAGCTGCATTTGGCAATACACTTAGCCCTTGCAGCCCCAATCATATTAAAAATGGTTTTTTAAGGCAGGATACAATTAACAAACGTGTTTTTGTTTTAGATAATAGCTTTAATGAAAGACCATTATATAATTTCACAAAAATTGCAGGTGATACCATGTTAGTTTACCAAAATAATTTAAATGCAAATATAACGGTAACAGTAACAACCATTGATAGCATTCAATTTACTGATGGAAAATATCACAAATATCAAATAGTGGTAAGGGGTTCAACATATCAAAATTCTTTTATTCAAGGCTTAGGAGCCGTTAAAGGTGGGTTATATGCAAATCAGGGCGTGGGTTTTTTAAGTTCTGCCGATGAATTTTATTGTTTTGGTACAATCCTACCGTTTTCTGTTCTTTACACTACAAATCAAAAACCCTGTTTTCTTAGTAATGTTGGATTAAAGGGAAACTCGGAAGAAAATGAATTTGCGAAAATATACCCAAATTCTGTAAAAGATAAACTAACAATCGAATATCTGAATAATTATAATAACTCGGAAAATAAAATAAGTATTTCTAACTCTTTAGGACAAGTTGTATTTTCATTAAAAGATTTTGCTTCTAAGAACGAATTAGATTTAAGTTTTCTTTCAAGCGGACTTTATTATTTAAGAATCAAAAATGCTTCCGAACAAAAAGCGTTTAAGATTATTAAAGAATAAAACAGTCCTCTATAAAATCACATCATTTATCGAAGATTACACATTGCTCCCCAACCCCTCCCTAAATAGTTTAGAAAGTTTCACAAATGGCGTACAAGACAATGCAACATATTCTATATAAAGAGCAGGTAACCCTACTACCGAACAAGCCGTGGTTTTATGATCTTACGAAAACAATCGATAGCGACAAATTGCTTTACGAGATTGTCTATAACCTTGCTGATAAGCAAAAAGTTGTTAAAGCTGAGTTAAGTGGCGAAGGAGCAACCAAGATCATACTGATTGATTTTGACCTAAGCGAAGGTGTAAAATCGGGTCTCTTTATTTCAAATAAAACCTTCGCCAATATTTTTTTTAAGGTGGAAAGCATCAAATTATTCTGTGATACTGAAATTACTTTTAAGTTAATTCTGTTTCACTAATTATTATTCACTTAAAATTAATCGATTAATTAATCGCTTAACACCCCATTTAATCGATTAATAACCGATTAATCGGATAATTAATCGATTAATTTCCCTGCTAATAGGGGATTGCAGCGTTTACCTCAGTTCAAGGCAAGAAAAAAGGGCGGTAACAACCACCCGCAATTTTTTATGGAAATCTTATTTTAATCAATACTATCCAAGTCTTGCTGATGGTTGCCTTTGCCTCCATTACCATTTTTATTCCCAGTAAAGTCGGCAGTTTTAAAAGAAACACCCTTCGCTTTAAAACGGTTCTTAGTTGTTTCAGCGGTATAATCTTTAACGTTGACTACAATATCTACGAGATGCTTTTTTTCGTTTGCACCTAAAAGATCACCTTTTTTATTGTTTTGGTCGATACAAATAAAGGCGGTGTTTTTATACCGTTCAAAAATCGCTTTTAATTTTTTAGAATCTATTTCCATGTCGTGCAGGCTGTCTAAAATGATAAAATTAAATTCATTTACGCCCACCTCTTTTATTAATTCATCGCCTGTTCTAACATCCAATACATAAAAATCTTCTACCTCTGCCTTGCAATATTTTAACTTATCCTGAAAGGTTTTGTTTAAACCTTCCTCACCGCTAACATAAAGTACCAAGCCAAAATTTTCAGCAAGATAACGGGCAAGCCACATACTAAAGGTTGATTTGCCTTCGCCAGAATTGCCGTGTATTAAAGCATGAAAGTTAATGGATGGGCAGCCGAAAAATTCTTTCCATAAGCCATCAAAACTAAAAGCCTTGTAATCTATTTTAGCCAGATCGGTGGCCGGTATAATTTTATCGCTTTTAAATGTGGCTGGCTTTTTTGGCTTAGACCCTTTTTTTGAAGTGCCGTTTAAGTTATTTTCCGGCTTGATATTTTCAACCGCCCTGTTCAAGGCTTTTTCATAAGCCGGATTAATTACCTTTTGAACAAGGATCGTGTATTGAGTTGTTTTGGCTAATACTGTTCTTGTGTTATTAATGCCGTCCATACAGTTCTGATAGTTTTGTTTGGCGGTAATTATTTTATTTTTTATCGCAGCGATTTGTACTAGCTTATCTTTTTCCCTGCTATCCTGAGTTAAAACCTGTGTGCCTTTTCCGATGGCTGCCCCAACAATTGCAAATTTAAACACATCCCACCAGACTGATTTTTGTTGTTTTTTTATTATTTTTTTTTGGTAGTCTTTCGCATCCTTGTTAATTTCCGTATCATTGCTTTTAACCAAACCTATTAGCCCTCCAACACCTGCACCAAGTCCAATTAAGTCATTGCCATTGCGACCCGCCTGGAATTTTAGATCAGCCTCTAATTTCCTTAGTTCCTGCTCTAATTTTTGCTTGCCTTCTTGTTGTGATTTTAAGGTGCTTAGAATTAAATTGTAAAATGGATTTTCTGTTTTAACCTCTTTATTGATATACTTTTCGGGCAAAATAGTCTTAACAGGATTGTCTTTTGTTTCTTTTGTCCCGATACCTTGTTCCTGATTATTATCATTTTGGTTATCGCTTGACTGCTCCAATTTATTATCAACGTTAAAGACTGTTTCGTTAATTAACTCGTTAAAAAAAATTGAATCAATCGTTGGATTTTGATTTTTAAAATTAAAAAGGGGCTTATTACTTACCTGCTCATGTTTTTGTTCGGGTTCATTATCGATTACCCTCCTTAAAGATTTTTCCAGCGGGTTTTCTTTTTCGGGTTCTTGTTTAGTTTCTTTTATAATTCCTTTTAATTGCCCTACACGTTCTTTATAGCTGTATTTATTTTTACAATGTAAAGAGCAAAATCGTGCGCCATGTCTCTTATCAGACAATAAAGCGCCACACATTAAACAATACTTTTTCATGGTCATTATTTTTAATCGTTTACTGAATTAATCGATTAATTATCCGATTAATCGGTTATTGCGGGGTTTAATCGATTAATTAATCGATTAATTTTTACTTGCCTAAAAAGGGGCGGTGTTTCCGCCCCTAGTTTTTGTTAGCAAGATGGGTTTACTTTTCGTCCTCGTCTTCTTCCTCTTCTTCGATGTTATCGATCAGTTCTTCAAGATACTCCTCAAGCTCATCTATGATAGCTGCCTCGTCTTTTTCATAATAGACCTCGATTTCGATTTCATCGTCTTCGTTTTTTCCTAAAACGCGGTTGTTTAAACCTGTTTCTGTTAACTTTTCTGTGAAGGCACCGAATACTTCGGTGGGTACTTCAAACTCTACTTTACGCATGTTTTTTGTTTTTATGGGTTTATACTTTATTTATTTTTGCGGTTATTTTTGTTTTTTTTAGTTAATAGATAGCTAACCGCATTACCTTCTATTTCCTGTTTGGTTTTTACTTTTCCTGTTTTTATCCATTCTTCTAATTCGTTACGATTGAAATAAAGTTTATTGCCCTTTTTAAAATGAGGGATTATTTTTTGCGAAGTTTTTTCGTACAGGGTGGTGATCTTTAATTTAAGAAAGGCGGCGGCCTCCTTAATATTTAGAATATCAGGCAGAGACGATTTTAGCTTGGCTAAATCATCACCAATGATTTCTTTAATAGCGGATTTAAGGAACTCCTTAAATTCCTGTTCGCTTAGGCTGGTTAGAAATGATGCGCTCATAGTATAAGATTTTATCTTTATACTACAAATTTCGGAAGTTAGTTGGTGAGGTTTTGGGTTCCTGAACCCTCATGCAAGGCTTTGGCAGCCTACTTTTTTCGGACGTGAGTTCCTATTAAGTCAGCTAATCGCATGATAGCGTCATGTAGCTCTTTATAATCTTCGTGTTTTACACCCGCTATATCTCCTTTAGTGCCTAGCTGTTGCCTTAAAGTGTGTGAGCTGTATCCTGTAAGTATGTTAAATGCTTTTCCTGCATTTGTATAGGTGAGATCATCGCCTTTTAAAATAATTTTTGCTTCCTGCATGAACTGGATTAACAAGGCTGTTTGTGTCAGGTTTAATGAAGTTAATTTATCTCCTGCCTCCCGTTGCATTCTGCCTTTTATTTTTTCGGGCTTATCGTTTTCTGAAGTTTCAGTTATTTTTTCAGTGCTAACAATCCATTCTTTAATCGTATCAATTATTTTATGAGTTAATAATTTTTCATCGTATTTGCGAACGGAAAGATTTAAAAACCTGATAAATTTTTGTTTATCGTTTTCAAAGCTATTTTCTAAATGGTAGGTTAAATAATTGTCCACTTCTAATAAATCGAGATGCCTAATTTTAATTATAAAAAAATAATCAAAAAAATCATCATTTACCTCGATATACTCTACGCCATAAATGTCGTACCATGTCTTCACCATCTCATCTCCCTTTTGAACATTCGAGCTTTGCATAAAACGCCCTTGATGTTGTGAGAATACCTTTTCCAAAGTCATTCCTTCGCTGTAACGGCTTAAAATATTTTCTTCTGTAAGATACTTTCTCTTGTGATTTAAAAATAAAAAAACCATCTGTTTGTAATCTCTAAATATCTCCTCATCAAGCCTTGAATAAATAGATTCATGAGAAGTGAGTTGATTTAAAAGCAGGTCATATCGTTCGTTGTATTCCATAAAACAAATATAATTATTTAAGGGTTAAAACATCTTTGGGTTATAACGAATAAAGCCCGATTTTATTCGGGCTTTATTCGGTTTATGATTTTAATTAAGCAGCCTTTTTAGGTTTTAATGGCTTGTCTTTAGTTTGCTTTTTTGCGGCTGGTTTAACTACAAAATTAAAATCAATTTTAGGTAGGGCTTTTACTGCCGCTATTTTTCGTTTATCTCTTACGTGAGCGTAAATTTGTGTTGCCATGATGTTCTTATGTCCTAATAATTTTGAAACCGTATAAAGGTCGCCGCTGTCGCTACTTTCTAACACATTTGTAGCGAAACTATGCCGCCCACTATGAAAGTGCAATTTCTTTTGTTCAATTTTAGCCGCCTTTGCCCATCTTTTTAATCCTCTTTTAATTCTTTGATAAACTATTCGTGTTCCTTCAATTTCTTTTATGTCGGAAAACACATACACACTTTTTTCTTCTGATAGGGCTTCTTGTTTTCTTTCTTTTATTATATCAACTGCATTATCTGAAAGTGGTAAGTATTCGATACCTTCTGTTTTCTCCTGTTCAAAATAAAGCATATAGGTTTCTTTACCTTCAATTTCCTTTACAATAATTTCATCCCATCTTAAAGGGTTGACATCACTCCATCGTAATCCCGTAAAGCATGAAAAGAAATAAGCCTGTCTAATTTGTTTGTTTATTTTGCAGGGGGTGTTTGCTAAATGTTGCAGTTCGCTAATAGAAAAAGAACTTCTAAATATATCCTGCTTTTTCATGCGTTGCTTATGTGGTACATCATGCCAAGGGTTGCTGGTCATAATCTTTTTCCGAATGGCATCATTAAAGGCTCCATTTATAACGTGCAAATATCTTAGGGTGGTATTGTTACTTATATGACCTAACATATAACGCTCAAAATCTTTCATCCATTGAGCGCTTAATTTTGAAAACGGCACAGGTTGTTTGCCAGTGAATTTTTTTAGTCGTGATAATACACCATAATATAATCCGTTGTAATTTCTTTCTTTGCAATACTGTTCAAAGAAGGTAACAAAGCAACCCAGTTTTTTCTTTTTATTCTGCAAGCCATTATCATCTATAATTAATTCATGTTCTCTTTTTGCTCTTATTTCCTGTGCTAATCTCTTTTTTTCTTTATCATCACTACATGGCCGGTTTTTGTTAATATGAATTTCTAAAAATTCATACCACCTTCTTTTTGCATGGTAAATATCCAAGTAAAAGGATATTTGTCCACTTTTCAGTTGTTTTTCTCTCAATTTTACACTCATCATTTCTTGTTTTTAAGGTTAATAAATACCCCAATACAAAATTCTATATATAATAGTTATGCTATTGGGTTCATGAACTATCATGCAACCCTTTGAGTGTTTTGGAGTAACAAACAGGTAACAAAAATGTCAGAAAGTAACATAAATGCACCTAAACAAGCCTAAATCAATATCCCTTAAAACCCTTATAGATTAAGGTTTTTTTAGCTTTTGTTCCGGTTTGTTTCAGGAATGAACTTTAAGGAATTTCTTTGAGGCTGGTTTGCGATGTGTGCTTATGCGGATTGGATTGCGGAAGCAAACGGAAAGTCTGCAGAATTAGAAAATAAATTTTATATACTAAGAAAGGATTGTAAATCTTTAGGCGGCGTATTTCCCCTAAAGTTTAATCTCAAAAAATTCTCTATTAGATTTTTTTATGCAAACTAAAACAGCTACCAATTCTACAATAATTTCCGGTATTGGATATATAAAACTCAATAGCCCACCCCAATTTGCACCACTATTTTCGGTTAACATTATATAAAACGAAATTAAACTAATCGAACCAAGAGTTAAATTATATATTGAATAAAATGTGGCCATATACCAACCAGTAATTTTACCTTTAAAAAGTAATATAATTGTAACTGCAACATATGCAAAAGTCAAAAAACTTTTTGGACCGCCAATATAAATACTTCCAAAAAAATATTTAATTAAAAGGTCAAGTGCAAACACTATTAAAATAATAATCGCAAATCTATTTTTTTTAGGATCTTTCATAATTAAATTTTAGGGTAAACTATTGATTTTTGCTGGTAATTGTTTTATAGGTTGTGTTGTATCCCTTTGCAGCCAAAGTGTTTTTACATTTTCTAATCGCGATTTTTGAAAATCTTCTGTAGTTTTACAAGTCCCACACCAACCAACATTTTCGAAATGATAGGTGAACCATGCTTCGTTTATTTCTCCATTACTTTTTAAATAACCACCATACACCTCTTTTAAAGCTATTTGGTGGAGCTGTTGATAGGTTAAAGGAATCTTGACGTTTTCTTGATACAACGAACGGGGTAAAACTAAATCTGCTCCTTTGAAAAAATACCAATTACTGTTTATTTTTTCTCCATAAAACCAAATTAAATCATCACTAGTTGAATTAAACTGATTTCCAAATATATGAATACAAGAAATTAATCTATCTACTTTCGTGTTAAAGCAAATTAAGCTATCTATATCATAATTATATGTGTATGCCGCTTCATAACGCCTTATTTTATTTAATACCCATAAATCTAATGAATCCCTCATTTTATTATATACATCATAATACCGTGCTTTTTCACTAACTAAAATCGATTTTTGATAAAAATCTTTTCCATAGTTTTTATTTGAGGTTGTCTCTCCGCATTTAGCGAAGATAAAAAAAATAAAAAATAAAAATAGTTTATCTCGGCCTAACATATCCATCCTTTCCTGGGGTCCTCTCGGTAAAAATCCATCCATAATTATATATACTGTGACTGCCCAAAAAATCTTTTGTAGTTACCGATTTTGGTATAAAAACTCTACCGTCATTTGATATGTTTTCAATACCTTTTACAGGACTTTTTGGTGCAATACCCTTTTATAAATTTGGCTTTTTGAGGATCTTTCATTTTTTAAAGTTTTAAGGTAAATTATTTTTTGGAGGGAGTTGTTTTATAGAATCTTTATTTACACTATTCCAGTTTGCTTTAACAACCATTAAGTGCATAAATTCAAAAAACTCTTTTTTTGTTTTGAATCGTTTTCCTTTAATTAAAAAATCGCTTCCGGCCTGGTTATTAAAATTGCCCCAGCCCGGCCCTTCAAATTGGCTAGTGAACCAATCCTCGTTTATTTCTCCGTTACTTTTTAAATAGCCACTGTATACTTCTTTTAAGGCTATTTGATGAAGTTGTTGATAGGATAAAGGAGAGTGAATCGGATGACCTTCTATCATTGAACGAGGAATTACTATAGAAGGGCCTTTAAAAAAATACCATTGATCATTTATTTTTTCACCACAAAAATAAATTAATCCATCGTTATCAGACTCTTTAACTATTACTCTTTCTAAAAGACATGCAACTATTCGGTTGTTTAACGTATTAATACAAAAAAGTGAATCTAACTGATATTCAAACTTACCTTTTTCGAAACCATATGAATTAAGTTTATTTAAAGTCCAGAGCGTTAAACTATCATTTGCTTTTTGATAAATTTTGTTCATTTCGCTTTTAGTGATTACTTTCAACGTGATGGCATTAATTTTTATTTGCATTGAGCTTTCATCAGTGCAAGCCTGAAGAAAAATAAAAAAAAATATCAAAAATTTAATTCCTTGGTTTAACATATCCGCCCTTTGGATCACCGCTAATAATACTAAAAATCCATCCATAATTATCTATACTGTGGCTACCGACAAAACTTTTTGTTTTAACATCTGAAGGAATAAAAACTCTACCTGTTTTGATAGCCTTCCCGTTTCCACTGTTAATTTGTCCGTTTGAACTTTTCAAGTTTGTACACTCACATTGGGGCGCAACACCATCTTGTTCTTTAATTGGATCAGCGTTTTTTTCATTTAAATTGCTTCCATATTGCCATGTTTCCGTAAATTTTGTCCAATCACAAGTTCCTGTACAGGCATTTTCAGGGGCTAAAATATAAAATCTGCCAAACTTAACACCACTTCCATTTAATGCATCTATTATACCAACGGCATAAGCGTAGCCCATACTATGCGATACAATATCCAAAGTATCTGTAGTTTTATTAAAAGTAATTGTATTGTTATTTAATTTGGCGATGAGATCATAACCTGCTACTTTTCCATAATTATATCTTACCTGGTAGCCTGAAACATTTGGAATTGTATTTAAAACAGTCAAAGCGGTTGGATCCATAGACGACCCCATGCTTGCCAAAAAATTAGCTTGCGATAAATGATTAGCAGTAGCTACACTATGGTGTCCATCGGCATAAATCGCATTTTTTGTCCCAATGCGATTCATGAACATTCCATCAATGCCAGCCCAATAACCATTAACATCACCGGAATATATTTTATTTAAACTGTTTGGTTTTTCTATGAGCGAAGGTGTATTTGGTCTATAACCATTTACAAAAAGTATTAAATTTTTATCTTGAGGACTTTTTAAATAAAGTTCCATGTTAATGCGGCAATTCGCAGGCACTTCAACATACATTGCATTGTCAATTTTTATTAAACCATAACCAACAAGGCCTATTGTGCTTTTTTCTTCTGAAGTAATATTGTTATAGGGGTTCAAAGTTGTTTTTTGAAGATTCGTTCCAAGATCTTTATAAATGTAAATATAATCATATTGTATGCCGCCAACATAAGTATTCTTTATTTGATATCCCAAGGTCCTTCCGTTTGAGAATTGAGTCATTGGCATAGAAACATGAGCATTATAACATTTTTTTATCATTTTTAATGTTTCAAAAATTATAACGTTGGCGGCCGTTTGGTAAACACAATATTGTGCATCCTCTTTATCATCCCTCCAATTTAGTTCAAATTTTTCAGATTGGATAGACGTCCATTGTTCTTTTATTAACTGAGAACCGTTGGTATAATCCATTAAATTATTACAGCTGCTTTTTTCGATTTTTGGAAAAGTGTGTTCCAAGGCGAAGCCTCCATGGCATAACTCGTGCGCTAATTCTTTGCCTGCGGCTGTCGCACTTATAAAGCCTAAAGCCCGACCACGCGGCATATATCCTTTTAGCTCCTGATTATTAAAACTAGGGACCACAAATACATAATACGCATTTTTATCATATAAGCTATCAAACTGTTTGTATGCGTCTCTAAGCTGTCTCATTTCACCACTATACTTACTCATCAATTTTGCATCAGCTGCTTCTAAACCATCGCTACCCAAAGTAAAATTAAAATTGGGTGCTGTTGAAACAGACCAGGTGACATTGGCCTGCTTAAAAATACTATTTAGATCGTTTGCTGTTATAGAAACATTTGAATTATTAACAGGAACTAATACCACTTTTTTTGCAATGGCTTTTAAACTTACCACATTTAATTTGCCAATTTTTTTATTGTTATACCAGGCATATACACTAATTGCATTCGCCGGAATGCCGGTTATTTTAACCTGGTTAGCAGTATTTGTAGATA
Organism: Bacteroidota bacterium; assembly: GCA_013697245.1. Classification (GTDB taxonomy): domain Bacteria; phylum Bacteroidota; class Bacteroidia; order B-17B0; family Aurantibacillaceae; genus Aurantibacillus. Next base: position 11,320 of record JACCXH010000010.1, read on the forward strand.
CAAAAGATAAGTCTGTTCCTCCATTTGTTTTAAAACTTAGTTGATTGGCATTATATCCTGTAATCTGCAATTGTGCTAACACTTCGTCTGTTTGATCTAATCCAATACTTTTATTGGGTACAAAATAATTTTTGCCGTTTCGCAATTTTATGGCTTCGTAATTTTTTATAAAGGCGGCGTATTCTTTTTTGTCAAAACCATAATTTTGCCCGGCGCTTGCCGTAAAAAAAACAATCTCGTTTTCGCCGGCCTCTAAACTATCACTGCTATAATTTAAATAATTACTTGGCCCGGTAATTTTTGGTGGCGGTGGAACAAAAGTAATACTGTATTGGTTCCCTTCTCCATCGCGTATTACCATCATGTTAGTGCCGGTTGGTGTGGGTACGCATATTGGGCCGGTGCTTCCCTGCAAGGTATAACACACCTGGTTACCATTTACAAATACGCTATCAATCGTTCCATTTACATAGGTTGCATTTTGTTCAGCCATGGCCATATCCCATTGGCTCATCCATTTATCTATTCCATTTGTCATTGCTTCTATCACGCCCTGTTGCTGGCGGTTATCTGCGTCAATAAAAATATTATTCCATCTAACAGCAACGGGTAATGCACCAAAAATTAAAGCATAGCCTTTTCCTTTATACCAACCCGGCGGACCGCTTGGTTCAATTTGTGTGGTCATTATTTCAAATTGTCCGCTTTGAATTACTAAACCAGTAACCGCTTTATTTAAAGGTAAGGGTTGCGAAGGAGAAGTGTTGTTAGGCATTGTTTGATCATTGCAAGCAAAGTTTGGAGGGCCTGCCGTTGTAAAACTCGCCGTGTTACTCCAGTTACCTGTTAAATTAGTCCCCTCGCCCCTAACCCTAGCCTGGTAAGTAGTGTTGGGCTCTAAATTACTTACACGTTCAATTCCTATAGTGTTAGGGTAATCAAACCAAGCCGTTGTGCCTTGCTTACGCACTTGTAATAAATAATTCGTAAAAGCGCTGTTCATGGTCCAGTCGCATTGCCCTGTGCGGTGGCTTATTGTTTGTGCATTTAAAGTTAAGTTCAACGCATTGCCAATAACGTTTGTGAGGTTGCCATAAGTAAATGTGCAGATTTGACTATAACCACTATTTTTAAACCAATCGCGCCCGGTAATATCTTTTACTTTAACCCGCCAAACATATTTCATATATAAATTAAGCGGCGTTTCTGTTATACCATAATTTATAAATGGTTGTTGAGTTGTTTTACTAAAAACCGGAGCCGCACTTAAAACAATTTGATTAGGGTTTGCACTACTGTCCGGCCGAACTTCCCATAACGCAAACTCATACTCTGTATTCATAGCACTATTAGGACTTCCAAGATTTATAGGCGTCCACTGAAATAAAACATTTTGCGGTGTTTGTGGTGTAATAACCGAATTACATATTGGTAAATTTAAAAAAGGCGGATCGCTTAGTGTAAACCACGCTTGCGTACAAGACTCATTACTTACCTGAATATTTGTATTGTTATAATAATCATAAGCTTTTACGCAAATAGAATAATACCCTTCTGGCAAAGCCATACGTTGCTCATATTGATTTTGATTGATCCCAATAAAATCTAAATTGTTACTGTTTAAATAAGGTGCCAGATCTATACTACTTAATAACAAAGGTTGCCCCGGCAATAAAGTAATAGGCGGAGGATTATAAAATGTTTTGGTACTTAAGGTAAAACCATTTCCTTTTATCTCAAATTTTAATTTTAAATTATATTGCGCTACACTAAAGTCGTTAAATTGAAGGATCACTTTTAATTTTTCAGCACTTGGGTCGGCATAATCGGGTAAATACCCGCTATAAGGTGGAACCAATTGAGTAGAGATCTGGATAGGATAGGTTTGACCAAAGAGCACATTGCTCTTCCAAAAAAAAGAAGAGAATAGCAACACAACGGTAGAATAGATGATTATTTTATTATGCGTTTTAATTGACTCTGCTTTTGTTCCGGAACAATGACCCTATTTGTAATTTTGTAAAAAAATTAGCATAAATATAAAAAAAAATCTTTCCTGCAATAACAGGAAGGAAGAAAAATTTATTTTTTTAGGCCTTTACCGATTCTTCCATATAGGCTTCGATCGTTATACATGCTGTATTGTAAAATAATTTAATTTTTTTAACTTCGTGCTTTAAATTAAAAACAATGAAAACTAAAATGGGGATAACAGCACAACTCGTGCTAGCAGCAATATTGATATTGACTGCCTGCAAAAAGAAAGATGATAACAAAACAAGTGATCCGCCCCCAACAGCAAATCCAACACAACCAACTAACCCATTAACTGCCACGGTTAACGGCACTACTTTTTCGACCTATTATTCCGGCAATTATTTTAGCACTGTTTCTGCTAAAAATTCCGGATTAAACTATTACCTTTTAGCCGGTAACACGGCAAATCCTTATGAAACCGGATTTAGTTTTAACTTAAAATATGGTGTAGGTACATATACATTATCTGCTTTAAGCAGTAGTAACTATAAAGCATTTTATACGTCGAAATATCCCGGTGGGGCGGATTCACTCTATGTCTTCAATGTAAATACCGGCACCATAAATATTACGCAATTTGATACCGTGTTAAACAACATATCAAAACTTAAAGCTACGTTTAGTTTTACCACTCAAACTGCTAAAAATGTAACTTACAGTGTTACCGGTGGTGTGATTGATTATACAAATCCGTAATACAATTTCTGAACTTATTCCAAAAATTCCGTCTTGTTTTACAAGAGGGAATAGAAAATTTAATTTTTGTATTTTTAAACCGTAATTACTTTTTCCACATAGGGTTCAGCAGGGGCGCAAGAGCAAACCACATTAGCCCTCAATTTTCTTTATTGTTTAATCTGTCAAAGGTTTTTTTAATAAAATGCTCATTTGGCATAAGCGCTTGTTGAATGCGTTTGGCATAATGTATGCTGTCTAAGATCTCTTTTTGCTTTTCTTCGATGGTTTCTTTTTGCAAATGAGTTTCTTTTTCTTTAGCTTCAATAATAGAATTTTGTTTTTGAGTAAGTTTAAAACGCCTGTACAGGAATATTGAAAAAACACAAACAATTGCTAAAACAATTACAACCGAAAAAATTATTATTTTCTGTTGCTTTTTTTCTTCGTTTGCAACAAGGGTGATCTTTTGTTTCTCGGCATCTGATTTTAATTTAAGTTCGGCTTCTTTTTTCTCTACCGCAAAATTTGTTTTTAACTCGCCGAATTGTTTACTGTTTTCAGAATTAAAAATACTATCGTGTAATAGTTTAGATTTTGATAAATAACCATAAGCTTTTTTGTAATCTCCCAAACCTTCTTCCGCCGAAGCTAAACCCGCGTAAACTAAATCCAGGTTATCGATTAAACCTAATTTTAAAGAAATATCTAATGATCTGATAAAATTTTGTTGAGCGCTTTTGAAATTTTTAAAAATATTATCATTTGAAGCAATGTTCATATACACAAGCGATAATCCATATTCATCGCCTGCCTCTTTAAATATTGGTAAAGCTACATTGTAATGTTTTACAGCCAGATCGTACTTTTTTAGCTCATCGTAGGTAAGGGCAATGTTTAAATTTACTATGGCAAATTGTATTGATCTTTTGTCTTTGTCGGCTATTTTTAAAGCGATCAATTGATATATTAAAGCTGTATCAAAAATTTTAGCCTCGTAATACGTTAATCCTAAATTTGAATAAACGCCCACGACATCTCTTTTTTCATCTCCTAATGTTTGCTCTATGCTAAGATTCTCTTTAAACGTATTTATAGCTAACCGGTAATTTTTTTGTCTTTTGTAAATTAATCCTAAAACATTTAATGATCTTGAGTATTGAACCATATCCCCGATCTCTTTCGAAATTTTAAGTGCCATTTGGCTATTTTTCAGGGAATTAACAAAATCAGATTTATAATGTTGCGCCTGAGCTAAAAGGCTATAGCACGAAACAACGTCCTTTTTATTGCTAATAGATTGAAAAGCTTGTATGGCTTTATTATAATTGGTAATTGCTTGTTTATATTCGTCGTTCTCTAAATAAAATCTTCCAATAACTTTATAACACAAACCCTCTTGTTGTTTGTTTTTAATCTTAATGGCAAGATTTAAACTTTTAGTATAATAAAAAAGAGCGGAGTCGCTTTTTCTTTCTTCAAAAAAAAGTGCAGCAATTTTACGAAAATTTATTACCGCGCTTGTATCGTCTTTTACACTGTGTTTTCTTAAAGAATCAGTGGTTCTTGTTTGCGCAATTACATTAAATGACAAAAATAAAATGAAAATAATATGTTTTATCATAAAGTAAAATAGATAAAAAGCTGCTCTGATATCAGAGCAGCTTTGTTTAACTACGCATTAATTGCTTCCTCCATATAGGCTTCAATTGGCGCGCAAGAACAAACCAGATTACGGTCGCCATAAGCATTATCAACACGCGAAACGCTGGGCCAAAATTTATTTTCACGCACCCAATTAAGTGGAAACGCTGCTTTTTGGCGTGTATAAGGTTTTTTCCAATCATCGCTTACCACTAATCTACAAGTGTGGGGCGCATTTTTTATAACGTTATCGGCCTTGTCGTATTTACCTTCTTCTATTTCTTTAATTTCTTTTCTTATAGCAATCATGGCCTCACAAAAACGGTCCAGCTCGGCTTTGCCTTCGCTTTCGGTTGGTTCTACCATCAATGTATTTACTACAGGGAAGGCAACCGTTGGGGCATGAAAACCATAGTCCATTAAACGCTTGGCCATATCTGCCACCTCAACACCTGTTGCCATTTTAAACTCATTGCAATCTAAAATCATCTCATGTGCGCAACGCCCGTTTTTACCGGTGTATAAAATTTTGTAATGGTCTTTTAAACATTCTTTAATGTAGTTGGCGTTTAGGATGGCCATTTCTGTAGCTTCTTTTACACCTTCATTACCCAGCATTTTTATGTAGCCATAAGAGATCAATAAAATCAATGCGCTACCATAAGGCGCTGCCGAAACTGCGGTAATACCTTTAGGTCCACTCGTGTTTACAATAGTGTGCGAAGGTAAAAACGGCACTAATTTTTCAACCACGCCAATTGGGCCCATGCCGGGACCACCACCACCGTGAGGGATAGCAAATGTTTTATGTAAATTTAAATGGCAAACATCTGCGCCAATATTACCCGGCGATGTTAAACCAACTTGTGCATTCATATTGGCACCATCCATATAAACCAAACCACCGTTATCGTGAATTAGTTTTGTAATATCCATAATAGATTCTTCGTACACACCATGTGTAGAGGGATACGTTACCATTAAACACGATAAATTATCTTTATGCTGTTCTGCTTTTTCTTTTAGATCTGCAATGTCAATATTTCCTTTGTCATCGCATTTGGTGATGATAATTTTCATACCTGCCATAGCTGCACTTGCAGGATTTGTACCATGAGCAGATGAAGGAATTAAAGCCACATTACGGTTTGGATGTCCGTTAGCGATATGGTACGCGCGAATAACCATTAAGCCTGCATACTCGCCTTGCGCGCCGGAGTTGGGCTGAAAGCTCATACGTGCAAAACCGGTAATTTCTGAAAGATCTTTATTTAATTGTTCGATCAATTCTGCATAACCCTGTGCCTGATCTACCGGCACAAATGGGTGAATGCTTGCAAACTCAGGCCAGGTAATTGGTAATAATTCTGAAGCTGCATTTAATTTCATAGTACACGATCCTAAAGAGATCATTGAGTGCACTAAAGAAAGATCTTTATTCTCTAAACGTTTAATGTAACGCATCATTTCACTTTCGCTGTGATATGAATTAAAAACAGGGTGCGATAAGAAATGAGAAGTACGGGCTAGTGCCGATGTGCTAATTGATTTTGAAGCAGGAATATTTTCGGCTAAAGTTTTAATTCCAAAACAAGATAAAATATCTACCAGGTCTTGTTGCTCAACTGTTTGATCTAAGCTAATAGCAACATGTTTATCATCAACTTTTCTAAAATTAATTTCGCGGCTTACTGCTGCCGAAATAATTTTATCGGCATCGCATTCAATAACAATAGTATCAAAAAATAATTTGGTCTTTACAGTTAAGCGCGCTTTTTTTAATTCGTCGGCTACAAAATTGGTGGCCTTGTTTACACCTTCGGCAATGGCTTTAATACCAGCCTGGCCGTGATACACCGCGTACATACTTGCCATAATAGCCAGTAGCGCTTGTGCTGTACAAATGTTTGAAGTTGCTTTATCGCGTTTAATATGTTGCTCGCGTGTTTGCAATGCCATGCGCAATGCCTGGTTACCTTCAGCATCAATTGATACACCAATGATGCGGCCCGGAATTAAACGTTTGTAATCTTCGCGACAGGTAAAAAATGCTGCATGCGGTCCACCATAACCTAATGGCACCCCAAAACGTTGTGAGTTACCAACTACACAATCGGCACCCCACTCGCCCGGAGGCGTTAATAAAGCTAATGCTAAAAGATCGGTTGCAACGGCAATTTGTATATCTAACGCTTTGGCGTTTGCAGCAAATGTTTTGTAATCACTAACCTCACCATTAATATCAGGATACTGAATTAATACACCAAAATAAGAATCGTCTAATTTAGTGGTGTTGGTATCGCCAATCACTAATTCGATGCCGTAAGGCACCGCACGTGTTTTTACAACATCAATGGTTTGAGGAAAAACTGTATTGCTTATGAAAAATTTATTGGCGTTATTTTTTACTTTGTCTTTACTGCGGTTACTGTAAAACATAAATAATGCTTCGGCAGCTGCGGTGGCTTCGTCTAACAAAGAGGCATTGGCAATTGGCATGGCGGTAAGATCCATAACCATGGTTTGAAAGTTTAAGATAGCTTCTAAACGGCCTTGCGCAATCTCTGCCTGGTAGGGCGTGTAAGCGGTGTACCAGCCCGGATTTTCTAAAACGTTACGTTGAATAACAGCCGGTAAAACATTATTATAGTAGCCTAAACCAATATAAGAACGAAACACTTTATTTTTTTTACCAAGTGCTTTTAAATGTTTGGTATATTGAAACTCGCTCATAGCATTAGCTATACGCAATGGTTGTTTTAAACGGATATTTGCCGGAACGGTTTGGTTTATTAGTTCATCAACAGATGAAACACCAATTTTTGCCAACATTTCTTTGATCTCGTTTTTGCGTGGCCCGTTGTGGCGGGAAGCGAATTTATCAGTAGTCATAAGTAAGTTTTAGAGACATTAAAGTTACGTAAAAAAGCTTGTATTTTACGCCAAATTTTTTTTAACATTTGTTCATAAAACGGCTCTGTTTCTGCTTTTTAAGGCTTTTAGAATTTTAGGAAACCTTTACTCCTATTAAGCAAACATCGTCTACTTGCTCGTAATCGCCTTTCCAGGTCTGGAAGGCGTCGTGAATCTTGGTTTTTTGCTCATCTACGGGCAAAGCAGAAATACTTACCAGGATCTCTTTCATGAACTTGTACTTTAATTTTTTTCCGTTTGACCCGCCAAACTGGTCAGCAAAGCCATCCGTAAAAAGATAAACAATATCATTTGCTTTTAAAGCAACTTTTTGAGAAGTAAAATTTTGTGGCTTATCTTCAATAAAGGCTCCAACCGGAAATTTATTTCCATTGTATTCGCTTAGAACAGAATCAGAAACCACATAAATAGAATTCATGGCGCCGGCAAACATCACTTCTTTTTTCTTTTTATTAATTGCCAGCAAAGTAACATCCATACCATCTTTTACTGTATCCTCGTTAAAGCTTTGGTGCAAGGCTTGCGTGAGCCAACCGTTTACAGCATTTAAAATATCGGCGGGATCGCTTAGGTTTTTTTCGAGTACTGCTTTATTTAAAAGGTTGTAATTGATAATAGAGATGAGCGCGCCCGGAACTCCATGGCCTGTGCAATCGGCAACGGCAATAAAAATGTGATTAGCGGTTTCTTCTATCCAATAAAAATCGCCAGATAAAATATCTTTGGGTTCAAAATAAACGAAAGAGTTGGGAAGTATGGCTTTTACAAATTTATCCGGCGGTAAAATGGCGTGCTGAATGCGCTCGGCATATTTTATACTGTCGGTAATATCTTTGTGTTGTGCCTCTACAAGTTTGTTTTTTTCTTCGATGATGCTATTCTTTTCTCCCAGCTCAAGGTTGATCTTATTTTTTTGGCGGTTCTGCCTTATTAATACAAATACTACAATGGCAACGATCAATAAAATAACGCCAATTAAAAAAATAGTTATTTGCTGGCGTGAACTTTCAACCTCGTTTACTTTTAGTTTTTCGTTCAGGATCTGATTCTCTTTTTCTTTTTCGCTGAGCTCGTATTTTTTTTCAAGTTCAGCAATTGTTAATTGCGTTTCTTCATTGAATACAGAATCTTTTATTTCAATATGCTTTAATATGTCCTCATAAGCCTCTTTATTTTTTCCAATATCAAAAAGTATTGCTGCTCGGTTTAAATATATAGTAGATAGGTTGCTCTTGTTTTCTCTTTGGGTTTCGTATTCAAAGGCTTTATTAATATAGCCAAGCGCCTCGTCATACTTTTTTATACTTCTTGCTAACTCAGCCCCATTAGCATAGGCATTACTCAATCGACCGGCATCAATATTCTTAGAAAAGTACTCTATTGCCTTATTGTTATACTCTATTGCTTTCACAAGATTTTTTTTGTGATATTCTAATTTGCAATAGTTGGTATATGCGTTTGCCAATGCCACCGGTTGGTTCAATTCTTCATCAATCGCAATGGCTTTTTTTAAAGCTATTTCTGCCTTATAAAAATTCTTAAGCTCTATATATGCTAATGATATATTTCCAAGATTAGCTGCCGCTTTACTTTTTTCGTTTTCAATCTCGTTAATTTCTATCGTTTTTTCCCAATACAGAGCAGCTTTATCGTAATAATGCAGATAATAATTGATCATACCAAGATCGCTATAGCCAATTGCAATATTCTTCATATTACCCGTTTCTTTCCATGCTTTTAAAGCCTCATAATATAATTCTGCAGCCTTCTCATATTCGCCGGTATTGAGTTTAATAAGTGCTTTTGTTCTAAGACAATTGCCCTGACCGGTTATGTTTTTTATTTTAATAGTCTGAACCATGATCTTACTTATAGAATCATTTGCAAGTACATAGTTTTCCTGAGCAATTAATATGCTAACATATTCTATTGCTAAATTGATTTGCGCTTTTTTGTCCGACCGACAATACGTTTTTGCTATGTTGTAATACTTGATTGCTTTTTCAAAATTACCCGCTTCTTTAAATGGCTGAATAACTTTGTTTACTATAATGGAAACTTTTTGGGAATCTGTCTTTATCGTGTTAAGGCTGTTTAATAAGGAATCTACATTCTGTGAAAATGCGCAATTAAATCCTAAAGATAATATTATTGTTAAATAAAGGTTACGCATGGCTTTGCCTGTGCTATAAATATATACAAATATTTTTTATTTAGAATTATATTTTTTATACTTGTGTGTATAAACAACTAAAACAAAACATTATGGCATTAGGTAAAGTGGAGTCTATTGACCCCAACAATAATACATTAGGCACCATTATAGAAGATGAAACAGGAATGAGTTATGGATTTGATGATACTAATTTTCCGAATACGGGTTTGGTTGTTGGTAGTCCTTGTACCTATGATATTGATTATTCGTCAAGGATACCGATAGCAACCAATCTTCAGGCTTATACGCCAACAACCAGAGATATAACAACAACCGTGCAAGGACCTCTTACGGTTAATGTTGGCGAAACCTTAAATGTAAAAAAAGGTGGTATGGTAAACGGCACTATAACTATTAATAATGGAAATTTATTTGTTGAAGATACCGGTACAGTGGTTGGTGAAATAACTATCAATTCTCAGGGAAGTTTTACAGTAAGAAAAGGTGGTATGGTAAATGGTAATGTAATGATTAATCAGGGCAGCGCTTTAAAAGTTGTAAATAAAGGAGCTATAAAAGGAAATGTGATGATTAATTCCGCCAACCGTTTTATAGTTGGTAACGCTAATGGCGGTGGAATAATTACTGGCTCGATTACGGTTGACAAAATAAGAAAGGTAACTATTACCGCTACTTCAACGATTAATTGCGGAGCTTAATTATTAAATAATTTTAATTAAAAAAGCCTTAGAAATTTCTAAGGCTTTTTTGTTTTAAGTCGAGATCTCGACTTTAATTTTTTTGTTCTTTATTTTTTCTTCCCGAATTAATTTTACTGTGTTTATTATTTTATCGGCGCTAATAGCCACGTAGGCCGAGTGGTCTAACACTTCTATCTTACCAACCTCGTCTTTTTGTAAATTACCTTTTTGCAAAAGCACACCAACAATATCCATTTTATTTATTTTATCTTTTTTACCCGCAGCAATATAAAGTGTTTTCCACTTTCCTGGTTTTGGCGTAATAAATTTAGCCGGTAAGGTTTCTTCTTCGGGAGTGATTTCTAAAAATGGCGGTAAATGATCGTCCACATCCAATAAAAAATAAACAGTACCTGTTGCGTTCATCCTGGCGGTTCTGCCGTTTCTGTGTATCATCGCATCTTCTGTGGTTGGCAACTGGTAATGTATTACCGCTTCAATCTCAGGAATATCAAGGCCTCTGGCGGCAAGATCGGTAGTAATTAATAAATTGGTGCTGCCATTGCGTAATTTAATAAGTGTTTTCTCTCTGTCGATTTGCTCAAGACCGCCATGATAAGTGCCGTGTTCTACTTTGTGAATTTCCAATTGCTCACTTATTCTACTCACCGCATCACGGTGATTACAAAACACCATGGTTGATTTATTTCCTGTTTTGCTTATCAACAACATTAAGGCTTCTAATTTATCGTCGCCTATAACTCTTACCGATTTTATTTTTAGTGCTTCTTTTTCTTGCTGTTTACCATTGGTGTAATCTAACTCTTCGTGTTTTTTTAATCCAACAAAAGATGGAATTTCTTTTAGCGGTGTGGCAGAAGTAAGTATGCGTTTTTTTATGCGCGCGCTGCTTTTAATAATGAACGACATCTCTTCATGAAAACCTGCCTCAAGCGATTTATCAAACTCATCTAAAATTAAAGTGTGCACTTCTTTGGTGCTTAGGTTTTGTTTTCTAATGTGATGGGCTATGCGGCCTGGAGTACCAATTAACAAAGCCGGTGGATGTTGCAGATTATTCTTTTCGATCTTTACATCGTGGCCTCCGTAACAGGTATTTACTTTAAAGCCTGTGGCCATTTGTTTAAACACCTGTTCTATTTGTAAAGCCAACTCTCTTGTTGGAACTAAAATTAAAACCTGCACGCCTTCTTTTTCTTTATCGAATAGCTCTAAAAGCGGAAGCAGGAAAGCCAATGTTTTTCCCGAACCTGTTGGCGAGATCAATACCACATCGTTTGGTTTTGAAATTGCATCAATGGTTTCGGTCTGCATTTGGTTCAATGCAGTTATATTAAAAAGAGAAAGTACTTTTGTAAAACTCATAGTATAAAAATATAAAAGCCCGGAGGTTAATTGGGCTTTTGATGAAATAATGGTGGAGAATATCGGATTCGAACCGATCACCTCTTCACTGCCAGCGAAGCGCTCTAGCCAAATGAGCTAATCCCCCATAGTTTAAATAACAGACTGCAAAAATAAGATTAATTTTTAGAAAATAGTAGAAATAAAAAAGGCGCCTTAAAGGCGCCTTTTAATTTTTTAATTCTCTACCTGCGTATCGCCAACGTAAATACCGCCTTTGTATACAGCTATACGGGTTAAGATACCGTTATCATCGTAGATATATGCTTTACCATCCATAAAACGGTTATCTTTAAATACCCCGTCTTTAGTAATTTGTTTGTTTTTGTTATAGAGTGTTTGTTGTCCGTTTAACACCATTGGGCCAGCACCTTTTTTAACTGCCTCGTTTGGTTTCTCATCAGCCTTAACAATTACTTTTGGAGCATTTTCTGCTGGAACATCTGATTTTGCAACCAATGGTTGTTTAGGTTGGTATTCTTTAATAGACGCTACATCCACATTTCCATCAGCAAAGTTCTTTTCTGCTTTAATGTCACCGTTTTCGTAATATTCTTTTATTAAACCTGTCTCTTTACCTGCGGCGAAATTACCTTCGATAGCAAGCTGACCATTATCGTAAAAATATTTTTGTGCGCCTTCGCGTTTTCCACTTGGGTTAAAGGCAAATTCGTGTTGAACCTGTCCATTATCATAATACAATTTGTAATTACCCACCCAACGGTTGTTCTTCCAATTTCCTTCTTCACTTATTTTTCCGTTCTCGTGGTACATAATAGCATATCCATCCGGACGGCCATTTGTGAAAGTTAATTTGTTGCGCATGTTGCCATTGCAAAAGAACTCAACCCAAATACCTGCTTTTCTATTGTCTTGGTATTTTCCTTCTTCTACTTTTGCTTCAGGGGCATAACATGTTCCCGGCTTATGTCGTCCAAAAAGGATCCATTTGCCTTGTTTTTTTCCTTCAGGGTCAATTTTGTTAATTGTATCCTTCCCATTTACTTCCCACGTTTGAGATTGAGCGAGTCCTAGAGAAGAAATAAAGATTAAAATGAGTATAAATTTTTTCATGGGTATATCAAATTTATTAATAATTCTCGTTAATTTATCACTTTTTAGATTAAAAACATAAAATATTCGATAAATGGCGAAAAAACATAATTGAACGCTAAATCCCAGTATTATTGAACATTTATTGTAATTAGTACACTAATTTTTACGGCACAAAAAATAAAAAGTTTCAAAATAACAGGGGAAAAATCTCTACTTTTTTAAAAACGGGATCTTACATACCCGTGCTTTAATAGGTTTATCGCGGATCATAACAAAAATCTCGGTATCAGATTTTGAAAATTCGGTTTTAACATAGCCCAAACCAATGGCTTTATTTAAAGTAGGCGATTGCGTACCCGAGGTTACTTTTCCAATAACGGCGCCACTTGCATCGGCAATTGGATAATCGTGACGAGGAATTCCACGATCGATCATTTCAAAGCCAACGAGTTTTTTTGTAACACCCTGCAACTTATGTTGTTCGATACTGGCCTTGTTGGTGAAGTCTTTGTTAAATTTTGTTATCCAGCCTAAACCTGCTTCAATCGGCGATGTAGTGTCATCAATATCATTACCATATAAACAAAAACCCATCTCTAAACGTAAGGTATCGCGGGCACCCAAGCCAATTGGCTTAATATTATATTCTGCTCCCGCCGTAAAGATCTCATCCCACATTTTTTCGGCATGTTTGTTATCAAAATACAATTCAAAACCACCTGCGCCAGTATAACCGGTGTTGCTTATCACAATATTGTCTATGCCTGCAAATTTGCCTTTAACGAAAGAATAATAAGGAATATCGGACAACTTAATATCTGTTAGTTTTTGTAATACATTAATGGCTTTTGGTCCCTGCACAGCTAATAAAGAAGTTTCTTCAGAGATATTCTTCATATCTACGCCCCAGGTATCGTGTTTTTTAATCCAGTTCCAGTCTTTTTCAATATTACCGGCGTTTACAACCAATAAATAGGTTTGTGCATCGATCCTGTAAACCAAAAGATCATCTACTATACCGCCATCGCTATTTGGTAAACAGGAATATTGCGCTTTGCCATCTGTTAAAACAGCCGCATCATTGCTGGTAACCTTTTGAATAAGATCTAAAGCATGAGGGCCTTTTAAAATAAATTCGCCCATGTGGCTAACATCAAAAACCCCAACACCGGTGCGCACAATTTGATGTTCTTCGTTTAAACCGGTATATGATACCGGCATATTATATCCTGCAAAAGGCACCATTTTAGCACCAAGAGCAATGTGTTTGTTTGTTAAGGCTGTGGATTTCATGTTAGAGATTCTAAGTTTTATATAAGGGACTAAATGTAAACAAAAATGCATAAAAAAGCATTTTATATAAAAATAAAAGAACCCTTCCGGCAATACCGAAAGGGCTCTTTAAAAAAATTATTTTTTAATTCACATTTTCAATTACCATAGCGCTGGCACCGCCACCGCCATTGCAAATACCGGCAGCGCCGTATTTTGCATTATTTTGTTTTAACACATTAATTAATGTAACGATTATACGTGCGCCGCTGGCGCCTAATGGATGGCCTAAAGAAACAGCCCCACCGTTAACGTTTACTTTAGAAGCATCTAAATTCATCATTTTAATATTTGCCAAACCAACTACGCTAAACGCTTCGTTTAATTCGTAATAATTAATATCGCCCATTTTTAAACCTGCTTTTTCTACCGCTTTTGGCACCGCTAAACTTGGCGTGGTGGTAAACCATTCCGGCGCTTGTTCTGCATCTGCAAAGCCTTTAATTTTTGCTAATGGTTTTAATCCTAAAGCATCAGCTTTTTCTTTGCTCATTAAAACAACCACCGCAGCGCCATCATTCATGTTACTGGCGTTAGCTGCAGTTACAGTACCATCTTTTTGAAATACCGGTTTTAATGTTGGGATCTTATCAAAAATTACATTTTTATATTCTTCATCTTCCGCAAACTCTACGTCGCCTTTTTTTGTTTTTACAGTAACAGGTACAACTTCGTTCTTAAACTTACCAGCTGCCCATGATGCTGCTGAGCGCTTGTAAGATTCAATAGCAAATGCATCTTGTTCTTCGCGAGAGAATTTATGATCTTTAGCACAAAGCTCCGCGCAATTGCCCATTGGTACATTACCGTAAACATCTGTTAAACCATCTTTTGCCAAACCATCAATTAATTTTGCATCACCATATTTTGAACCCCAGCGTGTGCTGTCAGAATAAAAGGGTACAGAACTCATGTTTTCCATACCACCGGCTACAATAATATCAGCATCGCCCAACATAATACTTTGCGCGCCCAACATAATTGATTTCATACCACTTGCGCAAACTTTATTTACCGTGGTGCATATGACACCATCGGGTAAACCGGCAAATTTAGCAGCCTGACGAGCGGGGGCTTGCCCAAGATTTGCCTGGAGAACCGAACCCATATAAACTTCGTTAACTAATTTAGCATCTAAATTAATTTTTGCCAACGCGCCTTTAATTGCTGTTGCGCCTAATTGTGTTGCCGATACACCGGCTAATGTTCCGCCAAAAGAACCCATTGCTGTTCTTACTGCAGAAACTATATATACTTCCTTCATTTTATTTAATCGTTTTAGTTTTTTTGAACGCGCCTAAATTAGCATTTTAATTATAAGAATTACGTTAAATGTTGTAAACAGTTTTTAAAGGATTTTTAAGTATTTTCGCCTCTGTTAAATGATTCAGGGAACAGTAATAAAATCAACAGGTAGCAACTATTTAGTTAAAGTAAATGACGCCGTTCATTTATGCCGGCTAAAAGGAAAAATAAGGATGGAAGGTAGAAAAACCACCAATCCTATTGCCGTTGGCGATACCGTAGATATTGAACTGGAAGATAACGACGAAGCAAATATTGTAAAGATCCATCCCCGCAAAAATTACATTATTCGTAAATCTATTAACCTGAGTAAACAAGCGCAAATTTTAGCCAGCAATTTAGACCAGGCAGTTTTAATTGCCACTTTGGTTTCACCAAGAACGAGTTTAGGATTTATTGATCGTTTTTTAATTACTGCCGAAGCGTACCGCATACCTGCAAAAATTATTTTTAATAAATGTGATCTGTTGAATGAAGAGCTTTTAGAAATTCAAAAACAAACCATTGACATTTATAAAAAAATTGGTTACGACTGTTTTGAAGTGAGCAGTTATGACGAAAAACAAATAAAAAAATTAGAAAAATTATTTAAAGATAAAACTACTTTAGTTGCCGGCCATTCGGGTGTTGGTAAATCTACTTTTATAAATGCCTTGCAACCGGGATTAGATCTTAAGACGGGAGAAATTTCTTCAGCACACGCCAAAGGAATGCACACTACAACTTTTGCAGAATTACATCAGTTAAGTTTTGGCGGAAGTATTATTGACAGTCCTGGCATAAAAGAATTGGGGTTGGTGGAAATGAAAAAAGAAGAAGTTGGTCATTACTTTCCGGAAATTCGCGATCGCATGAACGATTGTAAATTTAATAACTGTTTACATGTGAACGAACCTAAATGCGCGATAATGGCCGCAGTAGAAAGCGGTGAGATAAGCGAAGAACGTTACCACAGTTATTTGGGCATATTAAACGGCGAAGAAATGGATTGGAAAGAATGGGAAGTTAAATAGTTTGTAGTTCTTTACTAACAAGAGAATTAACAGAATTTATAATTACCAAATTGTGAGGCTGTTTTTTTTATTTTACCTTAGTATTACAATGTCTTTAGTATTAAAAAATATTTGGCAGGTTATCAATAAAAAACTGTCTGTTATAAATGCCATTATTTGGGGTGCAATTACTTTTGACGGTTCCTTACTAAAAACGGCTAAAGACAAAAAGATCCCACTTCCATTTAATGTACTTCTTTTCGTATTGTTATTGTTCGTTTTAGTGATTATGACTTATGGTTCTTATCGCCGCCAAATAATTTAGATAATATCGAACAAGCCTTCGGTCAAACTTATTTCATTAAAAGAAAATCTATTAGTTTTTTTACCGCTAACGCACGATGACTAATTGTGTTTTTTGTTTCGGAACTTAATTCGGCAAATGTGCTCCGGTAACCTTGCGGAATAAATAAAGGGTCGTAGCCAAAACCGTTAGTTCCCCTTTTTTCATAAGAGATGGTTCCTTTTATTTCTCCTTCAAAATAATGGATCTCTCCGTCTAAAATTAAAGTAATTACAGTTAAAAAACGTGCTTTGCGATCTGTTATCAATTTTAATTCTTCCAATAATTTTGTATTGTTGTTTGCGTCACTTTTTGGAATGCCGGCGTAACGCGCGCTGTAAACTCCCGGCACATTGTTCAATGCTAAAACTTCCAATCCGCTATCGTCAGCAAATACTGCAATACTCTCATTCTTTTGTTTTAAAAAATTTAAAACGTATTGTGCTTTTAAAAAAGAATTCTCTTTGATGGTTTCTCCGGGTTCGGGAATATCTTCGGTAATCCCAACGTCTTCTAAACCCAACAGTTCAAAATGAGAAGGTAATAAGGCTTTTATTTCTTTTATTTTATTCTTGTTTGCAGAAGCGAAGATCAGTTTCATTCTAAATTATTTTTTTGCTTCTCCCGATAGCTATCGGGATCGCTGATTTACGGAGATAAATTTTTCTGCGCGAATCTGTGATATTTGCGGCTATATTAATTCACCTTGAGGCCAATTACTAAGAGGTCATCTACCTGTTCGTGCGGACCCATCCAGGTATTTATCTTATCTGCCACAAGTTTTTTTTGTTTTTCTGATGGAAGCGTAGAAATTTCCTGTAAAAATGTTTTCATGTTTTTGGCCATGAATTTTTTTCCATCCTTGCCGCCAAACTGATCAGGGAAACCATCACTCGTCAAATAGATCGCATCATTAACATCTAAAATCATTTCGTGTTGTTGATACTCGAAATTATATTCTGTAAAACTGGCCACACTGGCTTTGGTTGGTTTTACCTCTACAAATTCTTTGGTACCTGCTTTGATGATCCACATTGGGCGGTGTGCCCCTGTATAAGAAACCTTTTTTTCTTTGATGTTATATTTAATCAGCGCAATTTCCATTCCGTCTTTTGATTTACCATCCGACTCTACATTTTGTTTTAAAACATCTTTAATGGCGTTATTGGCTAAGAATAATATCTTGGCCGGTTCGTTTGTTTCAAAACAGGCTTCAGATAATTTATTAGAACAGATCATACTCATAAATGCGCCGGGGACACCGTGGCCTGTGCAATCGGCGCAGGCAATTAAAAACTCGTTATTATTTATTTTATAGAACCAATAAAAATCGCCGCTCACAATATCTTTTGGCTGGAAGAAAATAAAACCTTCGTGATAGGTGTTGTCAATTTCTTTTAGAGAGGGTAAAACAGACTCCTGGATACGCTGCGCATAATTTATACTGTCTGTAATTTCTTTTTTCTGATCGGCCAATAAATGCACTTGTTCTTCGATAGTTGCCGTGCGCAATTTAACGGTCTCTTCAAGTTTTATGTTCTGGTTCTTTAACCGTTTGGTGTAAAGCCTTACAACTATATAGATGAACAAACAAAAAACAATAAAATAAAAGATATAGGCCCAGTAAGTTCGGTACCAAGGCGAAAGAATGGTGAATGAAAAATTGATCTCTTTAATGTCGTTTGAAAAAGCGTTACGTGCTTTTAAATAAAAAGTATAATTTCCTTCATGTAAATTATCGTATTTAAATTCCTTGCCTCTTTTCCAATCACTGTATGTGTCTTCTTTACCTTTTAAATAATAACTAAACTCGGTTAAGTTATTGTCTTCAAAACTGGTAAAGCCAGGGTAGATCCTGATGTCATTCTTTGAGTAATCGATCTTCAAGTCAAGGATTTTATTTGATTCGAAAATGTTCTGTATAACGGTATCTGTTTTTGCCTCTACGTTACTTATAAAAAGGTTGTAGTCTTTTTTTAACTCGTTCAATTCACCATTCAATAAGAATAGACCTTCATCGCAGGAAATAAATAATTGTTTTCCAACGCTATCATAACTTATTAAATTAGCTTTAATGTATTTTAAGTGATTTAAGCTGCCGTTTATTTTTATAAAACCATCGCCTTGTTTTTTAAGGTAAATGCTTTTGTGCGAATAATCGCTTGTTACAGAATTTTTATCGTTGAGGTTACAAATAATATCACCGTGAAACTCCGATGCCCTGAATATTTGCCCTGTGTTTGTAAGGTTCCAGAGCTGCGGATCTTTTATACAAACATATTTATTGTGCGGTTTTTCTTTTAATGAATAAATGCCGGCATCTGTTCCTATTAATAATTTTTTATCGTAACTAAACACATAATTCTCTTTAAGATCGGGCAAACTATCCACCAACTGTAATGAATCGAGCAAGTAAGAGTTCTTATAATTTAAAAAGTAAATGCCTTTATCGCTAGTACCAAAATAGATGTTTTTATTGTCGTCGCTGGCTAAACTTCTTACATCGGTATTAAGAATATAACTTTTTATGTAGCTGGTATTCTCTCCCGAAATATTTAACACATCAACTCCATTATCATGCCCACAATACAATACGTTTGGCTGATACGGATCGTTAAGCATGTAATAAATTGTTCCGTATTCGCTTTGATGCGCGCTTTTTATTGTTTTACCATTATAAACATACAAACCACTGTTGGCAGAAAAGAATAATTTATTCTGGTAATTTAAAATGTACCAGGTTTGCTCGTTAAAATTATTCAGCTGTTTAAAAAGATAATCTTTTGAGTCGAAGTAAAAAACACCTTTGTCGGTGGCAATGTATAAGACATTATTATAAACTGCCGATGACTGAACAACCCCGTTTATACCATTTTTACGTGTAAATTTTCTTAACGGCGATTTAACCTCAACAAAACAAACGCCATAGTTCAAGGCTAACCAAATATTACCGTTAACGTCCTCATATCCACCCTTCACATTCTCGTCGTAAATTCCGGTTTTGCTGTTTAACCTGTTAATGATCTCGAGATCTTTATTAAGAATAAAAGCGCCGGCTTTATTGGAGGTTACTACGAAGTTGCCATTGCTTAACGGAAATCCGTTCACAATCTCGGCTTCAATCAACTCACTATTACATGCTGCATTTGGTAATGGCTTAAATTCTGTAAGCTCCGGACTTGCAGCATTAAATTTAACGGTATAAATTCCAAGCCCCCTAAACCCTATAGCATATTTTGTATCGCTTATTTTGTAAGTAAAATAATATTTATGCGCCGCCAATTCTTCGCTTTTAACAACAGGTTTTAAAATTCCCGCATTAAGCACTAAAAAATTATTATCAATGTCTTCTACAAAAAGATGGCCGTCCATTATTATTGGCCGAATGTGGAAGCGGTTTACCGGCATAAAGGTTTTAAATTCGCCTTTGGCGTATTCGATCAGAACCTCTTCTGATAAAAAATAAATTTTATCGCCAAGTGGATAAATAAATTTTATGGGCTTGCTCGGTTTAAATTTGCCCGGTAAATTATCTCTGAAAGAATAAAAACGATAGATCCCTCTTGCATCGCGGTTAAACATTCCAAAATCACCATTATCACAACCAATAAAAATTTCGTTTTGTTTAGAAATGGAGATACTTGTAACCGTTGGCTCGTTTTTATTTAGTTTTACAGTGCGCCAGCCATAACCATCGTAAATCAATACACCGGCACTATTTGCAGAAAAAATAAGACCTTCTTTATTTTGAACAATTCCAAAATTTGTATTGCCGGCATTATATTCTTTTGGTAAATAATTATTTATAAAAAATTCGCCTGTTTGAGGTAATACTTTTAGGCTAACCGTTAGGCAAATAAAAATTAAATATTTTTTAAACCAATTCAATCTGTTTTTTAGAACACTAAAAATAGATAAAAAAACCAAGCTAATGAAAGGCTTATTGTTAAGGGGAAATGAACAGAAATTTACTTTCTTAACTCAAAATTCTGGCCAAGGTAGACTTTTCTCACTTGTTCGTCGTTTGCAAGATCATCAGCACTACCACTTTTAATAACGCTGCCTGAATAAAGTAAATACGACCTATCTGTAATGTTTAATGTTTCGTGAACATTATGATCAGTTATTAAAATGCCAATATTTTTTTCTTTTAATTTTCTTACAACGTTTTGAATGTCTTCTACAGCAATGGGGTCAACCCCGGCAAACGGTTCATCCAATAGAATAAATTTTGGGTCGGTAGCCAAAGCCCTTGCTATTTCTGTCCTGCGTCGCTCACCGCCACTTAACTGGTCGCCAAGATTTTTGCGCACATGATGTAGGGCAAATTCATCCAGTAAGCTTTCAACTTTTAATTCCTGTTCTTTTTTGGTAAGTTTTGTCATTTCAAGAACCGCGCGTAAATTATCTTCGATACTTAGCTTACGAAAAACGGAAGCCTCTTGTGGCAAATAACCAACACCAAGTTGCGCGCGACGATACATGGGTTCTTTTGTGATATCAAGGTCGTCTAAAAATATTTTACCGCTGTTGGGTTTTACCATGCCCACAATCATGTAAAAAGAAGTTGTTTTGCCTGCCCCGTTTGGCCCAAGTAAACCAACGATCTCGCCTTGCTGCACCTGAACTGATACATTATTGGCAACAGTTCTGTTCTTATATTTTTTTACTAAGTTTTCGCTACGTAAGATCATTTATTCAAAGGTAATGAGATTTTTGAGAACTGGTTTTTGTTGAATGTTAAACAAAGTAAATGCAACTTTTATCTATAATGCTAACTGGAAGCCAAATTTAAATCCAAAATTATCAATTGCCCGTGGTAATTGATAATTAAGGCGCCAGAAAGCATCTATTCTAAATACTTTAAATATATTTTCAATACCTAAACTTGCTTCGGCATAAGGCCCTTTATCTAATGATGATAAAGTGCTTGGAAATAAAAGTGGTTTTCTGTTCTTTTCATTTACAGTTCCCCAAACGGCTTTAACCGTAGCCACTTCGCGCCATTTTAGTTTTCGCAGCAGCGGCACTTTATTTAAGAAAAGTCCTTCAAAGTGATGAAACAAGGCGGCTGAAACAAATTGATCGCTAACAAATTCATAATACTTCATCATATTAAATGCGGCATAATCGTATATGTAAGTTTGATTTCCGCCGTGCAATTCCATGATCGGATAAGGCACTACGCCCCAAATTTTTCCACCTTCAATAATATAATCCGTATATCCCAATATTGGGGTGATCCTGATCCTATCGCTTACGTTAACTACCAATTTTTGATAATCGTACTCGCCTTTAAAAGCATTTTGTAACGATTTGGCATAATTTACCTGCAGTATTGGAAATCTTGTGCCAATAGAAACTCTTTCAAAGCCCTCGCCAACATATTTTTCTTTCCATGCAAACCTTACATTTAACCTGGCCTCAGTATTATTAATGCTTTCTCGTTCTGCAACAGCGCCATCTTTTTTCAAGTATTGATATTTGTTTGTTCCTAATGCTGTAAATTGCCTGCCCGTTATACTTGCTTTTGTGGTAAGGCCCGGAAACCATTGTCTTTCATAATACCCTTCCACTTTATCTACACGCGTTAAATTAGTAAGTGGGCTCGACCTGAAGAGCGATGCTAAAACGTTATCCTGCGAAAAGCCATTGGTGCTTTGGCCCAGGATCTCGTTATCGCTTCTATAATTCACACCAACTATTTGCCGCGTTGGTTTTTTAGAGAGAAAACTTTTAAAACCCAAAGCATACTTCCATTTTTCATCCAACAAACCGTAAGCTACATAACCATTAAGTTCGTACCACCTGCTGAAGAGCGCGCTGGTTCGCCCGCCAAATCTTAAACGCGTGCCCTCTACCCTATTATAAGAAACTAAATTAGAGTAAGGTCCTATTTCGAAATTATTTACTTTTTTATACCCTGCTATCAACAAATAAAAAACATCTAACCATGTTTTATAAACCGGTAATGATTGAATGGTATCTATCATTTTGAAGATCTTTAGTTCGCGCTGTGTTAAACTATCGTGGCGGTTTTCGGCCCAAAACTCATCTGATTTTTTTAATGCTTCATCTTGCACTTCTATCTTATCTGCAAACTCGTAAAATTTATCTTCTTTAGGTTGGTTTAATTTTATTTTTTTATAAGACGTTGTTTTTCTGCCGTAAAAACCAATTGCTTTTTTTGTTGGAGCAAAATCTATCACCAGCCTATCTTTACTTAACATCCAAACACTATCGGCTAACGAAAACTCTTGTATTACATTTACACTATTAATAAAATTAATGTTTGCATCTTTTGGCAGGCTCATCTCTAAACGTTTAGCGCCCCAGGTTGTATCGGCTATCCAGATGTTACCAGTAAAACTTAATTCCTGAACGCGCTTGGGTTTAAAACGGATATGATAAATGTATTGATTGCCCTCAAAAGCACTATCTACTAAATAATATTTGTAATAGAATAAACCGTTTTCGCTAACGGGGCTTGGCATTTGTTTATTAAACACTAAAATATTATTGTCGTAAATGTTTATGTTTTGGTACATATCACCTAAAACCTGCGATACGCTCGCGTTTTCGAGGCCCGTAATTTTACTGCCAATGACAATTTCTTTTTTTCGCGTTGGATTTTTTTTGTAATAGAACTGCGATAAATTTTCGATAATGAAAAAAGGCAACGAAGGTTTTTCGCCACTAAAACTACTGTCAACATTATCAAATACAAAAGCAATTGGCTTAAGAATCTTTTTTTCGCGCATTTCTTTTGGAATGCGGTTAAGATCAAACTCTAGTTTATTATACGTTTCGTATTCGTAAGAAGTTAAATTGTTCTTATCGTTCTTGGGTTTAAATTTTACACAATTTCTTATAATGCGGTGCGCCGGATTTTCGCCGGCTTTTACAACAACTTCATCCAAAGCAAGCCCACCAACGCTTTGTAAAGGAAAGTTTATTTCCTGTTCCATTAAATTTTTATTTATTGGTCGCGCAAGACGTTTGTAACCAACGTAAATAGCTACAACAGAATCGCTAAGCTTGGATGTTTTAATAATAAAGTTGCCATCAAAATCTGCCTGGGCGCCAATAGTGGTACCTTTTATAAGAACAGGCACAAATGGCAATGCTTCTTTATTATCGGCAGCAAAAATTTTTCCACGAATAGTGTACTGGGCGTTTAAAACAAACGGAAAGACAAATAAAAAAAATAAGCTCTTTGTAAGAGTTCTAAATTTCATGAAAAGTTATGGTTTTACTTTTTTTCCTCAGCCTTTTTGTCTTCAATAATTACCTGCGTAAAATCAAAAAAACGTATTGGGTTTACATGAAAGTTCTTTAAACGCGTTTTTATTAAGCGGCAATTGCTTTCGTACCACAAAGCAATAATTGGCGCATCGTCCATTAAGATCTGCTCTGCTTTTAAGAAATAAACCGCGGCAGTATCCCTATCAAAAGCATCGCGACCCATTTTATAATATTTATCGTATTGGGAATTTTTATATTTTATGGTATTTGGGTACGACATGCGGCTTGTATCGCTAGTTACAGGCTCGCCATAAAAAATTGAAAGGAAAGATTCAGGACTTGGATAATCGGCCACCCAGCCGTCTCTAAAAATATCGCCTTTACCTTTTATTTGAAGATCAAACTTTTCCGGATTTGGCAGGGATTCAAACGTAATATTGATGTTGAGGTTATTCTTTAATTGTTTTTGGATCTCGGCAGCAACCGTATTATTTCTTGAGTTGCCCGAGTTTACAATTAACTGGATCTCGGCAAGGCCTTTGCCATTAGGATAGCCCGCTTCGGCCAATAATTTTTTAGCTTTTTCAAGGTCAAGGTCATAGCCTTTTACCGTATATGATTTATAAAAATCAAACGTTGGCGGCACAATACCATTAATGGCGGGGCCATAAGCCTGTCCGTTCAACACCCTGTCAATAATCTTACTCCTGTCAATCCCATAATTAATAGCTTGTCTTAGCTTAAGATTGTTGAATGGCGCACGATTCACATTAAAAACGTAATAGGATGTACCCATTTCAGGACGTTGATCCAATATAAACACCGGTGGGCTGCCTTTAAATGATTTAATATTTTCTTCGACCACTTGTTTAAGCTGGTTGCTTGGCACAGAGCCTATAAAATCAACATTCCCATTTTGAAATTTTTGAAGCGCCACCTCGGTAGAAGGCACGATGTCAATGATCACCGAGTCTATATATGGCAAGGCTTTTCCATCTTTATCTTTTGCATAATAATTCGCATTTTTAAATAAGGCGTAATGTGTTTTAGTAGATGTTTTTTCATCTAACATGAACGGGCCCGCGCCAATAAAAGAGTCCTCTTTTTTGGATTTATACGCTTCCTCGCTAAGAATAGCAGCTACGGGGTTGGCCAAAATCTCTAAAAAAATGCTGGTAGAGTTTAATAACTCGATAGAAAAGCTAAGCTCATCAATTATCTTAAAGCCTGTTAATTGTGTCTTCTGGCCTTTCATACTGGACTGGTAATAATCGTTTGCGCCAACTATGCGGTCTTTACAAACTGTATGAAAATGAACATTGCCAGGTCTATCGGTGCAAAGCAGTTCAAATGTGAACTTTACATCTTTACTGGTTATTTCGTCATTATTTTGAAATTTTAATCCTTTTCTAAGGTGAAAAGTGATGGTTTTACCATCCGGATTTATCTCCCATTTTTCGGCCAAACCCGGCATGAGAGTAAGGTCTTTAGGGTTTATTTTCACTAAACCTTCGTGTATTTGCGAGGCAATAAGCCCTTCAACTACATTGGTGATCCTGTGAGGAAAAATGCTTACAGGAGTAATAACCTCTGCTATCCTAACCACTTTGTTTCCGCCCTTAAACTCGGTAGAATCAGTGCCTGAGCCTTCACTTTTACATGATCCTAAAAATAGTGCAAAAGCCAGTGAAATAGGGTAAAACAGCGAAATTCTCATAGTTATCCAGTTTAATTAACAAATTTAATTAAATTACTTCATTAAAAAGTAAATAAAGTGTAATTTTCCTAAAAATATATTTTGTAATTCAAAAAAATGATTATAATATTGCAACGTTAAGAATTGAACTATTTTCGATGAAAAAATTTATACTTTATTTCCTTTTTTGTTTTACTGGCGTAAACTTTGCTAGCGCCCAAGGCGGTGTAATAATTTTAGAAGGTAATTACCAAGGAAAAAACATATACATACAAAATCCATTTGGAAGTGGTGGCGTTGGTTTTTGTGTAACTGAGGTTAAGGTTAATGGCAATATTACTACGGATGAGATCAACTCGAGTGCTTTTGAGATAGACATGAAGCCTCACAAATTAAATATCGGTGATAAAGTAGAGATCAAAATTTTCCATAAAGAAGACTGCAAGCCTAAAGTATTAAATCCTGAAGTTTTAAAACCAAAAAGCACTTATGAAGTTGTTAGTATGACAGCTGATAAAGACGGAAATGTTAAATGGACCACTAAATCCGAGACCGGTAAATTAGCTTTTGCAGTTGAACAGTTCCGTTGGAACAAGTGGGTAAAAGTTGGTGAGGTTGATGGTGTTGGTACGCCAACAAGCAATGAATATTCTTTTAAAGTGGTGCCACACAGTGGTAAAAATCAGGTGCGTGTTCGTCAAACCGATTACAGTGGCCAACCACGTTTAAGTAAGCCAACTGAGTATATGAGCGAGGTTCCTGAAATTGAGTACGCTCCAATGAAAGCAAGTAAAGACATTACTTTTTTCCAAAAAGGAAAATCAGATAAACAAATTGAGACCATGTACGAGATCTATGATCAATACGGTAACATCGTTAAAAAAGGATTTGGCAGTAAGTTAGATGTTAGTAATCTTCCTAAAGGTGGTTATTTCCTTAACTTCGATAATAAAATGGGTGAATTCGTAAAAAAATAAGCCCGCACAAAAGAAATTTTTAAAACCCTTTTCCAAAACGAAGAGGGTTTTTTTATTTTAATAATTATAAATTTGTACCATGTATTCTATAACCATAAACGGAAACCAAACACTTAAAACAAATTTAAATACTTCAGGTAAGGAGTTTGAAGGCACATTAAATGATGCTTTAGTGAAAGGAAATTATGAAAAGATAAATTCATATCAATACCATTTTTTAATGAATGGTAAATCTTATAATGTAGATGTAATAAAATTAAATGCCGAAGAAAAAACCATGGTGGTGAAAATTAATTCGGTAAAGTTTAATTTACAATTAAAAGATAAATACGATGAGTTGCTTCATAATTTAGGTCTTGATAATTTAGCCAGCAAAAAAATAAATGAAATAAAGGCACCAATGCCGGGCATGGTGTTAAATATTTTAGTTAAAGAAGGCGATGTTGTGAGCAAAGGAGATGCTTTAATTGTTTTAGAAGCAATGAAGATGGAAAATATTTTAAAAAGTCCAAGTGAAGGAACAATTAAAAAAATTGCTATCACTAAAGGAACTGCAGTAGAAAAAAACCAAATATTAATTCATTTTTAACATGAGCGATAACAGGCGTGATTTTTTAAAAAAAGGTACCTTGCTTGGCCTCTCGGGTTTAGCAAGTGCATTACTTGGTAAAGATAAACTTAACCAAATAGAAGAAGTAAGCAACCAGTTAGAAAGTGTAGCGCCATTTATTATGCCAAAGCTACCATATGCTTTTGATGCGCTGGAACCCTATATTGATAAGCAGACCATGGAGATCCATTACACCAAGCATCACCAGGCCTATGTAAATAAATTAAACGATACACCTTCAACCAATCTTGATTTTGGAGTGAGTGATGCTGCAAAGTGTAAACAGTTAGATACAACAAGCTCAACAGTTGTAAGAAATAATTTAGGCGGACATGTTAACCACTCTTTATTCTGGACCCTATTAAAACCGAATCCAAAAGGAGAACCAAATTTACCTAGCGGAGAACTTAACGAAGCCATTAAGAAAAACTTTAACTCTTTCGATGATTTTAAAAAACAATTTAGCGAAGCGGCTACAAAAATTTTTGGCAGCGGCTGGTGCTGGTTGATATTGCAGGATGGTAAATTAAAAATTACCACAACCCCTAATCAGGATAATCCATATATGAAATTTGCCACTGAACAAGGCACGCCTGTGTTAGCATTGGATATATGGGAACACGCCTATTATTTAAAGTACCAAAACAAACGCGTGGACTATATTAATAATTGGTGGAACATTATTAACTGGCAAAAGGCTGAGGAACTATATACTAAGAAATAAAACGAATGACTTACGAATAGATACAAATCTATTCGCCTACAACTATGACGCACAAAAATTTTAAGAACATTGATAAAGTTACTTACGGAAGAGGTTCTTTTTCGCAGCTAACCGAAACCATTGAACCTATTAGAAAAGAAAATAAAAATTATTTTGTTTTTGTTGTAGACAATTATTTTAAAGGCAAACCTTTAAGTACAAAGCTTCAGAACAAACCGGAAGATCTTGTTTATTTTATTGACGTTGATCCTTATGAACCAACCACGCAACAAATAGATACATTGCGCGATGAGATCCTTCCAAAAAAAGGATTACCAAGTGGTGTAATTGGCATTGGCGGAGGAAGCATTATGGATATTGCAAAAGCATTATCGTTAATGTTAACCAACGAAGGCTCTTCTACTTTATACCAAGGTTTAAATTTAATTAAGAAGCCGGGCATTTATCATTTAGGTGTGCCAACAATTTCCGGAACCGGTGCAGAGGTGTCGATGACCGCAGTATTGACAGGCCCTGAAAAAAAATTAGGATTAAAATGTGATTGGACCGTTTTTAACCAGGTGATATTAGATCCTGAATTAATTGCTAGTGTGCCTACAGACTGGTGGTTTTATACCGGCATGGATACATATATACATTGCATTGAATCGCATGGCGGCATTCGTAATAACGCTTTTAGTTTAGCGTATGGCGACCAGGCTTTAAATTTGTGCCGCGAAGTTTATTTGAATGACAAAGCAGGACAAACACCGGAGAACGACGATAAATTAATGGTGGCTTCTTTAATGGGTGGTTTAAGTTTAACCTATAGCGAAGTTGGCGTTTGTCATGCCATAAGCTATGGCCTCTCTAAAATTCACGGTACGCGTCATTGTTATGCCAACTGTATCATCTTTCAGCATTTGGGAGATATTTATCCTGAAGGCCATGCAGAATTCATGCAAATGATCAAGAAGCATAAAATTAATTTACCACAAAATTTAAGTAAAGATTGGAACGAAGAAACATTAACCAAAATGGCAAACGTTAGTTACAATTTACCCTTTATGTGGAACCATGCACTTGGCGATAACTACAAAGAAATTGCAACCATGGATTATATTAAAGATCTGTTTAGGAGGTTGTAATTAATCCTTTGTCAAAATAATTTTATAATTGTTTGTTAATTGACATGTTAAAATGCACTCTTTGTCTTTTAACTTCTGAATCTTAAAAATTATTTCAGCTATTCCTTCAGGATTAAATATGTTTCGTTGGCAACTTGTTCCTGACTGTGAATTTATACATTGATCCGGCCCTCCACGCGCTGTAATGAACGAAATTTCAGAATTTTTATTAATAAATCTCGTTCCATAAGAATAATTGTGGTTACTGCAAAAAATTAATTTTCCATATTCTTTTTTATCCGGATAAGTACTTGATAAAAAACCTTTATAAAAATTTCCACTTGTAAGAGGCGTTTGAATTAAATAGGTACTGTCAATGCCATTAACTTCATAAAGTGCCAGACTCCAAAGTGCTTTTTTATCTGTAATAAATGTTTTAGGGCCTTGTTTGCGAAAATCACCTTCAGGATATTTTTTGCAACCTGAATGTGAAAGCCCAACAATAAAAAGTAATATGTAAATCTTGTTTTTCATTTTACATTTTTATTATCAGAAGAGTTAATGCAGTCGCATCAACTTTATGTACAGAAAGAAATTTACTAGAACTCAAACATCTCGGCCACAATCCCCGGCACTATTCCAATAGCAATAGTTGCAGCTGTTGTTAGAACTATAACCAATATGTTCGATCGCTCAATGGTTATTGGCTCGTGCGTGTCTTGTTTTTTAAAGTACATGGCAATTACAATGCGTAAATAATAATATACACCAACGGCCGAAGTTAATACGGCAATTATTAATAACCATTTGTATTGTGTGCCTATCATTGCCGTAAACACAAAATATTTTGCAAAGAAACCGGATGTGATTGGAATACCTGCTAACGATAACATGGCAACTGTCATGCACAACGCTAAACTTGGATTACGTTTTGCTAAACCGTTAAACGCGTCAACATTCTCGTTTCCTTTTTTAGTTACGTTGTAAACTATTCCAAAAGCGGCAATACTTCCTAATGAATAGGCAAGAGAATAATAAATTAATGCGTTAACCGATAAATTGCTTCTAACATTTGCCAAAATTACCATTAACATAAATGCAGCATGACTGATACTTGAATATGCTAAAATACGTTTTACATTATTTTGCATAGCAGCAGAGAAGTTAGCGATCACTAATGATAAGGCAATAATTCCTGCTAAAATTCCTGTCCATACAGAACTTATTTCTGCAAAGCCAACCATAAACAAACGCATAAAAGCGGCAAAGGCTGCGGTTTTTACAACCGTGCTCATTAACGCTGTAATTAATGTTGGTGAACCCTGGTAAACATCCGGTGCCCAAAAATGGAAAGGAGCAGCAGAAATTTTAAAACACATAGCAATTAACATAAATACAACGCCTACATAAAAGAATAACGGCATATCTGCACCGTGCTCAGAAATAAATGAACGGATCTGCATCAGGTCAAAACTTCCGGTGGCACCATAAACCAAAGCAATACCAAATAATAAAAAGCCGCTGGCAAAAGAACCCATTATTAAATATTTAAATCCGGCTTCGTTACTTTTAATGTCTTTCTTTTTACTGGCAGCTAAAACGTAAAGGGGAATACTCATGATCTCTACACCTAAAAATAAAGTAGTCATGTTCTTAAATGAGGTTAACATTAAAGCGCCAACCAAAGCAAACAATACTAAAGCAAAATGATCTACAAGACTTGTTTCTTCTTCAAAATAATCGTTGGCTAAAATAAACCAGAAAAAAGCAGTAGCAATTATAATTCCAGAGAAAGCGATACCCAGTTTATCAAAACCTATCATGTTATCAAAATACGGTATGCTCATGCCTGTTTTCCATTCCATAAAATTAAAGGCGTAAGCAGCAACAATGCCAATCAACACCATTGGAAATAGTAATTTCTTAAACTTGAAGATCTCAGCCAACATCGCTAAAATCCCTAGTCCGCTTATAATTAATAGTCCTTTCATATTCTTTGTTTACAATTTTATGATTTACGATCTACACTTGAAAAATTGTCAATTGTAAATTTATAAATCGTCAATTTTTTATTTTAGGTTCAACATTATCGTTTTAACAGCTTCTTCAGCAATGTCGTTTAATGGTTTTGGGTATATTCCAAATGCAACTACTACTACACAAATAATACTTAACACCACTTTATCTGTTGTTGCTAATGGTCCAAATGCTACGTTAGAATCATTGCGCTCACCCAACATTATTTTTTGGTAAGAGCGTAACATATATACTGCTCCTAAAATAACCGTTAAGCCTGCCAATGCCGCCATTGTTGCACTGAACTGATAAACCCCATTGATCAATAAAAATTCTCCTACAAAACCATTTGTTAATGGTAAAGCTACAGAGCCTAATAAAATAATTAAGAATAACACAGCGAAGTTGCCATTCATGCCGCGAATGCCTCCTAATTTATCCATCTCACGGGTTCCGGTATGACGGAATAAAATATCTGCAATAAAAAATAATCCAACCACATTTACACCATGTGCTAACATTTGCATAATAGCGCCTTGTATACCCTGTTGATTGGCAGAAAGAATTCCGGCACTTATTAAACCAACGTGCGCAATAGATGAATAAGCAATTAAACGCTTAAAATCTTTTTGGCTAATGGCAATGATGGAGGCATAAATTATTCCCGTAACAGAAAGTGCAATCGCCGTTCCGCCCCACTTCTCTAATCCTAATGGCACAACAGGTAATAACCATTTAATAACCCCAAAAGTTCCCATTTTTAGCATGATACCTGAAAGAAGCATAGTGCCTTGTGTTGGCGCAGTTACATAAGTATCAGGTTGCCACGTGTGTAAAGGAAAGATCGGCATTTTAATAGCGAAGGCGATAAAGATCATCCAGAAAACGGCGCATTGCTGGTTCTCTGCTAAACTTCTGCCGGCAGTATAAAGATCTTGTACGGCCCATGATTTTAATCCTTCTACATTGGTGTGGTTGTATAAATAAATTAAGCCCACTAACATAAATAAAGACCCGAATAAAGTGTAAACGAAAAATTTAAATGTAATTCTTCCGCGATCTTCTCCACCCCATAACAAACAAATAAAATAAATTGGAATTAATGCTAACTCCCAGAATACGTAGAACAAAAATCCATCGTTAGCCATAAACACACCAACCAAGGCCATTTGCATTAACAATATTAAACCGTAAAAATTATTTGGTTTGCTGTAATCGTTTGTAAAAGAAGAAAGGATGATAAGCGGAACTAAAAAAGTAGTAAGCAGAATCATTAAAAGGGCCATGCCGTCGATACCAACAGAAAAGTGAATGCCAAGCGATTTAACCCATACATGGTCGAAGCTTAACATACAGGCATTAGGGTCTTTTTTAAATAAAAAGAATGCTCCTAAAGCAAGCCCGAATTCAATTATTGAAAAACCGAGCGCCAAATTACGTGCAGCGTTTCCTTTTACAAAGAACACTAAAAGGCCTGCAAGCAAGGGGAATAAAATTAATAAAGCTGCTAACATAAATCCTGGATACTATTAAATTAAAAAAGTTACTAATACTATAAATACAATGCCTATTACCATGCTTATGACATAAAAGCCAATGTTGCCCGTTTGTAAAAGCCTAACGCCGGAACCAATTCCTTTAACCGCGCTACCAACACCATTAACAATGCCGTCAATGATCTGGATATCGAAAAATTTATGAAAAGCAACAGATAACACGTCTAACGGTTTACGAATTACCGCATCGTAAAATTCATCAACAAAATATTTATTATAAACCAGTTTTTGAAAGCCCGGCATTTTATCGTTTTCTTTAAGCGGAAGCGTTTTCTTTTGCATGTAAACAATGTATGCAAAATAAATAGTTGCAATAGCAGCTAACACGGCAATGCCCATTAACATCCATTCTGTTTCGTGCGGCATAGTACTTGGGTTCTTCCTAAGAATAACAGTATCTAAATTGTTAGCCATCCAGTTTGGCATGTGCCAGAATTCAGGTAAACCTAATAAGCCGCCAACAACCGAAAGAATTGCCAAAACAATTAACGGAAAGGTCATTGATGAAGGCGACTCATGTAAATGATGTTCCTGATCGTGCGTGCCTCTGAATTTTCCGTAAAATGTAAGAAACAATAAACGGAACATATAAAATGCGGTTAGCATAGAAGTTACCTGGCCAAAGAACCATAATAAAGGGCTGTGCTCATAGGCATGTGCTAAAATTTCGTCTTTAGAAAAGAAGCCGCTGAAAGGAGGTAAACCGCTGATTGCAATTGTACCTATTAACATGGTAACGAATGTGATCTTTATTTTTGAACTTAAGCCTCCCATTTTGCGAATGTCCTGTTCGCCACCCATAGCGTGAATTACAGAACCTGCTCCTAAGAATAATAAGGCTTTAAAAAATGCGTGTGTTGTAACGTGAAAAACAGAAGAGCTATAAGCACCAACACCTAAACCTAAGAACATTAAACCTAATTGCGATACCGTTGAGTAGGCAAGGATCTTTTTAATATCATTTTGAAAGAGGCCAATTGTTGCGGCAAATAATGCGGTGATAACACCAACAATAGCAACCGTTTCGCTAGCCACATCGCTGATAGAATAAAAGATGTTAGAACGAACAATCATGTAAATACCTGCAGTAACCATTGTAGCAGCATGGATCAAGGCAGACACAGGAGTTGGACCGGCCATTGCATCAGGCAACCACGTGTATAATGGAAGTTGCGCTGATTTACCCATGGCACCCACAAATAATAAAAGAGCAATACAAGTTATTGTGCCTGTTGAAACTGTTCCCGCTTTTAAGAATACTTCATTGTAAGAGATACTTCCAAAAGTGATCAAAATTAAAATGATCCCTAATAAAAATCCAAGGTCACCAATACGGTTCATTACAAACGCTTTTCTTGCTGCATTATTGTAAGCTGTATTTTTGAACCAGAAACCAATTAATAAATAAGAACATAAACCTACACCTTCCCAACCCACAAACATTATTAAGTAATTATTTCCTAAAACCAACAACAACATAAAGAAAACAAATAGATTTAGGTAAGTGAAGAAGCGTGAGAAACCTTCGTCATCATGCATATATCCGATAGAATAAACATGAATTAAAAAACCAATACCGGTGATGATCAATAAAAATAAAGCAGAAAGTGGGTCAACTAATAACTCGAAAGGAACAGTAAGTGTGCCTGAGTTGATCCATGAAAACAAATTAATAATGTGAGATTTTTCTGTTGAACCGTTTAGTTCAATAAAAATTAAAACAGATAAAATAAAAGAAGCTAAAATACTTACAGAAGCAATAATGCCGCTTAAGCTTTTACTTATCTTTTTTCCAAAAAATCCATTTATTAAAAACCCTATGAGGGGAAATAAAGGAACTAAACCGATCAACTTAATCATAAACCGAAAACTAATTTTTTAAATTACTTAATATATCCGTATCAATAGTTTTTACATTTCTATAGATCATACTTAAAATAGCAAGACCAACTGCAACCTCAGCGGCAGCAACAGCCATAATAAAAAATACAAATACCTGTCCGCTTGCATCATTATGTAATGTGCTAAATGCAACCAATAATAAATTAACGGCGTTAAGCATAAGCTCAATACACATAAAAATAATAATAGAGTTACGACGCGCCATAACACCCACAGCGCCAATAATAAATAATACTGCACTTAGCAGTAAATAATAATTTATAGAAATTCCGTTTATCATAATCCTTCGATTGTCAATCTTTTAAATTGTAAATTATTTTATCTCCTTCTTACCTATCATAATTGATCCTACTAGAGCCGCTAACAATAATATACTGGCGATCTCGAATGGGAATAAAAATTCGCTGAATAATACTTTACCCAAATTTTTTACCATCCCAATTTGAGAAGAACCATATTGAGAAATTCCTAATTGTTCGCTACCTTTTAAAGAACCAACTAACACACATAACAGCATACCACCGGCAATGCCTGCAATAATTTTAGTTACCCAGGTTTTTTGCGGTTCATTATCATGATTTAAGTCCATTAACATGATAACGAATAAAAAGAGAACCATAATTGCACCTGCGTATACTACAATATGAACGACAGCTAAAAATTGTGCATTCAATAATAAATAGTGACCTGCAATACAAAAGAAAGTAAGTACTAAATATAAAACAGAGTTTACCGGGTTACGGCTAAACACTACCATTAAAGCAAACATGATGGACAGAAAGGAAAGTATCCCGAAAAGCCATTGTGTAATTGTGTATCCTAACATATCTTTTTATTAATTGACTAATGTTTATTTCCTTTATTCAAATTTTTGCCTTCCCACATTTCATTGTGTTTTAAGCCCGGTAATTTTTTAAACTCTGCAACTTCTAAGGTTTGGCGTTTTGACACATCAATACGTTTATCTATTTTCTCGGTTAATTTACTTTTACCGTAAACAAAATCTTCTCTCTCATATTCTGTATCCACCAAGCGATCTGTTAAAAATATGGCTTCTTTCGGACAAGCTTCTTCGCACAAGCCGCAGAAGATGCAACGCAACATATTTATTTCATAAATCTTTGCATATTTTTCTTCTCTGTATAATCCCTCTTCACCTTTTTTGCGCTCAGCACTTTCCATCGTAATTGCTTCTGCCGGACAAGCCACTGCACAAAGGCCGCAAGCCGTACAACGCTCCGCGCCATTTTCATCGCGCTTTAAAACATGCCATCCTCTGTATACTGCCGCAACAGGACGCGTCTCTTCAGGATATTTGACAGTGGCCCTGCGTTTAAACAAATGGCTTCCTGTAATTAACATCCCTTTTAAAATGCCGGGCAAATAAAGTTGCTCCATTGCTGTTTGCACTTTATTTGATACTACTTTGCTTCTGTTAGTTAACTGCATTTCTTTTTATTTAAATAATGATACGATTGCAAGAACAAAAAGAAAATAGATCTCTGCTCCTTCTATTAATCCAAAAAATATTTTAATTCTTTTTTTCAATTTCTTAAAAAGTAATATGTCCCCTAAAAAATTCAACAACAACTGTTATTGCTAAATTTAAAAGTGAAAGTGGTAATAAAATCCTCCAACCTAAATTCATTAACTGATCGTAACGGAAACGTGGTAATGTCCAACGGATCCACATGAATACAGAAATGAAAAGAAAAATCTTTGTAAAGTATGCTCCGAAACCTATCAAGGCTATCCATTTAGATCCATCTGCTAAGCCCATAGCATCATATAACTCGTGGGCAAACGGAAAATTATATCCGCCAAAATAAAATGCTGCCATTACTGCAGACGAAATAAACATGTTAATGTATTCTGCAAATAAGAACAAACCTAATTTCATGGAAGAGTATTCTGTATGATATCCGCCAACTAATTCTGCTTCACATTCAGGCAAGTCAAACGGTGCACGGTTTGTTTCTGCCAAGGCGCAAACAAAAAAGATAATAAAGCCAAGAGGTTGCCACACAATATTTGCAAAACCTGCATCTTGTTGTTCAACAATTTCGCGCAAGCTTAATGTGCCGCCCGATGTAATAATTAAAGCAATTACAGCAATCCCCATTGCAATTTCGTAACTGATCATTTGGCTTGATGCGCGCATTGAACCTAATAAAGCATATTTATTATTGGATGCCCAACCACCGATCATAATGCCATAAACGCCAACGGAAACAACACCAAATAAATACAAGATGCCGATATTGATATCGGTAATTTGCATGCTGTATAATTTGCCTGCTACATAAGCATCTTTAGCCCAGGGAATAACTGCGCCTGTCATTAACGCCGTTAACATCACTAAACTCGGACCAAGAATAAATAAAAATTTGTTTGACACATTTGGAATGATCTCTTCTTTAAAGAACATTTTTCCACCATCAGCCAAAGGTTGTAATAAACCGAATGGCCCAGCTCTATCCGGACCTACACGATCTTGTAATAAAGCGGAAAGCTTTCGCTCCCATAATGTTGAGTATGCAGCAACTGCCAATGAAAGGCCAAATACAGCTACACAAATAATTAATTTATAAATAATAAAGGTCAACATACTTTTTTTCGTTATTAAGGTTTTTTATCGATTGGCATAAATCCTAAAGCTTTTTGCTGTTTCATTACCTGCACTTTTAATTCATTTAAATGTTGGTAATGATTTTGTGAGATCACAGAATTTCTATGAATTGGCGATGGCCCTTCAATAACCCAATCGCTTGTTTTTTTATGATCATAACGGCAAGAGTTACAAATAAATTCTTCTACTTCATCCCATTGATCTTTACGCGCGGTAACGCGCACTACTTCTTCGCCTTTTAACCACACACGTGTTTTGCCGCAGCACTTGTCGCATTTACGATGTGCATCAACCGGTTTGGTAAACCAAACGCGTTGTTTAAAACGGAAAGTTTTATCTGTTAACGCACCAACCGGGCAAACATCAATTACATTTCCTGAAAAATCGTTATCAATTACCTGCTCAATATAGGTTGAGATCTCTGAAGCATCACCCCGATGTACGACACCATGCAAACGTTTATCAGTAATTTGTTCGGCAGTTTTTACGCAACGGTAACAAAGTATGCAACGCGTCATGTGTAATTTAATTTTATCGCCAATGTCGATCATCTCGTATTCGCGACGTTTAAATTCGTAACGTGTTTTTGCAGAACCATTTTCGTAACCAAGATCTTGTAATTTACATTCCCCGGCCTGATCACAAATTGGACAATCTAAAGGATGATTAATTAATAAAAATTCAACAACACCTTTACGCGCTTCTAATATTTCTTTATTAATAAAATTCTCAACAACCATTCCGTCCATTACCTCTGTTCTGCACGACGCAACAGGTTTAGGCATTGGTGTAGGGTTAGCCGTGCTTCCTTGCGTAACTTTTACGATACAGGTACGGCAATAACCACCACTGGTTTTTAATTTAGTATAATAGCACATGGCGGGCGGCGCAACCTGCGGGCCTATCAATCGTGCTGCCTGAAGAATAGTGGTACCTTTTGGTACATCTATTTCTATTCCGTCTATTGTTACTTTCATTATCTGTTCAGTAGTATTTTAATTTCTTACAATTCTTTTTAATCCCAAACCATTTTTTTCTTCCTGCTGGTAGATGCGTCCGGATCAGATTTAATTTCTTTCGCAAAATCAACATTAACCACCAAATAACTTTTAACCGTTTTGCCTTTTAATTTAGCCGGTGTAAAACCGGTCAGTGCTTTTGAAACTCTAATCGCTTCTTTATCACAATCACCACAAGCACTTGCGCTTCCATCAATTACAGCATCAGTTAATTTTCCGTTCTCATCTATTGTTAATTTTACAGGGCATTTTAATGTTGTACCTTCTTTAAGTGAAGCAGGCATTAAAGCATTTTTCTTTAATAAATTTTGTAATGCATTATCGCCTTCATTAAAAACCGCTTTCTGATCAACAGTTGTGTAAATTGTTTCGTCAACTTTTTCTTTGCCTTTTCCTTTTTTATCTTTTTGAGCCGCTACCGATAAACTCATTAAAAAGAAAACTGTAATAATTTTAAATGCTGTTTTCATATTATGTGTTTACCTTATATAGTCTATTATAGTGACTCACATCCACAAATTTTTTGCTTCTTGCTACATCTAAAAACTCTTGTTTAAAATGACGGATAGCTGCTGCAACAGGCCATGCTGCCGCTTCGCCCAACGGACAAATTGTTTTACCTTCTATTTTACTTTGAATATCCCAAAGCAGATCAACATCACTTTCGTTAGCTGTTCCGTTCAAAAATTTCTTTAATATTTTTTCCATCCAACCTGTTCCTTCGCGGCAAGGCGAACATTGTCCACAACTTTCGTGATGATAAAAACGCGTGAAGGTGAAAAGATTTTTTACAATGCTTGTGTCTTCATCCATGACAATAAATCCACCGGAGCCTAACATTGTACCGGTTACAAATCCACCATCGGCTAAACTTTCGTAGGTCATTAAACGAGGCTCGCCTTTTGCGGTTTTTAAAATTAATTCTGTTGGAAGAATGGGAACTGATGAACCACCGGCAACAACGGCTTTCATTTTTTTTCCGTTGCGAATGCCACCACAATATTCTTCACTATAAATAAATTCTTCCACCGGAAGTCCTAATTCAATTTCATAAACACCGGGTTTGTTAATATGGCCAGATGCAGAAATTAATTTTGTACCTGTTGATTTACCAATGCCGATTTTCGCGTACTCTTCGCCACCCATATTTACAATTGGACAAACAGCTGCAATTGTTTCTACATTATTTACAACCGTTGGACAACCCCATAAACCTGCAACTGCAGGAAATGGTGGTTTAATGCGTGGATTACCGCGCTTGCCTTCTAGTGATTCTAACAGTGCTGTTTCTTCGCCACAAATATATGCGCCACCACCAACCTGTACATAACAATCGTGCGTAAAGCCCGAGCCTAAAATATTTGCGCCTAACCAACCTGCAGCGTAAGCTTCGGCAATAGCTTTTTCCATAATGCGGGCTACATAAAAATATTCGCCGCGAATATAGATGTAAGAAGTTTTTGCGCCGAGAGCATAAGAAGAGGTGATCATTCCTTCAATTAACGCATGAGGAATTACCTCCATTAAATAACGATCTTTAAAAGTTCCGGGTTCTGATTCATCCGCATTACAAACCAAATAGCGCGCTACGCCTTCGGGCTTTGCTAAAAAGCTCCACTTCAATCCTGTTGGAAAACCTGCACCACCACGACCACGCAAGCCCGATTTTTTTACCTCATCAGTAACCTGGTCAGGGGTCATTGTTTTTAATGCTTTTTCTACAGAGGCGTAACCGCCATGTGCACGGTAAACTTCCAGGGTTTCAATTCCCGGAACTTTATCGTTATGTATTAATAGTTTTTTGCCCATAAGCCTCACTTAATGCCCCTTCGACTAGCTCAGGGTGACAGTGTTAGTTTGTTTTACAATGTATTTTTATAATCTAAGTCAGTATAACTTTTTAATTTTCCTTCACTTCTGTAATCTTCAATTAGTTTATCAACTTTATCGTAAGTTAAATTTTCGTGGTAACTGGCTCCGCATTGCAGCATTGGTGCTGTGCCACATGAGCCAAGGCACTCTGCTACTTTTAAAGAGAACATGCCGTCTTTTGTAGTTTCGCCAACTTTAATGTTTAATTTTCCTTCAATATATTTTACAATATCTTCAGCGCCATTTAACCAGCAAGAACTTGTTTGACAAACTTCTAAGATACATTTACCCATTGGCTTTAAATTATACATGGTATAAAATGAAGCCACTTCAAAAACTTCGATAGGTTTTATTTTTAAAATAGATGCAACATAATCCATTGCTTCGGGACTAAGCCATCCGCCAAACTCCGCTTGCGCAATATGTAAAATTGGCAAAAGCGCTGATTTTTGTTTTCCATCCGGATAATGAGAAATAAGGTCTTCCGCTGTACGCATTGCTTCATCGCTGAACTTAAGCGCAGCGCGTTTGGTCTTATCAAAATGTTGTGTTCCGTGTACTTGACTACTCATTTAATTAAAAATTTATAATTAAAAATTTAAAAGTCTCTAATTTTTAATTGCTTTATGTTTATTCTTTAATTTTAATATTATTGTTGCTAAAACTTTTTGTAATTCCGTTAATTCTTTTTCGCATTCTTTGATTGTAATTGATTCGATCGCATAAGCATCTTGAATTACTTTCAACCAGTATTCTGTTTCATTGGCAGATTTTAAAGAAATAGATAGATATCTTATTAATTCTTTTTCTGAAGAGCTGGATTTTCCTTCGTGAACATTTGCCCCAATAGAATTTCCAGACCTAAGAATTTGATTAATAATTGCGAAAGGAATTCCTTTATTTTCTAATTCTTTCGTTAATTTAACAATAGAAACAGAGAACGCAATTGTCCAACTTTTTATTTCTCTTTTATACTCCAAACAAAGAACGTTTTATTTTTTAATCTTTTAAATTATAAATTTTACATTATAACTTACCTATGCGTCTAATTCTCCTGCTATCACATTCATGCTACTCATAGTAATGATTGCATCGGAAAGCATAATACCTTTTACCATTTCAGAATAAGCCTGATAATAAATAAAACACGGCCTTCTAAAATGTAAACGATAAGGAGTTCTTCCGCCATCACTTACTAAATAAAATCCTAACTCACCATTTCCACCTTCAACACAATGGTAAACTTCTCCTTTAGGAACTTCTGTTTCGCCCATCACAATTTTAAAGTGATAGATGAGGGCTTCCATATTATTGTAAACTTCTTCTTTTGGTGGTAAATAAAATTCAGGAAGGTCGGCATGAAAGGGTTGATCCTTCGGCATATTTTTTATTGCCTGCTCAATAATTTTTAAGCTCTGCCACATTTCTTCCTGGCGCACCATAAAACGATCATACGTATCGCCCGCAGTTCCAATTGGAATAATAAAATCAAAATCCTGGTAAGATGAATAAGGAGTTGCAACACGCACATCATAATCCACACCGGCTGCACGAAGATTTGGCCCTGTAAAACTATATTCTAATGCCATTTTTGCAGAGATAGGGCCGCAGTTAACTGTGCGGTCCATAAAAATTTTATTGCGCTCTAATAAATTCGAAAATTCTTTTAATGCTTTTGGATATTCTTTTAAAAAGTTGTGGATCTTGTCCCAAACATCTTTACTCCACTCGCGTTCAAAACCACCAATGCGACCAATGTTTGTTGTTAAGCGTGCGCCACAAATTCCTTCGTAAATATCATAGATCTTTTCGCGCCATTGAAAGATGTAAAGAAAACCTGTCATAGCACCCGTATCAACACCAATAACCGAATTACAAACCAGGTGATCGGCAATACGCGCCAATTCCATAATAATAACACGCATATAATCTACACGTTTTGGAACAGTGCAACCAATTAATTTTTCTACCGTCATATGCCATCCCATATTATTAATTGGCGACGAACAATAATTTAAACGATCGGTAATTGGTGTAATTTGATTGTAGGGCCTGCGTTCTGCTAATTTTTCAAAAGCACGGTGAATGTATCCAAC
This sequence comes from Bacteroidota bacterium, assembly GCA_013697245.1. Classification (GTDB taxonomy): domain Bacteria; phylum Bacteroidota; class Bacteroidia; order B-17B0; family Aurantibacillaceae; genus Aurantibacillus. The sequence continues at coordinate 53,367 of JACCXH010000010.1, forward strand.
AGTTGGTTCTGCTTCATGAATAATTTCTCCGTCCATTTTTAAAATGTTCTGGAAAATACCATGCGTTGCAGGATGCGTTGGGCCAAGATTAAGAATGGAATATTCTTTTTCTATTGTTTCTTCCGATTCAGGAATAGTATTATCTTTTTTACTCATTTTATATTTAAGATTTAAGATCGAAGATTTAAGATTTTTACTTCTTATATCTAAAACCTAATTTCTAATTTCTCAACGTCCAAACATTTTATCGTCCTTGTCATCACGCGCCTGATCTTCTAAAGGATATTCCTTTCTCATTGGAAAAATATCCATTTCATCAACATTTAAAATGCGTTTTAATTTTGGATGGCCTTTAAATCTTACGCCATAAAAATCAAATGTCTCACGTTCCATCCAGTTTGCACCCGGCCAAATATCAGTTGCAGTTGGGATCTCCGGCTTATTAATATCAAAATAAGTTCTAATCCTTACGCGATAATTTTTTGGCATGTTGTGTAAGTGATAGATCACACCTAATTGTTTTTCATCTGCTGTTTGAAAGCCTGTAAGGTCTGTTAGAAAATGAAAATTTAACTCTTCATCATTCTTTAAAAATTCCAACACTTCATGAATGTTGTCTTTCTTAATTGTATACGAAGGAAAATCGTAAGCAAGGTCTGATGCTTCAATTGCATCAGGAAATTTTGCACTGATCTTTTCGTTTACTTTTTTAAATAACTCTTCGTTCATCTTTAAAATTTTATTCTAAACCGTAACTGTTAAGTAAACGCTTGTATTCATCTGAATTACGTCTTCTAAAAGATTCGTTCTTTGCTAATTCCTGGATCTTAATAATGCCATCAATAATTTGTTCAGGACGTGGAGGACAGCCCGGCACATAAACATCCACCGGAATAATTCTATCTATACCCTGCAACACAGAGTAAGTATCAAAGATGCCGCCGCTACTGGCGCATGCGCCAACCGAAAGTACCCATTTTGGTTCTGCCATTTGATCGTAAACTTGTCTTAATGTTGGTCCCATTTTTTTGGCAATGGTACCCATTACCATTAAAAGATCGGCCTGGCGAGGAGAAAAACTTAAACGCTCGGCTCCAAAACGGCCAAGGTCATAATTAGAGGCCATTGTAGCCATAAATTCAATACCGCAACAAGACGTTGCAAAAGGCAATGGCCATAAAGAATTTGCTCTTGCCAAACCTATAACGTCTTCTAATTTAGAAGCAAAAAATCCGGGACCTTCAAGTCCTTCAGGACTTTTAGCGATCTCTAATTTTGTTCTTTTTATTATTTCTTTTGCCATCTTATGTATTTTAGATGTAAGGTTTTAGAAGTAAGAGGTTTAAATCTAAAATCTTAATTTTTTAATTCTTAAATCTTTACTCTTCCCACTTCAACGCTTTTTTAGAGAGCATGTAGTAAAAGCCCACTAATAATAAAGCAATAAAGCTAAACACCTCTATAACTCCCAACATACCTAATTCTTTAAAATTTACTGCCCATGGATACATAAAAATAACCTCTATGTCGAAAAGCACAAATAAAATGGCAACTAAAAAGTACTTAATTGAAAAAGGTAAACGTGCGTTCCCCTGCGCTTCAACACCACACTCAAAAGAATCTAACTTAATTTTGGTTTTACGTTTTGGCCCCAATAAATGAGTGGCAACCATTGTGGTTACCACAAAACCCATTGCCACTAAAAACATTAATACAATAGGGATATATGCAACGGGAGATGAATCTGAGGTCATAAATATTATTGTTTTAGACTGTAAGATTAACGAATTTTATAGAAATCGTCAAACAATTCTATCTAAAAAACAACATTTATTTATTGGCAATTTTATTGCTTGATAAATTTGTAAACCGCTTGTTTATTGCCCTGCGTTAAATTTAAAAAATAAACGCCGTTTGCCAAGCCCTGTGTGGCAATTCTAGCCTCGTTACCGCTTCCGGATCTTATTCCGGATCTAACTATAGTTTTTCCCGAATTATCCTGAATTTCGTACATGATTTCTTCTTTTACAGAGTTTTCAAAAACTAATTTCAGCTCATCCTTTACCGGATTGGGTCCAATTGTAATATTTGAAAACACTGCGGAAAATTCTTTTAACCCGGCCACGGTTATTTGTATAGCCTGTGAAGATGATTGACAGTTTCCGTTAGCTACCCATATACTATAATACCCATCAACAGTAGGTACAAATGTGTTAGAGGTGGCGCCGGCTATAGGACTACCGTTTAAATACCATTGATAACTGTTTGCGGTTACAGTAGTACTAAGGTAGCCCGACATGGCAATAATAGTGGGCGTTTGCGGCGAAACACTTACAAAAAGGGTTGAACTGCCTGTTGTATTGCAGGCTCCTAACGAGGCCGTAAAATTATAAATAGCATCAACCGTATTTGATACACCAATTGACAAGCCTTGCTGGCCGGTATCCCAGTTAACTAAAGTAGCGTTTGTATTGACACTAATATTTCCTGTTTGATTTATGCAAACAGAGGCTGATACCGGTGTTACGGTTGGCGCGTTTACAACAGAAACAGTAGTCGTATAAGGTGTGCTTGGACCATTAGCATTTGTTGATGTTAATGTTACAGTATATATACCTGTTGCGGCATAAGTAACAATTGGGTTTTGAGCGGTTGAAGTGGAAGGTGTGCCGCCGGGAAAACTCCAGCTCCAGGAAGTAGGTGCGTTACCAGACACATCGTTAAATTGTAACGGCGTATTGATACAGCCTGGTGAAAAAAGCGTACTAAATGCTGCTACTGGCAAAGCTGTTGGGTTGCTGTAAATATCTGTTTCCCAAACACCACGCGCGTATGTTGCTGCTCTTAGTTTGCCTGTTGGATAATAGATTTCCATATCCTGAACCACAATATTTGGCATACCATTAAAATAAGGAATCCAGCTCGACATGCTCGCTTCGCGATAATACACCCCAACATCTGTTCCAACGTATAATGCCTGCGCCGAGTTTTTTGTATATAAGATACAATTTGCAGGAATATTTGGTAAGCCTGCAGAGTAGTTTGTCCAGGTTGCACCTGCATTATTGGATGAAAATACTTTTGTGCCTGAGGTGTAACCCGATACAGTAACATAAATTTGATTTGGATTTAAATTATCCATGGCCAAATCGGTTATTTGATTGTTTGCAGTTGGCAAACCACTTGAGATCAACGACCAGGTAGTACCGCCATTACTGGTTCGCCATACCCCACCTGGCGAAGTGGCATAAATAATACTTGGATTAGATGGTGAAACTTTTATTTCATCCAATGTTGCGCCAATGGTACCCAATTGTGTCCATATAGTGCCTTGGTTGGTTGATTTAAATACGTGTTGGTATCCGCAATAAAAAGTGTTTTGTGTTTGCGGATCTTGCACTATTGGTGCTACCCAGGCAGCACTACCGGTTAATCCATTTACAATATTTACAAAACTTGCCCCACCATTGGTTGATCTTTGAAAATCGCCATTTACATACGAAGCAATTATCAGGTTATTGTTATTCCAATCAATAAAACAATCCATGCCGTCGCCGCCATAAACCTGGCTCCAGCTGGCGCCGTTCGATAAATTTGTTCCGTTATCCTGGTGTCCGCTTACGATTCTTGCAGGATTCGTTGCAGAAAGTCCTAGTTTATAGATCTGGGCAATATTCATGTTACCGTTTATGGTTGTCCAGGTTGCACCGTTATTGGTTGTGCGGGCAATGCCACCATCGGTTCCCAAATAACAGGTTGTGCCTGACGTATATAAAACGCAATGAAGATCGGCGTGTACGTATGGTTTGCCGCCACCGCCATACCAGTGTGTATTTAATGTCCAGGTTGAACCGCCATTTGTAGATTTCCAACTATTAACGCCACCAACCGTTATTTCGTTTGCGTTTGTAGGCGAAGCGTCTATCGCTAAGTCATACCAGGCCTGGCCACCAACGTCCGATCCATTTGTACTCCACCCCATAATGTTTGGAGATGTGCTCATGGATGTCCAGTTAGCGCCGGCATTTGTTGAACGGTATAAGCCACCAAAACCATTGTTAGTAGCGCCAACCATAATGTATACATAATTATTATTTGCCGGAGTAACTGCCAATGATAAACGGGTGCTTGATAAAGAACTTGGCGAGATAGAAATATTGCTAAAAGAAGCGCCGCCATTGGTTGATTTCGAAAATCCACCATTCGTAACAAGGTATACTGTTGTTGTATCTCCGGGGCGATATTCTGCATCCACATAAGTACCGTTTGCTACAACACTCCATGTATTTCCGGCATCTATAGATCTGTAAGCGCCTGCATTGGTGGCAGCTATAAGGGTGTTTGGGTTTATTGGGTTTATTAATAAGCGGTATATTCTTCGTTGTTGCGATGTTTGCCACACTAAACCCGTTGGGCCCCATGTAAATCCACCATCTCCCGACCTCAATATTCCTGTTGAATGTGTATCGCCGGCATCTTTATCGCCCGTAGCAACATACATAATGCTTGGTACCAAAGGGTTTACAGCAATGTCAGAGATCCCGCAAGAAGCAAATTGGTCGGTAGTTGTTGTATAACTTGTTCCGCCATTGTTGCTCATCCAAAAACCCCCGGCAGCCGTTCCTACATATATTGTATTTGGATCGCCGGGCTTTAGTTGAATACATTGAATGCGGCCTGCGTCTCCGCCAGTAGGCGAGCCAAAAGGCCCTAGTGGTACCCAATTAGCGGTTGTAGCAGTAACAGTAGCGTTGTTATTTAATTTTTGATCGGGATGCTCTTGTAAATGTTTTTGATATTGTTCAAATGCATAACCGCGGGCCGAAAATTTCATATCGCCTGTAGGATAAACACGAGGTTCTACAAACCATTGCCATCTTCTAAAAGCTTTATATCCTTTACCTCTTTCGTAAGTTTTATCTTTCCAATAACTTTCAAATTCTTTTACGATATCGTAATAATTCGCATTTGGATCACGCATCATCTCTGTCCATTTTTGGGCAAAAGAATTATTAAAAAATAATGCCGCTATAAAAAGAAGTATAAATTTTTTCATTTTTAAAATTAATTATTACAAAATAAGTGAAGCAATAAAATTAAGCTATTTATATTAAAAAACACCTTCCGTTTATGGCGCCCTAACTACCATTTGTAGAAGTGTAAAAGTAAAAAAGCCCTAAATAATTTAGTATTTAAGGTCATTTACCGCCAAAACACCTGTTTATTTTTGCTTTTACCCCAATATTTAATACCTTTGTGGTCAATAATTTAAAACATGACACCAACATTCATTTTAGGTATTTTAGGCGGCTTAGGTGCACCAGAGATCATTATCATTTTAGTAATTGTTTTATTAATGTTCGGCGGCAAAAAGATCCCGGAATTAATGAAAGGCCTAGGAAGAGGCATAAAAGATTTTAAAGATGCCAGTAAAGGCACCACAGATAGTTCTGAAATAGAAAAAAAATAATTTTTTTATTTGTAGATTTAAAGCGTTATTCAATAATGAGTAACGCTTTTGTTGTTTTAATAAACCAAACCACGTGTATTCATTTTCCAACATAACTACTTTACATGCCGATCTTAAAGCCGGTAAAGTTACCTGCGCAACCCTTGTAGAACAAGCTATTGCAGCCATAGCAGAAAAAAAACATTTAAATGCTTTTTTAGAAGTGTTCGAGGCTTCGGCAAAAGAATCAGCTAAAAGAACCGATGAGAAAATAAAATACGGCACCGCCGGAAAACTGGCGGGTGTAATTATTGGATTAAAAGATAATATTTGTTACAAAGGCCACAAAGTTTCGGCTTCTTCAAAGATCTTAGAAGGTTTTGAATCGCTTTATTCTGCTACTGTTGTAGAAAGATTATTAGCAGAGGACGCTATTATAATTGGGCGTACCAATTGTGATGAGTTTGCCATGGGAAGCAGTAATGAAAATTCTGCTTTTGGAAATGTTTTAAATCCTATTAATGAAAAGTGCGTGCCCGGCGGATCATCCGGTGGAGCAGCAGTAGCAGTAGCTGCGGGAATTTGCCATGTTAGCTTGGGTTCTGATACCGGCGGATCAATTCGTCAACCAGCTTCGTTTACAGGCACTGTTGGTTTTAAGCCAACGTATGGGCGCGTGTCACGTTACGGTTTAATTGCTTATGCTTCTTCATTTGACCAAATAGGCCCCATTACCAAAACGGTAGACGATGCGGCCATTATTTTAGAAGTAATTGGCGGGCTCGATAAAAATGATAATACCTCTTCATCTCAAAAAGTGGAAGAATACAGTAAAACACTTTTACAAGATAAAAAATATAAGATCGCTTATTTAAAAGAGTGTGTAGAGGCAGAAGGCCTTGACCCCGAAGTAAAAGTAGCGGTTCTAAAACAAATGGAATGGTTAAAAGGTCAGGGCCACAGCGTTGAAGCAGTAAGCTTTCCATACCTTGAATACCTTGTGCCAACCTATTATGTACTAACTACAGCAGAAGCATCATCTAACCTTTCGCGGTTTGACGGAATACATTATGGCTACAGAAGCAAAAACGCTACGGACCTTGAAAGCACCTATAAAAAATCACGTAGCGAAGGGTTTGGCAAAGAAGTTAAACGCAGGATAATGCTTGGTACCTTTGTATTAAGCGCCGGTTATTATGATGCTTATTATAGTAAAGGCCAAAAAGTACGCAGGATCATCCACGAAAAAACAAACGCGATCTTAAAAGATTTCGATTTTATTTTAACACCCTCTACACCCGGCACCGCTTTTGAGTTTGGAAAGAATAGTGCCGATCCTATTAAAATGTATCTGGAAGATATTTTTACCGTACAAGCCAATATTGCCGGCATTCCAGCTATATCTGTTCCTTGTGGTAATCATAGCAATGGTTTGCCAATTGGCCTGCAATTAATGGCAGGTTATTTTGAAGAGTCTAAATTGCTAAATCTGGCTTCGAAAATTGCGAAATAAAGCCGCAGATTTCACAGATGGCAAGTGTTTTCTTTTAGCATTGCTCAAAATAATATCTGTGTGAATCTGCTAAATCTGCGGCAAAAATAATTATTAAAAGATTAGCTTCTTGTACTTAAATCTTTTAATTTTACCTTGAATTTTAAAAATCAATCTTATGAAAGTATCCGTTATTGGTGCAGGAAATGTTGGAGCAACATGTGCAGAATACATCGCGCTTAATCGCATTGCAAGCGAAGTAGTTATTTTAGATATTAAAGAAAATTTTGCCGAAGGAAAAGCATTAGACCTAATGCAAACAGCAACCCTTAATGGTTTTAATACGCGCATTAGTGGCAGCACTAACGATTACGCAAAAACTGCAGGTAGTAAAGTGGTGGTTATAACCAGCGGCATTCCGCGTAAACCGGGTATGACGCGCGAAGAATTAATTGGCATTAATGCCGGTATTGTAAAAACAGTAACTGAAAATGTGTTGAAACATTCTCCAGAAGCAATTATTATCGTTGTAAGTAATCCAATGGATACTATGACGTATTTGGCTTTGAAAGAAAGCAAAATTCCAAAGAACAGAATTATTGGAATGGGTGGGATCTTAGACAGCGCCCGTTTTAAAACCTATTTATCTTTAGCATTAAATGCGCCGGCAAGCGATATTAGCGGTGTTGTTATTGGCGGGCATGGTGATATTACCATGATCCCATTGACCCGTTTAGCTTCTTACACCGGTGTGCCGGTTTCACAATTCTTAGATGCTGAAGCGCTTAAAAAAGTTTCTGCCGATACAATGGTTGGTGGTGCTACTTTAACAGGTATGCTTGGCACCAGCGCCTGGTATGCGCCGGGAGCTGCGGTTGCCCAATTAGTTAACAGCATTATTAACGATCAGAAAAAATTATTTCCTTGCTGTGTTGCTTTGGATGGCGAATATGGACAAAAAGATATTTGTTTAGGCGTACCTGTTATCATTGGGAAAAATGGTTGGGAAAAAATTGTTGATTATAAATTAAACGCAGAAGAACAAGCAGCCTTTAATAAAAGCGCGGATGCGGTTAGAGCTATGAACCAGGTTTTAGCAGATATGAAAACTGCTTAATTTATTTTAAATTATATTTCAAAAACCGTTTCAATCCCGATGGCTATCGGGAGAAACGGTTTTTTTATTTGCAACCAGTTTGTTTTGCTTATTTTTACCGGAGAAATGATGAAAGCCCTTGCGGTAATATTTAGTTTGTTTTCACTATTATCTTTTGGGCAATACGACCAAATGGCACGAAACGCTTTTATTTCAAGCAATATTGATCCGGCTTTTGAATACTGGAATATTTCAAAACCAACTTTAACCTTTCATTCTTCTTTTAAACCCTATTTAAGCAGCACCTTTGCTAACGCTAACGATTCGGCTATTCCCTTTAAGTTTTATGGGTTTAAGAATTTCTTTCTGAGCAAAACCTTTAACGAAAAACCGGAGAAAAGAAACTGGTACAATGTGCAAGTACATCCCATTCTGGATGCGGAAGTTGGTTATGATGGTTTAGCTAAACGCCCATTAACCGATTTTGTTGGCGGTACGCATTTAAAAATAAATATCAATAACGATTTTACGTTTGCAGGAACTATTGTTGGGGGGAAAACTTTTTTGCCTTTTTATATGGATACGATCTTATCCAATCAAAAGATAATTCCTAGTTACGGGCAAGCATATGGCAATAACAAAACCGGGTATTCTTTTATGGATTATACCGGTTATGTTTCTTATTCGCCCAACAATAATAAAATATTTAATTTTCAATTGGGGCGCGATAAACATTTTATTGGCGATGGTTACCGCAGTTTATTGTTAAGTGATAATGCCCCTGCCTATCCCTTTTTCAGGATCAATACAAATATCTGGCGAATACAGTACAATGTTTGGTATGCCTGGATGTATGATGTGACAAATGCGAACGGCTTTCAAAAAAATTTCCAAAATAAATTTGCGGCATTTCATTATTTAAGTTACAACGTTACCAAAGAGTTTAATGTTGGTTTGTTTGAAAACATTGTTTTTAGAGGAACCGACTCTAACCAGGTGCGGGGCTTTGAGGTTAATTATTTAAACCCAATTATATTTTTTAGGCCGCAAGAGTTTGCGGTTGGCTCGCCGGATAATGCTTTTATTGGTTTGAACTTAAATTACAAATTATTTAATCGTTTAAAACTATACGGACAACTGGGCTTGGACGAGTTTTATTTAAAAGAAATAAGGGCCCGCAAAGGTTGGTGGGGTAATAAACAAGGTTGGCAACTGGGCGCAAAATATATTAATGCCTTTGATGTAAAAGGTTTGAGTTTGCAGGCGGAGTATAATCAGGTTAGGCCTTATACTTATTCTCATGGCGTAGTTGAACAAAACTATGCACATTATGGTGTCCCTTTAGCCCATCCGTTTGGCGCTAACTTTAAAGAGTATTTAGGTTTTTTATCTTATAGAAAAAATAATTGGGAGCTTAATTTTCAAGGTATGTATGCTATTATTGGAAAAGATTCTTTGAACGGAAAATCGAATTTAGGGCAAAATATTTTTTTAAGTTACACAACTCGTCCGTATGAATATGGTCACAAAACAACACAAGGCATTAAAACAAACATTATACAAAGCACTCTAAAATTTACCTATTATCTGGTGCCAAAAATGAATATGAGAATTGAAGTTGGTTATATACAGCGTTCAGAGTCCAATGCCCTGGGTTATATCTTGCAGAGCCCTTTTGTTTATCTTGGGATTAAGACCAGTTTCTGGAATCGATACAGGGATCTTTAAGCAGAACTTACTTCTTTTAAAACTTCGAGGCTTTTTATTGTATTAAAACCCGGAAAATGCAAACGATAATATGCTAATAAGATCTCTAAAATAATTTGCCGTTGTTCGTTCGAGATCTTTGATTTTAACGCATTAACTTTTAAGAATTCTGAAAATAAAAAAGAATCTTCTTTATTAAGTCCTAACGGAAAAGCTAAAGCCATAGGCGAGAATTGCCCTTCGCGGCAATCAAAAAATGGTGCTTGTAAAGCGTAATTATTCTGCGGCTCTACGCCAAAATATTTTGTGAGTTCTATTAAAAAATACAAGTGTAAATTAATAAATTCAGTTTCGGTATCGTTCAAATAAGTTAAGGTCGATTCAATAAATTCGTATAAATGTTTGTTGGTGGCACTTTCTTTAATAGCTTTAATTAAGATCTCGTTTAAGAATTGCGCTATGCTTAGCTTTGGTAATGAATTAGAAATGTTAGATAAAATATAATAGCTCGAGATCTCGGTAACTTGGTGTACTTCTTTATTTTGTTTTAAAATAAGCTCCACGTTTATTAAACTTAAAGGGAAAATATTGCTTGAACGGATATTTTTATTTAAAGCAACTGCGGCAGTTACAAGGCCGTTGTTGTTTGTATATAGTTTTAAGATAAATTTTTTATCACCATGTTTGATAGATTGTAAAACGATGGCTTTATCTGAAAGGCGCATTAGTTTATTACAAGAATTTTTGAAACCGCTTTTTGGTCGCCGGTTGTTGTGGAGGCATAAACTATATAAACACCCGATGCCACGCGATTACCCGCTAGTGTTTTTACCGGCCATTCTATTTGGCCTCCTTGCGATTTGGTTTCCCAAACCAGATTGCCGTTTTGATCAACAATCTTTACAACAGAGTTATCTACTAAGCCTCTCACAAAAACAGTACCCGGATAATTTGATCTTACAGGGTTTGGATAGGCATAAACGTTATTGTATTTTTCGTCGCCTTCAATAATAATACTTCTAAAAGATTGTAAGCCCAGATCCGTTCCAATATAAACATCGCCGCTTACTTGTTCATAATTTAGATCAATTATGGTGTTTGAATATAGTGGGCTATTGTCTTTTGTAAAGTGATAGATCTGTGTTAAACCATCTGGACTAAAGCAGTAAAGTCCTCCATCTAATGTGCCAACCCATTTATTATTTGCGCCATCAACCACTATAGCCGTAACAACATCTTTTTCAAGTAACAATTCTACATTTCCATCCTGAACAATTTTTATTGGCTGCGCATCATAGTTAGAGCCATTAAAGATATTTGTAGGGTTATAAAAAACCCTTATTCCTGCGCCTGTCCCGATCCATATCTTTCCATCTTTATCTTCGGCGATTGAATAAACTGAGTTAGATTCTAAATTGCCTGTGCCAACATCTTTATTAAGCACTTTAAAATTTACATTTTGAATTGGCGCAGAAAAATTATTGTGATTAAAAACAGTTATTCCTCCTTGGCGTTCGTGAAGTGCCCACACATAGTTATTTTTGTCGACAAATACTTTTCTTGTGAACCTGCCGGCATCAAAATAAAATGATTGAAACGTGCCGTCTTTCTTTTTAACTCCCAAAAAATTCTTTACATCACTAGTCGCAAACCAAAGATTGCCATTTTTATCCATACACAAGCCACTGCAACGTACTGCGCCAGGGTATACTTCTCCCATTGGTGAGTTTGACGCATTATACACGGCTACCAATTGATTGTCTTTATACTCTAATAATCCCGAAGACCATGAGCTGGCATAAAAGCGACTTTTATCCTTCCTATCGTAATAAACGCAGTTAATATCATATACCACATTATTTGAAAGATCTGACACTTTTATATAAGACCAGTTATTATCGTTATAAATATTTACTCCTTCGTTTACAAAATTGGTTCCGCCACCCTGATCGGGTGCGGATGGCGAAATTGCAACTCTCCCATCTAAAACATCAATATTGCTTATTAAATTTCTATTTGTTCCGTTACACTTTACAACGTTCTGGCCATAATATGGGTTACTTCCGTACGTTTGAAAGGCGCCGTTGTACTTGTCTGCTACCCAAAAAGAATAGTTTCCATTAAACTTATAAAAATAAGCGTCGTTTGGACTATAGTTTGTTTCACTATTTACAGCGGTAAAATAACCTTGCTGTTGCAACGTGTTTACATCCCGAACAAATACACCATATTGATCAATGATTGAAAAAAAAGTATTTGTAGAGTAAGACATTTTTTTAACGGTAGTTGGTAGAGGATTACTAAGTAGTTTTGACCAAACATTATTTGAAAGAACATATAGGGTGTCTTTTAGCACATCTACATTGTTAGCTCTCCAGGGAGAATATGCGGCTACTACTTTACCCGAAACACACACTACACCGCCAACAGGGCCTGCAGGAATACTTGTAGGTGGAACCAAAACCCAGTTATTAAAGTTATTTAAGATTTGGGTTTTGTAATTTGATTTATATAGCCCATTTGGAGTTGCAGCAAATATTAGCGAATCATTAAGGGCCACCTGATATACTTCAAGGTTAGACCCGCTCGGGCCAATAATAAATGTTTCTTTCACCTCCAGCTTATCCATGTCAAAAACAATTATGCCAAACCCACAGGCTAAGTAGGCGTATTGGTTCTTAAAGGTGACCTCGTTTATTATTTTTTTTCCGTTTAAGATTTTTGATTTAATGTCTGAGTAATTTTTAATCTCATCATTTGAATTAATAACATCAATATTGCTGTTATCATAAACAACCAAAAGTTTATTGTTATTGGCGTTTGTTCTAAGAAGGCGAACACCTACGTCATTTAAGCCATTTATTTTACTAAGTCTTTCAATACTAAAATCATTCTCATCAATTTTAACGATGCCATTATAATTTGAAGCGTAAATTTTGTTGTTAAATCGTGTAATAGAATTACAGTTGTTCAAGCTCAAATGATCTTGCCATGAACGAGGCCCAATTTGAGGGAATACCGAAAAAAAACAGAGGCAGAAAATAATTACTAAAATGCGGTTCATTATTGAGTTTTGGTTCTAAAAACACATATATAACGCTAAAATTACGATAATATTATCTCAAAAACCATAAAATATGGTGTTATATTTGTGGTCAAATGGCTTCGTAGCTCAACTGGATAGAGTGTCGGTTTCCGGAACCGAAGGTTATGGGTTCGACTCCCTTCGAGGTCACTTAAATTAAAAATGGGGGCGCGTTTTGCTCCCTTTTTTTGTGTTTTCATTCTGAAACTTCTTTTTATAGAATTATATACTGCCACCTTTGAACATTTATTTTCCCTCTTTTAGTTTAGGCCATTTTTCTAGCTTTCGCGCCTGCCTTTGAGAATGATCGTTTTTGGCAATTGCTTTATAGAAAATAAAAGCCAAACCATCTACATATTATGCTATTCATCTAAAAATTAAGGTAATATCAAATTCAATGCTACTTTTGTGCACTTATTTTAAACTAATATCAAAAACATAAATTATCAAAATACTATGAAAAAACTATTTTCTATTTTATTTATCACCCTAAGCTTTTTTTCGGTTAAAGCTGACGAAGGTATGTGGTTGGTGCAACTTATTGGCGAAAAAACTTATGCCGATATGGTAAAAAAAGGGCTTAAGTTAACCAAAGAACAACTTTATAGTGCGAACAACAATAGTATTAAAGACGCCATAGTTTTATTTGGAGGTGGTTGTACAGCCGAAATAGTTAGTAAGGAAGGTTTGGTTTTTACCAATCACCATTGCGGGTATGGAAGTATTGCCGCGGCAAGTTCTGTTGCGCATAATTATTTAAGAGATGGTTTTTGGGCCAAATCAAAACAAGAAGAAATTGCCAGTGCGGGTTTAAGCGTGCAATTCTTAATTAATATTGATGATGTAACTGATAAGGTTAACGAAAAAATTAAAGATATTCCTGCAAATGAACTTGCCGCAAAATTACCGGGAATCTTAGCAGCCATGTCTGCTAAAGCAGGCGAGGGAACAGGTTACGAAATTAGAATTGGCAGCTTTTTTAAAGGCAATCAATTCTTACAATTTACTTACCAAAGATTTACAGACATTCGCCTAGTTGGCGCACCGCCTGAAAGCATTGGAAAATTTGGTGGAGATACTGATAATTGGGAATGGCCGCGCCATACCGGTGATTTTTCTATCTTCCGTGTATACATGGGTAAAGATGGTAAACCTGCAAATTATAGTGCAGAAAATATTCCTTACGTACCAAAGCATTTTCTTCCTGTATCTATCAAAGGAATAAAAGACGGCGATTTTTCTATGATCTATGGTTATCCCGGAGGCACAAACAGGTACGAGACTTCATATGGCGTTAAATTAAAGATCGATATTGAAAACCCATTTACGGTTAGCTTACGCGATGCGCGTTTAAAATTAATGATGACAGAAATGTTGAAGGACCCTGCCAACAAAATTCAATTGGCAAGTTACTATGCTCAGGTTGCAAACTACTGGAAGTTCTTTGACGGAGAAACAAAACAATTAATAAAGTATAATGTAATTGGCCAAAAACAAAAAGACGAAGCGGCTTTTGATGCCTGGGCTAAAGGTAAACCAGAATATGATAATTTGTTTTCAAACATTAAAAATGCTTACGATAATTGGAGGCCGTATGCCAAACACAGGGTATATATTACAGAAGGAATACTTGGCTCTCCTTTATTAGCATTTGCTTCAAGCTTAAAAGCGCTTGAAACTGCTTTGGTTGATCCTGCGATAACTCCCGAAAATTTAACTAAAGCCATTACAGGCGCTAAAGCAGCTAAAGACAGATTTATTACAAACGAAAATATTACTTCAGATAGAAACATCTTAGGCATTATTACGAAATTGTTTTATACAGACATAGACCCAAGTCAAAGGCCACAGGCATTTTACAGCATGCTAAAAAATTCTTACGGCCCGCTTGAAAAAGATGACACCTACGAAAAATTTGCCAAACATGTTTTTGAAAATACCATGATCCTTAATAAAGATAAGTGGGATGCTTTTGTTGCTAAGCCTGATACAGCAACGCTTCATAAAGATCCTGCTTATAAAACCGCGATGGGTTTTTTAGATAACTTTAATAATAATTATGGAAAATTCTTTGCCGATTTTAATGGCGCAACTTACGCTTTAAATAAAAAATATTTAAAGGGTGTTCTTGAAATGAAAAAAGGCCAGGCAATGTATCCTGACGCCAACCAAACTATGCGCATCTCTTATGGAAATGTAAAGTCATATTCGCCAAAAGATGGCGTTAGCTATAACTACCTTTGTACTTTGAATGGTTTAATGGAAAAATATAAGCCAGGAGATTATGAATTTGATGCGCCTGCAAAATTGATCGAATTAATAAAAAATAAAGATTATGGTCAGTACATTGATAAACAAACCAACGACATTGTGGTTACTTTTATTACTACAGATGATATTACCGGTGGTAACTCTGGCTCGCCTGTTATTAATGGTAAAGGGGAGTTGATTGGTTTAGCATTTGATGGTAACTACGAAGCATTAAGCCATAAGATAGCTTTTGATAAGAATTTAAACCGCACCATTTGTGTGGATGTAAGGTTTGTATTATTTATAATAGACAAATTAGGCGGCGCAAAAAACATTATTGATGAACTCTCTTTAATAAAGAACTAATACCTTTTTATTCTTCAATAAAAAAGCCAATTGTAAATTACAATTGGCTTTTTTGTTTTTCTAAATTCTTTAGTTCTTCGTCAACGGCTTTTTTCTCAGATTTTTACTTGGAATGATGTATCCAATTCTAAAGCCACCGGTAAATGAAAGGCCTACAGTAGGTATTCTTAAAAAACCATAGTAGTTAGACGTGTAGTTTCTTTCTTTCCCGGCATAATAATACTGTTGGTTGTTGGTTCCAAATGGGTTTGTAAAAAAATCAGGATTTGAGTATGTTTCTGATTGGCCTGTAAAACCCATTCCTACATAATAATCCAACGTAAGAATATTGCCTAAAATAAACTGGCGGCCGTAATTTACAAAACCGCCGTATGCGATAGTGTTTAAATTAGAGTATACCGTGCGGATAGTTTGAACACCATTATAAGGGTAATTATTCTGACTATAATATACCAAACTCAAATCCTGAAAATTAATATAAGAAACCGCAAGATCCAATTTTATATAACGCCCTTTTAATGGATGCGCATATTTTAATCCTTTAATTGAAAAGTCTTCTCCTAAAAAGAATTTTACGCCGGGCTTAAAGTAAAAACCCGCATGATGCGTACTATTATTCATACCTGAACTGTACATCTTGGCTGCATCGCTATTAATTTCCGAATTAATATATCCTGCCTGGATATCTAAATTCATTCCTACTTTAATTACACTTTCATACCCAAAAGAAATATGGTTAAATGCAAAACCAAAAGGGCTTATCTTTATTACCTGCCGGTTTCCTATTATCTCTTTATGCTCGTGCTCTATTGAAAGTTCATCGGGCATTATTAATTCTGTAAACCCATTAGATAATGTATATTTTGTTACGGTTGATTTATCAATAATGTATATTGGACCATCAATATTGCCGGCCATTTTATACTTAATTTCTGAATCGTTGATCTCAAAGATCTTACAGGCAACTTTTTTATTTTTTTGTAAGAATAAAGTATCTGCCTGCGAAAAAATAATTGTTGAAATGAACAAAAAGGCAAAGGAAAAAAACAGCTTTTTCATAGCTTTCCGGGTTTAAGTTTTTAAATCTAGTACTGATTAAATGTATAACGACAGATAGATTCGTTTATTGCCAGTTAACATTTAAAATAAAGATATACAATATTCATCATTTGCAAAAAGATATAGGGTTAAATCTTATATCCGGTTACTTTTGTGAGTAGAATTAGAGTTTCGCCTTATATCTGGTTAAAAAAACCAGTTAGTATAAAAAGGGCTTAGTGCTGGGGTCTATTTTATTCTCTTCAGGTTTTGGACTTTCCTGATAAAATTTACTTAAGTATTCGTTCATCCTGTCAACAGAAATAGCGATCTTTTGATAGGTATAATGTTTGGGAATGCTTACGATCATTTCTACACCCTTATACTTAAAAGCTTTTTGTCCTCTTGAAGTTCTTGTTCCTCCGATATTAAAAGGTATAGCAATGCCATTGATAGTTATGTAAGTAACATAGCCCAGTTTTTTTTGCGAATCATATTTTTCGCCTGAATAATATGGAAAAGGCCCTTTTAACTGGTGTCCGTATTTATTTTTTATAACTATTGGCACTTCTTTTACGGCATTGCCTTTTTCAGTTTGAATTCTTGCAGAATCCTCGGGAACAAAACCAATAGATGAGTTATAGGCATAGTCTCTTTCTGCCAATAAATAAAATTTTTCGTTCATCACAATTTTTGGATCAACATTTAATGTTGTATCCAAAAAAATATTTGTTCTTGTGCCGTTCAATAAACTATCACTACTATAACTGTTTATAAAATAAATTTTACTAAAGGTATAGTTGGCTAAATACGCACGCATGGTATTTAAATTTATGGCATACTGCTCTAAACGTTTTTCTTCGGCCAAAGTAGGCTTACCCTGTTTGTTCAAAGCATCTATTAATTTTTGGTTGGTCTTTAATCTTACTACCAATGCGCCTTCTTTCAATTGGTTGATCTGCCAGGCAGCAATAAGCATACGGCGTTTACGGAATTTCTCAAATTGTTGCCTATCCTTATAATCTTTTGGCGCATCAAATTCATTTGTTTCTTGCGCAGAGCTAAAAAATACTGCCATTAAAAAACAAACCATAAAACTTACTTTTTTATTTAACGATGGCGCCATTTTCAATGTCATTTTTTTCAGGTGAAACAAAGCTTAATTCTCCTTTTGCATTTTCGGCCATTAATATCATTCCCTGACTTTCAATTCCTTTTATTTTTCTTGGTGCCAAATTAACTAACAGGCAAACTTTTTGCCCAATAATATTCTCTGGCTTAAAATAAACTGCAATACCACTTACTACAGTACGCACATCTTTTCCGGTATCAATAGTTAGCTTTAATAATTTATCTGTTTTTGGAACCGATTCTGCCGCAATAATAGTAGCGGTTCTTATATCCATTTTAGAAAAATCGTCAAAAGTAGTTTCAGGTTTAAATTCAACCGTACCTGCACTTACTAAATTATCTTCTTTGCTTTTTTGTAACTTGCTTAATTGATTTTGAATTTGCTCATCTTCTACCTTAGAGAATAACAATTCATCTTTATTTATTTTGTGGCCATGGGCCATGTTGGATGTTTGGCTGCCAGCAGCCCAACGCAAAGGTTTAATATTTAAAAGCTCAAATAATTTTTTTGAGGTGAACGGTAAAAAGGGTTCTGCTAAAATGGCCAGGTTGCAAGAGATCTGAAGTGCCACGTTCATAATTGTTTTAACACGTTGCTCATCTGTTTTAATTAATTTCCAGGGCTCTGTCTCTGCCAAATATTTATTACCAATGCGGGCAACGTTCATCCATTCGCTAATAGCTTCTCTAAATTTAAATTGCTCAATTGCTTTAGCCACTTTTGCAGGGGCAGCGGCTAATTCTTCCAATACTATAAGATCTTCTTTATTATATGTTTTTGCTTCTGGAACATGACCATCATAGAACTTATGTGTTAAAACCAAAGTGCGGTTTATAAAATTCCCAAAAATGGCAACCAACTCGCTGTTGTTCTTTGTTTGAAAATCCTTCCAGGTAAAATCATTATCTTTTGTTTCGGGTGCGTTTGAACATAAAGTATAACGCAAAACATCTTGCATTCCTTTAAAATCAGCTAAATACTCGTGTAGCCAAACAGCCCAATTGCGGGAGGTTGAGATCTTATCGCCTTCTAAATTTAAAAATTCATTTGCAGGAACATTGTCCGGTAAAATAAATTCGCCATGCTCCATTAACATCGCCGGAAAAATAATACAATGAAAAACAATATTATCTTTTCCAATAAAGTGTATTAAACGCGAGTCATCTTTTTTCCAATAATTTTCCCAGGTATCCGGCAATAGATCTTTAGTAGCAGAAATATAGCCAATTGGTGCATCAAACCAAACGTATAACACTTTTCCTTCAGCATCTTTTAAAGGTACCGGTACGCCCCAATCCAGGTCGCGCGTCATAGCCCTTGGTTGCAAACCATCGCCACTATCTAACCAACTTTTGCATTGCCCGTAAACATTGGCTTTCCAATCGCTGTGTTTTTCAATGTATGCTTTTATTTTTGGCTGTAATTTATCTAAAGGTAAAAACCAGTTCTTTGTTTGTTTTAAAACCGGCTTGTTTCCCGACAGGGTTGATTTAGGGTCAATAAGGTCGGTAGCGTTCAATGTTGATCCGCAACGCTCACACTGGTCGCCATAAGCATTGGGGTTAGCGCATTTTGGACAGGTACCAACAATATAACGGTCGGCAAGAAATTGCTTTGCCGTTTCGTCGTAATACTGTTCTGTTACTTCTTCCGTAAATCCATGCTTATCATACAATACTTTAAAAAAATCGGAAGCTGTTTGGTGATGGGTCTTTGATGAGGTGCGAGAGTATATATCAAATGATATCCCAAAATCTTTAAAAGAAGTTCCCATCAGGTTGTGGTATTTGTCTACAATAGCCTGGGGGGTGGTATGTTCTTTTTTTGCTTTAATGGTAATAGGCACGCCATGTTCATCGCTTCCGCATATAAATTTAACATCGTGGCCAATACTTCTTAAGTACCTAACATAAATATCTGCAGGCAGGTAACATCCTGCTAAATGGCCAATATGAACAGGGCCATTTGCATAAGGCAATGCTGCAGTAACTAATGTTCTTTTAAATTTTGAATTCATTTTTATCTCCTAAAGTGCAACCCGTTATGCCTTTTCATTTTTTTGCTGAAAGTGCAAATCAATTAATTTTTTGTTATATTTATACAAAAGTAACTATAACTATTAAAATAAATTAAGAATGAGCAATAAAAAAGAAATTTGGAAAACAATTACTGTAAATGGCAAAAAACCTTCGGTGCCATATGTAATTTCAAATCATGGCCATTTTGGTGTATTATTAGACAAAAGTGGCAAGGTTGAGAAAAGAAACTTTAAGCCTACAGCCGGCAGTTACCGCTTTAACGTAAGGCAGGACGGTAAAGCTGCAGCTATCTTTTTATACAAAGAAGTTGCTAAAGCTTTCTTAAAAAAACCATCTCCAAAACATAAATTTGTAATTCATAAAGATCATAATTATTTAAATGATCATGTTGATAATTTAAAATGGGCTACACAGACCGAACACAGGGCGCACACCACTTTTAGCCCGAATGCCATTTTATCGAGAAAGAAAAAAGCCATTGTAAAAAGCTCGCATTCGCAAGTCTTTAACGAGAAAAGCATTGTTACGCTTAAGAAAATGATCTGGGATCCTAAAAGAAAATTATCGTTCAAACAAATAGCCGAAAAGTTTGGGGTTTCTGAAATGCAGATCTACCGTATTAAAACCGGCCAGTTCTGGTACCACGTTAGAGTTGAGAACGAACCAATCCATGCAAAATACAAGCAAAACTTAAGCAACATTGCTTACCAGGAAAAAAAATCGGAAGTTGAAACTGCAAAAAAAGAAAAGCGTGAAGCTTTATTAAAGAAAAGTGCAACTAAGAAAAAAACCGGTAGCGGCAAAAAAGTAAAAGCAAAAAAAGGTAAAGCAGCTAAGAGAAAAAGATAATATAATGGCCGTTATACCTCCTTATTTAAAAAAAGGTGATACCATTTTAATTATTGCTACCGCACGCGCAAGGTCTAAAGAGGCCATTAAACCTGCCATTGATATTTTAAAAAGCTGGGGCCTAAAGGTTGAAACCGGCCCAAACGCTTTTAAAGTACATCATCAATTTGCGGGCACTGATGAACAGCGCATCAACGACCTGCAATGGGCCATCGATCATAAAAGCGCCAAAGCTATCCTCATTAGTGGCGGCGGATATGGAACCTTAAGAGTAATTGATCACGTTAATTTTAAGCCGCTCACAAAAACCCCAAAGTGGTTTGTAGGTTACAGCGATACTACAATTATTCACAACCGTTTATTTCATTTAAAGATGGCAGCCATACATGGTACAATGGCTTTTCAGTTCCCAAAAAATGAAGAAGCCACTTTGTCTATTAAGCAATTATTGTTTGGCGAAAAAATAATTTACAACATCCCTAAAAACAAATATAACAGGGCGGGTAAAGCAGAGTCAGAAATAGTTGGCGGTAACCTTTCATTATTATATGCTTTAAGCGGAAGTGTTGATGATGTTTACGGGAAAAATAAGATCTTATTTATTGAAGACCTGGATGAGCAATTATATCATGTGGATAGAATGATCTTACAGTTAAAACGCAGCGGAAAACTTAAACATTTAAAAGGCCTGATTGTTGGGGGTATGAGCGACATGAAAGATAATGCCATACCTTTTGGGAAAACCGCCGAAGAAATTATTTTAGATGCCGTTAAAGAATACGATTACCCCGTTTGCTTTAATTTTCCGGCCGGACATATTGAAAAAAATATGGCGCTTTATTTAGGAAAAAAAGCAAAATTAGAAGTCACAAAAAATAAAGTTGAATTAAGTTATTTATAACATGTTTTGTAAAACCTCCGATAATTTAAATGTGTATTACGAAGTGCAGGGTAATGCTGCCGCTTCTGAAACACTTGTTTTTTTAAACGGCTTAACACAATCAACCGCATCATGGTTTTTTGTTTTGCCTTTTTTTAAAGATAAATATAAGCTCGTTTTGTTGGATCTTATATTCCAGGGACAAAGCGATAAGGCCGAAGTATGGCGTGATTTTGACAAACATGCAAGAGATGTAAAGAGTGTTTTGGAGCAGGAAAAAATAAGCAAAGCAAACATCATTGGTTTATCTTATGGCAGCTTGGTGGCGCAGCATTTTGCAGTTAATCATCCGGCTTTGGTACATAAATTAATTTTGATCTCTACCTTCGCGCACAAAACACCATATTACGATGCCATTGAGTTAAGCTGGTGGCGGGCATTAGAGTTTGGCGGTTATAATTTGATGTTAGATATTATGCTGCCAAGTGTTTTAAGCGAAGGATACTTTTCCAATCCTATAATTCCCATTCAATTAATGAAAGAAGCACGTTTGGATGCACAACAAAACAAACAAGCCATTTTTCATTTAATGCAAGCCACAAAAGAAAGAAAAGATTACCGCCGCGACCTTGAAAAGATAACGGCCCCCACTTTGGTTATACAAGGCGAAAAAGATCTTTTATTACCGGTACATTTAGCGCAGGAAGTTCATAAACACATTAAGAGCTCAAAATTAATAGTTGTATCAAACGCAGGGCATACTTTAAATTTAGAGCACGTGCCCGAAGTGTGTGGATATATAAAAGAGTTTTTAAATTAATTCAATCCCCCCTAACCCCCTTCTCTAAGGGGGAATAACATTGGTTGTTATTTCAGATCAAACAAATTATTTACGCCGGGATAACGTTCTACCGTAAAGCCCTCTGCATAAGCTACGCCAATTGCCCGGCCCCATAGTGCTAATTTACTGTTCAATGTTTCTATAAACGCTTTGCTAGATATTGGCGTTTCAGGTTCTTTAGAGTTTGGATCAAAGAACTGCGACGAAAAAGCCATGATTGCTTTGTGTTTTATTTCCATAAAATCTGTAATATCAATTACAAGATCGGGATGAATGTAATGATCTTGTATGTAGTGATAAACCGCTTTTGGTCGCCATGCACTTTGTTTTTGGCCATCGGCCATTGTTTCAATTTTTATAAGGCCGCTATAAAAACAAGCGTCTGATACCAATTTAGCAGCACGGCCATGATCGGGATGACGATCGTTAATAGCATTACATAAAATAATTTCTGGTTGGTGTTTGCGAATGACCTCTATAATTTGGCGTTGGTGTGCTTCATTATTTTCAAAAAAACCATCTTTCATTTTTAACTGGGTCCTGAAAGAAACATTTAAAATTTTTGCAGCTTCAGTTGCTTCTTTGGTGCGAAGCTCAGCACTGCCCCGCGTGCCAAGTTCGCCAAGAGTAAGATCTAAGATGCCTACTGTTTTACCCAATGCAATATGTTTTGCAATAGTGCCGCTACAACCTAACTCCACATCATCTGGATGAACCCCTATGGCTAAAATATCAACCTTCATATTATTTTGATTTTTTGATCAGGTCATTAATCTTCTCATTTATTTTTGGAAGGTTCCTGAACAGAACAAAACTGCGTTTAAACTCGCCGCTATTAAAGGCCGGCGAGCCTTGTACTATTTCGCCTTCTTTTTCAATACTCGATGCTACGCCCGATTGCCCACCAATTTTTACGCCGTTAGCAATTTTTAAGTGTCCGGCAATACCTACCTGGGCGCCGATCATACAATTCTTTCCAACTTTGGTTGAGCCGGCAACACCTGAAAGACCTGCAATAACCGTGTTCTCGCCTATCTCCACATTATGCGCTATCTGCACTAAATTATCCAACTTTACACCTTTACGTAAAACAGTAGATCCTAACGTTGCTCTATCAATGGATGAATTAGATCCTACTTCTACATTATCTTCGATTACCACGTTTCCTATTTGCGGCACTTTTACAAAAGCATTTCCCTCGGTATTTGGTGCAAAACCAAAACCATCACTGCCAATTACTGTGCTGGCATGAATAGTGCAATTAGCGCCGATCTTGCAATCGTAATATAATTTTACCCCGGGAAATAAAGTGGTGTTATCGCCAACTTCACAATTATCGCCAATGTAAACATGCGGATATAACTTTACATTATTACCAATTTTTGCGTTTTGGCCAATGTAAACAAAGGCGCCAATATAGCAATCTGTACCCGTTGTAGCACTTTCAGAAACAAAGGATGGTTGTTCTATACCAACTTTATTTCCTTTTATTTGCGTATATATTTCTAATAATTTTGCAAAAGATTCGTAGGCATTATCTACACGTATTAAGGTGCAGGTTGACTTTACCGGTTTTTCAAGTGTTAATGTTCTATTAACAATAACAATGCTTGCGTCGGTAGTATAAATAAAATGAGTGTATATTGGATTTGATAAAAAAGATAAGGTCTTTTCTTTTCCTTCTTCGATCTTAGAAAGATTATTTACTACGGCATTCGCATTTCCCTCTACAGTTCCATTTAAAAGTTGTGCTATTTGTTGAGCAGAAAATTCCATACAGTTTTTACACCTTAAATTTAAGTAATTTATTAATACATAATTCGTTTAGATAAAAGTTGTGTGGGTTTTTCTACAAAACGGTACATAATGTAAGAGGATAAAATAGTTACTGCTAAACCTAAAGAAATAACCAGGGGCTTTTGCCAGCTTTGAAAAAAAGAATGGCTTAAAACATTAATGATACTTCCGCCAATTAAGGGGTGAATAAGGTAAAGGGAGTAGGAAATGTTCCCAAAGAAATTTAAAATTTTATTTGAATAGGTATTAAAAAAGTGAATGAATATAACAGCAAAAAGTGCAAGGAAGGCATCGAGTTGACTAAATTTAAAATACACCACAAAAAAAGAAACGAAAAGCACAACTAAAAACTCGATGATATTTATTTTACCAACATAATAAAAACTCCAGCAAATACCCATTAAAAAAATAGCTGCATAGGGTGGAAAAAAATTCATATCCAAAAAATAAAAAGGCAAGCCCAATAGAGAAATATAGAAAAGCATGCGACCCATTATTTTCCCTTTAATGACCAGCAAGATCAAAAAACTTATTAGCAAATAATATTGAAATTCAATGGCGAGTGTCCAAAACACTTCGTTCAGCCATTTAAACTTATCTAAAAAAAACGGAACAAGATAACCAATGTGAACCACCACTTGTGTGAAACTAATTTCAGTTACATCCTCTTTTATAATTTGTTTTCGCAACAGAATAAGTGTAACGGACAAAGCCAGCGCCACTAAATACGGCGGTTCTATACGAATAATACGTTTCATTAAAAACCTTGGCCATTTTTTAATGGTGTAACCTGCCCGCAACAGAGAAAGTGGGATAACTACACCCGAGATCACAAAAAAAATAGTGATACCGAATTGTCCATAGTAAGCAATATCTAAAACAATTTGTTCTGTAACATAATTAACTGTAGAATAAATAAAGTGATACAAACAAACTAGCAGTGCAGCTATGCCGCGCAAATTATTAATAAAAGGTATTTGTGTCCGCTTAAACAAGCTTGTTAATAATTGTGATTAGTTTTTGTTTTTCGTTGGTCCAGTTCAATTCAGCTGCGCCCACTTTCGCATTTCCCTTATATTCCTGCAGTAATTCTTCTGCCGATAAAATTTGATTTATCTTTTTGGCAATGGTTTCCGGTTTATGATCGTCAATAAAATCTCCAACTTTATAAGCAGTAATTATTTTTTCTATTTCGGGTAAACGACTGGCTAGTATAGGTATTCCGGCTTGTAAATAATCAAAGATCTTATTGGGTAAACTATAATAATAATTTAAATTGGTGTTCTTGTCAATACTAATTCCAAGATCTGCATTAAACGTGTAGCTTGTTAATTGCAATTTGGGCATCTTATCAATAAGTAATATTTTTCCCGAAAGGTTTTGATCTTTCACTTTTTTTTGTAAGATGTTCCAGCAATCACCTCCACCAATAATTAATAAAAATGCGTTATCTACAAATTTCATCGCGTCTATTAGTTCTTCAGCTCCCCTATCGATATTTATCCCTGCGCCTTGCAATAGGATAATTTTTTTATTAACAGGCAAGCCCAATTGTTGTTTTGATAGGGGTATAAAATTTTCAATAGGCGCAGATATATTCTTTACTGAATGAAATTTTACCTTGTACTTTTCTTCAAATATCTTAGCAATACTCTCGTTTACAGTAATACAGTTTTTTAATTTGGGCACAACGCCTTTTTCGATCCTTAACCAAATCTTTCTTTTAATTGGAGATTCAAGCAGTTCGGGCACTTCGCAAAATAACTCATGGCTATCATAGATTAAGGGAACATTTTTTATTTTGGAAACCCAGTAGTTTGGTAAAAGCGTATCAAGATCGTTTGCAAGCAACAGATCTGCTTTTTTAAATAATAGTTTAAAGAACAACCTGAAATTAAAAAAGAAATAAAATAAAGGGCCTTTAAGAAAAAGTAAACGCATACGAATCGTGGTAAAAGGCCAACCCTTAATTGGTAAAGAGTTTGGAAGTTCTCTTCCAATTAGAACTACCTCATAACCACATTCTATAAGCGCTAAACAGGTTTTATTAACGCGATTGTCGGTTACAAGGTCGTTAATGACACTAACTACGGCTATTTTTTTTGTTGTAAACAAATACTTTGTTGATATTGGGTTAAAGATAGAAATATTACAGCTATTTTATTAGTATTTTTGTTTGAATATGTTGGATATAAAAAACAATGTAAACCTTAAACCCTTTAATACCTTTGGTATTGAGGCCTCCTGTACCTTTTTTGCCGAAATAAATTCAGTAGAAGATTTTTTAGCCCTTTTAAAAACCGATACCTATAAAAATAATTTAAAGTTGATAGTTGGAGGTGGAAGTAATATTCTGTTCACCACGAATTTTAATGGATTGGTAATTAAAAATAATTTAAAGGGAATTACGCTTGTTTCTGAAAGCAATGATGATGTAATTGTACGTGCAGCAGCAGGCGAAAATTGGCATGGTTTTGTGCTTTGGTGTATTGCAAAAGGTTTTTATGGTTTAGAGAACCTATCGCTCATCCCGGGTTGCGTGGGTGCCAGCCCTATGCAAAACATTGGTGCTTATGGGGTAGAGATCAAAGATGTGTTTAACGATTTGGAAGCAATAGATAAAAGTACCGGTTCAAAAAAAATATTTACCAAAGCCGAATGCGAATTTGGCTATCGCGAAAGTGTTTTTAAAACAAAATATAAAGATCAGTTTTTGATAAGCTCTGTTTCGTTCAAACTAAGTAAACAGCCAAGTGTAAATACCACTTATGGTGCTATTAATTCTGAGTTGGAAGCCATGAAAGTAACAAACCCAACGGTAAAAGATGTATCTAATGCGGTTATTGCCATCCGCCAAAGTAAGTTGCCTAACCCGGCAGAAATGGGTAATGCCGGCAGTTTTTTTAAGAATCCAGAAGTTTCAGCAGAAAAATTTAATAGCTTAAAAACATCTTTTGAAGCGCTGGTTGCTTATCCCTTGCCAAACGGCAACTATAAGCTGGCGGCGGGTTGGCTAATTGAACAATGCGGCTTAAAAGGCTTCGAAAAAGATGGCGCCGCCGTACATTCAAAGCAAGCCTTGGTGCTTATCAATAAAGGCAATTGCACAGGCAAAGCCGTTTTTGAGTTGTCGGGTTATGTATTACAGAAAGTATTTGATAAATTTGGAGTAACTCTTGAGCGTGAAGTAAACATTATCTGATGATTGGTTTTTTAATTGATGTAGGTATTTTCTCTAACTTATTTTATACCGGGTTTGTTTTTTTTAAACAACCGTTCGAGTTTTACTTTTCTTATATCCCCATATTAATTTTACTGCCAATTTTTATTATTAAATATAAATTTTACGCTCCTTCACTTTATATCATTATTCCGTTATTGATCGTTGGTGTTTTTAATGTTTTTATTGAAAATAATACTGCTTCAAAATTTATTAAAATTTTTGTTAACCTATCTGTTAATCTTATTTTTTATCAATATGTATTGCAGTATTATAATTTTGATGTAAGGCTCATCTTTAAAAAATACATGAACATTTCTTTTATTGTTTGCGCACTAGGGCTTTTTCAATTGCTTAGTTATTGGATAGGCTTTAAATATGGTTATGACCTGAGTTTACTTTTACCCCTTAATAAATGGGGGCTTAATTTAGGGGGTCTTGGTATCCGTATAAATAGTTTGTTCAGCGAACCCTCCTCGCTGGGAATTGCTGTTGCGCCGGCTTTTTTTGTTTGTATATACCAACTATTAACCCGCACAAACGACTTTATTTCTTTAAAGCGCTGTTTGGTAATTGTAGCGTGTTATTGCCTATCATTTTCCAGCCTTGCCTTTTTAGGAATATTTTTATCTATTATTTTAATCACGCTTAATTTTGGTGCGGTTCGTTATTTTTTATTCGCGATCCCACTTTCGGTTTTTTTATTTTTTATCGCTTATAACAATGCTACTGAATTTAAAGTGCGCGTGGATGGTATAAAAGAATTATTTGTTGATAATATATTAGATGAAGCTAAAGCAGGTGAAACTAAATTGGCAAAAAACAAACGCATTCGCAATTTCTTAAATCGTGTCCACGGCTCATCTTTTGTTTTTTATAATAATTATTATATTGCCAAACAAAATTTTATTAAAAACCCTCTGTTTGGAACCGGTATTGGCTCCCACGAATTTGCTTATGATAAATATACCCTCAATAAAATAATTGGTGGTATTTATGAATTTAACACAGGTGACGCCAACTCACTATTTTTAAGAACCATTTCTGAGGTTGGATTGTTTGGTGCTTTATTTTTAATTCTTTTTGTGTTTAAATATTTTGTTTCGCACGATCTTAACGGTGACGAGAACGAGGACTATTGGCTCATGAGTAATGCCCTGTTGGTTTTAATTCTATTAACTTATTTGCGGCAGGGAAATTATACCTATAATGGATTTTTCTTATATGGTTGGATGTATTATTATAACTCTGCTAATTATAAAAACTCTTTAGAAAGTTTAAAGGTAGAATGACGGTTCTGTTTTTATATACCGAAATTGCAGATTATTTTATCAAATGCTGCGAAGATCTTTCAAAAACAGCCGACGTACATATTATCAGATGGCCTGTAAATAAAGAGGCGCCTTTTGTTTTTTCTTTCCCCGAGAAGGTAACTATTTATGACAAAAACAAATACAATTATGTCGAATTAGAAACCCTCGTTAAAAAAATTGCGCCCGATATTATTATTTGTAGTGGTTGGATAGATAAAGATTATTTGCGCCTTGTAAAGCCATACTATAAAAAAATTCCAACAGTATTATCTTGCGACACACATTGGAATGGCTCGCTAAAACAACATGTTGCCAAAATCTTAAGCCGTTTTTTTCTTTTAAACAAATTCTCATACTCCTGGGTGCCAGGTAATAGTCAATTAGCTTATGTAAAAAAGCTGGGCTTTGACCAAAATAAAATAAAGAAAGGGTTTTATTGTTGTGACCTTGAAAAGTTCAATACAATTTATGAAGCGCAAAATCCGGCAAAGAAAAAAGCTTTCCCAAAGCGTTTTTTATTTGTGGGAAGATACTACGATTTTAAAGGCATTACTGATCTTTGGGAGGCATTTATACAATTGCAGAATGATGCGCCAAACGAATGGGAATTATGGTGTTTGGGCACGGGCACTATTGCACCTATTGAACACTCCAAAATAAAACACTTTGGTTTTGTTCAGCCAAAAGATCTGGCAGAGATCACTCAAAAATGTGGTGTATTTGTTCTGCCTAGTCATTTTGAACCCTGGGGCGTAGTTGTGCAGGAATACGCTGCCTCTGGCTTTCCTCTGGTCACAAGCAGTGCGGTGGGTTCAAACGAGGCCTTTTTGACAGAAAATGAGAATGGTTATTCTTTTCGCTCAAAAAATGTAACCGAATTAAAAAAAATACTAAAAAAAATCATAACTTTAAGTGATCCGGAATTAAACGACATGGCATTAAAGAGTCACCAATTGGCTCAAAAGATCAATCCAAAAATCTGGACAAATACTGTTTTAGAAATTTATAATGAATTCCATAAAAAATAAGATCCTCGTAACAGGCGGTGCCGGTAATATTGGCAGTGCTTTGGTTGAAAAATTAATTGCCAACCCACATAACTTTGTTGTGATTGTAGATAATTTGTCAACCGGCCTTCTTTCAAAACTACCTTCTTCCAAACAAACCAACTGGAAGTTTATTAAAGGCGATGTTAATCATTTGAACGATCTGTCCTCAGTTATGCTCTCGTTTCATTTTGATTACGTTTTTCACTTTGCCGCAGTAGTTGGTGTAATAAGAACGCAGGAAAATCCGATCGATGTATTGAATGATATTGAAGGAATAAAAAATATTCTAAATCTTTCAAAGAACACTTCTGTAAAACACGTTTATTTTTCATCCAGCTCCGAGGTTTATGGTGAGCCGGTTGAGTTACCACAAAACGAATACAGCACCCCCTTAAACTCGCGCGTGCCTTATGCAGTAGTTAAAAACGTGGGAGAATGTTTTTTTAGAAGCTACTGGCAATCTTTCCATTTACCTTATACTATCTTTCGGTTCTTTAATACCTATGGTCCAAATCAAAGTACTGATTTTGTTGTGTCACGCTTTTTATCTGCGGCCTTAAAAAATAAGGACATCACAATTTATGGTGATGGTTTACAAACCCGCACATTTACTTATGTAGATGATACGGTTAACGTATGCGCAAAAATATTTGACGAACAATTATTGATCAACGATGTTATTAATATTGGTAACCATGAATTAATGACCGTAAAAGAGCTTGCAGAACTCACCATAAAACTAACCAACTCATCATCAAAGATAATTTATCTTCCGCCACTTAAAGAAGGCGACATGACACGGCGCCAACCCGATAACGCAAAGATGCGGGAGATCCTTAACAAGAAGTTTGTGAGCATTGATGAAGGATTAATGTTAATGATGACAGATGAGCGGTTCTTAAGATCTACCGGTTTAAAATAATATTATGTGCGGCATAAACGGTTTTATATCAGATCAGTTT
The DNA here is from genome assembly GCA_013697245.1 of Bacteroidota bacterium. Taxonomy (GTDB): domain Bacteria; phylum Bacteroidota; class Bacteroidia; order B-17B0; family Aurantibacillaceae; genus Aurantibacillus. Next base: position 83,932 of record JACCXH010000010.1, read on the forward strand.
TTAGCTGAACAAAAAAAAGAAATTGTTCAGAAAATGAACAACACCTTAAGTCATCGCGGACCGGATAATGAAGGTTTGTGGTCCGGCGAAAACATTGTTCTTGGACACAGGCGTTTATCCATTATTGATCTTAGCGCCGATGGTAATCAACCTTTTTTTTCTGCAGATAAACGTTACGTTATTGTTTATAATGGCGAATTATATAATTACAAAGAATTAAAATTAGAACTACAGCGTTCATCACATGGGTCAAACGATCAGCCTTATTTTTTTAAGACCAATACCGACACTGAAGTTGTGTTGGCCGCGTTTATCCGTTACGGAACAAACTGCCTGCAATTATTTAACGGCATGTATGCATTCGCTATTTACGATACCCTAGATAAAAAATTAACCGTTGCGCGCGACAGGCTTGGTGTAAAACCGTTATATTATTATTTTGGCAACGAAGGCTTTTTATTCTCAAGCGAAATAAGGCCCATCATCCATTCAAAAGTAAAATCTTTTTCTTTAAATAAAGATGTGCTGGCCGAATACATGATGTATCAAACTGTTTTTGCCCCTAATACAATTATAAAAAGCATAAAAATATTGTTGCCCGGAAATTATTTAGAATACCAGGATGGAAAGGCAAGTATTTCTGAGTATTACACACTAAACAAATTTTCAAAAGCAAGCGATACACTTTCTTATGCTGAAACCTGTGCAAAAGTTAACGAGCTGCTCACACATTCTGTTCATCAACGTTTAGTGGCTGATGTACCGTTTGGTGCATTCCTTTCGGGTGGCATAGATTCGAGTGCCATTGTTGGATTAATGAGTAAGGTAAGTACAGAAAAAATTCAAACCTTTAATATTAGTTTTGATGAAAGTGAATTTTCAGAATCCAAATACGCCAGGTTAATTGCTAAAAAATTTAATACACAGCATCACGAAATAAAATTAAGCCCCGACAGTTTTTTAAAACAGTTGCCCGCAGCCCTTTCAGCTATGGATCATCCCAGCGGTGATGGCCCAAACACTTTTGTTGTTTCTAAGGCGACTAAAGAGGCCGGTATTACTATGGCTTTAAGTGGTATTGGCGGCGATGAACTTTTTGCCGGTTACGATGTTTTTAAACGTATGGCAGCGTTAGAAAAAAAATCCTGGATAAATGCTTTCCCAACATTTAGTCGTAAAGCTGCAGGGTATGTGATACAAAAAAGAAAAAAAACAATTGCGGGCAATAAGATACAAGAATTATTGGGTCAGGAAAAAATAAATTTTAATTCAGCCTACCCGTTAAACAGAAGTGTATTTACAAAAAAAGAACTTGCATCGCTTTTAAATGATCCTTCACCATTTAAACAAATAAACGCTATTGTTTCAAACGTGCCTCAAATAAAAGATCACTTATTAAGCTCTGTTTCTATCTGCGAAATAAATACATACCTGCAAAATGTTTTGCTGCGCGATGCTGATCAAATGAGCATGGCCGTTGCGCTTGAAGTTAGAGAACCTTTTTTGGATTACCGTTTAGTAGATTTTGTTTTAAATTTGAACGATGAAAAAAAATATCCGCTTACACCAAAAAAATTATTGATAGATAGTTTAGGTGATCTTTTACCTGACGAGATCGTTAACCGGCCAAAGATGGGATTTACTTTGCCCTGGCAGCTTTGGCTTAAAACAGAGCTAAAATCTTTTTGCGAAAAGAATATTGTTGAATTTTCAAATTATGATCTGTGCAATACTGCGGCGATACAAAGTTTGTGGCAGCGATTCTTAAACAACGACGAATCAATTACCTGGAGCAGGATCTGGCACATTGTAGTATTAAATAACTGGATAAAAGAAAATAATATTTTAGTATAAGAAATTGAAAAAACCAAAAATAGTTATTTTTATGCATTGGTATTTGCCGGGCACAAAAGCCGGCGGGCCGGTTCGTTCTGTTTTCTCGTTGGTGAGTTTATTAAAAAGTTATTTTGATCTTTATATCATCACGTCCAATAAAGATCTAGGTAGTGCAATAGCATATAAAGATGTAATCCCCAACAAACTGTTTTTAAAAGAAGAAATAAATTATTTTTATTTTAATGATGCGTATTTAACCGTTGATAATCTCCTATCCACATTAAGTGAAATAAAGCCTGATCTTATTTATTTAAATAGTTTTTGGTCATTTCCTTTTTCAATAAACATTATTCGCTTAAAAAATAAAAAACTAATTACGGCTCCTGTTCTACTGGCGCCAAGAGGCATGCTGAGCAAGGGCGCGTTAAGCCTTAAATCGTTCAAGAAAAACACTTATCTTATTTCTGCCAAATTATTTGGATGGTATAAGAACGTACATTTTCATGCTACTAACAAACAGGAAGAGCAGGATATAAAAGCGTGTTTTTCTTCTGCAAAGATCACCGTTGCTTCTAATTTAAATTCAGGAGTAATTGTAAAAAACATTTCTAAAAAAGAGCCGGGTGTTTTAAAACTTTTTTTCTTATCCAGAATATCGGAAGTTAAAAACCTGCATTTTGCATTAGAGGTTTTAAAGAATGTTCCGTCAAATATTCAGATCACTTATGATATTTATGGTAACCTTGAGGATGAGGCTTATTGGGCCAGGTGTATAGAGATCATTGATCAGTTACCAAAAAATATTACGGCAACCTATCAGAACGAATTGTCTTTTAATGAGGTTCAAAGTATTATTTCAAATTATCACGCATTATTTTTACCAACCTTAAATGAGAACTTTGGCCACTCAATTGTTGAAAGCCTGTTATCCGGTTGTTCGGCCATTATTAGCGACCAAACCCCCTGGAATGATCTTGAGGAGCGCAACGCCGGTTTTGCTATTGCCTTAAATAACAAACAAGGTTTTGTAGACGCTATTAATACACTAGCAAAATTAAACCAACAAGAATTTCTACAAAAAAGCGAAGCTGCAAATAGTTATATTAGCAGTAAGATTGAGGTAGAAAAAAGCATAAACTTATATAAAAATTTATTTAATGGATTCATTAAAAACTGACCTTTCGAGTTTTGATAATGATTGGTACAAGCCCGGCCGACCATTGATCGTAAGGGCTTTATGGTATTTTATCAATTACTTGTTTTTTAAATCCGTATTTCCTTTTTATGGTCCAAAACGTGCTTTACTGCGCATGTTTGGCGCTAAAGTTGGCAAAGGCGTAATTATTAAACCGCATGTTTCTATTAAATATCCATGGCATCTTGTAATTGGCGACCATGTTTGGATAGGTGAAATGGCCTGGATAGATAATCTGGCAAAAGTAACGCTGAAGGATCATTCTTGTGTTTCGCAAGGAGCCTTGTTGTTGTGCGGAAATCATAATTATAAACGCACCACCTTCGACCTTATAGTTGGCGAAATTACATTGGAGGAAGGGGCATGGGCCGGCGCTAAAACGGTAATTTGTCCGGGAGTAAGATTAGGCAGCCATAGTTTACTAACGGTTGGCAGTATTGCTACAGTTTCTTTAGAAGCTAATTGGATCTACCAGGGTAATCCGGCAAAAAAATTAAAGACCCGCGAATTTAAAACGCCGAAACGTTAATTCTTCTCATCAATTCGTTCTACTTTGGTTACACCTTTTACTTTTTTGAGTATGTCCATTAAATGATTTAAATGTTTGGTGTCGTGAACATAGATCATGATCGTTCCTTCAAAAAGTCCATCATCTGTATCAAATTTAATAGATCGCATGTTTATATTATTCTCGTTGGAAATTATTTTGGTAATATTATTTACCAAACCCAATTCATCGGTACCAATAATTTTAATTCCCGCAAGAAAAGAGATCATTTGATCGTTTAACCATTTTGCCTTTACAACGCGATATGCATAGTTAGAAAGTAATTTAATGGCATTGGGGCAATTTACACGGTGAATTTTTATGCCTTCGCCAACGGTAATAAAACCAAAAACATCATCTCCGGGTATTGGATTGCAACATGGCGAAAGTTTATAATCCAACTTTTGCATATCATCGCCAATTACAAGCATGTCGCTGCTTCCGCGTGCATTTGTTACCAACTGTTCTATTTTTGGTGTAACAACTGTTTTGCGGCTTGGCTTTACCGGGTTGTTCTTATAACGAACATATTCCTTGATCTCTTTTATATCAACATTTCCTAAAGCGGCCCTATAAAATAATTCCTGTGATGACGGGATCTTGAGGAATTGACAAAAATCATTTACATTTTGTAAAGTAAAATCCAATTTGTTCTTATAGAACTTACGCTCCATAATTTCACGTCCTTCTTCTGCTATTTTTTTGCGCTGCTCTTTTAAACTGCTTTTTATTTTAGATTTTGCTTTGGCGGTAATAACATAGCCTAACCAATCTTCTTTTGGTGTTTGTTTATTGCTGGTAAGTATCTCTACCTGATCGCCACTTTTTATTTCATAGCTTAGAGGTACTAATTTAAAATTTACTTTAGCCCCAATACATTGCTCACCAACCTTTGTGTGAATTTCAAACGCAAAATCTAATGCGGTTGCGCCAACAGGCAAAGTTTTCATATCGCCTTTTGGTGTAAACGCAAACAATTCATCACTAAACAAGTTCAGCTTAAAATCATCCATAAACTCCAGCGCATTCGGATCAGGGTTCTCCAACATTTCGCGGATACGCAGCAACCAGTTTTCAAGATTACTTTCTTTGTCAACTACACTGTCTTTATACTTCCAATGAGCCGCATATCCTTTTTCAGCAAGCTCATCCATCCTAACGGTTCTAATCTGCACTTCCACCCATTTACCTTCCGGGCCCATAACGGTCGTGTGCAAACTTTCGTAACCGTTACTTTTTGGCGTGCTAATCCAATCACGCAAACGTTCTGGACTTGGATGATAAAAATCGGTGATAATAGAATACACTTTCCAGCAATCTGATTTTTCCTGTTCCAAAGGTGTATCAATTACAATTCGAATAGCAAAAAGATCATAGATCTCTTCAAAAGCAACACCTTTGGTTTTTGTTTTATTGTAAATGCTAAAAATAGATTTTGGTCTTCCAAAAATTGTAAATTTAAATCCCTGTTCTATTAAAATTTCTTTTAAAGGCTCAATAAATTTTTGAACGAAACGTTTTCTTTCAGGTTCTGTTTCCTGAAGTTTAACCGCAATATCATAATACCCTTCGGCATTGGTATATTTTAAACCAAGGTCTTCAAGTTCTGTTTTAATGTTATTTAAGCCGAGACGATGAGCCAAAGGCGCATACAGGAACAATGTTTCGCTGGCAATTTTCATCTGCTTTTCGCGCTTCATGTGCTCAAGTGTGCGCATATTATGCAAACGATCGGCCAGCTTAATTAAAATAACGCGAATATCTTCGCTCATGGTTAAGAGAACTTTTCTAAAATTCTCTGCTTGTATAGAAGAAGTATTATCAATTACACCTGAAATTTTTGTTAGCCCATTTATGATCTGAGATACTTTTTCGCCAAACAACCCTTTTACATCTTCGAGTGTAAGATCGGTGTCTTCAACTGTATCGTGTAATAAAGCACAAACAATACCTGTAGCGCCGAGGCCAATTTCTTCAGCGCAGATCTGGGCAACAGCAATGGGATGGTAAATATATGGCTCCCCGCTTTTACGGCGCATTTCCTTATGCGCTTCAACAGCTACTTCAAACGCTTTGCGAATTGTTTCCTTATCACCTTTTTCTAAACGGCGTTTACAAGCCTTTATTAAAATTTTGTACCGGTTTAAAATTTCCTTCCGCTCCGCTTCAAGATCAATTTTCATATGAAGATAGTTTCATAATTTGTTTAGAAATATGTTCATGAAGGTATTAATTTTGTGTAACATTAAAAAGCCTTTACTTGAAAGTTTTTCTCTATATCTATTATTTTTTTCGATCTGCGGTATTGCGTGGTTTTATCAATACTATCCGGCTTATCAGGGCAGAGCTTTTAAGCGAAAAAAAATACGGAATAAGCACTTCATCTATTAAAAAAAGTGACTCTACAGAGTTTTTCCATTATCAGGGCGCGGGTTACCAAGTGCTATCAAGGATCTTTGAAGAAATAACACCTCAAACAAAAAGCTTTAATTTTGTTGATATTGGCTCTGGTATGGGCCGACCTGTTTTTGTGGCAGAGCATTTTGGGTATGAAAATTTAACGGGCATTGAGTTGGATAAAGAATTGGTTGAAGCCGCCAACCTAAATTTAAAACACTATTTATTAAAGCGAAAAACATCGCAAATTGAATTTATTAATGTGAATGCTTTAGAGTATAATTACAAAAACATGTCTACTGTTTATTTTTTATTTAACCCCTTTAATGAGGTGGTATTAAAAAATGTTTTAGAACGCATACTTTCTTTTACAAAAACTGAAACCTGGTTTGTTTATATGAACCCTAAATATGCAGAAGTGTTTGTTGAGAGCAAATTTGAAAAGTTGAGGGAGTTAAAAACAAAAAGATATTTAGAGGCTGTGATTTATAAGATTAGGTATTAAAAATTATTCCCGTTTTAAAACTATCCTGAACGTTGTTCCTTTATTGACCTCGCTTTTTAAAACAAAGATCTTGCCGTTATGGTAGATCTCAATAATTCGTTTACACAAACTAAGACCTAAACCCCAACCTCTTTGTTTGGAGGTAAAGCCCGGCTCAAAAACAGTTTTAAATTTTGATTTTGGTATTCCTTTACCTGTATCAGAAATATCCACGAACAATCCTTCGGGTACATCTATTAAAGCAACTTCAATTTCTCCTTTTCCCTCCATGGCATCAATAGCATTCTTACAGATGTTTTCGATCACCCATTCAAAAAGTGGAACACATAAATGTACCTGCAAATGTTCTTCGGGTAATTTTAATGTGTAGTTCGTATTCTTTGAAGTACGGTTCTTTAAATATTCAATAGCATCAATAAGCACCTGGTTAATGTCGGAAGGAATTAAAGTTGGTTGCGAACCAATTTTACTAAAACGATCGGTAATGGTATTTAACCGTTTTACATCTTGTTGCATTTCATTCACAATAGATTCATCAACGCCCATTGCTCTTAAATGTTCGTTCCATGCCATAAGAGATGAAAGTGGTGTACCTAACTGATGCGCGGTTTCTTTGCTCATACCAACCCAAACCTGGTCCTGCTCTGCCTTGCGGGCAGTACTAAAAAGTATGTAAGCAATTAATAAAAATAAACCTATTACACCAAACTGTACGTAAGGATAATATTTAAGTTGAGTGAGCAATTCAGATGGCGCATAAAAAATATAATCGCTGGAGCCTTCTCCAAGATCAACTTTTATGGGCGTGTTTTGTGAAGAGAGCTCGGCCAGTTTTTTTTGTAGCTTTTCGGCAGTATTAACTTCGGTAGTGTCTATCTTTCCAAGAGCTAATATTTTATCCTGCGAATTATTTGTATAAATAACCGGTACCGCTGCCGAATTAACCGCTACCTCGGTAATAAAAGATTTTATTAAACTGTCAAACACCAATTTAATATCGCTAAAAACCCTGCTATCCTTATGGTACAGCTTTTGTTTAATGCCTTTATAAACATTTATTTCAACTGGTTGATAAAGATCTTTCATGATCTGCAATTGTTCCTGCAAATACGTTTTATCCTTTTCTTTAGTTGAATCCAAATTCCTTGAGATCTGGATCACATCGTTCTCATCGGTTAAAATTACAGGTACAGATGTGTTTTCCTGCAACACTTTTAAAACAAAAGAAACGTCTTGTGCATCGGCGCTTAATTGTTTTGTAGCCTCGGCGTACAACTCCGCCTTTTTTCTTTCGCCTTCTTTTATTTTTTCAAATAACTCATTGGTAAATTTTACAAGGTTAGCTTTTTTCTGAACTGCTTTAGCCCAAAGCTCTACTTTTTCTTTTTCGCTACGCGAGATCTTTTTAACTAAATTTCGGGTGTACCATAATGAAGCAATAATAATAAGCAAAGCAAAAGCTGCAAGCCCTAATTTCCAACGTTGTTTTTTATTATAGATGTTCACCCTAAAAAATAATTAATTAAAGATACGATTTTTAGAAATCATCATCGTCATCTTTCTTCTTTTTTGGTTCTAACGTTTTTTTAGGTTTATTATTGTTAGGTTTCTCTAGTTCAAAGGCCTGATCGGCCTTTTCTTTCTTTTTTACCTGGATAGAATCTTTTTTAAAAAGGCCAAACTCCTCTTTAAGCAGCTGTTTTAAGTTTTGTTTTTCTTCTTTTATATCTTTTTTAATGTTCTCTTTTAATCCTTTTCTGTCGTATTTTATGATCGGCTTATCCACTGTGCCTGTCATTAAAATAAAAGCGCTGCGTTTATTATCCGGATCGTTTTCAATTGGTCCAAATTCTTCCTCTTCTTTTTTGTGTTTCCTTTTTTTGGACAATAATTCGCTTATCAATAATTCAATGTGATAATTTATATCGTTATTAAATGTGTGTGTTCCCCAAAAAATAATGTTTAAGGCGGAGTTTTTTATAGTTGTACTTGGTAAAATAATGGTTTGATCTTTTATTTCGATCGCGCTTTGCAGGTTTGAGAATTTTATGTTTTGAAGGTCCTCTATATCTACAAATTTTGACAGACTTAATAAAGGTTTAAAATCGATGAGCTCTCCTCTATCAATATTTAAATTGATACTTGACCTGATAGAGCTAAGATCCGGTTCAAGACTGTTGCTCCAGCTTCCCGAAAATTCTATGGTTGCTGTTGCAAGTCCTTTTATGTTCTTCTCCTGCAGGGTTGACTGGCCAAAATTATTTAATTGGGAGAACATGGTATTTACATTTATGTTCTGCCATTTGCTTTGCATCACCACATCTAATCTTTTACCGGAATTATCTGCGTATGCATCTATCTCGGCCTGGCCTTGCATGGTGCTAAGTTTCATATCACTGATAATGGCTTTTTGGTTCTTAATTTCAATTTCGCCGGTTACAGATTTTGCCTCAAACTTTGCATAGGTGAATTTTAAAATTGCCGCGTTCAATTTAAACTGAATGTTAGCCGGGATCAATGGTGCCGATTGATCTTCAGAAGATTTATATTTCAGCATAAAATCTTCGAGCTTTAAATAATTTGAAAATAAATTTCCTGTAATAATTAAAGGCGCTGTTTTATCAGACAAATAATTATAAATTCCCGGCAGCTTTCCGTTTAGAACAATATCTGAACTACCTCTTTTTAATTTCAGGTCCTTAACCTCAACCTCACGATCTTTTGCGGTTATCGAACAGCTTTCGACAGCAAAAATATTCTCGTCGCCCTTAAATTGTGCTTCCAGGCCTGTAACGGTAGCTTCCAGGTCTAATTTAACCTTGTTTGAAAATGTTTGTTGTTTAAGATCGCTTAACAAGCCTTCCACTTCTGAATTGATCTTTAAATTTCCTTTTAATGTACTTAAAGTATCTATCGGCCAAAAATTTTGCAGGTTTTCAAGATTGGCATTTGCATCTACTAACAAATGAATAAAGGGGTTAGAAAAATCATGAATAGAAAGACTGCCTTTTAGCTCATCGTTATTTAATTTTAATTGAACGTTTGTAAGATCAAGTCTGGATGTTGAATTAGTATAAACTAATTTTCCATCTACATTTACATTTTTTGCGGTTGTAGAAGTTGGCTTATATGTGATCTCAGCATTCTTTATTCCAAATTCACTTTGCAGTTCAAAATTTGTTTTGTTAGAGTAATTGAATTTTCCTTTTGTGTAAAACTCGCCATCGCTTTTATAATCGTTTGCTTTTTGTTTTTGGTCTTCGGGCAATAAAGATAAAACTGTAGCAACGTCTAGGTTGGATGCCACATAATTGACCTTCATATTCTGCAGACTATCGGCATACATAAAATTACCATTGAGATCGAATAACATATTGTTTAAGCTAATGCTTGTTTTTTCGAACACATAATTGGCGCCGCTTACTTTCAGATCAATATTTAAATTACAGCTCTTGTTTTTAAGGAAGGCTTTTTTACCGGCGTCAATTTGGTTAATAATTAATTTGCCTTTTGAGCTCATTTCATACTCAGCTTCGCTAAAATTTCCTTTAAAACTTAATTCTTTAATCAAAAGATCCGTCTTAAAAACTCGTTGTTTGTCTTTGTAAATAAGATGGCAATTCTCGAGTTGGATCAGATTAAGGTTAAAATTAATAGAGTCGCTTTTATTATGTCCGTTCTCCGACTCTTCCCAAAAAATGTAATTAGGCTTTCCTGCCTTGGTTAGGCCTGGTTTTGCAATTGCGTTTTTAAGTTTTATTTTTTTAATGTTGTATTTTTTATTCCATAGGTCGCTAATATCAAAATGTAAATTTAATTGTTCTGCAAATAAAAGTGTGTCGCGTTTTTTAATTTGTAAAGCTTCAAGCATTAAAACATTTTTAAACTCCATAGAGCAATCGGGAAAGGTTTTTATAATAGTAAGATCAATATCCTTAGGGTCTATTATAACCTCTGACTTAAGATGTTTATTTATTTCACCAAGTAAAGCCGATTTTACTTCGTCTTGATAAATATACAATAGGCTTACCAATGCTACAAAAATTAATACAAAAGTAAATGCCAGGTAAAAAATAATTTTAACCAAACGTTTAAGTACCGACTTCTTTTTAGGCGCTATTTCGGGGCTGTTTTCCAATAAGGTAAATTTCAGTAAAACTATAACTCTTATTAGGCTTAAGGTTACTAGAAATAAACAATTTGCTTTTTATAAAATTATAGCCGGAAACGCCAAATTCTCACAATAAATACAAATAGGTTTAGTCGATAATGAGTTTTTGCGAGAAAGCATCCTGTGGGTCAGAGCCCGAAATGAGATAAACACCCTTTACAAACTCGGTTTTCGAAATTTCTATTATTGCCGGGGCCTCCGAAATTAAACTGATCTCTTTTATTCCGCGACCTGTAATATCATGGATCATAACTGTTTTACTAAGCGGTATTTTTTCGTAACCTATCTTAATTACCTCAGGCGTATGATTTACCCAAATGGCCGAGGCAGATGCATTCTTAAAGTTTATTGCGATAGTTTTATGCGTATCAATTGACCCATCTTTATTTACATTTTTTAAGCGGTAATAATTTATTCCTTTGGCGGGTTCATAATCATAATTAAAGTAGGACAGATTATTTTCTCCACTCGCATTTGCAAGTGAATAAACTGTTGTTAGGGGTAAGAAAACGGTTCCATCAGTGCTTTTTTCTAACAAATAATAAGCAACGTTTTTTTCTGTTGCCACAGTCCACTTCAACAAAATTTTATTCTCTAAAGGTTCGGCATAAAAATCTTTTAGGCTAATTGGAAGTACTCCGTTGCAGCCCGGCCCACAGGTGCCGGTAAGATTAATTGTGTAGGTTATTATTTCGTCGCTTCTGTTGGCCTGGCCCCAAATAAAAATAGTGCCGCCGGTTTGTGTTAAAGTACAATTTACATCTGCATTTGCCGCGCCCAAACATCCTGGTGGATTTACGCCGGGTGTGCTTGTTCCATTGCCACAATTTCCAACATTGGTACCAAATACTGCAATGCTATTTATCCCAAGTATATCGCTTCCATCCATGCCTGAATTCGTACAAGTACCGCCTCTTTTCATAAATTCAGCGGTAACATTGGCGGTGCATCCGGCGGGTAAAGAAAATGAGGTTGACATAGTCTGGTGCCCTCCCGATGCTGAACTAAAACAGTTACCGTTGTTTGTTGTTCCGTTACACATTGGTCCAAAACTTGTAAATGTAGCCGCTAAATTACAGCCGCCGGTGCATCCTTGTCCGTTATTACACGCATTATAAATTCCCATGCCCCCGCTTAAATTACAGCCGGAAGTTGATGTTTGTGCTAAACTGTTTTGCAGTAAAATAGTAAATAGGATAAATATTTTATACACGTTCTTCAAAACAAAAATAAATTATTGCAGTAAAAAGCGGTTAAGGTTATCTTTTCTTTTCGGATGAAAATTCAAAAGTCCTTTAGGGTGTTCACTTCTTTTATTAAGTGCGGTACAAATTTAGGGTATTGTGTGAAACTGACTAATACCGAAATATTAAGTAAATATTAACTTTTATGCCATAATTAAGGCAAAACAAGAGCGTATTTATGCCTTTACTGTTAAATTAACATTTCTTGATTTTAAAGCTATGCAAAATTTTGTAAATTTAGGTTATGAAAAAACTTGTCGTATTTTTATTCCTAATTGTTATTTCAATAATAACATTTTCTTTTATTAGTTCGCCGCCTGATGAATTAGCTTTAAACTCCGCTATTCCCCAAGGCGATTACAAAATGAAAGATGTAAGCGGAAAAACTGTTAGTCTTAACGAGATCAAAACCGCAAAGGGCCTTTTGGTTATTTTTAGCTGCAATACTTGCCCTTATGTAAAATTAAGCGAGGCTCGTATAAAAGAATATTCAGATTATTGCCTTGCCAACGGAATTGGCTGCGCTTTAATTAATAGTAATGAAGCGCAACGTACCGAAGACGATAGTTTTGATAAAATGTCGGCTTATTTTACTGAACAAAAGTTAAAATGTGCTTATGCCGTTGATGAAAAAAGTCAATTAGCAAATGCGTTTGGCGCCACACGCACACCACAGTGTTTTTTATTTAACACTAAAGGGTTGGTTTATAAAGGCGCTATTGATGATAACGTAAAAGATGCGGCGGCAGTTAAAGCGCCGTATCTTAAAGAAGCTTTAGGTGCATTGTTGAAAAATGAAACTCCTAAAACCCAGGAAACCAAATCTATTGGCTGTACAATTAAGCGTGTAGAATAATTTTAAACTGTATATTTTATATTAAAAAGCTTTGCTCCGGTAAAGCTTTTTTGTTTTAAAACAATGCTTAATCCCGTATCTTTACAGTAATGTTTAACAAAGAGCTCGATTCTGAAGATTTTTATTATAGTCCGGAAGGATATATCGTGTTTACAGAAAAATATCATTTAAAAAGAGGCTATTGCTGCAAAAGCGGTTGTAAACATTGCCCTTATGGTTATGATAAGAAAACAGGTAATTTTATAAAAGACAATCCAAAAAAATAGATCTATTATGTCGGTAATAACAAATGTATCGTTCAAAGAATTAGTACTGCAGGGCATACCCGAACAATTGCCTGAAGCAAAATCGTACGAAAGCAATATCAATCATGCGCCAAAACGTAAAGACAGTTTAAGTGCAGATGAAAAAAAATTAGCGGTTCGTAATGCGTTGCGTTATTTCGATCCAAAACACCATGCTGTTTTAGCTAAGGAGTTTGCCCTTGAACTAAAAACATATGGCCGTATTTACATGCACCGCTTTAGGCCCGATTATAAAATTTACGCCAGGCCAATAAACGACTACCCTCATAAGAGTATACAGGCCGCGGCCATCATGCATATGCTAAGTAATAATTTAGATCATGCGGTAGCGCAACACCCTCATGAATTAATTACTTATGGCGGTAACGGTTCTGTTTTTCAAAACTGGGCGCAATACCTTTTAACCATGCAATACTTAGCCAATATGACCAACGAACAAACTTTGGTTTTATATAGTGGCCACCCTATGGGTTTATTCCCATCGCATAAAGACGCACCGCGGGTAGTTATCACCAACGGTATGATGATCCCAAATTACAGCAAACCAGATGATTTGGAAAAGTTTAATGCTTTAGGCGTAACACAATATGGGCAAATGACGGCGGGCAGCTTTATGTACATTGGCCCGCAAGGCATTGTTCACGGCACAACCATAACCGTTATGAATGCTGCTCGTAAAAAATTCCATACAGAAGAAGAGCGGAAAGGAAAATTATTTGTAACCTGTGGCCTGGGAGGCATGAGTGGGGCTCAACCCAAAGCGGCAAAAATTGCAGGTTTAGTTTCTGTTACCGCAGAAATAAATGCTAAAGCCGTAAAAACGCGTCTTTCGCAAGGGTGGGTAGATGAGGTTTTTTCTGATCTTGATAAATTAGTTGAGCGCATTAAAATAGCGCAAAAAAACAAAGAAGCAGTAAGCATTGCATACGAAGGTAACGTGGTTGACCTATGGGAAAAACTTTTGCAGGAAAATATTATGGTGGATATTGGTACCGATCAGTCCTCATTGCATAATCCCTGGGCAGGAGGTTATTATCCACAAGGTTTTAGCCTTGAAGAATCAAATAAATTAATGGCAGAAGATCCTGCCAGATTTAAAGAAGCGGTTCAAAGAACATTGCGCACACATGCCGATTGCATAAATAAATTTGCCGCAAAGGGTATGTACTTTTTTGATTATGGTAATGCCTTTTTATTAGAGGCCAGTCGCGCAGGCGCTGATATTTTAGAAAAGAACGGCGATTTTAAATACAAAAGTTATGTACAGGATATTTTAGGGCCAATGTGTTTTGATTATGGCTTTGGGCCTTTTCGCTGGGTATGTACAAGTGCAAACGAAAATGATCTTAGAAAAACAGATGAGTTGGCTTTAATCGTTTTGGAAGAAATTTATAAAACAGCGCCAAAAGAAATTAAACAACAATTAATGGATAATATTTTGTGGATAAAGAACGCCATGCAAAATAATTTAGTGGTTGGCTCACAGGCCCGCATTTTATATGCTGATAGCGAGGGCCGCATTAAAATTGCGCGCGCTGTTAACAAAGCCATTAAAGAAGGTAAAATTACAGCGCCTGTTGTTTTAGGAAGAGACCATCACGATGTAAGCGGAACAGACAGTCCGTATAGGGAAACCTCAAATATTTATGATGGTTCTAAATTTACGGCTGATATGGCCGTGCAGAATTTTGTTGGCGATGCGTTTAGAGGCGCTACCTGGATAAGCCTGCACAATGGCGGCGGCGTTGGTTGGGGCGAGGTTATAAACGGTGGCTTTGGTTTAGTATTAGATGGAACTGATGATGCGGAAAGACGTTTAGAACAAATGTTATTTTGGGATGTAAATAATGGTATTTCGCGCAGGGCCTGGGCACGTAACGATGAAGCTTTGTTTGCCATTAAACGTGAAATGGAACGAAGCCCGAATTTAAAAGTAACCTTGCCTAATTTGGTTGATGATAGTTTATTAGAAGATCTGTAAAACAAAAAACCCACCTTATATCTTGGTGAGTTTTTTGCTTTGTCTAATTCACTATTTTTCAGATAGCAAAATTGACGGTATGTTATTTGTGCTTTTGTGGTAGATCTTTTTTAAGATCAGCGTTTTGTTTTTTATTTTTATCAGACTCTTTTTGGTGTGTCTGTGTGCCATGTGATGGAGCTGCTTTCTTAATGCGGACTCTTGCATCATCTCTTCCTGTTTGTGGCATAGTTCCTGTTTTTTATTTGTTTCTTATATATTAAGAAGCAAGAACTAAGCCAAACAAACAATTTACTATCTATCAATAAGTTAAATGTACGTAAACGAAAGATCTGTGTATTTACATACACAGATCTTTAACGTATTTCTACACTAAATAATAAAACTATAGAAGAGCGCGGAACAGAAGAAATAAGCTGCCCGATAAAATAATTGTTACCGGTAAAGTAAATAACCAGGTTAGCGCAATGGTTTTAATGGTGCCTTTTTGTAAATTCTTTAATCCTTTTTTAGCTACCATCGATCCGGCAATACCGGATGAAAGCATGTGCGTGGTTGAAACCGGCACGCCATAAGAAGAAGCCAAACCAATGCCCATAGATGCTACTAACTCGGCACTGGCACCTTGAGCATAACTCATGTGTTGTTTTCCGATCTTTTCACCAACGGTTTTTACAATCCGTTTCCATCCCACCATAGTTCCTAAACCTAAACATAACGAGATCAATATAATTACCCATGAAGGTGCATATTCAATTAATTTTTTTGTGGCTTTTATTTCGGCAGTAAGTTCTTTTATTTCGTTGGCGCTTAAAGTTAAGTTACCTCCTTTAATTATTTTCTCAGCACCTTTTGTGATCTTGATTACATCTTTTCTTAATCCGAACCTGCTAGTAAGGGCAATATCATCAGCATTTGATTTAGCTGTTGTTTCAGTTTCAAAATGATCGGAGTGAATCATTATCTCGGCGTACATCTTTTTTTCCTTCCCGGCAAGCACAACCGTATCTGCTTTTGACATTAAAAGTTCTATTTTACTTACGCTGGCATTAACGCTTTGCAGGTTAATACTCGAATCAATGGCAAATTGTCCCGGTAAAACTGCAATCAGTATCAGCATAATTAAACCCACACCTTTTTGACCATCGTTTTGACCGTGAAAAAAACTTACCAAACCACAGGTTACCCAAAGTAATACGCGGATCCATATTGGTGGTACTTTTCCGGGAATTGGTTCTTTGTAAATAATTTCGTTCTTAATAAATCTTTTAAAAATAAACATTACAATAATGGCAACCGAAAAACCAATTAAGGGTGATAACAACAATGCTAAACCGGTATCTTTAGCCTTATCCCAGTTAACTGCCGAAACGCCCATATCTCCCGGTAAAAAGGCAAAGGCTAAACCAATACCTAAAATTGAACCGATAATTGTATGTGAGCTGGACGATGGAATGCCAAAATACCAGGTGCCAAAATTCCAAATGATGGCACTTAATAATAAGGCCATTATCATGGCAATACCATGATATGGGTTACTATCTACCAGCACATCCATTGGTAATAAATTTACAATGCCCATGGCAACAGTAATGCCGCCTAACATAACGCCGGTAAAGTTTAATATGCCGCTATAAACTACTGCTACTGTAGGTTTTAACGAGTTGGTATAAATAACGGTAGCAACCGCATTCGCAGTATCATGAAAACCATTAATAAACTCGAAGAAGCAGGCAAAGACCAGACAAAGTATTAATAGTACGGTAAGTGTTGTATCTAATCCAAACATAGTGTGTGTTTAATATTGCTCAAATCTATTTTTTTAAAGGCTTAACTGTGTTAAGTTAACGTTAATTATTGCCTCTTTCGCTGATGGCAGATGACTGGAAGAGAAAAGACAAGTAAAGCTTAATTGCACAATAAGTTTTCTTTCGCTTTTAAAATATGGGTATAATTAATAATTATTTTTTTAAAGCGTCTCGGATCTCTGTTAAAAGTATTTCGGTGGTGGTTGGTTCGGGAATTGCGGCCGGGGCTTCTTCTTCTTTTTTCTTCATCCTGTTAATAGCTTTAATAAGCATGAACATCACAAAAGCAACCACTATAAAATCTATTGCCGCTGTTATAAAATTACCCCATTGTATTGCAACCTCTTGCACTGCTGGCGTGATAACTGAGCCAGTAGGATCTTTAATTTCCGCAACGCCCTCTTTTATTACGATCTTTTTCTTTGTTAAATCCACGCCTCCCATTAGCAACCCGACTAAAGGAGAAAACATTTTTTCAACAAACGCACTAACAACCTTGCCAAAAGCAGCTCCCATAACGAAAGCAATTGCTGTATCAACTAAATTACCCTTAAGAGCAAAGGCTTTAAACTCTGTCATCATTCCCATAAAAATTAATTTTAATTATTGTTTCCCAACACTTTTAATAGCTCGTCTAACTTAGGCGTAAGAATGATTTCGGTACGGCGATTTTTCTTTCTTGCTTCTGGTGTTTTAGCATTATCTAAAGGGAAAAATTCGCCGCGACCGGCGGCTGTAATTCTTTGCGATTCTATTTTTGCATTGGATAACATTATTTTTGTAACCGAGGTGGCCCTCATCACGCTTAGGTCCCAGTTATCCTTTATTTCGCCGGCGCCTTTCATTGGCACATCATCGGTGTGGCCTTCAACCAACACATTTATATCGGGGTTTTGTTCTAAAACCTTTGCAACGCTTTTTAATGCCTCAACACCTTTTGCTTCTACGTTGGTTTTTCCACTGGCAAATAAAAGGCTCTCATCCATGCTCACATATACTTTACCGTTTTTTTGTGTAATGGTTAATCCTTTACCCTCAAAACCAATCAAGGCGTCGCTCAGTTTTTTTCGAAGATCTGCCGCTGCCTGATCTTTCTTTTTAAGAATGTCTTCCAATTCTGTTACACGGGCTTCGCGTTTTTTTAGTTCGGCGTTCAGCATATCCAGATCGATTTTTTGAAGTGTTAGTTTTGCTTCTAATCCCTTTAGCTCGTCTTGTTTCTTCAACAATTGCTCTTGCGTTAATTGAAGGTCGCCACTTAGTTTGTTATTATCTTTTTCACTGCCGCTTAATAATTTATTTAAACGGTCCATTAATTGTTGGTTAAGCTGATCGAGCTTATCATATTTAGAAGTTAAATTCCTGTAACTACTTCCAACTATACTGGTATCTCTTTTTAAACCTACATTCTCTTTTTCATATTTGGTAAATTGTTCTTTTAACTCAGCGAGTTTTGCTTCGGCCTCCTGTGTTGATTTTTTTAGCGATGCTCTTTCGGTATCACAT
Source organism: Bacteroidota bacterium (assembly GCA_013697245.1). GTDB lineage: Bacteria > Bacteroidota > Bacteroidia > B-17B0 > Aurantibacillaceae > Aurantibacillus. The sequence continues at coordinate 102,283 of JACCXH010000010.1, forward strand.
TCCTTTAATTTTGTTTTCGATTCATCCAACAATCTTGCGGGAACACATGCGTATGCCACAAATAAGGCCGTTACAGCTATTAATAAATACTTTTTCATCATGGTTAAATATAAGTCCATTTTTTAATATAAATAAAGGTTTAACAGTCACGTTTTTAACAACTCAATTGTTTACAAAAATACTTATCTTGTGAAAGGCATTCAAGCTTGAAAAAACGACTATATATTCTTCTTTTTTTATTCCAAAATTTGCTTTTTTTGGGACAATCCGGTCAAGGTGATTCATCCGCTTATAATGCACTTTTTAAAGAATATCAAGCCGTTGCAAGCACAAACAGGGTTAAGGCTTTTAATGCGCTTAATAAGATCGAAAAAAAGAGCACAAAAGAAAATAATCTTTTTTATTTATCAGAAGCGCTTGTTTACAAAGCTATTTTATACTATTATGATAACAAGTATGATAGCGCTAAAGTATACATTAGCAGGTCTCTTAGTCTCGCCGCAAAAGGAAATAATGCTAAAGCGCAAATGCGCGCCTATAATTTGTTAGGCGCCATTTATTATAACCAGGGCGATTTTAAGAATACAGAAAAGTATTATAATGAAAAAATAAGGGTTGCTGAAAAAAACAAAGATACTGCGGCTATTTTTGGCACCTATTATAATATGGGCCTTGTCTTTTTTCAACAAAGTAATTATTTAAAATCGGCCGACTACAATTTTAAGGCATTGCCGTATTTTGAACGAGCTAAAGATACTTTTAATATTATTTCTTCTTTGCAATCCATTGGCTTTACTTATATGAATTTAGACGACGTTCCCTCTTCCATAAAATTTTATACCAAAGCTCTCTCATTGGCGAAAGGATATAAGGACAAATACCAGTTAGCGGGGATCTATATTGACCTGGCCGCTGCGCAAGGCATTATTAATAAACCCGATTCTGAACTGTATTACCTTGATCTTGCGCTCAAGTTATCTTCTAAAGAAAAAGATGATTTTCATTTCGCCATTGCGCTTAACAATAAAGCAGATCACTACCTAAGAGAAAAAAATTATTCGCAGGCACTTGTTTTATCAAAAGAGGCCGAAAAATTAAATTTAAAAAGTTCGCGCAAATTAGTTTTGTGCGAGGTGTATAATAATCTTTCAAATATATATTATTATTTAGATAAGCCGGACAGCGCATTAATATATGCGAATAAAGCCTACACGATTGGCGTTGAGGTACAGCAGGCAAAAATGGCGCGTTTGTGTGCCAAAACACTTTCTTTTATTTATGAAGCCCGAAAAAATTCGGATAGTGCTTTAAAGTATTACAAACTGTTTTCCGCTTTTAACGATACACTTAAAAAAGAAAGCCAGTTACGCGGTATTGCCCAAAAGGAATTTTTATTCGAAAAACAAAACCAGGAAACGCTTCGTGCCCAGGAAAAATTATTAGCTGATGCCAGACTCGAAAAACAAAAACAAATAAACCTCATTGTACTCGTTGCTTCTATTTTGCTTTCCGTTTTTTTATTGATTGGGATCGTTAACTACAGGCAAAAACAAAAGGCTAACGCGCAGGTTTTGGCTCAAAAAAAATTACTGGAAGAAAAACAAAAAGAAATCTTAGACTCCATAAATTATGCGAGCCGAATTCAAAATAGTTTGATGCCAACAGATAAATACATTGACAAGAGTTTAAAAAAATTAAAGACTTGATGCTATGCAAATAACAACTTTAGATGAATATAAAATAGCTTATAAAAAAAGCGTTGATGCCCCGGAAGAATTTTGGGCCGAAGTAGCGTCCGGTTTTGAGTGGCAAGAAAAATGGGATAAGGTTTTAGACTGGAATTTTACTGAGCCAAAAATACAATGGTTTATTAACGGAAAATTAAATATTACCGAGAACTGCATTGACAGGCATTTAAAAACGGACGGGAACAAAACAGCTTTTATTTGGGAGCCAAATGAACCCGGAGATAAGAATAGAATTATTACTTATAAAGAATTATCTGAAGCTGTAAATCGTTTAGCCAATGTTTTAAAAAGTTTTGGTATAAAAAAAGGCGATCGTATTTGTATTTATTTGCCCATGGTGCCCGAAGCCGTTTATGCTATGCTGGCCTGTGCAAGGGTTGGCGCAGTGCACTCTGTTGTGTTTGGTGGTTTTAGCGCCCAGTCTATAATAGATCGTATCAACGATTCACAGTGCAAAGTGGTTTTAACAAGTGATGGCGCTTATCGCGGCAATAAACAATTACCAATGAAAACAACAGTTGATGAAGCTTTATTAAAATGCCCTTCGGTTACAAACGTTTTGGTTTACAAACGCACCGGCGAAAAAGTATCTATGCAGCTTGGGCGCGACCTAGACTGGGAAACTGAGTGTAAAAAACAAAATGTTGATTGTAAAGCTGAAATAATGGATAGCGAAGATCCGCTGTTTATACTTTATACCTCCGGTAGTACCGGCAAACCCAAAGGCGTGGTGCATAGTTGTGGTGGTTTTATGGTGTATACAGCTTATTCTTTTCAAAATGTATTTCAATACAACAAAAATGATGTGTACTGGTGTACCGCTGATGTGGGCTGGATAACCGGTCACTCTTATATTGCTTACGGCCCTTTATTATGCGGCGCCAGCTCCGTAATTTTTGAAGGTGTGCCTAATTACCCTGATAGCGGAAGGTTTTGGCAGGTAGTAGATAAACACAAAGTAACCATATTTTATACCGCACCAACTGCCATTCGCGCTTTAGAAGCGGCCGGACTTGATTTTGTTACACCGTATAAATTAAACAGCCTGCGTGTTTTAGGCAGTGTTGGCGAACCTATTAATGAAGAAGCATGGCAATGGTATCATAAGAATATTGGGAAAGAAAAATGCCCCATTGTTGATACCTGGTGGCAAACTGAGACCGGCGGAATCCTAATTTCGCCAATCGCAGGAATTACACCCTTAAAGCCCGGCTTTGCAACTTTACCACTTCCGGGCATACAACCTGTGTTGGTGGATGAAAAAGGAAAAGAAATTTTAGGTAACGGGGTAGAAGGAAACTTATGCATTAAATTCCCCTGGCCATCCATTATCCGCACTACTTATGGTGATCATGAGCGCTGCCGTACTACTTATTTTGCAACCTATCCTAATTTATATTTTACAGGTGACGGTTGTAAACGAGACGAGAATGGGTATTATAGAATTACCGGAAGAGTGGATGATGTTATTAATGTAAGTGGTCACCGCATTGGCACCGCCGAAGTAGAAAGCGCTATTAACGAACAGGCTGATGTCGTTGAATCGGCTGTGGTGGCTTATCCACATGATATAAAAGGACAAGGCCTTTATGCGTTTTGTATTGTTCCAAAAACAACAAAAACAAACGAGCAAATAAAAAAAGAAATTAACGAGTGCGTTAATAAAATAATTGGAGCTATTGCAAGACCGGATAAAATTCAAATTGTAAGCGGCTTGCCAAAAACACGCAGCGGAAAAATTATGCGTCGCATTTTACGAAAAGTGGCCGAAGGTGAACTAAGTAATTTAGGCGATACCTCCACGCTTTTAGATCCATCGGTAGTTGAAGAAATAATAAAAGGGCGCATCAATTAATGGAAGCCATTATTTATAATTATTATTTATCGCCCGTTGGAGAATTGGAAATGGCGCAGGAAGGCAATGAATTACTTTGGCTTAAATTTTTCGAAACTCAAAAAGAAAAAAGAATAAAGCAAGAAGCCACCGGATCAAATTTATTTACAAAAGCAAAAGAACAATTAGATCTTTACTTTAAAAACGAATTAGACGTTTTTGATTTGCCATTAAGTTTACGCGGAACAGATTTTCAAAAAAGTCTTTGGCAAAAATTAAAGGAAATTCCATTTGGAAAAACCATTAGCTATTTAACTTTATCTAAACAGGTGGGCGATGTAAAAGCGATAAGGGCCGTTGCCTCCACAAATGGGAAAAATCGTTTTTGTATTATTATTCCCTGCCACCGTGTAATAGGTACCAATGGTTCTTTGACCGGTTATGCGGGCGATCTATGGCGTAAGAAATGGTTGTTGGAGCACGAGTTAAAACGTTCTAGTGTGCAAACGGAATTGTTTTAATAATCAATAAAAGACGCTGAGCTTTTCGAGGCTAAAATTACGCCAACTCATACATCTTTCCGGGACGAGACTTAATTAAATTACTGAATTCTAATTGCAACAATAAAGTAGAAATTTTGCTGATTGTAAATTCCGTAGTCTGACAAATTTCATCTACGTGTAAACTTGATTTTTTTGCAAATACATCGATCACTTTTTTTTCTTCGTCACTTAAATTTATTGGTAAGGGAATTTGTTTTGAGGTTTTAGTTTTCTTTTCTGTTTCCTGCCATTGCATGGCGTATAAAAGGTCGGCAGCATTTTCAATTAACACTGCGCGGTTCTGTTTTATCAAACCGTTGCAACCTTCGGCTAATGGCTCGCCGGCCCTTCCCGGAAAAGCAAACACATCTTTATTATAGCTGTTTGCAATAGTTGCTGTAATTAAACTGCCACCACCACGTTTGCTTTCAACAACAACAAGAGCATCACATAAGCCGGCAACTATCCTGTTACGCTTCGGAAAATTTACCGCATCGGGATTTGTACCGCTCATAAAATCCGTCAATATCCCTCCCTGCCCTATCATGCGTTTAGCCACTTTTTCATGCAATTGCGGATAGATCCTGTCCAGGCCGTGTGCCACAACGCCAACTGTTTTTAAGCCCGTTTCCAATGCTGTTTTATGCGCTAACACATCTACGCCATAAGCCAGGCCGCTTAAAATTAAAATGCCGGTGTCTTTTAATTCTGAAATAAATTCTTCTGTTTTTTCTTTGCCGTAACTGCTTGGCTTGCGTGTACCTACCACGCTTACAATTCTCTCGTGATTTAAGTTGGCGTTACCTCTGTAATATAGTAACACGGGACTATCACTGCAATACCTTAAACGTGTAGGATAATTTTCATCGGTAAAAAATAAAGGGTCGATCTTGTATTTTTGAATAAATTTTATTTCTTCCTCTGCCCTGTTTAAAACGTCTTTACTGTTTATAATTGATCTTGCCCAAGTTGCGCCAATACCCGGGATTTTTAACAGGTGTGTTTGCTTTTGTTTAAACACCTCGCTGGCGCTACCACAATAGGCTAGTAAAGATTTTGCATTAACATCTCCTATCCCTTCTATCAGGGTTAATCCGATCTGATAAGGCAATTCGTCTAAATTCATATTGTGGTGTAAATTTTGTTTCAAAATAAAAAAAGCATTTACTATATTGTAAAATTATTCTCAATTAAACATGAACAAATTTACATCCAAACTTATATTAGTTCTTGCTTTGTTTTGTAGTATTTTAAAAGCACAAACCGTTTTAAGAGGGTATGTTACTGATTCAAAAAATGGCGATACTTTAATTGGGGCTGTAATAAGTATTGGTGCAACAAAAGCTGTAACCAGCGATATTCGCGGGGCCTTTGAGTTAAAGGTCGATTCTTCCGGATCTTACACGTTGCGTTGCGATCTTATTGGTTATAAAACCTATAACAAATCAATAATTATAAAAGAAAACGAAGCTCTTACTTTAAACATCCAACTGCTTGACGGCAATAATTCGCTGGATGAGGTAGTTATAAGTGCCGGAAAATTCGAACAAAAACTAAGCGATGTTACCGTGAGCATGGAGATCATAAAACCTTCCTTAATTGAAAATAAAAATATTACCAGTTTAGATGTGATCATCAACCAGGTGCCCGGTGTATCGGTAGCCGATGGACAGGCAAGCATACGCGGCGGAAGTGGTTTTAGTTACGGTGCCGGCAGTAGAGTATTGATGCTTGTTGATGAAATGCCAATGATTAGTGCCGACGCCGGAGATATTAAATGGAATTATTTACCCCTGGAAAATATTGAGCAGGTAGAGGTAATAAAAGGCGCTTCTTCTGCTTTATTTGGATCGAGCGCGCTGAATGGTGTAATTAATTTACGTACCATTTATGCAAAAGATAAACCCATTACCAATATTATTTCTTCATTTGGAAGTTTTGATGCGCCAAGCAAAACATATAAATGGTGGAAGGGTACTTCACAATTTCAAAAAGGAATTAATATTTCGCATGCACAAAAAATTGGCAGGCTGGATCTTGTTTTGGGTGGACATATTTTTGACGATGATGGTTTTAGAATGTTGGAAACAGAGTATAGAAAACGCTTTAACATCAACTTACGCTATAACTTTAAAAAAATTCCCGGGCTGGCGGTTGGCGTTAATACCAATATGATGAACACCATTGGCGGTTTATTTTTCTTGTGGCAGAGTTATGATTCCGCTTATATTCCACAAGGGCGAACTATCCAAAAATACAATAACGATCGTTTTAATATAGACCCTTATGTAACTTATTTTTGGAAGAACAATAAATTAAGTTTGCGCAACCGTTACTTTAAAACCGTTAACCGCAACGATAAAGGCCAAGGCAGTAGTGCCGAATTATATTACAGTGAACTGCAATACCAAAAACATTTTGCCAATAATTTAAACCTTACAACCGGTGCTGTATATATGGAACAGCAGGTTTTGGGCGATTCGCTATACGGCAAACACGGTGGGCGAAATATTGCAGGTTATGTGCAGGCCGATAAAAAATTCTTTAAAAAGTTAACCGTATCACTTGGTATTAGGGGAGAGTTTTATAAACTGGATACCGCCAAAACAAACGGTTATTTATTTCCGCATGATCATAAAGTACCTTTGCCGTTTCAGCCGGTGGCAAGAATTGGTTTAAATTATCACGCCTTCGAATATACTTTTTTCAGGGCCTCGTTTGGGCAAGGTTACAGGTTTCCGAGTGTAGCCGAAAAATATGTAAGCACCGCAGTAAGCTCGTTAAAAATCTATCCTAATAACTCTTTACAGCCGGAGCGAGGATACAGTGCAGAAGTTGGCGTCAAACAAGGTTTTAAAATCGGTGGCTTTAAAGGTTTTTTAGATGCCGCTGCCTTTTATACCAAATACGAAAGTATGATAGAATTTGTGTTTGACATTTATAAGCCCGGTGGCGCTACAGGTGTTTTTTACCAGGATTTTCCGTATGCCGGATTTAAATCAAAAAACATTGGCGAAGCACAAATTACAGGTTATGAAATTTCTGTAAGCGGCGCCGGTAAAATAGGGCCAATTAATGTAACTGTGTTTTCGGGTTATACTTATATGAATCCTATCAACCCAAATTTTAACCCTCAAAGAGATACGCTTGGTTTACCCGGCATAAATATTTTAAAATACCGCAGTAAACATTTATTAAAAAACGATATACAGTTGGATTACAAATTTATTTCGTTTGGTTATAGCACGCGCTTTCAAAGTAAAACAGCAAACATAGACAGGCGTTTTGTAGAAAGCATTTTGCATGAGTATAACGATATTGCTAACGGTGTAAATTGGGATGCGGTAGATGCTACCTATATTTTACCCGGCTTAAATACCAACTTTGGGCAGTTTCAAAAAAGTGTGTGGGTGCACGACGCGCGTATTTCCTGTAAGTTAAACAAGCATATAAAACTTTCATTTATTGTAAATAATTTCACCAACGTGTCATACCAGGCAAGGCCCGGTGATATGCGGCCACCTACACAATATGTTGGGCAGTTGGCTTTGAAGTTTTAGCGGTTATTGCACTTTAAATACAAATTTTTATATTTCTTAATCATAAAATAAAATGTCAAAAAAATTAAAGGTTGCTATAATTGTTGCCATAACAATAATAGCCGTTTGCGGATTTGTTGGTTTTGCCGGAAAAGCAAAAGATGTAAAAAAGATAAAAGCCAATCCAAAACAAACCATCGCAACTATTGTTGAATTTGATAACCTTCAAGAATACAATACCAATGGTTGTTGGATCTACTATGAATATACCGTAAGTGCAAAAAAATATAAACACTGCCAAAAATACCATGGCTGGAAAAAAGAAGATAATTATTTTCTTAAACGTAGTTTTCCATTGGTATATTGTGCAGAAGATCCGGATCTTTCTCGTTTACTTATTATTGAAGAGGAATTTAAAACTTTTGGCCTTATACAACCAGACAGTTTAAAAAAATACAACGGAAGAATACTTTAGGGTTTATAAAAAAATCGAAAGAGTCGTTTTTAAATTATTTACTCAGCATCACAAAGGCACTCCAAAAAAAAGGTTCTTTATATTTAACTTTTAACTGTTTTATGGCGTCAGAAAAAGCTTGTTGCTTGTTCCCACTTTTTGCATAATTGGTATAAAACAAGGTCATTAGTTCCATTGTAGCAGCATCGCTTACACTCCATAAGCTCATAATAATACTTTTTGCACCGGCAATTAAGAACGCACGTTGCAAACCATACACACCTTCGCCCTGCTTTACACTGCCCAGACCTGTTTCGCAGGCACTTAAAACCACCAGGTCGGTCTTATCCAAATTTAAACTCATGGCTTCGTAAGCTGTTAAGATCCCGTTCTCGCTATTTGGTGATGGATGAAAATTTTCATCGAATACGTTTTCGCAATTCGCTAAAAGCACGCCGCTCCTTAATAAGGGGTTCTCCTTTGCAGCAGAGACATCTACACCTAACACCTTTGATGTTTCTAGTTGACTTAAATCTGCTAAAAAATAACCATGTGTTGCAATATGCAAAATACTTGGTGAGCTGATTTCTTTTACTTTAGCTTCTGTTGCAGTTGTACCATACAACGCTGTTGCTTTAACTTTATAGGTTGTTAATAATTTTGTGATGTTCTTTACCTCCGCCTCTGTTCCGGGTAATTGAGCTACCACGCCATTTGTGCCATACTGCGGATTGCCTATTAAAAATGCAGTAGTTGGTTTTATCGAAGCGGTTTCGGTTTGTTTAACACTAATAATATCTTTTGTATTACCGGTAAATTGTATCGAATATTTATCTACCAAATATTTTCCGGCGCCATCTTTTAAAGCATTAATACTTAATTGATGGTAAGCGCCATCTAGCGATATATAAAGTTTTGTAACGCCTTTCAGTTGTTCATCCAAAGGTTTCCAGGTTAAAGCATATGCTTCGTTCTCGGGTTTTTGGTCGATGGTTTTTTCCCTAAAAGCGCTAACCGCATCGCTAATTGTCTTTATATTTCCAAGATCAATTATTTTTAATTCAGCTGGCGTTAGAAGTAACGCTATATAACTTCCATTACCCGTAAAGCCATTTTTATATTCGTTTAGCTCAAGAATTTCCACAGCGGCTTCGCCGGATTTTAATTGTTTTTGAATCGTTTCATAGGTAACGCTTTGCTCTGTGGCACTTTCTTTAAACAGTGCGCTTTTTTGAGAAAGTTCTCGCTCTAATTCATCGGCTCTTCTTTTTAAACTATCTACATTTACTTTTTCCTGAACCAACTCTTCTTTACTTAACTGATAAGCTTGGTTTAAGTTTTCTTTCGTTTCTAACCATTGATTATAGGTTGTTTTTAAAGATTCGTCGGTACTGGAAGAAATGATGTTCCTGATCTTTGAGGAGTTGCTTAACAAAAACCCTTTAGTATTAATTGTTGTGTTGTACAATTGTTGCGTTAAACCTGCGTCTGCAGAATTTGCATAAGCAAAAGCATAAAAGCGTTGCAGGCGGGTGTTGGTTTTTTCCCAATACAGGGTTTTTTCATTATCGTTTAATGAATTAAAAAAAGTGTTGATATAATTTAAGGTATTATCAATTACAATTTTATAGTTGGCTTTTGTTTCGGCAATTTTATTGTTTTGCCATTGGGCCAGGGCAAGATCTTCAAGGGCCTGAATATAATTAGGGTGGTTCTCTCCATAAATTTCTTTTTTCTTTTCTACAACCTTGGTCATTAATTCCAAAGCTTTTGTCGGGTTATTATTAAAGCGGTAAAAATTTGCTAATTCTTGTTGTGTAGAAACTGTTGCGGGATTACTCTCACCTAATTTACGTTTATTAATATCGTAAGCGCTTAGCAGAAGTTTTTCAACCTCTGCCGTTTTTCCCATTTCCATATATAGTTGCGCAAGGCCCATTTTTAGATGTGCCAGATCAGGATGCGCGCCTAATTTTTTTTCTTTTATTTCAATGGCCTTTAAATAGAGTTTTTCCGATTCTTCGTGTTTTTTTTCAAAGCGATAGATGTTTGCTAAGTTAATTTGTAATTTAATAAAGTTGCTTGCGTCTTCCTTTAAAACCGCTTTTGCCTCTGTAATACTTGTGTTCATTTGACTATCGGCATCCTTTAATTTATTCATGTCCAGATAGGTCATAGCAAGATTGTTATGTATAAGGGCTTTTGCCATTTGATCGTTTTGACTTGATGCCATTTCTAAGGCTTTTTTAAAATCGGCCTCGGCTTCAGTATAAAAGCCGGTTTCTTTTTTTAATACCGCATTGTTGTTTACCGAAACAATTACCATTCCTTTGTTGCTCAAACTTTCGCGAAGCTTAATAGCGTCTTCATCATAAGGTTTCGCCTTAGTGTATCGTCCACGAGATTGATATAGCAGGCCAAGGTCACTTATCGTTTGCGCGTAGTTATCTGTTGATTTTTTTCCGTCGGTTTCGTATAAAGCTTTTGCTAATTTAAAACTTTGTTCAGCCATACTAAATTTATTACTGGCCATTAAAATTTCACCGTTTTTTAAATTTGTATAAGCGCGCTCTTCAACCGTTTTTTCTTCTTTATTGGCAAACTTTGCCGCACTCAATAAATTACTGCTAAACTCTCCGCCCTTTTCATTGGCTTCAAAAACACCGCTGTTATCTAAAAAAGAAATGGCATAATTAAAATTACTGGCATCGTATTCCTGTTGTTTCTTTTCCCAGCTTTCTGTGGTTTTTTCGCGGGCTTTACTTTTTGCTTTATCTTTTGCTTCATTGGCTTTATCCTTTAAAAAACCACCTAATTGCGAAAAGCCGTTTAAGCCTGCAATTATCATTAAACTTATAAAAACATTCTTTTTCATTTCTAAATACATTTAGTGGTTTAAAAGTAGAAAATAATCTCCACTTGTAACTAATACCTTTGACAACTTATTTTTTAATATTTCAAATAAAATTTTATATTTAGTGCTTTAATCTCATCAAATGAAACATAACTATTACTTTACCCTTCTTGTTTTTTTAATGTTTACCGCCAGAGCGCAGGATACTGTAAAAGTGGCAAGCAATTTAACCCCCGAGCAAATTGCAGAACAAGATTATAACAGCGGCCTTGCTGCCCTTAAAAAAAACGAGTGCGCGGCAGCGGTGGAGTTATTCAATAAGTCGTTAATAGCCAAGCCTAATTTTGATAAAGCCCTTGCCAATAGGGCTATTGCCTATATACATTTAAAAAAACCTACCGAAGCATTAGCCGACATTAATAGTGCGATTAAACTTAATCCGCAAAACCCTGAGTTTTATTTTAATAAAAGCCTTATTTTTTACGACCTCAACCAAAAAGATAGTCAAAACGTTGCTTTAGATAATTGCCTTAGAATAAATCCTGCGCATGCTGAAGGTTGTTATTACAAAGGCATAGCTTTATATGGTTCTAGTGATTATGATAAGTCTATTGAGTTTTTCACAAAGGCCATAAGCGCCAACCCTAATTATGTATATGCTTATAACGACAGGGCCAGCGCAAAAAGAGGAAAGTCTGATTATACAGGTGCCATTGCCGATTATGAAAAAGCTATTAGCCTTGATAATTCGCTGGTGTTTATTCATAACAACCTTGGCTCTGCTTACCGTTTAAATAAAAATTATCCGAAAGCTATTGAGGCTTATACAAAGGCCCTGCAGGCGAATCCAAATTACCTGGTTGCTTTAAACAACAGGGGTTCTGCCAATTTTGAAAATAATAATTTAAAAGCTGCACAGGCAGATTTTGAAGATGTATTAAAAAAAGATCCAAAAAATTCATTCGCTTATAACAATTTGTCTTCTATTGCCATAAAAAATAAAGATTACAAAAAAGCAAAAGAAATGGCCAGTCGTTCTATTGAAAGCGACCCAAAAAACGGCCCTGCTTATTACAACAGGGGCATTGCCCGCCAAATGCTTCGCGAAGAAGCCGATTGCTGCAGCGATTGGAAAAAAGCTTACGAGCTGGGTGTTAGTAACGCCAAAACATTTATTAATGCCTCTTGTTTAGATTAATTTTTATTTATTTGACGCTATGAAAAAATTATTACTTACAATAACCTTTATTTATTTCTCGCTTTTATCATTTTCTCAATCAATAGAATTTGAAAAAGATAATTTTCCCGGCAAAAAAGATGAGATGAAAGTTGCAAGAAAACAGTTGGATATTGGAACTGAATTTTATCTTCAGGGTAGAAAAGAGTTCGACGATTTTAAAAAATCGTATATGTCAGAACACAGGTATTGCCCTGTAAGCCATTACGATTATCAAAAAGCGGGTTATCAAAATTTTAGAGACGGCCTTTCGCCATTATTAACTGCACAGGCTTTTAACCCAAACAATGCCCGTTTAAATTATATGTTGGGTTTTATTTCTTTTATAACCGATCCAACCACAGCACAAACATTAAAATATTTTGAAACTGCCTACAAACTTGATCCGCTAGCCGAGCCCGATATGGCCTTTTGGTTAGCTTGGAGCTATCATTTAAATAGTCGTTGGGACGATGCCATTAAATATTACCAAATCTATCTTCAGGCAGGTAAAAAAAACGCTATGGAAACAGAAGACGTTACCAAAAAAATTGCAGAGTGTAATAGTGGTAAAAAATACAGTGCCAATCCTGAACGTGTTTTTGTTGATAACCTTGGGTCGAACATTAACAGCTCTTTCCCGGAATATGGCCCATCTATTTCTGCCGATGAGGAAACAATCATTTTTACAGCCAGAAGAGATAATTCTACCGGCGCAAAGCGCGATGAAAATGATAATGGTTATTATGAAGACGTTTATTCGTCAGTAAAACTAAATGGCAAATGGCAGCCATCAAAACAATTAAGTAAAAATGTAAATACCGAAAATCATGATGCAGCAGCAGGTTTATCATCTGATGGAAGCAAGTTGTATGTTTACAGACATTCCGGTAAAGATGGCGGCGATCTTTATGAAACTGTTTTATTTGGTGCAGATTGGGAGCCACCGGTTCACATGAATAAATACATCAACACAAAATACCACGAGTCTAGCGTGAGTTTAAGTTTTGACGGAAAACGTTTGTATTTTGTAAGCGATAAAGAATCTGGTTTGGGTGATAGGGATATTTATTACAGCGATATGGATGTAAAAGGTGAATGGGGTGTTTCAAAGAACATTGGCCCTGTTGTAAATACAAAGTATGGCGAAGAGGCTGTATTTATGCACCCTGACGGAGTAACATTGTTTTTTAGCAGTAAAGGGTTTAACACCATGGGTGGCTACGATATTTTTAAAACAACCTTAACCAATGGTGTTTGGAGTGCTCCTGAAAATTTAGGATACCCAATTAATGGTCCGGATGATGACGTGTTTTTTGTTGTAAGCGGTAGCGGAAGCCGCGCTTACTTTGCTTCTTCAAAAACCGGCGGCTTTGGCGAAAAAGACATTTACAAAATTACTTTTCTTGGCCCCGAAAAACATCCTTTATTAAATACACAAGATCAGTTAATGGCCATGGCTGCTAACCCGGTAAGTAATTTAAAGGTGGAGAATGCAGTAGAAGTTGCTTCTGCAAAATTAACTATTTTAAAAGGAGTGGTTACTGATGCAAAAACCAATCAACCCCTGGAAGCCTCTATTGATCTGATCGATAACGATAAGAATATTGTGTTAGCTACATTTAAATCTAACAGCAGCAGCGGTAAATATTTGGTGACTTTACCAAGCGGAAAAAATTATGGTATTGCTGTAAAGCGCGATGGTTATTTATTCCATTCCGAAAATTTTAATATTCCCGATAACGCAGCTTTTCAGGAGTTTACAAAAGATGTTGCTTTAAAAAGGATAGAGATAGGAAGCACCATTGTGTTGCGTAATATTTTCTTTGATTTTGATAAGGCCACCATTCGCCCTGAATCTGCAAACGAATTAGAGCGTTTAATAAAATTATTAAATGATAACCCAACATTAAAAATTGAGTTAGGTAGTCATACAGATAGTAAAGGATCTGATGATTATAATATGAAATTAAGTGATAGCCGCTCTAAATCTGTTGTAGATTATTTAATTGGAAAAGGTATTAGCACAGCGCGTTTGGTAGCAAAAGGTTATGGCGAAACAAAACCTATTGATACGAATGAGACGGATGACGGTCGCCAGAATAACAGGAGGACAGAGTTTAAGATCTTAGAGAAGTAGTGTTTCTGGTTTGAAGTTTTTGTTTCTGGTTATAAAGCCAGGTGTTTTGATTGTACTTCTTTCCCATAAAACAAAGTAGCCGCTTTGTCAAATGTTTCAGGAAGATCTGTAGTATAAAAGCTAACGGTTCCTGACTTACTGCATTTCTCTTCCATTTCAGGGTGACGCTTTAAATATTCTTTTAATCCATTGGCAACAATTGTTCCCTGCGAAAGCAATTGAACATTTTTTGGAAGGTTCTTTTTTATTTTATCAATAATAAGCGGGTAATGCGTGCATCCTAAAATAATAGCATCAATGTTTGGTTGCTGTTGCATTAAATTTACAACATGCTTTTGTATAAAAAAATCGGCGCCTTCATTTTGATACTCGTTATTTTCTATTAACGGAACCCACATTGGGCAAGCCTCCTGATACACTTTTAACTTTGGAAAAAATTTTTCTATTTCTACCAAATAAGAACCTGAACTAACGGTTCCTGCTGTGCCTAACACACCAACGTGGCCCGTTTTACTGTAATTGCCAATAATTTCGGTGGTTGGTCTAATAACACCAAGCACTCTTTTTGAAACATCGATCTTTGGAAGATCTTTTTGTTGAATCGTCCGTAAAGCCTTTGCTGATGCCGTATTACAAGCCAGTACAACCAACTCGCAACCCATAGCAAACAAATGATTAACGCATTCTAAAGTGTACTCATAAACCGTTTCGTAACTGCGCGAACCATAAGGCGCCCGGGCATTATCGCCCAAATATAAATAATCGTATTGCGGCATTTCTTTTACGATCTCTTTTAAAACGGTTAAACCGCCAAAGCCACTATCAAAAACGCCAATTGGTTTATATGAATTCTTTTGGTCCATTTATAAGCAACGCAAATCTAAGCAAAGATTAGCGAATTGTATGTTTTTCATCAAAAACATCATTTTTTAACAAAAAATCAGTTATTTTTGCCTCAAAAAGCTAAAAAATTGATAAAAATAGCCTTTGTCATTAAAAACTAAAAGGCCGAAAAGTTGCTGTTTTTTAAACCAAAATCACAATAAATCTGTTATTTCAGCGTTATATACTTTCAATTTGAAGAAATTTCTGCCATATTTTTTGTGCTTATGCATTTTAAGCAGTTTTGGTCAAACCCGGAAACGTAATTTTCGCCAACGCGAAATTGGGATCTTTGGTGGCGCTTCTTATTACATTGGCGACCTTAATCCGCGGGGACATTTCTCAATGTCAAAACCTGCAGCAGGTATCTTTTTCCGTTATAGCACACATTACCGTTATGCTTTTCGTTTTGGTTTTAATTATGGCAATATTGCCGGCAACGATGCAAAAAGTAAAGAGCTTGATCAATTAGAAAGAAATATTAGTTTTAAATCTCCTGTTTACGATCTGCACGCCATAGCGGAATTTAATTTTGTAGATTACCGTATTGGTAACGAGAAACACCGTTTTACCATGTTTATTTTTGCGGGTATTGGCGCTTATCATTTTAACCCGCAAAGCAGCATTGCCAGCAGCAGCGTACCTTCATCAACCAATTTACATAATGGGGTTGTTACAAAACATTATTCCAGGTACCAGGTTAACATACCTTATGGTATTGGTTTTAAATGGCACCTTACAGATATTTTTGGTTTAGGCATTGAATGGAGTCCGCGTAAACTTTTTACAGATTATCTAGATGATGTAAGCTCAGAATATGGTGATGGCAGTATGCGTGGCAACCCCCGTACTAAAGATTGGTATTTCTTTTATGGTATGACCTTAACTATGCGTTTGCCAAACTTAAACAAACCTTGCTTTCAAAATAATTAGTTCTGTTTAAATAAAAACAAAAAAGCCGTTTCAAGATCATTTGAAACGGCTTTTTAAATTTATAAACTCTTACGCCTTGTTTTGTGTAAAGCTTGCGCCCAGATACTCACGGTTCATGCGCGCTATATTCTCCAATGAAATACTTTTCGGGCACTCTGCTTCGCAGGCGCCGGTATTCGTGCAATTACCAAACCCTTCTTCATCCATTTGTTTTACCATGTTTAATACACGGTCTTGTTTTTCAACTTTACCCTGTGGTAATAAAGATAGCTGAGAAACTTTTGCGCTTACAAATAACATTGCACTTGAATTTTTACAAGCTGCAACGCAAGCACCACAACCAATACAAGCCGCTGCATCAAAAGCAGTATCAGCATCGTCTTTAGGAATTAAAATATTGTTAGCGTCTTTTGCATTACCCGTATTAACAGAAACGAAACCACCGGCAGACATAATTCTGTCGAATGAAGAACGATCAACTGCAAGATCTTTAATTACAGGAAACGCAGCGCTTCTCCATGGCTCAACAACAATAGTGTCGCCATTTTTAAAACTGCGCATGTGTAACTGGCAAGTAGTAACTCCGCCTTTTGGTCCGTGCGGACGGCCATTAATGTACATACTGCACATACCACAAATACCTTCGCGGCAATCATGATCAAACGCTATTGGCTCTTTACCACTACTTATTAATTGTTCGTTAACTACATCAAACATTTCTAAAAAGCTCATGTCTGGCGAAATGCCTTTTGCATCATAAGTTTCAAAACGTCCCTTACTGTCTTTGTTTTTTTGTTTCCACACTTTTAGTGTGAGGTTCATATTTCCGTGTTCCATATAGTTAATAGGGAATAGCGATTAGGCTATGCCGCTTTTATTAGTGTAATTTTTTGTTGAACGCTTTTAATTAATCCTTGAAGAATTTTTCCTATTTCCTCAATTTTTTTATTTACTTCTATAAATTCTTTTTCGTTAATGTAATTTAGGTTTTTAGAAATTAAAATCATTGCTTCAACTTCCATTAAAGAACCTCTTGAAACTCTTAAAAATTGCAGATAATTTTTTGATAGTTCTCTTCCCCAACCCTCTGCAATGTTTGATGGAATTGAGATGACTGCACGATTAAGTTGACTTACAATTCCAAATCTTTCATCAGCAGGAAAAGTTTTAGTTAATGCATATATTTCTGTAACCAATTGAATGGATTTTTGCCAAACAATTAAATCTTTATATGTAGTAATTTTTCCTTCCATTTCTAATCCCTATTAACTATTCGCTAATAACAAATTACGCATAGTTCCTCTGAGCCAACTTAATATTCTCAAATTTCAATTCTTCTTTATGTAATTCAAAGTTGCTTTCTCCTTTGTATTCCCAAGCGGAGACAAAAGCAAAATTATCGTCATCGCGTAAAGCTTCGCCCTCTGGGGTTTGGTATTCTTCTCTAAAATGACCGCCACAACTTTCGTTTCGGTTTAAAGCATCTACGCACATCAGTTCACCTAGTTCGATAAAATCGGCAACCCGTCCTGCTTTTTCTAATTCTGCGTTTAGTTCGTTATTAGTTCCAGGTACCCTGACGTCGCTCCAAAATTCTGCCTTTAGCTTCTGAATTTCAGCAATTGCCCAAGTTAAACCTTCTTTGTCCCTCGACATTCCACATTTTTCCCACATAATTTTCCCTAAGCGTTTATGGAAATTATCAACCGACTTGGTTCCTTTAATTGCAAATAATTTATCAATACGCGCTTGCACTTCTGCCTCTGCTTTTACAAAAGCTTCATTATCGGTTGGTATAGATTTAGTGCGGATTTCTTCGCTTAAATAATCGCCGATCGTATAAGGAATAACAAAATAACCATCGGCTAAACCTTGCATTAATGCAGATGCTCCCAAACGGTTAGCGCCGTGATCGGAGAAATTTGCTTCGCCCAAAGCATACAATCCCGGAACCGTTGTCATTAAATTATAATCTACCCAAAGGCCTCCCATTGTATAGTGAACGGCAGGATAAATACGCATTGGCATTTCATAAGGATCTTCATCGGTAATTTGTTTGTACATATCAAACAGGTTACCATATTTCTCTTTCACTACATCTTTTCCTAATGCGCGAATTTCTTCTTTACTCGGATTGTGTAAATTTTTCTTGTTCGCTTCTATCTGACCATAACGCATCATGTTGGCTTCAAAATCAAGATACACAGCCATTTTAGAAGTTCCCACTCCGTAACCTGCATCACAACGCTCTTTGGCGGCACGGCTTGCAACGTCGCGCGGCACTAAGTTACCAAAGGCAGGATAACGTCTTTCCAAATAATAATCTCTTTCCTCTTCAGGAATATCTTTTGCTTTGCGTTTATCATCTTTTTGTTTTGGCACCCAGATCCTTCCATCATTACGTAATGATTCTGACATCAATGTCAACTTAGATTGATGATCGCCTGAAACAGGAATACAGGTTGGATGAATTTGTGTGTAACAAGGATTTCCAAAGAATGCGCCTTTTTTATGTGCTTTCCACGCAGCTGTGACATTACAACCCATGGCGTTGGTAGATAAATAAAACACGTTACCATAACCACCGGTGCATAATAATACTGCGTGACCAAAATGTCTTTCCAGTTTTCCGGTAACAAGGTCGCGGGCAATAATGCCTCGGGCTTTACCATCAATGGTAACAACATCCATCATTTCGCGACGCGCTAATAATTTAACCGCGCCCATGCCAACCTGGCGTTGTAGCGCGCTATAAGCTCCTAATAATAATTGCTGGCCCGTTTGTCCTGCAGCGTAAAATGTACGTTGTACCTGTGTTCCACCAAAACTGCGGTTACTTAAAGTTCCGCCGTATTCGCGGGCAAACGGTACGCCTTGTGCAACACACTGATCAATAATATTTCCTGAAACCTCAGCTAAGCGATGAACATTGGCTTCGCGGGCACGATAATCTCCTCCTTTAATAGTATCATAAAATAAACGGTAAACACTGTCGCCATCATTTTGATAATTTTTTGCGGCATTAACACCACCCTGTGCAGCAATAGAGTGCGCACGACGTGGCGAATCCTGGAAGCAAAATACTTTTACTTTGTACCCCATTTCGGCTAAAGAAGCTGCGGCCGAAGAGCCTGCAAGGCCTGAGCCTACAACAATAACTTCTAAGCTACGTTTGTTGGCAGGATTAACCAGATGAACAGTTGAACGGTATTTTGTCCATTTATTCTCTAAGATACCTTCAGGAATTTTTGCATTTAATTTTGATGAAGAAGCCATAGTATTGTATTTACAATTTTTTAATTGACACTTATTTTATAATTCCTAAAAACATCGTAACAGGCATTGCTGCAAATAAAGTGCAAACAATTATTGAGAACCATATACCTGTTTTTTTAATGAGCGGCGTGTATTTTTTATGATTTAACCCTAAGGATTGAAATGCAGATTGAAAACCGTGTAACAAGTGATATAACAAACTAATTACGCCTACTAAATAAATTGCAACAAAATACCATTTCGCAAATACCAGTTTCATGCTTGCAAACGTATTGTGCTCTTCATGGCTAAACACTGCTATTTTTGTTGGTACCCAAAAGTTGCCTAAATGCACAACAAGGAATAATAAAAGCAAAGATCCTAAAACGCCCATAGAGCGCGAGTACCAGCTGCTATTAGCGCCGCCGTTAACTACTTCGTATGGCGTTGGACGCGCTTTACGGTTCTCTAACGTTAAAAGTAACGCTTGAAAGATATGTAACAACAGGCCGGCGAATAAACCTATTTCTAATATCCTTATAACAGGGTTATGCGCCATGAAGTCAGCGCCCGCATTAAAACTTGCGCCGCCATCGTTAAAGAAAATAAAGCTGTTTAAACTTACATGTATCACTAAAAATGAAATAAGGAATAAACCTGTTAGTCCCATTAAAAATTTTTTCCCGATAGAGGAAGATAAAAATCCTGTTTTTTTACTCATAATGGTATAAAATAAATACTTGAAATTGTGTGTCAAAGGTATTAAGCAAAACACTCAGAATCAAGTTTTAAAGTAAATGTTTTTAACTTTTATAGAATCGTGGCGGCGGCCAAGTTGTTCATTAGTAGTGTTAAGGCATAAAAACCCTTATTTAGACTTGTTTTAAATATGCTCTTTTGCAATTATACTCTAAATCCCAGCACGGTTACATCGTCTACCTGGCCAAGGTTTCCTTTCCAACCCGTAAAGTTCTCCTTAACGGCATTAAACTGTTTATCGGTTGACAGTTCTGCAATATCAATGAACAATTTTTGCATATTCTTTTTCATCATTTTTTTTCCTCTCTCTCCTCCAAACTGATCGGCATAACCATCAGTACCCATGTAGATCATGTCATTTTTTTCAAGCTTTACTATTTGTTGTGTGAATTTATAGTTGCTTTCAAATGCCATTTTACCAAGCCCCATTTTATCTGGTTTTAATTCGATCAGTTTTTTATCTCTTACAATATAAATTGAAGTATTAGCGGCACCGAAATGCAATTCCATTTTTGCGGGATAAAAAACACAAATGGCAAGATCCATTCCGTCTGATGCAGTCTTTTGCGATACATTCTGTTTTAAAGAATAGTAAAGTTCCCTATTTAATTCTTGTAAGATTTCTGCCGGCTTGTTTACTTTTTTTTCGCGCACCACTTTATTTAAAAGGTTATTGGCCACCATGCTCATGATTGCGCCCGGTACACCGTGGCCCGTACAATCCACCACCGAAACAAAAGCAAACTCTTCTGTTCTTTCAATAAAATAAAAGTCGCCGCTTACAATATCTTTTGGTTCAAAAAACAAAAACGATTCAGGCAATGCTTGTTTAAATTCCTCTTCGGCAGGTAATAAGATTTGCTGCAGACGTTGCGCGTAATTAATACTATCAATAATGTCTTTGTTTTTTTCTTCTATGATAGAACTTTGCTCTTCTACCTTTTTATTCTTTGTGTTTAGTTCGGAGTTAATAAGTTTGTTAACCCTTAAACTTTTTAAAATAAAAAACACAAATACAGCTATTAATAAAACAACCATAACAAGTCCGTAATTAAAAAACCGCTGGCGTTTTATTTCAAGATCTTTTATTGCCTCGTTCTTTTGCAACAATTCGAGATCTTTTTTTCGTTTTTGGTTAGAAATATCATTCTCCATTTTTGAGATCTTTTCAGAGAGATCGGTTGAAAAAATAGAATCATTTAGTTTAAACATTCTTTCATACACATCAAGCGCTTCTTTATAATTTCCGCCTGATTTTAGAAAATCTATTCTTAAACCTAAACTTGCATTTTGTGTTTTTATATCTTTGCGACCAGACAGATTTTTTATTGCCAGGTTATAATATTTATCTGCAAGGTTTGCTTTGCCCCATTTTTTATAAAGCAAGGCAAGACTCTCATACATAGATGGTGGAACAGAATCTTTTTTTAGAGCTTTATCATACTGCATGCGTTTAAAATAAAATTCCTCTGCCTTTAAATAATCTTTTTCTGCTACATATATTCCTGCTATTAGATCGTATAAATTAAATGCCGAATTCGACCTTGGGTTTGTTAACATAACCAGCTTTAAAGTAGCCAGAGCTGTTTTTTTAGACTCTTCCAATCGTCCGGTTTCTTTTAACGCGGTGCATTTATTAGAGCTGTTTTTAATTAAGCCTATCGTATCATTAAGAATTGAGTATATAGAGTCGCAGCTATTATAATAGTCTAAAGCTCTTTTTGGGTTTTTTAAATTACGATAAACAATGCCAATATTCATGTAAATGGTAGCAAACCGGCCTTTGTCTTTTTCTTTATCAAGAGGTTCAATAGCGGCATAGTAATACTGTAACGATTTTATGAAGTTATTCCTATTCTTCTCCATAATTCCTAATCCATTATAGGCCAAAGAAACACCTTTTCTGTCGTTTATTTTCTGGCACAATTCTAAACCCGCAAGTTGGTATTTTTCGCAGGAATCGTATTCGTTAATGTTTTTATAAGACGTGCCTATCATACATAAAAGAGCTGCATATTTTTTTTCTGAGCGTTTCCCTAAAGGTTTAATTCCAAGAATTTGTTTTTTATATTTTATTGCCAAAAGAGGGTTTTCTCCTGAAAGCTCTTTGTAGTAATCTTCGTAAAGTTTAATTTTTGTGCTATCATCTTTTTCTAATGCTACTTTTTGAAGCATTTGTTCGGTTACTTCTTTTTGTGCAAAAACAACGAAAGTTGAAAAAAGAAAAAAGAAAGCGGCAAAAACCACTTTAAAAGAATAAATATTTTTTTGTCGAAGAATGGTGTTTAAATTTACTAAAATTAAAGGTTATTAAATGAAAATGTCTTCAATACTTCCCATTTTTTTTCGAGTTTTAGTAGGGAAAAATTGTTGATGGCAAAAATTCCTGTTAACTTTTCGTTCTCAAAACATGTTTTAAGTTCGTAGAACATTGGTTTTTTAAGATCGCGAAAGGCAACTGTTACGTGCGGATGATAGCCTCGCATATCATTTACCTCGTTAAACAACTTCAACTCTTTTTTAGCATGCAATTTTAAAGCATTATATAAATTTAAAAGATCGTTGTTGGGCACTACGTCCACATAAATAACGCGCGGTTCAAAAAAAGAAAAATTGTTAAGTTCAACATTAAAAGTTGGTGTAAAATTAAACGCACTTAGCGTTTCTATCAACTCATTTTCCTTTTCCTCTTTCCATTCAAAAGGCCTGTGCAATGTAATGTGCGCAGGGCTTCTAAGCGCACCTTTTAGACTATTTTGCTCAAACAGCTTTTGTTTAACGGCCTCCACCTTTTCAAATAATGGTGGTGGAATTACAATAGCTAAAAAGTATTTTTTAACGGTCATTTTACCCTTTTACATCAGTAAATTATGTTATTTTTGTGAGATTATAAAATTATATGCAAATTATTATACCTATGGCCGGTAAGGGTAAGCGTATGCGCCCTCACACTTTAACTACAGCAAAACCATTATTACCTGTGGCCGGCAAACCCATTGTTCAGCGCTTGGTAGAAGATATTACCAAGGTTTGCGGGCAAAAAGTAAATGAAATTGCGTTTGTTATTGGCCCGGATTTTGGTGCCGAAGTAGAGCAAAATTTAATAAAAGTAGCCGAAAGCCAGGGTGCTAAAGGCCGTATTTTTTATCAGGATGTTGCTTTAGGAACTGCCCACGCTATTATGTGTGCAAAAGATGCCATAAAGGGCAAAACTGTTGTGGCTTTTGCCGATACTTTATTTAAAGCCGATTTTGTTATGGACACTGAGCAGGAAGGTGTTATTTGGGTGCAAAAAATTGAAGATCCAAGTCAGTTTGGTGTTGTAAAATTAGATGCAAAGGGAATGATAACTGACTTTGTAGAAAAACCGCAAAGCTTTGTTAGCGATCTTGCAATTATTGGCATTTATTATTTTAAAGATGGCGATTATCTTAAAAGCGAATTGCAACATTTACTGGACAATAAAATTACCGAAAAAGGAGAATACCAACTTACCAATGCTTTAGAAAATATGAAAAGCAAAGGCACTAAATTTATGCCCGGGCAAGTAACAGAGTGGTTAGATTGTGGCAACAAAAATGCAACCGTGTATACTAACCAACGTGTGTTAGAGTTTGATAAAGGAAAACAACATCTTAAAGAAAAAAATATAAAAAATAACAATAGTTTAATTATTGAGCCTTGTTATATTGGCGAGAATGTTGAACTAACAGATTCTATTATTGGTCCGTATGCCAGCATTGGCGCCAATTCTAAAATTAAAAACAGCATCCTGCAAAACTCCATCGTTCAAAAAGATTCTAAAATAAATAATGCTAATATTTCAAACAGCATGCTTGGCATTGGTGCCGAAGTAACCGGCAGAGCGCTCGACCTAAGCATTAGCGATTATACCCAATTATTTGTTTAAAACGGTTAAATATTTTTTTTTACTACTAACGCTTCCCTGCTTAGTAACTATAGTTTCATGCAAAAGCAAAAAACAAGGTTCGGTAACACCAAATTTTAAAGATTTTGGCACCCCCAAACAAAGCGCACAGGCAAACGAGATAAAGTTTACAAGTTTATTCATTGATGGTTGCGCCGCTTTGCAGCCTCAGAAACAAAATTTACAAGAAGCTTTAAGGTTATTTACCGAGTGTAAAAAAATTGACCCGACAAATATTCCACTTAAATATGAATTGGGAAAAACCTACAAACTTTTAGGCGCTTATGAATTGGCCATACAAAATGCCAAGGCTTGTGCAGAAGCGGTTCCAAAAAACGAATGGTACCAGTTATTGCTGATAGAATGTTATTCTTCTATAAGACAATACAACCAATCTATTAAACTAAGAGAACAATTGGTAAAGAACTTTCCTGATAAAACAGAATTTAAAGAAGATCTTGCCATAGAATATTCTATTATTGGAGATTATGATAAATCTTTTAAGATCTATGATGAGATGGAGCGCACCTATGGCATAAATGAGCAAATAACTTTAAACAAGATAAAACTTTTAAAGAACCAGAAAAAATTTAAAGAAACAGAAGAAGAGCTTTTAAGATTGTCTAATTCCAACAAGAACGAGCCACGGTATATAGCTTACCTGGCCGATTTTTATATTGAACAAAATAAACTTGACCAGGCAAAATTAATGTATGATAAGATTTTAAAGATCGATCCAAACAACCCTTCTATTAATCTGGCGCTGCATGATTATTATAGTGCGCAGGGAAAAGATGATGAAGCTTTTGAGTGTTTAAAGAAAGCCTTTCAAAACCCCGATCTGGAAGTGGATTATAAAATTGATGCGGCAAGATATTATTTTGGTCGTGCAGAAAAACAACCTGAGTCAAATTATTATTCGCGTGGAATAGAGCTGTGCGAACTATTAG
Organism: Bacteroidota bacterium; assembly: GCA_013697245.1. Taxonomy (GTDB): domain Bacteria; phylum Bacteroidota; class Bacteroidia; order B-17B0; family Aurantibacillaceae; genus Aurantibacillus. The sequence goes on from JACCXH010000010.1 coordinate 127,317, forward strand.
TAAAAGTGCATCCTAAAGAAGCAAAAGGTAATGAAGTGTATGGTGATTTTTTATTACTTGGCGGAAAAATAAAAGAAGCCGCAAAATATTATTACACTGCTGCTATCGGAGAAACAGTGGAGTATAGAGTTTGGAGTCAGTTATTATTTACCGATAGCGAATTAAAACAATACGACTCCTTGGAACATCACAGCGCCAAAGCGATGGATCTTTTTCCGAGCCAAGCCATTCCGTATTTTTTTAATGGCGTTGCAAACCTTCAACTTAAAAATCATAAAAAAGCGGCGCAATCATTAAAAGATGGCTTAGAGTTTGTTGCCGACAACAAAGCCTTGATGATGGATTTTTATACCAATTTAGGCGATGCTTATTTTTATGGAAAGGATTATATAAAGTCTGATAAAGCATTTGATGATGCATTAAAAATTGATGCTGATAATACTTATGTTTTAAACAATTACGCGTATTATTTGTCATTACGAAACGAGAACCTTGAAAAAGCAGAAAAACTATCGCGTAAGGCGAATGAGTTAGTACACGATAATCGTAATTATATGGATACTTATGGCTGGATATTGTATCAGCAAAAAAAATATAAGGAAGCAGAAGAATGGTTATCTACCGCCTCTAAAATGGGGCCGCCAAAGGCAGATATCTTAGAGCATTATGGTGATGCGCTTTATAAACTAAACAAAGTTGAAGAAGCTTTGGCGCAATGGCATTTAGCAAGGCAGGCTGGCGGAAATTCTGAAGCCTTGTTAAACAAATTAAAACTTAAAAAATTAAATGACTAAGCGTAAATCAGCAATAAACTATTTCTCCTTCTCGATCTTGCTGTTATGTTTATTCTCAACATCCTGCAAGCATAAAAGGCACCAACAACGTACTCAAACTGCGGTAATAGTTGCAGATACGTTGCAATATAGTAAATGCCGTTTGGATTTTAAAAGTGCCAGAACATTAAGCAGGCACGTAAAAGAGAACGAATTTAGTTTTGTTTGGGTAACCGCTAAAGCAAATGTTGAAACGCTGATAGATGGCAAAGAGGAAAGCTTTGACATTAGGGTAAACATTCGTAAAGACAGCGCCATGCTTATTACCATCCAATATCTTTTAGGAATACAGGTGGCAAAGATCCTTATTACCAAGGATTCTGTTAAAATGGTGAACTACATTCAAAAAAACTACTTTAGAGGGGATTTTAACTATATAAACGATGTGTTAAATGCCGACCTGGACTTTAATGTTTTGCAGGCCGTTTTGTTTGGGAACAGTGCCGAATTCTATGAAGATGACGATTTAAAGTTAAAACCTGTAACCGATAGGCAAAATTGCCATTATTTACTTAGTACTGAGCGCAAGCGACGTTTAAGAAAACTACAGCAGAGTGATAATGTGCTTAAAAAGGCCCTACAGATACTTACATTAAACCCCGATAATTACAAGATCATTAAAAATGAATTTTCAGATCCGGCAACTAACCGCACTTTTATTGCCAATTATAAAAACTTTACTCAAAAGGATAGTGTTTATGCACCATACCATGTTGATATTGATATAGTAGCAGAGAAAAAAGCAAACGTGAAAATTGACTATGTTCGCATAGAGAAAAACACACCGCAAAAGCTTAGCTTAAATATACCGCCCAAATATGATTCTATTCAAATACAAAAAAAATAAACTGTCGCTGTTATTTGCGCTATTATTTTCTTTTGTATTAATTCCTTCTCTATACGCACAAACCGGTTCAAAAAATTCTAAGAAAGATCTCGAGAATAAAAAGAAAAAGATCAACGATGAGATCAACGAAATCAACTCGATGTTAAGCGAAACAAAAGCCAATAAAAAATCTTCTATTGGCGCTTTAGTTAACATTAACATGAAGTTGGAAAAACGTCAAGACCTTATAAATATGATCAATGCAGAGATCCACGAACTGAACCGTGACATTAAGCAAAGTGAAAAACAAGCCGAACAACTTAAAAGTAATTTAGAAAAATTGAAAGGCGATTATGCGCGCATGATCATTTTTGCACAACGCAACCAGGACGCCTATAGTAAAATAATGTTTGTGTTTGCGGCAGATAATTTTAACCAGGCCTATTCACGGTTAAAATACATGCAACAATATTCTGAGTTCAGAAAAAAACAAGCCGTAGAAATAATTACCACACAAACAGGTTTGATCGCAAAGCTTAAAGAATTAAAAGATCAACGTCACGAAAAAAATGTTTTGTTGGGTAATGAAGAAGTAGAAAAAGAAAACCTCAGCAGCGAAAAACAAGAACAGGAACAGGTTTTAACCGAATTGCAAAAAAAGGAAAAAGAACTAAAAACCGAGTTGGATAAAAAGAAACAAGATGCTGTTGAATTACAATTGGCCATTAAACGTTTAATTGAAGCAGAGATAAAACGAAAAATGGAAGAAGCGAGAAAGGCAGAAGAGGCCGCGCTTGCTGCTAAAAAAGCCAAAGAAGAAAAAGAGGCCAAAGAAAATAAAACAAAATTACCGAAAGATAAAAGCACAAAAGAAAAGGTTGCTGTTGCAGATCTAAAGCCTGTAAAAGAAAAAAAGGAAAATCTTTTTATGCCGGCTTTAACCGAAGAAACCGAAGCTTTAAGCGCCGATTTCTCGAACAACCGCGGTAAACTGCCTTGGCCGGTAGGCAAAGGTGTTATTTGCGAAACTTATGGTGAACACGAGCATCCCGCTATAAAAGGTTTTATGATGTTTAATAATGGCGTGGAGATCTGCGCTACAAAAGGCACTCAGGCAAGGGCAGTGTTTGATGGAGAGGTTACCGGCATTGCCGTATCTCCAACGGGCGGAAAATTAGTGATCATCCGTCATGGCGAATATTTAAGTGTTTATAGTAATCTAACAGATGTAACTGTAAAAACCGGGCAAAAAGTAACGGTAAAACAAATTATTGGCACCGTGGCTTCCGATGAGGAAGAAGGTAAAACCTCCATGAACCTGCAGATCTGGAAGGGCCAAAAAACAATGGATCCAAGCGGATGGCTGTATAATGCAAGGTGATTTCGCTTAAGGGTTTTTTAAACCCAAATTAAAAAGCCGCTCTTGTTCAGAACGGCTTTGTAAATCCACAAAAACATCACGGTCATAACAAATAATTATGATTAACCGTACGGGATTCTATTTTTAACTAAGCTTTAAAGAAATCTTCGTAGCTAACTTCTTTTGTTTGAAGCGTACATTTTTCTTTAATAAGATCTAATACTTTTTTGCTGTAAAGGTTTTCAAAAATACGTTGCGCTTCTTTTTCTTTGCTTAAAATATCTTTTGAAATCTTCTCTAAATCTTCTTCAGTAGCTTGTTGTCCATAACGAGCGTATTCGCTTTTAATAAACGCTTTTGCTTCTTCTTTTGCTTCGTCAGCTTCTACTTTAATATCGTTATCTTTAATTATTTTATTCTCTATTAATTTCCATTTCATGGATTTAGAATAATTAGGGTAATCTTTTTCTAACTCCTCTTGTGTAATAGGTTTTTCGTTAGCCATCAGTAACCAACGTTTTAAGAATGAATCGGGTAATTGAATATTTGTTTTATCTACTAAATTATTCTCCACTTCTGTTCTTAAGAATTTATCTGCGTCAGCATTAAACATAAGTCCTAATTCTTCGCGGATCTTATTTCTGAATTCTTCTTCACTTGTAACTTTTCCTTCACCATAAACTTTATCAAATAATTCCTGGTTAAGTTCCGCGTCTTCTAAACGCGCAATGTTCTTTACGATCAACTGAAGATCACAATTAATTATTTCAGCGCTTTCTTTATCAATGCCCAACGATACACTTTTATCTAAAGCGTTATCGTATAAAGCATTTACATTTAAAACTAATTTATCTTCTTTTTTAACGCCTAAAACTTTTGTTTTTGCTTCTTCATTCTTTAAACGCTCGTAACTAATGCTGGTGCTTTTAAAGATGCCACCGGGTTTAATGTTTCCTTTCTCATCCAATTCATTAATATCAACAAACACCACATCTTTTTCGCCTGCAACTTTGGGGTTTAATGGTTTACCAAAATTACGTTTTACATCCTTCACATATTTTTCAACCAACTCATCATCTATTTTAACGGTTTTGTAAGTGAACGTATGCTTGTCATTAAGGTCAACATTAAATTTTGGAGCTAGGCCAACCTGATAAATAAATTCAAAATCTTTTTGATTTTCGAAATCCACTTTTGCCTGATCTTTTGGTAATGGATTACCAAGGATCTCGATATTATTTTCCTGGATATAATTATAAATAGTTGAGTCTAATAATTTATTCAACTCATCTACTAAGATCTGTGTACCATATTGTTTTTTAACCAAACCCACCGGCACTTTTCCCGGCCTGAAACCGGGCATAGAAATTTGTCGTTGTGCTTTTTTTAAAGCGTCGGTTACTTTTGTTTCATAATCAGCGGGTGTAACAGAAATAGAGATCTCTGCATTCAGGCTATCAATATCATTTTTAACGATGTTCATTCTTGTAAAATTTTGGACTGCGAAAATAGGGATTTTTCTTTGTTTTTCATAGAAAACAGCTCCTAAAAGTGGCTAAAAAATAGACAATTAACTAAAAATAAGAGAAAAATGACTGTTAAACTCTGTCTTTGGAGGTAATTCTATTGTGCCCACCTTTTTGGTTAATTCATTGATACTTGAATTACTATCGGCAATGCCATGCCAAGGCTCTAAACAAATAAATTGCGTGTTGCCTTTTTTCATCCAAATGCCAAAATAAGGCCAGTTAGGGCACTGAAGCGTGACCTTGTGGTTTGATTTTGTAGAACAAAGAGATATTTCACTTATTTGACCACCTTCAAAGATCAAAGCATCGTTATCAAATAATTCTTTTTTAAGAAAAAGTTTTTTGTCTTCTAAGTTTAGTGGTACTTTTTCGTTGGTTCGCAACCCGTTGTTTAATTTAGTTTGTGAAAAAGCGTTTGTTTCAAATTCTAAATAATAGTCTTCAGGTTTTTCGTTTGGCGCAATGGGGCAATTAAATCCGGGATGGGCGCCAACGCTAAAATAAGTTTTTTCGTTTGAAGGGTTAATTACTTTATAATGCGTTTCTAATTTATTTTCAATTACAAAATACGTTATTTGAAATATGAACTCGAAAGGAAATTTTATTTGTGTTTCGTTAGTTGCGATCAATTGAAATGTGCAGGCGTTTTCTTTTTGTTCAACCAAGGTAAATTCCATATCACGTGCAAAACCATGTTGTGGCAATTCGTATTTTTTATTCTTGTAAAGAAAAAAGCTGTCTTTCAGTTTTCCAACGATAGGAAAAAGAACCGGTGCGTGCCTTGCCCATACTGCCTTATCGGCTTGCCAGATAAATTCAAGCCCGTTATTGTTTTTAACGCTACAAACTTCGGCGCCAAAAGAATTGATTTTAATTGCAAGAAAAGAAGATTTTATTTCTGTTTGCATAGAAGGTATTATAAAAACATAATGCCTTTTATGGTGGCGGCTTTTTTATACACCTCCATTATTTCTTCTACATCAACAACCACCTGCATGCCGGTAATACTTGTATATTTTCCATTGCCACTCTCTTTGGTGTGAATGTCGGTTTCCGGTTCAAATAAATTTTCAACCAAAGCAATAGCTCTATTCTCGCTGGGAACAATAAATTTAAACATATACACACTCGGGAAGGTGGTGCTTTCAACGATCTTTTCTTTGAATTTTTTAAGTTCTTCTTCTGTCATGCGTGATCAAAAAAATGATTATAAATTAAAACAACACCAAAAATTACCAGCAAACTGCCTGTAATTACATTTACCCTGTGCATGGTTTTAGGCGTTAAAATTTGTTTTAGTTTACCCGCAGCCGAAACCTTACCTAATTCTACCAAAAGCACTAAGCCAAGGGTAATGCTAAAATAAATGATCATGTTTACGATAGAAGATAACGTTTTGCTAACTGCCGCAACATTACCCAACCAAAGCAGCCAAACGGCCGGGTTTAAAAGGTTTAAAAAAAAGCCCTTAAAGATCATGGCCTGCCCCGAAGGTGCCTTAATTTCTATATTGGCATCCTTTTTATCCACCGGTTCCTTAAAGTGTAAGGCGCCAAAAACTATTAAAATAATTCCTGCCATAATGCCCATAAATCGTTTGCTTTTTTCATCCTGAAGAAAATTAGTGGCCCCATAATGTACAAGGAAAATAATAAGAATGCACACAAAAAAATCGCTTAACACAACGCCTAATGCTAAAAGAGAGCCTGTTTTATAACCGTGGCGAATACCCGTGTTTATTAAGGCAAAAAATGCCGGACCAAAAGAAAAGGTAAGTAAAAGAACAATAATAAAGGTTTGATATATAAGACTAAGAATCAAAAAAATTAATTTTTATACGTTTCTAAAAAGGCAAGCCACTCGTTTAATTGTTTTCCTTTTAAAACACGAGGAAATTTACTTTGGCCGCCCAGTTTATTTTTACTTGCCAGAAAATCAATAAAAGCCTGGTTAGGCAATAATGTAACAAGCACCTCGTTCAGCGCGTGGTTGCGTTCTGTAGCGTAATCATCGTTTAGTTGTTTTAAATAACCGTCCAGTTTTTCTACCAAAGTCTTTGGATCCACCTCTTTATCGGTGCCAACATACCAGTGATGCGCAAACAAACCTTTATTTGGTTTGCCAACCACACTGTACTCATTAATATTCAGGTCAAGGTCTTTGGCGGTTAATTTAATTGCCTTGTTCATATTATCAACGCTTAAGTGCTCGCCACACAAACTCAAAAAATGTTTTGTTCTGCCGGTTACAATAATTTCACAACGCTTAAGATCCGTGAACTTTAATGTATCGCCAATTAAATACCGCCAGGCGCCGGCACAATTTGTAATTAGCAAAGCATATTCCTGGTTAAGCTTTACCTCTGTAATATCAATTGCTTTAGCGTTTGGCTTCACGTTTCCATCGCCATCAAAATTTTCTTCGTTAAAAGGAATAAACTCGAAGAACATAGAATTGTCGGTTAACAATTTCATGGCCTGTTGTTCGTTTGGTCTTTCCTGATATGCAATAAACCCTTCAGACGCCATATAGGTATCGAGGTATATTAATTTTTTTGCGCACAGGGCGTTGATACTGTTTTTATAGGGTTGTACCGAAACACCTCCATGTACAAACACTGCCAGGTTAGGCCAAATATCATGAATGGTTTTTACATTATAATATTTTATAATTCGCTCGAATAATATTTGTATCCACGCCGGCACACCACAAATAAACCCAACGTTCCATTTTTTTGCATTTAAAACAAGATCCTCTAATTTTTTTTCCCAATTGGTTTGTGAGCGGATCTCTGGCCCGGGCAAAGTAAAGTTTTGAAACCAGCGCGGCTGTGTGCCGGTTGTAATGCCACTAAGATCGCCGCTAAAATAAGTGCCGTTATAATTTAAGTTGGTACTTCCGCCAACAAATAACGCTTCTGTTTCATATTGCTCTTTAGAAAAATCAAAATGTTTGGTAGATAGGATCTGTTTTATGGTGCCTTTCTGAATGGCTTTGATCATGTCTTTTGTAACCGGTATGTGTTTACTTGCCGATTCGGATGTACCTGAACTTAAAGCGAAATAATTTATCTTGCCGGGCCAGCAAACGTCTTTCTCGCCTTGCAGAGCCCGATACCACCACAATTCAAAGATAGACTGATAGTCATAGATGGGAATCTTTTTTTTAAACTCTTTAACAGGGTCTTCACTTAAAAGAATCTCACTAAAATCGTATTGGGCCCCAAAGGAAGTAAATTGCGCTTTGCTTAAGAGCTTATTTAATTGTTTTACTTGTTGTTTATAAACGTTTTTTCTAGCCGGAATTCTCCCGCGAATAGTAATTGCCTGTTTTATGATCGAGCCTAGTATGGCCATTTATTTAATATATCTAAAATCCTGGTTATTTTTAATTGCTTTTACACTATGATAAATTAATTTTATCACCTCTTCTACGTCTTGTTTGTGAACACTTTCAACAGTAGTATGCATGTATCGTAAAGGCAGAGAGATCAGAGCGGAAGCTATTCCGTCGGTTGCATAAGCAAAGGCATCAGTATCTGTTCCGGTAGCTCTTGATGCGGCCAAACGCTGAAACGCGATCTTATTTTTCTTTGCGGTATCCACAATTAATTTTAATAGATTATTTTGAACAGCCGGGGCGTAACTTAAAACAGGGCCTACACCGCAAGCCAGATCCCCACTCACAATTTTGCTCATCATTGGTGTTTGTGTATCGTGACAAACATCCGTAACAATAGCAACATTTGGATTTATTTTTCTTGCTATCATGGTTGCACCATTTAAACCAACCTCTTCCTGCACGGCATTTACAATATATAAACCAAAAGGTAATTTATCTTTATTCTCTTTTAACAAGCGGGCAACTTCTGCAATCATAAAACCACCGATTCTGTTATCCAATGCACGACCAACGTAATAGCGATCATTCAGCTCCATTAGCTCATCTTCGTATGTAATTACACAACCTACGTGCACGCCAAGCGCTTCAACTTCTTTATCGGATTTACAACCAAGGTCTAAGAATATATTTTTTAAAGAAGGGGCTTCTTCTTTTGCCGCATCGCGTACGTGAATAGCGGGCCAACCAAAAACGGCTTTTACAATACCTTTATCGGTATGAATATTTACGCGTTTAGATGGGGCAATCTGGTGATCGCTGCCACCATTCCGCTTTAGATAAATAAAGCCGTCTTTTGTAATATAGCTTACAAACCAACTGATCTCATCGGCGTGGGCCTCAATAACAACTTTGTACTGTGCTTTTGGATTAATAACGCCAACAACCGTTCCATAAGTATCTACAAAATACTCGTCTATATAGGGTTTTAAGTAATTTAGCCAGATCTTTTGTCCCGGACTTTCAAAGCCGGTTGGAGAAGCGTTATTTAAGTATTCATATAAAAAATCGGTAGATCTTTTGTTTAATATAGATTTAGTTTTAGCCATATTTTAATAATTAAAGAACTCTAAAACTACTAATTTTTACGAATAATGACTACTAATTTTTACGAATTAGCACGGATTAGTGTGATCAAAATTCAATTAAAAGTTTATTTACCTTTTTTAGTTTTTTCTTTTTGCCAGGTCTTGTACTCGTCCTGTTGCTGAGGCCTAAAGGCGGGGATTCTGCGCAATGGCTCACAAGGTTTTAATGTAGCGTAACAATCTGCCGGCAATTGCTGGTATAGTTTTGTGCCTTTGGTCTTCCAGGCTATCATCTCCTCACTAACATCTTTTACAGGTTTTGCCGGGTTACCAACCACTACTTTTCTTTTTTCAATAATGGTATCGGCAGCAACAAATGATAGTGCGCCAATTATGCACTCATCGCCAACAACAACATTATCCATAATAACCGAGTTCATGCCCACTAAAACGTTTTTACCAATGGTTGCACCATGAATAATGGCACCGTGCCCGATGTGTGCACTTTCTTTTAGCAGAACTGTTGTGCCAGGAAACATGTGAACAGTGCAATTCTCTTGTACATTACAGCCATCTTCAATGATGATCTGCCCCCAGTCGCCCCTGATTGCGGCACCAGGACCAATGTAAACATCCTTACCAATAATTACGTTTCCGGTAACGGTTGCGTTTGGGTGAATAAATGCGCTTTTATCGATCACCGGTTTGTATCCATTAAATTCAAATATATTGGCCATGTATGAAATTGTTTTGCGTAAAATTAATTTATTTAATCTACTTCTTTGAATTATAGAATTTTAAATTGTTCAAACCAATGGTTTTCGACGAAAATTAGTTGCTTTAATCGAACGAAAAGACAAATAGGGCTTTAATTTTTTGATTAATAAGTAATTAGAAAAAAGACTATCTTTAATCCCTATTTTAAAATTTATATGTTTTCGATGGATAAGGTTCCTAAAAGAACTGTTTACTGTTTTGTGCTTTTTTTTAGCGTTTGGCCTTTTGCTAAATCGCAGGAAAATAATAAAGACGAATTGGTTTCCGGTTACATAAAAGTTTTAACACAATTATGGGAAGCCTCAAACACAAAAACATTTGATAATTATATTGTTGATTCTACTTTAAGCTTAAAATCGGAGCCGTTTAAAATAATTAGTGATTCTACAACCAATTGGCAACAAAAAGAAATGTTGCTTAGGCTTAATAAATTGCAACAAGCTATCAATAGAAAAGATTTTGGTTTAAAATACACGTTAAATTACCAAGAAAATTTTAACTCACCGGTAGCCGACCCTCAGGAAATTGTTGTGTTTAAGCGCCGCGCAGTTACCGGCATTGATTGGGATATTTTAAAAAGCGGCTTAGTTGAAAGCAAGACAAAAAATAAAATATTAAAGCTGGAGTTTGATGCATTAGAAAAAAAACAATACACCAGCAGCCTAAATGCTTTTCAGGCAAAAAATACAGAGCAGCTAATACGGCATTTTAACGAAAAAAAAATAGAGATTCTGAATTCAAGAAAAAAACTTAATAACGAACAAACAGTTACGGTAGAAAAATTGTGGTCAATTAAACACATCACAAAAGATGATTATTTAAAAGCCATACAAAACACAACCGATATTAACGCACAGTATAATATTTACCGAAATTATAATGAAGCAGATATCAAGAACAGATCTAAATTCGATTTCGATCTTCCTATTTTGGATATTGAACTGGCTAAGCTTTTTCAAAACGCTAACCTAAGCTCCGGCGATTCTGCCGTTACAGATCCAAATAGTGAAATCGCAAGATTAAAATCACTGTTCATTAACGATGTTAGTTTAAGCACCTATGCAAGGTATAGTTATTACGATGTGTATAACCCTAACCAACCAAACAGGGCCTTTATGTCGTTGGGAGTGAACCTATCGGTGCCCCTGGTCTTTAATCAAAAAGAAAAACGTGAATATTATATGTTACAAAGGCAAACAACTAGCCAAAAAGATGAGGTCATTAGCCAGAACATACAAATAAATCTTTTAAATTATTATTACGAATACCAATACAAATTAAAACAGTTTAAAAACCTTTATCATAAACGTTTGGTGTTTACAGAGCTCTTGCGCACCGAACGTGTGAAGCATGACCTCAACGATATGGAGTTTAACCCTAACACGGCTTTATTTATTTTGGATGATTATTGGAGCAATGCAATTGAGCTATTAGACTTAAAGCAAGATATGTATAAGATCTTACTAAACTTAAAAACAAAATTACCAAACGTTAATATAACGGAATATACAAAGCCATTAAACTTAAGTAATTTAAATATTGCCTCATCTAACCCGCCATTTAAAGCGGTGTATGTTTGGAGCGATGCATTTAAAAATCATTCGCAAACTGTAATTACCGAGTATTGCAAAGTAAACGAGTTTAACCCTATTCTACTTTCATACAATACCACTAAAATTTATTTGCAAGAGGTTTCAGAATTTATTTCTAAAAATTATACCGGCAACATTCATTTAATGATTGGTAGTAATAAACTTTTAAAAACAGGGCTTACTGGTTACCTCGACACTTTAAAGAACAACATAAAACTCTCTTTTGTAAAAGGCATTCACCTTGATCTTGAGCTGCACACATTACCGGGTTTTAAAGAAAACAAAGAGGCCGCTTTTGACAATTATATCTTGATCGTTAAGCAAGCCAAAAAATTTGCCGATGATAATAAACTGGAACTTTCAGTTTCTATACCTTTATCGTATCCCGAAAATGTGTTGGAGGCGTTAAATAAGAATTGCAACACGGTTTATTTAATGGCTTATGAAAATATTGATCCGGATTTTATTATTAAAAAATCGGCAGAAGAAAAGTCCATCTTAAAAACAAAATGTGTTTTAGCTCTTCGTACAAAAGACTTTGATAACAGAACAGATATGGACCAGCAATTTAAAAAACTGGGCTTCGAAAAAACAGCTTATCACGATCTGGATGACCTCATAAAATTTGATAATACAAGCATTAATGTGAAGGAGGACAATAAAAAAGAAAAATGAAAAGTGTAAACTTTCAAAGAAATAAATCGTTAATAAGGGTTGTTAATGAACAAAAAATAAAAAAACAACGCAACTGGGATAGAATATTATACCTTGGGTTACTTGGTTTTTTTCTTGTTTTTGTTATTTATTATTTTGCCACAAAATATTTATTCATACATGCATATGGTCACGTTATAATTGAAAGTACTCGAATAAGATTAACTGATGATGCGCGGATAATTGAATTTTATGTGAACGAGGGCGACCGAATAAAACAAAATGATACACTTTTTTCTTATGCTTTAGATAGGGATGATGATATTAGCGGCGGCTCATCCTACGCGCAATCCGTTAACATAGGTTCTATTATGGGCGGCTCACGCGATGACTGGTGGGTAAAAGAAATTTATGCTTTAAAGAAAAAAATTGCTTTAAATAATATTGATGTTTCTGAGAACGAGATTTTAATTTCGGGTTATAAAAAAGAAATTAGACGCATCTCAAACGAGGTTATTTTAGACGTGTTGCCAAAATCGCGTTTAGAATTTATTCAAAACGAAATTATCACACTTAACACCGAAAATAAAAAGTTAGACAAAGAAAACAGAGAATTTAATAGTTTAATGAAAACACTTGGGCCAACCAAGAATCAAAAAAGTATAAATGGCGTAAATGTTCGTTCGAAAAAAGGGAATAGCGCCGGCGATAGGCCTGATATACACAAATTAGATTTTAGCGAAGAGTTATTGACCCAGGCAAAATATTTTAAATCGCCCATGAACGGTATTGCCACGCGTATTTATATTCATGGTTACGAAACCGCTTTAAAAAGCGAAGAGATTATGGCCCTGCACGAAGCGCAGCCCGCTTATATAAAAGCTTATTTTGAGCAAGAGGACCTGCGTTATTTTAAAGAGGGCGATCTTTTCTCGATCGAATTTCCGGATGGCACAATAAGCAAAGGTATTTTAAGGCGTTTTTATATTGCCACTTATACTTTGCCTGAAGAGTTTCAGAAAAAATACGAACCAACAACAAGAAGTATTGCTGCGGATATTTATCCTATAGATACAACAGAGGTAAGGAAGTGGAAAACGTTCTATAAAATGAGTGTAGACATTTCTAAATTAAAACTTTAAAAAAATGGAAGCGTTAACAAAAAATAAATTTGAGTTTCATGATAACATTCTGAATTTTTCTAATAAGTCGTTTTATTATTTAGAAAGCTTTAGTCCCATGAAAATTGATGCGTTAAATAAATATGACGCTATTATTTTAGATGCCCGTGATGTTGAATTTGCAAGGATCATCTTAAAAAAATTCAGAAGCTCATCCGCAATTGAGTTTTATTTAAAACCTATTTTTTTAATTAACTCCAAAGCAAATGAAGATCCCTTATTAAAAGAGTTAATTGATGGCATTATTGTTTCGTTCGATCAAATTCCTGAAACCATAAACGACATTAACCAAATAAGTATTAAGATAGCACAACTTGAAAGCTCTACCTCAAACTCTTTTGAAGTTCAATTATTTAAAAAGGTTTTAAATTTTATGTTCACGCGCGAAACAAATACGTTTACGCCGTATCCTGATATTCTCTCGTCAATCGGTTATTGTTATCCAACCGTATCTGTTAATTTTGAAACTTTTGAAGAAGCAAAAGTTTTGGAGTTATTAGAGTGGGCAGAAAAAGAAAATTTGATTTGGCCCGATTTTTTAGATCGTGTTTATTTATGCAGCAATTGTAAGAACGGCCACTTATCTTATAGAGAGATCTGTCCTAATTGCGATTCGGCCAACATGCGTTCGGAAGACCTTGTGCATCATTTTCCTTGCGGCTACATTGGCGCAATAAGTGATTTTAAAAATAATGTAGACACTGTTCTTAACTGTCCCAAGTGTACAAAGAACCTAAGACATATTGGAGTGGATTATGATAAACCTTCTATTATTAACCATTGCCAAAACTGTAACGAGGTTTTTCAGGATTATCTTGTAAAAGCAAAATGCGCACATTGCAAAACAGATACCGATGTGCAATTTCTGCTTTCAAAAAACATCAATGTTTACAAGCTTACCAAAAAAGGAAGAACCGCTGCTGTGGGTGGAATTTCTGCTTCAGATTTTTCTTTAAGCAACGAGGTTTTTGGTACTGTTAATTTAAAAACATTTGCTACCATGATGCATTATGAACAGGAACGTATAAAAAACAATCCTATTTTAAGTGCCAACATTGTAATTATTTATATTGAGAATATCTTTGATCTATACCGTAAAATAGGAAAATCGAAAGAGCGCGAGCTTCTGGCAGAGTTTGTAAACATTGTGCGCGATAACATTAAGCCGGCAGATTTTATATGTATCAATAACCCTTCGGTATTAAGCGTGTGTGTTAACGACACAAACCTGCAGTCGGCACAGTTAATGGTAATGAAGATCACCGATAAGTTGGAGGAGTTAGTGTTTAATAATTTTGATCGCTTTGCATTAAATGTATTTACACAAACCGTTGAGCTAAGCAAAGAACAGTCCTTTGATAAACAACTTCACATTCTTATTAAAGAAATAGTTGAAAAAGGATGATAGACGCATTTGATGAATTTATAAATTACATTACAACCGTTGGGCCGCTAAAATTATTGCGGATCTTTTGGTTCTTTGTTTTTTTTGAATTTGCCCGTTTTTTTGTTTTTGAGTTAGCCGTTGTGGTTGTATGGAAACTAAGAGAGCCTGTTCGCAAAAAATTGTATGCGAATGCCCGTAGAAGATTATTTATTGAGCGGCCTTTAGTATCTGTGATCGTTCCGGGAAAGAACGAAGGATTGCATATTTATAAATTAGCCAACTCGCTTAAAGAACAAACCTATAAAAATTTTGAATTTATTGTTATCGATGATGGATCGGATGACGATACCGAGCGTATTTGTAAAAGCTTACAAAAAAACGGTTTCATCGATCTTTTTCTGCGTAACGAGGTGCGTGGAGGAAAAGCCTCTGCTGCTAATTTAGGTTATCGTTTTTCTAAGGGAAAAATTATTGTGCATTTAGATGCAGATTGTAGTTATGATAGCGACGCCATCGAAAAAATTATTATTCCTTTTTATCTGGACGATAATGTTGGTTCTGTTGGCGGAAATATTTTAGTAAGAAATTATAAGGAAAGTTTATGTACAACCTTGCAAGCCATCGAATATTCTGATACCATATCGGTTGGAAGGATCACATCCAGTGCATTAGGGATTTACCGTGTGGTTTCTGGTGCTTTTGGTGCCTTTAAACGAGAGGCTTTGGACAGGGTTGGTGGTTGGGATATTGGCCCGGGCCTGGATGGTGATATTACAATAAAATTGAGAAAACTGGGTTATAGAATTGTTTTTGAACCGGAAGCAATTTGTCAAACCAGTGTGCCCAATACATTTAAAAAATTGGTTAAACAACGTTTGCGTTGGGATAAATCCATTATCCGTTTCAGGGTTAGAAAACACCGTGATGTATTTTATCCGAACGCCACATTTACATTCTCTAATTTTGTTTCCAGCGCCGAGAATATTACTTACAATTTGTTGTTGAACATAAAATGGTGGATCTATTTGTTTGACATGGTAATTAATTATCCGTCGCTATTAGCCTTTGTTTTTCCATTCAATATTTTACTCTATACAGTAAACAATTTTTTAAAGTTTATTATTTTCTCTTTGTTCAGAAACAGGAAAAACGCACCGGTTATTTATTTCGTGCCTTATTTACCGCTTATGGTGCTTTATTTTGGGTTTTATCTTCGTTTTGTAAGAACCATAGCCTACATACAGGAATTCTTCTTTAAACGCTCTTATAAAGACAACTGGAATCCACAAAAATCCTCAGCCCACGCAAAAGAACTGGGAATTTAGCCTGGGCTGATAGAACGCTGAGCTTGTAAATAAATAGGGTGCCAACAGATAAAAATTAGCGAAAATCTGCCATATCAGTATTTTCTGTGTTCCATTTAAAGTAATTTTAAACTTCATTCGTCTACCTTATTAATGCACGACGAGCTTGAACTGATAATGACCGAAAAAAAACAAAATATAATCCAGACTGTTGGCCTGTATGGTAAACAATTGTTGGGTTTTATCCGCGGTAAGGTAGCTACAGATGAGGACGCTGAAGATATTTTGCAGGATGTTTGGTACCAATACAGTAATTTGGATGAGATAGAAGCAATTGACAGCGTAAGCGGTTGGTTGTACCGTGTGGCTAAAAACAGGATAACAGACAAATTCCGTAAGAAAAAAACAGAACGTTTAGAGGGTTTTGCTTACGAGAACGAAAGTGGTGAAATAAATTTTAAAGAAATCTTATTGGCTGAGACGCAAACACCCGAAGACGCTTTTTTTAAAAAATTATTCTGGGAAGAACTTATGAACGCGTTGGAAGACCTGCCGGAAAAACAACGCGAAGCTTTTGTGCAAAGTGAGCTTGAGGATAAAACATTACAACAAATTGCCGATGAGAGCGGCGAAAACATTAAGACAATTATTTCACGTAAAGGTTATGCTGTAAAATTTCTGCGCGAACGACTGAATAATTTATATAAAGACTTTTTAAACTATTAATTATAAAACCATGAACTCAAATTTTAAACACAGAGGAAGATTTTTCTTTTACCCATTAATTGGGGCAGCATTTATTTTAGGCGCAGGTTACGCTGTTATGTTTTTATGGAACGCTATCTTGCCTTCGGTAATACCGGCAGTAGGCACAGTTACTTTTTTGCAGGCGATAGGTTTGTTTGCTTTATGCCGTATTTTATTTGGCGGCTTTAGAGGGCGCGGTGGCTATGGTGGACGTGGTTATAAAGCTGGCCCACAATGGAAAGAAAAAATGATGAACATGAGCGAAGAAGATCGCGAAAAGTTTAAGAACGAATGGCGCGAGCGTTGCGGAAGGAAATAAAAGCCAGCCTCACCCTTCCGTCCCTCTCCTTTGGAGACCCGCGCAACTCGTTTCGGTTGTGTTCTATCGCATAAAGCACCCCTCTAAAAGATTATAAGAATCAGTGTAGGTCTGTTCGATCGGCGTCATCTGTGTTCCATCGTTTAATTTCCATCCTCGTTCCATCGCCCGAAAATATTTTCAAAAAATTTAAAGTAAAACAAAAGTTCGTTCGTCTACTATAATATACGACCCAACTTAATAGCGCTTTAGGCGGCCAAAAAATTAACCTTAAAAAAATAAAAAATGATATCACAAATTCTAAAAACAATTTTGGCAGGCGTTTTAGCCGGAGTAGCCTTATTTATGATGCCCTTTATAATTATTAAAGTGTTCATCTTTTTCTTACTAATTAAAGCCGTATTCCGTTTAATGGGCGGACGAAGAAGGCACCATTGGCAATATGCTTATGCACACAAGTATAAGAATATGAGCGAAGAGGAACGCAAGGCCTTTATGCAAAAGTATGGTAACCGTTGTGGTTGGAATTCGAAATACGCGAATGACGGTTGCGAACCACAACAAGAAGAAAAAACAACAGGTGTTTAATTAATTTAAAAAATATTATTATGAAATGGGCATGCCAAAAAATAAATTAAAACGTGCCGTATTCCATATTACAATAAAAAAACAATAAAAAAATTCAATATGAAAAGAGGAACAAAAATAACCATATTCATTGCCAGCATGGCTTTAACCGTTGGAAGTTTAATTGCATTTGTTGGTCCACGCCATTGCGGCCACCACGGTATGTATGGCCATTGCGGCACGTGGCAGGGCCATGATTATGAAAAAGTCAACTCTGCAAATTGGAATGAGAATTCCGGTGCAGACAGTAGTAAAATAAATTAACTTTTAACTCTCCTATCCCCCCTTTTTCAAAGGGGGTTAGGGGGTTTTGCGATTAACAAATGTGTATTGGAAAATTCATTAAATTTTGATCTCCCAAACGTTCAATCCTCCTAACCCACTTCTCCAACGGGGAATAAGGACTATACAATCTCCGCTTTACTTGTACCATTATATTGTATTACCAAATTATGGCTCTCTGCTTTAATTTTATTCTCACTAGAAAAAGTGGCATAATTAAAATTCAAGGGTAAAATAACATAGCGATATTTATGATGGTTCAGCTTACGCTGTTCTATCAACTTAAATTTGTCGCTGTGATTTATTTCTTCTAAAAATAATTCTTTTGGTTTTACTTTAAAGTGCAAATAATAGTCTACCGCAATTAATTGTTTTATTACGGGATCGTTATTGTATTCTTTATCTACAAATCGCGTAATAATATCAAACACATCGGTTAATGAATATTTATGGTAGTCTCGTTGCGTGCCAAAGTAAATACCAAGGCCTAATAAAAAATCAAAAATACTGTAATGCGTTGCAACATATTTCAACGTGTTAACTGCTTTTTTTCCGTTCCAATAAATTTCTAAAGCATTTTCTAATTTTACAATATCTGCTAATTGTTCTTTGCTTAAATAATTGCTTTCAATAATTTGGTAAGGTGGCATTGGATCAAAAACAAAACCGTGTTCTTTATATTTATCGCGCACGGGCGTGCCTTTTAAGAATTTTAAAAAGCCCAGTTGCATTTCGGGCGCAAATAATTTAAACACTTCTTCTATGCTGTATTTAATGTCGCTCCACTCATCTAATGCCAAACCAACAATAAGATCTAAATGCATTTCTATCTTATAATCCAGTTGCTGAATAATGCTTTTTGTTTTCTCGAAACTTTGCTTGCGGCTTACCTGTAAGTTTGCTTTTTGATTAACCGTTTGAATTCCTATCTCAAAACGAAATAGCCCCTTAGGCACAAACTCGTGAATAAATTTTATAATATCCGGGTGCAAAATATCTGCGGTAATTTCAAACTGAAAAACATTTTGCGGACGGTGATTCTCTAAAATAAATTTAAAGATATCAATCGTAAAATCACGCTTTATATTAAAAGTACGGTCTAAGAACTTTACCACTTTACCGTGTTGCATCATAAACAACAAGGTTGCTTTAATGCTTGCGTTTGGTAAGTACCGCACCTTATTATCAAGGCTGGCTAAACAAAATTCGCATTTATATGGACAGCCGCGCGAGGTTTCTATATACAACACTTTATTGCCCAGTGATTCTACATCATCAAATTGGTACGGCATGCTGTTCTCAAAACTCTTAAGGTCAAACAGGGGTGCTTGCGGACTAACAACTACTTTTCCATCTACCTTTCTTACAAGGCTTGGCACATGATCAACATTTGGAAAAGAAGTTATAAATTCTTTGAACGGGGTTTCGCCTTCGCCTATTATTATATAGTCTACTTCCTCTAAAGCAATTACATCATTGTATTCATAACTTACTTCGGGTCCGCCTAATAAAATTTTTGTGTTAGGATTATAAGCTTTTATTTTTTTTATTACTTCTAATGTTTGTGTGATGTTCCAGATATAACAGCTAAAAGCAACTACATCAAATTCCGCACATTCTTTAGCAATATCCTCTTTAGGTTCTTTAATGGTAAACTCTTTCCATTCTAATCCCTTATGCGCATGATTTAGTTCATACAATAACCTTATTGCAAGATTAGTATGAATGTATTTGGCGTTTAGCGTGGTAAGTAAAATGCGCATCTAATACAAAGATACGGTTTTAGGATATCTAAAATAACTAAACGCTTTATTTGATAAAAATTACGCGTTTTAGTTAAAAGGCACAAATTATCGGCTCCCTTAATAGCAGGGCTTACAAAGATATTTTCCAGGTCCAAACAGGCTTTTGTAATACAAAAACTTTCAAAACCTTACATGTGTAGTTTTGGTTTTACAACTGGTTTTTAAGGCGCTTATGCCTACCCTACCTTTACAACATCAAAACAAAAAAACGCATTATGAAAAAAAATCTTTACATCCTCGTATTAAATAGTTTAATTTTTATACCAGCCTTAAACTATAGCCAAACAAAAATGGGTACGGCAACACGTTTTAATACTTATTTTTCAAAAGGAGAGGGGCCCGCGTATTTTACTCCTACAAATGAAGAAACAGAGACTTACACCACTAGTTTATTAAAAACACAGAAAACTTTAAATAGTGGTACTTTTTTTGTTGCCGGCACAAAAGAAAAAGACAATCTTTTCAAAGACCTTTCGGTTGCTTCAATAAATTCTGACAAGTCGCTTAGTGCTATATTTTTTAACTTTAATGATTTTGATCTTAAAAAAAATACGGCGACAGAATTAGATCATATTGCAACTGCTTTAAAAGATTCTCCAAACGTGCAACTGGAAATTTCGGGACACGGAGACGATGTTGGCTCAGAAAAATATAATTACAAGTTAGCACAAAAAAGAATTGATGCAGTTTTAATTTACTTAAAAAAAGTTTCGGCGTTTGATGAAAAACGTATAGTTGTAAAAAATTATGGCGAAACCATGCCTCTTGCGGGTAACGAAACAGAAACCGGCCGCGCTTTAAATCGGAGGGTAGAAATATCCATTAAAACAAACATTTTGGTAACAACTAAATAAATTTTGGCGCATCGGGTATAAATTCGTTTTATAACCCGATAGCTGTTTTTTTATTTAAATTATGTGAGCGTCGTCAGCTCGCTTCAGATAGCCGCGTTTTATATTTTCACGCCGATGATGCAAACATCATCTACCTGCTCTAATTGACCTCTCCAATTCTCAAAGGCATCTTGTAATTTTTGCTTTTGTTTCTCCATTGGATCGTCAACGTTAGAAAGTAAAAATTCGCCTAGTTGTTTGTATTTGAATTTTTTTCCTTTTGCGCCGCCAAACTGATCGGCAAAACCGTCAGTAAAAGTATAAACGATATCTCCTTTTTGAAGGTCTATTTTTTGAAGTGTAAACGGTTTAGTTTCGTCATGATATTTTCCAACCGGCATTTTATCCGGCTTATATTCTATAATTTTTTTGTCGCGCACCAACCAAAGAGGGTTGTTTGCTGCAGCAAACTCAAGTGTCATACTTTTAAAATCATAGGCACATAATACACAGTCCATACCATCTTTACTTTCTTCTTCGCTACCCTCGGGGTTTAGCGAGGCAATAATGCCTTTACGCATATTGTCTAAAATTTCATTTGGGTGTATAAGGTTTTTTTCTATAATAGATTCGTTAAGGCGGGAAATTCCCACCATACTCATTAATGCACCGGGAACTCCGTGCCCTGTGCAATCAGCGGTACACAGATAAAAGATCTCGTTTTGGCTTCCTGCGGGTTTATGCGATTGTGCATAATAAAAATCTCCGCTCACAATATCCTTTGGTTTGTATAGGATAAAAAAGTTTTTTGTTTCAGTTGCTGTTTCCATGTTTCTAAATTAAGGTTTTTTATTTAATTGTGACAAATTTCTTTCAATATATTTTTGGGTTGGCAATAAGGACTGCTGGATGCGTTTGGCGTAATGAATACTGGCTAAAATGTCCTTATTTTTCTCTTCAATAATATCTTTTTGCTCTTGTGTTTCTTTATTTTTTAGTTCGATAAGTAATTTTTGTTTGCGGGTAATTCGTAACGATCTAAAAATAAAACCTGCAAATATAAATACAAGAAGCAGAACGCAGGAAACCAGAAGCAGAACGACGCGTTGCTTTTTACTCTCGGCTGCAGTTACAGCATCTTTTTTATCCTGTTCGGCTTTAGTCGCCGCTTCCTTTTTTTCGAACTCGTAATTTAATTCGTGTTTGGCTAATTCTTTTGATTTTTCCTGATTAAAAAGAGAGTCGTTAATACTTGTTTGTTTTTTGTAATACAGTAATGCGTTTTTATAATCTTTTTTTGCAGCATATAAGTCACTTAGGCTTTGGCTAAACTCAAGCATCTGTTCAACATAGCCTATGGTTGTTGAAATTTCGCTTCCTTGTAATAAATATTTTTCTGCTTCGTTATATTTTTTTTGCTCGAAATAAACTCTTCCTATAGCGCCCAGTATTGGGGCTACATAATCTTTTGCTCCCAGTTTTTCGCTTATTGAAAGGGCTTTAAAAAGGTTGTCGAGAGCTAATTGCTGTTGCCCCTGATTTTGGTAAACGTTAGCTAAGTTATTGAGGGTGGCGGCTTGCCCTGCTAAATTACCCTGCTCTTCAAATATTTTTAAGGCCTCTGTAAAATAAATAAGCGCTTCTTTTATATTATTTTGGGCCACGTACACCGAGCCAATGTTAATGAGGTTGGCCGCCTCTAGACGTTTATTTTTTGTTTCTTTATTTATTTTAAGAGACATAAATTGGTATTCGAGCGCTTTCTTATAATCTTTTTGTTCGTAATAAAGCGCACCTATATTACCAAGGTGTTGCGATGAGCCCGACTTGTTATTTAACTGCGCATCTGTTTTTAAGGCCTGAAAATAAAATTTTAATGCATTTGGGTATTTTCCAAGGGCTTTATAAACATTGGCAATATCGCCCTGCACTATACCCTTCATTTTAACGAGGCTTCTTTTTTTGTGCGCCGCTTTATCGCGCTCATTGTTCAGGCATATTTCCAATGCGGCTAAATATTCTTTTAGCGCCAGTTCAAAATCGCCGGTTGCAAAATATTTGGCACCAAGTTGATGGTGGCCTTTGGATAAGCCCGACGCCCAGTTTAGTTTTTGTGAAAGCTCAAATGCCTGTTTTCTTATTATCTCTGCCGTATCATTTTTATAAACACCTCTTAATTGCCAAACTAAAGCGTATAAATTAAATATTTTATTGGTGTCTTCTTTGTTTGTTTTAATGAGTGTTTTTAATGAGTCGATCTTTCTATTTTGCGCAGCAAGTTGCGAGCCAAATAACAGGGCTAAAAAAATTAAAAGGTATTTACAACTATTTTTCATTTATTTTTTCAGGTCTTTAAATTACGTGTAATGTATTTTTCTGTTGGTAATAAACTTTGTTGTATGCGTTTTGCATAACGTATACTATCTAAAATCTCTAGTTGTTTTTCTTCTACCAAGCTCTTTTGTTCTTCAACCTCCTGTTTTTGTTTTTCGATAATTCGTTTTTGTTTACGGGTAATTTGCAGGCGTTTAAAAACAAACGCTAAGAACGCGAGCACCAGAATCAGGCCACTTATCACGGCCCAAATAATGACTTTTTGGGCTTGATTTTTTTCTTTAGCTACAGCGCGTTCTTTTTCTTGTTGCTCTTTTAG
Source organism: Bacteroidota bacterium (assembly GCA_013697245.1). Classification (GTDB taxonomy): domain Bacteria; phylum Bacteroidota; class Bacteroidia; order B-17B0; family Aurantibacillaceae; genus Aurantibacillus. The sequence continues at coordinate 150,453 of JACCXH010000010.1, forward strand.
AACAGCTTCTTTTTTATCGTATTCATATTGAAACTGCGTTTTTAATGCGGCTTTTCGTGTTTCTCCATTGTTTAGGCTATCTCGCATTTGTAAATACAATTCATACATTTGTAATGCCTGCGCGGGTTTGTTTTGTTTTTTATAAACGTCTTTTAGTGCGCCTGCGGCGCCCTTTATGCTTTCCGGGTAACCAAGCTTTTGAGCGATAATAAGGCTTTGTGACAGTTGTTTTTCGGCCTCAACATAATTATTCTGTTTTATTAATACATCGCCCATGTTTTTCAAAACATAAGCTATTATTTTTTGATCGTCAATTTCCTTTGCCAGTATCAAACTCTTTTTAAAGTTGTTCATAGCAACAGAAAGACTTGAATCGTTTTTTTTAAAATTATCGGAATATATTTTACCAATATTGTTTAAAGTGGTTGCTGCGCCCTGTTTATCTTTTAGTTCGTAAAAAATATCTAGTGCTTTTTGGAAATAAACAACGGCTTTTTCATTATCACCTATTTGCCCGTTTAGAAAGCCCAGGTTATTAAATGATCTGGCAATATTTACTTTTCGGCCCTGATCGATTTGGATCTTCAAACTTTTTTTAACATAGTCGATGGCTTTTTTAATGTCTCCTTGGTTTTTATATATCCCCGCCATGTTATTAAGGGTTAGTGCCATCCCACCTTTATCCCCGATAGCATTCATGATCTGTATGCTTTTTAAATAATACGCCAGGGCGCCTTTAATATTGCCTTTTTGATTAATAATATAAGCTATAAAATTATAAGATGTGGCTATCCCTTTTTTATAATTACTTTTTTGAGAAAGTTTTTCGGCCTCTGCAATCACTATAAGCGCCGTATCGGGGTTTTTTAAATAAAGTGTTTCAACTATTTTTATCAAATAATTTGCTTTGGTGGTGTCATGCTTGGCTGTTTTTAGTTGCAGTTTGAGAGAGTCTATTATCTTATACGTGTTATCTCCTGCATTTTGAGCAATAGAAAAAGAACCGTAAAAAAGCAGTAAAAATAAATAGCTGTAAATACTTTTTGTCATTCTTTCTTTTGTTTTAAAATTCGGTCAATATATTTTTCGGTTGGTAATAAACTTTGCTGTATGCGTTTTGCATAATAGATACTATCTAAAATCTCTTTTTGCTTTTCGTCTACTAATTCTTTCTGCTCCTCAATAATTCGTTTTTGTTTGCGTGTAATTTGCAGGCGGTTAAAAACAAAAATCAAAAAGGCAATCATTGTTATTAGGGTTCCGGCAATTGTCCAAATAATTAATTTTTGCTTTTGATTCTTTTCCCCGGCAACAGCACGTTCTTTTTCCTGTTGTTCTTTTATAATCGCCTCTTTTTTATCGTACTCGTATTGAAACTGCGTTTTTAAGGCCTCTTTTCGAATTTCTTGGTTATTGATACTGTCGCGCATTTGAATATAAAGTTCGTACATTTTAAGAGCTTCAGTTGGGTTGTTTTGTTTTTGGTAAATTTTTTTTAAAACATTTGCCGCGTTTTTTATGTTTTCGGGGAAGCCAAGTTCTGTTGCGGTTTGCATAGCCCTTTTGCCATATTCAAGTGCTTTGGGTAACTCGTTTTTTATTTCATAAATGTTTGCCATGGCGCACAAAGAAAAAGCCACGCCCTGTTTATCGTTACTTTCTTCTCTTAGTTTTAACGCCTGCTTGGTAACTTCAATTGCCTTTTCAAATTGCCCGGTTCTCCTATACAGTGCGGCCAGGTTGTTATAGGATTGAGAAATTCCCCACACATTGTTTTGTTCCTTTCTTATTTTTAGGCTTTCCGAAAAGTAAAAAAACGCACTGTCATTGTTTTGATCATGGTAAAAAAGAAGACCTATGTTATTTAGCACTAACGAAACGCCTTTCTTATCTTTTATTCTCGTTTTTATCTGAACGGCCTTTCTATATAACTCCATAGCTTTTTCTGACTCGCCTTGTTGGGCCTCCATATAACCAATGTTTCCTATCATCTCTGAGACAGACAGTTCGTCGTTTAATTTCTCTAAAATAGCTAATGCTTTATGTGATAAGGTGATTGCTTGAATGATATCTCCTTTGGAATTTAAAATATAAGCCTGATTACCATATCCCTCGGCGCATAGGTATAGAATTCGCTTTTTCTCTTTAGCTGATTGGGTAGTGTTTAATTTTTTTTCAGCTATTTCAATAGCCTTGTTGCAAAGCTCAAGGGCTTTATTTGGGTCTTGCAGATATACTATGTTTGCCCAGGCAATATAAGCGTCAATAATAACTGTATCGCGACTATCGGTTTTAATTATTTGTTGTATAGAATCTGTTTGCTGCTTTTGGGCTATTAACACGCCGGCTAACTGCATTAAAAAAACAAAAAAATACTTTTTATAATTATACGGTATTGGCACGATCTTTAAAATTGCTACTCAAATATAAAATAAAATTAGCACAACCTATCTTTTAAAAGCTGCGCCAAATTAGCGTCAAAACACAATACTATAATTTGTAGCAATAAGAAGCTACTATATGTAGTAATTTTACAACATGCAAAGGCAAATAGCACATTTAGATCTGGATAGTTTTTTTGTGTCGGTAGAGCGCCTGCGCAACAAGGCATATATTGGCAAGCCGCTTATTATTGGTGGCGGCAGCAACCGCGGCGTTATCTCGTCCTGCAGCTACGAAGCGCGTAAATATGGTTTGCGATCTGCTATGCCAATTAAACAGGCAAAATTGCTATGTCCCGATAGTGTAGGAATATATATTAGCCCGGATATGGACGCCTATTCAAAATGTTCAAAAGAAGTAACTGAAATAATAGAAAATAAATCACCGCTATATGAAAAATCAAGTATCGACGAACACTACATCGACCTTACAGGAATGGACAAGTTTTATAACTGTCTTAAATGGGTCCAGGAACTCAGACAAACCATTATTAAAGAAAGCGGACTCCCCATCTCGTTTGGTTTGTCGGTTAACAAAACAGTTTCAAAAATAGCTACCGATCAAAGCAAGCCCAATGGCGAATTGTATGTGCCCCAGGAAAATGTTATTCCTTTTTTATCGCCCTTAGCGGTTGGAAAAATTCCGATGGTGGGGCCAAAAACAGATGAACAGTTAAAGCAATTGGGCATTACTACTATACAAGGGTTGCGGCAAGTGCCAATAGAATTGTTACAAAAAGTGTTTGGAAAAAGCGGCATTTCGCTTTGGGAAAAAGCGCATGGTATTGATACTTCATGCGTGGAGCCTTATAGCGAACGAAAATCTATTAGCAGCGAAATGACCTTTATCAAAGATACCATTGATATTAAAATGTTGGATGAGGTTATTGCCGGCATGGTAGAGGAGGTTTGTTTTCAATTACGTAAAGAAGGAAAAGTAGCGGGCTGTGTAGCCATAAAATTGCGTTATTCTAATTTTGATACACATACCATTCAGCAAAAGATCTCATTAACGGCTTTTGATCATCAAATTGTTTCTATAGCAAAACAGTTGTTTAAAAAGCTTTACGAAAAGCGCATGTTGATACGTTTAATTGGCGTAAAACTAACCGAGCTTTGCCAGGGCAACCAGCAAATAAATCTGTTCGATAATACAACCAATCAAATTAGTTTATACCAAACTCTGGATAAAATAAAAAAACGTTTTGGCGATAATTCGGTCATGCATTGCCCGGGTCTATTATTGCATCAAAAAGAAAATCCAAAAAAACCAACAGTTAAAACTTTATTTTCTTAACCTATGCCATGTGGCTCAACTGTCATACTTTCTACAGCCTTAAATACGGCACATTATCTGTTGAGCAATTACTTCAACTGGCAACACAACATGGTGCTGGAACTATTGTCGTTACAGATATAAATAATTCTACCGGTGTTTTAGAGTGTTTACAGTATTGTCAAAACAATAAATTAGATCTTAAGATACTTGCAGGAATTGAGTTTCGGGGCAAAGAAGATTTTAATTATTTATACACCGGTATTGCAAAAGACCATCACGGGTTTTCGTTCTTAAATGAGTTTTTGACCGAGCACAATTTATCAGGCAAGCCCCTACCCGCTCAACCACCGCAAAGCGAAAATGTTTATTGGATCTACCGCTTAAAGAATTTCCCTGCTGTTTTAAAAGAGAACGAATTTGTAGGGGCGGGATTAAATGACATTCTTCGCTTATATAGATATAAAGGACTACAAGATAAACTTCTCTTCTTTCATCCTGTTTCTTTTGCAGGGGCAGAACATTATGAGGTTCATAAACATTTACGCGCCATTTCCCTTAATACCCTTATCTCTAAATTAACACCCGAACAACACGCTTTTGCGAACGAGTTTTTTATTGATAAGCCTGCTTTGGAAAAACGCCTGGAGGGCTACGAGTTTTTACTGGATAATGCCGTAAAATTAATTTCCAATTGCAGTTTTGAGTTTAAATTTGCCGGTAATAAGAACAAAAAATTGTTTACCAAGTCTGCAGAAGCCGATACCTGGTTATTAAAAAGACTTGCCTACAAAGGACTGGAAAAACGATACGGAACAATCGTTCCAAATGCAAAGGCGCGGGTTGATCATGAGCTAAAAATTATTAATGACATGGGCTTTGCCTCTTACTTTTTAATTACCTGGGATATTATACGATTTAGTATGAGCCGGGATATTTATCATGTAGGAAGAGGTTCGGGTGCAAATAGTGTCGTTGCTTATTGTTTAAAGATAACCGATGTTGATCCTATAAAGCTTGACCTTTATTTTGAGCGTTTTTTAAATCCCAAGCGTTCTGTTCCCCCCGATTTTGATATTGATTATTGTTGGAAAGACCGCGACACGGTTTTGGATTATGTATTTAAAAAGTATGGCAAAAAATATACTGCCCTGCTTGGTACCGTAACCAATTTTAAAGACCGAAGTATGGTGCGTGAATTAGGAAAGGTTTTTGGCTTACCAAAACAGCAAATTGAAACATTGGTAAACATGCCCGAAGAAAAAGTAGAAGCTGCGCTAAAAAATGACGGGTTCGACGAGATCTCTACCATGATATTTAAAATAGGAGCAAGCTTACAACACACACCAAATTACCGCTCCATTCACGCCGGTGGAGTTTTAATTTCCGAATTACCTCTCTCCTATTACACCGCATTAGATCTTCCGCCAAAAGGATATCCAACGGTGCAATGGGATATGCATACTGCCGAAGAAATAGGTTTTGAAAAGCTGGATATTTTATCGCAACGTGGAATAGGGCATATTAACGATGCAGTAAAACTGATAAAGAAAAATAAGGGAATAGACGTTGACATCCACAACGTAAAAGATTTTGTAGAGGACGAAAAAATAAAAGAGTATTTACGTAACGGCGATTCTATTGGTTGTTTTTATGTAGAGAGTCCTGCCATGAGAGGTTTGCTCCGGAAGCTAAAATGCGATACCTATTTAATGCTTACTGCGGCAAGTTCTATTATCCGACCCGGAGTTGCAAGTAGTGGAATGATGAAAGAATTTATACGCCGCTTTCACGACCAGGAAAATATTCAATACGCGCATCCAATTATGGAAGAACAATTAAAAGAAACTTTTGGGGTAATGATCTACCAGGAAGATGTTCTTAAAATTGGCCACCATTATGGCGGATTAAATTTAGCAGAAGCAGATATGCTAAGAAGATTAATGAGCGGGAAGAAAAGAGGCGTGCAACATCTTAAAGATATTAAAGAAAAGTTTTTTAATAATTGTAGGGCTAAAGGTTATGATGAAAAGGTAAGCGAAACCATCTGGTACCAAATGGAAAGTTTTGCGGGCTTTAGTTTTAGCAAAGCGCACTCGGCAAGTTATGCTGTAGAAAGCTATCAGAGTTTGTTTTTAAAGGCGCATTATCCGTTGGAGTTCATAGTAGCCGTTATAAACAACTTTGGGGGTTTCTATCGCACCTGGGTTTATATTTATGAAGCAAAGAAATTAGGGGGGAATGTGCATTTACCCTGTGTTAATAACTCCGGACATCTAACCATACTTTATGGTAGTGACATTTATCTTGGTTTTATACACGTAAAAAGCCTGGAAAAAAATACAATAGAGAAGATCATAAAGGAACGGGAAGAGGGGGGCGATTATATAGATATCTCAAATCTTATTTGCAGAACCAAGATCAAATTAGAGCAGTTATTAATACTAATAAAATCTGGTGCATGCCGTATTTTCGACAGCAACAAGAAAATTTTATATTGGAATTCATATTATATTTTAGGAAAAGAAATGGGTAAGCCTGAGGCTACATTAAAAATGTTCTCCGAACCGGCGAAGCAATTTTTCCTCCCTAAATTACCCGTTTCATTTATAGAAGATCTTTTTGATGAGCTGGCATTATTTGGTTTTCCAATAACAAACGATTTCTATAATCTAATTAAAACGCCTTTCAGGGGCGATCTCTTAACAAAGGCCCTCATAGACCACACAGGTAAAACGGTGCGTCTAATGGGCAACTTTGTGAACGAGAGGGTGGTTTATACAAAGCACGGACACAGAATGGCCTTTGGCACTTTTATAGATGCTGTAGGGGACTTTTTTGATACAGTACATTTTCCGGAAGTATATTCTAAATTCCGCTTCGAAGGAATAGGGATCTATTTAATAAAAGGAAAGATAACGGAGGAGTTTGGTTTCCCGATGCTACAGGTTGAACAAATGGGAAAGGTGAAAATTATGAACCAGGATGATGCAATAGAGTTGTTAGCCCGATCTCCGAACAAGACCTTTTTGGGACCTTATGTTCCGGCTTATATTACCTAACGTTCCACGTGAAACATTTATATGAAATATCAATAACAAAAAAAGCGGCTCCGATAATGAGCCGCTTTTGTTTTGTTCCACGTGAAACATTAAGCCTTTTTAAACACGTAAATAACGCTTGAATAATTGTCGGCAGTCTTTGCTTTAAGATTAGATCTTAATCCGGTTATAAAAGCATTAAAATATTTGATGGATCCGGTGTTATATTTCTCGCTAAGCATACTCACATAAAAGCTATCAAACTTCATGGATTTTGTTTCAATAAGCTTAAAGTCAAAAGGGGCTAAAAGCTTTTCAATAGTTTCTCTATGGAAATGATAAAGATGACGAGGCACATCATAAGCTGCCCAGAATTCCTTATAGTGTTGCGCATCAAAACTGGTGTGATTTGGTACCGCAATTATTAAAACCCCATTAGTATTTAGTTTCGATTTAAAGAAGCTTAATGTATCCTCAAGGTCCGTTACGTGTTCTAAAACATGCCACAAAGTAATAGCATCAAACTTAAGATCTCCTTGTATATAAGAGTTTAGTTTTACCTTATCTGGGAAAACGGTAAGCCCCATTTGGGTGGCAATTTTGCCGGCTCCGTCATCGGGTTCCATTCCAAAAGACTTCCATCCGTTGTTCTGGCAAACCTTTAAAAACATTCCTGTACCACAACCATAATCTAATATTGTTCCACGTGAAACATGTTTAGAAACCAATTGGATCTTCTTCTTTAGAGTATAATTTCTAACAGCATGGTAGAGTTGGGAAATAATTCCCTTTTTGGTATTGGAGTGGGAGATATAGTCTTCGGACTTATAATAATTTCCTAAAACATTATTTGCCGGTCGCGGGTTTGTAAATTTAAAGTTGCAACTTTCGCACACAACAATGGTAAAACTTTCTTTACTTACCGTATAATCTTTACAGGTTAAAACGGCTTTAAAAGAAGTAGCATTACAAACGGGACAATTATTGAGAGTAGTCATATATTAAAAAACGTTCCACGTGAAACATTAAATTTATCTTCCCAAATGAACCAAGAGAACTGAAATATCTGCAGGATTAATTCCCGAAATACGACTTGCCTGGCCAATGGTATGTGGCTTAAATTTCTTGAATTTCTCTATCGCTTCGGCGCCCAAACTTTTAATAGAATCGTAATTAAACGACTCGTTAATTACATAATCTTCCAAGCGCTTTTGTTTGTCAGCATTCTCTTTTTCACGCTCAATATAGCCTTCATATTTCATCAATATCTCGGCTTGCTCTATAGTTTCAGCATCATATTCTGAAAGAAAATTTGCTAAAGCAGTATCGTGCAAAGCAAGTTCTTTAGCAGAGATATTCGGTCTTGAAAGTACATTAAAAAGCCTTGTCTTTTGAGAGAGTGGGGCAGAGCCTAAAGATTCAAGGAAAGGATTAAGCACATTTGGTTCTCCACTGGTATTCTTAAAGTGACCAATGATCTTATTATAACCCGCTATCTTCTTTTCTACACGTTCCATTCTGTCGCTTGCGGCAAGCCCTAAAGCGTTAGATAGCGGTGTTAAACGCACGTCAGCATTATCCTGACGTAATAGTAAGCGATATTCTGCACGAGAGGTGAACATACGGTAAGGCTCATCTGTCCCTTTTGTAACAAGGTCGTCGATCAAAACGCCAATATAAGCCTCGTAACGATTCAATATTAATGCCGGTTTCTCATTTACTTTTAAGTGCGCATTAATTCCGGCCATCATGCCCTGACAAGCGGCTTCTTCGTAACCGGTAGTACCGTTTATCTGTCCGGCAAAATATAAATTGTTAACCAACTTGGTCTCCAGTGTTAGCTTTAGTTGTGTTGGTGGAAAGTAATCGTACTCTATAGCATAACCCGGACGGAACATCCTGGCCTTTTCAAAACCAGGAATTAATTCCAAAGCTTTTTGCTGCACATCTATTGGTAACGACGTAGAAAAACCATTTACATAGATCTCTACCGTATTCCAGCCCTCAGGTTCCACGAAAAGCTGGTGACGTTCCCTTTCGCTGAAGCGAGTGATCTTATCCTCAATACTTGGACAATAACGCGGTCCAAGGCCTTGTATACGCCCCTGAAACATAGGTGACTTCTCGAAACCCGTTTTTAATATATCGTGAACGTTTTGATTTGTATAAGTAACATGACATGGAACCTGTTTTATTTTGTTTGGTCCAATGAATGGTGATGTATTATCTATGTAAGAGAACTTGTCCGCAGCTTCATCGCCGCCCTGAACTTCCATTTTAGAATAATCTAATGATCTTCCATCTATTCGTGGAGGCGTTCCGGTTTTCATGCGGCCACTTTCAAATCCTATTTGGACTAATTGTTCCGTTATTCCGTGGCTGGCTGATTCGCCCGTACGGCCGCCGCCCAATTGCTTCTCGCCAATATGTATAATGCCGTTTAAGAAAGTTCCATTCGTCAATACAATAGCTTTTGCTTTAAACTCAATGCCCATGCCAGTTACAACCCCTTCCACGCGTTTTCCGTCTTTGGAGATGATAAGCGATCTTACCATGTCCTGCCAGAAATCAACGTTGGGGCTTTGTTCCAGCATTTCGCGCCAAAGTGTTGCAAACATCATTCTATCGTTTTGCGTGCGCGGGCTCCACATGGCGGGGCCTTTGCTACGGTTAAGCATTCGAAATTGTATTGCCGATTTGTCTGAAACAATTCCGCTGTAGCCACCCATAGCATCTATCTCACGAACAATCTGCCCTTTGGCAATACCGCCCATAGCAGGGTTACAGCTCATTTGGGCAATGGTTTGCATATTCATGGTAACCAATAAAACCTTGGAGCCCATGTTAGCGGCAGCAGCAGCAGCTTCGCAGCCTGCGTGCCCGGCACCAACTACAATTATATCGTAACTTATTTGCAAGGGCGCAAAGATACAGATTTTATTTTTTGAATTCTATAAATGCCCCGTTATGTATTTAATGAATTAACAGTAATTTCGTTTTATAAATTATCTCCTTATGAAAACAAATTTACTTTTTGCTGTAGTGTTCCTAATTACTAATATGCTTAACGCTACCATCTGGCATGTAGGTGCCAGTCAAACATACACTATGCCAAGCCAGGTTTCCACTTTGGTAAATCATGGGGATACGGTGAATATTGATGCCGGCATTTATAACTCTAATGTTTGCGCCTGGAATAAAAATAATTTATTGATCCGTTGTATTAACGGTATAGCTCACTTAAAATCTAACGGTTTAAGCTACGGCGACAAGGCTATTTGGGTGATACAGGGTAATAATATCAACTTGATTTATTAAATAGTCCAAATTTCTTCTACAAAAGCGTATTGATAGTTACAAGTATTAATAATTTGTATCTCAGTAATTGCCTTTATAGTTTTTTCAATATAGTCACTGATTTG
>JACCXH010000055.1 GCA_013697245.1 Bacteroidota bacterium
TCAAATGGCGGTGCGTTATCACCCTGATAAAGTGATTCATATGGGTGAAGAATATCAAAAAGGAGCCAAAGAAAAGTTCCAAAAGATTCAGGAAGCTTACGAAAACATCAAAAAGAATAGAGGAATAGCTTAATTTTTCTTGAAGTAAATTATTTTAAAAGAGATATTACCTTTATGCTACTTGTATCATTTTAAATGGAATATTAATGAGCGCACGGTAATCTTCACCGGCTTCTAACATATCATCGTCCTCATAATACCAGTTGACACTGACAAAACTCGTTACTCTATGAACATTTGCGAGTTTTTTAAAAACATCTAATATACATTTGGAGGAATTAGTGTTAGAATATTCCAAATGCATAGTTACAATAGTAATCGGCTTAACTACTCTTAAATAATTATCTACCGCAACCAACAAAGGTCTATAGAATTCAATAGAATTTTCGGGTATTGAGCGACCTTTAATCTCTAAAAATCCATTAATTAGATCGAATTTAATTACTGGTGTTTTAGGTGAGCCGACATTAATGTATTGTTCCATGATTTATAATTTTTAAGTGGATAATTATTTTTTTAGTAATTGATTTAAGTGATAATGTGTTTTTATAGTTTATAAATTGAGTTTAACACCGATCAAAAGAACATCATCTGTTTGTTCGAGTTTGCCTTGCCATTGCTCGAAATGCTGTGTAAGAATTTGTTTTTGCTCATGCATTTTTAAGGATTGTTTTGATTTAAGTAAATTAATAAAATTAGCACTCAGCATTTTTTTCGCATTTTCACCTCCAAACTGATCTACAAGCCCGTCAGTAAACATATAGATCGAATCCTCCTTGTTAAAAGCGATCTCGTGGTTGGTATACTCTCTTTCATCTTCAAATTGCAGACCCCCTACACCATATTTATTCCCCTTAATAATATCCAGACCTTCTTTTTTGAAATGGATCAAAGGGCGGTTTGCTCCTGAAAAACTTATGGTATTTGTTCCCTTGTCTATACTACATATAGAAATATCCATTCCATCTTTTGCAAGACTGTCGGCGTTTAAAAAACTTCTAACCCCGATATTTAATTTTTTTAAAATTTCAGAAGGCTGGATTATATTATTTCCATATACTATTTCATTTAAAAGACTGTAACCGATCATTGACATAAAAGCGCCCGGTACGCCGTGACCTGTGCAGTCTGCGGTTGCAATAATAAATTTATTTCCCTTTTGGCCAATCCAATAAAAATCACCGCTTACAATATCTTTTGGCTTATAGAGCACAAATGATTCTGGAAATATATTCGATAATAATTCTAACCTTGGCAGCATGGCTTCTTGAATACCTTTAGCATATAGAATGCTATCCATTATACTTTTGTTTTTTTCTTCAATTTCCCGTTTTGCATCCTTTAGGTACTTAATATTCATGGCTTTTTCAGTCACGTCTCTAAAGATCAAAACTGCCCCAACAATTTCATTTTTATCGTTGTGAATTGGTGCTGCACTGTCATCAATGTAATGGCAGGTCTTATCTTCTTTAAATAAAAGGGCATGCTCGGGAAGAAAAAATACTTTATTTTTTTTCAGGGCAATTCTGATAGGATTTTCTATCGGTATTAAGGTATGTTCATCTAGCATATTGCAGGCAAATTCAATAGGTTTTCCATTCGCATCATCTATATTCCTTCCGGTAAGATATTCTGCAGCATTATTCATAAATATAATGTTGCCACTTGCATCGGTTGAAATAACCGCATCCCCCAGACTTTGAAGCGTTTTAGAAAAATATTCACGGCTAATGAATAGATCGCGTGTTCTTTCTTCTACTCTTAATTCCAGATCTTTAAGCGTAAGTTCCAGTTTTGTTTGCGCTTGTTTAAGCTCTGTAATATCCTGAGACGTGCCATAGATCCTTGAAATTTTGCCGTCTGCTCCTTTCTCAGTGCGAATTATAGAGCGGATAATACGTTCTTCTTGATCGTTCATACGAATGATCCGGTAGCAGTTTTCCAGTATATTTCCTGTGTTTTGTACCTGCATAATTTCTGCAACAACACTTTTCACATCTTCCGGATGGATCATAGAAACAAGTGTTTCAAAAGTTGGTATAAAATCGTGGTTAATTCCTGTAATACTTCGTAATCCTTCTGACCAGAAAATTTCATTCTTTATTACATCAAAATTCCAATTCCCTACTTTTGCCAATTGTTGCGATTCGGAAAGAAGATATTCGGTTTGAAGTACCTTTTCTTCTGATAATCTCTTTTCTGTGATGTCAATAACCATTGCTAAAGAACCTTTAAAATCTCCATTTTCTCCTAAAATGGGATTAGTGGATAGATGCGTTAAAACAGTTTTCCCGCTTTTTGAAATGAAATTGAGTTCATAATTTGATTTTATTCCCTGTTTACGTTTCTCGATTGCTGCAGTTGCTACCTTTTTTGCTTCTTCATTCATGAAATAAAAACTTTTTTTACCAAGTATTTCTTCAGGTAAATACTCCAATATCTCGCACATTTTTTTATTCACAAATGTTGTAACATTATTTTCATCTAACATCCAAATACCTTCCTGGGCTGTTTCAACAATTTGTCTATAACGCTTTTCACTTTTTTCTATAGCTTCATCCGCAAGTTTACGTTCAGAAATAAATGCTTGTTTTTGTTTGCTTTCTTCAATCAGTTTTCCGATCTCGAAACTTTGCATAATATGGCTTGAACTATATTTTTTAAAATTGTAGGCCCATAATCCGCATAAGAAAAAAATAATTGCAGCCAGAACCCCGTGGATTAGGAAAGTTTGCAAATTCATGTATTCTAGCTGGGTAAAATATACCTGCTCAACACCGCTAAACTGAAGATAAGCGAGTATAGCATGATGTATGACAACAAATAGGGCCAAGGGGAGCTGGAGTTTCCAGTTTTGATAAGTAATAAGTATTGCACTACCGATAAATGCAAAAAAGTGCATTTCAAACATGCCGTGCATCTGGTAAATAAATTGCGCCATAAAAACACCTAATACAAAACTTAGTACATATTGATATAAGTTTGAAGCTGGTAAAATAAATTTTGAAGAATAGTACGCAACACAGGATATTCCTCCAACCCCAATGGCTATGGCCCAGGTATCATAATAAAAAGCCAATAACAAACCAATCACAAAAAGCCCTATCAGAAAATAATTTATCATCTGATCTGATCTTTTTTTTATTTGAAGAGAAAATTCTTCAATGTATTTCTCTTGTGATATGATAGCGCTACTCATAAAATTTATTTTTTGCAATTAGGTAATTGGCAGCCGTAGCTTTTCAAAGCTGCAATATTAAATGTTGGATCAGCGCAATCATTGAGCAATGAATCCAAAGCCATTTGAGCATAATTACTGGTTTTTAAAGTGCAGTAACGGTTTTTATTATAATTACCACGGTAGTAAAGTTTGTGATCGCTATTAATAATTACCGCTTGCGGGGTAGAATATACACCGCATGAGTCCGCAATGGATTTATCGAATAGAACGGGAATCCTTAATCCAAATTTATCCTGGATATCTTCTACTGTATAAGTGGTATCATTACTCAGTATCACAATGGCAAATGTTATTTTGTCCTTATAGTGATTTGCAAGTGATGCAAATTCCGGTATATTAAATCTGGAGCAAGGGCAAGCAGGGTTAAAAAAATGTAAAAAAAGAGGTTTGTTCCCATCTGTTTTTATTTTATGCTGCGTGTTTATAAGATCTCCGGTTTTGGCAGCGTAATAACTTTTTGGAATAGGAGTTGGTAAGCTATATTTATATTCGTTTTCCCAAAATAAATAGGATATTCCTGCGAATAAAACTAAAAGCCATGATATAAGAAGGAATTTTTTCATATTGTTCGCTTTTAATTTGTTTTGAAATAAACACGATATACAGGGCCTCTATCCAAACTATGTAATAAAAGAACAAAGCCATCTTTTTTCACACGTTCCGTGTATGGTAAATTCTTTGTTAAAATAAATTCAAGTGATTTAGCAAATGAACTATTAAAAACGAACAGAATTCTAAATAATGCTAGTATTACCTTTTTTGTTTTCATGTTTTCCGTTTTTAAAATGAGGCATAAAACTTTACTGTAAATTTGGGTTATTTGAAATGGAGAATTGGCAGATTATGACAATAACTTCACGTATGTAAGATTTCTTCTAAAGTTGTGAAATAGCGATTTATCCATCTTTGCTTTCTTTCAAACAGATCCTTTCAAATTGTAAGAGTAGTGTAGGCTTCGTAAGTGTCTAGTATTCAAAAAGTAAGATATAATTAAACACTTTCATTACCTTTGTTGCAACCAAAACCAATAAATTGTCCTTCGATCCTTATAAAATAAAATTACCGGTTACAGAAATTATTTCTTTTGTAAGGGAACAACTTTCTCAAAGCAATACGTTGATAGTAAACGCTCCTCCCGGTGCCGGTAAAAGTACTTTATTGCCTCTTACTTTAATAAATGAGCCCTGGCTTAATGGAAAGAAGATCATCATGCTTGAGCCACGGCGTTTAGCAGCAAAAACTATTGCTATTCGCATGGCTTCTTTACTAAATGATGAGCTTGGAAAAAAAGTGGGTTATCGGGTGCGTTTTGATAACCGTATAAGCTCAGATACAAAAATAGAAGTGGTTACAGAAGGGATTTTAACACGCATGCTTCAAAGTGATAATGCGCTGGAGGATGTTGGCCTTGTTATTTTTGATGAATTTCATGAGCGAAGTTTGAATGCTGATATTGCCATGGCTTTATGTCGGGAAGCACAACAGGTATTGCGCCCTGATCTTAGGATCATGATCATGAGCGCGACATTAAACATGCCTCAGTTAACTCAACTTTTAAAAGCACCTGTTGCAGAGAGTAAAGGAAAACAATTTGCAGTGGAAATTATTTATACTGCCGATGCTGACGAGAGTTTGTTGCCCGAACTAACAGCGCGAACCGTTATAGCGGCGGTTAAAGAGCACGAAGGTGATGTTTTGGTCTTTCTTCCCGGTGAAGGTGACATAAAAAAGTGTGAAGAATTACTTAAAACACAATTAAATAATTTTTCTATTCATCCATTGTATGGTCAGTTATCACAACCGGAACAGCAGGCAGCCATTATGCCAAACAGGTCAGGTAAACGAAAAATAGTATTGGCCACTTCTATTGCCGAAACAAGTTTAACGATTGAAGGCATTAGAATTGTTGTTGATTCTGGTTTTGGAAAAAGTTCACGTTTTGATACACGATCAGGTTTATCGCGCTTAGAAACTTTAAGGATCTCAAAAGATTCTGCCGATCAACGAGCGGGCAGGGCAGGGCGTTTGAGTAGTGGTGTTTGTTACCGCATGTGGACAAAAGCTACACACGAGCGTTTGGCCGAACACCGTGTGCCCGAAATTATGGAAGCCGATCTTGCATCTTTGGTTTTAGATATGGCGCAATGGGGCGTTGATAATATTCAGGCATTAACCTGGTTAACGCCACCACCAAAAGCAGCTTTAGCGCAGGCAACAGAAATCCTACATCAATTAAATGCTTTAGAGAATCATAAAATAACCGCGCACGGAAAAAAGATCCATCAATTGGCCTGTCACCCGCGCATTGCGCATATGTTGTTAATGGCCAAAGAAGAAAAGGAAATAAAGTTGGCTACTGATATTGCTGCTGTGTTAGAAGAACGTGATCCTTTGCCAAGAGAAAGTGGTATTGATATTAACTTACGCATTGAAGCCTTACGGAGAGCAAGAATGAATAATGGCGCTAACCGATTTGCACGTATTGAAAAAGTGGCGGCGTCGTATCGTAAAATGTTGAATGTACAAGTGGATAATGGCCCAGTAGATGTTTTTGAAACCGGGTTGTTATTGGCTTACGCTTATCCCGAGCGCATTGCTTTTGCAAGACCGGGCAATAATGCCCAGTTTCAGTTGGCAAATGGAAAATATGCAATGATAGGGCATAAAGATGATCTTGCACATGAGCCCTGGCTGGCAGTAGCCCATATGGACCTGCGTGATGGATTAGGAAAAATATTTTTAGCAGCGCCATTAAATCCAAAAGATCTTTTGCCAATGGTAAAAGAGCAGGAAGTAATTTTGTGGGACACACGCAAAGGAGGTATCGTTGCCACCAAAGAATTAAAAATAGGTTCATTGGTATTACAAAGTAAAAATCTGAAAGATCCAAACGAAGAACAAATTTCGGCGGCGATTTCAAACGCGGTTAAAACAGAAGGTGAAAACCTATTGGATTTTGATGAGGCCATGACACAACTTCAAAATAGAATTTTAAGTTTGGGTATTTGGAACCCCGGTGAGCATTGGCCGGATGTAAGTACAGGTGTTTTATTGGAGACGAATAAAATTTGGTTGTTACCTTATTTAAAGAACGTAAAAAAATCCGATGATCTTAAAAAAATAAATTTAAGTGAAGCCTTGTTTCATTCTTTAGATTGGGAAAAACAACAAGCATTAAATAATTTGGCGCCTCAAAAACTGGAGGTGCCCAGTGGTTCAAATATTCCAATACTTTATTTTGCGAATGGTGGAGTGCCTGTTCTATCTGTACGTTTGCAGGAAGTGTTTGGTTTGGCAGATACTCCTGTAATTAATAATGGTAAAAACAAATTGGTGATGCATTTACTTTCGCCGGGTTATAAACCGGTGCAGGTTACCGGCGATCTAAAAAGTTTTTGGAATAATTTATATTTTGAAGTTAAAAAAGAATTACAGAGACGTTATCCTAAACACGCCTGGCCCGAAGACCCATGGACTGCGCCTGCAGTAGCTAAAGGCAAGAGTTGGAAGAAGTAATTTACGGTTATCATCTAAATTTTTATCTTTGTTTATGTCTGAATAGATAGTGTTTCTAAAAAAATATTATCCTCACGCGAAATAGAAGTTCTGCAACAGATCTGCAGCGAAAAACAAGGCAAAGAAATTGCCGATGCTTTACAAATAAGTGAGAACACATTACAATACCACAAAAAAAATATTTATAACAAAACCCAGGCCGATTCGCTAGTGGGGCTTGTTAAATATGCCATTCGCACAGGTATTGTAATGCCATAATAAATTATTTCCTGTCAAGATCTTTGATCTTGTTCAATAGCATTCGTTTCTCAGGCTCTGATCGGGTAAGAGCCAATGCTTTTTCAAAGTGCTCTTTTGCTTCTTTTAATTTATTTTGTTTCGAACAGATCTCGCCTAATAAGCTGTAATACAAATAATAAGACGCCAGTTTATTTTTTTCTTTTATTGAATTTAATTCTTGTAAAGCTTTTTCAGGCCCGTGCGCCTGCAAAGTAGCCACGGCTTTATTTAATTCAGTAATTGGTGATGGCGCTATTTCGCAAAGTAAATTATAATAATTTAAAATAAGCTTCCAATTAGTTGTTTCAAAACTGCTGGCAGTGCAATGTTCAAAGGCAATAGCCGCTTCTAAATGATAAGAGCTTATAGCCTCACCCGACGCTGCTAAATTAAAATAGTTGCTTCCTTCTTCAATTAATGCCTGGTTCCACTTGGTGCGGTCTTGTTCCGATAATAATATTATTTCACCCTCCCGCGATAAACGACTATCACTTCTTGAAGCATGAAAACACATTAAGGCCATTAAAGCATTTACCTCCGGTAGTTGTGTGTGACTGTTTTCGGTTAACAGTTTGCAAATAATTACAGCTTCTTCTAAAAGATCTTTTCTAATTAGGTCTTCTGAATGAGTAGAATTATATCCTTCATTAAACAATAAATAAATAGCATTTAATACAGCGCCGGTACGACTGCTTATTTCCTCCACATTTGGAATTACTAGTTGAATTTTATTTTCACGATAAAACTCTTTTGTGCGGTACAAACGTTTTGAGATGGTATCTTCTGAAGTTAAAAATGCTTTGGCTATTTCAGCTGTACTAAAACCACAAAGGGTTTTAAGGATAAGGGTAATTTGATTTTCTTCAGAGATCTGCGGATGACAGCAGGCAAACATCATTCTTAATTGATCGTCTTTTATCAATTCATCATTGGCAAGTTGATTAAAAGTTGTTTCAACGGTATAACCGGAATTAAGAAGTAAGTTTGTCTCGTCATCACCAAACAAGACCTGGTTACGTTGTTTTTTGATAAGGTTAAGCGCTTTATTTTTTGCAACAATAAATAACCAGCTTTCCGGGTTCTGCGGCAGTCCTTTAATTTTCCATTGTTCCAGGGCACTTATTAATGTTTCTTGTACAACATCTTCGGCTAGTTCTAAATTATGGGTTCCAAATATACGAGTAAGCACCGCTACCATTTTACCCGATTGATGTCGAAAAAGATGATTAACGGTGCTTTCTATTTGTAAGGGATCTGACATTAGTCTATGTCAAATTTAAACTTTCGCTTTATTAAAAAGGTATTTTTTTTGTTTAAATTAATTGTTTGAATGTAAAGCAACTTTATTGCCTTCGCTGTCAACAAAAAAAGCCATATGGCCAACCTCGGGACTAATGTGTGTTTTAGGCATCGTAATTTTTCCACCGGCTTGTTCAATTTTGCCGAGTGCTACATTCAGATCAGGGTTGGCATTTAAATAAATAACTGCGCCATCCTGGCTTGGCTTGTGCATTGGGCCTTGTACCAAAGAGCCCGATACTTTTCCGTTCATATCTTCGGCCGGAAAAAATGCCATTTTCATTCCCATGGCTTCCTGCTCATGCATTTTAATTGAGAATACTGATTCATAGAATTTTTTTGCTCTGGCGATATCATTTACAGATAATTCAAACCAGTTTAGGGCGTTTACTTTTTCGTTCATGTTTTTCTTTTTTTTGCTCATGATTGAAGTTGGACTTCTACTTCATGAAGGTTTATAATAATTTGTTATCTATACTAAAGACAATGTGGAGGACCTTATTTGGACAAACTTTTGAAAATAATTTTACATTGCTGTCATAGTGCCTATTTCGCGTATCTCAACAGTACCTGTTTCCACCTCAAGATTCGGGCAACCTTTGCCTATTTCCGTGGCTTCCTCAATCGTATTAGCTTTTAAAAGCACGTAACCACCTAAGATCTCTTTACCTTCCATAAATGGGCCATCCGTTAATCGTTTTGAAGTGCCCTTAAGTACTTTGCCTCCATTTTCTAATGGCTGGGCGCCTACTAAAATGCCTTTTTGGGCAATGCTGCCAATCCAGTCCTGCCAGCGTTTCATGTGCGCCTGTATCTGTTCAGGAGATAATTGTTGGCGTTCCGCATCTCCACCGCGAAACAAGAGAAGAAATTCTTTCATTTTTTTATTTTTTATACCCCTAAAATTAAAGGGGATTGGTTTATATACTAAAGACAAACAAGTTTAAGCTATTTGGACAGGAAAAAAACATTTTCTCGAAAAAATAATATGAATTTGACCTTAAATTTAAAGAACGTGCGGCTTTGGCAATTAAAAGCCCTTTGTTAATATACTTTTATCCCGATTTGTGTTTTAGGGATATTTTTTTATAATATTACCATATAAAAAATAGATCAATGAATTTAATGAGATCATTCCTGGTTTGCACATTGTATGTAATATGTATGCCAATATTTGGCCAAACACCGGTTTACGACGATTTGGTTTTTGATGAAGAAGAAGGAAAGACGTATAAACCCGCGGGTAAGAATTATGTTTTTTTACGTTCTAAAAAAGGAACAGGTGGCATGCCCACTACCAGTAGTGGCGACTCTATCAAAAAAATGAATATTTCTGATATCATTCTTGTTTTTACAGAAACAAATGAAGCAGCCGCTGAAACCCGCGAAGAGGGTAATAAAGAACGTTGGGAAAATCTATTGGCAACTTATCCGCAATTTTTCCAATTCAATACAAATTATAAAAATGTTTGTCAATGTGTAATGGGAGGCGATGCCGAAGTATTAAAACAAACGCAGGGTTTTTATGTATATATTAAAAAGGAAGAGCCTAAGGCAGTAGAAATGAAAGTTGAGCCTAAAGTTGCAAAGACCGAAGAAAAAAAGGAAACTAAGAAAGAGGAGGCTAAGAAGGAAGAGAAAAAAGAAAGTAAGAAGGAAGAGAAGAAAGAAGAAGCAGCCGTTGTGAAAAATGAAAAGAAAGTAAAAGAGAAAAAAGAAGAAAAAAAGGAAGAGGAGAAAAAAGAAGAAGAGGAAACATCTACCGCAGTAGAAGGTGCTGAAGAAACGGTTACGGTTGAAGTGAAAGCAAAAAAAACAGGATATAAAAAACCAAAAGTATCTAAAGATAAAAAAGCTTGTCGTCCCCCATGCTATGGCTACGGAGATGAAGATCTTCATACATTTTTTAAAGAACAGATCGTGCTGACAAAAAAACAAAGACGTGCTATTAAAGGATCTTTATCTATTGTTAAACTTTCGTTGAACTTTGATGGATCTGTAAAAAAGGCAATGGTTAATGGTACCAATGCACAGCTAAACGAATTGGTAACCATCGCCCTTAAAGGTATGGATCTATGGAATCCGGCTGTAAAAGGCGGAGTTACCGTGAAATCGGAGGTGAAGATCACTTTAAAATACGATAAAGGAACCAAGGCTGTTAAACCTTTTGAGATACTAATAACACCAAGGCCAAACCCTAAATGTACCGAGTGTAAAACCGACCAGGAGATCTTTGGGAAAGAATAATATAAAAAGAATTTTTTGTTATTATGGATTATCACTTTCGAATTAATTATTTTTTTTCAAAATAAATTCAACTCGTCGGTTACTTTTTTTCCCTTCTTCGGTATCATTTGCTTCTATTGGTTTTAAGCTTCCAAAACCTTCATAAAATACATTTGCATTTTTTACGCCTCTAAAAATTAAATAATCTGCTACAGCTTTTGCACGATCGTAAGAAAGTTCTTTGTTCTTTTTTTCATCACCAACATTATCGGTATGCCCGTATATTTCTATCTTCAGATTTTGATCTGCTTTTAAATAAGCAGCAACAATATTTAATTCAGGAAATGAAACAGGAGATAATATTGCCGCGCCTGTTTGAAAAAGAACTTTATTAAATACCAGCACTTCTCCCGAAGTAATGGTGTTAATAGTATCCGGCAAAACAATTTCGGTTTCAACAGTATCTGCTTTCATGTTGGCGAAATAAGGATTTTCAGGCACTTGGGCGGTGTCAAGCGGCGGTGTTTTGAATTCGTGAAGGCTTACATTATCAAAATAGTAATAAGCGTCGCGTTGCATTTTTTTATAAATAGGAGAACTTATTTCTTGTGGAACGGTGTTTCCTGTTTTCCATAATCTTTTTATTCCAAAACTCCCAATGAGTAGTGTATTTTCTCCGCCTTTTGCTTTATAACGAAGCGTCAATTCATGCCATTCATTCACATCCATTCCAACTTCTTCTTCAAGATTAATGTATAGTGGGCGCAGATCTGTTATTGTACCCGAATGCTCGTATTTTACTTTGTTATTAAGAAAACAAATACCGATCTGATCAACTGCAAGGGGAGAGTAATCAGAAAGACTAACATACAGTGATAGCTCATATTCTTTATTTCTTTCAAGAGGCGAGCTGAGGCCCGTTTGCAGGTATTCTCTGTAATAACCGTGTGACACAGCAAACACACCGGCGTAACATTTGCCTGTAAGAGCTTCCTGCACACCCATCGAATTTTTAGGAACATTTACACGCGAGATCTTCTCCTGTTTTTTACCGCATTTACAAAACAGATCGGTGGTGCCGCGGCTTGGAGAGCTCCAGGAGGTGGACACATCAATGCCCGAATAATCTACCGGGATAAATTTGTTATACTCAAAACTTGAATCGGGCACAAGGTTTTGCGCTTCTGATATACGAAAGCAGGCGAGTAAAAAAACAATTATTAATAAGATCTTCATCAATTATCCTTGGGTACTATAATACAAATTTCTGTTGAGAAACAATTTTGTTTTGGTAAAGAATTTTTGAGTTGAGGGTTTATTATTAGTTTAGTTTGCAGAATTTAAAACAAAAACTTAGATTTGCGCTCCCATACAATGCCTTTGTGGCGGAATTGGTAGACGCGCTGGTCTCAAACACCAGTAACTTCACAGTTGTGTCGGTTCGAGTCCGACCGGAGGTACAAAATTAAATAAACCCCTGATAAATGCTTATTTATCAGGGGTTTTTGGTTCGATAATCCTCTATAAAAATTCAGAAACGTTTATTTTCAAGTAATTCCTTATTGGACTAAGTTAAAACAAGCGTTAATACCACAAATTGAATTTTATACAAGGATTATTATAAGTATTTTTGGTTTAGCTTTTCCTGTTTTATTTCAATTGACTTATTTAAAAAAAATTAAATGAGCCGCTATTTTTTTTAATCGTTAAAATATATTTTGTAATGCATGTAATTTTAATTTATCTTAATGGCAATAAAACAAAGCATATTAAGATATAAATCAAATGGTAATAAAAAATAATAATTTACGCACATGAAAAAAAACTGCAAATACCCCAAAAATGAGAACAATAATAGAATATTACTATTATCCTTTTTGGGGCTTATGTTAATAAACAGTAGCCTATACTCCGCAACGTATTATTTTGCGGCGTCAGGTAATGATGGTAATACAGCTACTCAGGCTCAAAGCCAATCAACACCATGGAAATCGATTACAAAGTTAAATAGTATAATAAGTACGTTATTACCTGGTGATAATGTATTTTTTAAAAGAGGTGATATTTTTGTTGGGCAAATAAATATTCTCAATTTATCAGGTACTAGCGGGCAACCAATTGTTTTTGGTGCATATGGTTCGGGGGCTAATCCTGTTATTGATGGTTCGGGTTCAGTAACAACGTGGACATTAGTTTCCGGCAATATCTGGCAAGCCTCTTTTGCAGTAGGGCAAAGTATTGTGACATGTGTTACTATAGATGGCAAAACTCAAGATATTGGAAGATGGCCAAATTTAAATACAACAAATAAGGGGTACTTAAATGTCGATTCTCATATAAATGGAACTCAATTAACATCCTCATCCTTAGCTACGGCTCCAACGGCAAATTGGACTGGTGCGGAGGTAGTATGGAGAGGACAAAGATGGATTATAAATAGAGCAATTATAACAAGTCAGAGTGGAAATTCATTAAATTTTGTTAGCCCAAATGGTTATAATCCAATTAATAATTACGGTTTTTTTATACAAAATCATCCATCAACTTTGGATCAGGAGGGTGAATGGTATTATGATGGCACGAATAAATTATTTAAATTATATAGCTCAACAAATCCTAATACTAAAAATATTAGAGCGTCTTACTTAACAAATAATATTAACGTTACTAACTCTAACTATCTTACGTTTCAAAACTTAACACTTACATCATCCTTAAATTTAAATTTTAGTTATAATGGAAGCTCATATATCACGTTTAAAGATTCTAAATCTATTAATGCGGGTAAAAATGCCATATATGGCAGTAGCTCTAACAATGTATCAATTTTAAATGATACAATTTTAAATACATATAATAATGCTGTTGATGCAGTTAATGTTAATACAATTACCATTAATAATAATTATATTAAAAACACAGGTTACGTTTGTGGGATGGGTGAATCTGGCGATGGATGTTATAATTCTGTTTCGGTAAATGGTTTTTCAGGTTCACCATCTTTAAATGCAACAATGATTAATAATACCTTAGATAGTTGTGGTTATTTAGGACTTTCGTTTTATGGTTACAGTAATGTACTTTTGAAAAATAATTTAATTAGTAATTTTTGCATGGTAAAGGATGACGGGGCTGGATTGTACACTTATTCAGGAGGGAGTAATACACAAAATTATGTAAATAGAGTAATTGAATCTAACATTGTTATTAATGGTTTAAGTTCTCCTGAGGGAACTGATAATTTTAATTATACACCTACTGCCGGAATTTATATGGATGATAATACTAAAAATGTATCTCTTATTAATAATACATCTGCTAACTGTTTAGGATCAGGTTTGTTTTTGCACAATTCTCATGAAATTAATTTAATTAAGAACACTTTCTACAATAATTCTAAAGATCAATTTAAATTTATTCATGATAATAATAACCCGGCAGAAGCAACAAAAAATTTGAATGTAAAAAATAATATTTATTTCTCTAAGTTAAAAGATCAACGAATTGGTGAATTTTCAACAGCCGATAATGGCTTGTACACAATGGGAACAATTGATTCTAATTATTATTGCCGGCCTTTTAATGAAGTATATACTTTAAGTACATATGATTCAATATTATTCAATCAAAATCTAGATTTAACATGCTGGAATAAAACATATGGTCCTGATGTCAAATCAAATATTACTCCGATTCAATATAAACATTATAAAATTAATTCGTACGTTGGGGCTAATTTATACAATGGTGGCGGCACATTTAACACTAGTACAAATGGTATAGGTTGTAATAATTCCGCAAACGACTGCTCGGTAACGTGGGATAATACAGGGGTATTAGACGGGGGTTGCTTAAAATTTACTGCGGGTTCTTCAAATCCAAGTAGGTTGTTAAATACTTGCGGGGCTATTAGCAATACTAAAAATTATATTTTAAAATTTAGTTTAAAAGGTACTACTACTTGTCAATATCTTGACGTGTATTTAAGAAAATTTCAATCTCCATATAATAATTTAACACCTAATCAACAGATTAAAATAGATACAGCCAGACAAGAAATAGAAATTTTATTTACCAATCCAACTTCTGAACCAAGTTCACTAGTAGGCATGGATATTCAGACAGCTGGAGGAACGGTGTACATTGATAATGTTGATTTACATGAGGCTAATATTACGTTAGTAAATCCAGATGACTCAATAAAATTTGAATTCAATCCCACATTGTTTAATAAGGTAGTTCCATTATCTAGTACTTATATCGATGTTAAAAATAATACCTACGTCAGTAGCACGACATTAGCGCCGTTTGGTTCTGTTATTTTATTAGCTAAAAATTGCACAACGTTTCCAATTCCCGGTCATATAGAGGCAGAAAGCTTTTGTTCAATGCAAGGTATCTCAACCAGCACCACGTCTGATATAGGTGGAGGTTATTTCGTTGGCTCATTTGATAATGGAGATTGGATTGATATACCGGTGAGTGTAAGTTCGGCGGGTAATTATGTATTTAGTTTTAGAGTAGCTTGTGCGATGTCTACCCCATCAACATTTGATATATTAGATGCAGGATTAACTATTAACACAGTAACCGTTCCAATTACCGGCGGATGGAGCACATACCAAACTATAACAGCTACAGCAAGTTTAGCCCCTGGTACAAGAGTGTTAAGGATTAGGGCCTATCAAGCTTTTAATTTAAATTGGATAGATGTTCAACAACAAGGCACAGCTGGTATTATTAGCTTAGATAAAGAGTTACTAAATGCTTTCATTTATCCTAATCCGGCTGATAAATTTGTAACAGTAAATTACAGTACAACTACCAATTCGTTAGTAAAAATTTCGTTGCTGGATATTTTAGGAAAAACAGTTGAAGAGTTTGATTCTATTACTCAATCAGCTGGCAACTATTCTAAAAAAATAAATTTAGAAAAGGTAAATAGTGGTATTTATTTTATTAAAATACAAATTGACAACAAAACTGTAACAAAAAAAATTATCGTTAACTAATTAGTAATTTTTTTTACCACCGAAAAGCAGTTTTATTGATGTTTTTTTGATGTGATTTAATGAAAACAATTTTTTACAATTGTTTCGAAACGAAGCAGTTTTAAACCCGCATTAAGGACTAACAACCCTGTATCTTCAGGGTTGTAAGGCTTCAGGTTCCGTCTCGGTAAAGGCGAGGAGGGCTGTCATAAATGAAGGCTTTTTCTTTTTTCAAAGTTTTCAAAAACTCTTATTCTTCGGTAAAAATTAAGTTTAAAATTTCATTTATTTTGTAAATTTGCAAGACTTATTCTGTGTAATAAGAAAGTAAAGCGTATTTAATAAACCCTAAAAAAATGAATCTTTATAAAAAAATATTCGAAAATAACAGAAAATGGGTAGCCGAGAAAAAAAATCAGGATAGTAAATTTTTTGAGCACCTCGCAAAAGGACAGGCACCTGAAATTCTATATATTGGCTGTAGCGACAGCAGGGTAACTGCCGAAGAAATGACAGGCATAGAACCCGGTCAAATGTTTGTTCATAGGAATGTAGCCAACCTTGTTCCCAACAATGATAATAGCTCTGCATCGGTTGTGGAATATGCGGTTGCACACCTGCACGTAAAACATATTGTAGTTTGTGGCCATTACCATTGTGGAGGGATCAAAGCAGCCATGAAAGCTGAAGATATGGGTGTTTTAAATCCATGGCTGCGAAACGTGAGGGATGTATACCGTTTGCACAAAAACACACTCAACGCCATTATAGATCAGGAAGAGCGTTATAAAAAACTCGTTGAGCTAAATGTGGAGGAACAGTGTATTAACATCATTAAGATGGCAGTTTTGCAAAAACATTATCTCGAAAAGGGATTTCCGACAGTTCATGGCTGGGTGTTTGATATGCACTCAGGAAATTTAATTGATCTGAGGATTAATTTTCTTAGAAAATTAGATGGTATTCGTGAGATTTATGATCTTGGACTGAACGTTAGGAAATAATGATTAGCTGTGTAATAACTTTTTGGTTTTTTTATTAAACTTAATCTACAGACCCACAAAACCCCTGATAAAGCCTTTATTTATCAGGGGTTTTTGATTCGATAAAAGAAGTCAAAAAATTCAGATTTTTTTATTTTCAATTGGTGAATGTTCCAGTCTTGTAAGCCATTAAATAGTTAATCAACTTTTAAATAGACTACTTTCCGGGGGCTTGCAAAAATCCTTATTGATAATTTTTCATTTCTTGCTATTTTTAAAGCTTGCCATCATTCTTTTGAAAGGCTTTGCGATATTGTAGCCCAAACTCATTGTGATGCACATTGGGCAAACACCAAACCTAAAAAAGAAGAGTAAAGCCCTTTTGTGCAAGGGTAAATTTGCAGGAATAATGGGGCAACTAAGCCCATCGCCTTTATATTCTTTTATTCCCCAAACGTTTATTGATGCTTTCATTTTATTTTTTTTAAGTGAATTAATTTTAACCAAAGAAATGATAAATACAAATTGCCATTAAGAGTACTGAAACTACACAAAGGATTATTTTTGTTCTCTTTTTCATATTTACTTAGTTTAATAGTTTATCAATAATAGTTTTCATTTCTCCGTCTGTAATTGCAATACTTGTTTCGGTTAACTCTTTAAGTGTATGCGCGTCAATGAAAGTTATTATTCCCGACACCATATTTTTATTTTTTCCATGTACAATTCCACAATACTGCATCATTCTTCCTACACCTTTTCGGTTAGCTTTATAAATTTGTTTATAAAGAGACGATTTTTTTAATTCCTCTTTTGATTTAGTAATGGTAGTTTCGTCTGTTAAATCATTGATAACTATTTCTAATCCTTTTGTGGTATAAGGCATAATATTATTGGAAAGTCTTTCTCCATTTGCTTTACATACTCCGCACCAGTTGGCTTTGTTAACAACGGCAATTACCTTTACATGATTAGTTTGTGCATTAATTAACAAGTTTGCTACCATTAAAAAAATGACAGACATTAATTTTAATTTTTTCATTTTTGATTGTTTTAATTGATTTATATAGTTTAATACCAATGCGGCAGTAATTATCACCCAATACAAAATAAAAAAAGCGAATTATTTTAAATAATTCGCTTTAGCAAAATAAAGAATAAACTCAATTTAAATTTTGCGCGCCTTTACGAGCTTGTTCTAAGCATTTAAATTTTTGGTTTTGAGCGTTGTGTTTATTTGTATATCCAAACTCCTTAGTAACAGTTTCTATGTTTTTTTCGTCATAAAAAATAGCAGTTAAAAGCAGCTTACATTTATTAGTTACTTTCTTAAAGACATTTAATACTCTCTTAATTGTATATTGATTACCATCTATTTCTGCTTCCTCATAATCCGTTAAATATTTTTCGTAAATGTCTAGCTCAGTTCTCACAATTTTATTAGAGTCTCGTAAACGTTTTAACCACAAATTACTACTAATTGTAGATTCTCATCATAATAGGCCACCTGTACTCATCCAAAATAGGCCACTCATTCTCACCAAAGTGTACCATTGATTCTCATTCAAAATAGGCCACTTTAAAAAGGGTTGTTTTAAGAGCA
>JACCXH010000034.1 GCA_013697245.1 Bacteroidota bacterium
ATGCTTTTAGGAAATTCAGGGTTTATTGCGTTCCAAATTTTTATTGTTTTATCTCTACTACCAGTTGCAAAAAACTTTTTATCTGGCGAAAATGCGATAGAATATATTGCGTAATTGTGGGCAGGAATAGATATTTCGAGTTCATAATCTTGGCCCCATAATTTTAAATGACCATCCCATCCTCCGCTCAATAAGCGATTGTCAAAGGGATGAAACTTAACCACATTACATGATTTATTATGGGCAATAAATGAGTTAATGATTGTCTTGCTTTTTAAGTCAAGAATTACAATATTTGAATTACCGCAGGCAATTGCAGCAATGGTTCCTTTAATATCTATTGAACGAATTCTTTCATTAGAAATATTTAGTATTTGTTCGGTTTTTAAATTAGTTAAGTTTGTAAAGGAAATACTGCCATCTGCGCTAACTGCGATTAAGTATGATCCAAATAGTTTAAAATCGAATATCTTGTCAGTGTGATTTTTTAGAAGCTTTATTTCTTTCTTTTGATTTATATCAACAACATGTATTTTTCCAGTTGAGGTGCCAACAAATAAATAATTATTCTCCGCAAAGTGAAATAAACTATAAATTGCTTCGGAGGATTTTGTTATTATTTTGGAGTTATTTAAATCTTCAAGATCCCAACGTATGACTTGTCTATCAACTCCGCCTGAATAGATAAAATTTTTTTCCTCAACACATAGGGCATAAATAGGTGCCATGTGTCCGGTAAGTTCATTTTTTTTTAAGATATTAATCATTATTGTCAATGTCTAATCATGCTGGTAGGTTTTATTGGCTTTTGCTAAAGTGCGAAAATCGAAGTGCTAATGTTCATTTTAGCACCTAAATTCAATAGAAATACTAACACTCAAATTTAATTCAAATGCAACACTTTTGCAAAACTCTTAATATATACAGTTGTCATTTTTTAGATAGTATTTTTTCTAATATTTTTATTGTTCTTGAGTCAGACGATATACCATACCCATTAACTAAAATTCCTTTTGTACCTGCGTCAGATTCTATTGCGTAAACTATAGCTTGATCTGATGGGTCTGTATCGCCTTCGTATCGGTAAACATCAACAATTTCAAAGTTTTCCGTCTCAAATTTGGTATAATTTTTTTCTAAGTTAAAGTCGGTAACAAAACCTTCTAAACTAAGTTTATTTAATGCTTCAGAAACGGTTGCATAATGAAATTTGAATGGCGTATTTTTTATTTTAACCTTTAGTAAGCTAACTTCGACATTTTTACGCTCGTTTTGTTGAGAAAGAATTAATCCTAATGAAGTGCTTTTTGTAATGTAAGCCCAAGCCCAATTGATAAAAATGATGAGTTTGTTTTTCACACTAAGGATTAACATTAAGTGTACAAATATCCAAGTGAGCCAAGCAAAATAGCCTTTAAAATGTATAAATGGCAAATCTACAACAGCTTTGTTTCTTCCAATGGTTGCCATTGAACCAAAATCTTTATATTCAAAGTCTTTTGTAGGTTTGTTTTGCTCTAAGTTTTTCAAATTCTTCGCCAATAATTTTGCTTGATTGATGGCAACATTTGCCAATTGCGGATGTGCTTTAGGATAGCGTGGTGTTTCCATGTAAGCAATATCACCCAAAGCAAAAATATTTTCGCTTTCAAGAACTTTATTGATTCGGTTTACTTTTAGTCGGTTGGTTGGTGTAATTATTTCGGGACTGAAACCTTCTATTTTATTTCCTGTAACACCTGCTGCCCAAATAACTGTTTTTGTTTTTATTTCTACGCCTGTATTGAGTGTGAGAATATTTCCGTCATAATTTTTTACAAATGTTTCTGTATAAATTTTTACACCCATTTTTTCTAAATAATTTCTTGAAGAAAGTTGGGCTGTATTGCTCATGCTGTTTAAGGTATTTTTAGTTCCTTCAATCAGCAAAATGTTTAACCTTGAAAAGTCAATACCACGGTAATCTTTTGGCAAAATATCTTTTTTAATCTCAGCAAATGCTCCAGATA
>JACCXH010000040.1 GCA_013697245.1 Bacteroidota bacterium
CTGTATCAAGGCTTGCCACATTAGTAAGTGGTTTTTCCCAGCGCACAAAAACAGAACCTGTAGAAACTGAAGTAGAAAGAATATCAACATTTAAAAGTACCGGAATATCGCGTTTTAATTTAGCGCACACTAACGAGCTACCATAACTTTGCGAACCGTCTTTATAAACTGCAATTACCAAATAACTATAATCCTGACCAACAACCAAACCGTTTCCGCCATTGTTATCAGTAAAAGCACTTACCGTTGGCGATGTTTGGCCAATGTATGAAAAGCCTGAGGTTGGTGATACGCCTGTTTGACAAGGGTTATAGACAAACGGTGTGCAATCGTTTTTTCTATAGATCTTATAAGCAATGATAGGATTGTTTGCGGGGCTGCAGGCCGAAAGCGACCAGGTAACATTTATAGATGAGCCTTGAGGTGTAGCCGTTACATTTTTTACTGATGGCGGCACAACCCGGATGTTATAACTTGCAAAATTAATCAGGTCGATAGGATTGCCTGCGCCAGAAGGCTGCCCATTGTCTTCTACTTTAAAAACTGTTTGATACGGCTGCAAGCGAATATGATTACAATTTGTTTGCCAGAAAAAATTTGCAGAATTCGTGTTTGAGGGCGATGTTACAGAGATTACAAAACTTGTATTGGCTAATGTTGCTAAGGGTAATGCGCCGGAAAATGCGCCGCCGTTGCCTTGCAGCGTAATAATATTGGTAAAATTAACGGTCGTTGTAGGGATATTAGGGTCGCCGTAAATGATGTTTTTTGTAATTAGGGCACCGGCCTCTACACAAGTGTCAATTGGCACATTTACAAAAGGTGGGTCGTTGGCCGGGCACGCGCCTACAACCACCTGCATGTCGCGCAAAACAATACCAATTACCTGATAAATGCCACTTGTGTTCTTACGCCATTCTTTTACAATAAAGGCCAAGTTATATTCACCCTGTGCTTGAGGTGAACACCAGGTTAACAAACCGGTTATTGGGTTTATACCGTATGTGCCTCCCCCCGAATCGGGATAGGAGTATCCGGGAACAGTTTGCCCGTTTGCTCCCCTGGATGTTGAAATTTCATAGCTCAGGCTATCCCCATCAGAGTCGTAGGCCCCCGGATTATGGTAAAAACATTTATCGGCACAGGCCCTGTCTATTGGTGGGTACTTAAACTCTGGCGACGAATTAGCCCCGGTAAAATTATTAATGATCAAAAGCGATTCAAGATAAAAAGGCTGATTAATTGAATTGGGAATGTTTATTACCCCACCATTTCTATTTGGATCGTATGAGTGAATTAAATAGCTACCCGCTCCGGAGTAGGTATGAGTAATCGTATAGATATTGATCTTAACGTTATAACCGCCGTTTGAAATGATGAGGCTGCCACATTGATTACAATCGTTACAAAGACTCGTGCCGCCATTTATTCTTGCCGCGACGCCTCGGGCTCCATCTCCAAAATAAATTGTATCTACGCACCTGTCGGCTACTCCGTTGCCATGATCAGTATATTTAATTAAAGTTATAGAATAAGTATAAACCTGCACCGTAAGGTTTCCTACAACCTGCGTAAACGGCGCAATACGTTTATATAAAATTTCCCCGGCCCGATTGTGAGTAGCAAAACCGTGAACAGAAAACAAAATTAATAATAGTAATAAAAGTTTTTTCACATTTCAAAAATCTATTATATAAAATTAAACCTTTTAATTTGAACCCACAACGCTTATATCGTTAAAAACACAGCGTTGTGGCTTAGGTTTACAATTTTTTGTCAAAAAAAGTTATTTTTTATAATCTAACGCTAATCTTCTGTTTTTTATTGTTTGTGTGTGTATTTTTTTAAACCATGCCGTTAAATAAATAATTAGTCGCAATTATGGTTTTGATACTTCTTTTTGTATTAATTTTGATTTCTTTATTTAAACACCCTCATGGGAAATCATCAGAATGGCCACTCTAGCAAATTAACTATTGCCGGCCTGCTTTTAACCCTTGGTATCATTTACGGTGATATTGGAACCTCTCCACTTTATGTGATGAAGGCTATTGTTGGCGATAAGCCGATTGACGCTTTTGTTATTATTGGAGGAATGTCGTTAGTGTTTTGGACGCTTACTTTACAAACCACCATCAAATATGTGATATTTACCTTAAAAGCCGATAATAAAGGCGAGGGTGGCATCTTTGCTTTATTTGCACTTATTAAAAAGGCTAAAAGAAAATGGCTCATCTTTCCTGCCATTATTGGCGGTTGCTGCATTTTAGGTGAGGGTATTATTACTCCGCCTATCTCTGTCGCCTCTGCCGTTGAGGGTTTACAGCTTATTCCGCGTTTTAGTAATATTCCAACCATACCAATTGTAATTGCAATTATTACCGGCTTATTCTTTATTCAACAATTTGGCACCAAATTTATTGGTAAATTTTTTGGCCCCGTAATGATGGTCTGGTTTATAACGCTTGGTTTAATGGGCTTTATAGGCCTAGCGCAAAATTTTACAGTATTAAAATCTTTAAATCCATATTATGGTATTAATTTATTGATCAATCATCCGGGTGGTTTTTGGTTAATGGGTGCGGTATTTTTATGTACTACAGGGGCCGAAGCGTTGTACTCTGATATGGGCCATTGCGGCAGAAGAAATATCAGGATCAGCTGGATCTTTGTTAAATGTATGTTGGTGCTAAATTACATGGGCCAAACAGCCTGGCTAGTGTCAATGGATGGTCAATCGCTTAATGGCGCCAACCCTTTTTATTCTATTATGCCCGAATGGTTTCTTCCTTTCGGTATCGGTATTGCCACCATAGCCACCGTTGTTGCCTCTCAGGCATTGATAAGCGGTTCGTTCACATTAATAAATGAGGCCATGCGCCTTAACTTTTGGCCTAAAGTAAAAATAAAATACCCTACTGATCTAAAAGGGCAAATGTATATTCCATCCATCAACTGGTTATTATACATTGGCTGTGTTGGTATTGTTTTGTTCTTTAGAGAATCAAAAAATATGGAGGCGGCTTACGGCTTAACTATTATTTTAGGCATGATCATGTCGTCGCGTTTGTTGGCCTTTTTTATGCGATTAAAAAAATACCCACACTGGTTCTTAAATATTTTTGCTGTTACTTATATTATTATTGAGGGTGCCTTTTTAATTGCCAATCTCGAAAAATTCCCGAAAGGCGGTTACATCACACTTATCATTGCTTTGTGCCTTGCCTGCGTGATGGCGTCCTGGTACATAGCCAAACTCATCAGGCAACGTTACGTAGATCTTGTGCCGCTAGATAATTACAAGCAAATGCTGGTTGACCTGAGTACTGATAACTCTATTCAAAAATATGCCACGCATTTGGTTTATATGACTAGTGCCAACAATCCATCTATGATAGAATCTAAAGTGATCTATTCTATTTTACAAAAACGGCCAAAGAAAGCAGATATTTATTGGTTTGTGCACGTTGATGTAATGGATGAGCCTTATCGTATGGATTACAAAGTAACTCAAATTGCTAACGAAGATATTATACGTGTTGATTTTAGAATTGGTTTTAGAATTGCGCCCCGCATAAATTTAATGTTTAGAAAAGTTGTTGCGGATATGGTGAAAAACAAAGAAGTGGATATTACCAGCCGTTACGAGTCGTTGAACAAGAATAATGTGATTGGCGATTTTAAATTTGTGGTATTAGAGAAATTCTTATCGTATGAGAACGACCTTCCTTTCTTCGAAAAACTAATTTTAAACACTTACTTTATTTTAAAGCGCATGAGTTTAAGTGAGGCCAAGGCTTTTGGCTTAGACAGCAGTTCGGTTAAGATCGAGAAGTTTCCAATGGTAATTAGTCCGCCAAAAGAATTGAACTTAAAGAGAATAACTTAACGGTCTTAATGCTTAAAATGTCTTACGCCCGTAAGCACCATGCTAACACCGTTCGCATTACAATAATCAATACTCTCTTTATCTTTTATTGATCCCCCCGGTTGTATTACTGCTGTAATTCCTGCTTTGTGAGCGATCTCAACACAATCCGGAAATGGAAAAAAAGCATCGCTGGCCATTACAGCGCCATGCAGATCAAATCCAAAATTATTTGCTTTTACAATGGCTTGTTGCAACGCGTCAACACGAGACGTTTGCCCGGTGCCGCTTGCCAACAATTGACCGTTCTTTGCAAACACAATGGTATTTGATTTTGTGTGCTTCACTAATTTATTAGCAAATAAAAGATCTTTTATTTCGCTCGCTGTTGGTGAAGTTGTTGTTACCAATTTTAGATCAGCTTCTGTTTCTGTTTTAAGGTCTTTATCTTGTTCAATTATGCCATTTAATAAATTACGGAAAGATGTTTTGCCAAGCTCTACGTTATTTTGAATTAAAATAATACGGTTGGCTTTCGATTTCAAAAGTGCTAATGCATCATCATTATAAGCCGGTGCAATAACCACTTCGCAAAATAATTTATTTACTTCGGTAGCGGTTGCCATATCAATTGTACGATTGGCAATTAAGATCCCTCCAAAAGCGGAAACAGGGTCTCCGGCCAAAGCATCCTTATATGCTTGGCTAATGGTTGGCCGCGAAGCTACACCACAAGCGTTATTATGTTTTAAAATAGCAAACGTTGGGTCCGAAAAATCTGCTATCAAATTAACTGCTGCGTCAACATCTAAAAGGTTATTGTATGAAAGTTCTTTTCCATTTAGTTTTGTGAACATGGCATCCAGGTCGCCATAAAAAATTCCTTTTTGGTGAGGATTCTCGCCGTAGCGTAACGTTTGTCCTTTTTGAACACTTTGTTTGAACTCGCTAATGTTTTCGGTTTGATTAAAATAATTAAAAATGGCAGTATCGTAATGCGATGATGTTGCAAATGCTTTTCCTGCGAATTTTTTTCTGTCAGCAAGATCAGAACTTCCGTTTTTTGTTTCTAATAAATTTAGTAGTTCAGAATAATCATTGCGGGAAGAAACAATTACCACATCGTTAAAATTTTTAGCGGCTGCGCGGATCAAAGAAATGCCGCCAATATCTATTTTCTCTATTGTATCTTCTTCGGAAGCTCTTGCGGCAACAGTTTCCTCAAAAGGATAAAGGTCAACAATCACCAGATCAATATCCGGAATGTTGTGCTGTGCTTTTTCTTTTTGGTCGGTGATGTTATCTCTCCGGTTCAATATCCCGCCAAAAATTGCAGGGTGTAACGTTTTTACACGGCCGCCAAAAATTTCGGGATAAGTTGTAACAGAGTCAACAGCTGTTACAGGAATATTTAATTTTTCTATAAAAGATAATGTGCCCCCGGTGCTATATAGTTTAACATTTAAGCTATGTAGTTTTTTAATGATCGGTTCTAAGTTGTCTTTATAGTAAACCGAAACAAGTGCGCTCTTAATCGTTTTTGAATTGCTCATTTTTTAAAAATAAAGAGCAAAGATAGGTTAAGAAATGAAAAACCTATGCATTGTTTAAAAAGGTTGAAAAGCTATTTAGTCTGCTGCAGTTTAAGCCAGGTAATGGCACTTTCGCGATCATCAAAAAAGCGCGTTGGCACAATGGGGTTGTTTATTTTTAAGAACAGGTTACCTATTATTTTTTCGTGAAGACGATTGCTGCAAAGGGCAACAGCGGCTACGTGCCTTGAATATTCTTCTGAGGCCCCTGCTCTTCTGGCATCCACCGAAACATCAAAATTCTCATCTACCTCAAATAATACAAAAAACTTTTTCCCGGGCATATAATTAACCGATTGGTCTCTGGACTCCCAAATATCTTTGGCCTGGAGCTTTACATTTTTTTTTACTTTAAACTCAATTAAAAGGTCATCGTTGATGGCCATTGTATAAGCTTCTGTTTCAAAATTTTTCATGTTTAATTTCCTTTTGTAATGGTTATGTTTGAGATGGTTAGATCTTTGTTAGAATCTGTTATTATGCTAAGCCGGTTCACGTTTTCTGAATACCATTTATAAATGCTGCTTATTCTTATTGCGTATTTTTCTTGCTTGTCTGATGGTATGATATCAAATTGGATTGTTGTTGGGTTTTTATTGCTTGTGTTACCAAATAATAATTTTGCCTTTTGTCCTTTTCCTGTGTTTTTGCAGGTAATAATAATTGTATTACCACTTGACCGATCCATTTTTTCAGGGATCGAAAGGCTGTATGCTTTGTTGGCTTCGAGTAAAACAATTTCATTCTTTTCAAACAAGATTTTCTGATCGGAAAGCAGTTTATCGTTTGCGCCCCAAACATACGGAAGTTTTTCAAAATTATAGAACAAGGTTCGGTGAGAAAAATAGTCCGGAATATGATCTGATTCGATAACCAAAAACTCTGTAATCTGTTGCCAATCGTTTTTAAGTGTTAGGTCATAAAAATTTTCCTTAACGTCTAATATAGAATAAACGGAGTTTTCGTTTATAGATTTTATTTGTGGAAAAGTTGTGTTTCCATTGTTCATTAAACTAAGTTCATAATTCATTTTATTTTGTGATGTGATCATTACAGTATAAACTTTGTCCGGTTTTATTTTTAATCCTGTTTTTATAGTTTTTTCATTAGCTATCGAGTCTGTTATTTTAAAATAAGTAAATATAGTGTCCTTTTTATTTATATCCTTGGTCGCGTTACTTCGCCATAAACAAAAGTTATTTACAATTATAAATGGTTTATAGTTGTTATAAAAATATTCTGCCATTTTATAATGCCTAACCGAATTTGGCACATCATCTATATTATCATAACCAACTTCGGATAGCCCGGAAAATAAAAGATATGGCGTTTTATAGTCTTTAAGGCCGTTTATGAATTTTTCCTGCAGGAAATCATTTTGTACACATAAAGGCGATTGATAGAACCAGGAAGGTGTTTCCTTTTTGGTAAAAAAGTAAAGCATTGGTCTATTCGAAAAATCAATGAAGGTTTCATCCGGCTTAGTATTCTTTTTAATAAAATCGCTGAACGGTTTATATCTTTGTGTAATAGTATCCGGGGCATTACTTACGCGGCTGCTAATAGTAGAAAGCATAATGTTCTGCGTATTCTTTGTCTTTTCTTCCAGGCGCTCAAAAAAACTCTTCATGCCTTTTGGTTCGGGCAAACGATATGTATTTATAGTAACAAAGGCGATCACAAAAAACATAGCACTCTTTACAAGATTATTTTCCTTTCTAAATAAAACAAAGACCGACGCGGGTAAAATAATATATATAAAAGAGGCCACAAAACCATCTGAGCCTTCTAACAAACTATGGCGTATAAGACCTCGGTTAAAATTAACGAAATAAAATATGCAAATAAATAACAGGCTTAAATAGGCTTGCCTTTGGCTTTTTGACTTGTTCAATTCTTTATATTTTATGACCATTATAATCATTAAGATCGCCACAATAGCGGGAAAAATAAAATATTGGGCTTTGAAAACAGTGGTAGTGTTATCGCCAATAGAATGGTAGCCGTAAGATTGTGCGGATGCACAATAGTTAAGAAAAGAACCAAGATTAGAAAACAGGTTCTTTTGCCGAACAACAGATAGTGTTGTTAATATTGTAACAATAAATCCAAAGGAATATACAATGGATTTAAACAGAACGCGCCAATTGATTTTTTGTTGCTGATCACGAAAATGATAATACAAAAGTAAAAAGAGCATTGTTAAAAGACAATTGTAACCAAGGTCTATTCGCCAACATATTAAAAAAAGTAAAACACTAAAATAAATTAAATAGTTTTTTACGGATTGTTTGGCGCCTATAACTTTAAATAAAGCAAAGATCCCAAGTATAGAGAAGCAGAATCCTTCAGGCATCAATACTTCTGCGTAAGGAAAAAATAATACTAAAAAGATCGCAACGAATTCATTTCTTGTTAGAAACCTGAACAAAAAATAAAACAGTGTGCATGAAATAGGTAAAAGAAAGAAATCATATAGTGTGATCTCGTTTATTTTAAGTCCATTGAAAAACACATATATGTAACTAAAAAAATAATCTGATAATAAGTGTGTGTTAAGTTTTTCTACTGGCGATAAAGTGCCAAAAAGCTTATACTCCATAATGGGGAGGTAAACGTTACCCGACTCGAAGATTTCGTCATAGTACTCTGCATAATAACTATAACTTAAATAGGCAAATAAAGAAAAAATAAATAGAGGAAAATAATTCTTTGCCAGCAGATCTTTTTCTGAAATTATTTCATTTTTCTTTCCTTTTTTATACCGGTATATTATTAAAAGGCTTAGTATTAAAAGCAACCCTAGATAAATAAACTTTTGATCCGCTAAAACAATACCATTACTTTTTAATACCAAAAAAAGCTCGTCTTTTAATACACTCATAAAAGGCAGCGCCAGTAATGGAAGAAACGCAAATATAATAATACGGAAATGAGCTTGTGGGTTTGGTCGTTTTGAATTTCTTAAGAAAAGGTTCACCACAACAAATAATAAAAGAGCGATAATAAATGTAGTAATGTAAAGATCGGGATTATTGAGATTACCTAAAAAATTGTTGAGGTCTGCTATTAAAAAATAAGAGGCTGCTGCCCATAATAAAATTGTTGAGAGTTGGTAAACCGATAATTTATTTTCT
The DNA here is from genome assembly GCA_013697245.1 of Bacteroidota bacterium. Classification (GTDB taxonomy): domain Bacteria; phylum Bacteroidota; class Bacteroidia; order B-17B0; family Aurantibacillaceae; genus Aurantibacillus. The sequence continues at coordinate 8,598 of JACCXH010000040.1, forward strand.
TTATAAATAAGGATCCTGATAGTTATGCTGACAAGCATTAACTTATGAAAAAAATAAATGAACTCGAGTGTTTCGTATACCTCAACATTAAAGACCTTGAAAATAAAAATAAATATGCCTGTTACAGATGCGTAATTAATTAAGCGATTTTCGGTACAACTTAACAACGTTTCTTTTTTTCGAGAAATAATATACCCTAGAAATGTGAATACTAAAAAAGCGCCAAAAAATACAGCAATACATTTATAGAATAAGGCAACCCTGGCTTCAACGTCCACATTATTCATCGTGGCAATTCCTATCATCCTGCCGGAAAACGAATGAAGGTTGAGATCGGCAGAGCTAACGATACTTATTACAAGCCATAGCGAATAAAACAAACTTGTAAATATTATAGATCTTCCTCTGCCTGTAAAAAACGAGCCGAAGGAGCTAAAGTAAGTTTGTTTCATTGGCTTAAAGTTAGCAATAATATTATAGCGACATTAGCTTATTAAAGTTGTGTTGGAGTTAGTTTTTATGTGAGCCCTTTGGTTTTTGTTTGATGACAACGGCAAAACCAAAATTTAAATACGGTAAAAACGCAAAGCCATCTTTCATATAACGCGTTTGTAATTTAGGAATATTGTTTGGATCAGTTATTGTGGCAGAGGCAGGTAAAGCATTTCTTGTTTTCCAGGAAAAATAAGTGTTCTTTGTGAAGGCAGCATAAGTACCAGGAATAATAAAAAATTCTAAAGATGACTTGTCGCGTTTGAATTGAAAATTTAATTTTAAAAAAAGCCCTACGCCCTTTTTGGTTTGCGTGAAATAATAAATACCATCATCGGGCCGATATTTATCTTGTTTACTGTCCAACTCCACGTGTGCCATAACCTGTTGTCTATACGAAGCGGCGGCGCCAAGCGACATTCTTCGCCGGCCCTTATAATAATGCCTTGAGGCACCAATTTTTATTTCTCCACCCTCACTGCGATTATACAGGAGGGTCTTCCAGTCTGTTCCGTAATAATTATTTCCCTGTTCCGGCAAAAATTTATAAAACCCATCCACGTCTAAAGAATATCTTTTGGTGTACATTCTTTCGTAGCCGAAACTAACTTTGTTATAAACAATATCTGTAAAATAAATTCTTACCGAATTTCTAACCAAAGGCAAAGAGTCATAGTTAACAGGTTTTTTTAGGTGCTTCTGTTGCTGAGATTCGGGCTTAACCGTAATTTCATATTGCTCAATGGTACCGTCGGCATATTTAATTTTTAGAACACTATCTCGTGAAACCTCGTAAGTTCTAATGGGCTCGGAAAAAGAACTATACTTAATCGTTTCTGGATTTATTTCTTTAACACGCGCTACAACAATTTGCTCGCTTCTAAAAAAAATTGAATCTTGAGCAGATCCATCCGCACAAAATAAAACGAAAATAATTATTGCAACAAAATATTTCATTCTTTATTGTGATTAAAGATACAAAATATTAAATTACTTTTTAATAACTAAGATATGGCCCTAACCATTTCTCGATCGTTTCAACACTTAAGTTCTTACGCGTTGCATAATCTTCTACCTGCTCTTTATTTATTTTGCCAATACCAAAGTAATGCGATTGCGGGTGCGAAAAATACAAACCGCTTACCGCAGCAGTTGGAACCATCGCTAAACTTTCTGTAAGTATAATGCCGGTGTTTTTTTCAACGTCCAGTAATTTCCAAATGGTTAATTTTTCTAAGTGGTCTGGCTGCGCGGGATAACCCGGGGCCGGGCGAATGCCTGCGTATTCTTCTTTTATAAGATCTTCGTTGCTTAACGTTTCGTTCTTTGCATATCCCCAAAATTCTTTCCGCACTTTTTTATGCATTAGTTCTGCAAAAGCTTCGGCTAACCTATCAGCTAAGGCCTTTAGCATAATGGCGCTGTAATCGTCGTGGTCGGCCTCAAAACGTTTTACGTGTTCGTCAATTCCAATTCCTGTTGTTAAAGCAAATGATGCTATATAATCGCCCTCAACCTCTTGTATCTCTCCCTTAGAGAGGGAAGATTTGGGTTTTACAAAATCTGCCAGCGCAACATTGTATTGACCGGCAGGTTTTTTTGTTTGCTGGCGTATAGAATGAAAAACAGCAATTTTGTTTCCTTTTTCATCATACACCTCTGTATCATCGTCATTTACTGTGTTTGCAGGATAGATACCAATTACGGCATTGGCTTGCAACCATTTTTCATCTATGATCTTTTTTAACATGCTTTGCGCATCATTAAATAATTTAGTTGCCTCGGTACCGCGCGTAGGGTCTTTTAAAATTTTTGGATATGAGCCTTTCATTTCCCAGCTATGGAAAAACGGTGTCCAGTCAATATATTCGGAAATTTCTTTCAGATTGTAGCTGGTAAAAACCTTATTGCCAATAAATGCCGGTTTTAAAATTTCTGTTTTTTTCCAATCAATTGGAAATTTATTTTCGCGGGCTTCTTTTAAAGACACAAATTTATTTTGCGATTGTGCGTTCTTATTTTGTTCGCGCACGCGTTCGTAATCCTTATTAACATCCAACATAAAAGCATCGCGTAATTCGTTCGAAATTAAACTGCTTGCAACAGGAACAGATTTACTGGCGTCGTTAACATGCACTACCGGGCCGGAATAATTTTGCGCGATCTTTACAGCGGTGTGAACTTTAGAGGTTGTGGCACCACCAATTAATAGTGGTGTTTTAAAACCAAGGCGTTCCATTTCTTTAGCCACATGTACCATTTCGTCTAACGATGGAGTGATCAATCCGCTTAAGCCAATAACATCTACATTTTGCTTTTTAGCTTCTTCTAAAATTTTATCGCAGCTAACCATAACGCCAAGATCAATGATCTCGTAATTATTACAGGCCAACACAACACCAACAATATTTTTTCCAATATCATGTACATCGCCTTTAACAGTTGCCATTAAAATTTTTCCGGCATTGGTTCTTCCGTCTCCAACTATCCCCGCTTTGGCATTGTCTTCTTTTTCTTTTAAAAGATAAGGTTCTAAATAAGCCACCGCTTTTTTCATCACGCGTGCGCTTTTTACAACCTGTGGCAAAAACATTTTCCCTTGTCCAAATAAATCACCAACCACATTCATGCCATCCATTAATGGGCCTTCAATTACGTGTAATGGTCGCCCTAATTTTTGACGAGCCTCTTCTGTATCTGCATCAATATGTTCAACCAAACCTTTTACTAAAGCATAACTCAAACGTGATTCGACAGTACCTTTGCGCCAGGCTTCATCTTTTTCGGTTTTTTCTTTTGTAATACCTTTTAAAGATTCTGCGTGATCAACTAAGCGTTCTGTTGCATCATCGCGCCTGTTCAATAAAACATCTTCAACCAAATCTAAAAGTGTTTTATCGATGTCGTCGTAAATCACCAATTGTGCCGGGTTTACAATTCCCATATCCATTCCTGCTTTTACAGCGTGAAATAAAAACGCGGAGTGAATTGCCTCGCGTACGTGATCATTTCCTCTAAAAGAAAAAGAAACGTTACTGACACCGCCACTCACCTTTGCGTATGGTAAATTTTCTTTTATCCATTTAGTTGAATTAAAAAAGTCTAGCGCGTTCAAGCGATGCTCTTCCATGCCGGTAGCAACCGGGAAAATATTTGGATCGAAAATAATATCCTGCGGTGGAAAATTTACTTTGTTGACTAAAACATCGTAAGCGCGTTGGCAAATTTCTTTTCTACGTTCGAATGTATCTGCTTGTCCAACCTCATCAAAAGCCATAACAATAACAGCAGCACCGTATTGTTTTATTTTGTGCGCTTGCTCTATAAACTTTTCCTCCCCTTCTTTTAAAGAAATGGAGTTAACAATTGCTTTTCCCTGAACGCATTTTAATCCCGCTTCAATTACCGTCCACTTAGATGAGTCGATCATAATTGGTACACGCGAAATATCCGGCTCTGATGCAATTAAATTTAAAAAAGTGGTCATAGCTTGTTCGCTATCCAACATACCCTCATCCATGTTCACATCAATAACCTGTGCACCGCCGTCTACCTGATCTTTAGCGATGGATAAGGCTTCTTCATAATTTCCTTCTTTAATTAAGCGTAGGAATTTTTTTGAACCGGTAACATTTGTTCTTTCGCCAACATTTAAAAAATTACTTTCAGGGCGAAGCGTTAATGGCTCCAGTCCACTCAAATGCATTAAAGTATCTACAACCGGTTTTTTTCTTGGTTTGGCTTGCTTTGCTAATTCAGCAATACGTTTAATGTGCGACGGAGTTGTGCCGCAGCAACCGCCAACAATGTTTATAAAGCCTGCCTTTAAAAAATCTTCTATCTGGTGTCCCATTTCGTGGGCATCCTGATCGTACTCGCCAAATTGATTTGGTAAACCTGCATTTGGATACGCGCTAACATAGAAAGGTGCCTTTTCGGACAATTCTTCCAGATAGGGCCTCATATCTTTTGCGCCAAGCGCACAGTTTAAGCCAACGCTTAGCAGATTGACATGTGAAACTGAATTTAAAAAAGCTTCGGTTGTTTGACCCGATAAAGTTCTTCCACTGGCATCGGTAATTGTACCGGAAACCATTACCGGCATTTTGCGATCAATACTTTCACAATAATTTTGAATAGCGAACAAAGCTGCCTTTGCATTAAGTGTATCAAAAATTGTTTCAACCAATAAAAGATCAGCGCCGCCATCAATTAAACCTTTTACCTGTTCGGTATAAGCGGTTACCAGCTCATCAAATGTAATGGCGCGAAAACCAGGGTCGTTTACGTTAGGCGATAAAGATAAAGTACGGTTCGTTGGCCCCAATGCGCCCGCTACAAATTTTGGTACAGACGCGAACTCCGGAAATTCTTTGTAAAATTCTTGTATGGCTTCTTTAGCAACCTTAGCAGATTCAAAATTTAATTCATAAGCCAGCTCCTGCATTTCATAATCGGCCATAGCCACAGTAGTAGCGCTAAAAGTATTGGTCTCAATAATATCAGCGCCGGCCTTTAAATATTCTTTATGAATGGTTTTAATAATTTGCGGTTGCGTAATCGAAAGCAGGTCGTTATTGCCTTGCAGATCTTTATGCCAATCTGCAAAACGTTTGCCGCGAAAATCTTTCTCCTCCAGTTTATACTGTTGGATCATACTTCCCATGGCGCCATCAATTACTAATACGCGTTTTTCAAGTTCCTGTTCTATTGTGCTCATAAGCCCCTCCTCTTATCCTCCCCAAAAGGGAGGAAGAAATTTGATTATAATTGTTTTTTTAAATAAAAAATCCCTTCAGACTTGCGCCGGAAGGGATTAGTTTATATGCTTATTTTAAAAATGTTTAACTAATTACTCCGACTTATTTTTCTCGTTTTAACGAGACGAATTCCCACCTTCTTTTAGTGTTCCTGGTTTGAGGTTTCTTGTTTAAGGCTTAGAACCAGAAACACGAAACAAAAAAACAAGAAACTCTTATAAGGGTTGGTAAAGCTTCATTGGGCGTATCCCTCTGCTTTTCTTAATAAGTGTTTTAAAGAACTGACATCAAAGATAATACAAATTATGTAATTTTACAAATATGAAAAAACTCACTTTTCTGCTTTTTATGTTTTCTTTTGTTTGTTCTGTAGCCCAAAAAGATAAGGCCGGAACAGGTCTTGTTCTAATCAACATGAAGGCTCAAGAAATAGCCTGGAACAAAGGCGATATACCGGGTTTTATGGCCCATTATTGGAAAAGCGACAGTCTTAAATTTATTGGCAGCAAAGGCATTACTTATGGCTGGCAAAAAACATTGGATAACTACATAAAAAATTATCCTGATAAAAAAGCCATGGGGGTTTTGACTTTTTCTATAATTGAGTCAACACAACTTTCTGAGAACAGTGTTTATATTATTGGCAAATGGGATCTTCAAAAAGAAAAAAATGCTGGGGGGTATTTTACGTTGCTCTGGAAAAAAATAAATAACAACTGGGTTATTGTTACTGATCATACAAGTTAGATATAAGATTTTAAGAAGTTAGATTTTGTGAAAATAGAATTAGGTCTATACAAACATTACAAAGGAAACACTTACGAAGTAACAGGTTTTGCTAAACATAGCGAAACCTTAGAAGAAATGGTTGTTTACAAAGCAACTTACCAAAAAGAGGGAGAAAACTTGTGGGTAAGGCCTTTGAAAATGTTTGTGGAAGAAATTGTTGTAGATGGAAAAAGCTTGAAAAGGTTTACGAAACTTTAGCTACAGATTTCGCAGATAACACAGATGTTTTAATTATAAAAATAAATTTCTCTGCGCAAATCTTTGCAATCTGTGGCAAACACACACACAGTTAAAAATTATCAATTGGCGGGCTACGTTTAGGGATTTTAAATTCACTTAGCATGGATGCTTTTAAGTTAATAGTAAGGTTATAGCTTTTTCTTAATCCAAACGGAATCCAGTCTATACGCGCTTCCCAACACTTTAAGTCACGGTAAATATTAAAACTTGTGTAACTTATTTTTTGGTTAGTAAAATCGTAACCGCTGGTCACGCCAATTTTCCAATACTTGGTTGGTTTAAGATCGCCGCTAAAATTTAATGTTTGTGTAGGCTGAAGTTTTCTGTTATCCGGATTGTTTAGCGCCAGGTTATAATAGATATTTAAATTCCATGGTACTTTTTCTGTTTCGTCAAGGTCGTCTGCCGCTCCCTTTTCCGCACCATTCGTCATGCTTGGGGCCTGCCTGGTTTTTCTTGCCGCTTCCAGCATGTTACTTCCAAAAGAAGTGTTAACCGCAAAATTAGCATTAGTAAGTCGTGCAATGTTGCCGGTTGTTGTATAATCAAATTCTTTTAACCGGCGGTTGGTTGCTCTGTCGTATGCATAAGGATCAAAGTTTGAGCTACCCACCACATCAAAATATTTAAATAATTTTGTACGCGCGGTTATGTTTATTAAACTCATATTAAAACTGTCTGCCGCAAAATTATAAGCCGTCCCCAAACTGATATTTTGCATCAGCGTTCTTTTTGTATAAGTAATTCCGGTATCTGTTTTTTGTCTTAGTTTTGCTTCAATGTTATTACTTAGGTTAATTGCCATGGTGTTTTGTTCGCCTTGCGCGGGGCCCCCAAAAATAGAGTTTTGAAAAACCGAATAATTCTGTTTATGACCCAATGTATCAACCTGCACGCTTTTCCAAATACCATATTGTTCTTTTCCAAAATCAGGCCGGTAGAGGTATGAGATTGTTGGGATCAGCAAATGACGTATCTGTCGTACGTTTCCTTTCTTAAAAACGTAATCAAAAAAAACTTTTGTGTTAAATGCCGTGGAAAAGCTGGCGTCGTAACCTGTAACAAAATTGCGGTTAGTGTGGTTTGACACTAAAGGTAAATTATATGTTTTGTAAACAGTAGTAGAGTCCAAACCCGTGATCAGTGATTTTACGATAACCGTTTGTGTTGTAGGCACGGTTGAATATTCTCTACTCAAACTTTTAGTATACATCACCGAAGACAAATTAATAGCCGGTGTTACTGTAATATATTTAAATAAATTAAAGTTGGTTGATATAGGTAGCGAATGCTTTACGCCATAATTTACAGAATCTAAAACATTGCCTTTAAAAATAGTTGAATCGTATCCGTGCAACGTGTTTCTTGCTTCCATTAAATAATTGATGCCGATTTTATCCAGCACGGTTTGCTTTACTGCGCCCTCTCTTCTGAAAGGATAAAAACGATTTATGTTAAACGTCAGCGAAGGAAAGGTGATCTCTACCAGTTTTGAGATCGAGTTTTGGCTATGAGTGGCGTTTAAACTTAAAGAGCTTAATTTATATGTTTTTGTAAAATTTACATTTGATTGAAATGAGTTTTGCAGGAATTGACCTGAGTTTATGGCGTTTATGCGGTTATAGGATTGGTTCTTTACATAATTTACATTCGCGCTAAAACGTATTGTCGGGTCGCTTTTATTATCCTGAGAGTGCGTCCACCTTATTTCATATGCTTTTTGTTTACTGAATTGTTTTGGAATGTCTTTATCACCAATATTAAACTCGCTATGATTTAAATAAACCATTCCTGATGCTTTGTATAAAACATTGTAATTATTGGTAGTGTTCAGCGCCCAGCTTCCATTACCATATATATCGCCGCGAATGGTCATATCCGCTTTATCGTTAATGCCCCAATAAAAACCACCATTACGCAGGTTAAAACCCTGTGTGGACGAGTTACCAAAGGTTGGCATTAAAATACCATTATGCTGTTTTTTCGAATTAGGAAAATACCCGAACGGAAGCCCTAAGGGCGTGGGAACCCCACCTATCTCCAAATACATTGGACCTGTTACTATTTTATCGTCGGGGATTATTTTTGCTTTTGTGGCTCTGAAAATTGTTCTTGCATCCTCTTCCTGACAGGGAATGCACTTCATATCCTTCATATAAATAATATTCGTACTATCTTTTTTTATTTCGTTACCGATCACTAACAATTCGCCTTGTTTGGTAAGGGCGTTAAATATCTTTCCTCTTTTCGACCTAAGATTATAAATGATCTTATCTGCTTTCATTTCCTGTTGACCGTCTTTAAAAACAGGGTTTCCAACGCTTTTGCCAAGACTATCTTTTTTGCCATAAGCAGTAACAATATTCTTTGAATAATCTATTTCAATAAATTCAGATTCAAGGTTCATCTCTCCAAACTCAACATGCGCCTTACCATAAAGCAACACCTGTTTTGAACCGCTCAAAAAAACAACGCTATCTGCAGCGGTATAAACTATTGGGCTTTCAAGCAGGCTGTTATCTTCCTCGGCGGGCTTTAAAGTGTCGGCTATAACGTTTGTTAACGTATCTTTTTGGGCTATTTGCCCTTTTAAACCTGTAATACTCAAAGATATTAACAAGCCAAAGAAGAAAACTACTTTTTTATGTTGGGGTTTTATCAAGCCGAATGGGATAAATTTATTCAACCTATGTAGGTTCACAAAGCTACAATACTTTATGGTATTGCATAAAGATTTATTATTTGATATGGTTAAAAAATTAAAATATTTTGCCTTTGCAGCGGCTGTTATTAGCCTGTTTACGGCTTTTACCATCTTTAAAAAAGACAAAAACAACGCTATAAAAATAATTGTAATAGATCCCGGCCACGGTGGTAAAGACCCCGGTTGCAGCGGTGTTACCTTTAAAGAAAAGGATGTATCACTTGCTGTTGCCCTAAAATTGGGCAAATTAATAGAAGAAAACCTAAAAGATGTTAAAGTAATTTATACGCGCACTACTGATGTTTTTGTTGAACTGGAAGACCGCGCTACCATTGCCAATAAAGCAAAGGCCGATCTTTTTATTTCAATACATTGTAACGCTGCAGGAAAGGCCGTTATGATAAAAGACCCTAAAACAGGCAAAAAGCGAGCAAAAGTTTACAAGAACAAAAAAGGAAAATATGTTGTGGTTGAAAAACCAAACCCCATACCGTTTGGAACGGAAACCTATGTAATGGGTTTAAAGAACGAAGAGGGAAAAATGAAAGTGGCCACCCGCGAGAACTCTGCTATTTTATTGGAAGACGATTATGAAAAAAAATATGCGGGCTTTGATCCTGAAAGCGAAGAGAGTTATATTATTATGAGTAATTATACCACTGCTTATGTAATACAAAGCGCTACACTAGCCATGAAGATCCAGGATGAATACATTAAAAAGGCCGGGCGTATTGATAAAGGGGTTCACCGCCAAAGTATTTGGGTGTTGTGGAGAACTGCTATGCCAAGTATTTTAACCGAAATAGGTTATTTAACCAATCCTTTAGAGGAAACATTTTTAGGAAGCCCTAACGGGCAGGACTATTTAGCAAAATCTATTTTTAGAGGCTTAAGAAAATATAAGGATGATGTGGAAGGGACTAAAAAAGAATATAACGACGATATTGAGAACCAGGTGCCGCTTGAAAATGAAAATATAAAAGCCGGGAATATACCGGGACAAAAGAAAGTTGATGAGGAAGATGAGGAAGAAGACAAAAAAGAAGAAACAAAAACCGATGTAAAAAAAGACGAGAAAGAAAAAGTAGCTGATGGCAAATATGTAAGTATAGAATTAAAAGACAGCATAAAAACAAAAGAAACAAAAACAGACTCAAGTGTTATAGCCAAAGAAATAGCTGAGAAATTTAAGAAAGAGCAAAAGGAAAAAGAAGACAGGGCGAAAGAGGAAAAAGCGAAGGAAGAGAAAATAAAGGAGGAGAAAGCGAAAGAAAAAAAAGCGAAAGAGGAAAAGGAAAAAGGAGTTGTTGCCAACAAAAGCGAGATCGTTTTTAAAGTACAATTTGCCAGTAGTGAAACAGAGTTAAATTTAAAACAAGATAAGTTCAAGCCAATACAGGAAGGTAATTATTATAAGGAGAAAAATATTTTTAAATATACCTCTGGTAGTTTTACACAAATTAAAGATGCAATTAATCACCAAAACCAATTACGAGAAAAAGGTTTTAAAGATTGTTTTGTAATTGCCCTAAAAAGTGGCGAAAGAATAAAAGATATTAATGAGGCCAGAAAACTGGTATCGCAATAGTGTTTTTAGGTTATTATTTATTTTATTAACTAAAAACCTCTTTCAAAAATTCAAGCATTAATGCCCATGACCTTATAGCCGCCTTTTCGTTATACGCAGCGCCTTTTGAGTTGTCGTTACCCGCTGCAGGATCTGTAAAAGAGTGTACCGCGTTTGCATAATAGGTCATTTCCCAATCTGCTTTTGCTTTTCGCATTTCGTTTTGAAATGATTTTATTTGCGCTTCAGGAACAAAAAAATCATCTGCACCATGGCAAACCAAAACTTTTGGTTCAATCTTATTAACTGCTCTCGTTGTATCTCTTCCTAAACCACCGTGAAAAGATACAACCCCTTTTACTGGCATGTTTATTCGTGCGGCTTCTAATGCACCGGTTCCGCCAAAACAAAAACCAATTACAACAATGTTAGAAGGGTCAGCGCCATTTTTAATTAATTCTTCCAACGCCAGTTTAATCCGTTTGTGATATTCTGTAATAATGGTTTTATAAAAGCCGGAAAGCTCGCCTGCTTTTTTTGCATCCTTTGGATAATTTCCTTCGCCATAAATATCCGCTACAAAAGCATAATAACCTTGCGCGGCCAATTTTTCTGCCCGATCTTTTGCGTTCTCATCAATCCCCATCCAGGCAGGAAGTATTAGAACGCCTGCCTTCTTTTTATTCAGGTTTTTTGGACTAGCTAAAAGGCCGTTCAGTTTTTGAGCACCATCAACATAGGCAATTGATTTTAATTGTGCCTGAGTTTGAAAAACAAAAAAAGCTAATAGAGTTATTACCGTATTTTTCATGATAGAGTTTTTAGTTTTAAAGGGTAAAGTTCAGTAATTGTTTCGTTACAAACAATTACTAAAGCTGTTTTTCTCCTTAAAAACTAGTTAAATTTTTGTTTGACCGTTTCTTCGCTGAGTTTCCAAAGTTTTTTCTGTACCGTTTCGTCCTGCGAAAGTTTTGAGGGGTCAATCGCTTTTTTCTTGCTAAAATATTTTCCGCTTACAGTTTCTACTTCCGGCGATGAGGCAAGATAAATGGCAGTTTCAGAAGCTTTTTCGGGAGTAAGGAAAAACAAACCGCCAATAAATTTAAAAAACGCACCCATGTCGCGAGAAAGGTTTGTTTTAACCGGCCCAGGATTTAAGCAGTTTACCGTAACATTTGTTCCTTTTAAACGTTTTGCAAGATCAAGCGTAAATAAAACGTTGCAAAGCTTTGATTGATTGTAAACACCAAACAAAGTATACTTTTGTTTATGTCCAATATCTTCAAAATTCATCTTTGCACCAGTATGTGTAGAAGATGCAATGTTTACAATTCTTGCTTTTGGCGCCGCCTTTAAATTATCCAGCAATAAGTTGGTCAATAAAAAATAACCTATGTGGTTAACGGCAAAGGTCATTTCAACATTATCTACAGAAGTTTGGTAATTGCTAAAGGCAAGTCCCGCATTATTAACAAGCACATCTATCTGCGGGTATTTTTCTTTTATCTCTTTCGCTAATTCGCGGATAGAGCCCTGCGAAGAAAGGTCACCGATCAACAGGTCGATATTCTTGTTACCCGAAACAGAAACGATCTCTGCTTTTGCGGCTTCGCCCAATTGTTTGTTTCTGCAAACCATTACAATGGTTGCTTGTTTTTTAGCCAATTCAATCGCGGTTACCTTGCCCATACCTGAATTTGCACCCGTTATGATTACTACTTTATTTTTCATATTAGTTGTTTTTTAGTGGTTTACTTTATAAATTTACTGCAAATATTATATGTTAATTTATATTATACAATAACTGTCATAAAGTATAGTATTGCACTCGGATAACAGTTTTATTGATACCAGTACAAAGAAGAAATTAAAAAAAATTAAAAATTTTTAAATGATCGTAGCGGGAAAACAAATGCAGTGCATTTTAAACGGAGAAGTTTATCATTGCGCCATGGATGTGGCCATGAGTTATATTGGCGGAAAATGGAAAACGGTTGTGTTATGGTATTTACTGGATGGGCCCAAACGTTTTAGCGAATTAAAGCGTGCTATACCCGATATAACCGAAAAAATGTTATCGCTACAATTAAAAAAGATGGAAAAAGACGGTATATTAACGCGCAAAATTTATGCCGAAGTTCCGCCGCGGGTTGAGTATTTTTTAACGAAAGAAGGAAAAACACTAATTCCCATGATAAAAGAAATTGCTGATTGGGGAAAATACATGGGCAAAAAGTACGGCGAAATAATAGAGGTAAAAAAAGAAGAGAAGAAAAAAGTTAAACCACTTTGATTCCAATTAAACTTACATCATCTGTTTGTTCGTATTCTTTTTTCCAATTTACAAATGAGTTAGAAAGTTTTTGTTTTTGCTCTTCAGGACTCAAGTCAGAAATTTCAGTCAACAATTCTTCCAGCTGTTTATATTTGAATTTTTTTCCTTTTTCGCCACCAAACTGATCGGCAAAACCATCTGTGCTTAAATAGATCACATCGTTTGTTTCTAAAATAATTTTTTGCGAAGTAAATTTTTTATTCTCTTCTAAATAACTTCCTATTGGCATTTTATCTCCTTTGTATTCGGTAATTTGTTTATTGCGCACAAGGTATAATGCATTGTTGGCACCCGCAAATTCCAAAGAGTTATCCATTTTGTTCCAAACACATAACACCATATCCATACCGTCTTTTTGCTGTGTTTGCCCCTTTTGAAATAGTGCCGCAATAACTTTATCGCGCAAACGGTTTAAGATCTCATCGGCTTTAAATAATTTATTTTCTACAACCAGTTCATTTAAAAAACTATTGCCAAGCATGCTCATAAAACCGCCAGGCACGCCGTGGCCGGTGCAGTCTGCTAAAGCAAACACCGCTCTTCCGTTCGAAAGCACGTGTGCCCAATAAAAATCGCCGCTTACAATATCGCGAGGCTGAAAAACAATGAAATGCTCTTTCGAGATCTTATTCCATACCTCTTCACCGGTAAGCACTGCGCTTTGTATACGTTGGGCATAATTAATACTGGAGATTATTTCGGACTGTTTTTCTTCAATAATGTTTTTTTGATTTTCTACTTCCTGTTTTTGTAATTCTAAAACAAGGTTTTGGTTTTGGATTATTAGATTTGCTTTTTTTGCTTTTCTATAATTTACAAAAGCAATTATAAGAAAAAACAATGTTCCTACAAAGGCCGCGGTGCCAAGCCAAATAATAATTGTTTTGCGTTTATTCTTTTCTTCTTCAAGATCAAGTTCTGAATTTGTTTGTTTTATTTGAAGGTCTTTTTTCTCGCTTTCATACTTTGTTTGAAGCTCCCCTGTGATCATTGCGTTTTCGCTGGACGTAAGCGAATCTTTAATGGATAGGAATTTATCCAAATAATAATATCCCGTATCTTTATTACCATAACAAAAATTATAAGTAGCTTTTTCCTGATAAAGCACCGCTTCATACTCAGGTGTTTTTAAAACCGAAAATAATTGTTGTATGGTATCTAAATAGCTTTTTGCCAACGCGGGATTAGGTTTAAAACGTTGGTAAATGATATTAAAATTCAAATTACATAAAAACTCATTCTTAAGTTCGTTCCTGTTTTTAGCATTTCTTTTTAATTGATTATTAAAATAAATAGCTGAGTCTACCTTACCCTGACTCAAATAACATAAGTATAAATTATTATAACAATTTGACGCGCCGCTTAAATTGCCACTTTGCGCAAATTCGTTCAATGCTTTTTTATAGTATTTGCTAGCCAATTGAAATTGACTTCTATCCTCGTTTATGATCCCAAGATTTAAAAACTGGTAACCTAAAAGTCCTTTTTCCTTCGTAGTATCTATTAGTGCAATGGATTGTTGTAAATAATTTTCGGCCTGAACATAGTTTTTTTGTTTTATATATATAAGCGCAATACTATTTTTAATATTAGCATTAGAGATGTCATTTTTTGATCGTTCCTGAATTTTTTGCGCTATTATTAATTCGTTTATGGCGTTCTTAAAATCAGCCCTCTCAGAATAGATTAAGGCTAAATTCTGATGCGCATCTCCTTCTGTTTTTGGATCGTTAACCGTTTTTGCAATCGCCGCAGCTCGTTTAAAATAAACCTCAGCGCTATCGGGAGTGTTTTCTAAATAATAATAAGCGCCAACCTTTAAATTACCGATGGCAATGTATTTTTCTGAATTATTTTTTACCCCGAGCTCAATTATTTTTAACGCATATTCTTTTGCCTTTTGGTTGTTGTTGTCCTGATATAACGTGCTTAGTGAATTATAACATTTAACCTTAATTGTATCGTGCGCGGTTTTAGATAATTTTATTAAACTATCTACTTTTCTTCTATTTTGAGAAAACAAAGCGTTGAGTAAAAGAAAAAATATGACCGTAAAGAAAAGCCTCATCATCCAAATATTAAACTAAAAACTTCTTCCATTTTTGCAGCAGAAAGTATTTTAATTTTATATGAATTTACGTTTATTCCTTTTAGGTTGTAACTGCTAACTATAATTTTATTGAAGCCTAATTTTTCTGCTTCGCTAATGCGTTGTTCTATTCTGTTTACCGGGCGAATCTCGCCGGTTAGACCCACCTCGCCGGCAAAACAGGTGTCTTGAGGTATTGGTATGTCTTCATTGCTGCTTAAAATGGCGCACACCAAGGCAAGATCAATTCCCGGATCTTCTACCCTAATGCCGCCGGCAATATTTATAAAAACGTCTTTTACGCCTAATCTAAAGCCACAGCGTTTTTCTAAAACCGCTAATAACATGGACAGTCTTCTTAGGTCAAAGCATGTTGATGAACGTTGGGGCGTGCCATAAGCGGCGCTACTTACAAGTGCCTGCGTTTCTATCAGCATTGGCCTGTTACCTTCCATCGTAGCCGAAATAGCCACACCGCTGGTTGGTGCATCACGGGCAGTAATTAAAATTTCTGAGGGATTTAAAACCTCGCGCAGCCCATCGCCGTTCATCTCATAAATTCCCATTTCGTTGGTGCTGCCAAAACGGTTTTTAGTAGCGCGCAATAAACGGTATATGTGGTTCCTGTCGCCTTCAAACTGCAAAACGGTGTCTACCATGTGCTCTAACACTTTTGGGCCGGCCAGGCTGCCCTCTTTGGTAATGTGGCCTATCATAAAAACAGGCGTGTTGGTCTCTTTTGCAAAACGCAGAAATTCTGCCGCACACTCGCGCACCTGGCTAACGCTGCCAGGGCTACTATCAATATAGGCGGTGTGCAACGTTTGTATAGAATCGATAATTACCAATTGCGGTTCTATCTCTACTATTTGCTGGAAGATGTTTTGTGTATTGGTTTCTTGCAGAATAAAACAATTGTCGGTGGTAACGCCAATGCGCTCTGCACGCATTTTTATTTGCTGTTCGCTTTCTTCTCCGCTTACATAAAGTATTTTTAAATTTTTTAAACGCAATGCCAGTTGCAACATTAAGGTTGATTTACCAATGCCGGGTTCGCCGCCAAATAATACAAGGCTTCCGGGCACTATGCCACCACCTAATACGCGCGTTAATTCTTTTCCTGGAACAGCAATGCGTGGAAAATCCTGCAAGCCAACATCCTGCAATAAAATAGATTTGTTGGATTGTTTTGCGTTTTTATTTCCCGAAAATAATTGCAGGCGGTCGTTCTTGCTTTCTTTGTGAACTACCTCTTCTACATAAGTATTCCATTCGTTACAGCTTGGGCACTTTCCTATCCACTTGGCAGAGGGCGCGCCGCAATTCTGGCAAAAGAAGGTGACTTTGGTTTTTGACATTTATAGCAAAGTTACGTTGCGTTGAAGCAATGTCTTGCTATTATTTGTAGTATATGATTTACCACTAAGACACGAAGGACACCAAGAAACACTAAGAAGTTTTCTATTTCTTTTTGGCTGATTTATCGCTTTTTAAACAAAAAAATTAAAGGAATTATTATTATAAAATCAATAAGTAACGGAAGCGGTTTAAACCCTAATTCATTATTATTTTGGAGTTTTCCGTTTGTGTAATCGTAAAATGTCACGGCAATCCAAAACTGCTTAAACCATCAGTAAAGGCTCTGTTTTTCATTGTTATCAAAGTAACTATTATAAAGATCAAAACCGTCCAAACACTTGTTTGTCTTATGATCTTCGTCATAGGCAGATAATCTATTTGTTTTTGAAAACTAAAGCGTATTCAATTTCTGCATTAACTCTTCTCTGAAAGAGCCGCCAACAGGAATTACTTTTTTCTCGTTCTCTAAAATAACATTTTGAGAATCGATGCTTTGAATTTTATCTAAACGCGCAATAAATGAACGGTGAACGCGGGCAAAATCTACAGTGCCTAATTTTTTCTCGATATCCTTCATGGTGCTGTGTACCGTGTAGCGCGCGTATTGCGTGTTAATGATCACATAATCCTTTAATGCTTCTACATAAAAAATATCTTTTAAAAGCACTTTTACCAAACGGCTGTTTGCTTTTACAAATAAAATATCTTTGCTGGTATCGTCTTTATTTTCAACTAAAGAATATAAAAAGTCTCTTTCTTTTTGAAGCTCTGCATCTTTCTGATGCTTGTAAACCGCCATTTCTATGGTAGAGTGTAAATCTATCTCTTTAAACGGTTTTAAGATATAACCGTAAGGTTCTGTTACTTTTGCTTTAGAAAGCGTTCCCTCATCCGCATAAGCGGTTAAAAATATAACCGGGATCTTTGTTTTTTCTTTGATCTTATCGCTTACATCAATCCCTGTTAGATCACCCTTGATCATAATATCCATGAGGATAAGGTCGGGCATTGTTTCAATTATTTTTTCGATGGCTTCTTTTCCGTTATTGGAAATTCCAACCACTTCGTAACCTAATTTAACTAAACTATTTTGAATGTCTTTTGCAACGATGCTTTCGTCTTCGACAATATATATTCTTAATTTTTCCATTTTATTACATCTTAAATTTAATTAAAACTTCGGTTCCTTTGTCTTTTTCTGATTTAAATTTTATTTCCCCGTCCAGCTGATCCATTAAAGTGTTAACTAATTGTAAACCAAGCGTATTAGTATTATTATGATCTATTCCGGGCGGAATTCCAACGCCGTTATCTTTCACCTCTAAATGTATATAATTGTTTTCTGATTTCAAATTCAAATTAATACAGCCTTTTTTTGCATCAGGAAAGGCATGTTTTATAGCGTTTGTTATTAATTCATTTACAATTAAACCGGCAGGAATTGACACGTCTAAATTTAAATTTATTTTTTCGAGATTTAAAATAAGCTCTATTTTTTCGGACGAAAGTACATATGACTGAATAATGTTTTTTGAAAGTGTTTGAATATATTCTGAAAAGTTAACCGATGTAAATGATTTGTTTTGATATAAGCTTTCGTGAATGTAAGCCATTGTTTTTATGCGGTTCTGGCTTTCTTTTAAAAGCGCTAATGTATAATTATCGGTAACGTAAGACGATTGTAAATTTAAGATGCTGCTAATAATTTGCATATTATTTTTTACACGGTGGTGTACTTCTTTTAAGAGAACATCTTTTTCTTTTAAAGACTGCTCAACGCGCTGCTGATCTATTTTTTTATCGGTAATGTTATGGGCAATTCCGCTTACTTCTAAAATTTTACCGTTTTCCATAATTGGATTTAAAAAAATATCGAGGTATACTTTTTTATGTTCCTTATCAAGGGTTTCTATTTCAAAATTGGTGGCAATACCTTTAAACGCTTTGTCGTAATGATAATCTAAAACGCCCGCATAGTCCTGGTTATTTGATAGTACACCGCGATCTAATTTAAAGCCTAAATACGGTTTTGTATTGTAAAGAGCGGTTACCAGTTCAAAATAATTTTTATTAAAAGAAGTGAGTTTGTGCTCATTATTAACTGTCCAGATATAGTGATGACTGCTGTCGAAAATAGCCTGTAACTTCCCTGTTTGAGTTAATAGTTTTTGCTCGTATACTTTTGATCCGGTAATATCGTGGGCAATACAATTTATTTCGGTAACCTCGTTAAGCGAATTAAAAATTGGGTTAATATATATTTTTCGGTATATTTTTTCGGTTGTATAATCTTCTTTTTCGAACTCTATTTTTTTTCCCGCAAAAGCTTCATCGTATTTAGGGTACCAAAAAGTTTCATAATCTTCCTTGCCTTGTTTTAAATAATCGGCCACACGTTGTCCAATTTGGATTTTTATTTTATGTTTTTGCAGAATGACATTATAAAAATTCTTATTAAAAGAAGTAATTTCAAATTTGTTGTTTACCGTCCAAATAAGGTGATTTGAGCTTTCGAAAATAGAAGATAAGTGAGCGGTTTTTTCAAGCAGTTTTTTTTCTGCTTCCTGACGCTCTTTGATCTCTAACAATAAAAATTCATTATTAACCTTTATCATTTCTGCTTTAAGCCTTTCCTTTTCGAACTTACGTTGATCGGAAATATTATTGATAAGTGTTAAGATGCAAGTGGCATTATTGAATTTAATAACGATCGATTTCATTTCTGTTTCAATAGCATTGCCTTTACTATCAATTATCGTATAGCTGTTAGATTTTTCTTTGTCTTCGCCGTTATAAATTTCCTTGATCCTATCCATAGCTCTCATCCTATCCGGCTCGGCCACATAATCTAAAACAAACTTCCCAAGCATTTGTTTTTCGTTCTTTAACTGCAACATTTTTAACATCGCCATGTTACAAAAAACGGTTACACCCTGCTTATGAATAATATAAGCTATTGGCGAGCTATCTAAAAGGTTGCGGTAATTTAAATGCTGTAGATGCAGTTCGATCTCTTTTTCTTTTTGTATTGTAATATCTCGTATAATATTTATAAAAAAGGCAATCTTACCGCTTGAGTTTGTAATTGGCGTTACATTATTTTCAAGCCATATCTCTTCCTTGTTTTTTTTTAGCGTTTTGTATGTAAAGTAGTAATTTTTTTTAATGTTCTTTTTTTGGTTGGTCTTTACTTCTTTATCTAACCTTAAAAATTCTTCGCGGTTGCCGGTTGCTCTCTTTTTAAAAAAACCATCATCGCTTAATAATTCTTCCGGATCATAACCTAAAATAGTTTTTATATTTGGGCTGATGTAAGTGTATTTTGGTGTTGGCAAATATGTGAAAAAGGCAATAATATCATTGCTGTACCTTGTTATTAGATCAAACCTATCTTTTGTTTGTTTTAAAAGGTTCTCGGCATTTATCCTTTCTGTAATGTCTCTTATGCTGCCAATAACACCTGTAATTTTATTTTTTGTATCGTAAATTGGGTTTATTGCGGTTTCAAGATAAATAAGGCTTCCGTTCTTATGTGTAAAACGTATGGTTATTTTTTCTTCTTTATTTTTTTGTTTCGAAAGCAGGTGCTGGCGGTTATTAAAAATAAAGTGTTGTTTATCATCAGGGTGCGTTGCTTTTAAAAGCAAGTCTTTTCCCTTATATATTTCTTCGGCGCTGTAACCTAAAACTTTTTTTGCCGAGGCGCTAATGAACATTAATTTATCGGGATCGAAAGAGAATTTAAAAATAACATCAAAACTGTTCTGGCTTATTTTTTGAAGCAAAAAATCAGAATTTACTAGATCTTCCTGTTGTTGTTTTAATAAAGAAATATCTATAAAAGAAGATTGTACAACATATTTGTTTTCAAACGAGATCCTATTCGATTTTGCTTCAATATAAATTAGTTTATTTTTAAATGTTTTAAAAGCCAGCTCTACCGGAGGAAACTCTTCGCCCTTGATAATTTTATGGTTGTTTTGTTTTATACGTTGATGGTATTTTTTATCCAGAAAATTAAAAATAGAATAACTGCCAATTTTTTTTAATTGTTCTTTTGATATTTGAAATAATTCGATTGCCTTTTTATTTACGAAGTACACTTTTTTGTTGTCAAAAATAGCAACGGCAATAGGCAAAAGGTCTAAAGTATTTCTATCAATCTGTGCTGATTGATCTTTTTTCAACGGCATAAATTATTTTCTGATCGTTTGGGTTTTGTTATTGTCTATCTTAATATTATAGGTTCGCAAACCCTCTTCATAAGTTGGTCTTATCTTATCGCCCTGCCATTTAATTTCAATATCATTTTTATAAGTGATGGTTAAATAATTATAGCCTAATTCATCGTAAAAATGCCAGTCGCCTTCTTTCATGCCGCTTATATAATTTCCGTAATACATTTTTTTTCCGTTAGGGTAATATTGAGTATGAATTCCAACCGGTTCGCCGGCGGTAAATCTTCCTTCAAAACGTTTGTATTTTGTGGGCATATAATAACTTATCCAAATACTATCGGGCTCATCGTTCGAGTAAATGCCAATTTCTTTATAGTCCGGCGTTTCGTATATCCATTTTCCTTCTTTTCTATTTTCAACAAAAAGACCCTGCAATATTATTTTACCTTGTGGGTCATAATCTTTTATCTCTCCTTCGCGTTTGCCGTTCACGTATAATTCTTCACGCCAAAGTTGGCCGCTTTCATAATACCATTTCCAAACACCTTGCGCTCTGCCTTTTTTATCGTACTTACCTTTTTGTTCGAGCTTACCCGATGCATAATAAAATTCCCAATCGCCGGTGCGGTTACCTTCTTTGTATACGCCTTTTCCTTTAAACTCGCCGGTGTTGTGAAACTCAGACCAAATACCGATTCTGTTCCTTACGCTATCTACAGCACCCCTTGCAACAACAGTACCGTCAAAATATTCTATTGCGCTATCGGGTACAGGTACATTACGGCAAACTAATTTATTAATATAAATAGGATTTGATAGGGAAGTATTAGAAGTATCGTCTTTTAAAATTAAACTACTATCGCATTGGTATTTTTGTTTGTATTTAAAGTGTGTTCCAATTGCAACGCCGTCACTATAAACTCCTTCATATTTTAAAGTGCCATCCTGGAATTGTTCTGTATACACTTCTACATTTGCAATTTCGGGCGCATTTAAAACAGGTTTTCCGTTATTAAATTTTTTTGTTGACAGAAGATTTCCTCTTTTATCGTATTCTTTTACATAACCATCTAACGAATCGTCGTTAAACTTCATTTCTTTTTTTACTTCCAGGTTATCATAAAAGTCTTTCCATATCCCTTGTTTTTTATTTGCCGGATCGCGCTGATTTATTTTTTCGAAGCTTTGTAAAATGCCTCCTTTATAAACTGTAATAGCTGTTATTAAAGAATCTTCGCTGTATTCATAAGCAGTACCATCCGGTTTTCCTTTATCGTAAGGCACAATGCTTTTTGTTTTTCCCGATTTATAAAAACTCCGTACAAAACCTTGTTTAATATCATTCACATAGGTTTCTGAATTAATTACTTTTTGTAATGTATCATAATTAGCCGATAGACCGTTCTTTTTTCCAATTTTATAATTTATTGATTTTGTAATTCTTCCTTTTTCATCATAAAATTTCCAAACGCTGTCTAAAAGAAAGTTTTTTCTATTACCTTCTATTTTTAATTTTCCGTTCTTATGATAGTTTTTCCAGTAACCTTCCGGTTTTCCATCTTTCATAAAACCTTCGCTGCTAAGAGCGCCATTGTCGTAATAAAATTTATTATAACCGTTTGGATTATTAGTAGGAGTTGCCTGAGATAATAATGTGAACGAATTCAGTAAAAACAGAATAGGAATAATAAATTTTATGATGTTTATTTTATTCATTATTGAAGCACATTAAATATAGCAATTATAATCCAAAAGCAGCTGATAATTCCAACATTTTTAAGATGGGTTTTTTTGCTTTTTCTATCATTTCATGACTCATTAATAATTCGGGTTCTTCATGTAACAAGGCTATGTAAATTTTTTCTAAAGTATTTAATTTCATATAAGGACAGTCGTTACAGGCGCAGTTATTATTAGGTGGGGCTGGAATAAATGTCTTATCCAGACTGTTCTTTTGCATTTGGTGTAAGATCCCTGTTTCAGTTACAACTATAAATTCTTTTTGTTCACTTTTTTTCGAATAATTTAATAAAGCTGTAGTACTTCCTATAAAATCTGCATGTTCAAGTATTGGTGCCTCACATTCAGGATGTGCAATTACTTTAGCGTTTGGATGTTGTATCTTTAATTTTATTAATTTTTCCAAACTAAAAATTTCATGTACCATACAAGCGCCATTCCATAAAACCATATTACGCCCGGTTTTTTTATTGATATAAGCACCTAAATTTTTATCGGGAGCAAATATTATTTTTTGATCAGAAGGTAAACTTTCTACAATTTGCACAGCATTACTGCTTGTACAAATTATATCTGATAATGCTTTTATATCTGCAGTACAGTTAATGTAAGTAATAACAATATGATCCGGATGATTGGCTTTAAAAGCTGCAAATTCATTAGGTGGACAAGAGTCTGCTAAAGAACAACCTGCTTTTAGATCTGGAATTAATACTTTTTTGTCAGGATTTAATATTTTAGCCGTTTCCGCCATAAAATGCACCCCGGCAAACAAAATTATATCAGATGTGGTTTTTTGAGCTTCCTGCGCAAGACCTAAAGAGTCTCCAATATAGTCTGCAATGTCTTGTATATCAGCGTTTTGGTAGTAGTGAGCAAGGATGACGGCGTTCTTTTTCTTCTTAAGATAATTTATTTCTTTGATCAAGTCAAGTGCCGGATCAACTTTTAAATTTAACCATCCCTTATCTAATAATATATCTTTCATTTTTAAAATTTTAAAATATGTATTGTATATATAAGGTGTTAATACTGTTTACTAAATTAATTTTTTTAGTCGTTTATTTACTTTATTAGTACTAGTTAACACGTAATTAACAAAGTTAATACTTTAAAACGTTGAACATCAAATATAGTAACTACTATTAACAATAGTTAGTACTTATTAGCCTTAATAACTTTAGGTGGTTTTAAACTGTTAGCAACTCTTAAAGTGGTCTTATAAATTCTGACTTGTAATTATAACTATGCTAGGATTTGGTAGAAAAATTTACATACGTTACTATTATTTAATATTACGCTAATTTTCTTTTGATATTTATTAACTCGTATTTTGGGTAGTTAACAGTACACCTGTTCATTTGTTTATTATTGTATGCTTCATTATCAGTTAGTTAATTTATTAGTGTTAATTAACGTTGATTAAATAAATCGAATTTAAATTGTAAAATTATCATAAATCAATTCTTTATAGTTATATGTACATGCGCGTTAGATATGTTGTTATTTTAATAATTCAATTTGGAAGCTACTTATCTCAAAACAGAACTATCGACTCACTTAAAATTAACTTAAAAATAGTTAATAGCGATACTAATAAAATAAAAACCCAAATAAGGTTGGCGGTTGAATATACCAAACTAAATATGCGTACCCAAGCATTAGAGGTTTTCAATCAGGCCTTGACTTATTCAGAAAACATTAAATATAATAAAGGAATTATAGTCTGTAATGGTAATATGGGTAAAATATACAGCGCTAGTTCAAATTATCCAAAAGCGCTGGAACGTTATCAAAGATCTCTTAAAGCAGCACTTGAATCGAATAACACTAAAGCCATAGCAAGCTGTTACACCAACATAGGTATTGTTTACAAGAACCTTTCAGATTTTAAAACCGCTTTTATTTATTACCAAAAAAATTTAAAATTAGGAGAAACAACTGAAGATACTGCGGCAATTATAGCCTCTGCAGTTAATATTGGCAACTTATTTGAAATACAGAAGAGGTATGAACAAGCGCTTGAATATTTTAAAAAGAGCCTTGAACTGGCTTTAAAGACAAATGACATATCCGGTACTATTGGTTCTTATGCCTCTGCCGGACAGGTATATTATAGGTTGCAAAAATACGATATGGCACTCAACTATTTTAACTCCTCCATAAAATTATGCGAAGGCACGCCAGAATACAACAACTATCTGAGCATTAACTACGCAAATATTGGAAACATTTATAAGGATAAAAAAGAATATGCTACAGCGCTTTCCTATTATTTAAAAAGCGAAAAAATGATGGAAGCCTTTGGGGATAAAAATACATTAACTAAAATATATACTACAATTGGCGAATTGTATACAATCTTAAATGAGTTTAAATTATCAAGTAATTATTTAATGAAAGCTTATTCTTTATGTATTCAAACAAACACGCCCGAAAACCTTATTACAATTAATTCCGGGCTTGCAGAAAACGCCTTTTTTAATCAAAAATATAAAGATGCCTATCTTTATCAAAAACGGTATAAAGAAATAAACGATAGTATCTTTAATATTGATAATAGTAAGCAGTTAGGAGACATAAAAACAAATTTTGAAGTTGAGAAAAAAGAAATTGAATTAAAAGCCATCGCAAAAGCCGAAAAAGAAAAACTGGAAATTAAGTCAACCGAAGAGAAAAAAAAACAAAACCTGATCATTTATTGTATTCTTGGAGCGTTTGTATTAGTAAGCTTATTCTCTGTATTTATATACAGGGGTTTACAAAAGATAAAAAAAGCCAATCGTATAATAACAATTCAAAAACAACAGGTTGAAAAACAACGGGACCTTATTGAAGAAAAACAAAAAGAAATTCTAGATAGTATACATTATGCCAAAAGAATTCAACAAAGTTTATTACCTACCCATAAATATATTGAACGGGAATTAAATAAAGCATAAATTTGTTATATGAACATCGCAATAGGATCTGATCATGCAGGCTTTGAATTAAAGGAAAAGCTCATCACGTATTTAAAATTAAAAAACAATACGGTTATAGATAAAGGCTGTTATAGTGCAGAGCGGGCCGATTACCCCGATTATGGCCACGCGGTTGCAAACGCAGTTCTTAATAAAGAAGCGCAAGTTGGTGTTTTAATGTGTGGCAGTGGAAATGGTATCAATATTACAGCCAATAAGCACACGGGTATTCGCGCAGCATTATGTTGGAATTCAGAGATCGCCACCCTGGCGCGCCAACACAACGATGCAAATATTTTAGTACTACCGGCAAGATATATGTCGGTTGAAGAAGCTCATAAATGTATTGATGTTTTTTTGACTGAGAAATTTGAAGGCGGTCGACACCTTGATCGCGTAAAAAAAATAGATATTTAAAAACCTAAACCTTTATAATATGAAAAAAGCATTTACATTATTATTATTAGCCGCTGCACTAATCGGTGTTGCTCAAAAAGGAAAAACATTTCCCGATACACAAGGCGCCACCTTAGATGATAAGGAAAAAAGCATTCCATTTAAAAACGGTAAAGTATCTATTCTTGCCGTAGCTTTTCATCGTGGAGCAGAAGAGGAATTAAAAAAATGGCTTAATCCTTTGTACAATACATTTATGGTAAAATCAAAAGCAAAAACATTAGACATGTCAGTTTCTTATGACGTTAATTTTGTTTTTGTGCCCATGATCGCGGGTATTAAAATGATAGCCGAAGAATTTAAAGCAAGCACCGACAAGGCTTTTTGGCCAGTAGTACTTGATACTAAAAAATCAGACATGAAAGCCGCCGCAACAAGCCTAGGCGTTACAGACCGAAAAATTCCATGGATATTTGTATTGGATAAAGACGGTAAAGTAATTGATGTGCAAACCGGAGAGTATAGCGAAGCAAAGATTGACGCTATGGAAGAAGCCATGGAGTAAACATATAAGTGTTTAAAACTAAAACATTTACCAAATAAGCCCACCTTATTAACAGGTATTTTTAAGAATATTTGTTATTAAATGCGCCAACACTTTTACGTTTTATTTTTATGTATTTTTCAATTTTCTTTCCTTGCACAGGATGGAGGTATTGATTCATGGCCTCGCGATGACAGAAAATTATTCGAGAGCGGCCAATCTTTATTTGAAGACAAATTATACGGTCTCGCTTACGATAGGTTCAGCGAATTAAGCAAAAAACACCCACAAGACCTTGCGGTAAAATACCTAACCGGTATTTGCGGAATTTTTATTAGCGATAAGCACGACGAAGCAAAAAACATCTTAAATGTTGTTTATGCCAAAGATAAAAAAACGGTTGATATTGATTTTTATTTTGCTTTGTTATACCACAAAACCGGTGAGTTTGATAAATCAATTGAATACGCTAATAAATTACTTGCCGCCAATAAATTAAAAGGCGATCAATATAAAGTATTAAAGCGCACAATAGAAAATTGTAACAACGCAAAAGAGCTGGTAGAAAAGCCCTTGAGCATAAATATTCAAAATATTGGCAGCCCTCCAAACTCAATGGGTGCAGAGTATTCGGCTGTTGTTACCAGCGATGAGGAAACTATTTTTTTTACTTATCGCGGTGATAAAAGTACCGGCGGTTTAAGAGACTCGTATGGCAAAGAAAATAAATTAGGATATTATTTTGAAGATATTTTTTTATCGAAGAAGGTCAATGGCAAATGGCAGGAAGCAACCAGCCTTGAAAATGTTAATACTATTAGCCACGACGCCATAATATCAATATCTAATGATGGTCAGCGGATCTTTCTTTTTAGGGTAGATGAAAAAGATGGCGGAGATATTTACGAAAGCGTTTTAGTTGGGGATAAATTTTCAGAACCGGTAAAACTAAAAGGTGAAATAAATTCAACAAGCTGGGAGGGGAGTATTTCTTTATCTTCTAACCAGCGCATGGTAATTTTTGCCAGCGAAAGGGCCGGCGGCCTTGGTGGTAAAGATCTTTATTCTGCATTAAAACTTGCAGATGGTAGCTGGGGAAAAGTAAAAAACCTTGGCCCAACCATTAATACAAAAGAGGATGAAGATGCGCCATTTATTCATCCTGATGGCCGTACACTTGTATTTAGTTCTACCGGCCACAACAGTATGGGTGGTTATGATATTTTTTTATCAGATCTGGATGAAATAGATAGTACGTGGAAAAAACCAGTAAACATTGGATATCCTATTAATACGGTTGATGATGATATTTATTATGTTCTATCTGCCGACGGCAAAAGAGGGTATTATGCCAGCGCAAGGCCCGGTGGGTATGGAGACAAAGATATTTACGTGTTAGAGCCGGCAGTATCCTCAAAAAAATCATTTCTAACTATTGTAAAAGGAAAAATAACACAAAGTTTATTGCCATATGGATGCGAAGTTTCTGTATATCTTGCTAATGGAAAAAGCTTCGGCCTTTATCGGTCTAATGCAAGCAGCGGTAATTACCTTATCAGCCTTCCTTCTGGCTATAACTATCGGTTAAGCTATTATCACCCCATACTTGGCGAGCGCTTGTTTGACGTAAACACAAGCCTTGTAGATGGTTATGCGGAAAAAGAAATCAACGTTAATTTTGGAGACTTTGATACCATTCCAAAGATCAAAAATATAAAAGTAGAGCCAAAAGACTCTGTACATATTGTTATCGATCCTTTTGACCTTGCCCCGGTTAAACAGGGTAGAGCTGCCGGTACAGCTACATTTGCACCTATTGACACAACAATTATTTCTGTAGATAATCACAACCATCAAATAACAAACACAACAGCAGTCAATTCAAAAATATTAAATCGTGACGAGCTGCTGAGATCTTATGGCGACTTAATAATTAATGGTGTTAAGTATTTCGTTCAGGTGGGGGCCTATCGTAAACCACAAAACTTTAAAAAACAAAAATTATCAAGCGCGGGTAATGTAAAACAAAGCGGAACTATTTTGGGCGACATCTCACTTTTAATAATGGATAAAGAATTTGATACCTGGAAAGAAGCAGATGCCTATTTAATTACTGTAAAAAACCTAGGACAAACAGATGCGTTTTTAACTGCTTTAATTAACGGGCAGCGTTATTATTTAAAAGATCTTCTTGAGCGCGGCGTTTGGGAGAAAAAAAGTCCGTAATTTTTTTTAAGATAGTACCTTAATTACTTTTTCTACGCGTTTGCGTTTCGTATCCTTGTCAATATCATCCAGGCGAGAAGTTAATGTCTTAATAAAAGCGGGTTTATTTTTAGCATTAATAATGGGCACCGCTTTCTCTGCGTACATTGGCAGTTGATTGGTTGGACATTTTTTTAATTGCTCATTCAGCATAGCAAAAGCATTATCGGCATATTGTTTAATTGTACCAAGTTTTATTAAAACGGCTACTGTATGATCGCGTGTAATTACTGAACCATTTTCACCAACCGAAATAATTTTAGAAAGCGCCGCGTAAATAGTTTTTGGATCTAAAGAGGCAATACAATTTAAAGCCGTCATAGCGCCCCATTGTAAACGGTTGTTTTTGTCATCTAATAAGGAGATAAATTCTTTGGAATAATCACAAATCAATTCCGGCCTTTTCTCCCCTATTTCGTAAAGCACCTTTATAGAATCATTTTGAATATCTTTGCTTTTATTTTTAAGCGCATCAATTAATTCCTTTACGGACTTTTTATCTCCTTTTTTTGCTATCTCTTCAGCTAGTTTTATGTTTGGCCCCATATCCCTTCTTCCAAGGGCGCTTGCTAATTTTGGAAGAACAGACATTAATCAATAATAACTTTACGGTTAATTGTATTTCCCTTTTCAGTAATTATAGAAACAATATAAATGCCGCTCACAAAATTTGAAACCGGAATTTCTTGTTTTGTTCTTTCAGTTAGGATTAATTTTCCGGTTATGTCAAAGATCTTTACACAAGAAATATTTTCCTGCGTTTTTATAACAAGAGTTTCATTAGAAACATATAAAACCGCATCCGTTACTTTTTGTTCGCGAATAAATGTTGGTGATACATATTCAAAAGCCCCAATATCTAATACGCCTTGAATCGTTTTGCTAACCTGATTTGCGGGATGCATATATTCTTTTGAAGGCGTAAGAACATAACCATTGCTCGCCGTGCCGGCAGGGGTAGAAGAATTTATCGCAGAACAAGCTGGCAACAAATGATAATCGTAAGTGGCGCTATTTACAAATCCCGCGGCGGCGATAGAGTAATTTTTATTTTTCAAAGTGTCTAATACGGTTGTTGTACCAGTTAGCAAAGTTCCTGTTCCTGCAAAAATATTATTGTAGCCCTTATATAATGCCGTTCCATTTTGTATAGCAACAAAAGTGCCGGCTGTTTTCTCGTTTACAATGGTATTATTAATTAAATAAAAATTATGGGCCGAGGTATTTGTTAATCCTTCCAAGCCATAACCAATAATGCCTGAGTTAGTGCCGTTTATACCTTGCTGAATAACATTACCCATCACAACCGTCAAACCGCCATTAGGAATATCTAACTCTCTGCTTGCCGTTCCGCTGGCCTCGTTGCTAAAGCGGTTGTATAAAATATAATTTACATTAGCGCGACTTTTTAACTCGTGCCCAATTTTGCAGTGGTGCGAATAATTGTAGCGGAAAACTAATGTATCAACATGCCCAATATATAAATTGTGCGAGTAACCATCACCGGCCCCATTCAAATTAAACTCGCTAAACTCAACGGTTATTTTACAAGGCGTAATTACCCCGGCCAAAATTCCATTTTCGTTATCGTGAAAATAGCAGTTGCGTACAATAAGGTTTTGCCCTTCTTGTCTAATGCCGGCACCGTTAGCAGAAGTGGAGGTACATAAAGAGAACTCAATATGATCGATGGTTGTGTTATACCAATTTGAAATAATATATAGTCCAATATTTGCATATTGGATTATTTTGTATTAACTTTGGACTATATAATAAATCAATATGTCATTACCAAAACAAATCGTGATAAAAGAGAGTCTCTCAGAG
>JACCXH010000028.1 GCA_013697245.1 Bacteroidota bacterium
TTTTACGCAAATCATCTGCAAGCTTTTTTTAAGGTTATCTACAAATGTCTTGCATCTATTTTGTTTTTTTATCCCTAAAGGTCTTTATTTATAAACACTTTGTGAGTTTAAGTGAACCCTAATTATAGCTGAAAATAAAAAAACTATGTTTATGAAGTTTAAATTTGAAGCCTTTGGCTTTAAGTTTCCCACCATTTAGCTTTAATGCCAACATAAACGCCATTCTCTTTTATTTCTATAGGATAAAGCGTTATCGCAAACGCTGAGCCCGAAGTGGCTTTGCCGGTTTCAAGATCAAATGAATAACGATGTAATGGACAAACGATCTCGTTTTTTTTAGTACAAAAACCTTTGCTTAAGCTTGCTCCGTTGTGCGGACATTTATCGCCAAACGCAAATAATCCTTTTCCGGTTCGTGTTACGCAAATTCTTTCGCCCTTAAATTCAAAATTTATAAATGTGTTTGGTTGAAGATAATCTTCGGCACGTTCTTCTTTCTCGAATATTTTAAACCAATGATAACTCACAGTATATTTTTAGCTTAGATTTCGCAGATTAAAAGATTTTTTTTGATATATTAGAATGAAAATATCTTTGTCATCAGCGGAATCAGCGGCTTTTTTTAAATAATATCACTCATGGTATAAATACCTTTTTTACCGTTTAGGAATTCGGCAGCAATCACAGCGCCAAGCGCAAAACCTTTACGGTTGTGGGCTTTGTGCATTATTTCAATATCGTCAACTTCCGATTGGTATTTAATAATATGAGTTCCCGGAACTTCGCCTTCGCGAATATCTTTTATAAATAAAGTATTGGCATCTTTTTTATCCATGCTCCACTTTATTTTTTTATCAATTTTTTTAATGATCTGTTCCGCTAAAGTAATTGCAGTTCCGCTTGGTTTATCCAATTTATGAATGTGATGTATCTCCTCCATGCTTACTTCATAATCGTTATACTTATTCATTAAATCTGCCAAATAAGTATTTACTTTAAAAAATAAATTCACGCCAAGGCTAAAATTTGTGGCGTGAAATAAAGCGCTGTTTTTTTCTATACATAATTTTTTGATCGACTCAAAATTATCGTACCAGCCTGTGGTACCTACAACTAAAGGAACCCGGGCATTGATGCATTTCTTAATATTTTCGAGTACAGTATGAGGCATGCTAAACTCGATGATCACATCTGCTTTTTGCAGGTCGGCAGCAGTAATAGTTTCAACATTAGCTTTATTAATTTTAAGTACGATCTTATGCCCCCTTTTTAAAGCAATGGTTTCAATTTCTTTTCCCATTTTACCGTAACCAAATAATGCAATGTTCATGTTTTTATTTAAAGTTTAATTTTATGGATAAGCCGGTAGCCATGTGTAAACCCGACGCAGTGCTGTATGTGTTTTGCCATGGATCGATCTGCAGGCTTACATCATCGCTTACATCAAATGTTCTTAAGTGTGCATCTACATTTGCATCAATAATATTTATTAAATAAATAATACCAATACCAATGATCGCAAAATCACGGTATTTTCGATAATATAATTTTTGTGTTTGTAATTGTGTTTGCGAATAATATTTTCCATAAACGGCTTGTGAAGAATCACCATGGTTAACCGATGCAATTAGGCCTGTACGGTAATCATTATACTTCGTATTGTTTGATAAGAACATATAACCAAAGCCACCAATTCCAGCATAAATAATAGGTACTTTCCAGTATTTTTTATTGTATACCTGTCCAAGGCCGGGTATAATGGCACTCATAATACTTGCTTTTCGTGCGCTGGAGTAAATAGCTTTTTTTTGACTTTTGGTCTGAGTGGTTGTATCCTTTCCCAAAACAATGGTATCATTTTGTGCAGAAACAGAATGAACAATAAATACAAAAATTAATATGGTGATGATCCTGATCAATTATTTTACAATATCTTTAATATACGTGTTGCCAAGCTCTGTGTCAAAAGATTTATCAAGATCGTGCATTAATTTATTTATATGAATGAGTTCGTTGGTATCGTTAATTGGTAATGTATTAACGCCGTTCTTCTCTAAAGCTTCAATTACATATTTAACTGTAAATTTACTTTCTGTTATGCCCGGCTGGTAAACAATTTCTTTTTCTTTTTCGGTTCGCATCTCTATAAAAATACCTGCGGCAACAAATTCGTTAATAATATTGCGGGCAAGCCTAACAGGAAGGTCAAGTTTAAACGCAATTTCAATGCTTGTTAACGGTTTTTCACCATTATAAAAACCTTTTGCTACCAGATTGGCGATCATTAAAGCAATAACTTTTTTATAACGCACACTTAATTTTGTGATCTCATTCTCAAGTTCATAATGGTCTACATTTTGGTTTGCAAAAGCAATTTCGGCACCAAATAAAACAACATACCAACTGTATTGCACCCAGATCAGGAACAAAGGCAAGGCTGCAAAACCACCATAAATAGCATTTAATTGGTTGGCGCCTATTTGGAATTTTACATATGCCCACTGTAGGATCTCAAATAAAATCATGGTAATTAGACCGGCAACCGCCGCAGATCTGAAGCTGACCTTGGTATTAGGTAAGACCACGTACAAAAATGTAAACACCCCGGTTACTATTGTGTAAGCGAGAATTTTTATAAATATTTTACTTATAATATCAAATGAATGTATTTGGCCAACTTTTGCTTGTATAGCTACTGTTAAACCTCCCGCTATGATCAGAAATAACGGGCCTATGAGCATTACTGTTAAATAATCAGTTACTTTTCTAACCCAGGTTCTTCCTTTTTTAATTTCCCAGATCTCGTTAAAGTTAGCTTCAATACTTACCAATAATTTTAACACACTCCACAATAATAATATGATACCAAAACCTGCAATAATGCCGCCCTTGGTGTTTGCTAACATCGAATTAGCAGAGCTAAAAGCCGTGGTTAAAAAACTGCCATACTCCGGATAACCGGCAAGGATCTGGTCTTGCAGACTTTTTTCATAACCAACCGCTTTAGAAATAGCAAATACCAAAGCAAGAATAGGCACAATAGAAAATAAAGTGTAAAAAGTTAAGGCAGTAGCTTTTGTTAAACATTTGTCTTCATTAAAGCCCTGCACCGCCAAAGAAAATATACGTAACTGTCTTATAAAAAACCCCTGCCTCTTATCTACTTTATCAAGCCGGATATGCCATAGTTTTTCAGAAACAAAATGCCTCGATCTTTTTATAACAGTAATTAAATTAGCCATATCAACAAAATTAACAAAATAATTAAAGAGGAATGAATATTTAAATTATCTTCATGCAGACTTTAACTTTTTATAGTAATTGAACCATCGTAAAAAATATTTTTTCCAGACCCTTGGCCCTTTATTAGCGGCTGTCTTCTGGTTTTTTATCGATCTTGATAAGAACAATCATCAGGTAAGTTTAATGGCTGGCGTTGCCATTTGGATGGTTGTTTGGTGGTTTTCAGAAGCTGTTGGTCTTGCTATTACTGCTTTGGTGCCGGTACTAATGTTGCCTGTTCTTGGCATTGCCGATTGTAAAACAGTTTCTCAGCAATATACAGATAGTATTGTGTTTTTATTTATTGGTGGATTTATGTTAGCCTTTGCTATTGAAAAATGGCATCTTCATAAACGCATCGCTTTAAAGATCTTATCGGTTGTAGGAACAAAACCATCCACTATTTTATTTGGTGTAATGATTTCAACTTATTTGATCAGCAACTGGATAAGTAATACGGCAACCACTATGATGTTATTTGGAGCTGTTTTTGCTTTGGTACACGAAACAAGAGAATATATTGAAAAAAATGCCGGTAAATTTTCTGCTGCATTATTACTTGGCCTTGCTTTTTCTGCAACCATCGGTGGTATGGCAACACCGGTAGGAACCCCGCCTAACATGTATTTTTTTAAAGCTTATAAAGAAGCTTTTCCAATGGCAAATGACCTTAATTTTTTAAAATGGAGCGCTATCGGTTATCCAATCTCTTTAACTTTTTTAACACTTACTTTTTTAGTTTTGAATTTTTATTTTATAAGAAAAAAAGTAGAATTAAAAATTCACAAAGAATTTTTTCAAGACGCCTACAAAAAATTAGGAAAATTTTCATGGGAAGAAAAATGGGTGTTCGCAATTTTTATTTCCTGCATATTAATGTGGTTCACCCGAGCTGATATTGATTTCGGAAATTTTAAGTTTAAAGGCTGGAACCATATTTTTGTAGTGCCAAAATACGTAGACGATGCATTTGTA
This sequence comes from Bacteroidota bacterium, assembly GCA_013697245.1. GTDB lineage: Bacteria > Bacteroidota > Bacteroidia > B-17B0 > Aurantibacillaceae > Aurantibacillus. Next base: position 4,258 of record JACCXH010000028.1, read on the forward strand.
GCCATACTAGCCGCCCTTATTTTATTTTTAGTGCCTTCAAAAGCAAGTAAAGGCGAGGCATTACTGATATGGGAGGATGCAAAAAAATTACGTTATGATATTATTTTAATGTTTGGATCTGGTTTTGCATTAGCCTACGGTTTTGAAGTTACCGGATTAAGCCATTGGCTGGCACAAAGCTTAACAATACTAAAAGGAGTTTCGCCGGTTTTAATTATTTTAGGTATCTGTATTATTGTGACTATTATCAGCGAGTTTGCCTCTAACATTGCCAGTATCCAGTTAGCTATTCCGGTAATGATAGCATTGCAAAAAGACCTGGATGTGCCGCCTTTGTTGTTAATGATGCCTGCTACTTTTGCCGCTTCGTTAGGGTTTATGCTGCCTGTGGCAACCGCGGCAAATACAATAGTTTTTGGCACAAAAGAAATTCACATAAAAGATATGTTGCGTGTTGGATTAGTTTTAGATGCAATTGGCATTTTACTTATTACCTTTATGTGCTATTTATATTTAGGATAGAATGCCACAAAAATGGAATTAAACGCATCGTTCATTAGTTATTTTAGGACTTTGTGTATCTTAGTGCCTTAGAGACTTCGTGGTAAAAAAATGATTGTAGGAAAAAATATTCATAAAAGATTTGGTGACCTTGAAATTTTAAAAGGAGTAGATCTTGAAATAAACCAGGGCGAGATCGTTTCTATTGTTGGTTCTTCGGGTGCAGGTAAAACAACACTGCTAACTATCCTTGGTACTTTAGACAGGGCTACAGAAGGTGAAGTGATCATTAATAACGAATCTGTTTTTAAACTCAACGAAAAAAAGTTAGCGGCCTTTCGCAATCAAAATGTTGGTTTCGTATTCCAGTTTCATCAATTATTACCAGAGTTCACGGCAATTGAAAACGTTTGTTTTCCGGCATTGATCGCTAAAAAGAGTAAAAAAGATTCTGAAAAACGTGCGCAGGAATTATTGGAATTATTTAATTTAAAAGATCGCGTCAACCATAAACCATCAGAATTAAGTGGGGGCGAGCAGCAACGTGTTGCTGTTGCAAGAGCGCTCATCAACAACCCAAAAGTTATTTTTGCCGATGAGCCAAGCGGTAACCTGGATAGTGTTAACGCAAAAGAATTACATCAGTTATTCTTTAAATTACGTGATGAGTTTAACCAAACCTTTGTAATTGTGACGCATAACTCCGAGCTGGCGGCCATGGCAGATAGAACCTTGGTAATGCGGGATGGACGAATTGTAATTTGATGAATAACTATTCAAATTAGCTTTTATTTTATTTTGAATTAATATTTATTTTTGTTTATATTTATTGCTATGATTAAAGACTGGACCAAACAGGAAATCCTTGATATATACAACACTCCTTTACTGGAATTAATTTCTAAAGCATCAGAAGTTCATAAAACGCATCACAAGATTGGTGAGGTACAGGTTAGCTCTTTGCTATCGATAAAAACCGGCGGCTGTCCTGAAGATTGTGCGTATTGTCCGCAAGCAGCAAGGTATCATACTGAAGTAAAAGTTCATAAACTAATGGATGTGTCAGAGGTTAGCGCGTGCGCCGATAACGCAAAAAAAGGAGGCGCAAGCCGTATGTGTTTAGGAGCTGCCTGGCGCGAAGTGCGAGACAATAAAGATTTTGATAAGGTATTGGAAATGGTAAAGACCATTAACGGGAAGGGTTTGGAGGTATGTGCTACTTTAGGAATGGTAACCGAGGAGCAGGCAAAAAAATTAGCAGAAGCTGGATTGTATGCATACAATCATAATATTGATACATCTGAAGAAAATTATAATAAGATCATTTCTACCAGAACTTTTGATGACCGCTTAGACACTATCAATAATGTACGAAAAGCAGGTTTAACAGTTTGTTCTGGAGGTATTATTGGAATGGGAGAAAGTGCAGAAGATAGAATTGGAATGTTACACACATTAAGTATTCTTCGTCCGCAACCGGAAAGTGTTCCAATTAATGCTTTGGTTGCAGTAGAAGGAACACCTATGGAAGATCAGCCACCGGTTCCAATTTGGGATATGGTGCGCATGATTGCCACAGCAAGAATTGTATTACCAAAAACGGCGGTGCGTTTAAGTGCAGGTCGTTTAACCATGAGTATGGAAGGACAGGCGCTTTGTTTTATGGCAGGTGCCAATTCTATCTTTGCCGGCGATAAATTATTAACAACGCCAAACCCAAAATATAATGAGGATATGGAAATGTTTAAGATCTTAGGATTAAGCCCTAAAAAAGCTTTTGCAGATAAAGCAGTTGAAGAAGAAATTTCTCACTAAACATGTCCAATAAAAATATTCCAAATCATTTGTTCAAAGCACTTGCTGAGCGAGAACAAAAAGGAATGTTACGAAAACTCACCAAAAATTTCCCCAAGATCGATTTTTGCAGTAATGACTATTTAGGATTTTCAAAACTTGGTTTATTAACTACGAGAATAGAGGCATCAAGTCAAAGAAGCGCTATGTATGGCTCAACAGGCTCACGCTTAATTAGTGGTAATTCAACTTTTATTGAAGAAGCCGAAAAACAAATTGCATTATTTCATCATGCATCTAGCGCTTTAATTTTTAATTCAGGTTACGATGCTAATCTGGGACTGCTTTCGAGCGTTCCACAAAAAGAAGATCTTGTTTTGTTTGACGAATTAATTCATGCTTCGCTTTATGATGGCATAAAATTAGGCAATGCAACACATTACAAGTTCAAACACAATAATTTTGAAGCATTAAAAGATCTTATTCAAAGACACCAACATAATTTTAAAAATATTTATATAGTTGTTGAAAGTGTTTATTCAATGGATGGCGATGTTGCCCCATTACTTGAAATAACAGAATTAATAACAACACTTGAAAATGTTTTTTTAATTGTTGACGAAGCCCATGCCATTGGTGTTTTTGGTAACCAGGGGAGGGGTTTATGCAATGCTTTAGGTATAGAAAAAAAATGTTTTGCAAGGATCTATACTTATGGTAAAGCTATGGGTTGTCATGGCGCCGCAATCGCAGGAGATGAGATCTTGAGAGATTACCTGGTCAACTTTGCACGCTCATTCATTTATACAACCGCACTGCCTAACCACAGCATAAGCGCAATTCTCAGGGCTTATCAATTATTAATCGAAACTGATCAAAAAGATCTTTTACATACAAACATTTCTTATTTCTATTCAAAAACAAATAGCATTAAGGATATGATAAAAAGCCAAAGCGCCATTCATAGCCTTGTGGTTGGAAGTAATGAAAAAGCAGATCTGCTGGAAAAGCAACTGGCTTTAAAGAGCATTTATGCAAAGGCCATTAAAAGCCCAACAGTAAAAGAAGGAACAGAACGTGTTCGTTTTTGCATGCATGCATTTAATACCAAACAGGAAATAGATATATTAATTGAACAATTACAAAAAAATTTATGAATAAATATTTTATAACCGGCATAGGAACCGGCATTGGCAAAACAGTTGTTTCGGCAATTTTAGCAGAAGCTTTAAATGCCGATTATTGGAAGCCTGTACAATGCGGCACAGGAAATGGAACGGATAAAGAAGTTGTTACCAATTTACTTTCTAATCAAACAAGTAAAATTCATTTAGAAGACCGTTGTTACCGGGAAGCGGTATCTCCACACATGGCTGCGGCATTGAATGGCGAGAAAATAATAATGGAAGCAATGGAGTTGCCAATGACTGATAATGACCTTATTATTGAAGGCGCGGGTGGTTTATTGGTGCCTTTAAACGAGACCAGTTTTGTGATAGATATGGCAACTTTTTTTGAAGCAGAAGTGGTGCTGGTCATTAGAAATTATTTGGGCTGCATCAATCACTCTTTATTAAGTATTGATTATTTGACAAAAAATGGTTTCGAGATAAAAGGTTTGGTTTTGATAGGAACGTTTGATAACGCTGTACGAGCCTCAATTATTAATTATGCTGAGTTACCCATTATTGCTGAAATTCCGGAGGTAACTGAAATTTCAAAAGAAACTATTCTGCATCTTTCGCAAAAAGTAGATCTTAAATTATTTGAGAATTAAATGGGGATCGCTGAAAAAGATAAACAATTTGTGTGGCACCCATTCACGCATCAACTAAATGCTAAACCAAATATTAATATTGTAAAAGGCGAAGGTGTTTATTTTTTTGACGATAAAGGCAACAAATACATTGATGCCATTTCAAGCTGGTGGGTTAATTTGCACGGGCATTGTAATTCTCACATTTCAAAAAAAGTAACTGAACAATTATTGCAATTAGAACATTCAATATTTTCTGATTTTACGCATGCTCCTGCAGTTACTTTAGCAGAAAGACTTTTAGGGAACCTTCCAAAAAATCAATCTAAAATATTTTATTCCGATAATGGTTCAACTTCTGTTGAGGTTGCTTTAAAAATGACATTGCAATACTGGCATAATCAAAAGATAAATAAAACATTGTTCATTGCTTTTGATAATGCGTATCATGGCGATACATTTGGTAGCATGAGCGTTGGTGCAAGAAATGTATTTAATAATGCCTTCGAGAATTCATTATTTAACGTTGCTCACATTCCTTTACCAACAAAAGAAAATATAAATGAATTAAAAGAGCTGGTCACATTTTGGGCACAACAACATAATGTTGCCGGCTTTATTTTTGAACCTTTGGTACAGGGTGCTGCCGGAATGTTAATGTATGAAGCTGAATATCTGGATGAATTAATTTCTGTTTGTAAAGAAAATAAAATTATCACTATTGCCGATGAAGTAATGACGGGCTTTGGAAGGACGGGTAAGTTTTTTGCGAGCGATCATTTAAAAAATAAACCCGATATCATTTGTTTGAGTAAAGGTTTAACCGGTGGCTATATGCCATTAGGTGTAACAAGCTGCGCACAGTATATTTATGATGCTTTTTTAAATGAAGATAAAACAAAAACTTTTTTTCACGGGCATAGTTACACTGCTAATCCAATCTCTTGCTGTGCAGCATTAGCAAGTTTGGATCTTCTTGAAAATGAAGGGACGTGGGAACAAATAAAAATGATAGAAGAACAACACCTTCAATTCAAATTAAAGATCAGCGACAACTCTAAATTTAAAGATGTTCGGGTAAAAGGTACTATTATCGCTTTTGAATTAGAAACAGAAGAGCACACACATTATTTAAATAGCGCATCGCAAACCATAGCCGAATTCTTTTTACAAAAAGGAATTTTATTACGGCCTCTTGGAAATATTTTTTATGTTCTGCCACCTTATGTAATTACAAAAGAAGAATTGGCATACATTTATTCTTCGATCGAAGAATTTTTAAAATAGAGTTTATTTTTTATTAAAAGCTTTATCTAATTTCCAGGTAAGCAAGCCGCTACCTATGCCAATTAGTATGCCCCCTAAAACATCTGTTCCGTAATGCATGCCTAAACGCATGCGTGAGTAACCGACAAAACTTGCATAAGCAAAAGAGGGTAATGTTACATACCACTTTTTATAACTCATGCTAAGCGCAGTGGCAGTTGCAAATGCGGCTGTTGTGTGCCCACTTGGAAATGAATAGGGGCCTGCGTTATCTCTTTTAATAATGTCGTTTGGATACTCGTTGTAAGGACGAGTTCTGTTAACGGCGTATTTTAAACCGGAAGCTGCAGCAACAGCAAAGGCAATAGATACAGCACTTTTATATCCGTTGCGCATCATTACTTCATCTTTATTAATATAACCCTGTGCCCATATGCCAATCACACTTGCCGGCATCATCGGATAAACAGAGAAAGAAACGCCTTTCATGGTTTTATCCCAGCAGGGCATATCGGTTTGGTTAACAGACTTTAAAATTCTGAGATCAAGGTTTTGCGAAGATACTAACCCTGTAAAAAATAAAAAAAATATAAACGAGATTTTTTTTGCCATCGCAATTTTTATAAAAGCATTCCCGCAATCGTTGCGGATAAATAACTTGCCAGTGTACCACTAATCAAAGCTCTTATTCCAAGTTTTGCAAGGTCGGCTCTGCGCTCCGGTGCTAAAGCACCAATGCCGCCAATTTGCATACCCACCGAACTAAAGTTAGCAAATCCGCAAATAGCAAAGCTGGCAATGATCAAACCTTTTTCGCTTAAAGGTTTTGCTAAATGATGTGTCATCGTATCAAAAGCCACAAATTCATTAATGGTTAGTTTTTGTCCCATTAATGTGGCAACCTGTTGCACGTCATCCATTGGAACGCCCATGCACCAGGCTAAAGGATAAAATAATTTCCCAAAAATATAATCAAGCGATAAATGAACCGTGGTTAACTGACCATTTATGTATTCACTCCAGTGAATAAAACCTAAACAATAATTTACCAAAGCTATTAATGCAATAAAACCAATTAGCATGGCAATTACGTTAATAGCGATCTTCATTCCATCGCCGGCGCCATGAGAAATTGCGTCAATTAAATTAGTGTGTTCTTTTTTTACTTCAAGCTTAACCGTACCTTTTGTAACGGGTTCTTCAGTTTCAGGAAAAATAATTTTTGAAATAACTATTGCTGCGGGTGCTGCCATTAAACTGGCGGTTAACAAATATTCTGCGCGTGCCCCCATATTAACGTAAACAATTAAAATTCCGCCCGCAATACAAGCCATGCTTCCGGCCATAGAAGAAAGTAATTCGCTTTTTGTCATGCTCGGCAAATAAGGGCGGATCATTACCTGGGCTTCTACTTGCCCAACAAAAGCACTGGCCACATTGCTTAATGCTTCTGCGCCGCTTGCGCGCATTACAAAATTCATTACTCTTGCAATTAAAGCCACAACGCGTTGCATAATACCAATATGATATAAGATAGCCACTAATACACACACTAAAATAATAGTAGCGGTTACACTAAACGCAAAAACAAAGGTGTGCGGCGCGCCATATGAAACAGAAGTGCCATCATGTTTATCAACCATTACGCCGCCGTAAACAAATGAAGCTCCTTGCACCGCAAACTGTTCTATTTTCCCCATACCTCTTCCCAACCAGGAAAAAAAACTGGTGATGAATGGCACTTTAAGAACTAACACTGCAATTACTAATTGCAATGCCAGGCCGCTAAATACTAAACGTAAGTTAATTGCTTTCCTGTTGTTTGACAATAGAACGGCAATGCCAAAGATCAAAATAATGCCTATAATTCCTGTAAACCTATCCATGTTTAAAATCTAAGCCAAAATACTAAAATATAAATTGTAACCAAAGTGAATGTTATTAGTTATTTATATAAAAGGAGGTAAAAATGGTTAACAAAATAATTTTCTGCGTTTTGATAATGAGTCTGCAAATGACCGCTACACGCCAAAAAATGTATTTACAAAAGGCACTCGATCTAAAAATAGTAAAGGCACAGGTAAAGAGTTTAGGCGGTTACCAGGGTTATTGTATTAAAATGGACCTTAAAAATTTAAGTAACGATTCTCTAATTATTGTTGTAGAAGCTGGGCGAAGATTAAATTCGATAGATGAAAAGAACCAGGATATTTTAATTACCCGCGAAGAAATAATTGCCATGAAAAAAATGGAGAATAAATCTTTTGATGTAAAAGGATATTGTTGCCAGGCATCAAATCACTCGCCAACGCCGGGCGCAAAATACGATGTAAATAAATTAGCGGATAGTAGTTTAGTAAGCCTTGCGAAATATTTGAGCGTTTCTAAATTTGATAAGGATATTGAACAGCAGGCTATATGGGCTATTAGCGATAAACAATCCACTGCTAATGTTGCTTCGGCAAAAGATTCAACGTTCCTTCCTTTAAAACAATTGGTAGCAAATTTAAAAGGAGAAAAACTGCCATGGTATTCTATGATTACTAAAACTGTTCTATATGCAGGCGGCAGCATGCAAACTTTTCCTTTGTATTTACGAGGAAAAATGAATTACTCGAATGATAAAGAAGATTATGTTTCTTTATATGTATTTAACGAAAAGGGTTTGCCTGTTTGCGAAATTAAAAGTCAATGGTTGTTACCTTGCGCAAATAAAGATTACGAATTGAATTTACCAATGAAAGGCTTGGCAAAAGGAAAATATACCATTGAATTAAAAACTCCCGAAAAGCAATTAGCTAAACAGGAGTTTGAAATTTAGTTGAACCAAAGAGAGTCAGAGGGCACAGCGTTTAAAATACCTTAGTGTTTCTTTGTGTCTTGGTGGTTAAGCGTATCAGGCTTTAAAAAGTGGATACTTAACCATCATGGTATTTACCTTCTTTTTAATTTTTGCCAGTTCTTTTAGATTGTCTTTGTTTTTTAGCACCTCATCAATGAGACCAACAATTTTAATACATTCTTTTTCTTTTAAGCCGCGTGTTGTAATAGCAGGCGAACCAATACGGATACCGGAAGTAACAAAGGCAGACTTATCATCAAAGGGAACCATGTTTTTATTTACAGTAATGTTAACTTGTTCCAGTGTAGCCAATGCTTCTTTCCCTGTTAAATTTTTATTTCTAAGATCAATTAAGAACATATGATTATCAGTTCCTTTTGAAACAATATTGTAACCAAGATCCATAAAGCCTTTTGCCATGGCTTGCGAATTTTTTACTAATTGAATACAGTAATGCATATAATCATCCGTTAACGCTTCGCCATATGCCACAGCTTTTGCAGCAATTACATGTTCTAACGGACCCCCTTGTATGCCAGGAAAAACTGCCATGTCAAGCATAGCACTCATCATTTTTGTTTCTCCCTTTGGAGTTTTTTCACCGAATGGATTTTCAAAATCTTTTCCCATCATGATCATGCCGCCACGTGGGCCACGCAATGTTTTATGTGTAGTTGTAGTTACAATATGGCAATGCGGTAAAGGATCATTTAAAATTCCTTTTGCAATTAAACCACTTGGGTGCGAGATATCAGCTAATAAAATAGCACCAACTGCGTCGGCAACTTTTCTTAAGCGTTCATAATCCCAATCGCGCGAATAAGCGCTGGCACCGCAAATGATCATTTTTGGTTTCTCTGCTTTTGCGGTAGCTTCTAATTTATCGTAATTAATTAAGCCGGTTTCTTTTTCTACACCATAAAAAGTAGGGCGATATAATTTTCCTGAATAATTTACAGCAGCACCATGTGTTAAGTGTCCGCCATGCGAAAGATCTAAACCTAAAATGGTATCGCCGGGCTTTAAGCAGGCCAGCATAACTGCGGCATTAGCCTGTGCACCTGAGTGTGGCTGTACATTAACCCATGCAGCACCAAATAATTCTTTTGCGCGATCAATGGCTAGTTGCTCAACTTTATCTACTACCTCGCAACCACCGTAATAACGTTTAAAGGGTAAACCTTCGGCATACTTGTTGGTTAAAACGCTACCCATAGCCTGCATTACCTGATTACTCACATAATTCTCGCTGGCAATTAACTCAATGCCTTCTGTTTGACGATGTTGTTCTTCTTTAATTAATTTAAAGATGGCGGTATCTTTTTTTATCATGATTGTGTAGGTTTTGTATTTAGTTTTTCAGAAGCAATTAATATTAAACAAATTATGGGCGATTGGGCAATTCCTAGTAACCAACGGCTAACAGTGTACTCATCATCTTGCAAATGCCCGTTGATAAAATACCCGTAGATCATTGCTACTGCCGCTAAAGATAATAAAAGGAGATAAGAATAGGTAAGAATTTTTAATAATATTTTTTTTTCAGTAAGATGTTTGAGCGCCATATAATTGGCAAAAAAGAAAAGAACTATCCACAATAACGATAAAAAGTATTTTGAATAATACAGGGTTTGGTAAGAAAAAGAATTAAAGACCGACATCACGGAAGGGATTGGCAGATCGGTATGATTATAATATTTTTGGAACATAATGTTGTTTAAGTTCACAAAAAAAAATTCGCGGAAATAACCTATGCATCCAAATAAGAGCAGGAAAAAAAGAATTTTTTTGATCTTCATGACGCTTCTGTCTTTTTGCCTGAATATCTGTTTACCCATATTATCCATAAGAGAAAAATAAACGAATAAATCAAAAAAGTAAAAGTATAGGTATGATTAAAATTTAAGAATTGTGGGTAATAAAAGGCTATTAATACAAGGGCAATAACCCTTAAAATGTTTAATAGGTGTATAGCTAAAATACCCAAAGGTATGTACCAAAGCTTATCTTTTACGCTGCCGGGGTAAGCAAGAATAAAAACAGAGAATAATGAGAATAATGTAATGGCATTACAATTAGAACCGATCCAAACACCATTTGAGCCATCTATTCCAATTACCTGATAATCATGATCTTGTAAAACGGTAAAGGTCGTGTAACCAATGCTTTGCAATAGAAAATTAACAGAATGAATAATGGAACCTATAAATTTTTGATCGTAAAAAGTGTATTTTTTTACTACAAACTGGTAAATAAGGTACAATATAAGATACAGAAAACCAGCAGTAATAATAAATTTGATAAAGGCATTTTGTTTGAATACAGCCCTCATGAAACAAGAAAAGTTAAATGAGCGATTTATTTTTTTTCTTAGCGTCAACTAATTTTTTAGTGCCATATGCAGCGCCCGCGGCGATCAAAAACGTTATGCCGCCGTCAATAGGAACGCAGGGTGGAGGCCAGCAACCGGGAGAGCCAGATGGAGGAGGAGGAGGAGCTGACAATAGAGCCTGACTACTAAGTAGTATAAGAGATAATACGAGGGTTGTCTTTAAAATTTTCATTTTCAGAGTATAAATGTATAAAAAAAAAATAAATCAAACAAGAATATCTTTTAAAACTTTATATTTGTTAACTAAAACCAATAGTGGCTACTAACCCAACAAATACTAAAAAGCAGGCGATTGTTTCCCAAAAAGATCTCAACCTCCTGCTTCGAATAATTAAATCTAATTGGTGGGTTCCCTTAATTATTTTACCCATTTTTTATGTTATTGGTACTTTTTATGTTTATAGGCTAACCAATATCTACCAAGCTTCAACACAGTTCTTACTAAAGGTTAACGATACTTATTATCAAAATAATGTATTAAACGATGCCAGTTTTTACTCTTACGGATCTTATGTAGATAATCTAAACGAACAGCGTATCATTCAATCCTATGACCTTTCCAGCCAGGTGGTTGACAAATTATTAAACAGGATTCAAGTCTCATATTATATTGTTGGTAAGGTTAGAACAACCGAAGAGTTTAACGCAATTCCTGTAGACGTAAAGATTAACTCTATACATCCTAGTTTTTATGAGCAATTGTTCGATCTCAGAATCATTGATTATAATAATTACGAAATAAGTTATGAATTGGATGGTATTAAGCAGGTTAAAAAGGGCACTTTTGATAAAGAATTAATTGATGTTAACCTGAGTTTAACTGTTAACAGAACTTATATTTTTACGGATAGAAAGGTAGAATCCTTTAAAGAGATCTTTTATCAGTTCAGTATTCACAGCAAAGAATATTTAATCTCAAATATCCAAGGAAATTTATCTATCGAAAATCCCGAATACACTAATATTTTAATAGTTGGGTTAAAGGATATTATTGCTGAAAGGGCGATATTAATTTTAGATACTTTAAACAGCGTTTATTCTGCAAGTAAATTAAAAACAAAATTTGAACTAAATGAAAGAACGATAACCTATATTGATAGGCAGTTGAACGAGATCACCTTTTCTTTAAAAACCATTGAAGATACCATGCAGAATTATAAAGAAAAAAAATCCATTATAGATCTTGGCTGGGAGCAAAATAATTTTTTAAATAAAATCAGTATTTATGATGGACAAAAATCGCAATTTCAATTACAAATTGGCGCTTTAAACGATCTTGAGAAGTATATTATAGAAGATAAAGACCCCCAGTTTTTACCACCAAGTGTATTTATCTTCGAAAAAACCGGCTTTTTAAACACAGCCGTTACAGATCTTTATGCAAAACAGATAGAATTAAACAAGATTTACAATGTTGCCAAAGAAGTTAACCCGGTTGTAGCTGAGCTTAAATCTACCATAAAAAAAACAAAACAGGATCTTTTAGTATATGTAAATAATACGCGCAAGGCCACCAATCAGCAGGTTGAAGGGCTTAATAAAGAAATTTTAGTATACATCAATGAGGCAAAATTAATTCCTGGTAAACAGCGTGATATTTTGAACATACAGCGCAGGGCAGCTGTGAGTGAACAACTCTACAATTTTTTATTGGAAAAAAGAGCTAATACAAAAATTGCCAGAGCCAGTATTGTACCCGACATTAAAATTGTTGAGTCGCCCAGAAATATCGGTGTAGTGTCTCCTGATAAACCGTCCATTCAGAAATCTTTTTTGTCCTTTGGTTTATTACTTTCTATATTAATAATTGTATCTCGCGCTTTCTTTTATTCAAGAATTAAATCTGTTGAACATTTAAGGGAGTTAACGGAATTACCTTTAATAGGCGTTTTGCCTTATGTTAAGGAAGAGAATAATGATGGCATAATTGTAGATTACAGTCCTAACTCAGTAATTTCTGAGGCTTTTAGAAATTTAAGGACCAATTTACTCTATGCCAATATTGGGATCGATTCAAAAACCTATTTGGTGACATCTTTTTTGCCCGGAGAAGGGAAGACATTTACAAGCGCTAACCTTGCTTGTATTTTTGCAAAAAGCGGTAAAAAAACGGTCTTAATTGAGTTAGACTTGCACAAACCAAGGATCTTTAAACGATTTGGTTTACCTCCTCAAACAAAAGGTATAACAACCTGTATATCCGGTATGGATAAATATGAGGATATCATAAGCGAAACACCGATCCCTAATCTTTATTGTATCTATGCCGGACCAGTACCTCCCAACCCATCCGAATTTGTATTATCTCAAAAACTGAAAGAACTAATAGATAAGGCAAAACAGGATTTTGATTTTGTTATTATTGATACACCACCGGCGGGTTTATTATCCGATTCAATTTATCTTGTGCAACAGGTGGATGCGACCATTTTTGTTTTAAATACAAAATCAAGCTCAAAGCGTGTAATTACCTTTATGGAAAACGTGATAGAAGCAAATGGTCTTAAAAACGTGTTGTTAGTGCTTAATGGTATCTCACGTATGGGCAAACGTTATTATTATCAGGGTTATGGTTACAGTTATGGTTACGGTTATGGCTACGGTTATGGCAAAGGCTATGGTTTTAAAAAGTAATTTTATTAACATTCTTTTTTTGGCAAGTTAAAGGCCTAATTTTAACATAATTAGCTATCGCTTATTGCTATTTTAATAGATTTTTCTCATCTTTGTTTTATACTTATTGAGTAGTTTTAGTACTCATTTATGATCGAAACATTAATATCTTCAAAAACAAGGATCAAAATTTTGCTCAAGTTTTTCTTGAATAGCAAAAACACAGCTTATTTAAGAAGCCTTGAGGAAGAATTTGGTGAATCGACAAATGCCATTCGACTTGAATTGAACAAATTCGAAAAATCCGGCTTCTTAAAGTCCTTTGCCGAAGGCAATAAAAAAGTTTTTACCGTTAACACACAGCACCCATTATTTTCAGACCTGAACAAGATCATTTTAAAAATGGTTGGTCTTGAATATGTGATTGATTATATTTTACAACGCATTGGTGATTTAGAAAAAGTTTACCTGGTTGGTAATCTTTCAAAAGGTCAGTCAACCAATATTATCGACCTGGTTTTGGTTGGTAACCACTTAAATAAAACTTTTTTGATTGAACAGATCGAAAAAGCCGAAAAAAAGATTGATAAAAAAATACGGTATATACATTTTACAGCAGAAGAATTTGACTTGAATAAAATTAAGGAACCGGGTATGCACCCTCTTCTTTTATGGAGTAAAGAGTAATACTGATTGCTTAATGTATTACAATAAAAATTAAAACTTAGTGTGACTGAGGAGGCGAAGCCGTGAAAAACTCTAAAACAATTGCCGATAACACAAGAAGATGGCACGCTGTATATGTAAGTTCCAGAGCTGAAAAAAAAATAAGCGAAACACTTAATGGAAAAGGAATTGAAGCTTATGTACCGATAGTTAAGACCATGCGCCAATGGAGCGATCGAAAAAAAATGGTTGAGCTACCTTTACTTAATGGTTATGTTTTTATTAAAATAAATACTTTAGAGAACGATAAGGTAATGCAAACAAAAGGGGTTGTAAATTTTGTAAGAAGTGAGGGGAAAATTGCAGCTATTCGTGATGTTGAAATTGACAGTTTAAAACAATTGGTAGCCCTTGGCTACCATATAGAGGCAAACGGAATAAATAAAGAATATAAAGAAGGCGATAAGGTAAAAATAACATCAGGAGTTTTAAAAGGAATTGAAGGATATGTGGTTGAGGTAGATGAAAATAAACAAATTGAAGTTCTACTAGAGAGTATAGGTCAATGCATAAGAGTTAAATTGCCAAAAGACTTGTTAATACCCTTAAAATAATAAAAACATAAAGTGCAAGAAAATACAGATTGGGATATAATCGTTAAACCTAAATCTTCTTTATTTCAACTAAATTTAAAAGAAGTTTGGGCGTATAAAGATCTTATACTGTTAATGGTTAAAAGAGATATTACTTCAGTGTATAAACAAACCATTCTTGGGCCGGTATGGATGATAATACAACCTATTTTTACAACAGCCATTTACACTTTTACCTTTAGCTCAACGGCAAAAATGAGTACGGATAATATTCCACCTGTTTTATTTTATCTTATTGGACAAGTTTTTTGGAATTATTTTTCTGATAGTTTAAACAAAACATCAAATACATTTATAGCCAACGCCGGTGTTTTCGGTAAAGTGTATTTTCCTCGTTTAGTTATGCCAATTTCGGTTATCATTTCAAACCTCGTTAAATTAGGTATTCAACTAGGGCTTTTATTAATAATTTATCTTTATTACTACTTTACTACGGATTCATTACACCCAAATATTTATATTTTATTTGTTCCGATTTTTATTATTTTTTTAGGAATATTCGGATTAAGCTTAGGCGTTATTTTTTCATCGTTAACCACTAAATACCGCGATTTTACTTTTTTATTAGGGTTCGCTGTTCAACTAATTATGTTTGCAAGTTGCGTAGTATTTCCATTATCAATGTATTCGCAAAAAATACAAAACCTGTTGGCATACAATCCAATTGTTACTTTTATGGAAGCGATAAGGTTTTCGTTAACCGGAAATGGCAGTTTTAATATTGTAAACATCCTTATTAGTCAGGCAATAATAATTTTATTTTTATTTTTTGGAATAATCATGTTTTCGAAAACCGAAAAAACATTTATGGATTCGGTATAATAATGGCGCGCAATGTAATTGAAATATTAAACCTTGGAAAGCAATACCGTTTAGGGCAAGTAGGAAGAAGCTCTATTGCTGATGATTTTAAACGTTTAACCCATCGTTTGAGAGGGAAAGAAGATCCGTTTTTACAGATTGGTGAAGAAAACGACAGAACAAAAAAAGGAAATTCAGATTATGTTTGGGCATTAAAAGATATTAGTTTTAATGTTCAGCAAGGTAACGTATTAGGCATTATTGGTAAAAATGGCGCAGGAAAATCTACTTTGCTAAAAATTCTTTCACGAACCACTTCCCCCACTATTGGCGAATATAAAATTAAAGGTAGAGTAGCTAGTTTATTGGAAGTTGGAACCGGCTTTCATCCTGACTTAACTGGCAGAGAAAATGTTTTTTTAAATGGCGCATTACTTGGCATGACCAAAGCCGAGATAAAAAAGAATTTTGATGAGATCTTAGATTTTAGCGGCGTTGAAAGGTATATTGATACTCCTGTTAAGCGCTACTCCTCTGGTATGTATGTGAGGCTGGCTTTCGCTGTTGCAGCGCATCTCGATCCGGAGATTTTAATTGTTGATGAGGTACTGGCGGTTGGTGATCAGGAGTTTCAAGATAAATGCTTGGGCAAAATGCGGTCGGTTTCTGAAGAAGGGAGAACTGTGCTTTTTGTTAGCCATAATTTAATGGCTGTAAAACAACTTTGTACAAGTGGAATTTTTATGAAGAATGGAACAATTAAAAGCATTGGTACAATTAATGAAACGATTGAAGAATACCTTAATGATGGAAATATTGTATCTGAGTTGGGAGACATTCCCAGAGAAATGAAAAGAGAATATTCTAACGGCGAAGGGTATTTTAATAAAATTGCCTTATTAAACTTAAATGATGTACAGGTTTTTTCGTTAGCATTTAATCAACCATTTAAAGTAAAATTACAATTTGAAGCATTACAATATATTGAAGATGCTATCTTTAACATAAACATTTGTAATACTATTGGCGAGCCTATCTTATACGCAGTTGAAAAGTTAAATGGAAATTATTCTTTCAGTAAGGTTGAAAAAGGAATAACCGAAATTGAAGTTGTTTTTGACATTAAATTATTACCAAATAATTACAAATTTACAATTGGCGTCGGTCACAAAAGTGGCCTTACTATAGACTATCTGGAAGGTATTTTCCCTTTTAAAGTAAATAAAATTGGCTACGAAGTGGGAATGGATTATCCCTGGGATATTTCAAATGGTTATGTTGAACCCGAAACAAAATGGAACTTTAAAAAAATATAAAATGGATATAAAAAACAGTAAAATATTAGTAATAGGTGGTGCGGGCTTTATTGGCAGTTTTGTAGTGGCCGAATTATTAAAAGAAGAAGTAGCCGAAGTTATTGTTTATGATAATTTTGCCCGTGGAAAAAAAGAATACCTGTCTGAATCTTTAAAAGATAAGCGTTGCAAAATTTTCCCAATTGGTGGCGACATTAGAGAAATTGATATTTTAAATACGGCCATGCAGGGCGTTGATTATGTTATTTGTTTATCAGCAATGTGGTTATTGCATTGCAAAGATTATCCTAGAACTGCTTTTGAGGTTAATATTGCCGGCACTTTTAACGTATTAGAAGCTTGTGTAAAAAACAATATCAAAAAATTAATTTGGTCATCTTCTGCATCTGTATACGGTGATGCCGTTCAATTACCAATGACAGAAGAACATCCGTTTAATAACAAAAATTTTTACGGCGCCACAAAAATTGCCGGCGAAGCCATGGCTACAGCTTTTAACGATCGTTATGGTCTAAAAGTAATTGGTTTACGCTATATGAATGTGTATGGTCCGCACCAGGATCAAACAGCCGCTTATACAGGTGTAGTTCCAATAATGCTTAATAAAATTGATGCGAACGAAGCTCCGGTAATTAATGGCGATGGCAGCCAGGCTTATGATTTTATTTATGTGGAGGATGTGGCGCGTTGCAACGTCGATGCCTTAAAGAGTAATATTGACCATGGTTTTTATAATGTTGGAACCGAAGTTCAAACCTCAATAAAAGAACTATGCGATTTAATATTAGACCTTAAAAAATCAAATTTGAAAGTGAGCTACAAACCATATAGTGCTGATGACGCTCGGTCATTAGTTCAAAATAGAATTGGTAGCGCTGTAAAAGCTGAACACGAATTAGGTTTTAAATATAAATACAGTTTAAAAGAAGGTCTTTTAAAATTAATCGATTGGAGAAGCAGTAATAATTAAGGAAGATGTTATTTAACTCCTTCGAGTTTCTTGTTTTTTTTATAATTGTAACAGGGTTGTATTTTACACTTCCACATAAATTTCGTTGGTTGCTCTTATTATTAGCGAGCTGCGTTTTTTATATGTTTTTTATTCCAATTTATATTTTAATTTTATTTGTTACAATAATTATAGATTATTTTGCAGGTATATATATTGAGAAATCTGAAGGAAAAAAGCGAAAGTATTTATTAGTAATTAGTTTAATTTCAAACATTGGTATACTTGCTTTTTTTAAGTATTATAATTTTTTTATAGATAACATTAATGTTGTATTTAACGTTTTACATTGGAATTATAGCATCGATTTACTTAAAATTGTTTTACCAATAGGCCTTTCGTTTCATACATTTCAGGCTATGAGCTATACTATTGAGGTTTATCGCAAAAAACAAAAAGCAGAAAAACATTTTGGAATATATGCACTTTACGTGATGTATTATCCTCAATTAGTGGCAGGACCAATTGAACGGCCACAAAATGTACTCTCTCAATTTCATACCAAACATAAATTTAATCCTTACTTATTTAGTAATGGTTTAAAGCAAACTGTAATTGGTCTCTTTAAAAAAGTAGTTATTGCCGATAGCCTGGCACCTTATGTAAATTTAGTTTACGACAATCCTGAACAGTATGAACCCATTACCATTTTTATTGCCACGGTGTTTTTTGCTTTTCAAATTTATTGTGATTTTTCGGGATATTCCGACATTGCTCTTGGCGCATCAAGAGTTATGGGAATTGAATTAATGCAAAACTTTAAGGCGCCATATAGATCAGTTAGTATCAGCGATTTTTGGTCTCGTTGGCACATGTCTCTTTCTTCTTGGTTCAGAGATTATGTGTATATCCCTTTAGGTGGAAATCGAGTTGGCCAGTCGCGTTTGTTTTTCAATCTTTTCTTGGTATTTATGATAAGTGGTTTTTGGCACGGAGCAAACTGGACATTTATTATTTGGGGGGCTTTACATGGTTTTTATACGATTGCAGAAATAGCTTTTAAAAAAAAGACAAAGTCTATTAAAATAAATAACAACTCATTAGCTTTTATGGTAAAAATAACAAAACAATTTATTGTTTTTTATTTAGTATGTTTTGCCTGGATTTTTTTTAGAGCCGAAACTGTTTCTAAAGCAGTATTTATGGCTAAGCAATTTGTTTTGGGGATTCCGGTTTACATTACTCATCTAACTCAAAAGGGATATTTGTGGTTGGAACCGTTAATTTTTAATGAAAATATAAACCGCAAACTCCTAGATTTTTTATTTTTAGGAACTGCTTTACTTTTGCTGTTTTTAATTGATAAAATTGAGTACAAAACCAAATTTATCAATTATCTGGATACTAAGCCTTTTTTATTAAGATTTAGTTTCTACCAGATCATAATTATTTTATTTTTTATTATTGGATCGTTTCATAGTGAAAAAGAGTTTATATACTTTCAATTTTAATGAATTTTGTTTTTAAATTACTTTCTTTTTTTTGTATTACATTTTTTGTACTTTATCTTATGAATTTTTTTTACGAGAAAAAAGCAAAAGACATTTACATTGATAAACCAAGCTTTATTATAAGTTGTAAAGGGTTAAATTTTGACTATCTGGTTGGTGGATCATCGCGGGTTGAAAATAATTTTAATACCGCGTGTTTCGATTCTGTTTGCCATTTAAATGGCTTTAATATTGGTTATAGCGGTAGTGCAATGTGTCAAAATTACTTAACGCTGTACTTGTTTTTAAAAAATGGTAATAAAACAAAAAACTATTTACAGCAAGTTGAAGATAGATTCTTAATCAATCCTAAGGTATTTACTTATCCATTTCAAGACTATTTCTTTATGCCTTATATAGGAGATTCGATTGTGGATGAGTGTTACAAGCACTGTGTTCCTTCGTATAAATTTTTTATTTGGAAAAACATACCATTTTTAAAATACATGGAATTTAAGAATTATTATGCGTTAAATAACCTGATTAAAATAACAAAGGTCGATTCTGGGTTAATTAAATCGAAAGGATACAGTAAGCTAAAAATGAAACATAAAAAAAACTTTCCGTTAAAAAGCTATGAAAGAAGCAGCCTGGAAGAGTCGGTAGATTCAATAAATATTTTTTATTTAGATAAGATAAAAGAATTGTGTAAAGAAAATAATATTAATTTTATTATCTACTCTTCACCAATATATAAAGAGTCTTACTTAGGTTATAAGCCAAAAAATTTGCACAATGCACTTTTAAATTATGTTTCAGTAAATAAAATTCAATATTTTGATTTTATGACGGATGAAAAATATAGCGGCTCTGATTTTTTTTTAGATGAAACGCATTTAAACGCTGAAGGAACAGATGTATTTACAAAACAATTAGCCGATACGATAAAAAATTATTTACAGAAATAAAATTTAAACATGGAAACTATAAAAAGAAATATACCAATATCACTGCCGCATACCGGCGAAGAAGAATGGTTAGCAACAAAAGAACCTATAATGAGTGGCTGGTTAACCGCGGGGCCAAAAGTAAGAGAGTTTGAAGAAATTTTCGCAAAACGTCATGGTGTTAAATACGCTATGGCGGTAACAAGTGCCACCACAGCCTTACATTTGGCTTTGGTTGCTTTAGGTGTTAAACAAGGCGATGAGGTTATAGTGCCTGCTTTTACATGGATTTCTACAGCAAATGTAGTTTTGTATTGTGGCGCAACAGTTGTATTTGTTGATGTTAATAGGGAATCTTTTAATATAGACCTTGAAGACCTGAAGAAAAAAATTACACCTAGAACAAAAGCCATTATTCCTGTTCATCTATTTGGTTTATGTGCAGATATGGATGCCATAAAAAAAATTGCAGGTAATATTCCTTTAATTGAAGACGGAGCCTGCGCTGCTGGCGCTGGGTATAAAGGAAAACCCGCCGGAAGCCTAGGTAATTTGGGATGTTTTTCCTTTCATCCACGTAAATCGGTTACTACCGGTGAAGGCGGAATGATAACAACTAACGATGATCATTTAGCTGAAATTATTTCAAGCTTAAGAAACCACGGGGCTTCTATATCCGAAGAGCAACGACATCACGGCGCAAAACCATATATACTTCCTGATTTTAATATGTTAGGATATAATTATAGAATGACTGATCTGCAAGCGGCAGTTGGTATAGTACAATTAAAAAAGTTAGATCTTTTTATTGACGAGCGGGCGAAGTGGGCAAAGTATTACGATGAGCAATTAAAAGGATTAGATTGGCTTCGTACCCCCTCGTTTGGTGACGATTACAAACACGGTTGGCAATCTTATGTAGTCTACATTGATGAGAAAAAAGCGCCATTAAGTAGAAACGAAATAATGGAAAAATTGCAGCAGGAAGGAATATCCACCCGCCCCGGAACACATGCGCCGCACATGTTAGGCTACTACGCTAACCTATACAACATTAAGCCTACAGATTTTCAGGGGGCAAAAGATTGTAATGATTTTTCAATGTCGATACCCTTGTTTAATAAAATGACAAAAGAAGACTATGAATATGTTGTTGAAAAAATAAAATCTATAAAATCATGATGACGACAAAACAACTTGAAGATTTATTTACGGTGCCAATTTTATTTAAAGATAATTTGGCCATTATTAATGATTCATCTTCATTTCAAAATCAGGCACAAACTAACGATTCATTTTCAGAGAAATGGGTAAAATTAGATAATGAAAGTAGTACAGAAGCATCAGAAGATTTTCAAAAAAAATGGGTTCTTGAACTATATGGTTTTAAAACAATCGATGGGCTTAAAGATTTTTTAAAAGATAAAAAAATTATTATAGATGCGGGTTGTGGTATTGGCTACAAAAGTGCCTGGTTAGCAGAGTTGGCCCCACATGCAATTGTTTTTGGCATTGATTATTCAGAAGCAATTTTAGTCGCCGCGAATAGATATAAACCAATTTCGAATTTATATTTTTTTAGAGCTGATATAGCAAACCTGCCTTTTAAGCCGTCAACATTAGATTTTATTTTATGTGACCAGGTAATTCATCATACCGAAAATCCGCGTAAGACATACGAGCACTTATCTTCACTCTTAAGCGGTGACGGAAAATTTGCTTGTTACGTATATGCTAAAAAAGCATTGCCTCGTGAATTGGTAGATACTTATTTTAGAACAGCTACTCATAAATTTACACATGAACAAATGTGGCAATTTTCGGATCAACTCACTGAACTTGGAAAAACATTAACCGATTTAAATGTAAAGTTTAATTGCCCCGATATACCTGCTCTTGGAATTAAAGGCGGCGAGTATGATATACAACGCTTTATTTACTGGAATTTTTTAAAATGTTTTTATCATCCGCAATGGACAAAAAAAGAAAACGACTCTTGTAATTTTGATTGGTATTCGCCTAGCAATGCTGAGCGTTATAGTGCTGATGAATATAAAGTATGGGCCAATGAATTAAATTTAAAAATAGATTTTTTTAGAAGTGAGGAAGCGGGACACACGTCTATTGTTTCTAAGTAAAAATGTGTGGAATAATTGGTATAATTAATTTAAATAACCAACGTATTGATGAGTCTGTAATTTCATCAATGACAGATGCTGTTGCCCACCGAGGACCAGACGGGAGAGGTATTTTTATTGATGGGAATATTGCCCTTGGTCACCGTCGTTTATCCATCCTTGATGTGTCAGAAAAAGGTGCGCAACCAATGCATTCTAAAATTAAAAATTGGACAATTGTTTTTAATGGTTGTATTTATAATTTTAAAGAGCTTAAACAAGAACTCATAAATAAAGGGCACACGTTTTCATCCACCACCGATACAGAGGTGATTGTTGAAGGGTTGGAAGCCTATGGTGTTAAATTTTTTGAACGTTTAAACGGTATGTTTGCTATTGGGGCGTTTAACCATAGTAATCGTAAACTATATTTAAGTAGAGATAAATTTGGAATAAAGCCGCTTTATTATTGGCACAACGAAAATACTTTCTTATTCGGGTCTGAAATTAAAGCCTTTTTAAAACACCCTAGTTTTAAAGTAAATGTAGACTTAAACGCGCTTAATGAATACTTTACTTTTCAGAATCTATTTTCCTTTCGAACCTTATTTAAAGGCGTAGCCATGATTCCTCCTGCTAATACTATTGAAATCGGAAATGATTTTAAGCAATTAGTGCATAATAGTTGGTGGGATTATGATTTTTCAAAAACAGATGAAGCAATGTCCTTTGATGACGCGAAAGAAGAAACTTTACGCTTATTTCAACAAGCGGTAGAACGCCAAATGATTGCTGATGTGCCGGTTGGCTCATACTTATCCGGAGGCATGGATAGCGGCGCTATAACGGCGGTTGGGTCAAGTATGATTCCTAGAATGGCAACATTTACCTGTGGTTTTGATATGAGCAGTGTTACCGGTGTTGAAGCAAATTATGATGAGCGAAGAGACGCTGAACTAATGGCAAATGCTTTTAAAACCGAACATTATGAGCAAGTGATTAATGCCGGCGATCTTGCCTGGAGTTTACCAAAAGTAGTTTATCATTTAGAGGATCTTAAAGTTGGAATGAGTTATCCAAACTATTACATCTCCAGATTGGCATCAAAATTTGTAAAAGTTTGTTTGCAAGGTACCGGGGGTGATGAATTATATGGTGGTTATCCATGGCGGTATTACAGGGTTTTTAACGCTTTAAATCAAGAGCAGTTTTTTAATCAATATTACGGTTTTTGGCAGCGTTTAGTTCCTGAAAATGAAAAGCAGCAATTATTTAGCCCAATTGTTTTTAGTAGCTTAAATCAGAACGAACCAAGAGAAATATTTGAACGTGTTTTTACATTCAATAATAAATTGCAATACGATACTCCCGAGCAACAAATTAATAATTCGTTGTATTTCGAAATAAAAACGTTTTTGCCAAGTTTATTTTTAGTGGGTGACAAATTAAGTATGGCAAACGGATTGGAAGAGCGTTTTCCATTTATGGATAATGATCTTGTAAATTTTGCGCAAAAGATACCGGTTAAGCATAAACTTGGAAATTTAACTGCTGAAATAAAAAGGATCAACGAAAATGACAGTTCAAAAACAAAGCAAATAGCAAGTTACCGCGACTTTGATGATGGCAAAAACGTTTTGCGCAAAGCAATGACAAGTTTTATGCCTGCAAGTATTCTAAATAGAAAAAAACAAGGGTTTAGTGCTCCGGATGAAAGTTGGTATAGAGGAGAAAATGCCGATTACGTCAAAGAATTATTATTAGGGAAAAAAAATGTGTCCTCAGAGTTTATTAATCCTGACTACGTTAAAAAAATTGTGAATGAACATATTAATGATAAAATAAACCATCGTCTTCTTATTTGGAGTTTTTTGAACTTCGAATGGTGGTGTAGAATATTTTTAAATGGTGAAAAAGTCGAATGAAAGTAATCTTTTTTGGCGCAACTAAATTTAGCGAAGATATCCTAACACATCTTTTAAATAATAAAATTGATGTTAGTGCTTTGTTTACGATTCCGCAGGAATTTGGTATTTCCTATAGCGATACTAAAGTAAAAAACTATAATTATTCTGAACTTGAAATTGTTGCCACAAAAAACAATATCCCTTGTTATTTTATCGACTCATCGCAAGAGGGCAAAAAAACAAATGATTACATAGATATTATTAAAAATATTAACCCGGATGTAATTTTAATTATGGGTTGGTATTATATGGTCCCAAAAAAAACAAGAGAACTTGCTAAATATGGAGCATGGGGAATTCACGCATCTATGTTGCCTGAATATGCAGGCGGCGCACCCTTGGTTTGGGCAATAATAAATGGTGAAAAAGAAACTGGTATAACTCTATTTAAATTAGATGAGGGAGTAGATGATGGCGATATTATTAACCAGGAAAAAATTAAAATTGAAGAGGATGATTCAATAAAAGAGGTATATGAAAAAGTAACCGTCACCTCAAAAAAAATATTACTAAATGCTTTGCAGAATAGTTCTTCAATTGTATTTACTCCACAAGATAAAAGTAAAATTGTAATTTACCCTCAACGTAAACCAGATGATGGTGAACTTGACTTGACAAAAAACGCTAAAGAATTATATAATTTTATTCGTGCACAAAGTTCACCATATCCTGGCGCCTTTATAAGAACAATTGATGGTAAAAAATTAATCATAGAAAAAGCAAGAATACAAGACTAAGCAATGAATTTATTTACAAGTGATATTGATTGGGCTCCAGAAGCAGTTATTGCCGATACTATAGAATTATTTAATAAGTATAATGTTAAGTGCACTTTTTTTTGTACTCATAAATCTTCGGTAATTGATTCTATAAAATCTGATAATAATTTTGAATTAGGTATTCACCCAAATTTTTTACCGTTAATGAATCAGCAACAAGGTTCAATCAGGGAGGCAATCGAAAAAGTGTTAAACATTGTTCCAAATGCTAAAGGTGTTCGCTCTCATTCACTAGTTCAAAGCACGCCTCTTTATCAAACTTTTAAAGATTATGGATTAGAATATGAAGCAAATACAAATTTGCCATATAAAAATGAAATCAAACCATTTAAATTATGGAATGGTTTAGTCAAGGTTATGCACAATTTTGAAGACGATATTCATTTTCTGTACAATTTTCCATTTGATGATACAAAGATTAATACATATACAAATATGCTTAATGTGTTTTGTATTCATCCAATACATATCTATTTAAATACAGATTCTGAACAAACATATAATAAAGCAAAAGTTCATTATCAAAATCCTACTGAATTAATTAAGTTTAGAAATACTAAAGTTGTTGGAACTAGAGACTTGCTAATTACTTTATTAAATAATCATAATAAGTATTTTGACAATTCTTATACTGTTTATGAATATTTAAAAATTGAAAATTTTATAATTTAATGATTTTAATAAACCAAGAGTCTTTAAAAAAATTTACAGGATTAAACTCCGAAACAGCTTTCCAATGTAATGATTTCGGAATGTCTAATTCAACCCATCCAAATGTAATTGCTTTTATTGATACTGAAAAATTTATTGATGAGGTAAATCAAAATCAAAATATTACAGTTGTAATGTGTACACATGTACTTGCTGAAATGCTTAAAAATAAAGTTATAGTAAAATGTGATGATCCTAGATACTACTACTATACTTATTTAAATAAATTAGTTGAAATAAATTACAAAAAGACAATTTCGAAAATTAGTCCAACAGCAATAATTCATCCTAGAGCATATATTTGTGAATATAATGTTGTAATTGGAGACAACACATACATAGGTCCAAACGCTACTGTACTTGCTGATGTACAAATTGGAAATAATTGCTATATAAAATCAGGGGCGGTAATTGGTTCAGAAGGTTTTGAATTAAAACGCACTTCGAAAGGAATAATTAATGTATTGCATGATGGTAAAGTTTTAATAGGTAATGATGTTAAAATTGGAGCAAATTGTGCTATCCATAAGGGATTCTCATTTAGAAACACTATAATCGCTGATGATGTTAAAATTGATGATTTAGTATATATAGCGCACGCGGTGCATATTGGTAAAGGTTGTTTTTTAATTGGAAATTCTATGATTAGTGGTAGTACAACTCTTAAGGAAAATATATGGGTTGGCCCGGGAGTAACAGTTTCAAATGGATTAACGATAGAGGATAATGCCTACTTAACAATTGGAAGTGTTGTAACTAAAAATGTTGCGGTTGGAGAAAAAGTTAGCGGAAACTTCGCAATTTCTCACGAAAAATTCATTGAAAATCTAAAGAAAATTAAATAATGCAAGCAACAAAAAAAAGAAGTCTGGATACTAATTATAAAATTTGTACACGGTGTATTTACGATACATCGCTGCCGTCAATTACTTTTAATGAAGCGGGAATTTGTAGCTATTGTATGATGACGGAGTCCTTAATAGAAGAATATGGGACTGGAAAGGAAAAGGGAAATATTGAATTAAAAAAAATAGTTGGTGAAATTAAAGCGGCTGGAAAAAATAAAAAATATGATTGCATTATTGGAGTTAGCGGAGGAACAGACTCCTCTTATTTAATGCATTGGGCTGTAATGAATGGATTACGACCCTTAGCTGTTCATTACGACAATACATTTAATACTGCTATTGCCACACAAAATATTACTAAAATTACAAATAAACTAAAGATAGATTTATTTACTCATGTAGTTGATAATACAGAGATGGATGATATTTATAGATCTTTTTTCTATGCAAATGTTCCTGAAATTGATGCAGCATCTGATTTAGCTGTTGCGGAGATTCTATATAGAGTGGCTTTTAAATTTAAGATTAAATATATTCTTGAAGGGCACTCTTTTATAGAAGAGGGTATTTCGCCATTAGGCAAAAATTATTTTGATGGAAAATACATTTCATCTATTCATAAACTATTTGGTAAAAAGAAAATAAAAACCTATCCGCTAATGACCTTTTGGAGGTTTATGAAATGGGTTGTTTTAGTTCGCATAAAAAAAATTAGGCCATTTTGGTATATGGATTATACAAAAGAGGATGCAAAAATACTTTTGTCGCGAGAATATGGATGGCAAGATTATGGTGGCCATCATTTGGAGAATAGAATGAATGCATTTAGTCATAGTGTATACTTCCCTCAAAAATTTGATATTGATTATAGGAATAATACACTTTCTGGTAAGGTTAGAAACGGAAAAATGAAACGTGAAGATGCCATTAAAGAGTATTATGAAACCTCTCCATTTATTGAAGAAGGTTTGGTTGATTACATTAAAAAGAGAATGAATTTTAGTGATCAAGAATATGAAAAAATTATGAGCGCTAAACCTAAGTATTGGTATGAGTACCCAACCTATAAAAAACGTTTTGAGAGATTACGTCCCTTATTTAAAATTTTATACAAAGCTAACTTGGTTCCAAAAAGTTTTTATATGAAGTATTGTTTCCCGGTTAGTTATATTAAATGATAACAATTATTAATTATGGTTTAGGAAATTTAGGCTCGGTGCAAAATATGCTTAAAAGAATTGGCGCACCTTGTATTATTACTTCTGATATAAAACAAATTGAAGCTGCAGAAAAAATTCTCCTTCCGGGTGTTGGTGCTTTTGATTCGGCGATTCAAAAAATAGATGAACTAAATTTGCGTTCTGTATTAGTGCATAAAGCTAAAATAGATAAGGTTCCTTTTTTGGGTATTTGCCTTGGGATGCAATTGTTAACCCGAGCAAGTGAGGAAGGTGTTCTAACCGGCCTTGACCTTGTACCAGCAAAAACCGTAAAATTTAAATTTGAAGAAGGTTCTGATCTAAAGATTCCGCACATGGGTTGGAATTTCGTAAAACAAAATACACCAAGTAAATTAACTCAAGATTTTACTCCCGAACATCGATTTTACTTTGTTCATTCTTATAAAGTGGTTTGTGATGATAATAGCAATTCGATTTTGAAAACAAATTATGGAGGTGATTTTGATGCCGCTATTCAAAACGAAAATGTTTATGGTACACAATTTCATCCGGAGAAAAGCCATAAGTTTGGCATGCAGTTATTAACCAATTTTGCTAAATTATAAATGTTATTAATCCGTTACATACCCTGCTTATTGCTGAAAGATAACGGTTTAGTTAAAACAGTTAATTTTAAAAACCCAAAATATGTTGGCGATCCTATAAACACCGTAAGAATTTTTAATGAAAAGGAAGTTGACGAACTTATTTTTTTAGACATAGATGCTACACCAAAAAATAAAGAACCCAATTATAAATTACTGAGTGAAATAGCCAATGAATGTTTTATGCCTTTAGCATATGGTGGTGGAATAAAAACATTTGAACAGGCTCAAAAAATATTTAATATCGGAATTGAAAAGGTAGCTATTAATAGTGCCTTGCATTCTAATTTAA
This sequence comes from Bacteroidota bacterium, assembly GCA_013697245.1. Taxonomy (GTDB): domain Bacteria; phylum Bacteroidota; class Bacteroidia; order B-17B0; family Aurantibacillaceae; genus Aurantibacillus. Next base: position 32,783 of record JACCXH010000028.1, read on the forward strand.
ATCTCATCACGCAAATTTCTGAAGTTTATGGGTCTCAAGCTGTAATCGGTGTAATAGATGTAAAGAAAAACTTTTTTGGCAAATATCAAATTGTTTCAAACTCAGCTCATGATAAACACAAGTATGCAATCTCTGACTGGGTAAAAAAAATTGAAGATGCAGGCGTAGGTGAAATTTTAATTACAAGTGTAGATAACGAGGGTACATGGAGCGGTTTAGATTTAGAATTAATAAAACAAGTAACTTCAATTTCAAAAGTACCTGTAGTTGCTCATGGCGGTGCTGGAAATGTTGAGCACTTAAATAACGGAATAAAACAAGGTGGCGCGAATGCCATCGCAATGGGAAGCATGGTGGTTTACCAGAAAAAAGATTTTGGTGTTTTAATTAATTTTCCAGACAAAAAACTGTTGCTTTAAGAAGATGGATAAAAGCAAAATAAAAATTGCTTGTGTTGGTAACATGAATAATAGTATGTTTTCAATTGTCCGTCATTTACGTTATGCAGGATACAACGCAGAACTGATTTTATCAAAAGAATTTAGTCATTTTCAGCCCGATGCAGATACGTTTGAGGAAATTAATACAGATTTTATTATCGAGTCAGATTTTTTAAATTCAGACATACTATATACTAAGCAGCTTAAACTAAATAATTTTTTTTCGAAGTATAACTTTATAATTGCTTGTGGTTACTCTATTGCTTATTTAACTTTTGCTAAAATAAAAATTGACGTAGTTATACCCTATGGATCTGACTTATATGAATTACCTTTCTTTGAAATTCAAGATGTAAATAATACTTACTTTAATAAGCAACGAGCAGCTTTGGCAAAATATCAAAAATTGGGTATTGAAAACGCAACCGGTATTATTTTTGACTATACAAACGAGGAGTTTGAAAAAACAATTAACCTTTTTAATTTAAAAGGCAAAAGGTATAAATATCCAAGTCCATTTATTTATACTCCTGAATTTAATTGGCAAAACAGTAAAACTATTCAAACGAAAAGTTCTTTAACTTCAAAAATGCTTGAAATTAAAAAGAAGTTTGATTTTATAGCCTTTAGCCATATTCGTCAATCTTGGAAAAACCCTATTGACATATGGAGCTACAAAGGCAATGAACGTATTTTTAGAGGTTTTAAAAATTTTTTAGAACTAACCAATGCCAATGCATGTATAATTGTTTTTGAATATGGATCAGATGTTGAGGACTCAAAAAAATTGATTGTAGAATTGGGTTTAGAGAAGAATGTTATATGGTTTCCAACGTTAGAAAGAAAAAACATATTAAGCATGATTAGTTTTATAGATGTTGGTATTGGGGAGGTTGGTGATTATAGTTGGTTATCGTATGGAGCTATTTTTGAATTTCTATGTATGCAAAAACCGGTAATTCATAACCGTAAAGATAGTTTGTACGAAAAGATAGTGGATAGCTTGTATCCAATGTACTCAGCTGCTAATGAAGAAGAAGTGACAAAAGCCCTGATCTCGTGTTTTCAAAATAAAGAGCATGCAAATAAAATAGCTGTTGAAGCTAATGAATGGTATGTTGATTATGCAATTAATAAACCACTCGCTGTTTTAACCTCAATACTCGAAAAAAAAGGAACTGTTTTACCTTCCTTCGAGAAAAAAATGAGCGTTTTTTTATTAAAAGTTGAATCTCTCGCTTTTTTCTTAAAATTAAAACTCAACTTATAATGAACATTGCTATAGCTACACCCGAGTTTGTTTCAGAGGCTGTTTTTGATGGTGGGTTGGCAAATTATACTTACAAATTAGCTAAATGGTTAATATCAAAAAATCATTCTATTGTTATTTATATTCCAACAAAAGATTTTAATGAAGCAGATAGTTTTAAATATGAAAATATAAATGTTGTTAAGGTAAAAACAAAAGATTACGCTTGGCTAATAAAGTATCAACTTACTCGATTTAAATTGGGGTTTTTAATTTCCGATAAACTGCGTTACCAAATTCAATTTAAACAATATGCTAAAGCAATCAATAAAAAAATTAAACTTGATCACGCTAAAAACCCTTTTGATATAATTCACTATCCTCACTTAGGCGGGTATGCCTACTATCGACCAAACTACATTCCTACAATTGTTCGGCTTTCGAGTTCAACAGAATTGTGTCAAGAAATGGGCGGATACGGAAGTAGTAATTTACAAGTAGAGGTTCAAGCTGAAATTGAGTATGAAGCTATGAAAAAAGCTGATGCTGTTTTTGGGCCTAGTATAAAAATTGCGGCATTAGCAGAATCTAAAATCAAAAAAAAAATAAGTATTATTGAAACGCCTTATATAAAACCGGAAGGAAGCTTAGATATTACTGTTTATAATGAACTATTAAAAGGAAAAAAATATATTTTATTTTTTGGTTCAATAGGTCTTATTAAAGGCGTAGGCACTATAAGTCAAATAATATACCGGTTGCTAAATCAACATCCGGATTTATATTATGTTTTTGTGGGCAAGCAATTAAATAACAAAATAAATGAGGTAGATGTTTGGGATGGCTTAATAAATCATGCAGGCGCTTTAAAAAATCGAATCATTTATATTCCTTCTCAAAAACATAGTACGTTATTTCCAATCATTCAGCATGCAGAATTAATTACTTTGCCATCAAGAACAGACAATTTTCCAAATACATGTATAGAAAGTATGGCAAATAAAAAAATTGTCATAGGTACAAAAGGCAATGGTTTCGATCAACTCATTAATGACGGTGAAAATGGTTTTGTAATAGATGTAGATGATCATTTGGCTTTACTCGAAAAAATAAACATAGTGCTTAATATGTCCTTAGAAGAGAAGATTTTAATGGAGGATTTGTCTCTTAAACGTTCAGAAAGTTTACAGCCGGATATTGTACTCAACTCTTTACTTCAACTTTACTCAGATACAATAAAAAAATTTAAAAATTAATGTGTGGCATCGCAGGATATATTAACCTAACGGGAAAAGCAACTGAGCAAGTTATATCAGACATGACCGATGCTATTAGTCATAGAGGGCCTGATGGCTTTGGGCATAAGTTCTTTGATAACGTGGCTATTGGTCATCGCCGCTTATCCATCATAGATATTGCCTCTGGTGCTCAGCCCATGTCTAATAAAAGCGAAACTATTTGGATAACCTATAATGGCGAGTTATACAACTACCTTGATTTAAAAAATAAGTTAATAAATTTTGGTTATACATTTAAAACAACATCAGATACAGAAGTCATTATTTATGCTTACGAAAAATGGGGAGAACATTGCTTAAAATATTTTAGAGGAATGTTTGCTTTTGCAATAACAGATCTTAATACAAAAAAGCTTTTTGTAGCAAGAGATCATTTTGGAATCAAACCTTTATTTTATTACCAATCTGCAAATTGTATCGCTTTTGGTAGCGAATTACAACAATTCAAATCACTACCGGAATTTGATACTGCCCTGGATTTAAATGCCATAGATCAATACTTATGGCTACAATATATACCGGCACCACTAACCGTTTTTAAATCGATTAAAAAATTAAAAGCGGCGCATTATATTACTATCGATTTTAATGGACAGATAAGTGAGCAAAAAGAATATTGGGATATAGACTTTGGTAAAAAACAAGTAAAAACGCAAAAAGAATGGATGGATGCAACAGAGGCTGTTATTAAAGATTCTGTAAAAGCACATTTGGTGTCCGATGTTCCATTTGGCGCATTTTTGTCAGGGGGTATCGATTCTAGTTTGGTGGTTACCTATATGAGTGAGGTGTTAAATAAAAAAGTAGAAACATTTAGCATTGGTTTTGAAGAGGAAGAATATAACGAATTAAAATATTCGGAACTCGTTGCAAAAAAATTCAACACCAATCATCATGTAGAAATTGTTAAGCCCGATGCGTTAAATGTATTGCCTAAGCTAATTAAGCATTATGGCGAGCCTTTTGGAGATAGTTCGTGCATTCCTACTTATTATGTTTGTGAATTAGCAAAAAAACATGTTACCATGGTTTTAAGTGGTGATGGCGGTGATGAATGTTTTGCAGGCTATAATTCATACACACAGTTTATGAAATATTTGCCTATCAATTATCGCAGCGGTATTAAAAAGAAATTATATCCTTTACAAGAAAAATTGTTCCCAAAACGATATCCTAAAAAAGACACGCTTGAAAACTGGATCAGTAAAATGAGCTATTTAGAGGCTGATTGGAGAACAAAATTGTGGAAACAAGAACACCATGCACATATTTCAAAAATGCCAGAGGGCTTTGAAGAAATTTATTCTAAAACAAAAAATTTTTCAACTGTTAATAAGGTTCAGTATGTTGATATGAAAACGTACATGAATTTTGATATCCTTACAAAGGTTGATACGGCCAGTATGATTCATAGTTTAGAAGTGCGCACACCACTTATTGATAAAGAAGTTTGGGAATTTGCCGCAACCATACCGGAAGAATTTAATATTAATAATAAATCGGGCGAATGGCAGGGTAAAATTTTGTTAAAAGAAATTATGTTAAAGCATTTTCCACATGATTTTGTATACCGCAAGAAGCAAGGCTTCGGCGTGCCAATCTCTAAATGGTTTGCTAAACAAGGGCAACTAAATACCTTATTACAAGACCGAATGCTTTCCAAAAATTCTTTAGTTAAATCTTATTTCAACCAAACAACAATCAGTAGCCTTATCTCCGGAAATCATAATGAATCATTATGGTTAATTCTATTTCTGGAAGAGTGGTTAACGCAGTTTAAAAAATAAATGCACATTGCTTTAGTTACTCCCGAATTTGTTACCGAAGCAAGCTTTGACGGTGGTTTAGCAAATTATATTTATAAACTTGCTAAGTGGTTAAAAAGTCAACAACATAAAGTAACCATCTTTCTTGTGTCTGAAACCTCCGGTAGTTTTGTTTTTGAAGATATCACCATTGAGCGTATAAAAATTATTGATTATGCATGGCGAATCAACTATCAAGCCAAGCGCTTTAAAATTAGTTTTTTATTTCCTGAAAAATTGCAATGCTTTGTTGCTTTCAGACAAGCTTCTTATTTTGTAAAGAAGACCATAAAACAGTTTAATAAAAAACACCCTATAGATATAATTCAATATCCCCACTTATCAGGCTATTCGTTTTATAAAGTTAAAAATGTGCCGAGTATAGTTAGGTTGTCAAGTTCAACCTATTTGTGCAACGCAATGGGTGGTTGGGGTAGGAGTGATACTTATATGAAGTCACTAGAAAAATTTGAGGTTATGGCTATGCGGAAATCAGAAATGGTATTTGGTCCCAGTAAAATGATAGCCGAACTTGTCGAACCTCAAATTGGCAAGCATATATCTATTATCGAAACACCTTATATGGCACCCGAAAGTAAGCTTGATAATAGCATGTATGAAAGTGTTTTAAAGGAAAAAAGATATGTGCTTTTTTTTGGTTCAATTGGTTTGATTAAGGGTGTAGGAACCATTGCTGAAATAATATATGATTTATTAAAGACCAACAAAGATTTATATTATATTTTTGTTGGAAAACAGCTTCACAATAAAATAAACGAAACAGATCTTTGGGATTATTTAATGGGTAAAGCTGCCGAATTTAGCGATAGAGTGATTCATATACCTGCGCAAAAACATCCAGCCTTGTTTCCGATTATTCAAAATGCACAACTTGTTACATTGCCTTCACGAACGGACAATTTTCCAAATACATGTATTGAAAGTATGGCTAATAAAAAAATAGTAATTGGAACAAAAGGTAATGGCTTCGATCAACTCATTAACGATAATGAAAATGGTTTTGTTGTGGAGGTAGATAATTCTACAGAACTTCTCGATAAAATAAATTGCGTTTTACAACTTGACATTGAAACCAAAAATAAAATAGAACAAAAAGCTTTTGAACGGTCTCGAAAACTTCATCCGGATATTGTTTTAAATCAAGTTATAGAACTTTATAAAAAAACAATTAACGAGTTGAAGACAGCTTAATTAATTTTATAAATAGAATGTTGAACCAAAAACAATACAAAATCATTAAATAATGTGCGGTATAGCTGGTTATATTAGTCTAAATTCTGCAGCTACTAAAGTAATTATTGAACAGATGACAGATGCCATCAGTCACAGGGGGCCTGACGGTTTTGGACATAAAATTTTTGATAATGTCGCAATTGGTCATAGACGTTTATCAATTATTGATATTAGTACAGGGGCTCAGCCTATGTCTAATGAATCTGAAACATTATGGATTACCTACAATGGAGAATTATATAATTACCTTGAACTAAAAAATGAATTAGTAAGTTATGGTTATAAATTTCGCACCAATTCTGATACCGAGGTAATTATTTACGCTTATCAGAAGTGGCAAGAAGAGTGCCTTCAAAAATTCAGAGGTATGTTTGCCTTTGCCATTTTAGATTTAACCAACAAAAATATTTTTATTGCCAAGGATCATTTTGGAATTAAGCCTTTGTTCATTTATCAATCGGCTAATATTATAGCCTTTGGAAGCGAACTCCAACAATTTAAAAACCTGCCGGCATTTGATAATACGATTGATTTAAATGCCATTGATCAGTATTTATGGTTGCAATATATACCGGCACCGCTAACAGTGTTTAAGCAAATAAAAAAATTAAAAGCCGGCCATTTTGTTTCGATTGATTTTAGCGGAAAAATAAGCGAGCAAAAAAAATATTGGGATATTGATTTTAGCAAGAAGCAAATTAAAACTAAAAATGAATGGCTTGAGGCTACTGATGCAGTTATAAAAGATGCTGTAAGATCTCATCTTGTTTCTGACGTTCCGTTTGGCGCTTTTCTGTCGGGTGGAATTGATTCAAGTCTGGTTGTTCAGCATATGAGTCAAATGCTAAATAAAAACGTAGAAACATTTAGTATTGGATTTGAAGAAGAAGCATATAATGAATTAAAATTTTCGGAACAGGTTGCAAAAGAATTTAAAACAAATCACCATACCGAAATAGTAAAACCAAACGCGATAGAAATACTTCCAAAACTGGTAAAACATTATGGCGAACCTTTTGGCGATAGTTCATGCATACCCACGTATTATGTTTGTGAACTAGCGCGTAAACATGTTACCATGGTTTTAAGTGGAGATGGCGGAGATGAGGCCTTTGCAGGCTATAATTCATATATAAATTGGTTAAAGTACATGCCTCAATTTTACCGTAAAGGTTTTAAAAAAGCCATTTATCCACTACAAGAAAAATTATTCCCTCTAAGATACCCAAAAAAAGATACGCTTGAAACATGGATAAGTATTAATCAATATTTGGATACTAATTGGCGAACAAATTTATGGCAGAATCAATATCAAGGTCAAATAGCTGTTTTGCCTGAAGAATTTGAACAATTGTTTAATCGAACAAAAGAGTATTCTCTTACCAACAAAGTACAGTATATGGATATGAAAACATATTTAAACTTTGATATTTTAACTAAAGTAGATACTGCAAGTATGATGCATAGTCTTGAAGTTAGAACGCCACTGGTAGATAAAAATGTTTGGGAGTTTGCCGCAACCATACCTGAAGAATTTAACATAAACAAAAACTCAGGCGAATGGCGTGGAAAGTTACTGTTAAAAGAATTAATGCTTAAAAATTTCTCTAACGAATTTGTGCATCGCAAAAAACAAGGTTTTTCAATACCGCTTGATAAATGGTTTAGTCATAAAGGCGATTTAAATCAATTACTTCATGATAAATTATTGTCTCCTAATTCGGTATTAAACACTTATTTTAATGTGAATACAATAACAAAGATGGTTGATGAAAACCAAACAAGTGGATTATGGTTGCTCGTGTTTTTAGAAGAATGGTTATCTCAGTATAAAAAGTAATAAATGCTATTTTCTTCTAGTATAATATTCATTTGTAACCGTGCGCATAAATTAAAAGTTGTTGTGCCAATAGAGTATATAAATGGCTGAGTTTTCAATTTCAGTTATAATGGCGGCATACAATGCAGAAGAATTTATTTCTGTAGCTATTGATTCGATTTTAAATCAGTCATTTCGTAATTTTGAATTCATAATTATTAATGATGCTTCGACTGATAGAACTCTTTCAATAATTAATACCTATAATGACGAACGTATTAAAATTATTACAAATCAAAAAAATTGCGGGTTAGCGGTTTCGCTTAATATCGGTATTCGTGCTGCTACAGGTAAATACATTGCCAGAATGGATGCTGATGATATTTCGGATTTAAGCAGGTTTGAAAAGCAGTATCAATTTCTCGAAGAAAACCCCGAAATAGACGTCTGTGCAACGGCTATGCAATTATTTGGCACTGAGAATAACATCAGTGGAAATGATGTATCTACGGATGATGAAATAAAGGCAGAATTAATATGGGGGTGTCCTACAAACCATGCAACCATGCTTATGCGCTTGGATAAAATTAAAAAGTATAATTTATTTTATGACGAAACATTTGGCGTAGGACAAGATTGGAAATTTTGGTACGATGTAAAAAATTATGTAAAAATTTTTAATTTTATTGAGCCATTATATTTATATAGAAGAGGGGAGCAAAATGTTACTGTGCAATTCAAAGATAAATCTAGAGAAAGATCATTAAGAATGCATAAAATTTTACTTGCAGATTTAGCAATACCCTTTACCGATGAGGATTTAAAAATACACCAGTTTATTAATGGTTTATTTAGTTTAACACCAAGTCCCGATAATGTTAAGAAAGCAAAATTTTGGCTAAAAAAAATATTACTTCAAAACAAAATAATTAAAAAGTATGAGGAAAAAACATTTGAAGCAACAGCTTTAAAAAAATGGAATCATCTGTTTTTTCTTATTGTACCATATGGACACAATACCGTTTTTAAGTACTTTTTAGTTACGGGCATTCGTTGGAATCATCTTAGTTATTATTTAAAATATTCTGTCAATAAATTAATTGGAAGAAAATAAAAAATGGAAACATTACAGCACATACCTTCGAAAAAAAGTTAATTGTCTCAGAAATCACATATATTTGATCATAGCGTTCTTATCGATCCAAAAGGTGCAACCACAATTTGGTACGGTCAAAAGAACCTCAATATTTTTGGTAAACTTCATTATCTTAAGATCGTTTTAAAAGCAAAAAAGCAAATAAATCAATTTTATAATAAGGCCATAAAAGAAAAAGAATGTTATTATGGCCCTTTTAAAGGCGAATTCGGACATTTTTTACTGCATAACCTTCCTTTCCTTTCTAATTTACATAAACAAGGTGTAAAGATCCATTATTGTGGAATGGAATTGCATAGAGGGTTTTTAGTAGATACCAATGGCAATTCAATTATACACAGGTATTATCCTTTAAGAGATTTTTTTGCGGAAGTATCATCGAGTTCGAATGATACAATTCCACCAATCGATGTTCAAAAAGAGATTGAAGCATTTTATGCGGTTGCAAAAAAAAGCGGCAAAGCATTTCTTGATATCGCTGATCATAATATGTACTGGTTTGTTTTTAGGAACTGGCAATTAGTAAATAACAGGCAACATGTTTACAACATTAATCAGGTTTATAAAACTGCTAATGAAAATTCATGTGTTATATTTCCAAGGAAAAAAGGCAATACCGTAACGCCCAATAATGGCGGGCCATGGGACTATATAGAGATAGCCAAGCTGGTGGCGCCCTATTTTGATAAAGTTTATATTACCGGTCACCCAAGTATGAGCGCCGAAATAGAATCCGAAGGCAAAATCGAGGTATGCCTTTCAACAGATAATAAAGTGGTAATAGAAAAATGTTGTAATGCCAAACTTATAATTACCCAGCACTCAGGTGCTATACATATTGGGTGTTATACCAATACAGATGTGTTGCTTATATTTAATGGAGAGCCGCCTATTAAAGGCTTAATAGATACTTTGAGGTTTAGAAAGAATTTAACACAACAACCTTTGCAATACGCATTTAATAAAGAACAAATAGTTGGTCACATAAAAACACTATCTTTAAATAAATAAAATGATAAATTATTTAAATTCAATTTTTGAAGAAATAAAAAACCTGAAGGTTTTAATAGTTGGAGAAACTATTGTGGATGAGTTTATAGATGTTTCTTACGAAGGACAATCTATGAAATCGTTTTGTCCGGTATTTAAGCTTGAAAGCGGCAAAACAGTTCAGCAAGGCGGTGCGCAGGCAATAGCCAATCATCTTTATGATTTTGTAAAAGAGGTAAAGGTAATTACAAATACAAATAGCGAGATCGTAAAAACAAGGTATGTAGATGTTGGTGATAAAAAGAAACATGTCGAGATCAATAAATTTGATATTAAAGATTTTAAAGCCGTGAAGGTTAATACAGCTGATTACGATATTGTAATAGTAGCAGACTTTGGACATGGCTTTTGCGATAAACTAGAAATAACTGATGGCTTTCATCTAATGTGCCAAACAAACTCAAATAACTTTGGTTTTAACCGAATTTCAAAATGGAAGAATAAGAAAAAAAGAAGTGCGTGCATCGATTTGCGTGAGGCCAGCTTGCAAGTGAACGAGCGAATTGAAAATCCAACATCGCCAGATATTTTAAAGATTTTTAATTATGAATTGAATTGCGATAATTTATTTATAACTACAGGCAAATCAGGTTCAACATTTACAAATGGCAAATTGGTTGAAGCACATCCGTCTTTTAAAACACAGGTAATTGATACAATTGGCGCAGGAGATACTTTTTTTGCTTTTGCTTGTGTTATGTCACATTTAAATAAAGAAAAACAAAATTTATATTTACCATCCTTAGCCGCTAGTTTATCTACTACATGGCTTTGTAACGAAAGATCAGTAACAAAAAAATTATTATTAGAACATGCTGCTAAATACCTATAAAGAAAAATTCACAGAATTTTTAAATTCAAAGGTCATTGATGATCAGATACAGGAATCTGTAAAAATGATAAAACAACACAAGCGTATATTTTTTATCGGTAACGGAGGCTCTAATTCCATATGCTCGCATTTAATGGAAGACTTTGCCAAAGTTTTAAAATACGAATCTTTTGCTTTTACCGATCCTGCATTGATAACCTGTTTTTCAAATGATTATGGTTATGAAAAGGCTATGGTAGAATGGCTTAAGGTGTATTATAAAAAAGACGACCTTTTAGTTGCTATCAGTAGCTCTGGCAACTCTGCTAACATTAATAATGCTGTTGATTTTGCAAATACTGTTAATAAAAATGTGATTACACTTTCAGGATTTAAAAATGACAATAAATTAGTTAGTAAAGGTAAGATAAATTTTTACCTTAATTCGGAGTCCTACGGAATAGTTGAGTGTTATCATCAAACCATACTTCACACGATCTTAGATATAATTAATGAAGAACATAAATAGCGTACTTATAACTGGTGTTGCAGGTTTTATTGGCTCTAACCTGTTAGATTATCTCCTTTCTAAAACTACCTGGCATATTACCGGTATTGATAATTATAGTACTGGAAATAAAAAAAACATTGATAATCATTTTAACGAACCTCGCTTTTCATTTATAAATGATTCGGTTGAAAATATAAAAAGTCTTAAACCTTACGATTGTGTTTTTCATCTCGCGGCTTTACCACGAATACAGCCTAGTTTTGAATTTGTAACCGAACACATTTCTGCCAACTTAACTTTTTCTATGCATCTGATAGAGTTGATGGTGAAAGAAAATAATTTTCCGAAATTTGTATTTAGTAGTTCGAGCGCTGTATACGGAACGCCGGAAAAAATCCCAACGCCAGAATCAGAAAAGATAGATTGTTTAAGCCCATATGCATTTCAGAAATATGAAGTCGAAAAATACCTCGAATTACTAAGCACACGTTATCCATTGGACTATGTTTGTCTGCGTTATTTTAATCCGTATGGTCCGCGAAGTTTTAATCCCGATAATAAATTTAATGCCTACAGCAGCGTTGTCGGTATTTTTTTGTATAAGCACAAAAATGGTCAGCAACTTTTAATTACAGGCGATGGTTCGCAAAAACGTGATTTTATACACGTATATGATCTTGCAAAAGCTAATTATCTGGCAGCTATAAATTCAAGCGTATTAAATACGGCGTTTAATATTGGCAATGGCGATACCTTAAGTGTTTTAGAATTAGCGAAACAAATTTCATCGAATTATGAATTTATACCAAAACGCGAAGGCGAATCAGATATTACATTTGCAGATGTAACCAAAGCAAAGCAGTTACTGAATTGGTTTCCTGAACATGATATCAAAGATTTTATTAAAAGCAATATTTAAATGAAAATTGGTTTTACATGTGGTGTTTTTGATCTTTTTCATGCCGGGCACGTTTTGATGTTACAAGAATGTAAAGAACATTGCGACTATTTGATAGTTGCAATTAATCGTGCTGAAAATATTTCAAAAACAATTAATCCCGGCAAAAAAGCCCCTATATTTTCTGTAACTGAGCGCAAATTAATTATGGCAAGCTGCAAATATGTTGATGAAGTATTAGAATATAATTCAGAAGAAGAACTTCTTGAGGTCCTAAAAACAAAAAATATTTCTATCCGTTTTTTGGGAGAAGATTATAAAGGTAAACCTATTACTGGTGAAGATCTTAAAATGGTAATATATTATACCAACCGTGACCATGGATTAAGTACAAGTTTATATAGGGCAAAACTTACCGACGGCAATAAATAATTTATGCCTAATTCCTTCTTATTCATTATTCCTCTAACTCCAAGATCACATTTATCTTCTCAACGACTTTCTTTAAGAAAATTGTGCTTTGATACACTGAAAAGTCAATCGTATTCAAACTGGAAGGCCTTATTAATTGGAGAGTTGTTGGATGAAGAACAAGTGTCTGAAAAATTTATAAAGATAGATTTTGAAGGGCAAAAAGAGGAAAAATTACAAAAAGCAACAGAATATATTTTAAGAAAAGAGTTAAACTGCGATTATATTATTCGTTTGGATGATGATGACATATTTAATCCAGTTATACTGGATTCGTTGAAGGATAAAAATTTTGATCTGTGTGTGGATAAATACCATTCCTTTTGGGATACCTCAAGCGGAATGATCTCTCAAAAGATTATGTATTGGTTTCCAAACTCTTGCATCCATAATAAAAAACATGCCCTTGCTATTGTAGGTTCTTTTCCGCCGGGAGATTACCAACGCTATAAAGAAAAACCTTTTTTGATTGAGAACGAGCATAACGATTTTCATTTTCACTATACTGAGAAAAATAATATTATTTTTTCAGATAAAAAATCGCCGGTCTATTTGCGCAGTTTAAGTTCCGGATCCATTACATCTTTACAAGCCAATAATTATTCTGAGTACATGAATAATTTTGGCTATTGGAAGGAAAACAATATTGGGGCGTTCTCTTTTCTTAAAAAAATAAAAATAGATACAGGAACGGAGAACAAAAGAAAAAAACAAAATTTGTTGTTCTTTTTAAAATCTATTAAAAATACGATCATATCACTTAAGGTATATAATAAGGTTATTATCAATAAAAATGGAACACGAACATAACAAAGTAATAGAGTGTAAGAGATGTGTCTTGACATCAAAAAATGTTGAAAATATTACATTTGATGAGGATGGTGTGTGCAAATATTGCAGGTATTACGACAAGGTGGTAAATGATCTTGGTGATAAAACAAAAAGAACTAATTGGATTCAAAATAAAATTGCAGAGATCAAAAAAAGTGGTAAAGGTCAAAAGTATGATTGTATACTTGGTGTGAGTGGTGGAATTGACAGTTCTTATCTTGCTTTTTGGGCAAAACAAAATGGCCTTAGACCACTGATCGTACATTTTGATAATGGATGGAATAGCGAGCTGGCAACGGAGAACATAAGAAACATTTGTGAGAAACTTGATCTTGAATTAAATACATACGTAATAAATTGGGCAGAATTTAAAGAGATGCAACTTGCATACATTAAAGCCGGGGTTATTGATATCGAAGCTTTAACCGATCACGCCATCATGACAACAATTTATAAAATAGCAGTTAAATATAAAATAAAATATACTCTTAACGGTTTTAATTATGCTACAGAAGCAATTATGCCTAAAGGTTGGGTGTTTGATAAATCTGATTGGGAAAATATAAAAGACATTTATCAAAAATTTGGAACTGGTAAGTCTATAAAGAGTTTTCCGCACTTAAGCTTTTATAAAAGATTGTATTATCACCTTTTTTTGAAATTGGAATCTATTCAGGTACTTAATTATATACCTTATTCTAAACAACAAGCAAAAGAAACCATTACAAACCAGTTTTCATGGCGCGATTATGGTGGTAAACACTACGAATCTGTTTTTACTAAATTTTATCAGGCCTATATTTTACCCACACGTTTCAAAGTTGACAAAAGATTGGCCCATCTTTCAAGTTTGATCTGCAGCGAACAGATAACGAAAGAAGAAGCGATAAAAGAACTAAGTAAACCTCTCTATAAAGAAAGTGAACTTAAACAGGAAAAAGAATATGTCCTAAAGAAACTCGGCATGGATGAAGCGGAGTTTGATAAGTTAATGATTGAGCCTGCCAGAAAACATGAAGAGTTTAAAACAGAACAAATACTTTGGAAAAGATATTTTAAATTAATAAAAATTTTAAAATTAAAGTTCAAATAAGGTTTGACAAATAAAAATAAACATATTCTTCTTATCTCATATGTTTTTCCGCCATATTATGGTATTGGTGGTAGGCGCTGGGCCAAACATGCCGATGGGCTTACCAAACTTGGTTATACAGTTCATGTGATCTGCGCTAAAAATCCATTTAAAAAAACATCTCTTTGGTATGACGTTGTAAAAAATAATCCTAAAATTATTTTGCATCAATTACCTGCCTGGTACCCAAAAGTATTGGTAGATTTTGAACATAATTTTTTTCAGAAGATACTTTATAAATTTTGGGTGACTATTCTTCCTGCTTTTACAAAAGGATCTTTTCTCGACAGAACAATATTCTGGAAAAGACCAATGTTGAAAAAAGCGACTGAGATCATTCGTAAAAATCAAATAACACATGTTATATGCACGGGCGGTCCTTTTGGTGTAATGCGTTTTTCAACCTTACTTAAAAAAAGGTTCAGTAATTTATTCCTGATCAATGATCTGCGTGACCCATGGACCTGGGGCCCTAACTGGGGATTTCCAAGTTTATCTGAAAGCAGGATGGCGCATGAAAGAAAAATGGAAGCCGAAACTATGGAGCGCTCTGATGTTATCTCGGTGCCCAGTGACGACATGCGCGAGTATTTAATTTCGAGATACCCTGAACAAGAAAATAAATTTATCAGGATCCCACATTTTTTTGACCCTGAAGAATTAAAGCTGGTAAATAGCCCTAAAAAACAATCAAAAACGCTAAGGTTTGTGATGTACGGAAATATCTATCATAACATTGAACCTTTTATAAAGAAAACTATAGAACTCTTTGCAAAGCATACCACCGAAACTTCCTTGGATGTTTATACGGATAAATTAGAGTACGCTAAATTATTTAAAGCTGGTGGCGCATCCAATGTAAGTTTTCACCCACAACTCCCGGCGGTAGAGCTTTTTAATAAATTTAATGATTACGATTTTGTTTTTTTGCTAAACCCAAAATACAATCGAAATAATATATCCACCAAATTTTACGAGATCATTTATACAAAAACCCCCATCTTTATTTTTTGCGACGATGGCTTGGGCCCAAAATTTCTGGTAAATAATAATTTGGGTATTCACTCTGACCTCTCTAACATTGAAGAAAAATTTGAAGCTGTTGTTAAAAGAAAATACACTTTCAATTATAATAAGGAGTATGATATTCGTGAATATTCACTCGAAAACATTGTTCAAACAATTTCTCATAGTTTAAAGCAGGAAGCGGCTGTAAGAGTTGATGCCAGATTAAAAAATGTACTTCTAACCTTTGATTATGAATTGTTCCTGGGTTCAAAATCCGGAACAGCCATGAATTGTATCATTGAGCCAACAAACAATATCCTCGATCTGTTAAGTAAATATAATATTAAGAAAAGTCTTTTTTTTGTAGATACTGTTTACCTCATGAGATTAGCGAGCATTGAAGGCGATAAAGGAGCTGAAGCAGATTATGCTCTGATCTTAGAGCAGCTTTCGCAGATCTTAAAAAGCGGGCACTATATTTTTCCGCACATTCACCCGCATTGGTTGCAGGCCGAGTATAATAAAAGAACAAAGCATTGGGTGTTGAACGATCTTGATAAATACCGTTTTCACAATATCTCTAACGACGAGAAAAACCTGCTCTTTAATATGTCGATCAATTTTATTAAAAAACTACAGGAAAATGCCGGTGTATTTTATAAGATAGATTCGTACAGGGCCGGTGGCTGGTGTATTCAACCATTTGAGGATTTTAAACCTTTTTTCGAGAAATACGAGATCAAGTATGATTTTTCTGTACTGTCGAGTTTTAAATTACTGAACGAAAAATTCTACTATAATTTTTCAAATTTTCCGAAAGAAAAAATTTACAAGTTTGATTCTTTTATTGAGAAGGAAGATCCTGCAGGCAAATTCACCGAGTTTTCTATTACAAATATTATATTGTCAAATAAGGAGAAAATTCAAAATAAATTCTTTTTGAAGGTGCTTTATAAATTAAATTATAAGAATTTTGGTGATGGGCACGCTGTTGTAAAACAAGAAGACAAAGCAATTGTAAGCGATTCGTTTGTGCGAAATGCGAACAACAATATTGAAATGACCTCTATTGAGTTGCTTACTATTCCTAAATTAAAACTTTATAAGAAATTTACCGAAAACAATTCCTTCATCCATTTTATTACTCATCCAAAAATGCTTAACAAGCATAATATTTTTTGTTTCGAAAAGTATTTAAAATTTTTACATCGTAATTATATGATCGAAACTGATTATAAACGGATCGTAAATAATATTGAAAACAAACAATAAAATACTTATTATTTGTTATTCGTTCCCTCCACACCCCGGAATTGGCGGAAGAAGATGGGCAAAATTCTCTAAATTACTTTCCTTAAAAGGCTACGATGTTTTTGTTGTTGGTGCAGAAAATATTTACGAAAACGCTTCGTCCTGGAGCAAAGATATTAATACGGCTAAAATAAAATTATTTTCATTTAATTTCAATTTACAAAAAATAATAAAAAACCCCGGCTCTACTTTTAATAAGATCTTAAGAAAATTTGTTGTTTTTGGACTAAATAGAACGAAATATACACCTCACATTATTACCTCCCTGCCAAATAAATTTGTTTGGAAAAACGTCAGAAAAATAATTTCGGAGAATAATATCACTAAGGTAATTGTAAGTGGCGATCCATATTTGTTCTATTACGCCAGCTTATTAAAAAAAGAAATGGATTTTGAACTTATTTTGGATTACCGCGACCTTTGGAACGACCATACTTTTTATGATACTAATATAAAATTATCTGCAAAGCAAAAAATATTTTTTGAATTGGCAGAAAATTTTGCGGTAAATAATTGCAATAAGATCATATTTGTAGATGAATATTTAGAATTAGTAATCAAAAAAAGAATCACTTCAGAGAATGTAACAACTTTTGTTATACATAATGGATTTGATATGGATGACCTTGAAAAAAATCCCTATGATAAAGGAGAGAATGATGTTATAAACATCTTATTTGCCGGTAGTATTTCTTCTGATCTAAACAACTCTCTTGTTGAATTTGTTGCAGGTTTCGAAAGAGTATCCAAAGAAAAACCAACTCTCTATGATAAATTCTCAGTTTCTATTTTTGGCGAAATGGATAATAGTCTAGCTAAAGAAATTGTCGACTTTAAATTATCTAATTTACATATTGAAAATAGAACATTAGAAATAACCGATTATTACAAACAGCTTAGAAAATCTGATGTCGGACTTATTATTTTATCTGAAGAATATAAGAACTCGTTTGTTACAAAATTTACAGATTATCTTTTCTACGATAAGTATATAGTAGTGTTAGGGGCTAAAGGATATTTTAATGAATACGTATTGAAGCAAAATATGGGACTTAGTTTTAATGTAAACGACCCTGAAACCTTTTTTGAAGATCTTCTAAAAAGTAAAAATAGAAGTAAAATCTCAATTAAGGAGAAAGAAAAATTTGATCTTGATGTTCTTACAAAAAAATTAATTGACGAGGTTATTCAAAATTAAGATGAAACAATTAATCTTTAAAATTTTCGTAAATAATTTTGCCTTTAACTTCTTTATTAGAATGCTTAGATTGGAAAAAATTGTTTATCACAGCGCCAATCCTTACCATGTCTTTAAGTCGGCTGCAACTAAAACCACACAAGAAAACGCCGGTTATTCTATTAGACCAGAAATAAATGAAGTTATTGAGAAGTCAAAAGCAGATCTTGAACAGGCAGTATACGGATTTTGCCCCAGTGAGGGAAAAATCCTTGATATAGGTTGCGGCCCAGGAATGTATCTTCAACTCTTTAAAGAAAGTTCTCTTGATTTATATGCAACAGATATAAATCATTCTATGTTGGAAGAAGCACAAAAGATTGTTCCAAGGGCTAATTTTATTGCTGGAGATTTTATGGACTTGCCTTTAAATATAAAATTTAACTTTATTTATTGTATAGGGGTTTTAATTTATATCCCAAAACAAAGTATAGAAGAATTTTTTAAAAAAATTCATGGGAAGCTCGAGGCAAATGGCATCTTATACCTTAATTATCCGCACGCTATTAGTTGGCTCGATACAGTTTATAATGACCTTACTTATATACAGTATTCTCCCAAAGCGATCGAAAAAATTATAGAGCCTTACTTTGAAATAGTAAAACACGAGCAGGCTTTTGACGGTAGAAAAGTTGGTGCATACGATAATAAGCCTTATAAGAGTTTAAACCCAAATACGGATAGAACCTATAAAAATTCGTATTTGCTAATTGCACAAAAAAAATAAAGTGGGCTTGTATTCATTATTAACAAATAATATCTTAATTAATAATTTTTTAATTGCTACCGGTCTTGATGCAAAAAAAGAAATGTCTGTTGGTCAATGGCGTTCTTTTAAATACAATTCAAGCAGTTCACTTCAGCAGAATGCCGGATTTTCGCATACAGATGAAGTAGATGATGCCATAGAAAAAGTAAAGAATAAACTAAAAGAATACCTTAAGGTTCATGCGCCAATTGGATCAGAGATTTTGGATTTTGGTTGTGGGCCCGGAATTTATATGAAACTGCTTAGCAATGATTACAAAATAAGCGGTGTTGATGTAAGCGAAGGTATGCTGGAAACTGCACACAATTTATTGCCGGAAAGTAAATTATATCTTGGGAATTTTTTAAATATTTCTTTTAAAGAAAAGTATCAAGCCATTTATTCGATTAGCGTATTAGAATACATACCTGTTAGTAAGGTCGATGATTTTTTTAAAAAGTGCGCAAACAATATGAAGGAGAAAGGGTTATTATTTATTCAATACCCACATGCATTAAAAAAAATTGACCTTTTTTATCCTGACAGGAATTATATTAATTACTCACCGGCATTTATTTCAAAGAAAGCAAGTAAGTATTTTACTGTTCTAGAAAATAAGCAAAGTTATGACGGCCGGGAAACTTGCGAATTTGACACACAACCGTATCCAACCAACTCAAAGACCTTTAAGAATGGTTATTTGCTTGTTGCTATAAAAAAATAATTCATGAAATTATTAAAAGCAGAAGAATTCCTTTCTATGCGGGCAAATGATATTGATGCTTTACCATTTTGTTTTCAAAAAGATTACTTAAAATTAAATAAAGACACTCTGATCTTGCAAAAAAATAATATTTTCGCTCCAATAAAATTAAGTAAAAATAAATTCTTAAATATTACGCAGTTTCAATTTCCTCCAATTAAAAATGACGGTGGAATGCTAAAAGAAAGTGAGGAAATTGTTTTTTGCGAAGAGGCAGTACAATTTATTTCTGAAAGTAAATTGGCTCATAGGATCATACAACCAAAAAATTATGCTTTGTTTAAAACAAAACCTGAAAAAAGTGTTTCTTGTGCATTTGGTACATATAAGGTTGATCTCGAAAATAAGAACAACGAGCAGTTGCTTGAGAATATGAGGATAAAATACCGATACGCTATAAGGCAAACACAAAAATTAAATGTTGAACTAAAATTTGGGATCTTAGAATTGAAGCCCTTTCTGGAACTACATACTGAAACTATGGACAGGACTAATGCGCATAAAGAGAATCATGATTCTTTAACAAAAGAATTAACTGCTTTACCTAATAATTCAATGCTTGCAACAGTATATATTGATAATAAAATTCAATGCGGGGCTTACATTGTCTATTCGAAATTTGGTGCTTATTATTTTCACGCGGCATCTATTACTACACAGGAAGGTTCTGCCGCAAATAAATACTTGCACTATAAAATAATGTGTTTAATGCGTGAAAAAGGTGTTAAGCAATATGATTTTGTTGGTGCCCGCTTAAGTGATATTAGCGGAACAAAATTGGAAGGCATCCAAAATTTTAAAAAACGGTTTGGATCCGAATTGGTTAAAGGATACTTATGGAAAATAGATCTTGACAAAACAAAATGTAAGACCTACGATAACTTGCTAAAAATTAAATGTAAATTAAAAGGAACAAAATTTCCAATTGATATTATTGATCAGGAAAAAAATAAAAATATCGTATTATGAAAATCTCTATTCTTATAGGTACACGCCCAAATTTTATTAAAGTAACGCAATTTAAAAAATGCGCGGCTATATTAGATCCAAATATAAAGATCACGGTTATTCATACTGGTCAGCATTATGATGAGAAAATGGCGGACGTATTTTTTAAACAATTCAATCTGCTTCCCGATCATTATTTAAATATTGCACCAGCTTCGGCCAATAAACAAATTGCAGACATAATGATAAAGTTGGAAGAGCTTATTGATAAAATCGGGAAGCCGGATCTTTTGTTAGTTCCCGGAGATGTGAATTCAACAATGGCAGGAGCATTGTTCGCAAATAAAAGTGGCATTAAATTAGGGCATATAGAAGCCGGATTAAGAAGCTTTGACAGAACAATGCCCGAAGAATTTAACCGTATTGTTACGGATGAATTGACGGATCTTTTTTTTATAACCGAACCAAGCGGATTAGAACATTTAAAGAATGAGAAACGTGATATATCAAAAATACATTTTGTTGGCAATACGATGATAGATACGATGGTAGCTTTTGAGAATGAGATTGAAGCATCACCTGTATTAAAAGATCTTGGGATAAATAGTGCCAAATTTGTACTCATGACCATGCATCGTCCGGCAACTGTAGATAATAAAGCGGAGTTTGAAAAATTGATCCAATTAATTGAACACGTTTCAATTAATTATATGGTTGTATTTGCGATCCATCCTCGCACTATAAAAAATGCAAAAGAATTTGGTTTGTATGATAAGATCACAAATAATAAAAATTTAATTTGTACCGAACCGTTGGATTATTTCGCGTTTCAGAAACTGGTAAAGAATTGTGCTTTTATTCTTACTGATAGTGGCGGGATACAGGAAGAATCTACTTTCCGCCAAAAACCTTGTCTAACGCTAAGGCCAAATACCGAAAGACCGATAACTGTAACAGAAGGTTCAAACACATTATTAACTTTTGATATTGAAACCGTTAAAAGTTATATCGCTAAAATAGAAGATGGTTCTTATAAAAAAGGTAAGGTGCCCGAAATGTGGGATGGAAAAGCAACAGAGCGAATTTTAAAAATCATTTCAACTAAGCTGTGATCTTTTATTTAACTGTAAACGAAGCGCCCTCGGGTATTTTTTCTTCGCAGGTAATTGATGTTGTAAAATTCCTCAATACTAATTTTGATACAAAGGCCAGGTTACTGGCCTTTATTTCATTAAGAGGTTACTTTGTTAATAGAGCAAAAATAAAACAGGAATTACCAAACGCTATTGTTTTGCCAATGTATCCTAAAATGCAAAATTGGGAAAAAAATAAATTTTTGTTTGGAATCATTTGTTGGGCCTACAAAACAAAAATGATTATTGCACGGAGTGTTATTGCCTCTAAATTGGCATTGGTAATACGAGATAAGAATAAAGCTATAAAAGTAATTTACGATGGAAGAGGGGCGATAGAAGCAGAGTGGAGAGAATATAAGGTAGTTACCGACACTTCATTATTAACTGTCATTTCTGCTTATGAACGAGAGGTGATCTTAAATTCTGACTTTCGAATAGCAGTGTCAAGCGCTTTAGTTAATTTTTGGAAAAGCGACTATTCCTATAAAGACACAAAGCATGTGGTTATTCCATGTACGTTAAATGCAGCTTTCGAAAAAATTAACATTACTGGTAATGCCATTCTGGAAAAGAGAAAAGAGTTAAAGGTTGATGTAAATGATACAGTATTTGTTTATTCCGGTTCGGTAGCAGGCTGGCAATCTTTTAATTTATTGGTTTCTTTCATTGAACCGATCTTAAAAAAAAGTAATTCAAATAAAATGGTGTTTTTTTCGCCAGCAGATCCTAACCTCGATCAATTGAAAAAATTATTTCCGGGCCAGGTAATATGTAAACATTTAAAACCCGAGCATGTAACAAATTATTTAATTGTTGGCGACTATGGTTTGTTGATCAGAGAAAACTCTATCACTAATAAAGTCGCTTCGCCGGTAAAGTATGCAGAGTATTTAGCAAGTGGTTTAAAAGTTATTTTATCAGACGGCCTTGGCGATTACTCTCAATTATCGGTAGAAAAAAATTGGGGCTTTATTTTCAAAGGGTCCAATGATATTATTATAAAGCCAACACTTAGTGAGAAACAAAAAATTTCAAGCGAAGCTATTCAGTTCTTCTCAAAACAAAATTATAAAGAGCAATACAAACAATTAATTTCCGCCTGATAATTCTTTAGGGCAGCTCTTTTAAATTCCCAGATCTTTTTTACGTTTTACCGCTTTTTCCTTCATGTTAAAGGCTTCAATTAGCAAAGCAAATGCTAACGCTATGTAGGCATAGTTCTTATTTAGTTCTAGATGATCTTCTTCAGGAACCGAAAAATTATAACTGTCAATTATTCCTTCAGCCAACAAAATACCACCAATAGCTAATAAAAAAACCAAAGCAATCATTTTAATTCCTTGATTCTTATTAATAAAATCGGCAACCACGCCGCTAAATAACATCATCAATAACATACTTATTACTACCGCGCTTATCATGATCAGCACTACACCACTTACACCAACTGCAGCAAGTATACTATCGAAACTAAAAATAAAATCAATTATTACGATCTGCAATATAATGGCGTTAAAGGTGCTTTTGCCTTTTGTGGTGTGCTCGATCTCATCTTCATCGGTATAAATTTTTTCCATGATCTCTTGCCAGGTCTTTATCAGTAAAAAAACACCACCGCCAATCAAGATCAAACCTTTACCACTAACTCCCCAATCGCCAATATGAAATAAGGCAGCTTTAAGCCCTGCTATCCATCCAATAAATAATAATAAGATTGAACGCACTACTAGTGCAAGTGTAAGTCCAATGGTGCGGGCTTTTTTTTGTTGAGATGCCGGAAGTTTATTTACAGCAATTGAAATAAAAATAATATTGTCTATACCTAATATTATCTCTAAAACCGAAAGGGTAATTAAACCAATAAGACCTTCTAAGGAAAATAAAGCGGCAAAATCCGCAGACCAACTGTGCATTTTTATAAATTTCAGTACAAAGATATTAAATTTTAACTAAGTCGTAATTAAATTTTAATATTGATAATCAATAAGTTAGTAAAATTTAACAAAATATTTAGTACTATGTAACACAAGGTACTGAAATAAATACATATGTTTGTATCGCCAAATAGCTATGGTTTAAAAGTACTGAATATAAAATATATAAAATTTAAAAAATGAAAACAAACAACAAATTAAAAACGGTAGCCTTAATAGCAGGTTTATTAATAACCTCATTAAGTGTAAAACCAAATACGGTTTCGGGTTTAAATCCGGAAGCCGGCGAAACCGAAAAAACAATTAAGGATTATTTTAAATTCCCTCAAATTGTAGTTCTTGTGAACGAATCGCAAAAAGTAGAAGTGCTTTTTACAACAGACGAAAAAGGACATGTAGATTTTGTTTTAGCAAAAACACAGGATCACAATTTAAAAGCAGAAGTAGAAAAACAGTTTTTAAAATTAAACCTCACAAAATTAAAATGTAATGTTGTGCACAGCGTTACACTTAACATTAAAACAGTTTAAATAGTATTAATAAAAAATTAAACAGAACATGGGAAACTCAGAGAATACAGAAAAACCCGAAGGGGGAGTTGAAAGGGCTGCCACCGCGCAGGCCCAAATGAGAAAAGGTGTTCTTGAACTCTGCATACTTTCTATCCTCTCGCAAGGAGATGCTTATCCAACAGAAATAATTGATAAACTAAAAGATACAAAGTTAGTAGTAGTTGAAGGAACATTATATCCATTATTAACAAGATTAAAAAATACCGGCTTGCTCGGTTACAGGTGGGAGGAAAGCACCAGCGGCCCGCCAAGAAAATATTATAAGCTTACAGAAATTGGCGCACAATATTTAAAAGAGCTCCAACTCTCGTGGACCGAACTCGTAGATGCAGTAAATAAAACAATTGAAAAAGGAAAAAATAACATTTAAAATATTACAAAATGAATAAAACAGTAACCATAAACATTAGCGGGATCATTTTTCATATTGAAGAAGATGCCTACGACAGCTTAAGTAAATATCTTGCAACCATAAAAGGTTATTTTAGTAAGACCGATGGTGGTAACGAGATCATGAGCGACATTGAAGCCAGGATAGCCGAATTATTGCAGGAAAGAACCAATGCAGTAAAACAAGTGGTATTAATGGTTGATGTAGACCATGTAAAAGGTATAATGGGCAAGCCCGAAGATTTTGGCGATAGCCAAAGTAAAGAAGAAGATAAAAAAGAGGAAGAGCAATTTAATACTTCCGGAGAAAAAGCAAAACGCAGGTTGTTTAGAAACCCTGAAGAAAAAGCAATTGGCGGTGTTTGTAGTGGCTTAGCGGCTTACTTTGATATTGATATTGTTTGGGTGCGTTTAGCCATGTTCTTATTAATATTTTTTGGCGGCATAAGCCTTTGGGTATATATTATTCTTTGGATAATTATTCCGGAAGCTAAAACTACTGCCGATAAATTTGCTATGCGTGGCGAATCTGCCAACATAAATAACATCGTTCAAAATTTTAAGGACGAAGCACAGGATGTAAAGAACCGTTTTAGAAATAACGATATAGGTAATACTGTGCGCAGTAATGTTTCAACACTACTTAACGGCTTCTTTAATATTTTTGGGCGCCTGATAGGATTGTTCTTAGTATTTCTTGGTTGTGCATTTTTGTTTGCTTATGTAACTTCTTTATTCGGGATCTCAGTTGCCGATTCTAATTCTGATATTTCTAATTGGAAAGCGGTTATCTTTAGCTCTTCTGCAAATTATGCAATGGCCGTTCTTGCTTTTATTATTGTAGCAGGCGTTCCGGTATTCATGTTATTATATTCCGGAATAAAATTATTGTTCAAGATAAAATACAGCAACCGCTGGTTAAACCTAAGTATGGGTGTTGTTTGGACCATTGGCATCATCCTTGGTTTTTGTGTAACAGTTACAACTGTAAAACAATTTAGCGAAGAGTCTAAAGTAAAAGAAACAGTTGAGCTGCATGGAGTAGGTGATACCTTAATTGTAAAATTAAGCCCTGCAATGGCAACTTTAAAATCGTTGAATTTTGAAAATGCTGATGACCTGGATACTTATTTTGGCAGAAACAATTCCGGTTACCAGTTTGGTGAGTCAAATAAAAAACTAAGTATTATTGGTCATGCAGATCTGGATGTTGTAGAAAGTACTTCGGATAGTATTGAAATGGTAATTAATTATACTGCAAGAGGCAATACTAAAAAAGAAGCTAACGAAAATGCAAGAACAATTAAATATAGCTACACACAAGCAAATAATGTATTGATCTTTGACCAGGTTTTTTCTGTATTGGAAGGGTCAAAATTCAGAGCGCAGGAAGTAGAGATCAAAATTAAATTACCTAAAGGCAAAGTTATTTTCTTCGACAAAAGCGTTAAATATCTTTTAAACGGAATAGATAATACTACTAACACTTGGGATGGACATATGATCGGTCGCAGATGGGAAATGACCGACAAAGGTTTAAAATGTATTGACTGCGAAGGATTGGATGAATTAGAAGAAGAAGAATTTGGGCATCACTTTAATAACATACATACAAAGAACATTACTATAAATGAGGACGGTATTAAAGTTAATGGAAAAGATGCTGAAATAAAAATTGATGAGAATGGGATTAAAATAAAAACTCCTAAGGAGCCAAACGAACCTAAGGAACCCACCGAGCCTGAAGAACCGGAAACAAAAGGGACTAAAGGAACAAAAGGAGATAAAGGCAACAAAGGAGATAAATAATTTTAACTTAGTAGATAAAAGTACCAATAACAAAAGAATATTATAAAAAAATATATGCTTTACTATTTAGTAATACCAACATTACAGGCGGCTAACTTCATAGTATTAGTTTCGTAAAAAATTAATAGTCAAATTTTTTCATGTGAACCAAACCGTGATCCTTGCTGCAATAGGGGTTGCGGTTTTTTTACTAATTGCCAAAACCATTTGAAGTGCGCATTTCTTTAGTTTGTCTTTTATCCATTTGTTTTTTATGTTCTTTAAGCGTCAACATTTTTTTGCAACCTTTCTTATCAATAATAAAGTCAGAGGTCATATTATCTTTCTTTTCAATTTTTTTTACTGTAATAGTAGAAAATGTCGCACCATTCATTTTGGATTCTTGGTTTAATATTGTGCCTCCTAACGATTTCAAAGCATCAACGTAATCATTTTTTAATCCTATATTACTGACATCACCTGTTGAAATATTTTCGCTTAGGGTTAATTGGTCGGTATACCATACTGTATTTTGCACTTTCATATCAAAACCCATAGTTGAGATCTTATAATTAATTATTGCATTTTTACATTCGAATCCTAGTATAGTAAGTGTTTTTTTAGTTTTTTCAATAGTTACATCTTTATAAACTGTTTTATCATTTTCACGCATAAGTTCGTTCATTTCTTCGCGCGTTCCTTGTCCGCAAGCATCATCATAACCTAAGGTTTTATCCATTAATATAACACTATCGCCTTTAAAATAATGAATTTGAGTACTATTACCTCTATGAAGCTCAACTTTAATGTCTTTACCCATAAGGTAGTAAGATGAGTTTAAGGTACTTTTTAATGAACCAACACCGTTTGGCACCTCGATTTCTGATTCAATAAAATAACCTGATTGACCGACAATTATATTAACTATAAACAGGTGGATAAAAAGAAGAATTATTTTTGTTTTTATTTTCATATTTGAAAGATACAAATATTATTTTAATCCGGACAAAAAATTAAGA
This sequence comes from Bacteroidota bacterium, assembly GCA_013697245.1. Taxonomy (GTDB): domain Bacteria; phylum Bacteroidota; class Bacteroidia; order B-17B0; family Aurantibacillaceae; genus Aurantibacillus. Next base: position 60,362 of record JACCXH010000028.1, read on the forward strand.
TTCCTCTTCAAACCCTTATACTTTGTACGTTTAACTGCAGAATTCTTGAAAATAGTATTAAACGTTTCTTCGGTAATATCATTCCATTCGGCTTCTGTGTAATTAAGCAAACCGTTACTATTTTTAAATTGCTCTTCTTTATGTGTTGTACTAAAACTATTCCAGGGACAAACATCCTGGCACACATCGCAGCCAAAAGCCCAGCCGGCCATCTTATCTTTAAACTCTGTTGGAATAGCTTCTTTTAATTCAATAGTTAAATAACTAATGCATTTACTTCCATCTACAATATAAGGCGCAACAATAGCATCTGTTGGGCAGGCATCAATACATTTAGTGCAGGTGCCGCAATAATCTTTTATTGGACCGTCGTATTCTAATTCTACATCAATAATTAATTGGGCAATAAAAAAGAAAGAACCTTTTTCTTTATTAATAAGGTTAGAGTTTTTTCCTACCCAACCCAAACCACTTTTTGCAGCCCAAACTTTATCCATTACGGGTGCACTATCTACAAAAGCTCTGCCCGAAATATTTCCGATCTCTTGTTTTAAAGAAAATAAAAACTCATTCAACTTATCTTTTATGACCTCATGGTAATCTTTTCCAAAGGCATACTTACTTATTTTTGGAGCTCCTTCATGTTGTTTCTGTTCCGGGTAATAATTATATAATAAAGAGATAACAGATCTGGCACCTTCCACCAATAAACGTGGATCTAAACGCTTATCAAAATAATTTTCCATGTATTTCATCTGGCCCTGCTTATTTTCTTTCAGCCATTTTTCAAGTCGCGGCGCTTCCTCATCTAAGAATTCTGCCTTACTTATCCCACAAAAATCAAAACCAAGGCGTTTTGCCTCCTTTTTTATGAAACCTGAATAGTTATTTGTCGTTAAACTCAATAGGGTAAAGGTATAAACAAAAGGATAACGTATATAAAGACAAAGATCTCAAAGATAATGCAGTTTAAATTTTTATACACGTGTTTGTTGTAATTGAAACTCTGTTCAATCATAAAATCTGTAGCAAAAAACCAGATGAGCGCTTAATCTAAATCGTTAAACATAGCTTTTTAATATTTTAACAATTATTTAATCGACAAAGTTTGGTTTTTGACCGATTAATTGCCGATATTTGCACCGGATTAGAAAAACACGTGTAAAAAACTGAATTTCAATTGTTTACATACAAACATCTGATTAACAATATAATAACTTTAAAATAACAAAACAATGAAAACATCAAACCAATTTATCGACAACATGGTTGAAACCCAAACCCAGTATTTAAACACCTGGATGGACTCTGCAAAAAAAATGCAGGCTGCAATTACTAACGGTAACATTACTAACGAAGGTCAAACTATTTATAAAGAGTGGTTAGAAAAACAAATGACAATATTAAACGGTATGCAACAATCATCTGCAAACATGTTTAATTCCGGCGAAAATAATCCTCAGGACTTTTTCAAAAACTGGTTTAACCAACAATCTGCTGCTGCAAAACAAATGGCAGATTTTAACCAAAGCATTAATAGTAGCTTTCAAAGTTTTGGTAAAACGCCACAGGATTATATGAGCAATTTTGGTCAAACCAATACTGCTTTCACAAACATTTATAATTCATGGATGAACACTTTAAATTCATCTTACGATTCAATGTCAAAAAACATGAATGGCGGTTTTAACAAAGACGTTTTTTCAAACTTTGTACAAGGAAGCCAAATGTATGCTAAAATGCAGGAGTTTTTTCAGCCAATGTCTGAAGCAATGAAAAAAGGCCAGTTTAACATGGAAGCTTTTAAAAATTACTTTACTCCTGATAGCTATAGCAATTTAACGAAACAAATGTTTGGTAATTTTTATACCGGTGCTTCTTTAAAAGAAGTTTATGATAATGGGATGAAACAAGTACAAGGCTTTTTTACAAACAATAATAATTTAGCAAAAGAATATTATGCACAAGTGCAAAATATGTCTAAAGAGTTTCCAAATGTATTTGCCGGTGATTCTTCTAACTTAGCAAACTTAAAAGAGTTTTATAACAAAGCACAAAATGTATTTGGTAAAACTTTTGAGCCGCTATTAAAATTAGCTAATCCTGGAAAAGAAAAAGAAAACGTTGAAGCTACAATTGCTTTAATGGATAAAATGACTGAATACAGCATTAAACAATCAGAATTACAAATGCAGTTACAAGCTACTACTCAAAAAAGTGTAGAGAAAATAGCTCAACAATATGCTGATAAATTTAAAAATCCTGCCGATCTTTCTAAAGTGCCTAACGCACAAGAAATGTATAATGAGTGGGTAAAAGTAAACGAGCAATTATTTACTGAATTATTTGCTACAGATGAGTTCAGCAAAGTAAAAGCAGAAACTTTAAATTTAAGCATGGATGTTAAAAAACATTTCGAAACTCAATTCGAGCATGTATTTGAAAATTATCCGGTAGTTTTTAAGTCAGAAGTTGAAGAAATGCAAAAAGCTGTTTACGAATTAAAAAAACAGGTTAAAGATCTTCAAACAAAATTAGCAATGCAAAATGCTGCAAATGTTGAAGTATTTGACGACGAAAAAAATCTTAAAAACAAGAAAAAATAGACCTTATAGCTAAGAACCCTAAAAGCCGTCCGTTTGTGTGTTTGCAGGGCGGCTTTTTTTGTTTATATTGGTGATGTAGATGATAACAAAATTTAAATTATGGAAACAGATATCATAAAAGAGATGGCCGATATGAGCCAGAAAGTTTTAAAGAGCTACGAAACTCTAAAAGATATTAAAAGCGTGGAAATTGCCACCTCTCCAAAAACTGCGATTTATAACGAAGATAAATTAACCCTGTACCGTTATAATCGCGATACAGATGCTACTTTTAAAACTCCCATTTTAATTGTTTACGCTTTGGTAAACACGTATAAAATGCTGGATATACAACCTGACCGTAGTTATATTAAAAATTTATTGAACGCAGGATTTGATGTTTACCTTATTGATTGGGGATACCCAACTAAAGGCGATCGTTATTTGAGTATGGACGATTATGTGAATGGTTACATTAATAATTGTGTAGATTTTATCCGCAAAAAAAATCGTCTCGAAAAAATTAATATTTTAAGTATTTGCCAAGGCGGAACGTTAAGTGTTATTTATTCTTCTTTATTTCCAAACAAGGTAAAGAATTTAGTAACGCATGTTACACCAATTGATTTTAGCACCAATGATGGTTTACTATTCAAGTGGAGTAGAGATATGGATTTTGATAAATTGGTGGATGCCAATCATGGTTTGATTCCCGGTGATTTTTTAAACCAGGGTTTTGATATGCTAAAACCAATGATGAAAGTACAAAAGCAACAAACTTTAAATAATAGTTTAGACGATCCTGATAAACTAATGAACTTTTTGCGCATGGAAAAATGGATCAGCGAAAGCCCCGACCAGGCCGGCGAATGTTTCCGCCAATTTATGAAAGAACTTTACCAGCAAAACAAACTAGCTAAAGGCGAATTAGAAGTTGGCGGTAAAAAAGTGAATTTAAAAAATCTTACTTCACCGTTATTAAATATTTATGCAACCGAAGATCACTTGGTACCGCCAGCCGCAACTATTCCTTTAAATGATCTTGTTGGCAGTAAGGATAAAGAATTGTACAGCTTTAAAGGCGGGCACATTGGTGTATTTGTTGGCGGGAAATCTCAAAAAGAATTAGCGCCCGCAGTTACAAAATGGTTAAAGGATAGGGATAAGTAATAGGCCTCATTCTAAGTCCTTCTCCATTGGAGAAGGACTTTCAGAGAAGATTACTTTTTTTTATAGCATTTAATTTCCCTCTCCTTTGGAAAGCAATGGAAGGGTGAGGTCTAATAAGCAAAATCGCTTAAATATTCGTAAGGCTTAGTCAATTTTCCATCCTTACAAATAGTAGCACGTTCAATTACTTTATCGGGATCTTCACCAATAATATGCGGCAAGGCACGTTCGGTTAGGTCTTTTCCAAAATCATCGCTGGCATCGCGCGGTAATTCGCAAGGCAAATTATCTACAGCCATAATGCAAATAGTATCTTTATTAAAAGGCAGGTCTTCTTTGCCACTTACAATATTATAGCCATAAAACGGTTGATTAATGGTACTTGATCGTAAAGTTGTTGGCACAGAACCTTCAAGGTCGCAGGTAATATCAGCAATAACGGAAATATGAAAATCAGCTTCTTTCATATCTTTTTCAGTGAACATTTTTGGCGATCTTGGATCCCAATAATGAGAAGAGATATAAAGGTCCGTTACTTTTGTGAAAGCAGGGAACTTGGAGGTAAAATGCTCGGGATGTTTAAAAAAATCGTTCAGGTCAAAATTATGATCATCCGGTCTTTCAACATAATCTCTTGGGTTTAGCTGGCAATAAACCGGTTCGCGAAAAGAGGCCATTAAAAATTCTTCCGGCGTAACTTTTCTTATCCTTAAGGCGCTTAATGTTTCAATCACACCATTGGCTACGCGGCCGCCGCCGGTTAAGGCGATCTTGATATTAGGTAATTTTACACGTTTTAATTCTTCTTCCATTTCTGCGCGGTCGCGGCAAAGATTGGCGGGCTTTAAACGAAAAAGATCGTACTTTAAGCCATATCCTAAAATACCGTTATAAGCGCCTACAACACCGGCATAGCGGCCAAAGCCGATAATGCGGTTGTGATTTTTATCTGTCAGCGTTTCATAGTCTATCATCTGGATCTTCTTTTCAAGCAAGGTCTGCATCAGTTTTTTATTATGAGCTTGCTTTTTGATTGTATGAGAAAAGAAAAAATATTTTTTGCCCGGAATTAGCAATTCATGTGGAACCTCTTTAACGCCCATTAAAATATCGCAATCTTTAAGGTCTTCCTGTAACGTAATACCAAAAGAAACGTACTCATCATCGCTGTAACACCTTATTTTGCTGGGCTGCACAACAATTTCAACATTTGGGTATTTTCTTGTAAGATCTGCACAAATGAGTGGGGTAAGGGGTACACGCTTGTCCGGCGGACTCTTTTCTTCGCGTAACACACCTATTTTAATTCTTTGCATTCTATTTTGTATTTTTACAAAGATAACATTTATGCCATTTTTTAGACAGGTTTCACTTATTATTTTTTTTGTTTTTTTTTGTGGCTCGCTTTGTTTTGCGCAGTCTGTAAAAGAATCAAAACTGCTTAAAAAATATTCGCCTGCTCAATTAAAAGAAGATGGCGAAGTGATAAAAAAAGTAATGCTTGCCATGCACCCTGTTATTGGCATTTATCGCAGCAGGACTTACTATCTTGCATTATTTGATGATTTTATCAATAATTTAAATGATAGTTTAACTGAAAAAGAATTCAGGATAAAAATGAAACTATTGGTAGATGAATTGCACTGCGGACATACAGAAGCATTACAATCAAAAGCGTATTATAAAGAATCAATAAAGCAGAACTACAATTATTCACCTTATTTTTTTATTCCCATAAAAGAGAAGTTGTTTGTTCTGGCTTCATTTAATAAGAAAAAAGACACACTTTTAAAGAAGGGAACTGAAATAATAGAGATCAACGGCATTGCGGTTGATTCGATGATAAGGCATTGCAAACGTTTTATAAGTACCGATGGTTTTAATCAAACCGGAAAACAACATTATGTGCAGCTAGGTTTTAATTCGTTCTATCATTCTTTATTTGGAAGACCAGATACGTTTACCGTAAAATATTTAGCAAATAATACCGTTAAGAGTTTTAAATATGCAGCCTTTAAAACTAAAACAATTCCTAATATACCGCTTGGCCTTAAAGCGGACAGTTTATTTACCCGTTACCGGCTCGCTAAAATGAACTACAAATATTTAGACGCAGAAAAAAAAACCATGCATTTGAAAATAGACGGTTTCTCGAGGCGACGATCGAATAAGGCATACCGAAAAATATTTAAACGACTTAATAAAAATAAAACAGAGAACCTGATTATCGACCTGCGTAATAATGGCGGCGGCAGTTTAGAGAATAGTTATAATTTATTAAGCTATTTACTGGATACAGCAAAAACACAAACCTTACGTACAAATATAAGAAGCTATCCGTATAAAAAATACACCAATGGGGCTATTTTTTTTAAGCTCATGCGCTTTGGTTTTGCTCTTATCTCTAAGAAAAAAACAATTAACGACACAGATAATTTTATTTATAAAATAAAACCGCGTAAACGAAATCATTTCGATAAAAAAATATATGTTCTTATAAATGGCGGTTCGTTTTCCGCGTCTTGCTTAGTAGCCGCCTATTTAAAATACAATAAACGCGCCATTTTTATTGGCGAAGAAACTTCCGGCGCTATGGAGGGATGCAATGCCGGAATTACACCTTATTACACATTACCAAACACAAACACAAAAATAAGAATGCCTGCATTTAGGATCGTACATGATGTATGCCCAAAAATAACCGGTCGCGGCATTATCCCCGACTATCCAATAGAATATACTATGAAAGATATTTTAAATAAAAAAGATCTTGAAATACTTAAAGCAAAAGAATTAATAAACAAATAATATGAGAATTTATTTTAGAATCTTCGCACTACTTTTAATTGCTAATACTGCATTAGCCCAAGGCAATTTTATAAATGATAGTCTTGACAAATATATTCAACGCGAAATGAAACGTTGGAACTTGCCCGGGATGGCCATTGCCATCGTAAAGGATGGGAAAGTTATTTTCGTGAAAGGCTATGGCTATTCTGACAAAATAAAAAAAACACCGGTAAATGAAAATACAGTTTTCCAGATCGCTTCTTGCAGCAAAGCATTTACAGGAACATCTTTAGCGCTGTTAGAACATTATGGTAAATTACGTTTGGATGATAAGGTAAAAAAATACCTTCCGTATTTTAAAATGAATGAAGAGTGGTTAACACAACAAATAACTATTCGCGATGTGTTATCTCATCGAATAGGTTTTAGCACCTTTCAAAGCGATTTTGTGAATTTTAATTCGAGCAGGTCAAGAAAAGAACTAATTGAGAACATGGCAACTATTCTACCTAAACACGGTTTGCGTGAGGCTTATGGTTATTGCAACATGGGCTTTGTGAGTGCCGGCGAGATCATTCCAGCAGTATGCGATACAAGCTGGGATGATTATTTAAAGTATCATTATTTTATTCCTTTGGAAATGAAGCACACTTCCAGCTTACAAAAAGATTTTTTCGCCTCGGCAAACGCATCAAAAGCGTATTCAATGGTTGATACTTCTATTGTTGAGGTAGAAGCCATGAAACTGGATAATCTTGGCCCGGCGGCTTCTATTTCTTCAACGGTAAATGATATGAGTAAATGGATCATGATGCAATTAGCAGGCGGAAAATACAATGGTAAACAGGTTGTACCTACGGTGGTGATAAGGAATTCGCGCATCTCAAATATTATTGTCGGTGATGGAGAAGGCAACGGCAATAATTTTGAAACGTATGGCCTGGGCTGGTTTTTAAAAGATGAAGGCGGGAAGAAAGTGGTTTTACATGCCGGCGGGGTAAATGGTTTTTTAAGCAATACAGTTTTAATTCCGGAAGAGAATATGGGTTTTGTTGTTCTTACTAATAGCGATGCGCAATACTTTTACGAGGCATTAACTAAAGTTTTAATCCGCGATATTACAAAACAAAGTTTTTTCGATTACAGTAAACAATATTACGCTTACTTTGCAGATAAGACTGCGCGTGAGCAAGCAAAGGTGAATCAAATACGTAATACGGCTGCCTCTTATAAAGCGCAACCTGCAGATTATAAAAAATTAGAAGGCAGCTATTATAATAAACAATACGGTAAAATAACTGTCGTAGCAAAAGATAAATATGCTGAGATAGATTTTGAGTTCCACCCAATGTACAAAGCTAAAGTTCGTTTTTTGAGTCCCACATCACTAATAATAGAATACAAGGACCCAACTTTAGGCGTACAGGAAATTAAATGTGATGAAAAGACAATTGAAATAAAAGTAAATAGTTCTTTAGATATGGATCCTTATTTATTTACAAAAAAGTAGAGTTGTTTTTTTAAAGAGGCTCTATCGCATTTACCATTTCAAACAATTCTTTTTCGGTTTGCGGACTCATTAATTGTTTGTTTTCCTGCCAGGTGTAAATTATGTAAAAGTGGTCATCTACTTTTGTTTGATAACGAATCACATCAAACGACTTTTCGTTGGATTTACGAGCATCCACAAAATTTGATTTTTTTCTTTCAAACGAAAAAGCTTTGTTCTTTGTTTTGTCGTATTTCTGTACATCTGTAAATACAAGTGAGCCAACAAAATTACGTTTTGTAGAATCAAGGCCTGATTGTGTGCTTGGATAAACCAAAACGTTCATTTTACCATCTTTATGTTGTTTGCTGAATTTTACGCCAGAGCATTTGCACAAGGCATTACCCGATTTTTCCCAATCAAGCGCATCGCCAAATTCTTCGGCTATCCAGCCGGCTGGCGCCGTGTATTTTAATTTTAAAGATTTCGATTTAATTGTTTGGGCTGTTGAAATAGCTGTAATAGCAAGGCTTAGCAATAAAATGGTAAATATCTTTTTCATAATTTTTTGTTTTAATGTGAAGCGAATTCTGCCCTTCTTCATGCGTTAAATATAGTAAAAAAACTATTTTACCAATTAAATTGTTGTATCTTTGTTATGTTCTTTGAACAATTTATTTTTTTTAATGAAAGGTAATTCTAAATCTTACATTTTAAATTTTAAATTATTATTGGGTCCGACCGGTTTTGACAGTAAGCGCATCAGATAGGTAAGCATGTAGAGCGTTGTAAGACGAGCTCTTTAAACTGAACTTTCAAAACTTTTATTTGGCGAAGATAACTCTTACGCTATGGCTGCTTAATTTAGAATTAAGTGTCCTTTGCTTTCCAGGGAGCTAAGTTGCTCTGCGCCTTGGGTAAAGCATCATAAATGTGCAATTTGTTTTACAAATGTTACTATGTAAAACAATATTAGTAACTAAGTTAAAGATTGGTATGAATTAGCGCCTGCCTTTAGCCTACAATTAAGCTAATACTAAACGTGTAGAAAGTCTATTTTTTCCTTATTTGGACGAGAGTTCGAATCTCTCCGGATCCACCAAAGCGGAATACTCGATATTTAATATCGGTATTCCGCTTTTTATTTGCTCTAATTTCTGCTGATAGCAAGCCATCCAAAGGAATGTTTGATTTATTTTTTCGGTTCGAACTGTGTCATTTTTCTTATTATAGTGTAAACCCTTCGGAAACAGCAAATTTTGTATTCTTAACTTTCGTTTCCATGCGCTGGAAGCCCATGTTTTATTGAGATTTATGGCATTTTCAATAGTCAATTCTATCACTTCTTCATGGTTCGAACATTTACTTTCCAGCTTGGTCATTTCCTTTAATAATTCGACCTTTTCTTGCCTAAACTTCTCTCCGTATTTTACGTAAAGTTCCTGTTTAATTTCTTCCGTAACATAGCGTTCTTCTAATCGTAGTAATTTGTGTTCTATGTCTTGGTAAGTAGCTTTCATTTTTAGCTTATTATCCTCAGCTTCCTTTGTTAAATCACTAATGGTTAGTTTCATCTGTTCACGAATAATAGGTGCAAATTCTTCTTTTAACGTAAAATAAGACAATACTTCATCAAAGGTATTGTGCATCACATCGGCTGATTTATTATTGCAACAACCTTTTGTTCTGCATTTGTAATACCATTTGTTTTTCTTTTTTACGACATAACCAGTCATTGTCCCTTTACATTCCTCACAACGTAAAAACACTTTCATTGGTACACATTCTTGTTCGGGTATCCATTTAAAGCCATGTGAGTTTTGTTGTTGAACTTCATTAACCTTTAAGA
>JACCXH010000062.1 GCA_013697245.1 Bacteroidota bacterium
AATAAGGTTGGTGCAACAGCACGTCTTTACTTTTATTAAAAATGCTTTATATAAATTTAAAATAACCCTGCTAAATATATTTTATCCGAAAATATTTGTTGGACTTATTGAGTGAACCCTAATTAAAATTAAAGCATAGATCGAAGCGGCGCTTCAATTCTTTGTGTAGTATTTGTTTATTCGAGGAAAATTCTTGCTTAATAAATCTATGTTTCTATGCTGTTAATTAGTGCACCAGGTCCATTTTTGTAAAAATGCGCACGGGATATAGTGCCGCAAAAAAACCGATCAGCATTATTAATCCAAAGATCCAAATAAAATCTTTTACCTGAATATCGATCGGATAATAAGGGATAATAAATTCGTCGCCAAATTTTACCAAATGAAATTGAAGTTGCAACCAGCAAACTAGTAAACCAATTAATAAACCAATGATAGCGCCAATACCTGTAATTAAAAAACCTTCGCGCATAAAAATGTTCCTGATAAATGTAATGTTAGCACCCATGCTATAAAGGGTTTTAATATCTTTTCTTTTTTCAATGATGAGCATGGTTAACGCCCCAATAATATTGAAGGTAGCAATTATTAAAATAAATGCTAAAATAATAAAGGTGGCTAATTTTTCTGTTTCCAAAGTTTTAAATAACACATCGTTTAATTCATAGCGATTCTTAACCAAAAATTTATTCCCCAATTTTTCCTGCAATACAACTTGCACATCTTCATATTTTCCTTTCTCACATAAAATTTCAATCGCGCTAACTTTATCGGGTTCGTCAAATAATTTTTTTGCTGTTTCAATATTTACAAAAGCGAATTGAAAATCAAACTCATCATTAAGCGAAAAAATTCCGGTAGGTGTGCAATAAACCTGGTTAAAATTATCATCCGGATTAAGACTTCCTGCTTTTCCTTTCACCGGACTATATATACTTAACTCGTTCACAAATTCACGAATATTAACCTGAAGTTGGGAGGCAATTCCTCTCCCTAAAAGGATACTATTTTTTTTGGGGTCGTTTAGAGCATATACGCCATCTTCAACAGAAGATTCTATTTCGGCCACCTTATTAAAATTTTCATCAACACCTTTAATGGTTACAAGCGTTTGTTTGTCGATATTCTTTAACAGCGCTTTATCACTTAAGGTGCGCGAAATAAATTTTACACCGGCAATGGTTTTTATTTTGGAGATCAATTTTTCGTTAGCTTCAAAATATTTTCCTTTAACTGCAGTTATTTTAAGATCAGGCTCAAAAACATTATACAAATTGGCAACGGTTCCGGTTAAACCATTCATGGCAGAAAGAATAATAATTAAAGCGGCAGTGGTAATAGCAATTGCAATAATGCTTATCCAGCTAATAATGTTTATGGCATTATTGGATTTTTTTGAAACTAAATAACGTTTGGCTATGTAAAACGAAAAATCCAGTGTTTACTTCTTTAAAAGTGCGTCTATTTTCATGGCATAATCTAAAGAATCATCAATATAGAACATCAATTCGGGAACAATCCTCAATTGTTTTCCAACTATTAGTCCAAGTTTTTTACGGATCACACTGGTTTGATCCTGGATCAATTTAAAAATAGCTTTTTTATCTTTATTGCCCATGATGCTTAAATATGCCTTTGCCGAACTTAGATCCGGACTAACGCGTACGGTAGTTACAGTTATAAAACCGCCACCAAAAAGAGAGCGGGCCTCACTTCTAAAGATCTCTGCCAATTCTTTAGCCAGTAATTTATTTACTTTTTGTTGTCTAAGGCTTTCCATACTGTAAATGTACTGAGATTTTTGTAGTATCTTCGCTAATAATTCAAATTAATTTACGTTTTATCTTAATGAAAAAACTTTTTTCGGTATTAAAATATGCTAAAAACTATAAAGGCTACTTAACCGCCAATGTATCTTTTAACGTATTATTTGCACTTTTTAATGCCGTAAGTTTAACTCTGGCAATGCCTTTTTTAAAGCTTTTGTTTGAAGAAACCAATCCTCTTGAAGCCGGACTGATATTATTAAAGGGCGCACCACACTTTGCTTTAAATGCCGATTATATAAAAGATGTTTCTAATTATTATATCACCGGATTAATTGTTACACAAGGCGGCAAAATGAAAGCGCTTATTATCATTTGTGTGATCATTTTTGTGATGACCTTTTTTAAGAATTTATTTCGTTACCTGGCCATGTTCTTTATAGCCCCCATTCGCAATGGCGTTGTTCGCGATCTTCGTAACAAAATGTACAAAAAAGCAATGGAGCTGCCTTTAAGTTATTATAGCGAGGAAAAAAAGGGAGACCTTATGAGTCGCATGACATCTGATGTGCAGGAAATTGAATGGAGCATTATGCAAACATTGGAAATGATCTTCCGTGAACCTTTAACTGTAATACTTTTATTTAGTTTAATGCTTTTAATAAGTGCAAAACTGACACTTTACATTATTTTATTATTGCCAATTGCCGCTTTGTTCATTGTTATTCTTGGTAAAAGCTTAAAAAATTCTTCCCGCAAAAGCAAAGAAACCTTAGGGACATTAATCAGCATTATTGAAGAAACACTAGGGAGCCTAAAAGTAATTAAAGCATTTAGTGCTATGGGTCCAATGCAAAAAAAGTTTGAAGGTATTAACCAAACTTATTTTAAGCAATCGGTAAATGTTTATAGAAAAACAGATCTCAGTTCTCCATTAACCGAAACGGTTGTTACAGGTATTTTAATGCTTATTTTATTTATTGGCGGCAAAATGGTGTTTGATGGCGAGTTAACCGGTCCTTTATTTTTAACCTATTTTATTTTGGCATCGCAACTCATTCCACCTATTAAACAATTAACTACTTCTTACAGTAATATTCAAAAAGGTGTTGCCAGCGAAGAGCGTATTGATAAAATATTATTGGCCGATAACCTGATCGTAGATAAACCAAATGCAAAAGAAATTATTGATTTTAAAAAAGAAATAGAATACAAAAATTTGTGCTTTGCTTATCACAAGGGCGATGATGGTTATGTTTTGCGTGATATTAATTTAAAGATCGGAAAAGGAAAAACCGTTGCCCTTGTAGGCCAAAGCGGAAGCGGAAAAACAACCCTGGCCGACATGCTGCCGCGCTTTTACGAAAGCGATAAAGGTGCTTTATTAATTGACGGCATTGACATTAAAGATCTTAAAACAGAAAGTGTTCGCAAACACATTGGCGTTGTAACACAAGAAAGTATTTTGTTTAACGATACCGTTAAAAATAACATTGTTTTTGGTATGCAGAATGTAAGTGATAATGATGTGATGGAGGCAGCTAAAATTGCCAATGCCCACGAATTTATTATTCAATTGCCAAACGGTTACGATACAATAATTGGCGATCGCGGCGGTAAATTAAGCGGCGGGCAGCGTCAGCGTTTAAGTATTGCCCGTGCTATTTTAAAGAACCCTGCTATTTTAATTTTAGATGAGGCCACCTCTGCATTAGATACCGAAAGTGAAAAATTGGTGCAGGAAGCCCTGACAAATTTAATGAAGAACCGCACCAGTGTGGTTATTGCCCACCGTTTATCTACCATTGCCAATGCCGATGAGATCATTGTAATGAACCGTGGCGAGATCATTGAACGTGGCAACCACGCGCAGTTATTGGCCTTAAACGGCACCTACAAAAAACTGTGCGATATGCAGAACTTTAAATAAGGATTAACATTCCCCTATCAATAACTATTCATTTTCTATTTATTTCTCAGCGCTCAAAAAATTAACTTCAAAGTTAAATGAGCGGACAATTATTTATAGTACCCACACCAATTGGCAATTTAGAGGATATTACTTTGCGTGCTATTAATACGCTTAAAGCTGCGGATCTTATTTTAGCCGAAGATACTCGCACTTCTTCTTTTTTATTAAAACATTTACAAATAGAAAAGCCTCTTAAATCTTACCATCAACATAACGAACACAAAATATTAGAAGAACTTATTTCATCTTTAAATGCCGGAAAAAATATCGCGTTAATTTCAGATGCCGGAACCCCGGGTATTTCAGATCCAGGATTTTTATTGATCCGTGAAGCTATTGCCAATAATTTAACCGTAATAAGCTTACCTGGCGCCACCGCATTTGTACCCGCACTTGTTAACAGCGGCCTGCCTTGCAACGAATTTAGTTTTTACGGTTTCCTTCCACAAAAAAAAGGGAGACAGACACGTTTAAAATTATTGGCGCTGGAAGAAAAGACATTTATAGTTTATGAATCGCCATTTAGACTTTTAAAATTATTGGAAGAATTTAAAACCTATTTAGGCGAAGAAAGAAAAGCAAGCGTATCGCGCGAGATCACCAAATTATTTGAAGAAACAAAAAGAGGAACCATTAAAGAATTGATCGCTTTTTATTCTTCTAAACCAATTAAAGGCGAGATTGTTGTTGTTGTACAAGGGAATAAAAATTTAGAAACAGAAAGCGATGAGTAAAAATCACAACATTGGCGCGCCCCCTGGCACCTTATTCTATAATGGCGAAGAAATAGATGCCAAAATAAAGATCACGTTAATTGAATTTAACGAGACAGAATATTTTGAAGACGATTTTTATGATCTGGATGCCTGCCTTTCTCATGTAAAGGATAACATGGTGAAATGGATAAATATAGAAGGCGTGCATAAGATCGAGTTAATTGAAAAAATAGGCAAGCTTTACAACCTACATCCTTTAACTTTAGAGGACATTGTGCATATAGATCAGCGTCCGAAATTTGAAGAGTTTGATCATTATCTTTTATGTATCTTAAAAATGATCATGTATGATACAGAAGTGCATGCCGAACAACTCTCTCTTATACTTTTAGATAACACCGTTATTTCTTTTCAAGAACCTGACGGAGGAGATGCATTTGATATTATAAGAACCCGGTTAAGGCAATGCAAGGGCCGTGTGCGTAAACTTAAGGCCGATTATTTATTTTATGCCTTAATGGATGCTGTAGTAGATTGTTATTTTGACTCAATCGAAAAAATAGGGGATAAAGTTGAAAAGATAGAAGAAGAAATAATTAATGAACCAAAAAGAGAATCGCTTATAGAATTATACAGGTTAAAACGCGAAGTAATTTACCTTCGCAAACAAGTTTGGCCATTACGAGACCTTATTAGCAATTTATTGCGCTCCGAGTCTGCATTTATAACCGATAGTACACAACTCTTTTTTCGCGACTTGCAAGATCATAGCACCCGTATTATTGATACCGTAGAAACATACAGAGACTTGCTTAGCGGCATCATGGACATTTATTTAAGCACTAACTCCAATAAAATGAATGAAGTGATGAAAATGCTCACAATTGTGTCCAGCATCTTTATTCCGGTAACTTTTATTGTTGGGGTTTATGGGATGAACTTTGAGTTTATGCCCGAGTTGAAATCGCCTTATGGTTATTGGACAGTTTGGGGAATAATGTTGACTATAATAGTCGGTCAAATAATCTATTTTAAGAAAAAGAAATGGATGTAGAATTTTTTCAAGATCCTACATTCACATTATGACAATTCTACTGCGTTTGGATATTTACTCTTCCAGTTCTTTAAACTTTCTTTTGTTCTCACCGTAATAACTGTCCTCGCATCTATACGAAGTTTTACTAAGTACGTGCTTCCTTTCACCTCTGCCGCTTTTTTGATCTTTGCTTTCATTGTTCTCATTTTTTTGTAATCGTATTCTATTATTAAATATAACACAAATAAACCAATTTAGTTTGGGTATTAACGTTAATTTACGCTAATATACCAACAATTTCGACGTATAAAAGAAAACGCCCCATGTGGGGCGTTTTTTTGCATTATATTTAAAAACGTGTTTATTTTACCTGGTTAATAACCGCTGTAAAAGCTTCAGGATGGTTCATGGCAAGATCTGCTAAAACCTTACGGTTTAATTGTAAACCTTTAGCATTTAATTTACCCATAAACTCAGAATAACTCATTCCATGTTCTCTAACTCCTGCATTAATACGTTGGATCCACAAACCACGCATAGTACGCTTTTTGTTTTTCCTGTCGCGGTAAGCATAAGTTAAACCTTTTTCGAGCGTGTTCTTGGCTATTGTCCAAACATTTGCTCTTGCACCCCAGTAACCTTTGGTTAAACTAAGGATTTTTTTTCTGCGAGCCCTACTGGCTACGTGATTGACACTTCTTGGCATTTTTTTTACTTTTTTAAATGTGTAAAGCAATTTTAATCTGCTTTATCACGATTTTGGATTTTAGTGCTCATTTAAGAGGCTTTTTGACTAAAATCCGGGTTAAACATTTTTTTAATTAACCGATCTCGATAATTTTTAAAGAACTTTCGCTTAGATATTTAACATGAACTTCACGTTATTCGTATCTGGCTTGCTTACTAAGCCACTCTTAGCTAAACCGCGTTTGCGGTCTTTCTCTTTTTTAGTTAAGATGTGACGTTTGAAAGCATGCTTTCTTTTAATTTTACCGCTTCCAGTCAGGCTAAAACGCTTTTTAGCGCTGGAATTAGTTTTCATTTTTGGCATTTTTTCGTTTTTTTAAGGATGGCAAAGATAGGGATTTATTCGTTTTTGACAAAGTTTAATGAATTTATTTGGCAGCCTAGCCCAAAATATCTCATAAATCCTTCAAATTGAAGCTAAAAAAGCGCAAAAGCATTTTAACATAGTTCCAATTTACTTCTCAAAAACGGGTAATCTTCCATAAGTTGAGGGTATTTTAAGGTTTTCTGCCTTTTGCTCAATAGATTCTACCAAAACTTTTAATTCCAAAATAGAACTGTAAATTGGCTTAAACTCGGTTTTTAACTTTGCAAAACGGTCTATCATAGTTTGCGTTGCACCCATAGATTGACCCCAACTTCCACTAACTATGCCTTCAAGGGCGCCAACAAATCCCGGCAGGGTCTCAAACTCACGTTTGGCAAGGCTTTCATCACCATACAACGCAATATTAATTGGTTTTTTCTTAATTTCAAATATATTAATATCGGCTAAAAGACTTACCCCATTTACATTTCCGTTAACAGCTCCCTTTTTAAGGTATTTGATCTTCTCTTTTAATAGGCCAAAATAATCAGAGGTTCCCATAACAACCCTTCTAAACTCACTTAACTCTTTATTGTATTCCATTAATTTTTGTCTGTCCGGTAATGGTAAGGTTGAATTTTCTAAAGTTGAAATAGTAAATGCTGTTTTATCCACCAAATTTTGAACCGTGCCATTGTGCACTATATCTAATTTAATAAAATATTTTCCGGGCACGGCAACCGGCCCTTCATCTGCTGAATAATAAGGATTTGATTCATCTAACTCATTAAAATTTATTGGAGATGAAACATCATATCTTCCATTCCACACAAAACGCGCTAAACCTTTTTTTGCGGGCAGGTTTATTTTGCGAACATCATTTCCAAGTTCATCACTAATTGTTGCTAAAACGTAAGCTGCCTCTTCTGTATCTTCTATGCGTATACTATCCGCGCTTGGATAATAAATGTCCTTGTTATTCTTTATTTTTTCTTTCTCACTTTCTTGACGTTTATCTTTTATACTTTTAAAATCATCTTTTAAATAATAAGATATGGTTGCGCCAATTGCGGGATTTGGCGCAGTATAAAATGATTCGCCCTGAAATGATTTTTCTTTATGACCATAGGGTGATGATGGATGAAACACCAAACCATTTTTTATTGGAAAAATAACTGCTGTTTTATTAAGATCATCTGCCTTGATATTTTGCAATAAAGTATAATCATCCAAAACAAAAATTCCCCTTCCAAAAGATGCTAATATAAGATCGTTCTCTTCCTTTTGTATAGTAATATCTTTTATGCAAATAGCCTCGGGCAACCCTGATTTTAACTCTACCCAATTTTTACCAGCATCCAAACTAAAATAAAAGCCAAATTCGGTGCCGCAAAAAATAAGATCGGGGTTTTTATGATCTTCTGCAATACTATATACAGAGCCTTTTTCAGGAAGTGTGGTGCTAATGTTAGTCCACGTTTTTCCTTTATCACTACTTTTAATTAAATAGGGTTTAAAATCGCCCTGGCGGTGATTATTAAAAACCGCGTATACAACATTTTCGTTGTGCTGCGAAGCCAATAAATAATTTACCAGTGGTTGCATTTTTATGTTACTAGCTGTAATTTGCGGAATGCCCGCAACGTTATCGATCTTCGTCCAGTTTGCCCCACCATTACTTGTTACCTGTATCAATCCATCATCGGTACCGGCGTAAATTAAGTTTTCATTTTTTGGTGATTCTGATAAAGCAGTGATGTTGCCAAAAATAGATGTGGAAGCATTTTTAGCAATAGCATCCATGCTCCACACCTTGCCCATTATTGCTAATTTATTTCGGTCTATACCTCTTGAAAGGTCGGGACTGATCACTTTCCAGGTATTGCCTCTTTCATCGCTTCTAAAAACTTTATTTGCAGCAAAATAAATTCGCTTGTTGTCAAAATTACTAATGATAATCGGCGCATCCCAATTAAAACGGTAAGCGGGCTCGCCTTCTTTTTCGATGGGTTTAATATCTACCTGCTGTCCTGTTTTTTTATCAAAACGAATTAAACCTCCGTACTGCCATTCGCTATAAATTATATTTGGTTCTTTTGGATCGACCCTACTTTGAAAACCGTCACCACCAACCGTTACAAACCAATCAGCATTTGTGATGCCACTCGCGCTAATTGTTCTGGCAGGGCCGCCCAAAGTATTATTATCCTGTGTGCCGGCGTAAATATTATAAAATGGTTTTGCATTATCTACACATACCCTGTAAAATTGAGTGATAGGCAAATTAGCCTTATAATCCCAGTTTGTTGCATTATCAAAACTTTCATAAAGTCCACCATCGCATCCCATTAAAAAATGTTCTGTGTTTTTTGGATCGATCCACAACGCGTGATTATCAACATGCTTGTGCTTTTCGCCCATGCCCTTAAATGTTTTACCACCGTCGGTTGTAACCTGCGCCCATGTATTCATGACATATACTTTATCTTTATTTTTTGGATCAGCAATAAGTTCCTGGTAATAATTTCCGTCGGTAGCGTAAGAGCTTTGTTTTTCCCAACTTGCACCTCTGTCGGTACTTTTATAAAAACCTTTATTATCACGTCCTTCTATCATAGCATACACTACATCCGTATTTACTGGTGAAACTGCTAATGCAATTCTTCCCATATCATCTTTAGGTAAACCGTTGCTTAATTTATTCCAGGTAACACCTTCGTCTGTGCTTTTGTAAATGGCGCTTTCCGGTCCGCCGCTAATATAGGACCATTCATGCCTACGACGTTGGTGTGCACAGGCATATAAAATATTAGAATGATTTGGATCAATGTGAACTTCGTTAAAACCGGTATTCTCGCTTACAAACAAAACCTGTTTCCAGGTTTTACCGCCATCTATTGTTTTATAAATTCCTCTTTCGCCACCACTGCTCCATACAGGGCCATAAGCAGCAACGTATACTACATTTGAGTTCTCAGGATCGATCGCAAAATTTCCGATATGCTCAGACTTAGTAAGGCCAACATTTTTAAAAGATTTTCCGCCATCTTCACTCTTATAAATACCATCGCCATAACCAACGGCTCGCTGGTTGTTATTTTCGCCACTACCAATCCAAATAATGTTTGTATTGTTCTTATCAATGGCCACGCAGCCGATAGAATAAACATTTTGCCCATCAAAAATAGGGTCGAAAGTGACGCCGGCATTCTTAGTTTTAAAAACCCCGCCTGCTGCTGCTGCAATATACCACTCGTTCTTATTTTTAGGATTAACCGCAATATCTATAACGCGTCCGGAAGTTACTGCCGGACCAACATTTCTAAAAGACAAAGCAGAAAAAGTTTCCGATTTTAACAAAGGGGCTTTTTCTGGTTGTTTTTTTTCATCGTCCTTTTTTGGAGTTTCTTTTTTTTGAGCTAAGGAAACTGACGTTATTAAAAGTGCCAGTGCTATGAACTTAAGTTTTTTCATGATTATAATTTATTAGCAGCAAAGCTACTATTTTAAGCGTCTTATGCAAACGTTCAAAAAGTAATTTAATTAGTTAAAATATTGATTTTCAATTTTTTATGTGAAAATTTCGATAAATTGAATCTGCAAATTCACGCTAAAAGGGGGAGATCAAATTCTTTAGAAGAGAAAAATTCTTGACGGTATAATTTAGACTAGTCTAAAAATTTGTTTAGCATCCTAAAATTTATTATTTTTGTGCGTGATAATTTCATTAACAGAAGAGAATTACCTTAAAGCCATTTACACTTTAAGCCATTTATTTGAAGAGTCGGAGGTAAGCACCAACCAGATCTCTGATCATCTTAATAATAAAGCAGCTACTGTTACGGATATGCTTAAGCGTTTGGCCGAGAAAAAATTAATTCACTACATACCTTACCAGGGTGTTAAGCTTACTGAAAAAGGAAGGCAAACTGCCATTAAAGTAATTCGTAAACACCGTTTATGGGAAGTGTTTTTAGTAGATAAATTACAATTTAAATGGGACGAGGTGCATGAGATCGCCGAACAATTAGAACATATTAATAGCGATGAGCTCATTCAACGGCTGGATAAATTTTTAGGCAAGCCAAAATTTGATCCGCACGGAGATCCCATACCCGATGCAAATGGCCTGTTAAACATTGTAAAAGCCCTTCCTTTAAATCAACATAAGGCAAAAGGCAATTTTACATTTGTTGGCGTTTGCGAACACTCCAAAACATTTCTTCAACACCTTACGTCTATCGGTTTAAAAATTGGCGATGTAATAAAAGTAGAAGAGGTAAATGAATTTGATAATTCTTTTAAAGTTAAGATCAATAAAAATAATAGCCAGTTCTTTAGCAATAAAGTTGCTTCGAGCATTTTAGTGGAAGTTAAAAAATGAACAAGTCGCTGGAAGAGGTAAACTCAAGTGTAAACACACACACCGGGGGAAGTGTAAAAAGGCTGTTGGCGTTTTTAGGTCCTGCCTATATGATCAGTGTTGGTTATATGGATCCGGGTAACTGGGCAACAGACATTGCAGGCGGCAGCAAATTTGGTTATAGCTTATTGTGGGTTTTAGTAATGAGCAATATTATTGCTTTATTATTACAAAGTCATTGCGTAAGGTTGGGAATAGTTAGTGGTAAAGATCTTGCGCAGGCATCGCGCGAAACTTACCCGCGCTTTATTAATTTATTTTTATATGCACTTGCCGAAATAGCCATTGCCGCCTGCGACCTGGCAGAAGTTATAGGCATGGCCATTGGGATACATTTATTATTTCCAAACATCAGCATTTTAACAGGTGTTTGTATTACAGTATTGGATAGTTTTATTTTATTATTCTTATTGAATAGAGGAATTCGGAAACTCGAAGCTTTTATTATTTGTCTTGTAATTTTAATCGGTGTTTCGTTTTTTATTCAACTGGTAATTGCAAAACCTGATGTTTCTGAAATTGCCGGCGGGTTATTTCCTTTCATTCAAAACGATGAAGCCTTGTACATTGCCATTGGTATAATTGGCGCCACCGTTATGCCGCATAATTTATATTTGCACAGCTCATTGGTTCAAACACGGAAGTTTGACCGCACACCCAAAGACATAAAAAAAGCAATTCGTTTTAATACCATTGATAGTGCTATTGCATTAAATTTAGCGCTGTTTGTAAACGCAGCAATCTTAATTTTAGCAGCCAGCACTTTTTACAAACAAGGAAAAAATGATGTCACAGAAATTCAGGATGCGCATCAATTATTAGCACCCATGCTGGGCAGCACCATCGCTCCTATCTTATTTGCAGTTGCATTAATTGCGGCTGGCCAAAGCTCAACAATAACCGGCACCTTAGCCGGACAAGTAGTGATGGAAGGTTATTTGAACTTACGTTTACAACCATGGATACGCAGATTATTAACACGCCTTATTGCCATAGTGCCCGCATTTTTAACGATCTTTATTTTAGGTGATGGTGCCACCGGTAAACTATTAATTCTTAGCCAGGTTATTTTAAGTCTGCAATTAGGTTTTGCGGTGATCCCGCTTATTCATTTTGTAAGTGATAAAAAGAAAATGGGTGAATTTGTAATACCTATGTGGCAAAAAATATTATCATGGGTTGCTGCAATTATTATTATTTCATTAAACGTTAAACTTGTTTTTAGTGAAATTTCCGATCTTTTATTTACAAGCAGTTCTCCCATATTAATAAGTTTTACTATTGTACCGCTTTGTATCTTTTGTTTTTTAATGCTAATTTATATTACCATTGTGCCATTTATTACCAAAGAAAAAGAAAATAAACGCAATGGTTTTCATGAAGAGTTAAGTCCGTTAAAGCTGGATTTTCAAACCAGTATAAAACGTATTGCGGTTACTGTTGATTTTAGTCCAAGCGATAACAAAGCCATTAATAAAGCGTTACAGCTTGGTGATAAAAATTCTACATTAATACTCATACATATTTTAGAAAGTACTAATGCCATGGTGTATGGCGAAGATTCTTTTGACCTTGAGCGTGAAGAGGATTACCAAAAATTAAAAAAATATCAGCACGAATTACAGGAACAAGGCATTACCACCGAGATACAATTGGGCTTTGGAATTCCTAAGCTGGCGATCCCAAAATTGATCGAAAAAAATAATTGCGATATAATAATTATGGGTACGCATGGACACCGAACTATAAAAGATATTTTATTGGGAAGCACGATTGAAAGTGTAAGGCACGAGATAAAAATACCGTTGGTACTGGTATAAATGCAATTTTAATATCTCTAAAAAACGTATCTTAGACTTTTCTAAACTTTTTGAAACGCATATTAAATATATTATTTCTCTTTCTTTTTTTAGGCGGGTCTGCTCAGAATAGGATAATTGATTCATTACAGGCTGTTTTAAAAACTGCCAAGGAGGACACAACTAAAGTAAAAATTCTAAACAATCTTTCCTGGAGGTTAAGAAATAAAAAAATTGACACTTCTCTAATTTTAAGTTCCGAGGCTATCACACTTTCCAAAAAATTACAATGGAAGAAAGGTATTGGGGTCTCACTAGCACAGATCGGAATATTTTACAGGTATATTGGAAATTATGATTCTTCGGAAATAATATTATTACGTGGCGTAAAATTTAACCGTGAAATAAATAATAAAACCGCTGTTTCTTCCTGCCTTGGCGGGCTTGCTAATTTGAATATGGACCAGGGAAATTACACGGAAGCGCTTTCATATAATCTTGAAGGCATAAAAATTGATGAGGAGATTGGCAATAAAGCTTCACTAGCTACAAAGCTTGGCAATATTGGAATAATTTATAAAGAGACAAAAAATGTTACTGAAGCCTATAATTATTTTCTAAGGGCTTTAAAGATCAATAAAGAGTTAAACGAAACAAAAGGTATTGGTTTAAACCTGGTTAATATTGGAAATGTTTTTAAAACCAGAGGTAATTATGATACTGCTTTGATCTATTATAACGAATCCTATAAACTTCATGAAAAAATCGGAGATAAAACCGGCATTGCTCAAATATTAGGCAATATTGCTATTGTTTATTATTTAATTGGCGATTCTTTAATGATATCTGGAAAATCCGCTTCCTTATATAACATTTATTTTACTAAGGCAGTTGAGCATTCAAGAATGTATTTTGAAATGTCGAAGGAACTCCATAATGAAAAAATGATGGTAGTTGCTAAAATGAATATCGCTAGCGCGCTTATTAAACTTGGAAAATTTAAAGAGGGGGAACAAACATTTATAGATGCGCTTACATTCGCTAAAAAAGCAGGGTTTATAAATAATGAAATGGAGATTCATAGAAATTTAAGCGAGATCTATATTAAAAAAAACCCCAAATTGGCATTAGAGCATTATAAAAGCTTCATTATATTTCGTGATAGCATTTTTAACGAGGAGAACACAAAAAAAACAACTCGCCTTGAAATGAATTACGAATTTGATAAAAAAGAAGCGGCTGCAAAATTAGAGCGGGAAAAAAAAGAAGCTTTAACAATTGCCGAAAGCAAAAAACAAAAAGTGATCATTTGGAGTGTATGTGGGATATTGTTTTTAGTAATTTGTTTTTCTTTATTTGCGTATAAAAATTTCTTACAAAAAAAAGAAAATAAATATTGCCATATTAAAACAAAAAGAAACTATTGAAGAAAAACAAAAAGAAATTTTAGATAGTATTCATTATGCGAAACGGATACAAACAGCACTTTTGCCTTCTGAAAAATATATTGACAGGAATTTAAATGAGCTTAAAAATTAATTGCACTTATCAACTTTTTACAATTCTCAGCATTATCAAAATTTAAAGTTTGTTCTTCTCTTTCCTGTTTATTTTGCAAAGAAAATTCTTTTTCAAAAATAGAATTGATCTGTTGAATAAAATCATTGGCAGTATTTGTAATGCTAAAACCACTATTCGCTTTTAAACCGGTACCCGCAATCATATTGCTATTACAAATAATAAACCGTCCTTTAAAGAGAACGTTGATCAATTTTAATTTTAAACCTGTTGGCTGCGCTGTATATAGCACATGAATTTGCGCTTCCTGAATAAGTTGTTCCATCTCATGCTCTGCCGGACTATCAACTAATTTAATATTTGAATACTTTTTTATTTTCTCCACCAAAAAAGAAGGCGGCTTTAATCCCGCTATTATAACCGGGAATTTAATTTTAGAAAATACATTTTCAATTAACCAATGTGTGGCTTCATAATTTTCGGAAATACTTAGATTGCCATGATACAAAATATAGTCGCCCCTGCCGCTTTTTAAATTTACTGTTTCGTTTGGATGAAAGCTTGGTAGATAAAAGGTTTTTACTTTGGGATATTTTTGTTCAAAATAGTTTGCGTCATTTTCATTCACCGCTAAAATAACATCTGCAAAGTGGATGATCTTTTCAAAATTTTTTAATTTATTAGTTTCTGTTTTTAGATAGAATTTCTTAAAAATATTCCTTTCCGACTTTGATAATTCCAAATAATACTCATGCTCAATATTACTATGCCGGTATATTTTTTTTCTTTCTTTAAATCGTTCGTCGTTCAATAAATAACAAGTATGCAATACTTCGAACAAAATTGGAAAATCATTTGATAATAAATTTTTCTCTAACTCTGCCGACTGTCTGGACTTAACATTATACGGTAAAGAAGAAAGAAAAGAGGAAATTCCGGTTTTGCGTGGATAATAATAAACTTTTTCGCATAATGCCTCTAGCTCCTTTGCTGCCGCACGACCGTAAGTAAAACAATGTAGGTGAATTTTTATCCCAGCCTTTTTTAACCACACCAATTTATAATATACATCAATTACCCCACCGTAATTTGCAGGAAAAGGAACGTCGAAAGAAATTATATTAATGGCATCAGACAATATGCCAAAGATGTGACTTTTTATTCAAAATAAAAACCGTTTGCGTTTATTCCGGCCTGGAAATTATTTTTTGGGCTACCATCTGCATGGTAGATATAGATCCTGGAGCGTGAATTAAAATCAAGCGCGTCTGAAGCGTAGATGCTATGGTCATTGGGATTAACGCCTAGCCCGTAAAAATTCTTAGTTCCTTTTGAAATAAATTCGGCTGAAGGTAAAGCGGCATCAGAAATTGCCATTCTATAAATTCCGCCATTTAAAAAATACAAAGTATCTTTTGTTTTGTTTAGGCGTAAACAATAAGGAGAGTTGCCGGCTGCAAACGAATACGAAATTTCTACTTGATTAGTGATTGGATCTATTTTTGATAATTTACCTAAAACAGAATTTGTTTGATCGCCACCACTCAACACCCAAATCTTGTCATTCTTATCAATGACAATACTTCCGGCATTTGGCCCAACAAAAATACTGTCTGTTTTAAGATCATTAATGGTATTGATCACATAAGTATAATTTCTTTTTATATTGGTTACAAAGACTTTATTGTAAATAAGAGTCATTTCCTCTGTCCAGCCCGGACAAGGGATAGAAGAGATCTTGGTGTTTGAATTTAAACTAATAACGTTGATCGCATTGGCATGAAGATCACTTACATAGGCTTTTTGATTCGTAACAGGCAATACATAACGCGGTGATAGTAAAGAGTCTATCCTCGCAATTTTTTTGAATTGCTGATCGCATACTACAATTTTGTGTGAATTATTTACAACAATATAAAAACGACCATTAAAAAAATTAAGGCTTTGCGCGACATCACCAAGCGCCGCATTATTTTGTGTAAGATAAAATTTTTCAATCACGGCATTATTACCGGTATCGTATAAAGAAATTTCGGCATTGCCGCTTGGGAAAACACCTTCATTAATAACATATATTTTTTTTGCATTGGTTAATTGTACGTGTGGTTGCGCTATATCTTGCGGTTTATCTTTAACGCAAGAACTCATTACAAGTAAAAAAAAGAATATGTATAAAAAATATTTCATGTTGAAAAAAGAAGGCGCACAATTATTTATGCGCCTTCAAAAGTATCTTAATTTTTTATTAATTTTTTAACTGATCTTTGGTTTCCTGAACTTACTTCTAAAAAATATACCCCGTTTGTTAATGCATTTACATCTAAAGTCGTTTGCATTTGGGTTAATTGTTGAGAGTAAATGATCTTACCTGTTACTTCCGAAATTGTTGCAATGGTTTCAAATTTTGGATCCACTTGTATTGTAAAAACCGAATTAAACGGATTAGGAAAAACACCAACAGTTAAAGTATTTATATGTTCAACCAAACCAACACTTGACTGTGTCGTTGTAAAATTATCCATCCCAAAGAACAATGGGGTGTTGGGCCCGAAAGAACCATTATCGCTGGTGTACATAAAAAATTTAAGGCTATCCACATTTCCTAAAGTAGCCGTATTAACCCATTGCCAGGTGTTCACTACGTAATCCAATGCATTATTTGCAAATCTATAATCCGCTAAATAAAAAGGAACGCTATCTGCCAACATAACACCGGCTTTATAACCTTTAACTGTTACTTTAAAAAAATCAGGATATGAGCCTTGTGCAATAGTTGTGCCAGAGCCTGTTCCGGTTGTGTCTCCGAATTTTCTTGAGAACGAGTTACCATTTTTTATTACTTTATATGCATAAGTGGTGTTAGTTATATAAAAGCCCCCAACCGTATTAGATGGCGCACTTAAATTAATTACTCCCTGATCTTGCCCAACAACAAATAGGTTTGAATTGTTATAACCCTTTAAAGGTTTTACACCGTATAAGTTGGTTAATGGCGAGTTTGTTGCCGAGTCATATTTATTTGTGTACGCAAATCCACCGCTCCAATAACTAAAGCCGGTATCCCAATGATATTGGAAAGAAGCACCACCTGTTTGAAAAGGGGTGCTGGTTGTATTGGTGTATGCCGACCCCGGAGCAAGCGTATAGCTTTCAAAATCGGCTACAACTGTTTGTGCTTTTGTTGTAAAAAGGCCTAAAGCTAAGGCGATCATTGTAATTGTTTTTTTCATTTTTTGTTTTATTTATTTATTTTTTGTTTGAATTGTAATTCCGAACTCATAATTTCTTAAAGGCATTGGTCTGCCGGAAAGAATGGTGTAATTTTTGTTTCCCAAATTATTGCAGGCAGCAAAAACAATAAAATCAATTAGTTTAGTAGCTATCGAATAATTTAAACGTAATGACGAGACCTGATAGGGGTTTAACCATTGTGTATTATCGCTTGTTGTAAAACGATAACCTACGTATTGGTTATAAAAGACCAAAGCCGCTTTATCGTAGCCTATCAAAATATTTGCATTAACAGTGTAGCGCGGTGTATAAATTAATTGTTTGTGAACAGTATTATTATTTTCTTGTGAGTTAGCTTCAATTGTTGAAAGAACATACCCCGTTATCACATTTACTTTGTAAGTGAATTTATCTTTTGAATAATGAATTCGCCAAACAGTTTCGGTTCCCCTGCTCCAAACCTGTTGCAGATTTATTGGCGTTGGGTTTCCATTTGCACCGGGGATCCACAATATCCAATTATCTATCTTGCGACTAAAAGCGGCTCCTGAAACAAACAAAGACATATTATTTGTTATTTGCGCTTTATAATTTATTGTTCCTTCGCAGGTATAACCCTGCTCCGGCTTTAAGTTTATATTTCCGCCGGGCAACCAGTATAATTCGTTTAAGGTGGGTTGCCTGTAAACTCTTGCAGCACTTGCCATAAGCGTAAAATGTTTTGTAAGATTGTATTCTGTAGAAATGTTTGCGGTTACAGGTAATGTGCCCACGCTAAAATATTCTGCTCTAGCCGAAATGTATGTCAACCACTTATCATTTAAAAAAGAAAATTTGTTTCCCACAAGCACCGAAGCCCTGCTTAAAGTTTTTGTAGCGCTGTAGTTATTTGTAGTGGCCGAACTTGACGTGAAATTCATTCCGAAATTTAATTGATGATGTTTATGCCATGTTAAATAATTTTCGTTCTCTGCAATTATAGTTTGCGATCTGCTTTTAGAAAAAAGAGAGGCTAAGCTATCTGTATAATTAATTTTATCTTCAAAAAAACCTGCTCTTATTCCGGATCTGAAATTTGAATTTATAAAACTCCAAGTGGCTGTTATCCTTGTTGCATCATCGCGTTGGTATATCTTGCTTTCTGCTTTAGGATCGGAAGACGGCAAGCGTCTACTATTGGTATTTATCCATGCATTAACAGATACTATTTGTTTTGAATTAATTAAGAATTTTAGTTCCTGCATTAAGCCAAGAAAATTGTAACCGGCATTTTTTTGTTGTTTAATGGGTTGCTCTTTATCTGTTGTATCTCTGTAATTAAAATTATTATCCGATCGGCTGTTGTAGATCTTTGAAGAAGAAATAAAGTGGCGTTTACTATATAAAATACTGCTCGAAACATTTTTTAAACCAAAACTTCCGGCACCAAAATTAGCAGCAGTTTTTAAGCCTTGGTTAAATAAAGAATTATTTTTAAGATGAATACTGCCACCTACTGCACCACTACCCCATAAAGAAGATGAGCCGCCATATTCCACCTCAACATTATCAAACAAAAAAGAAGGCATTAACGAAAGATCTGATTGGCCAAGCATGGCATTTTGAATATTAAAACCATTCCACAAAAGAGCTGTTTGCGAAGCGTTACCGCCTCTAAAAGCAGTTGTGGCAAGCGCTCCGGGTCCGTAATTTTTTATAAACACAGGTGTATTTAAACTCAAAAGATCGGCAATTGAATTTAATTTAAATTGTTGTTTGATGGTTGAATCTATTTTTTCAATTTTCTTTCCAATTTGCGAAAGCTCCATTTTTTTAGCAATCACTTCAACACCTTTCAAAGAAACTGTATCCTGCGCAAACGAAATATGGCCAGTTAAAATACATGTAAAAACAAGTGCTTTAATAATAAAATTAAAATCACAAGCAAAACGCTTATTTATTTTTAAGATCAATGTTTTGATACCTTTTTGTGCGTTCTTAGCTTCACATCCCGAAAGCTTTAAACATTGTACAGTTGGCAGGTCTTCTGACTTATCCTTACTTTAAAACGCCTTCCCGTCCCGATAGCTATCGGAATAGTGGCCTAGAATGTTTTAAGTTTCTAAAAGGACTCACAGCAGCGGGTACTATTAGCGATTTGCACGCTATTCCCTATTAATCTTTTGTTTAAAAAAGAACCAATTGCGGGGCAAAGATAAAGAATTGTATTTTAATTAAAGAATTTATTTTTTCTTTGCAGTTGGAATTAATGGAGCAAACACAAAAAATAGAATTAATAAATTATTTAACCGGGTTTATTTCTGATGGTCGCAAAAAACGATTTGATGAAGTGCTTGCCCAACGTACCGATCATTTACGTATTGTTTTAGAGGATGTATACCAAGGTCATAATGCCAGCGCCATTTTAAGAACCTGCGATTGTTTTGGCATACAGAACATACATTACATTGAAGGAAGAAATAGCATTAAGATAAGCGCCGATGTAGACATGGGCAGCAGCAAATGGTTAAATATACACAAGCATAAAGGAACCGAGAACAACACACTAGATGCCATTAAAGAATTAAAAAGTAAAGGTTATCGCATAGTTGCTACCACGCCTCATAAAGACGATTGCACCATTGATAAATTACCTGTAGATAAAAAACTGGCCCTTGTTTTTGGAACAGAGATAGAAGGTATTACACAAACCGTTTTTGAACACGCAGATGAGTTTGTAAAAATACCCATGTATGGTTTTACCGAAAGTTTTAATGTAAGTGTTTGTGCGGCTTTGTGTTTGTATGAATTAACAACGCGTATTAGAGAAAGTGTTCCAAATTATCTTTTAACCGAAGACGAAAAAATTGATATTTATTTTGACTGGTTAGTGAATAGCATTGATGCAAGTGTTGGCCTGATAGAGAATTTTTATAAAGATAAACCTCAGTAACTTTTTGCTGCAGTCCCAATAGCTATTTGGATCGCTGATTGCATAGATTAAATTTTTATTTACAATACTCAGCCGCAAAAAAAATCCCTGTAATTTGTGCAACCTGTGGCTTATTTTTACGAAATAAAAAGATTAGAAGCAATACCATCTGCATATAGTCGGGCGTTGTTTGTTAACGTGTAAACATTATTATTCTTATCAAAATCGATTTGTTTTTGATCTATCATTTTTAAAAAATGTGCGTGCATTTCTTCTCCAAAAAGTTGTTTTATTTCTTCTGCATCGCAACCCCAAATTGTGCGCAAACGCGTTAGAATATACTCGTTGTAACGATCTTTAACCGATAACTCTTCCATCTCGAAATAAGTTGTGTTTTGTTCAATTGCCTTAGTGTATAAATTATTATTCTTCACATTCCATTGGCGCGATTTACCATTAAATGAATGCGCTGATGGCCCCACACCCAAATATTCTTTTTGTAACCAATAATTACTATTGTGTTTTGCGAAAAAACCTGGCTTACCAAAATTAGAGATCTCGTAATGAATAAAATTATTCTGTATTAAAATATCCGACATCAATAAAAATTGTTTGCTGCTTAGTTCATCATTTATAGAGGGCTCTTTTCCTTTTACATTTTGAATTCCTAAAACAGTTTTATTCTCTATTGTAAGGTTATAAGAAGAAATATGTTGGGTCTTTAAACTAACGGCTTGCAGCAGGGTGCTTTCCCAGGTTTTAAGATCCTGAAATTTACTGCCGTAAATAAGATCGATGGTAATATTTTCAAATCCATTTTCTTGAGCTAGAAGAACAGATGTAATAGATTGTTTTGCATTATGGGCCCGGTTCATCCAATTTAGTTCTTCATCGTTAAAACTCTGCAATCCAATACTTAATCTGTTGATCCCTAACGTTTTCCATATTTGCAGATTTTCCTGAGAAATATCATCCGGGTTGGCTTCAATAGTGATCTCGGCAGATGCGTCAAATAAAAAGTGGCTTTGCAAAGCCTCAAAAATGGCTTCAAAGTCCGCTTTACTAAGTAAGCTTGGAGTTCCTCCACCAAAATATATACTTTCTAACTTATTGTTTTTTAAATAGTTACGACGTGATTTGATTTCTTGAACGATCGCATTTACAAGACTTTTTTTATCTTTTAAATTGGTGCTGAAGTGAAAATCGCAATAGCTGCAAGCCTGCTTGCAATAAGGAATATGTAAGTAAATGCCCGCCAAATGCTTGTTATTACTGTGTGTATTGATGAAACTTGTTTAACGAATGATTAATGGGTAAATCTATTACATTAAATGCTCAAATTTGAACTTTATCACCAAAAAAATTAAATTTTTTTAACGATTTGTATAATATTTATTATATTAGCAGCCTATAAACTCATAATTAAAGTATGAAAAACATTACTAAGTTTACTTTAACCGCAGCAGCTCTGGTTATTTTTGTTGCAAACGGATTCTCGCAAAAATTGCTTAAAAAGGCAGATGCAGCTTTTGAAGCTCGTCAGTATTATAACGCCATAAATATGTACAAACAGGCATATGCAGGCGCACCAAAGGATAAAAAGCCAATGATAATGTTCAAATCAGGTTATGCTGCTCAGGAAATCAACGACTACAAAGGGGCTGAGACTTTTTACCAAAAAGCAATCGCGTCTAATTATGACGATCCAACAGTTTATTTGCATTTAGCAGAAGTTTTAAAAAGCCAAATGAAATACCCTGAGGCAATTGTTGAATATAACAATTACAAAGCCAAAGGCGGAAACGCTAAAAAAGCTGACTTAGGTGTAAAATCTTGCGAATTAGCACAACAATGGAAGGATGCTCCTCAACGTTACAAAATTGAGAATATGTCACTTATGAATTCTAAAGAAAGTGATTATTCACCAAGCTTTAGCGATAAAAAATACCAAACTTTAGTGATCACTTCTCGTAGAGAAGGAGCTTTAGGTTCACAAGAAGTTAACTTAGGTTCAAACCACTCTGATCTTTACGAAACAAAATTAGATAAGAACGGTAAATGGTCTACCCCTGTTTTATTACCTCCTTCCATTTCTTCTCCTTTTAACGAAGGACAAGGTTGGGTAAGTAAAAAAGGTGATATGATCTTCTTTACGCGTTGTCCGGAAGAAAAAAACAAACAAGTAAAATGCGGTTTATACATGGCAAAAAAACAAGGTAGCACCTGGGGTGTTGCAACCCGTTTGCCGTTTAATAATGATACAATACAATTTGGCCACCCAACATTATCTTCTGATGGTAAGTTCTTATACTTTACATCACGTATGAGTGGCGGTTATGGTGGATTAGATATTTGGAGATGTACTTACGATGCGAAAGCAAACGTGTGGGGACAACCTACAAATGCAGGTCCTGCAGTTAATACAGAAGGAGATGAAATGTATCCTACAATTTCTGATGACGGTAAAAAATTATATTTCTCTTCTAACTACCATCCTGGTATGGGTGGTTTAGATATTTTTGTTGCAGAAGCCGGTGCTGATGGCAAATTTACAAAGGCAGTAGAAAATCTTAAATACCCTATCAACTCTTCATTTGATGATTTCGGAATTATTTTTGAAGGCAAGAAACAACGTGGTTATTTAACTTCTAACCGTGAAGGCGGAAAAGGAAGTGATGATATCTGGAGCTTTAACTTACCGCCATTGAACTATAACATTAAAGGTATGGCAATGAGCAAAGGTGATGACAGAACCGGTGCAGGAAGAGGCGAAGCTGTTGAATTAGTAAAAGTTAAAATCGTTGGAAGTGATGGAACAATTAATGAATTCACTACACCAAAAGACGGTAATTATACTTTTAAATTAAAAGAAAAAACTACTTACACACTTTCAACTACAACGGATAAAACAACTAAATCACCAACATTTACAAAAGGTTATTTAGCTTCTAAAGATCAACGTGTGGTTACAACCGTTGGTTTAGATAAATCAAAAGATTTTATTGCAGATTTTGAATTAGCGCCGGTTGTACCATTTATCCGTATGCCGCAAATTCTTTATGAATTAGGTAAAGCTGATCTTTTACCTCAATCAAAAGATTCATTACAGTTCTTATACCAAACTTTAGCTGATAACCCTTCAATTGTAGTAGAGTTAAACTCTCATACTGATAGCCGTGGTAAAGCTGTTTCTAATATGACTTTATCTACTGCACGTGCTCAATCTTGTGTTAATTATTTAGTAAAGGAAAAAGGCATCAACCCTGCCCGTTTACAAGCAAAAGGATATGGCGCAACTCAATTATTAATTACTGATGATGTTATTGCGAAAGCAAAAACAAAACAAGAAAAAGAAGCATTACACGCTTTAAACCGTCGTACTGCATTCCGTATCTTAAATTGGGATTTTGTTGATCCAAACGCCCCTAAAACACCTGTTAAGGGTAACAACACAAACGGCGGTAAAAAAGATCCTGATGGTGAAGATGATGATGAATAATCATAACAAAAATATATTAAAGGCTACAGTAATTTGTAGCCTTTTTTTTTGACTATCATTTGCTACCTTTAATATTAAGAAGAAATAGTTTGGAGAATTTTGTTATTTACAGATCTAGTGCCGGAAGTGGAAAAACATTTACACTTGTAAAAGAATATTTACGTTTATCTCTTTCAGATCCAAAAAAATTAAATAGTAATTACAAACGTATCCTGGCTGTAACTTTCACAAATAAAGCTGCCGCTGAAATGAAGCAGCGAATATTGGATGCGCTTGATCAAATTGCAAATAATGCCAGCTTGCCTTTTGTAGGCGAATTATTATGTACTGAATTAGCAATTAAACCTGCAGAACTAAAACAAAGATCAACCATCGTTCTAAGCCAGATCCTTCACCATTACTCGGATTTTTCGATTGGAACCATAGATAGCTTTACCCATAAAATTGTAAAGACCTTTGCTCACGACCTTAAACTTCCGGTAAATTTTAATTTGGAAATGGATGTGGAGGGTTTTTACGATAAAGTAATTTCAACACTCTTTAATCAAATTGGCGAAGATGAATACGTCAGCAAATTATTAAAAGAATTTGTTTTAAATAAGGCTGAAGAAAACGCCAGTTGGGATCCGGAAAAAGCAATTAAAGAATTTGCAAAGCTATTGCAAAAAGAGAATTCGGATGATTATTTGCAAAAACTAAAACATTTAACACCACAAGAACTTGAAGAGATAAGAAAAGAATTGTTTGCATATATAAGTTATTACAACACGCATTTAAAAACAGAAGGACAAAAAGCCATCGATCTCATTTCTAAGAATGGTTTAAGCGATAACGACTTTATGTATAAAAGTAGTGGGCCGCAAAACTTCTTTAAAAAATGCATCCATCAAGGTGTAGATATTGAGAGCACCGTTAAAGGCAGAACTATTGATGCCATTGAGAAAGATCAATGGGCAGCTAAAGATGGCAACAAAAATAAAGTAGAAGAGATCAGTCCGCAATTAACTTTCATCGCAAAAAATTTAATTGAATTTATAAAAGAGAATCATGTTTACTACAGTTTATGTAAATTATTAAGTACCCAGATCTATCCACTCTTGCTTCTTAAAAAGATCGAAGAAATAAGCAACGATAAAAAACAGGAAGAGCGATTGGTGTTTATCAGTGAGTTCAATAAAAACATATTCGAATTAATTAATAACGAACCAACACCTTTTATTTATGAAAGATTAGGCGAAAAGTACCATCATTATTTACTGGACGAGTTTCAGGATACAAGCACCCTGCAGTGGCACAACATTCTTCCGCTCATCGATAATTCGTTATCCAACGGTTGGTTCAATTTAATTGTGGGCGATGGCAAGCAAAGCATTTATCGCTGGCGAAATGCTAATGTACAGCAGTTTGTTAACCTTCCGGAAATTGAAAATGTAACAGATAATTTTTTGATAGATGAAAGAAGCAACAACCTTAAACGAAATTTTAAAGAAAATCTATTAAATACAAATTTCAGAAGTTTAGATACCATTATTACGTTTAATAATTCTTTATTTAATAAACTAAGCAATGATCTCTTGAGCGATGATCATAAAAAAATATATAAAGATCAACAACAGGCAATAAAACACACAGGCAAAGGGCTCGTAACCATAAATACCGGTAAAGTAAACCGTGAAGAATTAAATGATCTTAATTTCAGTGTGATCAAAACGCAGATCCAAAATGCATTAAACTCTAAATTCGAATACAAGGATATTTGTATCATTGTCCGCAAGAATACGCATGGCAATAGCATCGCCAATTTTTTAATGGAGAACCAGATCCCCATTGTTTCATCAGACTCTTTATTACTAAAGAATAATTTAGAAATAAATACGGTAATAAGTTATTTAAATTACCTCTCCAACAGTCAGGATAAAGTAAGCGCTACTGCCGTAGTTAATTATTTACAGCAAACGCAACAGATCTCAGGCAAAGAATTCAGTTCTGCTGCACAAAAACTTGCAAAGCATATTTCTTTGTTCGAGGTTTTAAAAGCCCTTAAAATTCATTTACCAAACCAGGACCTTTCATTAAATAATCTTTTCGATCATTGTTTGATCATTATTAATGCACTCTCTTTAAATAAAAATGGTTACCCGTATATTCGTTTTTTCCTGGATGAAGTGAACGAATATTTGATCACAAAAAATTCGAACATTGCTTCCTTTTGCGATTGGTGGAAAACCCGCAGCCTTAAAGCTTCTCTTATAATTCCTGCCAATACAAATGCTGTAAAAATAATGACCATTCATGCCAGTAAAGGGCTTGAGTTCCCGGTAGTAATTGTCCCTTTTTGTAATAGCAACTATTACCGTGCCAATGATAATTGGGTAACACTAACCAACAGCAAAGTAAAATTACCTGTTGCTGCAATCACCCTTAGCTCTAAAGTGAAAAATGCCGGCCTTGAAAAAGAATTTACAGCCGAAGAACAGGAACAGATCCTTGAAAATTTAAATTTGTTATATGTTGCTTTTACACGCGCATCAGAAAGGTTGCATATTATTTCGGCATACTCTAACAATAGTAAAACACTTATTAGTCATTGGATCGATAATTATATTACGGTGAACTTTAAGCCAAAGGCCGCAAACTTTTTTGAGATAGGAGAAGCAAATGAAAAACAACTTCATGATACCAAAGAAAGTTTTGACTATTTTAATTTAGAGCCACTGAAATTTGATACCGCAGCGAATGTGGTGCAAATAAAAGCAGCGCATTTAATGAACTCGGAAGATTCTCTTGAAGCCAAAGAAATGGGCATCATTGTGCATTGGATCTTATCAAAGATCAAAAATAATAACGATGTGGATGAGGCAATAAATCTCGCGTTATTGGATGGTATTCTTACACAGGTTCAAGTTCCATCTATAAAAGAAAAACTAAAAAACCTCGTTGAGCATCCTAGTTTAAAAAATTATTTTTTAACAGGCAAGAACTATAAAATTGAAACCGAAATTGCCACTTTTAGCGGTGAAGTTTTTAGGCCCGACCGTATCGTCATAGAAGAAAATTTAGCTACAATAATAGATTATAAAACAGGTAAAGAAAATAATAAAAAATATTTTAAACAATTAACAAAATATCAGGAAGCCATGCTGAATATGGGCTACAGCAATGTAAAAAGTTTATTGGTTTATATTGATGACCTGGCAATTGTTGAACTAAAATAGCTATATTCGTATCTAAAATTCAACTAATTTATTGAAATGAAAAAAATCTTATTATCTTTTTTATCCATTCTGTCTCTTAACTTTTTTTCGCAGAAAGCCGGCATTAATTTTTCGTATATTGATTCAAGTGCCAACCCGCGCAACGATTTTTATTCGTTTTGCAATGGTAAATGGCAAAAAACATTTGTTCTTCCTGAAAGCGATTCGCGCTATGGCAGTTTCAACGAAATAAACAACAATAACTTAAAAAACATAAAAATTATCTTAGAGAATGCTTCTAAAAATAAAGCTGCTGCTCCAAATTCCAATCCTCAAAAATTAAGAGATTTTTATAATACTGCTATGGACTCTTCTAAAGCCGATAAACTTGGTTTTGAGCCGATCAAAGAGCAGTTAATACAGATTGATAACGTTAAAAATTTAAATGAGCTGATCGGTTTAAAATCTAATTTTGACTTCGACGGCGTTACTCTTTTTTTTGTTGGAGGAGTTTCAATAGATCCAAAAAATAGTAAAAAGAATTTGTTTGGCGTATCACAGGGTGGATTAGGCTTGGGTGAAAGAGATTATTATTATAAACCGCAATTTGAAACTATTAGAACAGAATATCTTAAATATCTTTCGGGTTTATTTGCTTTAACAGGTTTAAATAAAGATCAAAGCGATGTTGATGCAAAACTTGTTTTTGAATTAGAAAAACAAATGGCTGATAAAGCATTTACCCGCGTTGAAATGAGAAATCCTGAAAAACTTTATAATCTTTATATGCCCGTTACTTTAAAAGAACTTACACCTGCAATTGATTGGGGCATTTATTTTAAACAAAAGAATGTAAAACAGCCCGATACACTTATTGTTGCAACTGTAGAATATTTTAAACAACTAAGTTCTTTATTAAATTCTACACCGATCGAAAATTTAAAGGCCTATTCAAAAGCACAATTATTAATGGAAGCCGCCCCTTTCTTATCCGATAAATTTGAAGCAATCAATTTTGCATTCAAAGGTAAAGTGTTAAGTGGTGCAAAAAAAATGAAACCGCGTTGGGAACGTGTTCAGTCTAATATGGATAAAATAATGGGTGATATTGTATCTGAGGAATTCGTGAAAAAACATTTTACCCCAAAAGCAAAAGCAAAAGTAAATTCTTTGATTGACAACTTAGTCCTGGCTTATCGCGAGCGCATTGATTCGCGGACATGGATGGATGCACAAACTAAAAAGCAAGCGCACAGAAAATTAGATCTTTTAATTAGAAAAGTGGGTTATCCGGAAAAATGGAAAGACTATTCTAAATTTACGGTTATGACCGATAATTATTGGGCCAATTATACCCGGGGTATGAAAAATGCAATAAGTGAAAATCTTGCTGATATAAACAAACCGGCCGACAGAACCAAATGGCAGATGACCGCTGTAACTGTAAATGCGTATTATGATCCAACCACCAACGAAATAACTTTTCCTGCGGCGATAATGCAACCACCCTTCTTTGATGCAGATGCAGATGATGCAGCAAACTATGGAACAATGGGTGCTATTATCGGTCACGAATTAACACACGGCTTTGATGACTCTGGGGCACAATTTGACGCTGACGGAAATATGAAAATGTGGTGGACAAAACAGGATTACGATAATTTTAAAACAAAAACCACACGTATCGTAAATCAATTTAACGGTTATGTAGCTATTGATACTATGCACGTAAATGGTAGCATGACACAAGGAGAGAACATTGCAGATCTAGGTGGTTTAACCATGGCTTATTATGCCTACAAAAAATCTTTAAAAGGACAGCCTTCTAAAAAAATTGGCGGTTATACCGGCGAGCAACGGTTTTTTATTGCCTGGGCCCAAGGCTGGAAAGGTATTTGCCGGGATGCAGAATTAAAAAGATTATTAACTGTTGATTATCATTCGCCGGGATATTATAGGGCCTTCGCACCTTTAAGTAATTTAAATGAATTTTATCAGGCATTTGGCGTAAAAGAAGGTGATAAAATGTTCACTCCCGAAAATAATCGTGTAGAGATTTGGTAGAGCGTTACTATAAATTAATTTTAATTTGTTTGATGCCATTATGTATTAATGCTCAAATAAGCAGTATTGTTGAAGATTGGAAAACTGATAAAGATCTTAAAAGCGCTACTTTAAGTTTTTGTGTAATAGATACTAAAACCGGCGAAGTTATTTCTGAATTAAATTCGCATCAATCAGTTATACCTGCAAGCACACAAAAAGTAATTACCACTTCTGCCGCCTTAGGCACACTGGGGCCGGGATACAGATATTCAACAAGAATATATCATACCGGCACTTTTACAAAAGAAACGGGTATTGTTACAGGTGATATTATTATTTATGGTAGTGGCGACCCTACGCTGCAATCAGAAAATTTTGTAAAAGAAAAAGATACTAACCAGGTAACCGATAAATGGGCTCAGGCACTTAAAGATAAAGGGGTAAAAGAAATAAAAGGCAAAATAATTGGCGATGCTAGTTTTTTTGACAGAACAATTCCCGGTAACTGGATCTGGGCTGATATTAATAATTATTTTGGTGTAGCGCCTTGCGGACTTTCATACAACGATAATAAATTTAAAATTATTTATACAAGTAAAGAAGTCGGTAGTAAAGCCACCGTGGAAAAAACAATCCCCGCGTATTGTAACAATACTATTTGCATTAACTCAAATGTGATTTCAAAAGGCACTGAAGATGATGCATTTGTTTATGGTGATCCATTTAGTTATACAAAAGAAGTAGCCGGCAAAATTCCCCCAAATAAAACAAATTTTGAAGTAGAAGCTGCTTTGCCTGATCCCGCTTTATTATGCGCCGAAAAATTTTCGAACTCATTGTCAAAAGTTGGTATTAAATACAATCCTAAACTGGTCGAATCAAATTATAAGCGCCCGGATAGCACAGTCACAAAACAACTTTTATACACCCATTTTTCTCCATCACTTGAAAGAATTATTTTTTACACTAATCTTAAAAGCAACAACCATTATT
The DNA here is from genome assembly GCA_013697245.1 of Bacteroidota bacterium. Classification (GTDB taxonomy): domain Bacteria; phylum Bacteroidota; class Bacteroidia; order B-17B0; family Aurantibacillaceae; genus Aurantibacillus. Next base: position 30,159 of record JACCXH010000062.1, read on the forward strand.
GCGAAACTATTTTAAGAAGTGTTGGCAAAGGCAGTATGTATCTTGGAATTGATGCAGTAAAAAATTACTGGCAAAAAAAAGGGCTTGATGTTAGCGAATTATTTATGGTAGACGGCAGTGGTTTAAGCAGAGCGAATACTGTAACCACAAATTTCCAGGCAAGTCTTTTAAATAAAATTTACAACGACAGTTCATTGTACAAGATTTTTAACACCTCCTTGCCCATTGCCGGAAAAAGCGGCAGCATGAGTAACATTGGTAAAGGAAAATTGATAGAGAATAATATGCGGGCAAAGACCGGTTATATTAATCGCGCCAGAGGTTACTGCGGTTTTGTTAAGTCCAAATCCGGTAAGGACCTTGCCTTTTCCGTTTTGTTCAACAACTACAATTGCTCGGCAAAAGATGCAAAAGTAAAGATCGAAAAATTTTTAGTTGAGTTGGGAGAGCTTTAGATTATTAAGTTTTATTTCCAATAATAATTTACAAATAAATAAATACCGGTTATTGGTAATGCAAAAGACCATACTACTGCCATTTGGTAAAAGCGTGAATCAGGATTAGACTTAGTTGCAAAGGCCAGAGCTGCGTTGACTACAAAGCCAACACAACCTATGAGAGCGGAAAGAATACTGCTGCTGGTAGTTGAATGCATAATTGGAAATCCAATAATTAAAATTATACCTAAAGCTAAGCCATTAAATATATTGAGTAGTTGGCGCTCTAGTTTCCCTGCATCATTATTTGTTTGACTCATTTTTCTATTTAAATGACAAATATAATAATTACAAAATAACTTTTTGCTTGCAAAAATTAATCTTAAATTTAGTCTCGTAATATTTTGAATTATGAAGTATCTTATAAAAAATGCAACGCTAGTTAACGAAGGAGAGATCGGTTGTTTTGATGTTTTGATCAAAGACCAGTTCATTGAAAAAATTGACAGGAACATTGAAGTAGAAGGTACTTATACCGAAATAAATGGCGAAGGTTTATATTTATTGCCCGGCGCTATTGACGATCAGGTGCACTTTCGTGAACCCGGACTAATGCACAAAGGCGAAATTTATACCGAAGCAAAAGCGGCGGTTGCCGGCGGTATAACTTCTTATATGGAAATGCCAAATACCGTTCCACAGGCAACTTCTATTTTAGAATTAGAAAAAAAATATAAACGCGCATCAGAATGTTCGCTTGCTAATTATTCTTTTTTTATGGGTGGCACTAACCATAACCTGGAAGAAGCCATAAAAGTAGATTACAGTACTGTGTGCGGCTTAAAAATATTTATGGGTTCTTCAACCGGCGATATGCTGGTAAACCATGCGGAAGTGCTGGAAGGTTTTTTTTCCAGAATCAATGCGTTGATTGCCACACATTGTGAATTTGATCCTTTGGTAAAAGAAAATCAAAAACGTATTATCGAAGAATATGGTGAAGACCTTGAGCCCTACTTCCATCCTATCATCCGTAATGAAGAAGCTTGTTACAGATCTTCGTCCATGGCGGTAGAATTAGCAAAAAAACATAATACCCGTTTACATATTTTACATATCTCAACCGCAAAAGAATTAGCACTGTTCACCAATAAGATCCCGTTAAAAGAAAAACGAATTACTTCAGAAGCCTGTATCCATCATTTATGGTTTAGCGATGAGGATTATAAAACAAAAGGCAATTTTATTAAATGGAATCCTTCAGTAAAAACTTCTTACGACAGGGATAAGATCTTTGAAGCGGTTTTAAACGGCACCATTGATGTAATTGCTACCGATCATGCACCACATACCTTTGAAGAAAAAAGTTTACCTTATTTAAAAGCCCCTAGTGGCGGTCCTTTGGTGCAACACAGTATTATTGCCATGCTGGATCTTTACCATGCTAAAAAAATCTCTCTTACAAAAATAGTTGAAAAAATGAGCCACAATGTAGCCGATCTTTTTAGAATTGAAAAAAGAGGTTACATTAAAGAAGGGTATTTTGCCGATCTTGTTTTGATTAATTTAAACAAGCCTCAAACCGTTACCAAACAAAATATTTTATACAAATGTGGCTGGAGTCCTTTTGAAGGACACACCTTTAAAAGCAGTATCGAAAAAACATTTGTTAACGGCCATCTGGTTTATGATAATGGCAAATTTGACGAGAGCAAATACGGCAGCCGTTTAGCCTTTATAATTAGATAATGGAATTTGAAAAACTAAATTCTATTCTACCATCGGTTATTTTAATTGCAAAAACAGCCGGTGCATTTATTCAAAACGAAAGAGAAGATTTTTCATTGGATAAAGTCGAAGTAAAAGGCTTGAATGATCTTGTAAGTTATGTTGATAAAACATCCGAAGCAATTATTGTAAAAGAACTGCAACACATTTTACCGGAAGCAGGTTTTATTGTAGAGGAAAATACACTTTCAGAAAAAAAAGAATATAACTGGATAGTTGATCCATTAGACGGCACAACTAATTTCGTACATGGCATTCCTTGTTACGCTGTAAGTATTGCTTTAGAACATAACAACGAAATTATTTTAGGTGTTGTTTATGAAATTAGCCGCAGCGAATGTTTTTATGCTATAAAAAATGGTGGCGCTTTTTTAAATGAAAAACCCATTAAAGTTTCTAAAAATAAAGCGCTAAAAGATTGTTTAATTGCAACGGGTTTTCCGATCTATAACTTTGAACGTATTGCGCCCTATCTTAAAACACTGGAATATTTTATGCGAAGCACCCATGGCGTAAGAAGAATTGGTGCTGCTGCTGCCGACCTTTGTTATTTGGCTTGCGGAAGAGTTGACGCATTTTTTGAATATAATCTTAATTCATGGGACGTTGCAGCGGGCGCTTTGATTGTAACTGAGGCCGGGGGTAAGGTTTCCGACTTTAAAAAAGCCAATAACTGGCTTTATGGAAAAGAGCTAATTGCCGCAAATAGGAACGTTTTTGAGGATTTTTCCGGTTTAATTAGCCAAAATTTTGTCTAAACAGGCTAATACTAAGCCTGTTATGTAAACAACTTCTTAAAATACTTTTTGTCTAATTGGATTTTTTTTCTATATTTAAAGCCAAATACAAAGCGAAAACCAGACCTTCTAAATTGTAATTTATGAAACGTATCATTATATGCTTGTTCACGTTATGCGTGAGCGCACTTTATTCTCAAACTACTAATACGAGCAGGTGGAGAAAAACAGAAAAGGACTCAATGGCCAACGCCTTTTTGTTATACGAAGAAAAAAATTACAAAATGGCTTTGCCTTATTTTGACAACATTCATCACGGTCATCCAAAAGAAGAATTTGTAAAATACGTGTATGGCAAAACCTGTCTTTACAGAAGTGATAAATATGGCGATGCGTTGCAAATGTTACAGGAAGTTTACGATAAAAATCCAAAAGTAGACATGATTGAATTTGACCTTGCAAGAGCCATGCATTATAACTACAAGTTTGATGAAGCTTTGGTAATGGTTGCCAAGTATCTTGAAAATAAACGTACAAGACCCGAAGATAAAGTGGCGGCGGAATTACTAAAAAAATACATTCAAAATGCTAAATATTACGCTTCAAATACAACACAAGCAAAGATCACTAACATTGGCGGACCAATAAACACTAGAGATGAAGAGTATGTGCCAACTATTTCGGCAGACGAGTCGATGATGGTTTTTACATACACAGGTGTAAAAAGTAAAGGTGGTAAAATAAATGAAGTATTGATGATCCCTGATTCAGTTCATGGAATTTATCTTGAAGATGTGTATATGTCAATTAAGGCTAACGACATTTGGCAAGCACCTGTATCGTTAGAGAATATTAATTCTAAAACTAACGACGCTGCCATATCACTTAGCCAGGATGGACAAGTTTTATTTATTTACAAAGATGATGCAGAAGGCCATGGTGATATTTACCAAAGTAATTTAATTGGAGAAACTTTTTCTTTTCCAACAAAACTGAAAGGTCAAATAAATACCATTGCTCAAGAAGGGCATTGCTCTCTATCACCGGACGGTAAAACACTTTATTTTACAAGTGATCGTCCCGGTGGATTTGGTGGTAGAGATATTTACAAAGCAAAATTACAAGCAGATTCAACTTGGGGTAATGTGGTTAACCTGGGCGATTCTATTAATACAAAATATGACGAAGATTCGCCATTCATTCACCCTGACGGTTCTTCGTTATTCTATAGCTCTAATGGCCCGAAAAGTAGTGGTGGCCATGATATCTTCCGCGCTTATCTTGAAGCATCGGATTCTTCTTTTAAAAAAATTGAGAATTTAAGTTTTCCAATCAACTCACCGGATGATGACAAATATTTTGTGCTTGCAGCAAATGGAACAAGAGGCTATTATAGCAGCGGTAAAGCAGGTGGAGAAGGGTTAAACGATATTTATTTAGTGGAAACCGGTTTTGAAGCAAAAACACCTGTTCTATTATTTGTTAAAGGTAAAGTTACTTTTGATGGCACGCCGGTTGAATCTTCAATAAAGGTTGAAGTTACCTCTAAAAATAATTCGGTTTTTAATATTATTAAAACCATCCCTGCTACCGGAAACTATATGGTATCAATGCCTCCGGGACAATCATACAAAATTACTTATTCTTATAAAGACGAAAAACCAAAAACTTTTGAGTTTGACGCTTCACAAATAACTGCTTATACCGAAAAAATTGTAGACATTAAATTTGAAACGCCAAAAGATACAATTCCGGTTGCAGCTATAATACCCGGTAAAGCATTACCAAATGAATTTGATAAAGAAGCCATTACTTTATTACAGAAAAAAATAAGCAAATATTCTTCAGCCTACGGAAAAATTACTGCCGAAGGATTAGAATTTAAAGTACAGATAGCGGCTTACAAAAATCCAAAGAATTATAAATTCAAACACTTAAAAGGTTTGGGTAAGGTAGAAAAACTAATGTTGCCGGATGGTTTAACAAGGATGACCATTAACGGCACTTTTAAAACTTTAGAAGCAGCATGGATCCACAACAAAAAGGTAATTAAAGCTGGACAAGACGATGCGTTCGTAACTGCCCTATACCAAGGCAAACGTGTTTATTTGGAAGAGCTTGTTAAAATGGGAATTTTTAAATAAAATTTAATTTCTTAGAACAAAAAACCTGCATGAAAACATGCAGGTTTTTTTATTCTTGTTTTTTTTCTCAAGATCTTTCAAGCAACATCATTGCCCACTCGTTTTCATTTTTAGATGAAATAAATTTGAAGTCTAATTTTTCTGCGATCACTTTTAATTCATCAATGTCTGTTGTAAAAAAGCCACTTAAAAATAATTTACCTCCCGCATTTAATTTTTTTGAATAAACGGGTAACTGCGCTTTTAAAATATTCTTATTAATGTTGGCAATAATAATATCGAACGCATTTTCGTTCTCCAACAGATCAATATCTCCTTTTTTTACAATTATGTCTTCGCAATTATTTGTCGCGCAATTTTCAATACTATTCTCTACACTCCACTCATCAATATCAATTGCCAAAATATCTTTAGCACCCAAAAATTGCGCTAAAATAGCCAGTATACCTGTGCCACAGCCCATATCCAAAACACGTTTATCTTTAAAATTAGTTTCAAACATAGCTTTGCAAACCAAACGGGTTGTTTGATGGTGACCGGTGCCAAAACTCATTTTTGGCATGATGACAATTTCGTGCTTAAATTTTTTATTTGTTTCGTGAAAAGGGGCGCGAATAAAAAGCAGATCATCAACGGTAACGGGCTCAAAATTCTTTTCCCATTCTGCATTCCAATTCGTAAGGGGGATCTTTTTAATCTCACAAGAAAAAGTAAAATCATCAAACGCTAAATCATTCAGATCAAGCCCGGTGGCATTTTCTTCTTTAATGTATGCGGTAAAGCCTTCGTCATTAAAATCAAAGCTCTCAAATCCATGGTCAGCAATTACTGCCATTAAAATCTCAGAGCCTGGCTCAGGAGGATCAACACTAAACTGGTAACTTAAATAACTCATTAAAATGAAGCAATTATTTTACAGAAATCTGCGGCCTTTAAACTGGCGCCGCCAATTAAACCACCATCCACGTCGGCACATGAAAATAATTCTTTAGCATTTTGCGCATTACAACTACCGCCATATAATATTGGCATGTTTTGCGAAAGTGTATTAGAAAATAATTCGCTCATGATCTTTCGTATATAAGCGTGCATTTCTTGTGCTTGTTGCGGTGTAGCCGTTTCGCCTGTACCAATAGCCCAAACCGGTTCGTAGGCCAAATAAAATTTATTTAATTCAGTCTCAGAAAAATTCTTTAGAACATTTTCTATTTGTTTTTTTACAGTTTCAAAATGTCTGCCTGCTTTTCTTTCTTCCAATTTTTCGCCAAAACAAAAGATAACCTGTAGGTCATTTTTTAATGCGTTCTGAATTTTTAAGATCAACTGTTCATCGCTTTCTTTAAAAAAAGTTCTTCGCTCGCTATGGCCTACCAATACATATATACAGCCAACTGACTTAAGCATCTCAGCAGAAACTTCACCTGTAAAAGCGCCTTTAATATGTTCGCTGCAATTTTGCGCGCCAACATAAAAAGTTGTTTCATTCGTTAAACTATCTACACTGTTCTTTAGAAAAGGAAATGGCGGGAAAATTATTTTTTCTACTTGCGAAAACTGCTTCGATCCTTTTTGTATATCGTTGATCAAAGCAAGCGCCTCGTTTAAATTGGTATTCATTTTCCAATTACCGGCTACTATTTTTTTTCTGCCCATGTAAATTTTATTTTACTCTAACACGAGGATCAAGGATACCGTAAATGATATCCACTACAATATTAATTCCAACAAATATGGTGGCAAATATTAGGGTTGCGCCCATTACAACGGGTAGATCGTTTTTACTTAGTGCTTCTACTACCTCGTATCCAATTCCTTTCCAGCTAAAGATCTTTTCTACAAAAACAGCACCGGCCATTAAACCTGCAAACCAGCCCGAAATAGCAGTAACAACAGGGTTTAAGGCATTTTTGAGGGCATGTTTTAAAATTATTTTCCGATAGCTTAATCCTTTGGCTCTTGCCGTTCGGATATAATCCTGTGATAATACGTCCAATAACGAGCTTCTGGTTAATTGAATGATAATGCTTAAAGGACGCATGCCTAGTGTAATTGCGGGCAAAATAAGGTTCTTTAGTTTTAGTGTTTCGCCATTCCAAACATCAATATCGTATAAACTTCCGGAAGGATCTAAACCAGTATATTTTGACAAGACATAGCCAAAAAGCCAGGCAACAATTAATCCTACTAAAAAGGAAGGGGCGCTCATACCAAACACAGTAGCTAAAACAAACACAATGCGGTCAAAGAAAGAGTTTTTGCGTGTAGCGGTCAAAATGCCAAAAAATATACCGATAACAGAGGCAATTATAATGGCTGCAAAAGCCAATACCGCTGTTTCGGGCAAGGTATCCTTAATGATCTCTGTGACATCCCTTTTAGTGATATAACTGCGCCTTAAATAGGGCCATTTAAAAACCACAACTTTCTCTTTACCTACTGTAAACAGTGATACCCAGGAGTATTTTTCGGGGTTTAAGAACCATAAGCTTTTACTATTCTTGTAATTATGAACGGAAATAGGTGAAAGGTCATTTAAATAGTGACTGTATTGAACAATTATTGGTCGGTTAGTGCCAAGATCGCGGTGAATGGCCTCTACGGCCTCTTTATTAGCCCTTTGGCCAAGCATAATTGTGGCCGGATCGCCTGGCAGAACATTAAATAAAAAGAATATGGTGGTAATTACACCAAAAAGCACCAAAATGCCGTAAAAAAATTTTGAAAGTATAAATTTTACCACTGTTTAAAAGTACAAGCGCTAAGATAATTATTTATATTTATGAATAGAAACTGTTTTAGATAAAGTTTATTTTTGCACCCATAAGAATTTGACATTTTTCTTGAAAAAAACCTTAAATAATGTATTTTTTTTGCTCTTTTTACTTGCCATCGAACCTTTAAACGCTCAGAGAATTGGTTTGGTTTTAAGTGGCGGCGGAGCCAGCGGCCTATCTCATATTGGCGTATTAAAAGCCCTTGAAGAAAATAAAATTCCTATAGATTATATTTCAGGCACCTCTATTGGCAGTTTAATAGGCGCCTATTATGCTATTGGCTATTCGCCCGGTGAAATTGAAACTTTGGTAAAAACTACCTTTTTTCAAAGCATAACTAAGGGTGACTTGCCAGCAAAATATGAATATATGGTAAAGAAACGCGAAGATTATGCATCGTGGCTTACCTTTAAGTTAGATTTTAGGGATCATTACCTCAAAAATTTGCCTACTAACGTTATCAATTCCATTCCTATTGATTATTATTTGATGGAAACATTTACCGGCGTTTCCAATTCGGTAAATAATAATTTTGATAGTTTATTTGTTCCTTTTCGTTGTGTAGCATCGGATGTTGAACATAAAAAATCAATAACATTTAGAAGCGGCGATCTTCCAAGTTCCGTTAGGGCAAGTATGAGTTATCCTTTTTATTTGCGTCCAATTCCTATTGATGGTAAACTATTATTTGACGGAGGCTTGTATAATAATTTTCCAACCGATGTCATGTATAATGATTTTAATCCTGATTTTATTATTGGCTCAAATGTTGCCGAAAAAAATCTACCACCGGATGATGATAATTTATACATGCAATTAAGAAATCTTTTAATGAACCAAACGAATTTTGACCCGGTTTGTGAGAATGGTGTTTTAATTGAGCCTTGGAGCGACGTAAGTATTTTTAATTTTGATAACGCGCAGCGCTTAATAGATAGCGGTTATTATGCAACGCTCAGAGCAATTCCGCTTATCAAAAAACAAATTCAGCGCCAGCTATCAACGCAGGATCTTGAAGCAAAGCGTAAAAAATTTAAAGACTATCAAAAACTTGAGAACATTACCTTTGATAATTTAGAAGTAAGCGGCTATACTAAAGATCAAACGAGATTTATCACCAAAAGTCTTTTTTATAAAAACAAACCTTTTACTATTAATCAATTAAAAAAACGTTATTTCAGGCTAGCCGGAGATGATAAAATAAAAAATATTTTTCCTATTTCCACGATCGATTCTGTTACAAAAAAATACACGTTAAAATTATTTGGTAAAAAAGAAAAACCATTTTATGTAGATGCAGGTGCCATTCTATCCAACCGTCCAATTAGCGAAGCTTTTATTGGCATACAATACAATCGTTTGGGAAAAATAGGAACTAGTTTTTACGCCAACGGTTATTTAGGGAAATTATATTCAGGAACCCACTCGCACATACGTTTTGATTTTCCGGGAAAATATCCCTTTTATGTTGAGCCATCTTTTACTTATTCGCGTTGGGATTATTATAGCAGCAGCGTTTTGTTTTATGATTTTTTAAAACCGGCGTATCTCATCCAGGAAGATACTTACGGTGAAGTAAAATTTGGTGTGCCTGTTGGAAATATTTCGCAGGCAAATGTTGCTGTTGGTTATACCGAGTGGACAAACCAGTATTATCAAAGCGATAACTTTACGCGGTTAGATACAACAGATAAAACTTACTTTGATTATTGGTACATGCAATCAAATTATACAATTAATACATTAAACCGCAAGATGTATGCCACAGAAGGCTCGTTTGTTAATGTGCGCGCAAGGTATTTACAAGGGCGCGAAAGTCATTTGCCAGGAAATACAAGTATTGATACACTAACTTTTAGAAATGTAACACAACCGGCATGGTTGCAATTAAAAATAACCATTGATAAATATTTTAAAACATTTAAAGGTTTTAAGGTTGGTGTTTTTGGTGAAGCAGTTTATTCTACCCAAAGTTTTTTTAGTAATTATCAGGCAACAATTTTATCAACTCCCGCATTTAATCCAACGCCCGAAAGCCAGACCTTTTTTATTGAAGCCTACAGGGCACATAAATATTTAGCCGGAGGATTAAAGGCAATTGCCACTCCGGTAAAAAATGTGGATTTAAGAGCCGAGGCATACATCTTTCAGCCAATTGAATCGATATTAAAAACAAGCGATGGTGGTTCAAAATACGGCAGACCTTTTCTTTACCGTTATTTTTCCGGCCTGGTGGCAGCGGTATATAATAGTCCTATCGGCCCTATTAGCGTAGGCGTAAATTATTACGACCAAAATGATAATTCATTTTCTTTCTTTTTTCACATTGGTTATATTATCTTTAACCGTAAATCTATTGATTAATATTTTAAGGCGTTGGAACGCAGGTGACACTGATCTTTAATTTCATCTGTGCAAACCTGTTCAATCTGTAAGATCGGTATTCAATCACGTCAACTCATTTTTTTCTATAAAGATCAAATTGTAAGGTAGGTAATTCTACTTTTTGATAATTTGCAACCGTACTATCCGGTGCATTCTTATCAATAATTCTAAATTCGTTTGCAGGGTTTGTTGGATCGATACTTATGTTGTGGTATCGAATCAAATAACATTGCAGTGGCCAATCGTTCCAACGGTGATCCGAAATACTTACAGCGGAAAATTCAGGAATAATCTTTCCAAATTCACCTACATCGTTTATCATATCCGCATCCCGACTTTTTTTGCCAATATTACTTGCAGAAAAAATAATGACTGCGCTAAACAATAGAACTGAAAAAATAGTGAGCCCTTTTTTTGAATTGCGCCCAATAGCTATTGGGTTTAAAACGTTGCCTGCCCAAGCCGCAATGGGTTCAGAAATAAATAGAGCAAGGCCAATTGCGAAGAACGGAAGTGAGGGGATAAAATAAAATCCTTTTTGAACCATGGTTAAAGCTAAAGGAACAACACCTGCCAAACCCGTTAAAATAAAAAATGCTGCTAATACAACTCTTTCTTTTTGAAAGGCAATTTTTTTTCTGAAGATAAAAAAAATGATCGCTGTAAAACCAATAGATGGTAATAATTCAACCAGGATCCTTCCTAAAATATAAAAGTGAGATTCTACCGTAGGGTTTTCCCCTATTCGATGCAATACGCGTTTAATAAAATAATTCGAAAGGCTTTCTCTTGCATCATTAAAACAAAGAAGTATTGCATATATTAAAACAGGAATGATTGCCAAAATAAACGTTTGAAAAATTAATTTTCTTACATTTATTTTTTTAAGACACAGCCAATAAATAAATGGCACCGCTACCGGAAAAAAGCCCGGGATACCTTTTGAGAAAGTAGCTAAAAAAATAAAAAAGCCCGATGAGATCAAAAATAAAAAAGATCTTTGTGTGGTTGCTTTTAAATAAAATAACACCGCTAATAAAATAAAAATACCCATAGTATTCTCTTGCATGTTATTGGAAAACGACCAAAAACAAACCGGCACCATTATCCACAAGATCATTGGCAACCAGCCAATAGTTGCCTCAATTTTATCTTTATTACTATATTTCCATAATGAAACAATCAGGCAACATGTAATTGCCAGAGTAAATAAAACGTAGATCCTTTCGGTATACATACCATTACCAAGGAGTTTAAAAAAAACAGCTTCTATTCCAAAAATCAATGGCGGGTGTTCGTGAAAAGTTTGTAATCCTCCAAAGCCGTATTTGCTAAAAACAGGAAACCAAAAACTACCAATACCATTTGCCAGATTTTTTGAAACGCAGGTATATAACATACCATCCATAAACATACCATCCTGTATTAAAACAGGTAAGGTTAATCCAAGGATAATTGAGATTGCAATTAAAAAAAAAGGTAACTGTTTGTTTTGCATAAGCCTCTTTCTATCTCCTTCTAATTTGGCGAAAGGTTTTTACTTCTTAAAAAAAAAGCCGCTATTTAGCGGCTTCTGAAATATTAAAACTCATCCTCATTAAAAAAGAAATCATCTTTTGTTGGATAGTCCGGCCAGATCTCTTCAATAGTCTCATAACTCTCGCCTTCGTCTTCCATCTCTTGCAAATTCTCTATCACTTCCATAGGTGAACCACTTCTCATTGCAAAATCAATCAATTCATCTTTAGTTGCAGGCCACGGTGCATCTTCTAACCAACTCGCTAATTCTAATGTCCAATACATACTTTTATATTTAAAATTTTAACCCTTTTATTTTCATGCAAAGAAAATAATTTTTTGGTAAGATGAAAGGATTATTTTTAAAAAAATATGGATTTCTTTTTTTAATTATAAATTATTGATAATCAGATATTTATGATAAATTAAGGCGATGAGGTTTAATTTTTGTCTCAAAATTCATCTTTTTTGGCCAAAACCTATTCTTTAAGCAGCTTCTTATAAAATGGTTTTCCATTTATTTCCACTTTTAAAAAGTAAGTGCCATTAGCTAAATTTAAATTAGAAACCGAAAATTTTTGTTCTACTCCCCCAGCTTCTTCTTTTAATTCTATAGCTTTTAGCTCTCTTCCAAAAATATCTATTAAAGCAATTTTAATTTTTGAATTTTGCGGATTTTCTAATTTAAAGTTTACCTGATTTGTAAACGGATTTGGAAAAACCTCTAAGCTTATTAAATCTGAATTTTCTTTTATACCTGCAACTACAGTTGTAGTATCAACTTTCTGGCCGTTACTACTAATAACATTGCTAAATAAACCTGCACCGTTCTCGGCCTTAACATTAAAAAAATAAATAAAATTTTGGGTTAGGTTTAAAGTATGCGCCGTAACAGATGTTGCGCCCAAATTACTTGTCCAAGCTTGCGTATTTGTTGCGCCGGGTGCTGTACCAATACTATACCAATACCTGAAAATTGCAGAGTTAGGATCGAGCGAGGTACCCCAATTTGCCCGTAAAGAATCTGTTGTGTTTACCGTACTTATATCAGCCGCAGGACCATCATTTATAAAGGCAATATTGGAAGGCGGAGTCCAGTCAACATTTACATCATGAAAATAAATTGACGATAAATTCCCTGCTGTATCTTGACAAATAGATTTTATTTTTCCGGCACTTAATAAAGGGCTGGTATTTAAATAGCGCATTTCGTTTGCCAAACCGCTGCCAACATTTACATTTACAGAACCTGCCCTAGAACGGTAAACTTTTATTTCATCAATACTAAATTTGCAATTCCCACTTCTGAAAGAAACATAACTGCCGTTGGCATATGGTGTTGCATCTGTCCATGTAGCAATTAGGCCGTTATTCCAGTAAACAGAAATTTTTCCTGTAATTCTATCAAAGATCACTTTAATATCATACCATTGAGCTGCAGAAAATGTATGCGTTATAGATACTTGAGGTGTACCAATAACATCGTTTACGGTTTTATATATTTCAACTTTTTGATCATCTAATCTAAACCAAACAAAATAAGAATTGTTTCTGTTTGGCAAAGTTGGATTGTCGCAGGCAAAATGTAAACCCGCACGACGGGTTGTACCGGTACCTTCAAACTTTGCTAAAAAATGATACATGTAACGGTTACTTAATGATTGCGTTAAAGCTGCGTAAATATTTGTGTTACCCGCTGCTGGACTTGTTTCATCTGTTTGCACCAACGCGTTGCCGCTAATGCCCCAAATACCTACTGTTGGTGTCCATTCCGGGTGAATAGCGTTATCAAAGTTATCCGCTAAAAATCCTTTGGTATAATTGGCACGCCATTCTGTTCCGTTAAAATCACTTACCTGGTAATATCCTTTTTCAACCCCGCTTCCTCCAATATTATCCACGTCAGTAATAGTTGCCGTAAATGCGGCAGTCTTCCAAGCGTTAGTAGTTGCAACTGCTGTAGTTGGTGCAATGTTATCTGCAGGTGTAGCAACTACTGTTCCATTCATAATATACCCTGCAGCCCATCCTGCGGCAGGTGTAGCGCAATCGCTTCTAAATTCAACCAAAACACTGTCGTTAACAGATGTAATTGGCCCTGGGTTTACAGTGCCTGTATATTGGCCAACCAATGGTGAATTGATCGATCCACCATTATAAATAAATAAATTATCATATCCGCTTTCAAGATTAAAAGAGGTGAAACTTAAAGTAATATTTGTGGTTCCTGCTTTTGTGAATAACCAAAATTTACGTTCATCATTACCGTAATTTGTAGTTGGACCACCAGAGTCGTAAAATGTACCGGTAGCTGTTGTATAGGTTGCTGTAATAGAATAAGTATTGTTTATTATTTTATAATATTTTGCCCAATTCCAATATTGTCCCGGATCGTTATGTGTTTGGTTAGGGAACATTTGGTGTCCCTTTACTTTTACGCACGAGCCCTGCAAACACTGCTGGGTTGTGCCATTGCAACCAGGACCATAAAAAGTACGAAGTGGATTAATGGCGTTGTCTGTACAAATATCTTTTACTAAAGCGCCGGATGTTGTATACATAGCATTTGTATACCATGATGCCGTATTGTTATAACCTTCATGCTCGATACCAACTGTGTATGGATTCTCACTTCCAACATGCCATGCTTTGGCAGACTCCAATACCATTTGAGTGATCTGCCCGTCAGAGCTTCTTACCACATAATGTGCTGAAACACTTGCTGCACAATTTTGAAACCAGGAAATGCAACCGGCATATGAACCTTCTACATCATGAATAGTAACCGCAGATATTTGTGTGCCACCTCTACTGCTGTAATTACAGGATCCGGCAGGTGTGTATATTGCAGACGGATAATCGGGAGACATAATACTTGCGGCGGAAGTTAATTTAAATGTTTGTCCGCTCTCACTTTTTATGGAAGTACTATTAATGATAATACTTTTTGAGCTTAATACAGAATAGTTATCGCCAAATATTTTTTGAAGATCTATTTTGTGATCCGGAAAATCATATACATCCTGAAAACCTGAATTACTAAGGAACCAATACACCTGGTATAAATGTGCGTTTAAAGCAAAATTATTTTGAAGATCGTCCGTAACAGGTAATTCGCTTAATTCAATTAAGATCGTTTGATATTTACTTAAGTCGGAAGAAAATTGATGCTGTTGAGTTTGTAATTGACCAAAGGCCTTTGCATAAGCCAGAATAGAAGTTTCCGGAGAAGAAATAATTTCTTTTTCAGAAAAACCCGAAAGTTGGGAAATGCGTGACAAGTTATTTCTAAAATAATTTTTACCGTCTAAAATTAAACCCATAACGCCATAAGCTCTTGGATACCCAATGCAGCTTGGCTCGGTAGTATTATCCAGATGTTGAAAACGGGTTTGGGTGTAGGATATAGCTTCTAAAATTCCTTTTGGCACAGAAGGATTTAAAGCGTACGCTTTTTTAAATGATCGAGAAAAAGGGTTCTCAACTAACAGATCATTGGCATTTGAAATAAAAAAGGTAAAAGAAATAACCGCAGCAAAAATTTTTTTCATAGATAGTTTTTTAGCAAGGTGAAGATAAAAAATTAAAACTCAAATTAACTTTATTAAATAGTTAAAAAGAATAGGATTTTAAAATTAAAAGGCCTGAAACGCTTAATTGGTAAGGTCTAAATCGATTTTAGTTTTATTTACTCTTTTTTAAAAAACTCACGAAGTAGTTTTTTTGCCAATGAAAAAGGCTGGATGTTTTGTTCGTTTTTATTAGTTAGAATTTCTTTGATAGTGGTTTGTATTTGTGGATCGGAGTAAAATTTTTGTTTTAACTGTTCATCTATTGTATTTAAAAAAAGGCTAAACTGTTGCTCTTTTCTTTTTTTAGTAAAAAAGCCGTTAGCGGTTACAAAATTCCTGTAGTCTTCCGTCATTTTAAATACTTCTGCAATGCCTTTATTTTCAGTACTTGAGCATACTAATGTTTTGGGGATCCAGCCACTTTCCGATGCCTGAAATAAATGCATGGCATGCGCATATTCTGATCTTGCTGCTTTTGCTTTTTCTAAGTTGGCGCCATCTGCTTTTGTAATTACCAATGCATCGGCCATTTCCATGATGCCACGTTTAATTCCCTGCAATTCATCACCTGCCCCGGCTAACATCAACAATAAAAAGAAATCGGTTATTTTACTTACAGAAATTTCGCTTTGTCCAACACCAACCGTTTCTATAATAATAAAATCAAATCCTGCTGCCTCGCACAATAAAATTGTTTCGTAAGTTGATCGTGCAACACCACCTAAATTACCACTACTTGGTGAAGGGCGAATGAAAACATTTTTTTTTGTGGAGAGTTCTTCCATCCGGGTTTTATCTCCCAAAATACTTCCTTTGGTCTTATCGCTGGATGGATCAATTGCTAACACCGCCAATTTATGTCCGTTTTGTAACACTTCATTTCCAAAACTTTCGATAAAAGTACTTTTTCCAACACCCGGCACACCTGTAATACCAAGCCTGAAAGAATTACCGGTTTTATTTACAATACCATCGATTATATTTTCCGCCAAGGCATGATGCTGTTCATTTTGCGACTCAATAATGGTAATAGCCTTGCTTAAAATAGCGATATCACTTTTTAAAATGCCATCAATATAAAATTGAGCAGGTTGATTATGAAAAGGTGATGCCAAATATCTTTTTAATTATTAATTTGATGAATCTATTGGGAAATGTAATTCTTCGTATGAAGCAGCTAAGGTGCCTAATACATTCAGTTCGTGATATAATTTTGTAGGATTTAATAAAATAATTTCATCGATCCGGCTAGTTACCTTTTTATAATCTAAAGGCGCTGTAATTTGTTTGATTGGTGTCATTTTACTCAAACCTCAAATGTTTTACAGAAAGGCCTTTGTTTTGAAGTTCTTTTAAGGAATCGATCCCAATTTGTAAATGGTTAGTAACATAATCGGCACTTACTTTTTTATCGCTTTCTTCTGTTTTTACTCCTTCCGGTATCATTGGTTGATCGCTAACCAATAACAGAGCTCCCACCGGTATCTCATTATGAAAACCAACACTAAAAATAGTTGCCGTTTCCATATCAATTGCCATGGCCCTTATTTCGCGTAAGTATTCTTTAAATTTGTCATCATGCTCCCAAACCCTTCTGTTAGTGGTATAAACTGTACCGGTCCAATAATCCAAACCTTTTAAACGAATGGTATAAGAAATTGCTTTTTGTAAATTAAAGGATGGTAATGCCGGCACTTCTAATGGCAAATAATCGTTCGATGTTCCTTCGCCCCTGATGGCTGCAATTGGTAATATGAGGTCGCCAATATTATTTTTCTTTTTAAGTCCGCCGCACTTACCCAAAAATAAAACGGCTTTGGGATGAATAGCAGTTAAGAGATCCATAATAGTTGCTGCCATAGCGCTGCCCATACTAAAATTAATAATAGTGATGCCATCACAAGTAGCGGTTTGCATGGGCTTGTCTAAACCTTCAACCGCAACGTTATTCCATTCAGCAAACAGTTTAACATAGCCTCCAAAATTGGTCAATAAAATATATGATCCAAATTCGTTCAATTTTTTTCCCGTGTAACGCGGTAACCAGTTATTTACAATTTCTTCTTTACTTTTCATCTGTACTCGTATTTTGTAGACTAAATCTTACTTAAAAATCAATTAATGTAAATATATTTAAAAATTATTTGTCAATAGTTGAACTTACCATTAAAATATCCTTTATTTAATACCAAACTCAAAAAGCAAAAGGACCAAACCTTTATTTTTGATGAAGTACGAAAGAAATGGCTGCTTTTAACCCCCGAAGAATGGGTAAGGCAACATTTGATCCACTTTTTGGTTCGCGAAAAAAAATACCCTGCCTCTTTGATCTCTATTGAAAAAGAAATTACTTTAAACGACCTTAAAAAACGTTACGATATTGTTATTTACAACAAACAATTAATGCCGGTTGTAGTAATTGAATGTAAAGCACCTTATATCGAGTTAGACAAAAATGTGGTTGAACAAGCTTTGCGTTATAACCTTATTATTAAAGCAAAGTATTTAATGATTAGTAATGGCGTTAGCGATATTACATTTGATAGTTTGAATCAGGTTGTTAATTTGCCCGATCACGCAGAGCTTTAATTCTTAATGAATTTCACAACGTTTTGCTCTGTACCGTTATTTATATTCAAAAAATAAATTCCATTCGTTAAAGTGCTTACATCTATTGTATTTGTAATGCTTTCAGCAATTACTATTTTCCCCAAAAGATCAGTCACTTTTAATTTTATTTCGGAAACGCCATCAACAAATAATTTTTCTGTAACAGGGTTAGGATATATTTTAATAGTATTCTTTAAAGAATTTTCGTGCACACCTACATTTGGAATGAACTGATTAAGTTTATACTGCCTGAAAAAACGCCAGATCTCAACGCTGGCATTAAAATCTTCGTTAGTATTTGCTATTACGGGAAAAGAGCCGGGCCAGGAATGGCTTCCTCCGGTTACTTTAAAAAGTTCAACACTCGCACCATTTGTGCCACCAATGTATTTATAATTTACCGCTGTAGAATTATCAGAAGTATTAATATTTGGAATAGAGAAAGTTATTGGTGCCGTGTTACAATTATTATGAATTCGCCATTTTTTTACAACACTATCAATGTGAGCAAAAGTGGCATCACCATTATAAGGCACAGTCCCATCGGCAGTACCGTGAATTTCCATTACCGGAAAAGGTCTTATAGGCGCGCAGCTAAACCAGCTGTTTAACATGCTTCCTGTAACAGAAGCGATAGCGGCAATCCTGTTTGGTAAATTACAAGCCAGGTAGTAGCTCATAATGCCCCCGTTACTCATGCCACAACTGTAAACAGAGTTAAGATCGATATTATAAAATAATTTTAAGGAATCAATAAGATCGCTCATAAACAACACATCGTTCTCGGTTCCTCCAAAGCCGGCATTCCAATATTGATTACCCGCAGGCGCTTTACCATCAGGGAATACCATTAAAAATTTAGCAGTATCTGCAATTGGCATAAAATTGCTGTATTGTTTTTGCTGTGTTGAGTTGGAAGTGTAACCATGCAAATTCAATATAAGCGGAACAGCCTGGCCTGTATAACTATTAGGTACATACAATCTGAATTTTCTCATGATGTTGTTTGATTTGATGCTATCAACAATAGTTACACCACTCTGCGCAAAATAAAAAAAGCCTGTCATTAAGAACAGGCTTGTTATTATAAGTTTTTTTAGTCTCATAAACGAAAGGTAATAAAAATTAATTGTTTAACATAACCGGCATTACCAGCATTAAAATATCCTCTGCAGGATTAGCTTTATTGTTTGGTAAAATAATACCGGCTCGGTTTGGCGCGCTCATTTCAATAGTAATTTCATCACATTCTAAATTACTTACCATTTCCATTAAGAAACGCGAGTTAAATCCAATTTCCATATCCTCACCAACATAAGTACAAGTTAATAATTCGTGTCCTTCGTTCGCAAAATCAAGATCCTCGGCACTAACACGTAATTGGCTTCCGGCAACCTTAACACGTATTTGGTGAGTTGCTTTGTTAGAGAATACGCTTACACGTTTTAAGGCCCCTAAAAATGCGCTTCTGTCAACCGTTAATTTATTTGGGTTTTGTTTTGGAATAACCGCTTCGTAATTTGGGTATTTACCGTCAATTAAACGGCAAACTAAATTTACGTTTCCAAAACTGAATAGGGCATTTGTTTTATTAAAATCAACTTTTACAGCATCATCAATACCTGCCAATAAACTCTTTAAAACATTCAAAGGTTTTTTTGGCATAATAAAAGAAGCAGAGGCTCCGGCCTTGGCATCATTACGTGTGTAACGAACTAATTTATGCGCATCGGTTGCAACAAAAATAGAATTCACTTCGGTGAACTGGCAAAACACACCACTCATTACCGGGCGAAGATCATCATTACCTGTAGCAAAAATTGTTTTGTTAATGGCGTTTGCAAGCACGTCACTTTTTATGACGATAGATGATTGAGATTCAAGGGCAGGAAGTTTTGGATATTCATCGCCATTTTGCCCTGAAATATTATAATCTCCAGTTTCAGTCTTTAATTTTATAGAATGTTTTGTTTTATCTAAAATAAACGAAATCGGTTGCTCGGGTAGATTAGCAAGAGAATCTAATAACGTTTTTGCGGGAATAGCGATGCTACCTGTTTCGTTAGATTCAACTTTTAACGAAGTAGTAATTGTTGTTTCCATATCACTGGCAGAAAGAACTAACTCGTCTTTATTAATCTCAAACAAAAAACAATCCAAAATAGGAATAGTGTTATTCGAATTTAAAACACCGCCAATTGATTTTAAATGTTTTAATAATGTAGATGCTGATACAACAAAATTCATAATAGTTAGATTTAATCAACAAAATTAAAGTTAGCAGGCTAATAAACGCCTAAACTATGCTTTAGTTTTACACTATTTTTTAACAGAATCGTGTGGTGTGAAATAGGTTGGCGTGATTAATAATTTTCCAAAAACAAAATATTGGATCATTGCCCATTCCTTATCGTTTGCAAAGCGCATAAATAACCTATCGGGATCGGCTGTGTAAGTAACGCCATGTTCCGGAATTATGTCAGGGTTTGGCTGTTTATGATAGAATTTATATTCGTTGGTTTTAAAATCCGTTGTAGTAATACTCATTATGCAAAAAGGTTTGCTTGCAGAAAGCGAGTCTGTCACTTTTTTACTTTTTCCGGTAATTAATACTTCGTAAGAGATGTTTTGAAAATAAGCCAGGTATTGTTTCATTTTCATTTCATCAAATGGTATCGCATTATTCTTGGCGTTTTTTAGCGTAAAAGATGTCGTGCTATTAATATCGATGGTAAAAGACGAATCAGGCATATTAAAATGCTGTACTTTGATCTGTTTTAACTGGGGTGGAATAAAATTCAATACGAGCCTATCACGCCATTCATTTTCTTTTGCAATAAACCTTGGTTGAAGATATCCTTTGAAGCCCGGTATAAAACACACATATGGCTCTTTGTAGTTTTCGCCCGATCCAACATCCGTTAAAAGCATGTAAGAGCCCTCGGAGTCAGGCGTTTCGTGGCCAACATAATATTGTTTGACAAGATCATTACCCGCATAAATCTCAACTTTTAAAGCATTTGCCGACATGAATTTTAAAACACTTTCTTTTGCCGTTTTTTCAACCGGCATTTTTACCTCCACGTGTTTTATAACCTCCATTAAATTTAGTATAGCATCGGTGCGGCAGCTATATTTATCGTTTACTATCCAACCTTTTGCCGTGCGGGTAATGGTGGATTTATCTCCTTCTTTATCTGCAATAAAAATTTTTGTAATGGCGGCGGTATCTAATACTTTAAAGCTTCTTGAATCTTCGTCAACGGTTGTTGACCTATGTTTTGATCTATAAATAAAAATTGAAACAACAGTAAGAATCAATAAAATTGTAATAATAACAATTGAAGAGGATTTTTTCATTTCAACTAGTAAGAGATAGCAACTCTATTTAAATTCACTACGCGATTCAAACAAAGAGCTGGCTAAATTGTTGAAGCGGAAACCAATTTCAAAACCACCGGCATAGCGGGTAGCAGCGCGATAACCGGAAACATTGATGTCGTAAGATGTGAAAAAAGCTATATCACCAACTTCATAAATTAACGTAGGGATAATCGCATCTTTTGAACGGTAAAATAATCCAATACCTATTCCATTCTCAGTTTTTTGCCCGGTTACTTTAGTACCTACTTTAACACGGTATTTTATGTAAGAACCTGTAACAAATTGCCATGCCTGACCCTGTCGACTATACAAGAGGGTTGGTGTAACAGAGAATTTTGTGTCTTCAAAATCAAAATGAGTAATTATCTGTCCGGTTGTACGAACTGGGATTCGATAAGCAGATCCCGGTCCAAAATCCTGAACAGGCTTATTTAAATGAAACGCGCCAACCGAAATTTTTATTGAAGAAACATCATCGTGATCTTGATCTGTTTTTACTTTACTATATTCCCAGGCCGCCCCCGCAGCAATATCGGTTGTTGTAAACTGCCTGTATACAACAGTTTCGCCACTTGCAATGGTGTTATCAATATTATTTCCATCGAATTGAGAAGCGTAAGTTAACTTGCTGTAATTCGCATTGTTTGAAGAAACACCGCCGGCAATACCTACGCTAAACGCACTTCTTTTACCGGTTTTAATGATACCGCTTACATTTAATAAAGCATTTGTTTTTTGCAAATTAGCAGATCCAGCTTTATCATTAAAAACAGTTAATCCCATTCCTAAAAAAGCTTTACGCCTTCTTGATTTAAATAATCCTCCATCCACAGAAACTGCAATTGTTTGAAAAGCCTTGTTCATTGCTGCCCATTGGCTGCGGTAGTTAACAATGGCCCTAAAGTAACCATTAAAAAAACCGGTATTAGCAGGGCTGTTAAATAAAGGCGCTTCGTTAATATTAGAAAAATGATTGTCCTGCGCTTTCAAATCTGCAACACAAATAACTAACAATAAACTAAAAATATATACAATTTTTTTCATAGAGTTTTTAAAACTAAAAGTATTACCTCACCAGTGTAACGTTACCTTTTAAAATTTTTGGTTCGTTAAAGATATTTTTATAGGTTATTAAATAAGCGTAAACACCGGTAATGGCTTGTTGTCCGCTATAATAACCATCCCATCCCATCATTGGATCTGTACTTCGAAACACTTCCTGCCCCCATCTGTTCCATATACGGAAATCAAATTCTTTTGCAAATAAGGCACTTCCAACCGGACTAAACATATCATTTTTTCCGTCACCATTTGGCGAAAATCCTGTAGGCATTACAATGTCATTCTTTTTATCGGTAAATACAGCAATCACCTCATCAGCTTGATTAAATGCAATAGCAATCGAATCCATACTTAAAGGCCTTGAGTTTAACGGTGTATGATTTTTGAACTCCCAATGGTGAAAAACAAAAGTAGTATCAATAGGAATTGCTTTGAAAGGCATTTGCGCTGTAGAGAAATAATTGCCGCTCCATTTATAGTTACTAAGCGGAAGTGTATTCAAAATCACATTACCCGAGCCTGCAGGCTCAACATCTACCGTTATCGGGAAAGGGCCGATCATACCATAACACCCAACAGTACCAAATGTTGTCCTTAACCGGTCGCATCGTTTGTATATATCGCGCCTTAACTGCGCAGTAAGGGTATCCCATAAGTCAATCGTAGAACTAAATGAACCTGGTATTGGCGCAGACGCAGGATCTTCATGATACTTCATCTCTTTCAGATACAAACTTTTTACATAATCAAAATGCGCTAAAATATTATCACATTTTAAAGGGCCATTCAAAAGATCCTGATACCTGTTCCTATACTCTAATTGAAACGTACCGTTACCATTGTAAGGGTCCATTAAATAACGCATAATCATTCCATGCGCATTGCCTCCACCCGGACTTACCGCATAAGTACTTGAATGTATTGCGCAAGGAGAAGTGTAAGCGCTATTATAAGTTAAAGTGTTGGTGGCAACAGCTGTAAAATTAAATATTGCCGGCGTGTTCCATAAATAATAATGCCATTTACTACCAGGTTTAGTTGTTTGGCCGCCCTTTGCAAAAGCAATATTATAGTTCCAAAGATCACTATTCATAGAATAACTATTAAGAATAATATAATCCATAAAGCTTTCCTTATCAAGTAAAGACATGACGTGATTATAAAATGAAACATTTTTCATTGTATGAGTTGTAATATAATCATACACACCAGTTCTGAAATTATTTGAGAACGTAGCTACAGAACCATCTGTATTATGATAAAAAGCAAGGTCTAGAGAATCGCGGGATTGCTTGTTATAATATCTTTCGTATTCCTTGTCATAGCATTCCCTTAGATCATACACCCCTTGGTATTTACCATTAATAAATGCAACAACAGGTTTAATGTGCAATGGACTAACCTTTAAATTATTTTTAGCAGCCAACGATTGATAAAACACATCTCGAATTGCTGTGCCAAAGGCAACACCCGTATTTGTTGGGGAAGGTACGGATGAAAAACTCTCAAAGTCGCCGGCTTTTAAATGCAAAGTATAAAACGATCTTCTGGGTGTAGTTCCTAATCCGGGTATATTAAAGATATCTCCTTCAAAATTACAACCAAAACCTCGTCGGTCGTCTATCGTAATGAACAACCCTTTTTGCTTTGTTAACCAGGCCTCATTGGGTGGCCTGCTAATTTGGGCATAACCTTCCGATAACTGAGCCTTATTGTCGTAATACTCCGTATGAATGATTGGTCCGGGTGATAAGCCACCGGAATTGAACCAATTGGTATCTGCTTTATCAATAGACAAAGATATTACGCCAAAATCCGGGCTAAATGTATTATGTTCCTGATCTATAAAATAGGTATTTGTTTGGCAAAAACTTGGTAAGAAATCTAATGTACAGGTGCTGACAGGTGTCATCGTTGTAGGAAAAGCAACGGCCCTGAGAACAGTTGTATTCACAATAATAATTCCAATACCGGTAGTGTATGAGTAGATCGCATCTGTCATTGTAGGCACGCTGCCATCCGTAGTGTAGTGAATTTCAAAACAGGTTCCTGAAGAGTCTGCACCTCCTCCTAGCAAAATATCGACTTGGTTTATTGGATTACTGGAAGGAAAAAAACCACCGGCATTAACGGTATTGTTGCTGATGGTAGCCGGTGAAAAGCTTGGTGTTGGAGCATAATCCCTATAATAACTTCCGGTAATAGTTGGGTTTGGCAGTGTAAATGAGTTAGCGGTGTATAATCGCCAGGCCCCTATGCCCACATTTCCATAATCTACACGGCCCCTGGTATGATTAGCTTTGGTTCTTTGCACAAAAACAGAGTCCCTGACAACCCCTTGTGGGGTGGTTAAAATTAACCATTGGTTCTTACACTGGTCTAACGTAAAATTTGCATGAAAATTAGTACCAACAGTGGGTTTACCACTTAAGAAAACTGCCCGGTATTGTCCAATACCTAACGTAAAAGTTGAAGGAAATGGCCATTTTTTAAGGTTAGATCGATCATTACTTAGCCAATAACCCGATAAGGTTACTGAGCTTGTATGTGCGTTATAGATCTCTACCCAATCGCTCTGTAACCCGTAATTATCAATAACTCCAGAAAAATTGGTGGCAGAATATTCATTTAAAACGATAGCCACGCTGGTAGATACTACCTGAGCCCTAAGTGTGTTTATCCCATTTAAAAACAGTAACAAGCCAAAAACTAAAATAAGTTTTCTTTTTAACATAATTATTTAACGTTTAGGTTCAAAAAATAAGTAATTCCAAATATACACATTAGTACGTAAATACTAAAAAAAACGTTGGGTAGGGAGGCATAATTATTAAATTCTTGTTGTTAATTACCAAATCAAAAGGCTAACTTTACCGTTCTGATATGAGCGATATAATACATCACGAATGCGGCGTTGCACTTATTAGGTTGCTAAAACCGCTAGAATACTACAAAACTAAATATGGTTCGGCAAGATATGGTTTGCATAAACTATATCAAGTGATGGAAAAAATGATCAACCGCGGTCAGGATGGAGCTGGTATTGCTACCATAAAATTTGATGCTAAACCCGGCACAACCTACCTGGATCGTTTAAGGTCTATTGAACCAAAAGCTACACAAGATATTTTCGGTCAAATAAATAATTTATTCGTTAACGCACAACTCAACAATCCGGAAGCGTATAAAAGTGCCAATTGGCAAAAAGAAAATATTCCTTTTTTAGGTGAACTCATGCTAGGCCACCTGCGCTATGGTACTTTTGGTAAGAACAGCGTGCACAGTTGCCACCCCTTTAAACGCCAAAATAACTGGATGAGCCGTAACCTGGTTGTTGCAGGTAATTTTAATTTAACCAATGTAGATGAGCTTTATACCCATTTGGTAGAACTTGGCCAGCATCCGGTAGAGAAAGCCGACACGGTTACCGTAATGGAAAAGATAGGTCATTTTTTGGATAAAGATAACGACCGTTTATTTAAAAAATTTAAAGAGCAAAACGATAAAAATTACGAGATCAGTAAATTGATACAGGCCAATATTGACGTGGCTTCTATTCTTAAAGAAAGCAGCAAGCGCTGGGATGGCGGTTATGTGATGTGTGGTATGATTGGCCATGGAGATGCTTTTGTTTTGCGCGATCCGAATGGAATTCGCCCTGGATATTTTTATCAGGACGATGAAGTAATTGTTGTAGCCAGCGAACGCCCCGTTATACAAACTGTTTTTAATGTGCCCTTTGAAAATGTAAAAGAAATTAAACCCGGCCATGCCATCATCATTAAAAAAGATGGTACATTAACCGAGGAAGAAATAATTGAACCTCAAAAAAAATTATCCTGCTCGTTCGAGCGTATTTATTTTAGCCGTGGTAACGATGCTGATATTTACAAAGAGCGCAACCAGTTAGGAAGAAATTTAACGCAAAGTGTTTTAAAGGCGGTAAACAACGATCTTGAAAATACTGTTTTCAGTTACATACCAAATACTGCAGAAGTGGCATTTGGCGGGCTAATTGAAGGCTTAGACGATCATACCAATACCTGGAAAGCGGAAGAGATCTTAAAATTAAATGGAAATTTATCGGGACCAGAATTAAAAAAAATATTAGCCACGCACCCACGAATACATAAAGTTGTTTTAAAAGATGCCAAGCAACGAACATTTATTACTCCCGATGAAGGCCGCGACAGTCTTGTAAATTTAGTGTACGATATTACTTACGGCACTGTAAAAAAAGATGTGGATAGTTTGGTTATTTTGGATGATAGTATTGTTAGAGGCACAACTTTAAAACAAAGTATCTTAAGTATTTTGGATCGTCTTGGTCCTAAAAAAATAATTGTAGTAAGTTCTGCTCCGCAAATAAGATATCCCGATTGTTACGGTATTGATATGGCTGTAATGAGCAAATTTGTTGCCTTTGAAGCCGCTATTTCCTTATTAAAACATCAGGGCAAAGAAGCGCTTATTCAGGACGTTTATCAACGCGCGAAAAAAGAAGTTGAAAAACCGAAAGAAGAACAGGTAAATTTGGTAAAAGAAATTTACGCAAATTTTTCTGCAGAACAGATCTCTGATAAAATTGCAGAATTAATAAAACCTAAAAACCTTAACGCTGAATTAGTTCTTATTTACCAAAAATTAGATGGCTTGCACAGCGCTTGTCCAGATAATTTAGGTGATTGGTATTTTAGTGGTAACTACCCTACCCCGGGTGGTAACAAGGTAAGCAACCAGGCCTTTGTAAATTATATGGAAGGTAATAATGTGCGAGCTTATTAACGAATACCTCTTTTTCGCATACATCTCGGCCACTCATTAAATTGCAACGCGGCAGCATATTAAATTGCTCCCGCTTAGGAACTTTATTAAATTGCTCCCGCAATTTAATCTTCTAGTATACTGATATTGTTCAAACCGTCTATCTGAATGGTGCGTTTACCTGTTCCTTTTTTAGGAACCGAGATTTTGCCGGTGTAAACTTTTTTTGTTTTGGTGATAAATTTTATCGCCTGATCGCCCGAAGTTATTTTTCTGTATTCTGTAGTTGCTTCGCGTTCAATCTTAGTAAAAATAATAATGTTATTGCCAATTATAACCGTATCCAGCGGTTCGTTATCATAATTGGTAATGCGGGCCTCATATCCTTTTCCGCAGGCTGAAAAAAAGATACAGGCTAAACTTAAAACAATTATAAAAAAAAGTTTATTTTTTTTCATATCCTTAGATTTGTCATTAAAACTTGCGATTCATTTCTCTTTCCATATCGCGTTTTTTAATATCATCGCGTTTGTCAAATAATTTTTTTCCTTTAGCTAATGCAATTTCCATTTTTGCAAAACCCTTATCATTAATAAATAAACGGGTTGGTATTACAGTAAGGCCCTGATCTTTTACTTTTCTTAGTAGTTTGTTCAATTCCTGCCTGCTTAATAGCAATTTCCGTTCTCGCAAAGCCTCGTGCTGGTAAAAAGAGGCATCCGCATATTCAGAAATATGAAGATTCTTTACAAACAATTCGTCGTTCCTGAAATAACAATAACTGTCTGAAAGACCGGCCTTGCCTTCGCGGATAGATTTGATTTCTGTACCCTTCAACACCAAACCGGCTACCAAAGTATCTAAAAACTGGTAGTCAAATTTAGCTCTCCTGTTTTCAATGTTGATCGTATTGCTTAATTTAGCCACATAGCAAAGTTACAATTAAAAATGCAAGATTTAGCCATTTTATTAAAAGCTGTTTCAGTAAATGAAATCGAAAAAGTTTCAAACCTTGCTAAAATAATTTGGGCAAAACATTATCCCTCTATTATCGGTCAGGCGCAGGTAGACTATATGCTGAAGAATATTTACAATTACGAAAGCCTTTTAAAGCAACTTAGTGAAAAAAAACAAATATTCTATTTCATAAATGTAAAAGGTGAAGATATTGGCTTTTTATCGGTAACCCCCGAAGAACCAAATTGCTGGATGCTGAATAAATTTTATGTTTTAGAAGAAAAAGCCGGCAAAGGTTTGGGTACAATTATATTTGAAGAATTAAAAAAAATAATACAACCAAAAAAGATCAGACTAACCGTTAACCGTAAAAACTTTAAATCCATTAATTTTTATTTTAAAAATGGTTTTAGAATTGAGTCAACCGCCGTATTTGATATTGGTAATGGTTATGTAATGGATGATTTTGTGATGGTTTGGGGAACCGACTCATGATAAAGGATTCATGACTCAAGGCAGTGTTTTGAAAAATGTTTATTAAAACGTAAGCATTAAAACTATCCTTTATCCTGCAACATTTTCTCAAGTGAATACATTTCATCACGCAAACGCGCAGCTTCATTAAAATTCATTTCTTTAGATGCTCGTAACATCGCCGATTTTGCTTTGGCAATTTGTTTTTTTAATTCGTCAGCGCTCATGTATTGCACTACAGGATCTGCAGCAATATCAAGGGCTTCAGGCTCTAAATATACTTTCACCAATTTTCCATCAATGGTTACTTCCGTTCCACTCATAGTTGGTTGCAATAATTGTTTTCTTCCCGCCTGAACCGGAGTGATGTTATGTTTGAAATTATATTCTATTTGTTTTTTTCTTCTCCGTTCAGTTTCTTCCATGGTGGCTTTCATACTATCAGTAACTCTGTCTGCATACATGATTACACGACCATTTACATTCCTTGCAGCACGTCCAACTGTTTGCACCAGGCTTCTTACATTTCGTAAAAAACCTTCTTTATCTGCGTCTAAAATGGCCACCAAACTTACTTCCGGCAGATCTAATCCTTCGCGCAATAAATTAATTCCAATTAAAACATCAAACATACCAACACGCAATTGGCGAAGTATCTCAACGCGTTCCAAAGTATCTACTTCGCTATGGATATAACGGCAACGCACATTTAATTTTGTCAAGTACTTAGTGAGTTCTTCTGCCATGCGTTTGGTTAAAGTAGTTACCAAAACACGTTCATCTTTCTCAACCACTTTATGAATTTCATCTAAAAGATCATCCACCTGGTTAGAACATGGCCTTACTTCTATCAAAGGATCTAAAATTCCTGTCGGGCGTATCAATTGCTCTACCACTACTCCACCGGCTTGTTCCAGTTCAAAATTTGCAGGAGTTGCACTTATATAGATCACCTGTTTTAGCATCGCAAAAAATTCTTCGAACTTAAGCGGACGATTATCCAAGGCAGAAGGCAAACGAAAACCATATTCAACCAAATTTTGCTTGCGGCTAAGATCTCCGCCATACATAGCACCAACCTGGGGTATTGCAACGTGACTTTCATCCACCATCATTAAAAAATCATCCGGAAAATAATCCAACAAGCAAAAGGGTCTTGTGCCCGGTAAACGTCCGTCGAAATAACGTGAATAATTTTCAATGCCACTGCAATAACCCAATTCACGCATCATTTCAAGATCAAAATTCACACGTTCTTCCAGCCTTTTTGCTTCTAATGTTCGACCTGATTTATTAAAAAATTCAACCTGCTTTTGCATGTCTTCATAAATAAAATGCATCGCTTTTTGTAAAGTATCAGGTGCCGTAACAAAAATATTTGCGGGATAAACACTGAAGGATTCAAATTTTTCGATCACTTGATTATTAGCGCTATCAAAGGTTTCAATGCTTTCTATCTCATCACCAAAGAACATGATGCGCACGCAATAATCCGCGTAAGGCAAATTTACATCAACAGTATCTCCTTTAACACGGAAGGTTCCGCGATCAAATTCGCCCGTTGTTCTTGAATATAAAGAACCAACAAATTGGTGCAATAATTTATTACGTGAAACCAATTGCCCCACATGAATAGGAATAATATTCTTTTTAAAATCAGATGGATTACCCATACCGTAAATACAACTCACCGAGCTTACAACGATCACATCGCGCCTACCTGATAATAAAGCGGAAGTGGTACTTAAACGTAGTTTTTCTATTTCCTGGTTTATGGCCAGATCTTTTTCTATATAAGTTCCGGTAGTTGGCAGGAATGCCTCCGGTTGGTAGTAATCATAATAACTTACAAAATACTCAACCGAGTTATTTGGAAAAAATTGTTTGAACTCGCTAAATAATTGCGCGGCTAGAGTTTTATTATGGCATAAAACTAAAGTTGGTTTACTAACTTGCTGAATTACGTTAGCAGCTGTAAATGTTTTTCCTGAACCTGTAACACCTAATAAAACCTGGTGATGTGTACCTGATCTTATACCCGCTACCAATTGCCGTATCGCTTCCGGTTGATCGCCGGTAGGTTGAAATTCAGATGTCAGTTCAAAATTCATTTTACAAAGTTACTTAATCAATTGATATTTTAAAGCAGCGAATTCTTTATTACAAAAATTAAAATGCCACCACTCGCTGGTAATTGGAAAGAAATTAGCCAGCTGCATTACCCTTCTTAACAATTTTCTGTTCTCAAAAGCTTCTTGCGTCAATTCACCGGTTTTTAAAAATTGCCATTCATAAACGGGTTGAGAAAGTTTTCCAAAATGATCAAATACAGTTCCCATGTCCAATAATTTATTTGTTTTAAGATCAATGATTGAAAGATCAACTGCGCATCCATAATTATGTAAGGAGATAGAAAATGGTGGCGATAAATACGCGTATTTAATATCCGGCGGCATATCCAGACTATCCCACATCATTTGCTGCACATGTAAAGGTCGGGTAGCATCAAAAATTATCAACGAATAATTTGCATTCAATTGCTTCAAATAAAATTGCGCGTTACAAAGACGGGTAGCTACTTCGCAGGGAAAATAGGCCTTTCGCAGACCATCATACACGTTTAATTTTAAAAAATTATCGGTTCCTGCATATTTAAGATCTACTTTTATTCCGCTATCCAAACTTTGAAGATCAATTAACTCATAGCCCTTAAATACATATTCAAGGTAAGAGGTATCAACATTTATTTTATTCTTTAAAAGAAGACGAAGAGTATCTTTTACAATAAGGCGCGGGCGTTTTTCAATATGAGCGCCTTTTCCCTCTTTATCAGGCTTACAGCCAAAAAGAAGAAAAATAACGACCAAAAAATATACCTGATAAATTTTCAAAAATTAATTTTTTCTTTCTTTAATTTTCAAAGCAAATACTTAATTTTATATGCAAATTTAAATCTTATGCCTTCGTTTGATATAGCCAGCAAATTAGATGCCCAACTACTGGATAATGCTATAAATGTAGCTAAAAAAGACATACTTAACCGTTGGGATTTTAAAGATAGTAAAAGCACAATTGAGTTAAATAAAAAAGACCTGCTTATTAATGTTGCAACAGAAAACGACATGCGTTTGGAGGCAATATTAGATGCTATTCATTCACGCATGATAAAGCAAGGGCTCGACCCACGCGGTTTGGATGAAAGTAAGGATCATTATCCAAGCGGACCAATGCTAAAAAAAGATATTAAGGTTAGGCAAGGTTTGGAAAAAGAAGCGTCTAAAAAAATAATGAAGGATATTAAAGACAGTAAACTAAAAGTTACTGCTCAAATAATGGATGAGATCATTCGCGTAAGCGCAAAAAAAATTGACGATCTGCAGGCTGTAATTGCACTTTGTCGTAAAGGAGATTATGAGGTGCCACTGCAATTTATAAATATGAAATAAATATTAAATGAAAATTTGTAAATTTATAGTATGTTTAAATTAGACCGAACAACTCATTCATCAGGAAAGATCACAGATTTCAAAAAAGAGTCTGATAATTATAAACATATGACCTTACAACAAATTGGAGAGGTTTTCTCTTACTTACAAAGTGTAGCTTATAATTATCCAATAGATAAACCATTAAAAATGGATAAAACAATTTTTTCGGTTCGCTAAAATGGGCAATGTTTTTAATGAAGATTTCCAGGATTTTTTAAAGTCCATTAATCATTCAAAAGTAAAATATGTACTGGTGGGAGGTTACTCTGTTATTTTTCATGGGTTTCCCAGAACTACAGGTGATCTGGACATTTTCGTAGAAGTATCAAAAGAAAATTATTTAAAAATAAAACAAGCTTTTTTTGAATTTGGTCTTTCAATGTTTGATATGACTGAAGAAAATTTTTTATTGAATAAAGATCTGACAGTTTTTTCATTCGGCAGATCCCCTGTTTCTATTGAAATTTTAAAAAAGATCTCTGGACTAAGCTTTGAAGAAGTTTATCAAAATGCTATAGATACTGAAATAGAAAATATACCTTTAAAAATAATAAATCTGAAAGATTTGATTAAAAATAAAAAAACAAGCGGCAGAGCAAAAGACATAAACGATATAGAGAATTTAGATAATGATAATCAGAAGTAAAGCACCATTAAGAATAGGATTAGCGGGAGGGGGAACAGATGTTAGTCCTTATGCTGATATATACGGTGGCGCAATCTTAAATGCCACTATTGATCTTTATGCCTACGCTTCATTAGAGCCATTAACCAATGGCAAAATAGAATTCTGTTACGATGGCACCGACCGTTGTATTATTTTAGAAAGTAAAAAAGAATTAGAATTGGTTGAAGGATTTGAATTATTTATTGGGGTTTATAACCGTTTGGTAAAACAATTTAACCTCGACAAATTATCCTTTCGTTTAACATCATATATTGAAGCGCCGCAGGGTTCAGGCCTTGGAACCTCTTCTACCATTGTAGTTTCGTTAATAGGGGCTTTTGTGGAATGGCTAAAATTACCGCTTGCAAAATATGATATTGCACATTTAGCTTATGAAATAGAACGCGTTGATCTTGGTATGAGTGGTGGCAGACAAGATCAATATGCTGCAACATTTGGTGGCATAAATTACATGGAGTTTTTAAGTAACGATCGTGTTATCGTTAATCCATTGCATTTAAAAGATGAGATCGTAAATGAATTAGAATTTAATTTGTTGTTATACTTTACAGCTACGCAACGTTTGTCTGCAACAATTATAAATGAGCAGGTGCAAAATGTAAAAGATAAAAATGAAAAGTCGGTAGATGCCATGCATAATTTAAAAGAACAGGCGCATCAAATGAAAGACAGTTTATTACGTGGCGAAATAAATAAAATTGGCGAGATCTTAAATTTTGGTTGGAAAAACAAAAAGGCAATGGCTAACTCTATCAGCAATCCTTTGATAGATAATATCTACGACACAGCATTAAAGAATGGCGCTACAGGTGGAAAGATCTCCGGTGCTGGCGGCGGCGGCTTTATGTTCTTTTTATGCCCCGGTGTTACAAAAGTAAAAGTGGCAAAATCGCTTGAAGTACTTGGCGGAAAAGTACAATCATTTAAATTTACAAAAGAAGGTTTAGTAACCTGGACAATCTTAGAAAATTAAAAATAGTAATATGGAAACTATGAACAGTATTAAAACATTAGATGCAACAAATTTTAAATTCGATAACCAAACAGCTTATTACAAAGGTAAAGTGCGAGATGTGTATACCATTGGCAGCTCTTTGTTGGTAATGATCGCCAGCGATCGCATCAGTGCATTTGATGTTGTGTTGCCAAGAGGTATTCCATATAAAGGACAAGTATTAAATCAAATTGCCGCGCATTTTTTAGAAGCAACAAAAGATATTATTCCTAATTGGTTAATTTCTTCGCCACATTCGCACGTTAGTGTTGGTAAGATGTGCCAGCCATTTAAAGTAGAAATGGTTGTGCGTGGTTATTTGGCCGGACATGCTGCCAGAACATACACAAGCGGTCTAAGAACTTTATGCGGTGTTACTTTACCCGAAGGATTAAAAGAGAACGATAAATTACCTCAACCTATCATTACTCCTACTACCAAAGCATCCGAAGGACATGATGAAGATATTAGTCGCGAAGAAATTATTAAACAAGGCATCGTTAGCAAAGAACATTATGAGCAATTAGAAAAATACACGCTGGCATTATATGCACGCGGCCAAGAAATTGCCAATAAAATGGGTTTGATACTAGTAGATACAAAATATGAATTTGGTTTATACAATGGACAAATCACGTTGATGGATGAAATTCATACGCCGGATTCATCACGTTATTTTTATCAGGAAGGATATACTGAACGTCAACAAAAAGGCGAAGAACAAAAACAGTTAAGTAAAGAGTTTGTAAGAAGATGGTTAATTGAGAATGGTTTTCAGGGCAAAGAAGGTCAAACAATTCCTAAAATGAGTGATGAATGGATAACTGAAATTAGCAACCGTTACATTGAATTATACGAAAAAGTAACCGGCAAAACCTTTGTTAAAGCCAACTACAACAACATGTTAGCCGATATTGAAAATTCAATTAAAAATGAGCTAAAATAATCTTAACTTTACAACATCAATTAAACAAGCAGAATGAAAGATATTTTCGAAAAAATTAAAGCGAATTTAGGTCCTATTGGCGAGCACGCAAAAGAATCTCACGGTTATTTTACATTTCCAAAATTAACAGGCGATATTAATCCTCATATGGATTTTCGCGGGAAAAAATTATTGAACTGGAGCTTAAACAATTATTTAGGATTAGCAAATCATCCCGAAGTTAGACAAGCAGATATAGAAGGTGCAACAAAATTTGGTTTAGCAGCTCCAATGGGCGCCCGTATGATGAGTGGCAACTCTGATTACCATGAAGAGTTAGAAAGAGGTTTATCAAAATTAGTTCAAAAAGAAGATACCATACTTTGTAATTTTGGTTACCAGGCAATGGTTTCTGCAATTGATGCTATTGTTGACCGTCACGATGTAATTGTTTACGATGCCGAAAGCCATGCCTGTATTTTAGATGGTGTGCGTTTACACATGGGCAAACGTTATGTTTTTAAACACAATGATATTGAAGATTTTGAAAAACAAATGGTTCGCGCCACTAAATTGGCCGAAACTACCGGAGGTGCTATTTTAGTAATTACCGAAGGTGTTTTTGGTATGCGTGGCGACCAAGGAAAATTGAAAGAGATAATTGATATGAAAAAGAAATTCTCTTTCCGTTTATTTGTTGATGATGCGCATGGTATTGGCACTATGGGTCCTAAAGGAGGTGGTACCGGTGAAGCGCAAGGCTGCAACGATGGCATTGATATTTATTTTGGAACCTTTGCAAAATCCTTTGCTTTAATTGGCGGCTTTATTTCTTCTTCAAAAGAGATCATTACTTTTTTACGTTACAATATGCGTTCCCAGATTTTTGCTAAATCGCTGCCAATGCCATTGGTTTATGGGTTATTAAAACGTTTGGAATTATTAAATAAACATCCTGAATACCGTACTAAATTGTGGGAGATTGCTAACAGCCTTCAAAAAGGTTTAGTGGACGCCGGATTTAATATTGGTGATACAAATACTATGGTAACACCGGTTTATATGAACGGCTCTATTCCTGAAGCAACAAACATGGTGATCGATCTTCGCGAAAATTTCGGGATATTCTGTTCAATGGTTGTATATCCCGTTATTCCAAAAGGTATGATCATTTTACGTTTAATTCCAACATCAACGCATACTCAAGAAGATGTAAAATATACAATCGAATCTTTCAGTAAAATAAAAGATAAATTATACGGCGGGGTTTATAAAGCAGATAAGATCCGTGATGGGTTTTCTCAGGCGTTATAATAATTGTAGAGCAAAATTTAGTACTGATCCCAATCTTAACTGGTTGGGATCTTTTGTTTTATGAATTTACGAAATAATTATTACTTTCATTTAAAATTACAAAAACTGTATGAGTGAAAATATTATAAAAGGTCCCATCTCTAATACTCATTATAAAAAAGCGTTTGATGAGGATGGCATCGAATATAAAAGCTATGATTTCACGCTGGATGGAAAAAAATTTAATTGCAAAGTTCCCAGGCTTGAGCATTTAAGTGATGGTGAGATAATGATTGTTGAATATAAAAAAACCGACAATGCATACGAAATGGTATCCGGCTTGCATATTGATCGTAATTATAAATGGGGCAATGCATCTGCCTTAAAAGCACATAAGAACGAAGCTGATGGCCTTAACATTGTTGAAGGCAAAATAATTGAAAAGCAAGTAATGAGAAAAGTGAGGTCGTCCTCTGACAATAATACTACCACTAAGTCAAATTTTAATATCGTACTGGAAAACACAAATTTTACCGTACCCGGTTATATTGGTGAAAAATTAAAGCGTGATGATCTTGTAACTGCTGTTGTAAGTGAAAACTATGCTTCAATTATTTACAATAGAACTACCCATAAATGTTATGGCGTTAAGTATCCCTACTACATTGCCTTTATTTTAGCCGCAATAGTTTTACCACTTGTTATTTTTTATTTACAATCTATTAGTAACCATACATTTGTAAGGCCAACTGCTTTCATTGTTGTTTTCGATGTGTTTTTTGCGTTCGCAGCGCTTATTAATTTTATTAGCTATCGCCAAAGCAACATCATTAAACGTTTTTTAAACAAACATTTAAATAAATAGTAATAGATCTCCTTTCTATTAACAATTTTGTCCGGCCTGTTAAAAAGTAAGTGCCGGAAATAGCTTATGGATATTGTATCTTAGATGTCCGCTATGGCAAAATCAGAAGACAAAGAAACCCCTTTAATGAAACAATATAATGCTATCAAGGCTAAATACCCTGATGCAATTTTATTATTTCGTGTAGGCGATTTTTATGAAACATTTGGAGAGGATGCTATTAAAGCTTCTAAGATCTTAGGTATTACTTTAACCAAACGCGCTAATGGTCAAGCCTCGCATATTGAGTTAGCCGGTTTTCCGCATCATTCGGTAGATTCGTATTTACCAAAATTAGTACGTGCAGGATATCGCGTTGCAATTTGCGATCAGTTAGAAGATCCTAAAACCGTTAAAGGCATTGTAAAACGTGGTATTACGGAGTTGGTAACACCGGGGGTAAGTTTTAATGATAAGATATTAAATCACCAACAAAATAATTTTTTAGCATCCATCCATTTTGATAAAGACCAGGGAGGCCTTGCCCTTTGCGATGTTTCAACCGGTGAGTTTTTGGTGGCACAAGGTTCTATTACTTATTTAGAAA
Source organism: Bacteroidota bacterium (assembly GCA_013697245.1). Classification (GTDB taxonomy): domain Bacteria; phylum Bacteroidota; class Bacteroidia; order B-17B0; family Aurantibacillaceae; genus Aurantibacillus. Next base: position 67,604 of record JACCXH010000062.1, read on the forward strand.
AATTAATTCAAAATTTTAAACCCAACGAATTATTATTCGAGAAAAATAAACGTAATAATTTAAACGAACTTTTAGGCGATCGTTTTTATTCTTTTGGTTTGGATGATTGGGCCTTTACTTACGATTTTGGTTACGAAAGTTTAACCAAACATTTTGAGACCAACTCGGTAAAAGGTTTTGGTATCGAGGGTCAAAACCTTTCTATTTGTGCCTGTGGCGCTATTTTACATTATTTAGGCGAGACCAAACACGATAAATTAAAACACATAAATAAGATCAGTCGTATTGATGAAGATCAATATGTTTGGTTGGATAAATTCACGATTCGCAATTTAGAATTGTACAATTCCAATAACGAAAATGGAAAAAGTTTAATTGATGTAATTGATAAAACGGTTAGTCCGATGGGCTCACGTTTATTAAAACGTTGGTTAGCTTTACCGCTAAAAAATGTTGATGCGATAAAAGAAAGACAAGCTGCTGTAGAATATTTTGTGAAGAATATTGAAAACCGTTATGAAGTAGCATCGCTTTTAAAAGAAGTGGGTGATCTTGAAAGGTTAATTTCTAAAGTGGCTGCATTACGCACCAATCCAAGAGAATTGGTGCATTTAAAAAAATCGTTATTGATCATTAGCGAGATCAAAGAAAAAATCGCTTCATCAAAAAATCCTACACTTCAAAAAATAGCTGATCAATTAAATCCTTGTCATTTAATTTCCGAACGTTTACAAAATGAGTTGAACGAAGATGCACCGGTAAATATTTTAAAAGGCAATGCTATTAATAAAGGTATTAATGCAGAGTTGGATGAATTAAGAAGTATTGCTTTTAGTGGAAAAGATTATTTGTTGCAGATACAACAACGCGAAGTGGAGAAGACAGGCATCACCTCTTTAAAAGTAGCGTATAATTCTGTTTTTGGGTATTATTTAGAAGTAACGCACTTACATAAAGATAAAGTGCCTGCAGAATGGATCCGTAAGCAAACGCTTACAACTGCAGAACGTTATATTACACCGGAACTAAAAATTTACGAAGAGAAAATACTTGGGGCCGAAGATAAGATCATGGCTTTAGAGCAGCAATTATTTGAAGCTTTAGTGCGTGATATTGGTGATTATCTTTTACCCATACAATTAAATGCTTCTTTACTTGCCAAGCTGGATGTGCTTTGCGGCTTTGCAACATTAGCATCAGAAAATAATTACAATAGGCCTGAGATAACAGAAGATCACGCTTTAAATATAGTTGAAGGCAGGCATCCGGTTATTGAAAAACAATTACCCGTAGGCGTTGAATACGTTACTAATAATGTTTTTTTGGATAATGACAGTTGCCAAATAATGATGATAACAGGTCCAAACATGAGTGGTAAATCTGCATTGTTACGGCAAACAGCTTTAATCGTTTTGTTAGCACAAATAGGAAGTTTTGTACCGGCTGATGCGGCTACCCTAGGGATCATAGATAAAATTTTTACGCGTGTTGGTGCAACTGATAATATAAGTTCGGGCGAATCTACCTTTATGGTGGAGATGAATGAAACTGCAAGTATCTTAAATAATTTAAGCGATAGGAGTTTAATTTTACTGGATGAAATAGGTAGAGGAACCTCTACATACGATGGTATATCTATTGCCTGGAGCATTGCAGAATATATTCATAACCAGCCAAAGAACAGGGCTAAAACTTTATTTGCAACACATTATCATGAGCTAAATGATATGACAACTTTTTTTCCGCGTATAAAGAATTTTAATGTTTCGGTAAAAGAAAGTGGTAACAAAATTATTTTTTTACGGAAGTTAGCCGAAGGCGGAAGCGAACATAGTTTTGGTATACATGTGGCGCGTATGGCCGGAATGCCAAAATTTGTTGTAGAGCGTGCCAACGAGATCTTAAAAAAATTAGAGAAAGAACATGAATTTGAATTTGCGGATAGTGAAGAAATGGTAATGAATGGCCGTGAAAAAACGAATCCAAAAAAATCGAGCGACATGCAATTAAGTTTTTTTCAGTTGAACGATCCTTTGCTACAACAAATAAAAGAAGATATTTTAAGGACAGACATCAATACCTTAACTCCTGTTGAGGCCTTGTTAAAACTGAACGAAATAAAGAAATTAGTAGGAGGTTGATCTTTGCTTTATTTTATCAATTACCAAAAAAAAATTTTGCGAAATAAAAATTATCAGTACATTTGCACTCCCTAAAAGGGAAAAAGCGAAAGTAGCTCAGTTGGTAGAGCGTAACCTTGCCAAGGTTAAGGTCGCGGGTTCGAGACCCGTCTTTCGCTCAAAGAGATGAAGCTTCAACCTAAATCCCTCTCCAAAGGAGAGGGACTTTTTTTAGGCCAGGTTCTCTAAGCCCCCTTGCCTGGGTGGTGGAATTGGTAGACACGCAGGACTTAAAATCCTGTATCTTCACGGATGTACGGGTTCAAGTCCCGTCCCGGGTACTAAAGCAGAGAGTTTTCTCTGCTTTTTTTATTATTACGCTGCCATTCTGTTTAAAACTATAGAATTACACAGAAAAGTGGTATTTTTTACATCTTAAACAAACGCGTTTAATTAGTTGATTTTCAGTTATTTAAAAACATACGGTTCTATTGTTAATTTAAAAAAAAATTGTATCATTGTATGTTAATAAAATTAAAAAGGGGGTTTTTCTCTATTTAATTTATTTTATAATTATTTTGATATGAAACTTTTTAGAACATCGTTACTTTGCTTATTCTTATTATCGTTAACATCTAATGTTAATGCACAGGGAGGCGGAAAAAAAACATCTCCAATTAAACGTTTTTTTAAGAAAACGCCTTTTACTTTTAATCTTGGTGGTCACGTTGTAGATGATGATGGAAAGCCATTTACTCAATTATTTAATGCAGCTAATTCATGGAACTTTTTACCCTACCCTACACGTTTAGCCGTTGATGGTTATTTTCAAAAAGGCTGGAGTTTCCAGTTAGAATTTGCGTATACTCAATTTAAAACCGGTAAAGAAGTGAATGATGTTAAACTTACATCGGGAGGTACTTTTTTCTCAGTAGACGGACATGTAAAATACGATCTTAACGAATTGATTGGCGATACACATTGGTTTGATCCATATGTGGCCGGTGGTTATGGCTATACTATGAGAACAGTTGCTGCAAATCATAATTGTCCTACTGCCAATTTAGGTTTAGGTTTTAATATCTGGATTTATCAAAATTTGGGTTTTAATGCGCAATCCATGGCGAAATTTGCGATGCTGCAAGGCACCTCAAATTACCTACATCATTCCGTTGGCATTGTATACAGGTTTGAATACGGGATGGGTAACCGTCCGGGTAAATTAGGAAGACGCTATACCTTCTTAAAAACTATAAAATAATTATCTTGCTATATTAATATAAAAAAATGAAGGCTTTAAAATCTATTTCTCTTTCACTATTAACTTTAGGTGCTGTTTATACTGCAAGTGCTCAAACATTCGCACAAAGAATTAAAAACACAACCTTGGTTTTTGGATTAAGCGAGCATATTGTGATTGATAATGGAAAAGAATATCAATTTAAATTTGATACCAAGAATTGGCAACTTACGCCTTTTCCAAGCATGATCAGTGCTGAGGCTTATCTTAAAAAAGGCTGGAGTTTACAAACCGCCTTTGCATATACAGGATACAAAGCAAATAAGGTGGTTGACAATAAACTTCAATTAAAAGATAATACCTTTTTTTCAGCAGATTTTAATATCAGATATCATTTCGAAACATTATTTCTTCACCCAAGTTTTTTTGACCCTTTCTTAACTACCGGTTACGGTTTTACATACCGTTCTGCTGTAGTTAATAAAAGTACTGGCACCACTAATTTAGGCTTAGGAATGAATTTCTGGATCTATAAGGGTTTTGGACTTAGTTTACAAAGTGTAGGTAAATTCGCTTTAAAAGGTGGGGCTAAATCAAATTATCTTCATCATTCAATTGGAGTTGTATACAAACTTAAGCCGCTTTCCGGAAAACCAGCACTTAAACCTTAACCTCTTAATTAAATAAAAATTAAAACCATCTGTTAAGGTGGTTTTTTTATGAATTTACTCGCCGGAATTTGCTATGTGTTATGTTCTAAAATAGTCAGGTATATCAACATGTTTAATAGGCGATAATCACATATAGTTAGAACAGCTATAAAATTTTTGGGAATAGGAGTATGACTGTATATTAAGATAAATTCTTTAACACATAAATTTAAATGATTTAAAGAAAGGATCAACCAAATAGAAGGTAATAAAATAATCCTACAAGAACCGTTGTTTAATTTACAACAATTAGTTTTTGCTGAGAGACAACCTTTCCATTATTTGAATCAGTCACCTCAACAACATAAATACCAGCGCTTAGATCCGAACAGTTCATACTAAATTTAGTAATTCCAAAATCAGGGCTATGAATCAACGATTTTACATTTCTGCCGTAAAGGTCTTTTATAGAAACGATTACCGTAGTTAAAACTTTTGAGTTTAGTGACATTGAGAAATTATCCTTAATAGGGTTAGGATAAATATCACCAACCACTAATTTTTCGTAATTGCCCTCTATAGGATAAACAAAAGTACTTCGTTTTGATCCATCATTGTCAATTGCAGTAATTCTGTAGTAGTTAACAATATTTGCCTTAAAATTAACGTCTTGAAACTCGTATAAAGTAGGTAAATTTTTTGGAGTGGTCTTACCGATCTCTGTAAAGTTAACAGCATCAAGACTTCGTTCAACAACAAATTCTTTTACATCTTCTTCTCTTGCAGTTTCCCAATTTAATTTATTTACAGCATCAATTTGCTGACCATAAAAAGCTTTAAAATTAATTGGCAAAGTAACGCACGGTCCGCCCGCTCCGGCGCAAGGTGATGTAAATTTACGGGCACCACTCGATAGGTTCCATTGATTATATGGCCCCGGAGAGGCTACAGCATTAAATGCTGTAGGTGTAGTAACCGGTATATAGGTCAATCCATCATGACTATGTAATCCCATAACTGCTTGACCATTATTCCAGCCGGGACAAACACCTTTATTAGCCACGTGAATTTCAATAACGTTGGTAGTTTCCATTAATTTAATTTGTCCGGTATAATAGATACCCGGGCTTGCTGTTCCGCAACTAAACATTGGAATGTTTTCAAAATTAACCACAAATGAGCGCGTTGGGGCAACGCCTAAAGTTGTATAACGCATTATTCCACCCAAACTTGGGTCAATGTCCTGCCAGGGTGCAAGGATCGCATTTCTTGGTATAGAGGTAGTTGGATTTGGTGCCGGCTGTGTAATTTGCCAACCGGTATTCATACCAGCAGTAGCATATTGATTAGTTTGAATATTTGGGAAACAAGGTACAGCATCAAATACAAAGGCGCCGTTTGATGCTACATAGCCGCCCCAGTATTGCGCTCCGCCAAAACAAAAAGGAAAACCAAAGCTAACAATGGAATTAAATAATACATCATCGGTTGATGGAAAAACCGTACCAACAAACGCGTTAAAACTATATGCCTGAAACGAAGGGGCATATGTTGATAAGGGACAGCTAATTGTAAAAGTTGATGCGGAAACAGCTGTGCTGCTTCCGGTATTCGCACCACAATTTGTTAATCGGCGATAAAAGGTAGTAGAACTCGTAGGAACACTTATTGTGGATAATGTGGCCCCTACAATAGTTGTAAAAGGTCCGCCTGCTGTAGGGCCAGACTGCCATTGATATGTAATTCCGCAACCTGTACCCGCACCAGTAACAGATAAACCAACTGAGCCGGCAGGTGGGCAAACTGGAGATAAATTAGTGGCATTACCTCCGGCAGGTGTTCCCGAACAGGCTGCCATACAAGTAATTGTTGCATCCCAACCGGCCTGAACCACAGAACCATCTGAAGTAAAGCTAAAGGTTAACGAAGTTCCACTTGATGTTATAATTCCCGGGCCTGTAACGCCATTATAAGTTCCAATTAAAGGGCTAGCGCCGGTGGGTCCGTCAAAGATCTTTAAAAAGTCGAAACCGCTTTCCGTAGCATAGGCGCTGTTAAAGCTAATTTGTAGACAACTTCCGGCAGGCGCTGTAAAGGTTTTAGTAAAATTTTCATTGTTGTTATAGTTACCTGCACTTCCACCACTATCATAAAACAAACCGGTACCAGGGCATGGCAATGCAACATTTACGTTGCTCATTAAATAAGTTGGTTGCGCTTTGGAAACAAAAACGAAAGAAAAGAAAACGAAAAAAAATCTTAATATTTTAAACATAAAATTTTATTTTAATTGAAAAATTGGTTCTGTCGTTAAACTATTCAATATGTCGTCAAAAGCAATTTTTACTTTAAAACGACAATCATCTGTATTAAAATATGGTGTTATTATCTTTAGCAGGTCGTAGTATGTAGCGAATTTCGGTTGGTTATTATCAAATGTAATTAACATTACGTTATGGTTACCATAAATATATTTTGCAGTAACAATTTGATTATACTTCAAGAATTCTGTTTTTATATCGTTTAATTGCGCCGTTGTAACATTTGGAAAACTAATGATCACTTTGTCCTCAATTGCATCGGTAATAAGAGGTTGTTGACAAAACGAAAATTTTGTCGCAGTTAAAAAAAAGAAAAGACAAATTACCCTGAATGTAACTTTCATAAAAATTATTTTAGTAAATATATTATTATTTTTGCAAAAAACCAAGCAAAAAAGCCATAAAAATGAGTGAGAGAAGGTATAAACTGAGTAAGCCCTTATATCTAAAGTTGTAAAGAGTGGTTTAGATTTCATTAGGCATAAAAAAAGGTTTACTATTGAGTAAACCTTTTTTTATGCCGGGTCTTAATTAAATTATTTTCCGAAAAACTTCTTCCACTTTGATTTTGGCTTTTCTTTTCCATAACCATAGCCACCGTAGCCGTACCCATAACCATAACCATAGCCATAGCCTTTCTTTTGATCAGTTCCGTTCATTAATATGGCCATATTTGGTAATTTATTTTCTTTATGAGCATTCTCAGGCACATACAAGAATTGTTTTTGTAAATAGTGTGCTCGAACAACATATACGAATGAGTCGGCAAATTTGCCAAGTAATAACGTATCTGTTACCAATCCTACAGGAGCCGTATCAACAATAATATAATCATATATTTCTTTCACTTTTCCAAACATCTCTTTTACCCTATCATGCATTAATAGTTCGGCCGGATTTGGTGGAATAGCACCAGAAGGTAAAAGATCTAAATTCTCTATTTTTGGGGCATTGAAAATAATTTGATTTAGCGGAATATCGGCATCTGAAATATAGTTGCTAAGACCCACCTTATCTGTTAAGCCAAGATATTTTAAGATCTTCGGGGCCCGAAGATCCATGCCAATTAACAGGACTTTTTTTCCTGAATTGGCAATAATCGATGCTAAGTTCAAAGCAACGAAAGATTTTCCCTCTTTAGCTAAAGTGGATGTTACAAAAATAGTGCGCCCTTTGGCTTTATTTGTATCCATAATAAAATCAACATTAGTACGAAGCAAACGAAAAGCCTCTGCTATACTTGATTGATCCCCCCTGTTTACAACAATCTTATTTTCTGACTCTACGTATGGAATATCGCCTAAGAACGGAACGCCGATCTTATCAATATCGCGCTTACCATGTACTTTATTATCCAACACATCCATGATATAAAAAACGATGACAGGAATTATAAGACCAAGTAATAAAGAAGCTAAATAAATGATGCGCTTGTTTGGCGATACAGGAATTCCATTACAATATGCATTGTCGATTACCTTTGCGTTTGCAACTGTTACAGCCAAAGCAATATTGGTTTCTTCTCTTTTTTGCAAAAGATAAAGGTATAATGTTTCCTTAATTTGTTGTTGACGTTGAATGACACGGTACTCGCGTTCGTATTTTGGTACAGTTGCTATTTTAGAATTAATGCCACTTTCCTGCTTGTTTAATTCTTTTAGTTTTATTTGAAGAGAGTTCTTATAGTTTAATAAACTTTCTTTTAAACTATTTCTCAAACCAAGCAATTGAGTATTTAAGTTTTCGATAACGGGGTTTTTTTCGCTTGAGTATTTTAAAATTCTGTTTCTCTCAATAACTGCAATATTATGACTGGCTATCATGGTTCCAACTGCCGGATCATTTAACCCCAGATTAGCTGGGATAAGATCGCTTGGAGAGGTATGCTGCAGAATATAATCATACATATACTCAGCTAATTTTACCTGCGTATTTGTTTGTAAAAGTTCAATTTCATTATCGCTTCCTGTTTTTAAAAACAAACCAGCTTCAGACTCTACATCAATTAATTTATGGTAAGTTTTAAAACTTTCTGCTTCTTCTTCAACGGTTGAAAGTTCGGAGGTGATAAATTTTATACGATCATTTATAAAATTAGCAGTGTTTTTGGATACCTGATTTTTATCCGCAACGGCATCTGCATTATGTTGCTTGATAAGATTATTAACGATAGCTTCGGCCTTAACTTTTAAAGGATCTTTTAATGTAATTTCAATAACATTAGATGTTTTATTTACAGGCACCACAACTATTGCGCCTCTATATTCATCTACAACTGAAGCTAAAGGCGAAACTACAATCCTAATATCTTTGCCAATAAATTCTTTAAATTCAATTGGGTTAGGATAGATAGCTATTTTTCCGAGAGCGGTTTCGATTGGTTCACCAAAGGATCTTGATATACTTGATTCGCCCTTATTATTCAAGATCTTAAAACGAGTTTTTGACTCTAAATTGATTGTAATTTCCTGACTCAAGTATTGAATGGAAGTATCTCCGTGAACAAACTGAACAGTAATTGGTGAGTTATCAAATTTTTCAACATCAAAAGGGCTTTTTTTAATAAAATACTGAAGGTTTAATCGTAATTCTTTAACCACCAAGGTCATCAGATCACGTGATTTTAATATCTCTATTTCATTATCAATGTTATTAACGCCTTTAAATAAACCAAGATCTTCAAAAGCGGATAGCTCAGATATGGCACCACCTTTTTTATCGTCTTTAATTAAGATGGAGGCGCTTACTTCATACAAAGGTATTTGGTAACGCAAATATATTTTAGCTATAAAGAAAGAAATGATAAGGGCAAGTACAAACCATTTCCAATAAGATAAATAGCGGTAAACAATATTTATTATATTGTTTTCTGCTTCTGAGGAATCTTCATGAGAATATTTTGTTTGGTCGTTTTCCATTTTTATTTCCTGCTTAACAATGTTATCATGGTAATCAATAAAGAAAGTACCGATATAGCGATACCAACATTTGAAGCATTTATAACGGAAGAATTTATTTTAGCCCTGTTCGGTTCTACATACACAACATCGTTTTGATGTAAATAATATACAGGTGAACTAAACAGGTTTTTAGAGGTTAGGTCAACACGTGTTTCGGTTTTTTTTCCGTCAACATCTCTAATTACCAAAACATTCTTACGCACAGCCGTGATCAATAGATCGCCAGAAATTCCAAGCGCTTCAGGTAACGAAATACGTTCATTTGGTATGGTAAAGGTGCCAGGGTTTCTTACTTCACCCAAAACGGTTATTTTATAATTAAGGATCCGGATCATTACATTTGGATTATTGATATAGGCCCCTAATTTTTCTTTCAAAAGAGTTGCAGCCGATACCCTATCTAATCCCCCAACTTTTATTTTTCCAATAACCGGAAAATCGATATTTCCTTCCGAATCTACTAAATAGCCCGGAGGTGTTGGAGCGCCCTGTGAATAGCCGCCAACAATTTGCCCACCGGTTTGGCTTGGTAAATTAAATGGCTTTACCGCATCAGGGTCAAGCCCCATAACAGTTATAGACAATAGATCATCGGCATGCAGAATTGGGGTATAGTTTTTATTTGAATCGGAATTGGATACGGCTTCCTTACCTTGGAAATAGACTAATTTTTTTTTAGAGGTGCAAGAAGGGAAAAATGCTGTTAAAATAAATAATATTAAAAATCCGAAATTCCTGAAAAAACGAATAAACATGCTTTTAGATATAAAACTGGTTTTAATTTGGATATAAAAGTAACCTTTTTCCACGATATAAGCGCTTTAAGCGCTCCGAATTTTATTGGTAAAGATGTTATATAGAGCCATAAAAAAGAATTTTATTTTAGTTGTGAAAGGGTTTTTCTCTAAACTTTCCAGGTAAATTCTCTCTGCTTCAATATTTCCAAGGTCATCGGGCATGTTTAAAGAAACATAAGGAGGGATACAGCCCGGTTTGATTTTTTTTCGCTTTTCTTGCAATTCATTAGGAAATTCATTGAAACGTGTCTCACTAATCGGTCTTACACCAATTATTGACATTTCGCCCTTAAAAACGTTTATTAATTGTGGTAATTCATCTAACCAATATTTTCGTAAAAATTTACCCCATGGTGTTAAACGAAAATCATCGGCCGGTTTACCTTTTTCGTTATACCCATTATTTTTTAGAACATATGATTGTAAGTATTCAGCATAAGGATGCATTGTTCTGAATTTATATACACCGATTATTTTACCATTTTTGCCTATACGCGGCATTTTATATAATGGACCATAACTCGCATTCATATTAAATTCCGGCGCTTTAATCTTTTTTGTGATCACATAAAGCAAACCATTGAAACTATAATACCCATCAATTTCAAAGCCGCAGCTTACCAGCCGCCCTAAAACTTCTGCTTTTGATAATACCCGGTTACGGCCTCTTGTGAGAAGAAAATAGATCTTTTTTAAACCTGCCACTTTTGGAAAAACCCTCATGAAAATAAATTCTACCCCAAAATAAATGTTCCTTAGGATGGGGATCTTACCAATTGATTTTCTCTCTTTTCTGGCAGAAAAAGTTTCAAGACAACAAATGAACCTACCGTTTTTCTTTAATTTAAAATTAACACTTTCAAAGAATTTATTTAAATAACGAATATCATTAACACGGCTTAGATTAACAACTACTTTTATTTCACCAATATGATTTAAAATATTAAAATCGTTTGTGGTTGAAACCACGAGGGTCTCAGGTGATTCCATTTCAGCAAACGAAGAAAAATATTCATATACTTCTAATGAAGTTTTTTGAATAATAAGGTCTTTCATTTTAATTTTTTCATTTGAAAATTAAGCATTATTTTTTAAAAATCTCTTTTATTAATGCGTAAACGAAATATGAATTACAGATCATATATCTTTTTGCTAATCGTCGCGGATCCTGCAGGGTTCTTACCAACCATCTTAAACCAAGTTTTTTTGTAAACGAATCCAGTTTAACTTCTCCAACAAAATATTCGTAACTTCCACCAACCCCCATTAGCACTTTAGCATTTAATAAGTGTTTATTTTGAATAATAAATTCTTCCTTACGTGGTGAGCCAAAGGCCACAAAAAGTATATCCGGTTTAAAATTTGAGATCTTTTCAATTACTTTTTTTTCTTCGCGGACAATATCATAATAACCATTCTGAAAATCCACATTTTTAGAAAGGCCCGGGAAATCATTTTCGATTTTGCTTTTTACTTTATCAAGCAAACTTTGCGAGGACCCTAAAAAGAACAATCTATGTCCTAAACTATTTGCTTTTTTAATTAGCTCAACCATTAATTCGGCTCCTGAAATTGCTTCTATCTTATTTTTATGGACTAATCTCTCGGCAAAAACAATTGATTGTCCATCCGGAATAACATGCGTGCCGGAAGTATAAAGAGCTTTTAATTTTTCATCTTTTGCGCCTTGATGAAGCTTTAAAGTGTTTAAAGAAATAATAGTTGTTAATTGATCTGACTTAATTCTTTGTTCGATCTCACTAAGTAGTTCTTGCTTGGTTTTATTGTAAACTTTGTATCCAAAAAGTTGGCTCATTTAATTAGCATTTTTAATTTTGCAAATTAAAGTTGCTATTCCTGCAAACATCCAGGCATTTGACCAGCGCATAAATGACTGTTTAACAGTATAATTTTTAAATTTCCTGAAATAAAAATACCCTTCTTCATTTTGCATATTATCTATCATCCAAGTAGCTGTTTTTGCTGCTTGTTCTGTGTTGTTAAACCGTGTTAAGGTAAGTAAAGACTGAGAAGCTGCGGTACAATCAACCGGGTAAGTTTTGTTGTCATAGAATCTGGGCATTCCGTTATTTTCAAAAAAATGATCAAAATAATAAGCACAGCCTTTTTTTAAATTCTCTTTATAAGTGTCGTCGCCTGTTCGTTTAATAAATTCATCCAGGCAGTCCAGTATGTAACCTGTATGATAATTATCAACCCAGATGCCAGTTTTGCTTCTTGAATATACCCAGGCACCATCATTACGTTGGTACTTTATTAAAAATGCGGTTGCTTTTTTTGCTTCGGTTTTTAAGATCTCATTTTTTGTGACAGAATAAACCTGCGCTAATAAACGAACACCTTTCATACTTGCATTAAATACTTCTTGATGGTCAAAGGGCGAGTATGAAAAACAGAAATTCTTTTCCTCATCAAAAGTTCTGTTAATATCCTTTAAAATAAATTCACAGGCGCTTTTACACAGGTCGAGTGCTTTTTTATTTTCAAAAACTTCATAAGCAATAAAAAGCGAGTTGGTTATTATACCTGTTGCCACAATGGTAGGTTGATATGCCGGAATGTTACTATATCTGGCCGCCCAATCAAAATCATATCCCCAACATGCGCCACTATATCCTTTAGGAATTAATTTTTCGAGTTCGTTAATTAAAGCATCTACTTTGATTTTATACTCAGTTTGTTTCTCGGGGAAAGCCTTTGTCAACATGGAATAACCCTGGATGCATAATCCCAATGTAACCGGGTTAAGACCTTTTGGAATTAAAAAAAGTCTCCTTAAATTTATTGGAGACCGTTTTATTACTTGCTGAAAACAAAATCTTATTGTTTTATTTGACCTAAAGAGTGGTAAATCAAAATAGGGTGATCTTAATCCATCGTATGGATCAAATCCCTGGTATTTTTCTTTTTCAATATAATCTACTAAGTCTTGTAAAGATTTTTCAATTACTTTCATCTAAATTGATCTTTCTGTTCTCTTTAATACTTTGAATTACTTTTAGGGTGGCTAACGTACTCAAATAGCAGTCGTCAAAAGAAATCGGCGAGGCTTTACCTTCTGAAATAGCTCTTAAGAATAATTTTAATTCATTGGCATGACCTTTATCCTGACCTTTAAAAGAAGTTATATTAGTTGTTTTATTATAAACGGTTAAAGTTTTATAATCATCGATGACCGCCACTACACCACCACAAAAAACTTCAATATATTCTTTACTTAAATTTTTATTTCCGTTTGAGAAATAATTTATTGAGGCAATACTGCCGTTTGCAAAACTTAAATTAATACTAACAGTATTATTTAAACTGTTTGCATCCTGCATGGCATTTGCAGAAACGGAAGTAATTTTATCACCGGCTAAAAACATAGCCAGGTCAATAAAATGACAGCCTTCGCCAATGATCCGTCCACCACCAATAATTGGGTCATTTACCCAATGATCGGGAGCAACAATGCCTGCATTGATTCGCATATTTATGGTTTTTGGCTGAGCTTGGACAAATACTTTTTTTACTTCCATAACAGCGGGTGCAAATCGACGATTAAAACCAACCATTATTTTTTTTGCTGTATTATTATTTACAGCGGTTTGGTACTCTGTTCTTATCTCTTTTAACTCTTCTTCATTGAGGGCCAAGGGCTTCTCTACAAAAATGTTTTTTGCGCCTTTGATTGCTTTGATCACAAATTCAGCATGAGAATTGTGGCGTGTAGTAATAAATACTGTATTTATATTTGCATCATTAATTAATTGGTCGGCACTTTCAGCACAATAATTAAAATTATATTTATCGGCTACATAACGCGCAATATTGCCACGCGCTGTAGCTACGCCAATAAAATTACCGAACCCTTTCATTTTTGGCAACAATGTTCCCTGTGCAAAATTACCAGCACCGATCATACCAATATTTGCGTCTTCTTTTGAAATTGTTTTTTTATTTAATTCAATTGATGAAACTAATTTTTTTGCTTCGTCATATTTTATCAAAACGCCGTTAAAAGCTTCTTCCTTTGCCAAGATCATATCATACGCATTTGGCGCATTTTCCAGAGTATAGGTATGAGAGATCAGTGGCTCAACATTAATTGCTTTTGAAGCTAACAAATCAATATAACTTTGCATATTCCTGTTCTCGGTCCAGCGCACATAACCAATTGGATAATCAATTCCCTTTTCTTCATAATTTATATCATAACGGCCGGGGCCATACGACATTGACATACGAAGATCTAATTCCTTTTTAAAATAATTAACCCTATCAAAACCTGTAGGCACTGCACCCACAATAACTACCTTTCCTTTTTTACGAGCCGAACTCCCGGCAAACTCAATTGGGTCAAGTGATGAGCTGCCCGCTGTAATAATCACTGCATCAATACCGTTACCGTTTGAAAATTGTTGAATAAGATCTTCAATACCTGCAGTATTTCTATTATAAACATTTTCAATACCGGCATCGATCGATTGCAGAACCTGTTTATCCGACACATCTACACAAATTGTTTTTACGCTAGAAGCTTTTAATATTTTGGCAGTTAATTGGCCAAGTAAACCCATACCAATTATCAAACAATTTTCTCCCATTTTTAATTCGGCTTGGCGAATACCCTGAATAGCAATGGCAGCGATAGTTGTAAAAGCTGCATGTTTAAGATCAACGTTATCCGGGATCTTTACGCATAAATTTACAGGCACAGAAACTACATCAGCATGCGAAGCAGAAGCGCCACCGCAAGCTACTTTATCTCCCACTTTAAAATTTGTAACATTAGCGCCAATGGCTATTACTTCACCGGCACAACTATAACCTAATGCCGAGGGTGTATCCAATTTATTCATTACTAATTGATAGGTGGCCATAATACCTGTACGTTTAACCATATCAATTACCTGCTTTACTTCTTTTTGCCTGCTTCGCGCTTTTGCAACATACCCTTTGCGTGCATCGGTAACAGTTTTGCCTTCGGTACCAGCACTAATTACTGAGTAATAATTGCGAACCAAAACATCGCCTTTATTTAAAGCCGGAAAAGGGACTTCTAAAATTTCCATTTTTCCTGACTTTAATTCTTGTGTTAATTGTTGCATATTATAAAATTAGTTGAAAAATGTTTTAAACCAAATTTCGTTTACCATTAATCGCCAAATAAGTTGTGAATTATCTTCAAGTCCTTTTTGATTATTATTTATTAGTTTTTGCACATAATCGGGATTAAAAATCCCTCTTGCTTTAACTGTTTCATATGACAAAATATCATTAACCATTTCTTTTAATTCATTCTTTAACCAACCACGCATTGGGGCACTAAAAGGGGCTTTAGGTCGATAAATAATTTCATGAGGGATATATTTTTCTGAAACTTTTTTTAATAAATATTTTTGAATGTTGCCTTTGATCCTCAACTCCGGCTTTACTTTAAACATTAGCTCCACGATACGATGATCGATTAAGGTTGGCCTACCCTCAACCCCCGCCGCCATCATAGATTTATCTGAATACGTCAAATTATGATCAGGCATATAAATTTTAGAATCGCAAAAACACATTTTTGTTAAATAAGATCCGGGAGCATTATCGAACATTTTTTTTTGAAGTTGATAATAATAACTGTCCTTGTATGATCCTGCATTTACAAAATATTGATTGAATGTTTCGTTGCGCAAACCAGTATTCATGACAGCAATATGCCTTTCAAACTTATTTAAAGATGCTACTGTTGAAAATCTTTTTACCCAACGAATGTATTTGTAGTTACGTTTGGAATTACTTTCCGGAAATTGCGAGATAATAACATGATTCAGGGCGCGAGCAAATTTTGGCACAAATTTTTGATAGGTCTCAGCTTTTAAGCACGCAAGGTGCGCGCGATAACCGCCAAACACTTCATCGGCACCCATGCCAGTTAATAATACACTAATACCTTTTTCTTTAGCAGACTTTGCAATTAAATAAGTATTAATTGCAGATGGATCGGCAATTGGTTCATCCAAATGATAGATCATTTTTGGCAAAAGCTCTGTAATATTTGGTTTTATGAGCAACTCGTGGTGTTTGAAACCATATTTATTTGCCATTATTTTTGCAAAATATGAATCGTCAACATTGCCTTGAAGTTTAAGGTCTTTCTTCTCGAATTTGATCGTGAACGAGTTTAATGGTTCGCTCATTTGTTTTTGCATAAGCGCCGCAAGAATAGAAGAATCAAGGCCGCCACTTAGCATAACACCAACAGGAATATCAGAAACAAGATTTAATTTAACTGCATCATTAATCAAGTGATCTAACTCCTCGGTTGCTGTTTTTTCATCAGATAGGTCCTCTGAAATAACAATATCCCAATACTTTTGCATTGTAATGTTATTTTCTTTATCAAATTTTATAAAGTGCCCTGCAGGCAACTTATAAATATTTTTAAAACCTGTATAGGGTGTGATTTGAAAATGAACCGGTGTTTGTAATGCAGGCAGATCAGGTTCCCGTAAATATTCTTTTAATTTTAAAATAGCTTTTATTTCTGATGAAAAAGCCAAGGCACTGTTTTGATGAAGATAATACAATGGTTTAATGCCCAGCCTGTCTCTGGCAATGAAGGTTTCTTTTTTTTCAGGATTATAAATACAAAAAGCAAACATCCCATTAAATTTATTTAAGCAATCTTCTTTCCATTTATGAAAGGCATTTAAAACAACTTCTGTATCAGATCCTGTAGAAAAACCGTATCCGCTTTTTTCTAATTCTGCTTTTATCTCTTTATAATTATAGATCTCGCCATTAAAAATGATCCAATTACCGCTATTTTTATCGAACATTGGCTGGCTACCATTTGGAGACAGATCAATAATAGATAACCTTGCGTGACCCAGCCCGCTATTGTTTCCATCAAACCATTGAATATCGTCGCTATCTGGCCCACGATGTTTAATTGCTTTAACAGCTTCACTCAACTCGTGTTTACTTCCGCAATTTATGAATCCAACTATACCGCACATTTCAGAAAGTGATATTTACTTATTTGGTTTGTTTGCTTTTATCCAACGGTGCCAACCCATGGTATTACCTAAAAAATCAGTAAAAAAATTTGGCATTAATTTTCCAAGAAAACTATAATGTTCTTTATTGAAGTACCTTACATAATTCTCAATACCACTAAATCCAGCGTCCATGAACATTTTATTGGCTTCTTTTTTGTTATATACTTTTGCTATCGGACAATCGGGGCCATCTGTGTTTATTGCGATCCATTTTTCATTTGTCATGTTTTCGCTTAGCATGATGTCGCGATGTCTTTGTAACATAGCTTTATCAAAACCAGTAATTTTTGAAAAAAAAGACGGCGCCCATTTTGGATACAAGAATAAACGAAATAGTTTACGGAGAAATAAAATCTCAAAATAATAATTGATAGAACTTCTATTATAGATCATGATATTAATTGTTCCTCCGGGTTTAAGCACTCTATACATTTCATGAACTATTTGTTCTGTATTTGGGCTATGGTGAATAACGCCATGAGAATAAATATGATCGAATGTACTGTTCTCAAACAACATCTTTTCCGCATTCATTTGAATTACTTCGCCTTTTACTTCCAAAAGATCAAAACCATCCTTAGCATACAAAGTGGACCCTTCATCAAGATTAATACCTGTGTAAATAGCCCCACTTCTTGCAAACTGGCGTCCATCGGTTCCTAAACCACAACCAACTTCAAGTATCTTTTTACCTGCATATTTATCAAAGTCTACAATGCCTTTTATACTGCGAATTTTTTTATAACGATGAGTCTCTACTTCTTCAAAATATTTTTTACGGTCTTTATTTGAACTGTATTGAGATCCACAGGGATGTTTACTCCAAAAATCTTTTACATCTTCAATTGTTTTATTTTCAGTGTTCATGAAGGAGTTTTTATTTTGTGTTGCTAACTTCATTTAAAATTGTAACCATTCTTTTTGCAACAACATCCGACCAAAAATTATTCCTGGCCACTTTGTAATTTATTTCGCTTATTTCTTTATATCTTTCTGTATCAAAAATAATATTGCCGATGTTTTTAGCAATGTCTTCAGGGTTAACAGTATTTACAAGGCAACCGTTTATTTCATTTTTAAAAACTGAGGCTATACCCCCAACGTTTGTTGTAATAACCGGTAATCCAAATGCCATCGCTTCCAAAACGGCATTGGGCATACCTTCATGCTCGGAAAGGAAAACAAAGATATTTGCATTTTTAAAAATTTGTTTTTTCTCATCGCCACTCACAAAACCTTTTAGTGAAACACCTGTAATATTTTCGTCTTTTATTTTTTTAGCAAGATTAACCTCTTCTTTTCCGTCGCCGGCGTAAACAAGGTCAAATTCCGGAAATTGTTTTTTAATGATCTTAAAACTATCCAGAAGCTGATAAATTCCTTTTTCTTTTTCGATGCGTGAAAGAAACAGAATTGTTTTTTTTGATGAGTTTACCCTTTTTTGCAAGCCTTCATTAAAATCAAAATCTTCAATTAACTCTTTATTTACCAAAGTGGTTTCGAGATAAATTTTTTTAGAGTAGCCCAAGTTTTGTAAATGTTTTTTATTGCTTTCGGATAACTCTATAATAGCGTTTGCTGAGAACAAGATCTTTTTTATTATTATTAATCTTAGCCCGGATAAACTGTATACATAGTCATCAATCCATCCTCTAAAAAAAACAACTACTTTTTTAGCAAAAAGTTTTCCAATTAAAATAAAGAGCCCATCTCTTATGATCGCAGTTGAAGTGAAAGGTAAAGCTATCTGTATCACTGAAACGTCTTCTTTTATCAATACTTTTATAAAATTATAGTTATCTTTTATAAATCTTCCAAACTCGTTTAATTTATTTTTTTTATTTGGCCAGTTCCTTGGACCTCTAATAACATAAATTATTTCATCCGGTAATTCTTTGCGAATTGAATAGTAGTAATTTGTTATTCCACCTCTTGCATTTGGTCCGGGAACTAACATCACAATCTTTTTTTGGTTCATTATTTATTTTAGGGTCTCATTTAAAACCAAAAGACTCCATAACAAATTTCCATTATCGTTTTTACCCTCAGCGTTATCGTTTATAAGTTTTTGAATTGTATTAATATTAAAAACCGATCCTGATCCGGTAAAATTCAATAAGTGATCTTGAATCACTTTGTTCTTGAACCATTCCCGTACTGGAACCCGGAACCCTTTTTTAGAGGCTTTCAATAATTCTGCCGGTAATTTTTTGGCGACTGTATTTCTTAAAACACTTTTACGTTGCCAACCCTGCATTTTTACATTTTTATCTACACCTACCATAAACTCAATCAAGCGGTGATCTAAAAAAGGCACACGTGTTTCAAGGGAATATGCCATACTCATTCTGTCAACCTTTACCAACATATCTTCAGGCAGATCATATTTAAAATTTAAATACATCTGTTTATAAAAATCATCTTTATAAGGGCACTTATTCATTACATCATTAAAATAATCTTCCACCTTCCAGGTTTTGATTTTAGGATCGATTAGTGATTTTAAAATAGACCTGCCGGGTTTAGATTGTTTTTCCAATAACCTTTGATTAAAACCTTTTGATGAGGTTAACAATAGGTGATTGATCCTGTTTAATTTATATCTGTATTTTCCTGAAAGAGCTTTTGAAGAAATATTTGCTGCTTCAGGTAAAAATTTTTGTATAGATAAGGGGAGACTTTGATATTTTTGCGCAAATTTTATTCCCTGGTAAGATGTATAACCTGACAGAACTTCATCACCCCCATCGCCAGTTAAGACCATTTTTACTTTTTGGGCTGCAAATTTTGATACATAGCCGGTTGGAATTGCAGATGAGTCTCCAAATGGTTCATCATAATGATTTACTACAGTATTTAATGCCTCTGTAAAATTATCCGAGTTTACGGTTCCTAAATGGTGGTTGGTATTAAATTTTTTTGCGACCAGTTCTGCCAACTTACTTTCATCAAATTCATTTTCCTTGTAACCAATAGTAAATGTATTGATGGGAAATTTTGAGTTGCCGGACATTAAAGCAACGATTGAAGCAGAATCTAATCCCCCGCTTAAAAATGCGCCGAATGGTACATCGCAACGCATGCGTATCTTTATTGAATCCTCAAAAAGCTCAGTGAATCTTTCATGTACCTGATTTGCATTTTTAAACATATTGTCTTCCTCAATCAAAGGAAGATCCCAATATTTATACTCTTTAAATCCATTATTGTTAGCAATTATATAATGGCCGGGCATTAATTTTTTAATATGTTTATAGAACGAAAAAGGTGATGGAATATATTTAAAAACACTATATATTTCAAGAAATTCTAATTGTGGTTCTTTTGGAATTCCATATGCCAATAATGATTTTATTTCGGAACCAAAGATCAACGAATTATCCCATGCTGCATAATGTAGTGGCTTTTCACCAATCCTATCTCGTGATAAAAATAATTGTTGCTTTCTTTCGTCCCAAATGGCAAATGCCCACATACCATTAAATTTATTCTGACAATCAATTCCCCATTCTTCATAAGCTTTTAAAACAACTTCTGTATCTGAAGTTGTTTTAAATTTATGCCCTTTCTCAATTAATTCTTTTCTGAGCTCTATATAATTATATATCTCACCATTAAGTACAATTACTATATTTTTGTCGTGGCTGTACATTGGCTGGTTGCCTGTTGAAAGATCAATGATGGATAGTCTTCTATGTCCTAGCCCTATGTTTTTATTAAAATAAAAACCATCGCCATCCGGTCCGCGGTAATTAATAATTTCCGTGATCTTTTTTAATTTAAGATCATCAACTGTTCGTTGTTTATCAAAGTGCAATATCCCGGTTATTCCGCACATTTTATTTTGTAGCTGAAGAGTTAAAGAGTTCAACCACCCTTTTTTTTGAATAATTAGACCTTACTTCTTTTAAATGGGTTTCCAAGTCATCTTCATTAAATCTTAATTTAACTGCTTTACACGGATTACCGATACATACTGAGTATGGAGGAAGTGATCTTGTTACAACTGACCCTGCGCCTATTACACTGCCCTCTCCAATAGTAATACCTTTTAAAATTGTAACATTTGTTCCTACCCAAACATCATCTTCAATTATGATTGGAATATTCTTTCCACCGGTTTTCACAAAACGCATTGGTTGACCAACAACAGAAATATTATGATCGCCACCCATTATTGTTACTTGAGGACCAAACATAACATTGTTTCCGATCTTAACTGATACATTAGTATTTATGACGGTGCGCTGCCCCATAAAAACATTATCGCCCACTTCAATTAAACGGTGATCAATAAACTCAGAGTTAAAGCCAAATTTAAAATTTTTTCCAACTTTTTTTAAAGATCTTTTTATGATAAGCCATTTTAAGAACCATAACATATTTGGAATAGATCTGGTAATATAGCTTAACTTATTTGGCGATAGCTGTATCATTTTTGAATAATTGTGTTAAAAAAACTTCGAGCTTCTCACCATTTATTCTTGGATTAAAAAATTGTGCGCATCTTTTACGTCCATTTGCACCAATTGATGAAATATTGTTTCTGTTATTTATCACAAACTCCATTGCAGAAATAAGCGATCCTACATTAGATGGTTCGGCTAAAATTACGTCTTCTTTATCTTTAAGATATGTTTCAACATCACTAACCTTAGTAGCAATAACAGGATTACCCGTAGCGAGATACTCTCCAAGTTTAAAAGGGAAACCGGAATTTGCATACTCAGAGTTTATCCGAGTCATTAACAGAACATTACCTGATGAAATAAATTCATAATAGTTATTATCAGGTATCAATCCCTTATATATAATTGCCGGATTCAAGCGTATTTTTTCCTTAATTTCCCGAGTAATATTTCCTGCCAGTATTAATTTGCTTTCATTAAAAGAAGTACTTACCTTATTAAAGGCTTCTATCAAAAGATCAACGCCATCTTTAACGCCATAACTGCCGCTATATAAAAAGTTAAACGCTACTTCCTCTTTTTTATCAGAATAATTAAAGAATAAATTTTCGGCACTAACAGGGATTAAAACTAAAGGTTTATTTTTTGGATTTAGCGCATTAAGCTTTAAAAATAATCTAGTAGAAAGAACTATCACTCCATCTGTAAATTGGAATGTCCTTTTTTCAAAATAACGATTCACATTATGAAGAAGAGTTAACAAAAAGCCCGTTCTCTCAGTATGCATACTATAGTCCTCAACAATATCGGTAACAACTTTAAACCCGATCTTTTTTCCATATTTTGCATACAAAAAATTTGTCAATCCTATTCCATCGTATAAATAAAGAACATTCTTCTTCTCAGTTTTATAATTTTCAGTTATTAACTTCTTGATCTTTAAATACCCGAAAATATTTTGAATTCTATTAAAATAGAAAAAATTAAATTTTACTTTATTTTTTAAACCCGAAGAATTGTTTTGTCCGTTATTTTTTCCAACAACCAAAACCGAAACATCATTCTTAATTGACAAGTATTCAGCAAATAACCTAATTCTTTTTGATCCGGCCATTCCAAAAGGAAAAGGTTGATTTGAAACAAAAATTACATTCATTTTACAATTTAAATTTTCCAAAATGCTGAAGTTTTTTGTTATTTTCAATTGGGATAAGAAACATAAAACAAAGTCCAAAGAAAAAAGGTTTCATTAATATTACCTGCGAAAACGCTGCACTAATTACAACCCCAACTAGCCCCAGTGCATATATTGGATGTATTTCATATTTAAGGCATAAAACTTTAAATGATCGGTACATGACTGCAAAATAAAAAAAGAAGCCTAAGATACCGAACTCTGCCAACAAACGCATTGTACCATTGTTTCGATAGTTTAATCCTTGATTACCAAATTCTCCGAATTCAGATTCAGTAAACCGTCCTTCACCAATTAAAGGATATTGTAAAAATATCTTCCAATCTTCAATAGCACTTACCAATCTTGTTCTTGAAAGATTAGCTGTTTTTTGGCCTTCTAAAAACTCAAATTCAGAGTTTATTTTTTTATTCAAAAAGTCGAACTGGTCAAAATAATAAACAAATAAAAATATAAAAACAGGTAAAGCAAAAATCAAATAATTAAACTTTCCTCTTGAAAAAAGATAAACAACAATTAAAGCTGTGAAAGTTAAATAGGCTCCGGTTGATTGAGTGGTAAAAAGTGCGATTAAAAAAAATACATTTCTTTTTTCAAACATGTTCTTTGTCTTAATAAGATTGAATATCAATGCCACGATTAAGAAAACCCCAAAACCTCCCGGTTCCCAAAACGGGCCAGAATTGCGAGGCAAGATCCCATTGCGAATATTAAAAGTATAAATAATAATATGGGGTTCACATGGTTTGTAAAGGGTTATAGACTCGAAGAACGGGCAGATGTTATTTAGAAAATAATCAATAGAACCTGGTGCAATAATTAAAACTGACCAAATAATTAAACTTATAACAGTAAAAAAATACATTAACCGGATAAAATAGTCCATTATTTTATCTCCTATAATCTTAATCACAAAATAGGCATAAAAAATACGCATAAATAGTCCAAAAAAAATACCCACCTTAAATGTTCCAAAATAAAAAATGTGTCCAATAAATATTAAAAGAAAACCCGAGGCAAATACAAAAATGAAGGAGTCGAATTTTTTTCTTTTTCTTAAAAAAACAATGAATGAAATCGCAAAACTTATTACCAGGAAAGTGTTACCAATAAGAAAAGGCATGAATGCTGTACCTGTTAAAAGGTAAAGCAATAAATAATTCACAATACTAAATTCCTTTTTTTTTGCTACTAACACGGTTTCAATTTTTTAGAGCTTCAATGTAAATTTTCTCAATTTCACTCCCGTATTTATTAATGTCGCACATTTGTTTAATGATTTCAAAGCCTTTATTACCAAATTGTTTCCTACGGTCTTCATTATTGATCAATTCACTAATTTTTTTTGCAAGTTGCTCAGGGTCTTTTGGCGGTGTAAGAAATCCACTAATCCCATCTCGAATAAAAAAGGTAGAATTACCTGTTGCAACAATTGGTCTGCTTAAGGCCATAGCCTCAATAATATCTCTTCCCCACGGATCTCCACTCAAAGATGGCCGTACAATTATATCCATGTCCTTAATGATCTCAAGAATATTTTGAGTATAAGGCAAAAGGGTTAAATACTGATCTAATTTATTTTCTTTAATGTATTTTTTTACCTGACTTGGGTAATCCTCACGACCTAGAATTTTCTTTGCAAGAATTTTCCATTTTGGTTGTCTTCCGGAAACGCCAATAATAATAAAACGAAAGTTAGTTTGAAATAATTTATTTTTCAAAATAATTTTTAACGCTTTTAAAAAATCGAGATGGCCTTTATGATAATTATAGCGACCCATCATAGCTACCAAAACAACATCATTCGCTATTTTGTTTTTTACTCTATAATGAGAAGTTATTTTTTCGATTAGTGAAAAATCAAAAGGATTGGGTAACACTTTAACATGTTTATTCGTCGCAAATATTCTTGCCTCGTTATTGCTAATTG
Organism: Bacteroidota bacterium; assembly: GCA_013697245.1. Classification (GTDB taxonomy): domain Bacteria; phylum Bacteroidota; class Bacteroidia; order B-17B0; family Aurantibacillaceae; genus Aurantibacillus. The sequence goes on from JACCXH010000062.1 coordinate 92,284, forward strand.
TTATAATCTTATCTGAATAGGAATCAATTCGCTCAATTATGAATTTTTGAAGTGTATTAATACCTCCATGATCAATCAACTCCCTAACATGAGAAATTATCATTATTGAGCTGTTCTTTTTTACATATTCTATTACATGGGGAAAAACCGAATTATTTACATGCAAAATATTAATTTTCTTATTTAACAATTCATTTAAAAAAAGTTTTGCTAATTTATCTGAGCCGCGTTTTATTATTTCAAATTTTTTTTGAGGTGTGTCAAATGTCTGGCAACTACAGATCTCTTCCAGCTCAACTAATTTAACCTGTTTACAATGTTTTAAAAAATTTTGTTTCATTTCTTCCGATTTGCAGGTTGAAGCATAAACATATTTATCAAAAACATTTGAATTTAGCGATTTAACTAACAAATATAAACTCGCCGATCCCCCACCGGGAGTAATATTATTTCCTAAAAAAGCAATTCTTGGTTTGCTATTCACTGATTACTCTTTTAGGGAAAAATTTCCTGAAAATATTTCGTAGTTTTTTATGCACTAATTGATATGCCGGATAATCGTGATGTTCTTTAACTGGAGCAGACATGATCTTATCAAACTCTTCGATGGTTAGCCCTAATTTTTTAATAAAATATTCTTTATCATCTTCAAATACGGAAGGGTTGTATAATTCTTTTTTAAGTTCGTTTAATGCATCGTTCCTTGATAACTGGCCGGAACAAATAAGACTTGATAAATGCGCCTTTCTTTTATCAACATTAAATTTAGTTGGCAAAATATAAGCCTGGTAAAAATGGGTGATTTTAGATTCAAAATGTTTTCCACCGTAATCTTTCCATTCTAACTCTTCTACTAAAATTTTCATGGCTTTAGCTTTTTCATACGGCACGTAATTTAACAGGGCAATGCTCTCGCCTTTCTTAAAATACCTAAATCTTACATATTCAACAAGGTTTAATAAAGGATATGTTGTTAACTTTTTTCCTGAACCAAATCTTTTATAAATAGACCTGATATTTAAACTATCGTATTTAGGAACATAGAACCATGAGCCTGGCATAATTGATTCAGCAGCATAATTAGTGCCGTCAATAAAATATTTTATTTTGAATTTTTTGGATAGGTTATAGATCCCAATCACAATTGCGTTATCGGATAACATTTCAAGATCTATAACTGATGCCTTCAAAAAAGCAAGCTGTAATGATTTGAATACTTCCCAATCTATTACATGCGTATAAAGATCAATATTTAATTTCTTTAGAATATTTTCAATATTTTTAACAGCTAGTTCAGAGTTCCACCCATTATCAACATGTATTGCCAGTGGACGTAATCCTAGTTTTTTTACAACATATGCAAGATAAGAGCTATCAACGCCTCCGCTTAAACCAATAATGCAATCATATTTATTTCCCTCTCCACTATTTTTGATTTTGGTTATAATGGTATTCAGTGCATTTTCTCTTTCATTATCAGAGCTAAAAGTAACCGATTCTACTTTTTTAAGTGCCGCAGTACAATGATTACAATTTCCATTCTCATCAAATACAATAAATGGATCTGTTGTATCCATTACGCAACGTGTACATATTTGATTTTTATTTTTTTTTATCATTTCCAAGTTTATATTAATTTGTTGCGCGAACACTCAAGAGGTCACTAATAGTGTCAACAAATTCTCTAAAATTTTTTTCGGCATTAAAGAAGTCATTATATTTTTTTTTACTCGCCTTCCTTTTTTCCTCAACCGAGACTGAATCATTGCAAAACAAACTAAGCGCATTTGATATCTCTTCAACATTTGGATTTTCGGATAATAAAACACCATTCTCATTATCGATAATTTCAGGAATACCTCCAACAGCGGTGCCAATCGAAGGAATCCCAAAAGAATATGCTTCTTGAATACTAACCGGACAACCGCCTTCTGATAAACTTGTTGTAATAAAAACGTTTACCGGGTTAGAGGAATAAAATTCTAAAACCTTATCATTGTTCACGTGGCCATATTGTGTATATTTTAGGTTTGCCGGAGCCATTTCTAATAATTTACTAATTGCATTCAATAAATAACCGTCCCCAAAATGATGCCAAAAAATATTAGTGTTCTTGTTTTTTTTAGCGAAATCCAAAATCCCATTTGCCATCAGATCAATTCTTTTAACCGGAATTATGCTGGAACATGAAACAATGTTGAAACCTTTTGAATTATTCAATGAATTTGTTTTTGAGTGATTTAACACACCTAAGCGATGAAGGACAAATTTATTTTTATATTCCGAGTATTCATTGCTCAAATATTCTTTAGCGGCTAACGACACCAAAATAACCATATCAATATACTTTAATGCATATTTCCTAAAAGGGTAGTACGAATTTTGGATCTTATAAAGATCAATACCGTGAGCTCTTGTAATTACTTTTAGTTTCGGGTAGTTTTTCTTAGAAAGACACAAGGCAGTTGTTGTTGAAGTAAACCAATAACTATAGGCTAATGCATTTTCAGTTAAATTATTTTTAAAGTAATTATTTATCCATAAAAACTTATAATTTGTATCAATCAAGTTATTTAATAATATTTTCATCTTTTTATAATTAAAGATTATTTTCGGGTTTGTAAATAACTCCAACATTAACAGCTTAAATATTGAAATATTATACAAACATTTTAATGCTTTAATCGTTCTTTTTGCTTTATTATGAGTGGCAAAAGATGTCTCAATATCTACTTTGCTATTTAATATTTGTTTTTCATCATTTACCTGTAAAGGAATGATTATAATCTTGTCAAAGCTTTTACAAAGTTCTGTGATCTCATTTTGCAAAAAAGAATTTTCCTGCCCGGAAGAATATGGGAATGAAACAGTAAATATAAAAACAGTTTTAGCCAATGCTTTAATTTAATTTCACTTTAAATATTTTTAGCCAAATATTAAACGAATATATCCGGAAGATAACTGAATTATACGGTTTCTTTTCTTGAACGAATTCATCAAAATATTCAAGGATTGAATTATTAAATATTCCCTTGGTATCTTTAATTGCCTCCACCAAGTTATTCCTAACAGAACTATGATTTTTTCGAATAAATATTTCGTCCGGTGTGGCAAACCCGATCTTATTATGCCTGTTCAATATTTCTTCGGGCAAAATATCCTTTAATCCGCTCCGCAAAACAGCTTTAGTAATTCCATTTTTTAATTTATAAGAATCCGGAAGTGAGAAGATGAATTCCGTTAAATTAAAATCCAAAAATGGAAGGCGGCTTTCAATAGAACTCATCATCGAGTTTCTATCTTCTGAATGCAGTTGGTAAGGGATACTTGTTTCGTTAATTTGTAGTAAAGATTCGTGATAAACGCTTTTTGTATTTTTTTGAGCTTTGTAATTTCTGTCTTTAAAAAGATCGCTAAAATACAATTTGTGTTTATCTTTATTTCGTTGATTGGTTATAGAATACAAAAATGCTTTTGCGGAAATAAACAGAAAAGATCTTTTTTGATTCTTAGAGAATTGATATATTTCTTTTATAGCAAATAAAAATTTGCCTTTTCGTATCAAACTTAAAAAAAACTTATAAAAAAAACTCATGTACCCTGCCATAAACTCATCGGCCCCTTGCCCATCCAACATAACTTTTATTTTGTGCTCATTTGCTTTGCTGAAAAGTGCGAATTCTGCAAAGTGAGAACCGCTTAAAATTGGTTGGTCCTGGTGATAAACTAATTTATTAAATATTTTCTGATCTATCAGTTCGCTCATTTCCGGGTAGATTTTCACAGATTCAAACCCACTTTTTTTTGCAACAACATCAATAAATTTTTCCTCATTGATTTGTTTTTCACTAAAACAAACTGAAAATGTTTTTAACTCATTTCCATTCATTTGTTTTACCTCGCATACTATTGAAGAACTGTCTAAACCGCCTGATAGGCATGCTCCTACTTCAACATCTGAACGCAACCTGATCTTGACAGCATTCTTAAAGATCTCACTGAATTGTTTGGATGCCTGTGAAAAAGTAATAGATCTGTTTTTCTTTATTTTTTCGATATTATAATATTGCTTTACATAACAGTTGTGATTATTTAAATTATAATTTAAATTATAACCTGGCAATAAAACTCGCACACCTTCAAATAAAGTATCTTCATTTGTATTTAAATGCGAGTTAACTAAATAATTATAAGCTTCTTTATAATTTAAATTTGGTTCAAATTCTTTTATTGCGGTAAATTGTTTTATTTCGGAAGCGATCAAGAATTTGGATGGTAAAGCGATATAATTAAATGGTTTTATTCCAAATCGATCCCGGCTGCAAAATAAACTATTTTTTTTAATATCAAATAAAATAAAAGCCCACATGCCATTAAATTTCAATACGCAATCATCACCCCATTTATCATATGCTGCCAATATAACTTCTGTATCTGAAGATGAACTAAATGAATAACCAAATTGTTTCAGTTCCTCTTTTATTTCGAGGTAATTAAATATTTCGCCATTATAAACAAGCACATATTTGTCATGATATATCATCGGTTGCGCACCGCTTATTGTTAGATCTATAATAGAAAGACGCCTGTGGCCCAAAGCAAAATTTAAACCTTCGTAAAAACCTTCCTGATCGGGGCCTCGATGAAATACTATGTCATTCATCGCTTTTATCTCATCGCGAGGAACTTTATTATTATTTGTATTAATTATGGCAGAAATACCGCACATGAAATTTTTGGAAATTTTTTACTTGAATAAAATGCTTTTGAAAAAACAAATCGTTTCTCAGGGGGTAATGGGTAGCATGTATATTTTTTTTGCCGGGCAGCCTGCGACAACTGTATTACTCTCAATATCTTTTGTTACTACACTATTGGCGCCAATAATAACATTATTTCCAATTTTAATTCCTTCTCTTATGTATACATTATCACCAATCCAAACATTGTTACCGATAATAATATCTTTTTCGATCACTTCAATATTCTCGCCTGTTGGTTTATTAATGCTATGGGTAAATGCTTTTATGTGAACATTGTATCCGATAGCACAATCTTCTCCAATACTGATTTTAGAGTTTGGTCCTGCATGAATCTGACCTTCGTTAAAATAAGAACCCTTACCAATCTTTACATTTTCGATATGAAATATCTCAACTTTGCCAATATTATTAAAATCTATCCCATATTTTTGCAACTCTTTATTTTTTTGACTTCTTCTGTATAGCTCGGCTTGCTTTACAATAAAATGACAAATTTTACTAATGAACATTATTTCTCTTCCGCTTTTAAAACCCATTTATAAAATAATTCGTTCTAAATTTTATTTTTTTGAAATACATACTCGCTATCTTTTAGTTGTTTAAAATTATTTTCAGAAATTAAATTACCGTTTAGGTCAAACAAACTAAATGCAAAAGTTTTTAGAAAGTGAATTACTTCGATACATTTTTCATAACTATCTTCAAACAATAATTCCATCACAAAAGTCATTTCATTTTTTGAAGCAAGAAGCTCTTTCATACCTTTAATAACATCGATTTCTGCACCCTCTACATCGATCTTAAATATTAAACTAGCCTTTTTAAGGAATTCTTCTTTTTTATACTCTTTAATAAACGCATCAAAGGTTATCATTTTACACGTTTCAAATTTCTTTCCCGAGTGGAATTCATTTGTATATATGCTTGACATTCCATAATTCATTTTATTTTGTTCAGTAGTGATCACATCATCGTTTAAATAAATTTTTTCTTCATTACTGATCTTTGAACCTATTAGCAATTTATGAAGATCATATTCCAGGTTATTTATTTTTTTATTTAAATAATTCTGGGAAAAATTTATAGTCACTGGTTCAAACGCATCTACTTTGATAGTAGGGTATTTTTTACTCACATATAAACTCATCAAACCAATATTAGATCCAATATCGATGAACCAAACATTTCCAATATTATAATTCTTTATTAATCTATCAATGCAATGAAGGGTTTCCGTTTCGTATTCATTATTTTTATATAATTTATAATCTAAAAATGAATCTAAGTTCAACAACATTTTAAAATTATAGTTTGTTATCTCCTTAAAAATCCAACCTTTTTTTTCAGGGAACAAAACACTCTTTATTTTTCTTTTTAATTTTTTAAGCATTTTTTTTACTGTTTTTAGTGATATGTCTTACCCAAGCGATTGCAATAAGATAATTTAAAATACTTATGGATGAGAAAAAAAATAAAGACTTGTATGTACTGGTATATAAATATGAAAAGCAAAATAACAAAGTTGGAATAATAATATTTCCGAATAAGGTTAAAATAAAAAATTGTTTTTGTTTGTTTAATATCTGAGGAACTGAGCCGATTGGCGATCCAATAAAACTTATAAATAACCAAGGCATTAGTATTTGAGCATAAACTCCTGCTTCATGCCACTTTGATCCAAAGACCGTAGAGAATAATTGCGGGCCAAAAAACAATATTACGAGCAAGCCTGGTAAACCAATCAAAGCTAAACGAATAATTAATTTTTTAATTAGTGGCCATAAATTTTGACCATTGTTATGTGCCTCGGAAGCTTTTTGATAAAACACCTGAGTAACAGAATTACCGATAAGCCGCATTGGTAAGGTGATCATACTAAATGCAAAAGAGTATAACCCTAATACTGTAGAGGAAAAAAAATAGCTTAATAAAAAAATTATACTGCTTGCATTAAATGTATCTAAAAATGCCTGAGGTGCATTATATTTTGGAAAATTCTGATACTCTATGGCAACTTTTTTAATTTCTTCTTTACTAATAAACTTCCTTTTATCAGAATCTTCTTTCCATGTTAACCAACATAATACTGAAGTCGCCGTGATCTGTCCAAAAATATTTCCCAAAATCAATCCTGTTGGAGATGAGCGCCATAATCCTCCGCCTAATTTAACGGATGAAGTACTTAACGATTGTGAGATCTGTCTTATCGCTAACCTTTTATATTGTTTTTTTCTAAGGGTCCAAAAAGTTAAAATCTGGTATACACCTGTTAAGAAAACTGATAGTGGAATTATAAAAATATAGTGATGCAAATTTTCCGCATTAAACCAGTCGCATATCTTATTATGAAAAATTAAAATAACCAACAAACTAAAAACACTTATACAAACAGTAATAATAAGCGCTAGCGCGGCAATGTTAACAGCGTCTTTATTTTCTTTTGGTAAAATAATTGCGCTTTCATACTGCCCTGTAATAATTATTGTTATAAAACCAGCAGTAGCTACAAAAATTGCCATTGTTCCAAAATCATCCGGTGCATATAGTCTTGAAAGCACGGGTGAAATTAAAACAGGTAATGCCTGCGCAATTGTTGAACCGGTAAATAGCGTAAGAACATTTTTGAAAAATTCAGACTTAAAGTATTTCGTTGAAAGGTTCACTATTGGTGCAAACATTTTATTCTGATCAATCTTTTGTAACGTAAAAATTTCCGATGAATAAGGCATCAATTCCTGAATCATAAAAACAACGAATTGCTTCTTTTGGATTATTCACGATCGATTCACCCATAACATTGAAGGATGAGTTTAAAACAATACTTTCCCCCGTGATCTTTCCAAATTCATTTATCAATTCCCAATAACGAGGGTTGGTTTCTTTTTGTACCATTTGCGGCCTCAACGTTCCATCCACATGCACCACGGCAGGAATCTTATCACGTTTATGGTCAGTAACGTCGTAAGAAGTAATCATAAAAAATTCATCTTTACAATTTTTTAAATAATCATGCCTGCTCTCGAATGTTAATGACGGACAAAAAGGCCTGAAGCCTTCGCGAAATTTAACCCATGCATTGATCATATCTTTATTTTCAGCCTTTAAAGGGCTCATTAAAATTGATCTGTTACCTAACGCTCTTGGCCCACTTTCCATTCTACCCTGAAACCAGGCAACGATTTTATTTTCCGCCAAAAGCTCTGCTGCTTTTTTGGATGGATTTTCTAAATAAGTATATTTTATCTTCCTGATCTTTAAAATAGATTCAATTTCATCATTAGTGTAATCAGGTCCTAAATAAAGATGGTTAAATTCATATCCTTTAAAATCGTTGTGCTTATAATATTCTAAAAGTGCAGCGCCAACAGCTAAGCCGGAATCGCCTGGGTTAGGATATACGTGTTGTTCTGTGATAAGGTCTTTTCTATTGTACCAAATCTTCTGATTAAGCTTTACGTTTAGCATTACTCCACCGGCATAAGCAGTTTTACTTATTCCAGTCTTTTTTACCCATCCAAAAACCAAATTCATGATTGTTTCTTCTAATTTTCTTTGAGCTTCTGCAGCAATGTCTTCTCTTCCATATTTTGTTATTAGGGCTTCAACTTCTTTTGCTTCGTCAAAATGAAATTGTGTTGATCCGCTTTCCGTCCAATAAAAAGATTCGCCGAGGTTTGACTCCCTAACTAGTTTTTCATTCTCGAAAACCGGAAAATATTTATCCAGTACACCTTTACATTTTTCCGGATCACCATAGGGTGCAAGGCCCATAGTTTTACCTTCGCCATCACCATGTATCCAATGCAAACCTTCGGTAACAATACTATAGGCCCAGCCAATAGAAGCTTCCTTATAATAGCTTTTTAATAATTCGATCTTATTTCCTTCTCCCATCCAAATGGATGTGCACATTTCATCTCCCGCGCCATCAATTGTAAATATCAAACATTTATCATTTGTTGTCCTTGTAAAATAGGCACTTGCAGCGTGAGCTAAATGATGATTGTTATTTACAAATTTACTTTTATTTTTTAGTCTATAATTTGGGTAATAGATAGGAAGCTTTAATTTATAAGAGCCGATAGATTTTCCTAAAATGGATTTGCCAATTTGTTTTGCAATACTTCCTGTTTTTCCATACGGATCAGCAAGATCAAAAACAATACTCAATTCTTTTGGTGTATTTTCCCAAGATGAACTGATAAAATCTATTTCATTAATATCTTTTACACCAACTTGTTCCAAACAAAATTCTATGGATTTGATTGGAACATTACCTGAATGTTTCACCCGTGAAAATCTCTCTTCCTGAACGTCAGCAATTACTTTGCCATCTTTTACAATGGCTGCGGATGAATCATGGCCTTTATGTACTCCAAGAACTATCATTTTTTATTTATTTTTATTTACAAATTATTTCACTTCAAATTTTCCCAATACCATTTTACAGCTTCTTTTAAACCGCTTTCAAGTGTATGGGTTGGTTTATAACCTAAAACTGTTTCTGCTTTTTCGATCGAGGCCAGTGAATGTGGTATGTCTCCAAGGCGCGCATCACCGTGTATGGTTTGTATGGTTGCAATTTTTGCATCGTACTCGCTTAAATATTTTTTTAATAAACGCGTCATCCAATTCAGATCTGCGCGTTCCCCAACTGCTGTGTTAAATACTTGCCCGTTTGCTTCGGGGTTTGTAGTTAGTCCGGCAAGATGATTCATTTGTATCACATTATCGATATAAGTAAAATCACGCGAATTAGTACCATCACCATTTATTTTAGGTGACTCATGCGCCATTAACTGCATGGTAAATTTTGGGATCACGGCAGCATAAGCGCCATTAGGATCCTGCCTGCGACCATATACATTAAAATACCTTAAGCCAATACAATCCAAACCATAATTTAAACCAAATACATGTGCGTATAACTCATTTACATATTTTGTTACTGCGTATGGCGATAGAGGTTTACCAATTATTTCTTCCACTTTTGGTAAGGCTTCAGAATCGCCATACGTAGAGGAGCTTGCCGCATATATAAAACGTTTAACTTTTGCATCGCGCGAGGCAACCAGCATATTTAAAAAACCACTTACGTTTACCTCATTTGTTGTAATGGGATCGTTCAAACTTCGTGGCACCGAACCCAAAGCAGCTTGTTGTAGAACGATCTGAACTCCATCTACTGCTTTTTTACAATCATCCAGATTCCTAATGTCGCCTTTTATTAAATTAAAATTCTTATTTTTTAAAAAAGCCTGGATGTTTTCTGTTTTTCCAGTTGAAAAATTATCTAAACAAATTACCTCATTTGCATGTTGTAAAAGATGTTCACATAAATTTGAGCCAATAAACCCGGCGCCGCCGGTTACTAAAACTCTTGAATTTGTAATTTTATTATATGCCATAAAAATTTAATTGTTCCCTAATTCGGTGATGAAAATAAAAATGTTCTTATTAATTTTGATTAAATTTTTCGCTATTAAAATATTAAGTATCTAAAAATCAACATATTACTTTGTAAATAGCTTCGCCTTCTCAGTCACACTATGTCTAAGAAGGTTAAAGTTGTCAAAAGCGTTAAAATTAGCATAATTTCTCTAAGTTTTAGGGGTATTTTTCACTATAATCAAGGGTTTTATTAAGAAATTTAGTTTATAACATTCTCATATTTTTACTTTTTGATTGAGAGTTTTATGGCTTTTTTGTAGTCTACGAATAAAGGGTTTTTGTAAATCTGGTAATAGGTAAAATTACCTATTTTGATCAGCAAGTTTAAAAGAGTATAATTTTAATACTTTAAAAAAATATACCGCTAATTTAAATTGAGTATTAAAAATAAATGAGGTTCTTATTAAATATTTTATTCCGAGCTAACCGTTTGATCGTTTTGATCCAACAAAAACTAACGCCAAAACAGTTTGTTATTTTTGCAGCTATTTTAATCGGTTTAACAGCCGGGTTAGCAGCGGTATTCTTAAAGCTAACGGTGCATTGGCTATTGGGGGGCATTGAAACTGTTTCTTCAAATAAACAATGGATAGTTGCAGTTTTTCCAATAATTGGTATTAGTTTATGCACGTTATTTATTCATTATGTAAATGGTAATAAACTTGGAAAAGGTCTTTCAAATATAATATATGCTATTGCAAAAAAATCGAGTATCCTACCAAAAGACCAAACATATAGCCACATTATTTCAAGCGGTTTAACGGTTGGTTTTGGCGGCTCTTCTGGATTAGAATCGCCAATTGTTACTACAGGCTCCGCTATTGGCTCTAACTTTGGGCGTACCTATAAGCTTACTTATAAAGAACGGACACTACTTTTAGCTTGTGGTGCGGCGGCTGGCATAGCCGGTGCTTTTAACACCCCAATTGCAGGCGTTTTATTTGCCCTAGAAGTTTTATTGGTTGAGGCAAATATCTCGGCTTTTATTCCAATTTTAATTGCGTCAGCCTCTGGAGCGTTGTGCTCTAAAATAATTCTAAAAGAAGACCTGCTTTTACAATTTAAATTACAAGAACCTTTTAATTATTATAATGTACCGTTCTACATCTTACTTGGTTGCGTTGCCGGTGTCATCTCATTCTATTATTCAAAAGTTTTTATATCTACAGAAAATTATTTTAAGAAATTTGAAACCAATAAGATCTTGAAGGTACTAATTGGTGGCATTGGCCTGTATGTATTGATACTATTGATACCGCCGTTATTTGGAGAAGGCTATAAAAGTATTAAACTCCTTTCAAATTTAAATACCAACTCCGTATTTAGTAATTCAATTCTATCTTCCGGACCGATTTCAAAACCTATTTTATATCTTCTTTTGCTTGTTGTTATTTTATTAAAACCTGTTGCTACTGCTTTTACTTTAGGTAGTGGCGGCAACGGCGGTAATTTTGCGCCTTCTTTATTTGTTGGTGCATTTGTGGGTTTTCTATTTTCTTCCATAATCACAGACCTTGGCTTTAGGTTACCAATAAGTAACTTTACAATTGTAGCAATGGCGGGCGTTTTAAGCGGTATTTTTCATGCGCCTTTAACCGGTATTTTTATTATTGCCGAAATTACCGGCGGTTACGAATTAATAATTCCATTAATGATCGTTTCTGCCTTAAGTTATGCGGTATCAAAATATTTTATGCCTTTAAATATTGATATGCTTAAATTATCCAATAAAGAAAAGATAGTTACTACAAATACCGATTCTTATTTATTAAGCAACATCGAAATTTCCAAACTGGTTGAATACGATTTTTCTAAAATACCCGTTAATATTAAATTGCGAAAACTGGTAGAATTAATTTCAACTTCCAAACGAAATATTTTCCCGGTAATAGATAAACATGGAAGCTTAAAGGGTTTAATAACTATTGATGATATTAGAGAAATAATGTTTAAACAAGAACTTTACGATGTAATAACTGTGAAAGAGTTAATGCATGAACCAACCAGTATAATTACAGAAAAAGATGATATAACCTCAGCCATGAAACGTTTTGACGAATCGCACCTATGGAATATTCCGGTCGTTTTTAATGGAAAATACGAAGGTTTTATCTCTAAATCGTCTATCCTCGAAAAATACCGGGAAGTATTAATTTATAGTTCTCTTGAATAAATAAATTCCAACAATAAAAAAAGATCCGCATTATAATAACGCGGATCTTTTAATTTTACGACTAAAACAATTAATTATTGAACTACTAATTTTTTTGTACTTGATGCATTACCAACTTTTATATTTACCATGTAAATACCGGTTGATAAACCATTCAGATCAATATTAATATTGTTTTGACCAATTTGTCCTTGTGTTTTGTTTGTTTTTACTGTTTGTCCAATAGTGTTTAAAACAGTAATATCAATATTTGAATTATCCTTTAGATTAATTTCTACCACAGCTGCTTCAGAAGCAGGATTAGGATAAATATCAATATTTCCTAAACTATTTTGTACTTGCTGCAAAACACCTGTAGTAATTCCAGAAAATGAATATGATAATTTACCATATTGATACCAGGTGGTGTTATTTACCAGTTGTTGAAAAGGGTTACTGTTTGTTACAGTAAGAGGCGTATTAATATCTACCGTGTTACCTGTAACCGCTTCGACCCCTGTTTTAGGCGACATATAATGCAATGTGGCACGGTTAGATACGTTAGGATTATTTGTTCCTGTACCTACAGCAACTTTAGTTGCATTAATTTCTGTTGGCGAAATTGTGTACGGCGCAGTACCTGAACTAACTGCCATACAACGTGTTTTAATATTTGGAATGCCGTTGTATTTATTAGCAGCCGGATTAGAAGTAAAATTGGTATCTGATTCAGCCCATGCAAAAGTTATATATTGTCCGTTTGGAGTACGACCCAATTGAATACGCGAACCTACTTTATCTGTTTTAACTGCAGGCGCTGTTCCTGTTGCATCCCATGGGTTTGAATTAAAGCCATTACCACCCGTTTGAGGACTTGCTTCTTCCGAAGATAAAGAATCTACAGTTTTATAGATCCAGGCTGATGTACCATCGCCAATAAAATCATACAAATACGGGCGGTTACCTGGTGTATGTGCCCATCTGTAAATATCGCCCTGATTAGAGAATTGAGCAACGTACAATAATGAATCGTTATGACTTGAAGCAGCACTAAACATAGTTGCGGCAATATGTAATTTATTATTAGCATCAACTGTAATGTCATAATCATTAAAGTATGGTATGCTAATATTTGTATTTGCTTTTGTGGCTGCAATATGATCTAAAATCGGTGCCATTGCCACGTTGTTAAAATCAATACCGGCTATTGGTGCCCAGCTTGCGCCGCTATTTGTTGTTTTATAAACAATTGGTTGGTAACCTTTATTTGAATTTATTGCAGTTGCAGCAGCTCCCATTGTTACAAAATATCCAACCGTTCCTGATTCGTTCCAGGCCATTTCAGGCTCATATGCCAAAGCTTTTGCACCATTACCATCAACTACAGCGTTAGGAATGATCGTATCAGTTGACCACACCATTGCACCAGCATTAAAAACGCCTTTAACCAAAGCATAACCTCTTAAGTTTGCAAGAGTTGTATTATCCGGTTGTAGTAAAGCTAAAGAACGTACAACACCATCATCAGTAGAACAAAATCCGTGGCGTGACCAACCGTGATTGGTTACACTTGCTGTTGCAGCAAACGGAAAAAATTGTTGTGCATTAGGAGCACCACTTGCAGTATTGTTAAATGCGTTCAATTGTTTACTTGCATAAAAATTACCCGAAAAAACAGAACCTGCAACAGTTGGACCAGTACCAACTATATAAGCGTTAGCAATATTTGTGTTTCCAACAGGATTATATATACCGCCTTGGGGATAACGCCCCCAGTTGGTTGCATCTGCCCAAATACAAGTACTATCCCATGTAGCACCCCAGTTTGTGCTTATTTCAGCTACTATAGCGCCGCTTTGTGCAGTTGGAGGAAGTGCCGGAAGGGCTGTATAAGAGTAGCTCTTTCTATGAACGAACGTAACCGCATTAACATTATCGTTGTATTGCAAAGGTCTTGAATGGCTAACTAACATACCGTAAATATTTGCAGAGCCGGAAAGTAATTTCCAACCAATTGTTGATGGTGGTAATACAGCCGAAGATAATTGTAATTCAGGGCTAGGATTTTCAACAGGGCCAATTGATTGTCTTAAATTTTGGCCGGTATTTATAGGCTCAACCGCATAAATAGCCGCAATACTATTTGCTAAATTTTCGATGCCGACAACTTTTGGCTTAACCTTGGCATTTTGTGCAAAAGCACCAACAGCTAATAAGGCTGATCCAATTAATAATTGTTTTTTCATGGTTTTTGTTTTTTATATTTTTAAAATTCAGCTACTTTTATCTTTAACAATAAAGATATAATTTTATTTAGTACTTTGACGACTACTTTATTAATTATCGCTTAATTAATAAAGTAATAAAAAAAGCCGGATCTAATTATAGATCCGGCTTTTTAATTAAAGTCTTTTATTGAACAACTAATTTTTTTGTACTATTGGCATTGCCAACTTTTATATTTACTATGTAAATACCGGTTGCCAGACCATTAAGATCAATATCAATATTATTTTCTCCAACTTGCCCTTGTGCTTTTGTGGTTTTTACAACTTGTCCAATTGCATTTAAAACTGTAATAGCAATACCCGAATTATCTTTAAGATCGATTGCTAATATAGCGTTGTTTGATGCCGGGTTCGGATAAATATTGCTGTTAACTGCGCTGCTTAAAGCATTTTCTGCAATACCTACTGTTCCAAAATTAAGATCGGCAGACATGTACCAATGTTGTGGTGCCGTTTGTGTGTATGGATTACCTGTAGTTACAGTTATGGGCATTGTAAATCTTGGGCCAAGTCCACCAATTGCAGTGGTTGCGCTTGTTGGCGATGTAAAATGATACATGGCACGACTGGCAATATTTGGATTAGCTCCTGAAACCGGTTTTGTAACATTTATCTCAACAGGGTATACAGAAGCATTTGCTACTGAATAGCAACGTGCTTTTACATTAGGAATGTTATTCCATTTTTTTGCATTGTTTGTAAAGTTTGAGTCTGATTCTGCCCAGTTATAAATAATATACTGTCCATTATTAGAACGGCTTAATTGCAAACGCGCATCTATCCTGCATTTATTACCGCTTGCGTCAAGGTCCCAAGGGTTATCTGCAAAACCATTACCGGTTGATAAACCCGCAGGGCCTTCGCTCGACATGGAATCAACTGTAATGTGTGTCCACGCGGCTGTGCCATCACCAATAAAATCGTATAAATATGGACGCTGACCCGGCACATGCGGCCACCTGTAGCTTTCTCCTTGGATAGCATAAGTACCAACAAAAGCAAGGGAATCTGGGTGATCAATTGAGCTGGGAATAATAGAAGTAAAAAAATGTAATTTATTGTTTGCATCAACTGCAATATCCATACTCTCAATCCAATTAAAAAACGGAATTACTTTGGTCTTAACGCCAAAGCTTGAGGCAGAATCAAGCGGACGTAATACATCATTGAACGCTGCAGTATTAAAATCAATTGCCGGTAATAAACTCCACGAAGTACCACTATTTGTTGATTTATAAATGATTGGTTGGTAACCTTTATTTGAACCGGTTGCGCCGGCTCTTGCACCAATAATTGCAACGTAACCTACTGTGCCCGCTTCATTCCACGCTGTCATTGGTCTTGACACCCATTCTTCATCTAAAGAATTAGAATTCACAAGTGTTGGAGGATTGAATTGAGTACCGATCCAATTAAATGTTCCCGCATTAAAACTTCCTGTAACCAACATAACCGCAGTGTCACTTGCAACAGACTCATCTGTAATTCCACCAATGGTTCTTACTTTGCCATCATCCGTAGAAGTAAAACAATATGCTGCAAAATCATGTCTGTTAAGGCCAGGGGTAAATGGTCCGTTCTTAGACTTAAATTGCATTTCGCCGGGAACGGTTGAAAGTGTATTGCTATAATTGGCAGAGCCCATTTGCCTGCTGGCATAGAAATTCCCTAACCATCCTGTAGCTGCACCTGTAGTAGGACCCTGGCCGATCATATAAGCATTGCTTATATTCGTATTTCCCGGTGGGTTATACATGCCACCTTGCGGGTAACGCGCCCACTCGGTATTATTTGACCAAAGAACTGTGCTATCCCAAGTGTTACCCCAGTTAGCAGTAACCATACCAACTATAACACCACTTGTTGCGGTACTAACGGGCGTTGGTGTTACGGGGTAAGTTTTATTCATTCTATGGATAAAAGTTACAGCATTTAGCTCATCGTTATATTGTAAAGGATTACAAAAAGCAATTACTGAATTTAAGATATTACCAGAACCTGATATCTTGTTCCACGTATTAATAGAGCTTGTTTTAGCATCTCCTTCTGATTCAACAGGGCCCTCTGTAATTTGAGCCGCCACATTACGCGAGCTTGCAGACTCTTCGCTAAATTTTAATTCGGCAATTATTTTGGTGTTTTGTGCGCCCGAAAATTTAGGCCTTTGTTTTCCGTTTTGAGGAAAAGCGCTTATTACTGCTAATAATGCTGTGCCAAGTAGTAATTGTTTTTTCATGTTATTTGGTTTAGAGGTTAAAAATTTATTGCCCGGATCTTCGTTTATTTTCAATAAGCAATTTATTAAATTAAGGTTAATTAATTTAATAAAATTTTAGAGATTAAAGTTGGGTTTTGTTTAATTAGAGATTACTTAAGCTAAAGTATAAAATAAATTTTATAAAAGCAAATATTAACGGCATTGATTTATATAAATAAAAAACCCGCCATATTTACTATGGCGGGTTTTATTTTTCCGAAAATTATCGGACAGAAGATTTATTGTACAACTATTTTCTTAGTACTTGTAGCATTACCAACTTTAATATTTACCATGTAAATACCGGTTGATAAACCCGAAAGGTCGATGTTAATATTGTTTTGACCAACTTGCCCTGGAGCTTTAGTAGTTTTAACAACTTGTCCGATCGTATTTAAAACAGTTACATCAACATTAGAATTATTTTTTAGATCAATTCCTAAAGTTGCATTATTAGATGCAGGGTTAGGAAAAATAACGCTGTTGCTTGCGCTGTTTTGTAAATTCTCAGCAACACCATTAACTGTTGTAGTTGATCCTGCAAATACATAAGATAATTTACCATTTTGGAACCAAGTAGTGTTATTAGTTAACTGCGAGAATGGATTACTGTTTGTAACAACGATTGGCGTTCTAATATCAACAGTAGTTGAAGCAGTTGTAGAAACAACCGCAGCACTTCCAGTTGTAGGAGACATATAATGCATAGTAGCGCGATTAGATACGCTGCTATTTGGTGTTCCTGTTCCAGCAGCAACTTTAGTTGTATTAATTTCAGTTGCAGAAACCTGATACATATTTGTTCCGGAACCAACAGCCATACAACGAGTTTTAATGTTTGGAATACCGTTGTATTTATTACCATTTGGGTTAGAAGTAAAATTGGTATCTGATTCAGCCCATGCAAAAGTAATGTATTGTCCATCTGGTGTACGACCCATCATAAGACGTGTATCTACATTATCTGTTTTAGAACCGCTTGTTCCGGTTGGATCCCATGGATTTGAATTAAATCCGTTATCTCCTGATGCACGACCTGCACGTTCAGAAGAAATAGAATCTACAGTTACGTGAGTCCAGGCAGAAGTACCGTCACCGATAAAATCAACTAAGTAAGGACGTTGACCTGGTACGTGAGGCCATAAATAAGTTTGTCCTTGGTTATCAAACTGACCAATATAGTTTAATGAATCGTTATGAGTAGATGAGGCACTAGCGAATATTCCACCAATGTGTAATTTGTTAGTAGCATCTACAGTTACATTCATATCTGTAAAATAAGGTACTGCAATATTTGTATTAGCATTTGTAGGCGAAATGTGCTTTAAAAGTGGCGCATTTGCAGCGTTGTTAAAGTCAATACCTGTTAACAAAGCCCAACTTCCACCACTATTAGTAGTTTTATAAACAATTGGTTGGTTACCTTTAGTAGAGTTTGTTGCTGTTGCAAGGGTTCCTAAAGTTACAAAATACCCAACGGTTCCAGCTTCGTTCCAAGCCATTAGTGGCTCATATCCTATGGCAGCATCACCGGCGCCATCAATTATAGCAGGAGGTATAATCGTATCGCTTGACCATACCATAACACCGCCGTTAAATGCACCTTTAACAATTGCATAACCTCTAAGTTTGGCAAGAGTCGTGTTATCAGGTTGAAGTAAACCGATTGTGCGAACAAACCCATCATCCGTAGAAGTAAAGCCATTACGTGACCAGCCATTGTTAGTAACGCTTCCTGTTTGAGCAAATGGCATAAATTGCATTGCATTTGGTGTAGCATCAGCAGTAGTATTGAATGCATTTAATTTTTTGCTTGCATAAAAATTACCTGAGAACCCTGAACCTGCTACAGTTGGACCAGTACCAACAATGTAAGCATTACTTACTGTTGTATTTCCCGGTGGATTGTAAATTCCACCTTGTGGGTAACGACCCCAGTTGGTAGCGTCTGACCAGATACAAGTACTATCCCAGCTAGTTCCCCAGTTTGAAGTGATCTCTGCTACAATTACACCACTTTGTGCATTCGATGGAAGCGCAGGTGTAGATTGGTAAGTTGCACTTTTCCTATGGATATAAGAAACTGTATTTAAATTATCATTGTATTGTAATGGCCTGGTACTGCTAACTAACATACCGTAAATGTTCATTGAACCGGTAATTAACTGCCAGTTAATTGTTGATGGTGGCATAGCTACAGAAGATTGCTCTTCTCCACCAACAGGGTTTAAGATAGGTCCCGGAACTTGTTTTAAAGTTGTAGGAGCGGCATTAGTAGGCTCAATAGCAAATTTAGCAGCTATTTCATCGGCCATGTTCTTAATTCCGACCATTTTTGCTTTAGAGCTGCCGTTTTGTGGAAAGACACTTATTGCTGCAAATAAGGCCGAACCAAGTAGTAATTGTTTTTTCATGTTATTTGGTTTTAGGTATTTAAATTTAAATCTTTTTATTATTTATTTAAAGGGCTAAAATAGTGAAATCATTAAATTAAAGCAAATTTAATTTGATGAAATCATTAAATTTAACACAGTAATGTATGGGGTTTGTTTAGATTGGAGATCTTTAGCTAATTTACAAAATTATTTTGATATCTGCAAATCCATCATAAAAAAAGCCGCTAATTTTTTAGCGGCTTTTTTATTCAATTGCAATTGCAATTATTTTCCTTTGTTAACTGAACCAGCTAAATCTGAACCAGCTTTAAATTTTACTACTTTTTTAGCAGCAATTTTAATTTCTTTACCAGTTTGAGGATTACGACCAGTACGAGCAGCACGTTTAGCTACTGTATAAGAACCGAAACCTACTAAACCAATACGATCACCTTTTTTTAAAGCTTTGTGAATAGCTTCGATTGTAGAATCTAAAGCACGACCAGCGTCAGCTTTTGTTAATTTTGAACCTGATGCAATTGCATCAATTAATTCTGCTTTGTTCATTTTTTTTGTTTTTAGGGTTAAACAATTAATTAATTTATTAATACAAATTTATACGTAAAACCGTATTTGTCAAGTGTTTTACAAAAAAAAGCGCCTGTTTTGTTGATAAATCGGCGTTTTGTTAATAAATATGGCTTGTAACTGGCTTTATTAAAGGGTTTTTGAGCATCAACCCTTTTTTTTTGTTGTTTCATCGGCCTTAAAAGACCTACCTCCCCTGTGATTTATACTATATAATCATTTGGCTATATGAATTTGGCCCCGTCCTTTACAGTAAAGCCTCTCAAAAATTCATGAACAAACATTTTTTTCTTACCCTGTAATTGTATCTCGGTTATTTCTATCAATCCGTCTTCGCAATATACTTTTAAAAAATTCTTATTGTCGGTAATCAGCGAGCCGTTAGGATTAAAAGGTGCATCCAATTCATACCTTGAATTAAAGATTTTAACTAATAGCTCTTCTCCTACTCCATTATGTAAACGTGCCCAGGCAGTTGGATAGGGAGACAGGCCTCTTATTAAATTATTTATTTCCACCGCAGGTTTACCCCAATTTATCAAACAATCTTCCTTAAAAATTTTTGGGGCATGGCAAACTAAATTTTCCTGCTGTGGTAAAAAAGTCAACGCTTCATTGTTTTCAATACTTTTTTGAATAACTGCCGCCGTTTTTACAATTAGCGCTGCGCCTATTTGCATTAATTTATCATGCAACTCTCCTGCAGTGGTGCCTGGTCCAATCTCTACCTTTTCTTGAAATAAGATGTTGCCTGTGTCAATTTCATGTTTTAATTTAAATGTAGTAACGCCGCTTTCTTTTTCACCATTAATTATAGCCCAGTTTATTGGGGCAGCGCCCCTGTATTTCGGCAATAACGATGCGTGTAAATTATAAGTGCCCATTTTTGGCATGTCCCAAACCACTTCCGGCAACATTCTAAAAGCAACAACAAATTGCAGATCTGCATTTAAGTTCTTTAATTCTGAAATAAAATTCTCATCCTTTAATTTTTCGGGCTGTAATACTTTTAAATTATGTTCAAGGGCATATTTTTTCACATCCGATTGTTGTATCTGTTGACCTCTACCGGCGGGCTTATCCGGCGCAGTAACCACAGCCACCACGTTATAATTATTCTTAATTAAATTATCAAGGCTGGCAACCGCAAAACCTGGTGTTCCCATAAAAACAATTCGCATACTCATTTTTTATTGCCTGATAATTACTGTTATTAGTGTCACGTAAAAATAACAAACATTTGCCTCGTTTTGTTCTTATTAATATACACTACTCCAAATAATCTTTATTTCATTTTTAAACATAAAAAAAGGGACCTCATTACTGAAGTCCCTTTTTTAAAAAGATTGGTTATAATTACTCTATAATTATTTTCTTGGTCATTTTATTTCCGCTATTCTCAAAGGTAATAAAATAAATACCTTTTGATTGTGCAGAAAGATCAATGTTCTTAGAGCTGTTAAATTTACCTGTTAATACAGCAGAGCCTAAGATATTAGTTACAGTGAAATTGATATTTTCGTTTGATAACGAATTAGCAATACTAAATACACCATTACTAGGATTTGGGAAAACATTGATAGAAGCTAATATACCAGAGTTCTCATGAAGTCCAGCACAAGCACCAACGTTAACCGTTTGAGTTGTAGAAGCCGTACCTGAAACGTTTCCACCTGTAAGAGTAATTGTATAAATACCTGTAGCTGTAAACGAAATTGATGGTTGAAATACTGTTGGAGCAGAAATTTGCGCGCCGGCAGGGCTTGCAGTCCAGGTATAACTAACCGGTGTAATTGTAGAAGAAGAAGTATTTGTAGTTGCAATTGTGTTAGTGGTAACACACGTATTAGCCGGTACATTGAAGGCAACGTTTGGAGGGCAAGGTGCTACTGTAATTGTTTGAACAGCAGTATTTGATCCTGAAGCATTTGTTGCAACTAAAGTAACGGAATAAACACCCGCAGCACCAAATGTGAAAGATGGTGAAGCCGCAGAAGCATTTGAAATACTTACACTTGCAGATGGACTGGTTGACCAGTTATAAGTTGGAGACGGAGAACCGGTTGTAGTATTATTTACAGTATATGTGTATTTAACACAAGCATTTGAAGCGGCAGTAAATGCAGCTGCAGGAGCAGTACAAGCCTGAACTACAACAACCTGAGTTGTAACGTTAGTTCCTGTAGCGTTTGAGGCTAATAATGAAAGTGTATAAGATCCGGCTGCTGCAAATGTAACAGTTGGGTTAGCTGCAGTAGAGCTTGAAAAAACTGCTGCAGGAGAAGATGTCCAGCTATAAGTTGGAGTTGGGTTTCCTGTAGAAGTATTATTTAAAGTTGTAGTTGCAGTAGGGCCGGATAAACATAATGTTGGAGGAGCATTAAATGCTGCGGTTGGAGCCACAGGACTTACGATTGCCGGACCAGAGTATTTATAAATACCACCAATACCAACAGTTGTAGGATCACTAAATCCACCAGCCCAGCCGGTAGTATTATTTACAAAGTCAACAGTTAAATATTGAATTGTAGTAGAACCCCAATCAGTCCAGTTAACACCAGCGTTTGATGAATAAGAAATAATTTGGTTTGTAGTTCCTGCACCGCAAGAAGCGTATTGAGAAGTTCCCGGGATGGCACCCATATTATTAAGTCCTAAATTTGGATCTAAAGCTGCGATCATTGTCCAGGTTGCACCACCATCAGTTGTATTATATTGTACTAAACTTTGTGTTGCATCTAATAACCATGCATAACCATTTAGAGGTGTTGAAAAAGCAATTTCAGAAATTCCAACTGAAGTTGGATCTAATGTACTTACATTCCATGTTTGACCAGCATCGTTTGAACGGTAGATACGTCCTTCGTTAGTACCAAACCAAATGTTACTGCTACCTAATTTTGTTGAAACACCTGTTAAGCCAAACTCATTAACATTAGCAGGATTTGGGATATTAGCACCCGGAACTAACGCCCAAGTATTACCACCATCAGTTGATCTCCAGATCTCATATTCATTACCAATTCCCGGATGCGGATCACCAATTACAACACCAATTGAGGGGGTAAGAAAGTGAATAACATCAGCAAAAGATGCAGTATTTGTAAACATACCAGGAGCCGTCATGTTTTGCCATGAAGTACCACCGTTTGTTGTTCTGTGAATAGCTCCTTTATTTTGACCTGCTTTTAAGTATGAAATTACCCAACATGTAGTAGCGCTAACGCCATCAAGACTGGCAATTTTATAAGTATTGGTATCTCCAATAATCGGAGTAAGTGTGCTTGAGAAAATGTTACCTGAAGTATAAGATGTTCCACCGTTGGAAGTTGTTGTGAACCAACTGTAGTTTCTGCTGGTATTACCTGTAGTTCCATCATAACCGGTAGCCCAAAGTACGTTTGCATTAACTGCACTTAGTATTCTTACACCTGTTGAAACTTTTGGCCACGCTGCATTTTGAGTTATCGACCAACTGGCACTAGCCTGGCCAACCGCAGAACTCACTGCAAGAGCTCCGAAAATTGAGAGTAATGTTTTTTTCATGTTTTAATTTTTTATTTAAGGATTAAAGATACATAAAAAAAATTAAACTATTTTAATAAAATTTTGGTTTTAACACTTCACTAAAAACCCTACCTTTACGTAAATTTTACATGATCAGTACAGATTTAGTTATAGTTGGGGCCGGACCGGTAGGCTTATTTGCCATTTTTGAAGCCGGTTTATTAAAAATGCGTTGTCATTTAGTGGATTATTTACCACAGGTTGGCGGACAATTATCAGAAATTTATCCAAAAAAACCTATTTATGATATTCCGGGTTATCCAACCATTCTTGCGCAAGAATTGGTAGATAATTTAATGAAACAAGCCGAACCTTTTAAACCAACCTTTACTTTAGGAGAACGCATTGAATCTCTTGAAAAACGCGGCGAAGCTGACTTTTTAGTAACTACCAACATGGGCACGCAAATTCAGGCCAAAGTTGTTGTAATTGCTGGTGGTTTAGGTTGTTTTGAGCCACGCAAACCCGAGATTGCAGGATTAGAGCAATTTGAGAACGGAAAAGGAGTTAACTACATGATCCTTGATCCGGAAAAATACCGTAACCAAAAAATGGTAATTGCCGGTGGTGGCGATAGTGCGCTGGATTGGGCCATTTTTTTAAGTGGTGTTTGCAGCGAATTAACTTTAGTGCATCGTAGCGAAAGTTTTAGAGGCGCGCCCGACAGTGTTAATAAAGTAATGAAGTTGGCGGAAGATGGTAAAATAAAATTATTACTCAACACTAATATACTTTCAATTGCCGGTAAAGACAAACTTGAGTCCGTGGAATTGATACATTCAAAAACACAGGAAAAAAGTACGATTACCACAAACCATTTGATCCCATTATTTGGTTTAAGTCCAAAATTAGGTCCAATAGAAAATTGGGGATTAAATTTGGATAAAAATGCGATCGAAGTAAATACCGAAGATTACAGCACTAACGTTTCGGGAATTTACGCAATTGGTGATATTAATTCATACAAAAATAAATTAAAACTGATCTTATGCGGTTTTCATGAAGCCTCTTTAATGAGCCACAGCGCCTATAAATACATGCATCCAGGTGTTAAGTATACCATGAAATACACAACGGTTCAGGGTGTGCATGAATTTTAATAGAACGCAGATAAATATGATCATTATGATAAAAAATCATATTTAATCCTACCAACCTGCGTCATCAGCATTCCATAATTCATAATTTAATTTTTAATTACCTTATAAGTATAATTTTTAGTGTCTGAGTTTATCCTTAAAAAATAGATCCCGTCCTTAAATTCTGAAATATCCAGTATTTTATTTCCTTCGGCTCTTCCAACCAAAATAATTTCTCCAACACTATTCATTAAGTGATAATCGTATTTACCTTCTGTAAAAGCAGCAATGGTTAAATTGTGATCTGTTGGGTTTGGAAAAATTTTAAATTCATTTGCTAATTGGTCTTCTTTTTTAACACCGGTTACTGAAACAATTGCTGTACCCTCGGTTAAATGATAAAAATTATTCCCTGGTAGTATTGTAAATGTTTGAATAAGACCCGAAGGCCAGTTAACCATTAACGAATCAATAACGGTTGCATCTGCTAAGCCAAAATGAACCCTAAGATCGTTCTGCCCCTGGAAAGTATTCTGTGCATTGACTTCCCGCATTTGCCAAACAGGATTAGCATTTATAGTTGCTTTTAATCTTACAATTGCACCAAGTGCCGAAATATTTGAGTTAACACCGGTTAATTTAATGTTTATCCATTTCCTGTTTCCGGCAACAGTATCATTTCTATATAATCCTTTTGAACCTGCACTTCCATTCATAAAAACATCCAGATCGCCATCGTTATCAAAATCGCCATTAACTACGCCACCAATTGACGAAGGAACCGAAAGGTTTTGCGTTAATAATGTAAAAGTGCCATTCCCTAAATTACTGTACAATCTGGTGCTTGTATTATCGCGCGAAATGATCACATCCATATCCCCATCATTATCATAATCGCCCCAACAATTTGAAAGGTTGTTTCCGGTATTTGTAAAAGGTGTGCTAATAGTTGTATAAACGCCGCCATTATTTTTATAAAACCGTGTGGGCGCCGATGAATAGTTTGTTAAGCAAAGATCAAGATCTTTATCATTATCATAATCTATAAAATTATAACATTGCCCATCTTGTTTTTGCGATGTAAATAAAGGTGCCGTTAATCTTTTTAATGAATCCATTCCGGTTTCTATTTTCATGTTTTTGTAACACACATCGTAATTTGGTGTACCGCTTGCCGGGCCGGAGGCAATGAAAAGATCCATGTCTCCATCAAGATCAAAATCGCTCCAGAAAGGAACAGTATAGGGTTTTAATGTATCTGTAAATGCAAAATTTACTTTTTGTAAAGGAGCAAATGAAGTGGTGCTTGTATAATAGCGACAAGTTTGCGGCGTGCCGGCATGAAATCCTGCCGCATGCGCAAAAATTATTTCTAAATATTTATCGTTGGTAGCATTGCCAATTGCACAAGCCCAAGATGGATAACTGGAGAAGTTAGTGAATTGACTATTGATCTGTGAAAAATTACCAAGACCATCATTTAAAAAAACAGCCGATGGGTTTTCTGCAATAACAAGATCGTTGTCCCCATCCGCATCAATATCTGCAAAGCTACATCCTGCAAAACTCTGCAAAGGCGTTAGGAATGTTTGACTGCTTTGTGAAAAAACGCCGCCACCCTGATTAATAAATAAAAAGTTGGGGGAGGCAAACAGATCAACATCGTCATCATTGTCAACATCTATCCAAGCTGCTCCTTTATAGGTGCCCGGTGCAGACATGGTTACTATTGGATTTAAAGTGGAGGTGATCTTTGTCCACCCGAATTGTGAAAAAATGCCGCCGGAAAGCATGCAGCAAGCTAGAGTAAAAAAATATTTTGTCATAACTTTTAGTTTTGACAAAATTGCGGCTTCAATCACAAAAAAGAGTTAACGCCGATAAAGTTTTACTCATTTTGTTTGCTATTCCTAAACTCCGTTGGTGTTTTTCCGCTATGCTTTTTAAAAGCAGTATTAAATGTGACTTTATTATTAAAGCCAACATCATACGCCACTTCAATAATGGTTAACTGCTTTTTATTACTGTTCTTTAATAATTGCATGGCTTCTTCTATCCGCAAAATATTAATGTATTCAAAAAAACTTAAGCCAATACGTTCATTAATAACCTGCGAAAGATTGTGTTTGGTGGTATCTAATTTTTTAGCAAGGCTTTCCAGGTTAATATCATTTTCCCGATAAAGTTTTTCTGTTTCCATCATATTTTGAAGCGCTAACAAAAGTTCTTTTCCTGCAGCATCGGTTAAACCGGAATTTTTATATTTTGTAAACGTTTCCTCTTCTGCTATTTTTTGCAAAGTAGAAACACCCGGTGTTTCAACCGTTATTGTTTGCTTGTATGAATAATTTACCGGTATTGCCTTCTGCTGAACGTTATTGCCTTTTATATTTAATTTGTAAGTATAGTAAAGTTGTTCCCATGCGGCGTTTGCGTTTTTAAGATCGATTACCGATTCTTTTAAACTAAATCCCGAAAAAATGCTTGGGTAAGCAAATGCAAACCAAGCTGTACATAATATTGCAGCCGACATAATAAATGAAATAAAATAATCCCATTCTACATTAAACCAAGGAAATAATACCAATGTATAATAGGCTATACTTCCGCCAACAAATAAAATAAAGAAAACTATCAAACTATAAGCCCACTTTTTAATTTCAGCTACGGAGGTTTGCCTTTTTATATATAAGATCATTATCAACGCATAAATAAAATTGTGCGCAATTTTTATCCAAGGCATTAGGGACATTAATTTCCAATAACCTTTAAAAACGAATGGATACGGACCTTGCAGTTTGTTAATACCCGGCATTAAGTAAAATGGCACTTTTAATCCTAAAAAAATAAGTAAGGGAATAAAATGCAAGAGATCAATAACCTGCAATTTCTTTTTTTCGTAAACACTTTTAAAATATAAATACAAAAGTGGGCCTAATGCTAAAGGAAAAGAAGCTGATACATCCGTCCAACCCGGAAAGTAAAACAAATAATGGGTCCAGTATAAAACATACTCTACCATCATTACGGCATATAACAGAACGTAAATGGCAACTAAACGATTGGCCGTTTTATTATATGACCTTTTTAGCCAAAAGAAAAAGAACAATAAAAACCCAATAAAAGAAAAATTGAGAAAAATGATCGTCCAATTATCGAAAGATGCTTGTTGCATTAATTTTTTATTTTACTTTTCGTTTATAGGTTAGATCGTAATCAATTAAATAAGTTTTATCATTATCGCTGCTCGATTCCTGCATTTGCCTCACGGTATTATTTCCGATCTTATAAAAATGAAATTTACCAATTTTTTTCTTGCCAAGCTTATCTGTCTTTTCAAAAACAAAAAGCATTTCGTTGCCATCAAACTTACCGGAATAAAACCTTGTAACATTTCCATCGGAACCCATCCAGGTTTGTTCCCACTCACCTTTTTCGTTGATGTAATTCATGCTTTTGCCGCAATATCCACCGGGGCCTGAATAATTCTCTAAAATAACGCAGCCTTCAGAAACATTTTCAATCACACTTGTGCCATTAGGTATATTACCATTGGTTGAAAAAACATCCCAGTTTCCTAACCAATAATCAAACTGTCTTCTTTTTACCTCTTTTTTGCAGGGAAAAGTAACTGTGTATAGCGAATCGTATAAAACACTAAATTCATTGTGCTTTCTAAGATTTGCAAAATCGGGATCTTCATTTAATTCGGTAAGATTTGAATAGCCATTGGCAACCGCTTTTTTAAGCCATCTTAAACTTATTTCTTTTTGATCGATAACTGAATACACTTTTGCCAAACGCGATTCTATTGTAAAAGACAGCAGAGGGTTTTTACTTAGCTTTTCGGCTTTAAGATAACAATCAATTGCGTCCATAAAATTCTTTGTTTTATGATAACAATAACCAAGGCGATTTAAGACGATGGCATTTGTATCAATTTTTTCCTTCAAATACACTTGTTTTGCCGCTTGGTAATTTTGCACGAAAAAAAGTGAATCGGCTATTCTGAATTGGGCTGTTCCAAAATAAAAGCAGAATAATAAAAGTGTAGAATAAAATTTTTCCATTTTTTAGTCAAAGGTGCCCTGAAAAGCCCTTGAAATGGTAAACCCCGATAAAATTTTACCTTTTTTAAACTGTAAAATAAGTTTACTCTTTGGTTTTCTTCGCCGCTTCCCTTCGCTGCTTTTTTAGCAAATTTAAATATCCACGTCTTTCTTTTTTTACCTCGTTTAATTTTACACGCGTAAAATAAGAGTTGTTAACCACAATTCTCCTGTATTTTTTTTTCCTGCGTAATAATTCTTTGCTTATAAAATGTGTACGCGTGCGTTCGGTTTCATTCTCTCTTACTATGATCTTCATGGCATCTTTTTGCTTTTCTTTGAGCACAGCAAACCCTTCAGCAATTGCTTTTATTGAAGGTATCTTACTTTTTAACCAACAATAATCCAGCTTATTTTCTTTTTGCAAAAATGTTTTATATTCCGAAAGATCATCAAGAGGGATCAGGTTAAATTTTGCCATCAATAATTTTGCCTGAAAACAATCCACTTCATAATTATTTCGTTTATCGATCAAATTAAAAAGCCCAGCTCCAAAATCAGCAAGAACCCGTGCAGGCGTATACACAATATCATTAATGTCCCGCTCATAATTCGCCTGATAATAAGGTATCTGTTTTCTTATTTCCACAACCGGTTTTTTTAAATTATCTTTCAATAATTTACGTAATTCTGTGCTATTAACTATTGGCTGCACTAATGAATCGTGATGCAATACTTTTTGCCAGACATTTAAAGAA
Organism: Bacteroidota bacterium; assembly: GCA_013697245.1. Classification (GTDB taxonomy): domain Bacteria; phylum Bacteroidota; class Bacteroidia; order B-17B0; family Aurantibacillaceae; genus Aurantibacillus. Next base: position 121,611 of record JACCXH010000062.1, read on the forward strand.
AGGTTAGTAACAATAGAATCGAACCTGCCTTTATAAATTTCTACCAATTGTGTAAGCGAGTCTATTTCGCGTTGTTTTTCCTTAAAACGTTCATGGAGTTCTTTTGCTTTGTGATCAGGAAGTTTATTTGTCTCATCAACAAATATCTTTGATTTTAAATTTCGTATCCTGCTCTTACGATTATTATATTTCCGCAAATTAACATTGCTCTTGTTCTTTAATGCGCGGATATTTTGCTTTTGTGTGAGCGTAATATTTATTTTTGATTTTACGAAGTTGATATGCTCCCTATTTTCTGTCAGCAGCAACATTTGCTTATATTTATTCTTGCTTTTTTGCAATATAAAATCAATATCCACATTTTTATAGGATTGCTTCAGACTCCCTTTTGAGTTTTGCAGATAAACAACAGAAGTGTCAAAAAAAGCAACTTTTGTAGCGGAATCCTCCTGGTCGAAACTTCTGCGATAATTTATATTTCCAATAAAATACTCACACATAGAGGTTATAAAGCGGTTGCGCTTATTAAATTTAAGACTTTGGTTTCTTAAATAATGTTGTTTGTTCAGATCATCCAGCGACAGATCGTAATCACATTCAGGGCAAGATCTACCGCTTCTGCTTTGGCCAACATAGCTGCTATCGTTTAAATGATAATACAGGCTATCCATTTCAAAATCACGCATTGTTCTTTTGGCAGTTAATGCCCAAACGGGGTTATCGGCCATGTGTGATACCGAAAATAATTCCGGCTCCGTTAAGTAATAATCTTTATTTATTTTTTGCGTGTAATACTGCTCAATGCTCAAACTAAACAAACCTAATAATCTTTGCATAAAAGGATTGAAACTTTTCTCTTTATAATAATAAGATGGTGACCTAAACTCATTACCACATTCATCAATAAAAAAATAGCTATTACGTTTTCTTACTTTTTTCTTCTTATATTTTGTTGGAAAATGTTTACTCAGTTTTATTAAAAATTGTGAAAATTTAGTGTATCTATAATCCACATTGCCCGATGCCCATGTAACATCATACACAAACCAATCGCCATTTAACTTAACAGCATTCCAGGCGTGATTATCAACATAAATAGAATCATTCAGATCAAACACTTCGTCTTTAGCATAGCCGTAAATGGAAACGTTTGTAATACCTGCGAGTTCGCAAAGAGTATCCATTAAAGTAGCATAATCAATACAAATACCGCTTCTATAGCGAAGCATTTTTTTATATTCGTCCGACTACTTCCGTTTGGTGAATAATACGTACGAAAATTATATTTTATGTTGCCTGCAACCCATGCAAAAATAGCGTCAAATTTTTCCTTATCGTCGCTTTTATCTTTTGTAAGAGCCTGCGCGAGAATTCCAGGACTTAAGGTTAAACACCTGTCTACTGCAATATCCTTTGCGTTATATTGTAGGTCGTAGCCGGTCGCGTTCTGAGTTAATGCTCTTTCAAAGCAAATCAGAAAAATAACAAGTAAAAAATATTTATAAAGTTTTTGAATAGTTATTCTTTAAACGAATTTTATTGCAATTTATTTTAAAACTTCAGTTGGTCCGTATTTTTTTGCAGAACAACCACAGCTCCAAATTTCTCCTTCCAATAATACGCTAAATATTCCTGCTCGGTTTGGCCCGGGGTTGGAATGAGGATCATTTTCTTTTTTTGTAAAGTATAAAGATCCATCAACGTGCTGTATCCACTCCGGCAAATTATGGTATCTGCATTTAAAATTAATTTTTTTAACTCAGCGCCATAAGCAAGATCAAAAATGGTGATGTTCTTATTTATGAGATTAAATTCGGCTTTACTTCCCCTGACCAATGCAATTTTCTTTTTGGAATTCTTAATTTTTTTTAAAATCTCTTCTTCCAAAATACTCCGCTGAGGTTCAACACCTGAAAGTAAAATAAGATAATCGAATTTTTCGTGATCGGTTGAGTTTAGCTCGATATCTTTTAAAGCACTTTGTGGGCCAATATATTTAACCGGAATTTTTATATCCTTTGAATCGCTTAACTGGCCAGATAAGCGCACGTTCTCATTTTCAAGATCCGGCACCCAAACTTTATCAAATTTGTGAATATATTCTTTATTTTTTTTATTGGCCAGCCCTAAAAAAAAAGGTGATTTTACATTTAATTGATGTGTCATAAAAATACTTTCTACATTTTTATTATACATTCCAAACCTATTATCGCTTATTATAAGGTCAACATTATTTTCTTTTATAATTTGTTCAAGAAGTTTATTTTCCTGCGCAATTACTTTTTTGATCTTAGGATATTGAAACAAAACTTTTAACCAAACCGGTAAATGTTTCGAATATTGAATGTTATAAGAAGGAACATTTATTTTTTGAAGCGTGGGGAAGTGTTCTTCAAAAAAAAATTTATTCAGATCGCTAACACCAATAATTACTTTGTTGTTCTTAACAAGCTCTTTTATAACCGGCATGCAGCGGGTACTATGACCCATTCCCCAATCTAAAGGAGAAATAAATATGGTTTTACAGGATAACAATTAAATGTTTACCCTAAGATAAGCATTTTTATTTAGTCAAAATTATTTGCTAAGATTAATGATGCCAGTTGTTTACCTTTTCACTAATATAAATTTTATCAGAGAATATTTTATAAGTAAAAAACCATGTAGTATCGTTTATTCTTACAAATTGTGCTTCTGTGATCTTATAATCCTCAGAATTTACCCAATTTAAATTAATTGACATTTTTTTTCCATTGATCTCAATTATTTTTATTTCTTTTCCAAGACTGTATACATATAAATGTGAAACTACGTTTTGGCCAGATCTATATTTTGAAATAATTCGATGGTATTCGTCAGATTTTCCTGTACCTTTTAAATATATTTTCGATGTTTCGGACCTAAGCTTTATTTTCTGTTTTACTACTTTACTACAGGCGGAATCAACTTTTTCAGTGTACTTTTCAATAAAATTCCATGTCGCTATAAATTTATTGCTTTGACAAAATACTTTTGAAGAAAAGGAAAACACAACTACAAAAAACCACATTTTCATATATTACCTTTTTATATTTTTCTCGTACATTTTTATCCAATCGTCCGGGGTCATTTTTGATGCTAACTCACCAATTAATTTAAATGGAATTTGATCGGGTTTTTTAAAACGTATACAACTTTTACCGATATCGAGTTTCGCTTTACTATGTTTTGGATATTCGTCGGTAAACCATTTTAATAATTTTTGGTCGCCATAAATGCCCATGTGATAAAGTGCAATGAAATTCTTTTGCGATGCAATGTTCATAAACGATAATGGTAATGATGGATCGCAGTGATAGCCGGCAGGGTATAACGTATGCGGCACAACGTACCCGATCATGCCATAAGACATACATTCTTTAAAGCCTTTTGGCAGGTTTTTAAGAATGACTTTTCGCAATTCATTCATTGGAGCTTTCCTTTCTTCAGGAAGCTCTTTTAAATATTGATCGACAGTGGTTGCTTTTGACTGCATGTAAAATTATTTAATGCTATTTCCTTGGTTGTCGTACTTAACTGTAGAGGATAAATTTCCTTTATCATCATATTCTTTCCAAATGCCTTTTTTTCGAAAATGCTGTTCGTCAAAAACACCTTGGGCCTTTAATTTGCCATTTACATAATATTCTGATCGTATACCCTCACGTGCTCCGTTAACAAATGTTTGTTCATAGTCAAGAATTCCATTTTCATCATAAAATCGCCAAAGGCCTGTTTTTGTGCCTGGCAACTCCTTGTTGTAATTATAGACTATTGTTGAGTTTTCGGGGTTAAATGTCTGAATGAGCTCAATATAAGATTGTGGCAGGTAAGTTCCTTCCTCAATTTTTTTCCCGGCATTGCTGTAATAGATCCATTTTCCCGTTTTGACCGAAGCATTTTTTATTACATCTTTCTTAATGGCGAGTGTATCAATTCCAGACCCTTCAACACCTTTAACAAAAACATTGTTATAAGAAGCGGGTATAAATTCGCCTTCTTCTATCAATGAACCCTGTTCATTATAAGATTTATATTTTCCGATAAAACAGGAGTCAATTAATACACCTTCTTCCTGTATTTTACCATTTGGCCATTTTGAAACGATTGCCTGACTATAAAAAACATTAACCGATGAAAAAATACTAATTATGATCAGTAAATTTTTCATCAGTCAATAATACTTAAGCATCAATTTTAGCGTACTTCGCGTTTTTCTCGATAAACTCTCTACGCGGTGGCACTTCATCGCCCATTAACATACTAAATACACGATCTGCTTCCGCAGCGCTATCAATAGTAACCTGGCGTAATGTACGGGTGGATGGATCCAATGTGGTTTCCCATAATTGAATGGCATTCATCTCTCCTAAACCTTTGTAACGTTGCACATGAACGCTATCTGTTTTCTCGCCCCCAAATTCTTTTATCTTAACATCACGCTCTGCTTCATTCCAGCAATAAGCTTGTTCTTTTCCTTTTTTAACCAAATATAAAGGTGGAGCAGCGATATAAATATGTCCTTTTTCAACCAGCTCTTTCATATGACGGAAAAAGAAAGTTAGGATCAATGTGGTAATGTGCGAACCGTCAACATCGGCATCACACATGATGACTACTTTATGGTAACGTAACTTATCAATGTTTAAAGCACGATCATCTTCTTTTGTTCCGCGGAAAACGCCAAGAGCTGTAAAAATATTTTTGATTTCTTCGTTCTCGTAAATTTTATATTCTAATGCTTTCTCAACGTTCAAAATTTTTCCGCGTAAAGGTAATATCGCCTGAAAATCACGATTACGGCCTTGTTTAGCAGTTCCACCGGCCGAATCTCCCTCAACTAAAAATAATTCGCAAGCTAACGGATCGCCACTGGCGCAATCTGCCAATTTACCCGGTAAACCCGAACCATTCATTACACTTTTACGTTGCACCATCTCGCGGGCCTTGCGGGCAGCATGACGCGCAGTTGCAGCTAAAATAACTTTATCTACAATGGTACGCGCTTGTTTTGGGTGTTCTTCTAAATAATTATTTAACGCTTCGCTTATCGCTTGATCAACGGCGCCAATAGCTTCGTTATTTCCTAATTTTCCTTTTGTTTGTCCTTCAAATTGTGGCTCTTGAACCTTCACTGAAATTACAGCCGTTAAACCTTCACGAAAATCATCTCCGCTTATTTCGAATTTTACATTTTTAAGCAAACCATTCTTTTCGGCATACGATTTTAAAGTACGCGTTAAACCTCTTCTAAAACCTGCAAGATGAGTTCCGCCTTCGTGTGTATTAATATTATTTACGTAGCTCTGAATATTTTCGCTGTAAGAATTATTATACATCATGGCAACTTCAACAGGTATTGCACCTTTGTCGTTCTCCATGTAAATTGGTTCTTCAATAATTTTTTCTTTCGCGTCATCTAAATACATAACAAATTCGCGCAAGCCGCCTTGACTATAAAACACTTCAGATAAATATTCTCCGCCCTCTTCTTTATGGCGCTCATCAGTTAATGTAATGGTAATTCCTTTATTTAAAAAGGATAATTCGCGCATACGATTAGCTAATGTTGTGTAATTGTATTCGTGAACAGTAAAAATAGTAAGATCGGGTGTAAAGGTTTGAATAGTACCCCTATCGGTAGTATCGCCAATTTCTTTGGCCGGGTACAATGGTTTTCCTTCGCTAAACTCTTGCTTAGTAATTTTTCCATCGCGGTGTACCTCGGTTATCATAAGCGATGAAAGTGCATTTACGCAACTCACGCCTACACCATGTAAACCCCCGGATACTTTATAGGTATCCTTGTCAAACTTGCCGCCGGCGTGTAAAACGGTCATTACAACTTCTAATGCGCTTATACCCATTTTTGGATGTATACCGGTAGGTATACCACGACCATCGTCTTTTACGCGAATTGAATTGTTTTCAAGAATAGTTACGGTAACATTTTTACAATGACCGGCTAAAGCCTCATCAATGGAATTATCTACCACCTCATAAACTAAATGATGCAAACCTCTAAAACCTGTATCGCCGATATACATCGACGGACGTTTTCTAACTGCTTCTAACCCTTCTAAAACCTGAATATTATCGGCTCCGTAATTCCCTTTTTCTGCTGTAACTTCTGACATAAATATCTTCCTGAATTATTTTTTAATTATCCTTTAAATATACTGAAAAAATGGGGATTTGCGGCCATGAAAATGTGTTAATTTTACTAACAACATATTAAGAATTTAGTGTCGAAAATTAGAGTATTTTTAAGCAATATTTTTTGCAGATGATCTGGCACATTTTAAGATATTGGATAAGTTTTGTTTTACCTGTTTTCTATAAAAGAATTCAAGGCAGGAATATTAAAAATATTCAACTTAAAGGTCCTGTGATAATTGCCATGAATCACCCCAATGCGTTTACCGATCCGATACTTATTACCCACTTAAGCTACCCAATTAAGGTAAAATACCTGGCAAGAGGCGATGCGTTTAAGCCCGGTTTAGTAGCCTGGTTCTTAAGCACACTGGGCATTGTGCCCATTTTTAGGATGCAGGATGGAGGGCGGGAGGGATTGAAAAAAAATGATGATGCCTACCAAATGGTAAACCGCCTTTTAAAGAAGAATTGCAAAATAATTGTTTTTGCCGAGGGGTTGTGCGTTCAGGAAAGACGTCTTAGACCCCTTAAAAAAGGCGTTAGCCGCATGATTTTTGGTGCATATGAGTATTTGGGCGAAAATAACAATTTAACAGTTTTGCCGGTAGGAATTAATTACAGCCAACCGGATAAATTTAGAAGCACCGCTTTTTATAATGTGGGCGATCCCATCCCGGTAAAGGATTTTATTGCCGAATACAGGGAAAATCCTGCAAAAGCCAATAATACCTTTCTGCAAATACTGGCGCCAAAAATGAAGGAGCTTATTACACACATTGATAACCCGCAAAATGATGAGGCTGTTTACCAGGTTGAGATCTTATGCAAAAAAGACATTTTAAAAGAACGCGACCTAACTTTTAGAGATCTGAACAACGATTTTATGGTATTAAAAGAGCTTACAGAAAAAGTAAATACTGTAGCAAAAGAACGTCCTGAAATACTTTCTGAATTTAAACTAAAAGCTAAAGAATATTTTGATCTGCTTAAAAAAAATAATTTAAGAGATTGGTTAATAAGTCCGAGGCAAAAATACAAGCACCAGCCCCTGTTTTTATTCCTGCGCAGTTGTTTATTGTTACTGGGTTTTCCAACTTATGTCGTAGCATTCATTGCGAATTACCTGCCATATAAATTGGTCCAAAAATTAACAAGCAACATCGTAAAGAATAAAGAGTTTTATTCATCTTTTGCTATTGCATTAGGTATGATCCTTTTCTTTTTAAATTATTTTTTATGGTTCATTATCACGTATTCTTTTTCGGATAATCTTCTTTCGCCCATCGTAATTTGTTCGGTATTAATTTCCTGTTCGTGGATAAGTTTATATTATAATCCTTTCCGCAAAAAAACCCTTGGCCTTTTTAGGATCGCAAAAAATAAAGAACTTTACAAAGAACTTTTTGAAAAACGCAAAGAATTAGTATCTTTAATTAACAAATTTTAGCAAAGCAATGGCTGTTTCTTTGGCACACAATTTGACATATAACCTATATGCAAAACATTAAACACATATCTATTAAAACCGGTATTTTTTTGGCAGTTACTGCTCTGTTCTCGGCTGGATATAAAGTAGACAGGGCCTCTGACATTGCCACTTCTATTCAAACACAAAACGGCAGCGATCAATTACCGTCTACTGTAAATAAAGCTTTTAAACAGGGCGAAGTATTAACTTACCGTTTACACTATGGCATGCTCAATGCCGGCGTTGCCATTTTAGAAGTAAAGCCAGATCTTATTGAAGTGAGCGGAAGAAAAGTTTACCATATTGTTGGTAGCGGTTATACTATTGGAAGCACCGATTGGTTCTTTAAAGTACGCGACCGTTATGAAACCTATATGGATAAAGATGCCATGCTGCCCTGGTTATTTGTAAGACGTGTTGATGAAGGAGGTTATAAATTTAATCAAGATTACGCTTTTAATCATTACACCAAAAAAGTTGATATTGGTAATAATGAAAAATTTGATGTACCCTTTGGTATACAGGATATGGTAAGCGCTTTTTATTCGGCGCGTAATATGGACCTTAGTAATGCCAAGGCGGGAGATCTGTTTAGTCTTACCTGTTTTGTAGATAAAGAGGTTTGGCCTTTGAAAATAAAATTTATGGGCAAAGAAACCATTGATACAGATATTGGTAAATTTCGTTGCTTAAAGTTCAGGCCAATTGTTCAAAAAGGCCGTGTATTTAAAAAAGAAGAAGATCTTAATGTTTGGATTAGTGATGATGATAACCATTTACCAATGCGTGTAAAAGCAGATATATTAATTGGTAGTATTAAAATGGATATTACCGGCACAAAAAATTTAGCGAACGCAACCAGTAAAGTAGATTAATTATTCTGAATTTAAGCCGCAGATTTTACTGATGATACAGGTTTAATATAATCTAACTGTTTAACAAAACACAAGAAACAACTCTGTGAAAATTCGCACAATCTGCGGCAAAAACAGCTACAATTTTATACCGATCACCATCATATCATCCGTTTGAGGTATATCTCCTCTCCAGGTTTGTATATGTTGATGTAAGAAATCTTTTTGTTCGGCCATTGGTAAGTGCGAGGTTTCCTGCAATATTTCTTTAAAGCGTTTGGAGGATAATTTTTTATGTTTTGGTCCGCCAAACTGATCTTTAACGCCATCGCTATAAAGATAAAAGAATCGTCCTTCGCTATTTGAAACTGTAATGGTAGAGAACTCGCTATTTCCGGCAGAACCAATGGAGCCTCTTTTCGATTTTAATTCTACCATGATATCATTTTCAAAATATACCGAGTCGTTATTTGCTGCAGAAAAATAAACGTTCTTGTTCACTAAATTAATAGTAATAATGCTTGCATCCATTCCATCACGCGTATAATCTTCTTTCAGATTTAATTGTTTAAAAAACAAATAATTTAAACGTGTTAATATCTCTCCCGGCAAATATAATCCTTCTTCGTGCACAACTTTGCTTAAGATAGACGTGCCTACCACGCTTAACATGGCGCCCGGCACGCCATGACCTGTGCAGTCTCCAACAAAAACAATTAGCATATCTTTATGTTTGCCTATCCAATAAAAATCGCCACTTAATTTATCTTTTGGTTTATTGTAAATAAAACTTTTTGGCGTGCAAGCAATTAAAACGTCTTCGCCAACAAAAAGTGCTTTTTGTATTCTTCGTGCATAATTTATACTATCTAGTAGTTCTAATCTTTGGGTTTGGATCTCGGCAGTACGTTCTTTAATGATCTTTTCCAATAAAATTTGTTTTCTCCTGTCGGAACGGATCCTTAAATAAATTACCAGAATAGTAATAAATAAAATAGTGGCGAAAACTAAAAATTGAAACCATTGCGCTTTATAAAATGGTGGTACGATCACAATTCTTAAAGTAATAGGCTCGCCGCTCCAGTTCTGATCACCATTAGCGCCTTTTAACTCAAAGCTATAAGAGCCTGCGGCCAACGCATTAAAAGTAACCGAATGTTCGTTACGCAAAGTTTGCCATTCTTTTTCAATAGGCAATAATCTGTATTTATACGAATTTTTTTCCGGTAAATTAAAATCCAACAAAGTAAAATTAATTTTAAACGAGCTTTGTTTTTCGGTAAGCGAAATTTCGTCACCATTAAAAAAAGAGTTGATGGTAAAATCATCGCTTATGCCCTCCACAGAAGTGATCTCTACCTTTGGCATATTAAAATGCGATGCCTGGTAATCGGGATTGAACATTACCAATCCATCTTGTGAAGCGATAAATAAATAACCATCTAAAATATCCAAACGATGGATGATTTCTGTTGGCAAGCCGTCTTCAATCGTAATTTCTGAAGTTTCGTTAGTTCGGAAATTATGTTTTAATAAACCGGTTGGACTTGCCATCCAAACAATATCCTTATACACTAACAGATCAGAGATCTCTGGAAAAAAATCTGCTTTGCCTTTAAATACCGTTTCAAACCTACGCGAATCCGGAAATACTTTTATAAGGCCCATGTATTGCGATGATAACAAAACGGTTGAATCATTTAAAACAACCGAAGTATTTATATTTCCAACGTCCGGCAGTCGTAAGTCATCCATCTCGAGCGTTTTCGGATCAATTCTTAATACACCGTTTATGTGTGTAAAATAAACCTTTTGCTTATAAGTAAAAGCCGAGATAAATGAAGTGGAGATTCCGGCAGGTTCTTTAATAAAATTAAATGACTCGGTAGCTTTATTAAAAACAATTATTTCGCCAATGCCGCCAATAAATAAAATATCGGGATTAATAGGATCTTTTTCGATGCTATACGAATAATGATCCGGGGTTTTAAAATAACTCTTTACAACGATCTTACTTTCAACAAAAGAAATTTTATTTAAGTTATTTCCGCCGGCAGCATAAATATCTCCTTTTTCATCTTCGTAAAGATCGTTCACAAAACGCTCATCGTTTTTATTAAGGGCATTTGGACCATAATTTTGCGCCGTTTTTGTAATACGGTTATAAACCGAAAATCCTTCGCCATCAATTCCTGCAACTATAATGTTGTTGTGAAACTCGCTTGCCAACACGGCAGAAATACGGTTACTTAAAAAAGAATTCTCGGTATTTTGAAAATTTCTTTTTACCACCTCAACGCTTGGCCTGCTGCTTGTTAGTTTTTGCAAACCAACATCGGTACCTACCCATAAAATATCGTTATCATCTTTAAACAAGCTCCAACATTTATTGCTCATCAAAGATTTTGGATTTTCAGAATCAACTTTATAAACTTTAAACTCTTTTTTATCAATATCAAAAGACGTTAAACCAAAACTCCAGTAACATTGCCAAATGATGTTATCTTTGCTTTGGTAATAAGAAATGTTTGAATAAAAACCCTCCGGTGCCTGGTAATAATTTTGCGTGTAGCTGGATGGATTAATGCTTACCAAACCATCATCTACTGCCACCCAAATATTTCCTAAATAATCTTCTGAAATACCAATGTGTTCTGAATTAATTCCTTGTAGAATTTTTATTTCGTCAATTTTTTTGCCAACCTCACTATACCTGAAAACACCGGTCACAATTTTTCCGTTCTCCACTTTTTTTACACCGGCCCACAAATTTCCAACCCTGTCAAAACACATGCTTTGAATAACATAGCCTTCAAACAAATTTTGTTTACCGTTAAAATAAGGCTCTAATGAATTTTTTGAAGGATCGTATCTGTAAACACCATCACTTGTGCCAATAATTTTTTGGCCTACACTGTTTTCTTTAATACATTGAATGTTATAACGTTTTGGAAAATTGGGTACTGTCGTATCTATCTTTACACGCTTAAAAGTGTTAGTGCTATAATTAAAAATATTAAGGCCATAACGTGTGCCAATCATGATTTGATTAGCATCGTATTGAAGAATGTTACTAATAGTTGGATAACCAATAGTATTGGTATCTTTTTTATCGCTGCGGTAATTTAAAAAATTATAACCATCGTAACGGTTAAGCCCGGCGGTGGTGCCGATCCATAAATACCCTTTTTGATCCTGGAAGATGCAGCTAATTAATGCATTGGTTAAGCCTTTTGATTTTACTTTATCAAAAACAACATTTTGAGTAGTTTGCGACTGATTTATAAAAAACAGAAATAAAAAAAAACCAAGAAAAAACTTCTGTTTAAAAAACATCTTATATTTAATACGTATGGGTATCAAATATAACCATTTTATCGCTTTTTACTTAAGCAAAGTCGTTAAAATACTACCAAATCGATAAACGTCTTCAAACGAGTTATAAAGTGGTACGGGAGCGCAACGAATAACATTTGGCTCACGCCAATCGGGGATAACGCCATTTGCAATCAATTGATTATATAACGGCTTTCCGTAGCCATTTGCAACAATAGATATTTGGCAACCGCGGTTCTCTTTTGGTGTAATAATTTGCAGGCAATTATTTTTTTTGCTGTTTATTTCTTCAACTACAAATTCCAAATAAGAGGTAAGCACTTTACTTTTCTCATTTAATCTGTCCATTCCCACCTCATCAAAAATATCAAGACTCGCGCGACATGCAGCCATACTTAGAACAGGAGCGTTACTCATTTGCCAACGCTCTGCAGTTTGCATGGGTACAAATTTTTTCTCCATTAAAAAACGTGTTTCCTTTTCATGTCCCCACCAACCGGCAAACTGTGGCAGTTCTGTATTGGTTAAATGTTTCTCGTGTACAAATGCGCCTGCTACTGCACCGGGACCGCTATTAAGATACTTGTAACTGCACCAGGCTGCAAAATCAACGCCCCAGTTATGTAACTCTAATTTTAAATTACCTGCCGCATGTGCAAGGTCGAAGCCCACAATAGCACCGGCTTTGTGACCGGCCTCGGTAATTTTTTTCATATCAAATACCTGGCCCGAAAAATAATTTACGCCACCTATCATAATAAGGGCTAAAGAATCTTTATTTTTTTCGATAGCATCATAAATATCTTCATGGCGAATGTGATATTCGCCTTCACGGGGTTCTATCTCTATTAAAGCATCTTCGGGTTTATAACCATGAAATTTTAATTGCGATTGCAAAGCGTATTGATCACTTGGAAAAGCTTTTGCCTCGCATAAAATTTTAAAACGTGTTTTTGTAGGGCGATAGAACGATACCATTAATAAATGGATATTTACTGTAAGCTGGTTCATCATTACCGTTTCTTTTGGTAAAGCGCCAACCAGTTTTGCCATCTTATCGGTCAATAATTCATGGTAAGAGAGCCATGGATTTTTTGCCAGGAAATGGCCTTCTACGCCAAACTTTGCCCAATCGTTCAATTCCTGCTGCAAATAACTTAATGTAGTTTTTGGCTGCAGACCTAATGAGTTGCCGGTAAAATAAACTACATCCTGGCCATTGTGTTGCGGAAAAAAGAATTTTTCGCGATAAGATCTAAGCTTATCTTCTTTATCACAATTTTGTGCAAAGGCTAATGTATTTTCAAAAACGAGCGTGCTTTTAGTTGCCTCCATGATGTTTTCTTATGCGGATTTAAAAGTATTAATAATGAAGGGATTTACAAAATGAAGTTCTTATTCAAAAGCTGTTTTGTCATTCCGGCCTTGCGCTGTCCCGATAGCTATCGGGATCAGCACTCAAACAGTTTAGTACTGAGATGCTGAATCAAGTTTAGCATGACGGCTAAAATTATTAGAGTTATTTCTCGGGTTTTATCATCTGCCACTTTGATTTAAACGTGTAAGTTAAAGAAGTGGCGCGCTGTTTGGCCAAGTCAGCAGTTTCTCCTTGATATAATTCATCCACTGTTTGGTTAAAGATCTTTAACCAAACATCAAACATGTGCAGTTTAATAGGCAGGTTTATATGTTTATCAAATACATTTGTTTTGTAGCCCTCTTCATCCAAAAGTATCAGGCTCCAAAAAGAAACTATGTGTGGTATATGTGCCGGAAAATTAATGCCTGCAAAAACAGGTTGTATTTCTTCAATCTCTAATAATTTTGTGTAAAAAGCATTTATCAAACGCTCTATGTCTTCCCTGCTTTTAATATCCATGTTGCAAATTTAGCCACTAATTACACACTAATCGCATAAAAAGTTAAACACATAAACGCAATAAGGATAGGTTTAAAAAAGAGAAAACATAGGGAAAAGCTTGCGACTTTTATTTCACTAAAACAGGAGAGTTACCTCAACTCAGGCTCTGCTTCTTCCTGCGTTACCGTTGGCAAACTAACAGGTGTTGCAATAGATTCAAGCACCTCGGCATTACCTTTTTTACGACGCTTGCGTTTTGGCTCAAACGTATAGGTAGGAATTGTTTTAGCAAGCTGTGTATCTTGTGCTACCGCATTTGTTACAACAGCCGGGTTAGTTACATGCGTATTTGTTTGTAATGCCGGCATTGTTTTAACCACAAGAGTTGTGGTATTAATAGTCGGCGTTGCAACAAGCGTAGTAGTTACAATGTTGGTAGATAAAGGAGTTTCTTCTTTTTTTACCGGAACAATAACCTGTTTTTTAGGTTGAGGTTTTGGTTTTTCGGTTGCAACCGCTTGTGTTTTGGTTTCACTTACTTCTTGTTTCGTTTTTGAATTTTTAATATTTATAAAATTAAACAGTAAAAATGAAAATAAAATAATAATTCCGCCAAATACTACCGGTAAAATTACAGTGCGGTTTAAAGCAAAATTAAAATTGGGTAATAACTGAGCTTTATGCACACTTTGAAATTGTTTTGCGTAGTCTTCATAGTTCGTCCACGCATCCTCTTTATAGGGCAATTCCAGTTCTTTTAACTGGTTGCGCATGTTGCGCTCCTCTAATTCGTAATTAAAGTGGCTGCTCATTTTTCATGGTTTTATAACACTTCTCAACGTTTTTTTGCAGGTTATAACGCGCTTTTTCAAGGCTGCTTTTTACCGTTTGCAAACTGGCTTCAATAATGTTGGCTGTTTCTTCTAAACTATAACCGTCTATCACGTGCAAATTTATAACTAAGCGTTGTGATGGCACTAACTGTTGCAGTGATCTTATTAAAACATCATTGTCAATTGAAGCAAAATCAATGAATTCGTTACTTTCAAACAGGTCGTAGTTCTTTGAAGATGAACCCGAGGCATATACCGTGCTGGCTACGTAATATTCGCTACTAATGCCCTTTACAAAAGAGGCACAGGACTTTATAAAATCGGGTTCAAAAGTATTGTCTATATCTACCGTATGAGCATTGCGGTGATTGTGTTGCAGTTTACTGATGCACGAATTAAAACCAAAGTTAACCGCTTCTGCGGCTTGTGCCGGACTTTTACAGTAACGAAGGGCTATTGAGGCCATTTTTCCATAGTGCTTTTCAAACAGCCCTTTAATGGCTATTCTATCATTTTTAATGATGGCGGCTATTATTTCTTTACTGTACACAAGGTGGGTTTTGCTCGTTTTACGAAATTTAATAATAAAAGTTACAGCAAAGGTTATGTTTTCCTTAAAAAATTACTGTTTTATGGTTGGCAGTTCGCCCAGCGTCACCTTTTTGGTTTTTAAGGTGGCTTTTTTTCCTTCTTCTACTTAAAAATAGTTTCCATCCGCACAAATTATTTTTTATTTTTTTTTGCGTTTTTATTACAGTACTGTAAATCAACCAAGTTGAGGGTTGTCAACATTTTGGCCCGATATTCACTTGTTAAAAACTAGGGCAAGGTGTTAATTCATTTCCTTTTCTTTTGGGCTTTTTTTTGATGATGTTTGTAACACAAGAATTTTGAACAATCACATTAATATATAAACCCTTTAATTTTAGCATTTGTTATGACGGAACCCATTTTAGTCGAGAATAAAGATAGATTCGTACTTTTCCCTATAAAGTATAAAGACATCTGGGAATATTACAAAAAATCTGAAGCCAGCTTTTGGACGGCAGAGGAAATAGATCTTTCTTCAGATGCTTCTGACTGGAATAACAAATTAAACGATAACGAGAGACATTTTATTAAACATGTGCTTGCTTTTTTTGCTGCAAGCGATGGCATTGTGAACGAGAACCTGGCCATTAACTTCCTTAACGAAGTGCAATACCCTGAAGCCCGTTGTTTTTACGGCTTCCAGATCATGATGGAAAACATCCATTCAGAAACCTACTCTTTATTAATAGATACATATATTAAAGACCCGGTAGAAAAGAACCATTTATTACACGCAGTAGATACTGTGCCTTGCGTAGGCGAAAAAGCCGACTGGGCACTGCGTTGGATTAACAACGGCTCTTTTGCCGAGCGTTTAATTGCTTTTGCTGCCGTTGAAGGCATCTTCTTTTCAGGTTCATTCTGCTCTATTTTCTGGTTAAAAAAACGTGGCTTAATGCCGGGTTTAACTTTTAGCAACGAATTAATTAGCCGCGACGAAGGCTTGCATTGCGATTTCGCTTGTATGATCTACTCGCACCATCTTAAAAATCAATTACCGAAGGAAAAAGTAACTCAAATTATTGCTGATGCCGTACTTATTGAGAAAAAATTTGTGGTAGACGCTATTCCTGTAAAATTAATTGGTATGAATGCAGATCTTATGTGTCAATACATCGAGTTCTGTGCCGATCGCTTACTTGTTTCCCTTAGTTGTCCTAAATTCTATAATGCTTCAAACCCGTTTGACTTTATGGAAATGATCTCGTTACAGGGCAAGACCAACTTCTTTGAAAAACGCGTGGCCGAATATCAAAAGGCCGGTGTTATGAATAATAAGGAGGAGAACAACCACTTTAACCTGGACGAAGACTTTTAGTTTAATATTAATTAGCTAAAATTTCCCACCAAACCGTAGTAACTTTAGACTGGACCGGACTCACAGCCCGGATGGGAATTGTAGCCCCAAAAATTAAAAAAATACCGGGTTTAAAAAAACCGGTAAAAAAAGAAAAGACCAAAGGATATTAAAAAAATACGGTTCAAAGCAAGTAACAAAGTGTTGTTAATAGAATAGAAAAAATAAAAATTTTAAACGAAAAAATAGACTGTAACTTGTTAGAACCAAAAAATCACAATAAATGCAAAATATTACCTATACACGCTCATTTTACGGCCCTTTTAGCGTGTGTAATATATATGATGCGCAAAGAAATTTTTCAATAAACTCAAAAAACTAATAAAAAAACCTGGCGTATGTTTGTAATTAAAAGAGATGGCACTCGCGAGTCGGTAAAATTTGACAAGATCACCGCTCGCATTCAAAAGCTAAGCTACGGCTTAGAACCGGCTCACGTTGACCCGATCCTTGTAGCTAAAAAAGTAATTGATGGTGTGTACGATGGCGTTACCACTATTGAGCTTGATAACCTTGCGGCAGAAACGGCGGCGGGTTTAACTTCCCGTCACCCCGATTACGCGCAGCTTGCTTCGCGTATTGCAGTTAGCAATCTGCATAAAAATACCATCAAGTCTTTTTCTAAAACGATTGAGGCGTTACATAATTATATAGATCCTAAAACAGGTTTGCATGCTTCTTTAATTGCAGACGATGTTTACGATATCGTTATGAATAACGCACACACTTTAGATTCGTCTATTATATACGACCGTGATTTTGGTTACGATTATTTTGGGTTTAAGACATTAGAACGCTCTTATTTATTAAAGATGAATGCCATGGTTGCAGAACGCCCGCAACACATGATCATGCGCGTAGCAGTTGGTATCCATAAAAACGATATCGAATCTGCCATACGTACTTATAATTTAATGAGCGAACGTTGGTTCACACACGCCACACCAACTTTATTTAACGCGGGTACGCCAAAACCGCAAATGAGCTCTTGTTTTTTATTACAGGTTAAAGACGATAGCATTGATGGTATTTACGATACCTTAAAAATGTGCGCTAAAATTTCTCAAAGTGCCGGTGGTATCGGCATCAATATTCATAATGTACGTGCAACAGGTTCATATATTAAAGGCACCAACGGCACCAGCAACGGTATTATTCCGATGCTAAAAGTTTATAATGAAACTGCCCGTTACGTTGATCAGGGTGGTGGAAAACGCAAAGGTTCCATAGCTGTTTATTTAGAGCCATGGCATGCCGATATTTATGATTTCTTAGACATCCGTAAAAATCACGGTAAAGAAGAAATGCGCGCGCGCGATCTTTTTACTGCGCTTTGGATTCCTGATTTGTTTATGAAGCGTGTAGAAGCTGAAGGCGACTGGAGTTTAATGTGTCCTAACGAATCGCCCGGATTAAGCGATTGCCACAGTGCAGAGTTTGAAGCATTGTACACTAAATACGAAGCCGAAGGAAAATTCCGTAAACAAATTAAAGCACGCGAATTATGGGCAGCCATTATTGAAGCGCAAATTGAGACCGGTAATCCTTACATGCTATTTAAAGATGCTGCTAACTCAAAATCAAACCAACAAAATTTAGGCACTATTAAGTCTAGTAATTTATGTACCGAAATTATTGAGTACACAAGCGCCGATGAAGTTGCTGTTTGTAATTTAGCATCTATTGCTTTACCACGTTTTGTAGATGAGAAAGCAAACACATTTGATCACAATAAATTATTTGAAATTACTTACCAGGCTACCATTAATTTAAATAAAATTATCGATCGTAACTACTACCCTATTCCTGAGGCACGTAAATCTAATTTACGTCACCGCCCAATTGGCTTAGGTGTGCAAGGTTTAGCCGATGCCTTTATTTTAATGCGTTACCCTTTTGAAAGTGATGAAGCAAAAAAATTAAACTCAGAGATCTTTGAAACTATTTATTACGCGGCTTTAACTGCCAGTAAAGATCTTGCAAAAATTGAAGGCGCTTACGAATCTTACCCTGGCTCACCTATCTCTAAAGGAATTTTCCAACAGGATATGTGGGGCGTAACACCAAGTTCTCGTTGGGAGTGGGATACATTACGCGAAGAAGTAGTGAAATACGGTGTACGTAACTCATTATTGTTAGCGCCAATGCCAACAGCAAGTACATCTCAAATTTTAGGAAATAATGAATGTTTTGAACCATACACCAGCAATATTTACACACGCCGCGTATTAAGCGGAGAGTTTGTTGTAGTTAACAAACATTTATTACGCGACCTTGTAAAATTGGGTATCTGGAACGACGGCCTTAAAAATAAAATTATTGCCGCCAACGGTTCGGTACAAAACATTCCTGAAATTCCCGCAAACATAAAAGAACTTTACAAAACTGTTTGGGAAATTAAACAACGTACCATTATTGATATGGCTGCCGATCGTGGCGCTTATATTGATCAATCACAATCGTTGAATTTATTTATACAGGATGCCAACTTTGCTAAAATGAGTTCTGCACACTTTTACTCATGGAAAAAAGGTTTAAAAACCGGTATGTATTACTTACGTACAAAAGCAGCAGCCGATGCCATTAAGTTTACTGTAGACCAGGATGCTTTAACACAACCATCTTTAATATTAGGCAACGAAGACCAATTGCTGGTAGACAGAGGACAAGGACACATTTTAACCTTCGAAGAACAGCAAGCGCAACTTACCTGCTCGTTAGATAACCCGGAGGATTGCGAAGCATGCGGTAGTTAAGCTCTAATACACTGTCATGCTGAGCTTGTCGAAGCATGGTTTCGACAAGCTCAACCACCGAAGAAAACAACAAACTAATAACAAAAAATACTAAAGCCTCTCTGATTAAAATTAGAGAGGCTTTTTTGTCGGATAGAAATTTATGAAAGTAACATATTATATCAACTTGATTTATTAAATAGTCCAAATTTCTTCTACAAAAGCGTATTGATAGTTACAAGTATTAATAATTTGTATCTCAGTAATTGCCTTTATAGTTTTTTCAATATAGTCACTGATTTGG
>JACCXH010000063.1 GCA_013697245.1 Bacteroidota bacterium
CCAAATCAGTGACTATATTGAAAAAACTATAAAGGCAATTACTGAGATACAAATTATTAATACTTGTAACTATCAATACGCTTTTGTAGAAGAAATTTGGACTATTTAATAAATCAAGTTGATATAAAACACAAAGATGGCAGCGAGGATCAAAAAAATAAAGTGACTGCTTTTTGCAGGTGTGGTGCTTCTTCAAACAAACCTTATTGCGATGGTACTCACACAAAAATTGAATTTAAAGATTAAACGTTTAGTGTTGAACAATTAATTTTTTTGTGATAATTAAATTGTTTTGCAATTCAACAGAAATAAAATAAACGCCGTTCTCAAGACCACTCATATCTATCTTTTCATAGCCTTCGCTAATTTTATTCAACGATTTTTGTTGCATGAGTTTCCCGGTTACTTCTGTTATTTTATAATTTATCGCTTGGTCCTTAACAAGGTCTAATTGTAGGTAAGCCATAGTATTTGCGGGGTTTGGATAAATTCCAATTTCATTTTGCCTGGCAATATTTTCTGTAATACCCGTTGTGTTGGCAACTACAAAGTATTTTATTAATTGACAGCCAATATCGCCGTTAGGGTTGTAAAAAACATTTCCTATACCAAGGTTCTCAAAACGAATGTTGCCGTTACCCGGGGCAGTATTTACCCAAAATTTATAGCCATCGCAACCCGCATCATCTATTACTAATTTATAACAACCGGGCGTTAAATTATGTATTGTATCAGTATAGTAGGTTACATTCTGTAAACTATCTCTTGCAATTACAACTGCTCCATTTTGATCATATAAAACATAGGATGTTTCATTAAAATTAGTTAAAGGGTTGGTAGCATTGTTTGTATTTATTTTTAGTACAAAACTTGCCGGGTAAACAGATACCGGTGAGGTTTGCGAAACATAGGTATTGTTAAATGAATTTTGATCTGTAACACCATTCACCGAAACTACCGATGCCTGAAAAGTACTAACGATATTATTGGTGTAAATAGTTAACGATGGCGGAAAGGTAACAAGGGTCTCATCCAGGAAATTTAAATTGCCGGTCCATGTATAACTTAATGCCGTATTGCCAATTAAGCCGTAGTTAAAAACTACAGATGTTACGCTGTTGGTACCAACATTTTTTATTTTGATCACGGGGTTTCTGCAACTCGGATTG
Organism: Bacteroidota bacterium; assembly: GCA_013697245.1. GTDB lineage: Bacteria > Bacteroidota > Bacteroidia > B-17B0 > Aurantibacillaceae > Aurantibacillus. The sequence continues at coordinate 1,170 of JACCXH010000063.1, forward strand.
CTCCTGTAATTATTTTCGTTCTTTGATGGTGAGATAATATCTTCAATAGAAATATCCAGCGAATGATTGGGCGCACTGTAATTGATCATTTGTGATGTGAACTGGTAGCCGGCACTGGCATTGGTTTGCGTTGGCGCAGTGTATGGTTCCATATCAATATCCACACTAAATGTTGTATTGGCCGTTGTAATTGAAGAAAGGTCATGGTAGATCGGCCATACAACAGCTCCCGGACACCAGTTGGCTCTGTCATAAACCCAGGTGCCTGTTTGTGGGTAGATATTATTTAAACCACAGGTGTTACGCCATAATTGTTTTTGCGACACATTTACATTGTTTATTTTCAGATCATAATATTTACTGCAGAACTCTGAACAATTATTATCATCGGAGCCATGCCCGCTCACCGAATTTTTAATAAATGCTTTTGTAACAGGTGTTGTATAAGAAAATGTTTTTGGCGTTAAATGATTTTCTATTGGATCGATAGTTTTACCATAAGCAAAATAACCATCATAAATATTACCGGCAGATAAAGCATCCATTGGTGGTACACCTTCTATCAATTCTAATTTTAAAGTAATTGTAAAACCCCAAGAGTAACCGCTGTAAAAGAATTTAAAACCTGTTGGGCCTTCTAAAGATTTTGCATAATCAGATACTTCAATAACATAATCGTGTTTCCTGTTGGTGGCCATCCAATCGGTGGCGTAAGGTGTAATTACCCTGGCAATTTCAACAGTATCTTTTCCCGGAGGTTTTGCATAAATTTGTGTGGTGTAATCCCACGACCCGCAATATTGTTCGCTGGAAGGACAAGAGTATCTTCCTAAAATATAATGTAAACGCATCTTACGATATCGGATACCTGTTGGCAAAATAGCAGTAGTATCATAACTACCATAAGCCATTATTTTTCTCAGGTTATAAATGGTCACCCAGGTGGTATCTCCGGGATTAGCTTTTAAAGAATTTGAAAACACTTCCAAAAGTATACATGCTAATAAAGCTTTCTTAAAAATTGATCGAAACATTTTTTGTAGTTTTTTGTAAAGTTAAGTAATTTTTTTAAATCGTTTTAGATTTTGAGTTCAAAAAACACAAACAAAAATTGTAATATATTGATAATCAATTATCTAAAATTAAATTAGTTTGATGTATCGATTAAAAAAAATTATGATGGATTTTATTTTTAATTTTAAGAAATAAGATATAAAAATATGGCACCAGAAATAAATAATTTAGATCCTCAAGACGAAATTCCAAAATTCGAAACAAAATCAACTGTTAATAGCACAAATTTCGATTCAAATTATACAAATGGCGGTGGCGGTCAAAACATTCCTAACAGTGTTGGTGTTTTAGTTTTAGGTATCCTGGCTATTTGCTTTTTTTGGTGTTACGCCATTCCATCAATTATAATGGCCATTATTTCATTGGTTTTAGCATCCGGTGTTGAAAGAGAGTATCAGAATAATCCGGGCAAATATTCACTGGCATCTTATAAAAATGCAAAAGCCGGAAAAATTTGTTCTATCATCGCATTATGTCTTGTTGGTGTAGCTATCATTGTTCTTGTACTTGTTATTGCCGTTGCCGGCGCTGCCCTTAGCACATTTCACTGGTAAATTTTGGATAGTATTATCAGTTTTATAGAACAGCATTTATTTACATGCTCAGTAAAAAGCATGATCGGTATGGATTGCCCCGGATGTGGCATGCAGCGGGCTTTTATAGCACTTCTTAAAGGAGACCTGATAGAGAGCATAAAACTTAATGCTAGTTTAATTCCATTTTTAATAACCATTTTTTACGCCACAGGACATTTATTTTTTTCGTTCAGGAACGGGGCAAGGTACATTGTAATTTCTGTAATAGTAACAACGTTAATATTAATGGTAAACTTTGTTATAAAACTAATTTTATAGTCTTAAAAGTTTTTATTTCCTTTAATTTCGAATAAACTATCACCCCTGTTAGTTGTTATTATTACTAGATATTTTATATGAAGGCAGATATTGTTGATGAGGAAATTATTGAAGTTATTGGCGCACGCTCTCATAACTTAAAAGATATTTCAATTACTATTCCACGAAATAAATTAGTTGTTATTACAGGTTTAAGTGGTAGCGGTAAATCGTCATTAGCTTTTGATACAATTTATGCTGAAGGTCAACGCCGATACATAGAAAGTTTTTCTTCATACGCGCGCCAGTTTCTTGGTAATCTTGAACGCCCTGACGTAGATAAGATATCAGGCCTTAGCCCTGTTATTTCGATAGAGCAAAAAACGGTAAACAAAAATCCGCGCTCAACGGTTGGCACTATTACAGAGATCTATGATTTTATGCGTTTACTGTTTGCGCGCGCGGGCCAGGCCTATTCTTATGTTACCGGCGAAAAAATGGTGCGTTATAGCGACGACCAGATCATGGACCTGATAGAGACTGAATACAAAGCAAAAAAAATAAATTTACTGGCCCCCATTATCCGCGCACGTAAAGGCCATTACCGCGAGCTGTTCGAAGATATACGCAAACGCGGTTTTAATAAAGTGCGTATAGATGGTCAAATTATTGATATTACGCCTAAAATGCAGGTTGACCGTTACAAGATCCACGATATTGAAATTGTAATCGATCGCTTAGAAATTACAAAAGATATTCGTACACGTTTAAATGCATCATTACAAACTGCTATGAAGCATGGTAAAGGTGTATTGATGGTAATTGAACACGAAGAAGAAACCAAACAAAAGAAAAAATCCAAAGGGGTTGAGGCTCAACCAAGATTTTTTAGTCGCTCGTTAATGTGCCCAACAAGCGGCATTAGTTATGATGAGCCGGCTCCTAATTTATTTTCGTTTAACTCACCTTACGGTGCATGCCCTCAATGCAATGGTCTTGGTGAAATTTCTGAAATAGATATTTCTAAAATTGTTGTCAACCCTAAACTCTCTATTGCTAAAGGTGCTGTGGCGCCAATTGGTGCGCAAAAAAGTGGCGGCGGCTGGATCTTTAAACAAATAGAGGCCATTGGCGCAGTTCACGCTTTTAATTTAGATACGCCTTTTGAGGATCTGAGCGAAGAAGCAGTAAATGTTTTACTATATGGTAGCGATGAACTTTTTAAAGTAACAACAGAAGGCGGAACATACAATACCAATTTTGAAGGCATTGCTACTTTTATTACACGCCAGGCCGAAGATGATCCAAGCCCGGGCATGTTGCGATGGGCGCAGGGTTTCACAAATAAAAAGGCTTGTCCTACCTGCCATGGTACACGGTTAAAAAAAGAATCGCTGTATTTTAAGATCGCCGAAAAAAATATTTCCGAATTATCTGAAATGGATATTTCTATTTTGCAAGCTTGGTTTAAAGATGTAGAAAAAAAATTAAGCAAGACTCAAAATACAATTGCAGTGGAAGTTTTAAAAGAGATCCGTTCACGCATTCAATTCTTAATGGAAGTTGGTTTGGATTATGTAACACTTAACCGTTCTTCTAAAACCCTTAGTGGTGGCGAAGCACAACGAATCCGCCTGGCTACACAAATTGGCTCGCAATTGGTGGGGGTGTTGTATATTTTAGATGAGCCAAGTATTGGTTTACATCAGCGGGACAATGTGCGTTTAATTACTGCGCTTAAAAACCTGCGTGATGTTGGCAACTCTGTTTTGGTAGTTGAACATGATAAGGACATGATGCTTGAAAGTGATTATGTAATTGATATTGGTCCTGGAGCCGGCGTACATGGCGGAAGGATAGTGGCAGCCTCTACACCAAAAGACATGCTCAAATTTAATACCGTAACTGCGCAATACATAACCGGTAAATTAAAAATTGAAATACCAAAAAAACGCAGGGCAGGCAACGGAAAAAAAATAACATTAAAAGGTTGCACCGGACATAATTTAAAAAATGTTTCTGTAGACTTTCCTTTAGGAAAATTTATTTGTGTTACCGGTGTTAGTGGCAGCGGAAAAAGCAGTTTAATAAACGAAACACTTTATCCATTGTTATCAGCACATTTTTATAATTCAGAAAAAAAGCCTTTAGCTTATAAAAGCATTGTAGGTATTGATAATGTTGACAAGGTAATTGAGATCGATCAATCGCCCATTGGCCGCACACCGCGCAGTAATCCGGCGACTTACACTAATGTGTTCTCAGACATAAGGAATTTATTTGCAGAATTACCGGAAGCAAAAATACGCGGTTATAAACCCGGACGTTTTTCTTTTAATGTAAAAGGTGGTCGCTGCGAAACCTGTGGCGGAGCAGGAGTAAAGACTATTGAAATGAATTTTTTACCCGATGTGTATGTTGTTTGTGATGTCTGTAACGGCAAACGTTATAACCGCGAAACCTTAGAGATAAGATTCAAAAGTAAGTCGATTAGTGATGTGTTGAACATGACCATTGACCAGGCCTGTGAATTCTTTGAAATGGTTCCTAATATTTTTCGCCAGATAAAAACATTGCAGGATGTAGGTTTGGGTTACATCACATTGGGACAACAGGCTACAACGCTTAGTGGTGGAGAGGCACAGCGTGTAAAACTTGCCACCGAATTGAGCAAGCGCGATACAGGAAATACGTTTTATATTTTAGATGAGCCAACCACCGGTTTGCATTTTGAAGACATTCGTATTTTATTAGAAGTGCTTTACCGTTTGGTAAATAATGGTAATACTGTTTTAGTGATAGAACATAACATGGATATTATTAAAGTTGCCGATCATATTATTGATCTTGGTCCCGAAGGTGGAAAGGGTGGAGGAGAGATCTTATTTACAGGAACACCTGAAGAATTAATAAAAGAAAAGCGCAGTTACACCGCGCCGTTTTTGAAGAAAGAGTTGAAGGGGGTAAATAATTATTTTATCCGGTAACCAAGTTTAAGTGATTGCAATAAAATAATTGCATTTAGATGCCTTTAGCAGTCTGCAAAAGCGCACACAGTTTACTTATAGTCGCTCAATTCTAATAATTTGTCCGCATCTAAGTTTGTCCAGTTTGTTTTCAAAAGCTCCGGATTCTTTTTAAAGGCAGTCTGCATGATGTCGTAACCCAATGTATAGCCGCCCCAAATCGGATAATCTTCAGAACCAAACATTACACTTGCAAGAAGATATTGATCATCACTTTGCAATTTTAGCATTATTTTTTTCCAGAGAGCAGTTTTTTCACTCGCATTTAGGGAAGTAGTCCAAGGAGCTTTTACGTTAGGGTAGAGAGAATGAGCGAAAGAGTCGGCCTTACCCTCAAAAATTATATAGCTAAGCAAAGTCATTTTGTAATTATTAGAAAAGTTAATATTTGTCCAATAGGAGTGATTAAACTCATGTGCTACGGTATATTTAAGCATTTCCTTCCATGAATTAACGCTAAAGTCAATTGTCAGTATAATTTGTTTGCTACCCGCTGTCTGCGCAGTTACGCCACCCATTTTGTTTACTATTTCTTTAATGTCGGAAGATAAGGGAATCATATAGAAAGTTACACTGTCATTTTTAATCTGTTTGTTACAAAGAGTGAAGGCCTCCGAAATTATTTTTTCGATGTCGATTCTATTTTCATTTAAATCAGCGATGAACTTTGTCAGGCCGTTAGTGTCCTGAATGGGATACGAAAAAGTTTCACGAACAAGAGGATAGTATTCGGATTTTGAGAAATACTCTTTGATTAATCCGTTTTTTATTTTTTCGAAATAAATTTTGTCCCAATCGGATCTGTCGGCTTTTAAAGCTTTAAGAAAGTCGGTGTAATAGTTGTCAAAGTAGATAATTTTAAAGAAAGGAGTTTTTTCCTTACCAGAGTCCGATATCGGAGAGGATTGTTGTGCGCATCTGAACAGAAAGAGAGATATTATAATAGGCAGTACGTGTTTCATAATTTTTTTGTCCGACTTTTTTTAAGCTCTCCGCTAACTAAAAGATAACCTTAATTTCTAAAATTAAACTATTTTTTGTGGTATTTAAAAGTTCCGCTGGCGCTATCTACGCGAACGTTAGTATAGCTTGTATATACCTGGATCCTGCTAAACACACCTTCTATACTTTTTTTACCGGTAATAATACCTCTATAACTATAATAGCTTTTCAAAGTAGATCCAGTTCCTTGTGGAGTTGTGCTGTTATTTCTATTAGTAACAGAATCTCCGTTTATATCCCATGGCACATTATCAATGTATAAAGTAGAGTTGGATTTATTTTTGAGCCGGGCATCCACTGAAGAATTAATATTGCCTTTGTCGGTTAAAGTATAAGCAGTGGCGCCTTCTTTAAGATAAGTTGATTTAACGCCGCTTTCTTCGTACACATAATTCCCACTTCTTGGTTTTTTACAAAAGGTAATAAACAAGATAAAAAATGGGATAAGTAAAAAGTATTTGCTCTTCATTAATTTAGGCGCTTAAACCAAATGTAGTAAATAAAATGTTTCTACCAAATTACTCAGACCGTTTTTTTTAACCACATAGACACATAGTGTCAAAAAGGAAAGCAAACAAATAATAAAGGCTACATAGAATTGAAGCGACGCTTCAATTTACTACTGTGTCCCTTTTTTTTCTATCCTACCTATGTTTCTATGTGTTTTTAATTTTTTAGATAGTAAAACGAATTGGTTTAAATAAAAAAAGCCGAACAATTAGTCCGGCTTTTTAATAGTAATTAATTTATAATTATTTTGTTTCTTCAGCTTTTTGCGCAGTTTGTGCCGCTTTAATTTTTGCTTTGATATTCTCGGTAGTTAAAGAACCCGGTCTTTCAATTGGTGAGTTGGTAGCTCTATCCCAGATCAAACTTGCCAATACGCCTAACGCACGGCTTACACCAAATAGTACAGTATAAAAATCAAACTCATACATGCCATAATGTACTAATAACGCACCAGAGTGCGCGTCAACATTTGGCCATGGATTTTTGATCTTTCCGGTGCTCTCTAAAATTGGTGGAGCAACTTCGTAAACCATTTGTACTATCTCGCAAATATCATCATGCTTAATGTATGTTTTGTAAAAATCCTGTTGTGCTGTAAAGCGTGGATCTGTTTTACGTAATACTGCATGGCCATATCCCGGAACAACTTTTCCTTCTAATAATGTTTTTTTAATGTACTCTGCAATTTGTTCTTTAGTTGGTAAACCACCGCCTAAAGTTTCTTTTAACTCCATGATCCAGTTCAACACTTCCTGGTTAGCAAGGCCGTGTAACGGACCGGCAAGACCATTCATACCTGCAGCAAATGCTAGGTAAGGATCGCTTAATGCCGAACCAACTAAGTGCGTAGTGTGTGCAGAAACGTTTCCACCTTCATGATCAACATGTATGGTTAAATATAAACGCATTAAACGTTTCATATCAAAAGCTTCATAACCTAACATGTGTGCAAAGTTGGCTGCCCAATCCAATTTGTGGTCCGGTTCAATATGCACACCGCCTTTGTATTTACGGCGATAGATGTATGCTGCAATACGCGGAAGCCGTGCAATTAAATTCATGCTGTCTTCATACGCATAATCCCAATAATCTTTTTTGCTCATGCCTTTTGCATAGGCTTTTGCAAAAACAGATTCGGTTTGCATAGCCATAACACCAATTACAAATTGGGTCATAGGATGGGTATCGATCGGTAATTCTTCAATTACATCAAATACATGTTTTGGAACGTTATTACGTTTTGCCCACTCGGTAGTAATAAAAGTAACATCTTCTTGTGTTGGTAATTCGCCAACTAACATTAAATAAAAGATTCCTTCGGGTAATGGTTCAGTACCGCCAACAGCTTTTGGCAATTTGGCGCGCAACTCAGGTATGGTGTAGCCTCTAAAGCGAATACCTTCTTCAGGATCTAACCTTGATGTTTCGGTAACCATGCCTACCATGCCACGCATGCCTTGGTACACCTGGGCTACAGTAATTTCGCCTAATTTAAGGTCGCCATGATTTTTAATAATATCTTTAATGTCTGCAGCTAAAACTTCGGCTTTAGCTTTAAATTTTTCTTTCAACGGATCCATGGGATAAACTTTTATGGTTATAAAATTACAATCTGATCTAATATAAACAAAGTTATTTTGTGTTATTTTAAATTTATTTTTTTAGAAGGTTTTTTTAAGGAACAAACTTAAATGACTTGCCTAAATACCGTGCGGCACCGCCCAATTGCTCTTCGATCCTTAATAATTGATTGTATTTTGCGATCCGGTCGCTTCTGGATGCAGAACCTGTTTTTATTTGACCGCAACTTAAGGCTACCGCCAGGTCGGCAATGGTAGTATCTTCGGTTTCACCACTTCTGTGGCTCATAACGGAGGTGTAGCTATTTGTTTGGGCCATTTGCACGGCATTGATGGTCTCGGTTAAAGTTCCTATCTGGTTTACCTTTACAAGGATAGAATTGGCCACGCCTTTGCTAATGCCATCCGCTAAGCGGTTTACATTGGTCACAAAAAGATCATCGCCCACTAACTGTATCTTATCCCCTAAAGCATCTGTAACAGCTTTCCAGCCATCCCAATCATCTTCGCCAAAACCGTCCTCTATCGAAATAATAGGGTATTTCTTACACCAGTCAGCCCAATAAGTAACCATTTGGTCTGAAGTTAATTTATCGCCGGTAGATTTTTTAAAATGGTAAACTTTTTCTTTTGAATCGTAAAACTCAGAAGCAGCGGCATCCATGGCAATAAAAATGTCTTCTCCGGCTTTATAACCTGCTTTATCAATCGCCTGCATAACGGCTTTAATAGCATCTTCGTTATTTTTAAAGTTAGGCGCAAAACCACCTTCATCACCAACATTGGTGCTCATTTTTAGGTCTTTTAAAACGGCTTTTAAATGATGAAAGATCTCTGTGCCCATGCGTAGTCCCTCGCTAAAAGAATCGGCGCCAACAGGCATGATCATAAATTCCTGAAAATCGATACCATTATCGGCATGAGAGCCACCATTCAAGATATTCATCATTGGAATAGGAAGGAGGTTAGCATTTACACCGCCAACATAACGGTATAAGGGAGTACGGCTTTCTTCTGCAGCAGCTTTGGCAACGGCTAAAGAAACGCCTAAAATAGCATTGGCACCAAGGTTTGCTTTATTGGGTGAGGCATCCAACTCTATCATTTTGGCATCAATTTCTGATTGGTCAAAAATATAAAGTCCTTTTAAATTTTCGCGAATGGTTGTGTTTACGTTATTTACAGCGTGATAGACGCTTTTGCCCATGTAAATTTTCTTGTCGTTATCACGCAACTCCACAGCCTCGTGAGAGCCCGTTGAAGCGCCGGAAGGTACAGCAGCACGGCCTAAAATACCGTTTTCAGTAACAACATCTACTTCGATAGTTGGGTTTCCGCGTGAATCTAAGATCTGGCGGGCTGTAATATTATTTATAAATGACATAGTTTGGTAAGTTAAGGCTTTGAAATTAATAATTTTTTAGGAGACGTGATTTGTAAATTTTGAATAGTTTTTATTATTTCTGACAAAAATTTGCTTCCCGTTATAAAAGCCCTGTTTTTACGTATTTAACTTAACATACTATTTTAGCAAATATTACGTTTATATTTGCAGAACATGAAATTCTTACTTAAAATAACTTGTGTAATTGCTGTTTTATCTTTTTTGATGTTCGAGCTATCCTCCTGCAAAAAAGATAAATTAATTACCAATTCCAGCGCCCGAGTTCAGTTCTCGCAGGATTCCGTGTTGTTTGACACTGTTTTTACAACCATTGGCTCTTCTACTAAAAACATTCGCGTCAGAAATAAGAACAACAAACGCATTAAGATCTCATCTATTCAATTATTGGGCGGAAGCTCATCTTCCTTTATTATCAATGTTGACGGTGGTAAAGGCACTTCTTTTGAGGATGTGGAGATAGCTGCTAACGATAGCATGTATATTTTCATACAGGTAAATGTAAACCCAAATAATGCCAACTCGCCTTTAATTATTAACGATGCTATTCGTTTTACTGTTAATGGCAACGAGCAGACCGTTTACCTCGAAGCATGGGGACAAGATGCTTATTATTACCGCCCAAATAATGCTATTAAATTTAGCGATGGAAGTTATTTTGCTTATTCACGCATTAGTGAGTCGGATAATGCTACCATTGTTATGTTCAACGATAAGCCCCATGTTATTTATGGCTATTTGGTGGTTGACTCTACACAAAAATTAATCATAAATGCCGGCACAAGGATCTATTTAAATAATAAAGCAGGCCTTTGGGTGTTTAGGTATGGCGAATTAAAAGTGCACGGCCAAAAAGGTAACGAAGTTATTTTTACCGGTGCGCGCCGCGATAAAGAGTATGCCGATGAACCGGGGCAGTGGGATAGGATCTGGATAAACGAAGGAAGTGTGAACAATGAAATAAATTACGCCATTATTAAGAATGGTTACGTGGGTGTGCAGGCAGAATTATTTGGAAATAATTTTAATGAACCGCGCCGTTTAAAAATGACAAACACAAAAATACAGAACATGAGCCTGTGGGGCTTTTACGGTTTAGGTTATAATGTGTATGCAGGAAACAATGTAATTAGTAATTGCCAGGAACATTGTGTAAATATTGCGCTGGGGGGTAAATACACGTTTCTAAATTCGACTTTCGCAAATTTTTGGGAAAAAGAAAAATCACGCGATAAGCCGGCTATAAATATTAATAATCACACCAATAGTCAGGTGTTGCCACTTGACTCTGCTTACTTTGGTAATTGCATTGTGGATGGTTTATTGGTGAACGAAATAAATTTAGATCTTGATTATTCTGACACAAATTTCCCGCCAAAATATATCTTTAGTAATTGCTGGTTAAAAACATCTAACTCAACCGGCGATCCCTTGCATTATGTGGGCGATATAAGAACAAATATTTCTACAGGTAAATCTAATTTATCATTTAACGATTATAAAAATTACAATTTTCAGGCAACCAGCGAAAGCAGAATAAGGAATTTTACGCTTACAAGTGCGCAAACCGATGCGCTGAAGTTTCAATTCGATCTAAATAATACTCCCCGTAACACATCCAATGTTACCATTGGTGCTTATGAAAATTAGATCACTTCCTAATTTGTCATTCTAATGTCACCAAAATAGAGCTTGCAGCCTAACGCTTTTCGGCTTAAATTTGCGTTCAATTAATGAACCCAATTTCAACTTCCCCAAACAAACAAATTATTTACTGGCTGCTTACCGGTTGTTTTTTAATTTATATAATGGTGGTGGTGGGTTGTTTAACGCGTTTAACGCACTCTGGCCTTTCTATTACTGATTGGAGCTTTATGGGCTCAATACCGCCTGTAAATGATCAAATGTGGCAAGAACGTTTTGAGAAATACCAACAAAGCCCTGAATTCCAAAAAATAAATTTTAGCATGACCCTGCAGGATTTTAAACCCATTTTTTTGTGGGAATATATTCACCGCATGATTGGCCGCACCATGATGTATGTTTTTGCTATTGGTTTTGTTTATTTTTTAATAAAAAAGAAAATTAAAAAAGATATGTGGCAGGGTTTTGTTCTGTTATTTTTTATGGGCGCTATGCAAGCTGTAATCGGTTGGTGGATGGTATATAGCGGCCTTCAAAGTAAACCGGCTGTAAGTCATTACCGTTTAGCGACACATTTAATGAGCGCTTTTACTTTATTTGCCTTTACCTTTTGGTTTGCGCTACGCTTATTATATCCAAAAGAAAATGCTGAGGTATTGGAAGGAAAAAAATTAAAAAGTGCCACTGTTATTTTTTTCTGCGTGCTTGTTTTTCAAATTATTTTTGGCGCATTTACAGCGGGTTTTGTAGAGGGTAACGATTCACACATTCGTCCCGGCCATATTTTTAATACCTGGCCAAAAATGGGGGATGATTGGATTCCGGAGCAAGTAACCATGAAAGATTCTTTATTTGAGAATATGTTTGAGAATGCAAGCGGCATTCAATTTGTGCACCGAACCACCGCAATTATCATTGTTATTTTAATTTGTTTTATTTGGTATAGGTCAAATAAACTACAGTTAACCAAACAACAACATACCGGCATTACTTTACTAATATATGGCGTTACCATACAATTTATTTTGGGTGTTTTAACTTTGTTATACCAAGTTCCGGTAATAATGGGAGCTCTACATCAAACAGGAGCCTTCTTTTTGTTTTTAAGTTGCATATATTTACTCTTTCATTTATTTAATAAAAAAGCAATAAGCTAGTGGACGATTTTTTAAATAGCGGACATAGTTCCGGCGGTTTTCCACCAAAACCATTGGTGGCGCAAAAAAGCCAGAATGCATTGGTGCGCTCGCTCATCAGCTTATTTATCTATGCGCTGATGTTCTATTTTTTGTTCGATCAAAATCTCGCATATATTGCCGCTATTTTATTGGTGATTATCATTCATGAAATGGGCCATTTTGCTTTTATGAAACTATTTAATTACAGCAATGTAAAAATATTTATCGTGCCCTTGCTTGGCGCTTTTACAAGTGGAAAAAAACAACAGGTGTCGCAAGCACAATTAAGCATTATTATTTTAGCCGGCCCGGTACCGGGAATTATTATTGGTTGCGTTTTATTTTGGTTAAACAAAGATCTGCAAAACGATACTTTAAAAATGCTCGCCAATTCTTTTTTGATCATTAACCTTTTAAATTGTTTGCCTTTTTATCCTTTAGATGGCGGACGTTTAATAGAGACTTTGTTCTTTAAAGAAAACCATATTATACGTTTGGCGTTTGGCGTGATCTCAATTATTTGCCTGGTTTTTTTATTCCTTCTTTTCCAGAGTTTTATTATGATCATTGTGCCGGTATTAATTGGTTTGGAAATTTACAACGAAAGCAAGCATCAAAAAATTAGGGATTATTTAACCCAGGAAAAAATAAATTACTATACCGATTATGAGAATTTACCGGATAGGGATTATTGGTTGATACGTGATTGCCTGATCATGTCTTTCCCCAAAAAATATGCCAGCATAGAGCCCGGAAAATATGAATATACGATTGCTGAGCCTTTATTAGTGCAGCATATTACCGCAGTACTACAGGTCAATCTTAGCTCAGATCTAAGCGTTTTTAAACGGATATTGATCTTGTTATTCTATATTTTGATCTTTGCGGCACCTATTGCATTGGTGTTATTCAATAGGTATCACCTTTAACCCTTTTCGCCTAGCATAGGTTAATAATTAAGTGTTTATACACATAGTTTTTTTATAGAACAAAAAAAAAGTAAAACAGAGGATTTCTTCACTTGCGAAAAAAAATTATTTGAACCGTATTGCGGTTAGTTTATACTCTTTCTATGTTCTATGTGGTTAAAATTCTGTTTTACGGTTCGCTGGCATCAAATTTGAAAGATCATAATAGTTAAAAACAATAATTATGTGCTTTTCAGCAGGAGCGAGTTTTACAGCCGCAGCAGTTTTAGGAACTATTGGCGTGGCTTCTTTAAAAAAAGTAAATAACCGCGCACAATTAATGTATGGATGTATTCCGCTATTGTTTGCAATACAACAGGTAAGCGAAGGCTTGTTATGGCTTACACTTACACATTTTGAATATGGGCCCTGGAAAATGGCTGCAACTTATTTTTTTCTTTTTTTCGCTCAATTTCTTTGGCCTATTTGGATACCTGCATCCTTATTTATTATGGAGCCGGATAAAAAAAGAAAAAAGATCTTATCGGTTGCCGTAATTGCAGGTATTAGTGCTTCGGTTATACTCGCCTACCGTTTAATCTTTAATAATGTTAATGTGGAGGTAAGAGAACATCATATTCAATACGATATAGAAACTTCGCAAATCCTAATACTATTAAGCAGTATCTTTTATGTAATCGCAATTATTACTCCTAATTTTATTTCATCTGCTAAAGGAACAAAAGCAGTTGCTTATTTATTACTCTTTTCTTTGTTGGCTACAAAAATATTTTATGAAGTTTATCTTATTTCTGTGTGGTGTTTCTTCGCAGCAACAACAAGTGTTTTAATATTAAGGGTTTTAAAGTTATCGCACAGCCAACTACATCTTACTACAAAAAAATGGCAACTGAGATCTTTTATTGATCGTCGTTTTCGGCATCATGTGTAATGAGAAATCATTTTATCTTCAACCTCAATCCTAAATAAAGCATTCGCCCATAAATTGGCCCCCAAACCATGCTTGCGTCAAAATATTTATTAAAAGGCAGATCGCTCGAAACAATAGGATTTGTTTGTTTATAGTTCAATGCATTCTCAACACCTAAATAAATATTAAAGTCTGCTTTTGATAGTTTGGTGAGGTAAGTTATTTGTCCTAATACGTTATAAAAAGCCGGCGAGTATTCTGCACGCTGAAGATCGGTTGGGTTTGTGGTTGTAGAGGGTAAACGCTTTGCCCCATTGTTTTGTACGGTTGCATCAAATTGCCAGTGACTATTTTTTGTTTCGTAACTTACATTAATAAAGGCGCGGTGCTTTGATACCATGGCTTTTTGAAGCAGGCCTTGTTTAAATTCCATTTTTGTATCTACATAACGGTACGCGGTTTTTACAAAGAAACGTTTTTTAGGTTCCATATTAAATTCAAACTGCATAGTGTTTGAGTAGGAGGGCCCATTTAAATTATAGATCAATACTTGTTGTGTGTTATTGTCAACATCCACAACTACCTGGTCTTTAAAATCCGTACGATAAACGTCAAGAGTAATGTATGCGTCACGGTAATTTACTTTAAATTTTTGAGTGAAGTTCAAACCATAATTATAACCTACTTCGGGTTTTAAACCATAAGGCATACTCAGGTCAGAGCTTTGAACGATCCACTCGCGCGAAGAGGCCATTAAATAAGCATTATCAGCAAAAATATTTGCTGTACGCAAAGCCCTGCCACCGCTGAAGCGCAGCACCGACTTGTTTGTGAAGGCATAACGTAAGTGCAAACGTGGTGTAAAAAACAAACCATAATAATTATGATAATCTGCACGAATGCCGGCTATGACATTAAATTTTTCGCCGGTATTATGCGCAAATTCTAAAAATGTTCCGGCAACTTGTTCAAGACGCTTGTATTTGTATAACTCAAATGTTTCGTTCACATCGTCATTTAAAAAACTAGCGCCTAATTTATAAGTGTTGTTGGTTGTTTTAATTATTCCTTGATAAATATAATTGGCGTAAAATGTTTTTTGTGCGCCCTTATAATTATTAGTACCATAAAAATTAATTTGATCGTGGTTTAAATAAGAAAGCTGTAAACCCATACTGGTTGCTGGTTTTTTCTTAAACACAAAACCGGTTTTACTATATACTTCCCATCTTTCGTTATCAATACCAATTTTATATAAGGGCGTAGTATCATTATAATTTCTAACCGTTGATCTGAATTGCCCACCGTCGCGTGTATCTTTTAAATACGAGCCGCCAAATTGCGCTTCAAAACCTTTCCCGTTATTGTAAGCGTATTTATTCATAAAATTATATTGTTTTCCGGTTGGAATGTCGGCAAAGCCATCGCCATTAAGGTCTTGCGCCAAGGGGTTAAAACTAGTATGACTTAAAAGGCCCATCGAAAATTTTTCGTTGAAGCGATGTGCCAGGTTTAAATTGTATTCGTTCCTTCCATTTTCATTACCGTAAGCATTAAAATTTAATTTATCAGAATGCTCCGGGTTTTGAAGTTCTGTGTTAATTTGTCCTGTAAAACTTTCGTAACCATTAACCACAGAACCTGCACCTTTACTTAATTGAATGGATTGGATCCAGGTACCGGGAATAAAGGTGAGCCCATAATTCCCTGCAAGTCCACGCATATAAGGCATATTCTCTTTTGTTATTTGCGCATACTGACCGGACAGACCTAACATCTGAATTTGTTTGGTTCCGCTAACCGCATCCGCAAAATTGACATCAATGCTTGGGTTGGTCTCAAAACTTTCGGAGAGGTTACAGCAGGCTGCTTTCATTAATGAGCGCTCATTTAAAATTTCCGTTTTAATGGGATTTAAATAAGAGATCTCTGTACCGCTACTGTAATAAACAATTTGTACTTCTTGCAGATCAACGCCATTCTTTAAAACCAATAATAAATATTTACTGGTATCGCTAACACTTACCGTATCGCTTTTATAGCCAATGGCATTAATAATTAGTTTGTTTGTTTGAGGAGAAACAGCCAGTTTAAAATTGCCATTCTTATCGCTTGTTGTAGCAACAGAAGTTTTATCCCAAAACAAAGTAACCCCGGGAATAACAGTGGTGTCAGCTTTTTGCGAGACTTCAACAATCTTTCCCTTAATTTGTGCTTTAATACATAGAACATTTACTATGCTTAATAAAGCAAGTAAATACCTGATCTTCATGTTTTACTTTTTAGGAAGCTCACATTTTTTATCGCGGTATTTACAACAAGATGGAAGCTTATTATAACTAACATCATTACCTTTTATTGAGCCAACATCGTGGCCGCTGGCGGCAATTGCTTTTTCAATTTGCTCTAAAGTAACTTTATCTGTTTTGTAAGTTACGGTAACTGCTTGGGTGGTTTCATCCCAAACGGCTAATTTTACGCCTTTAATATCGGCTGCATTCTCAATGCGTTTTTTGCATTCTTCGCAATTGCCTTTAACCGCTATGGTAGCAGTTTTTACGCCCTTATCCTGTGCATTAATATTTAATGCTACAAATAATGACATGAATAATAGAATGGTTCTCATTTTAATAAGTTTTTGATGGTTTAATGTTTTTGTAAAAGAAAAATGACCGAATCAATATTCGGATCAACCATTAAATTCTGAGAATAGAAGTTGAGATGACTAAAGTATGTTGAACCTTTGGTGGTATGTCTTCAAAATAAGCTATAATTATAGTGGTGTTTGCTTTTAAGTTCAGGTTGCTATTAGGTAATGAAATGTAAAAAAGCCGGCAAAACGTTTTTACAAGATCGAAATTAGTATATTGTTTTAATGTAAAATCAGGATTGTGTTTTAGCACCAGGTTTTCGTCTTTACAGCAACCATCATCCATTGGCTCAGAACTATCTTCATCTTCGCCACAACAAGAAGAACCTTTAATAACGTAGTTAACATTTTCAAGTTCGCCGCCGCAATAATGTAAATATATTGGAATTCCAACAGCCGAAATGACATAAGCTGTTACAATTAACCCAAATAAATATTTTTTTACCGTATTGATCTATCAAAGTTAGAAATAAATAAGCAGAAATGTGCTTCTATACTTTCATTTTTTGTTAAATGATATAAAATTGCGGGGCAACATATGTTTTGTATATTTAGAGAGAAATTAGTTAATTTGACTAATTGTATAAGTTTAAATTATAAAATAGAAATATGTCAGTTTGGAGAGTAAAACCGATATCAGCATTTGAGGCTGAAATGAAAAAAAGCGATCTAAAGCGTGTGTTAACCCGTTGGGGATTAACTTCTTTAGGTATCGGTGCAATTATTGGAGGAGGGATCTTTACCCTTACCGGAATTGCAGCGCATGATTTTGCAGGCCCTGCTTTAGCTTTATCATTTGTAATTGCGGGTATTGGTTGTTTGTTCGCGTCTTTATGTTATGCTGAGTTTGCTTCTGTTTTACCGGTTGAAGGCTCTGCTTATTCTTACGCTTATGGCACCGTGGGCGAATTATTTGCCTGGTTCATTGGCTGGAACCTGATACTTGAATACATGATGGGCGCAACTACTGTTGCTGTGGCGTGGAGTGGCTATTTTGTAAAACTTTTGCATTTATTTGGTATTGATTTTCCAATATGGTTATGTAACGATATGACAACCGCGGCAGAAAAATGTGCTGAACTTGGAATGGCTGCACCTGGCTTTGCTTTTAATTTACCGGCTTTTTTAATTACCTGGGTTGTAACAGCAGTTTTAGTAAAAGGAATTAAAGAAGCAGCAAGCACAAATAATATTATTGTAATTATTAAAATAGCCGTTGTATTATTTGTAATTATTGTAGGCGCGTTTTATATTAAAACAGAAAATTGGACACCTTTTATTCCGGAAAAAGTTCCGGTGTTAGATGATGCCGGTGCAGCAACGGGTAAATTTACTTTCGGTTTTGGAGGTGTGTTAACGGCTGCCACCATTGTGTTTTTTGCTTATATTGGTTTTGATGCGGTTTCTACTCAAGCCGGCGAAGCTATTAATCCTAAAAAAGATGTGCCTTTTGCTATTGTTGCTTCTCTTATTATTTGTACAGTGCTTTATATTTTAGTTTCTCTGGTTTTAACCGGTATGGTAAGATACGATCAGTTAGATAAAGCTGCGCCTGTTGCTTCTGCATTCTCGGGTATAGGTTTAAATTGGGCTGTTTTTTTTATTACCATTGCTGCAACCGCAGGTTTAACTTCGGTAATGTTGGTAATGATGTTAGGGCAAACACGTATCTTTTTAGGAATGGCTAAAGATGGCTTACTACCAAAAGGTATGTTTGGTGCATTACATCCAAAATTTAAAACGCCATATAGAAGTACAATTTTAGTAGGAGCCATTGTTTCAATCATAGCAGCGGTTACGCCCATTGGTAAGATCTCTGAAATGTGTAGTATGGGAACTTTATTAGCATTTGCTATGGTTTGTGTGGCTGTTATGATGTTGCGTTACAAAAAACCCGAACTCGATCGCCCTTATAAAACTCCGGCTTTATATTTAGTAGGCACACTTGGTGTCTCTTTCAATATATTTTTAATGTGTTTTGTAAGGCCTGAAACATGGGTTGCATTCCTGGTTTGGGGAACTTTAGGTATTATTGTTTACTTCTTATATAGTAAACGTAATAGTAACCTCGAGAAAACAAAAGATAAAGAAGTAGATTTTTTATAAAAGAAAAGCGGATCAGATCGATCCGCTTTTTTTATGCTGTTTTTTCTTAGACGTTAAAATCAAAAATATAGTAACTGTTCTTTAGAGTGGGGTAGCTTGCCTTTAGATCAAGCGATTCTGCCAGGTCTTTGATCAGGTCTAAGCCCAATGTTTGTTTTGAACTTAAGGCTTTAAAGTCAAAGCCGGGACCGTTATCTCCTATTTTTAATTCAATTTCCTGTTCTGATTTTTTATTCAGGCTTACTAAAACTTCGTAGCTACCACCTTTGGCAGCCACATATTTAATGGAGTTAAGAAGGATCTCGGAAATTATTAAACCTAAATGAATGGCTTTTTTGGTCGAGATCATGCGGTCAAGATAACGTACATCAACTTTAAAATTATGATTGATCTGTGGATAAGTTATACGAAATTCAATAACTAATTCTTTAATATACTCTGAAAGATTAATTTGTGCGAAATGGTTGCTTTTCTCGAGCATATCATGGATCTTAAGCATAGAAAAAATGCGCTGCTCATATTCTTCCAATAGCACTTTTGATTCGTCGTTCTTAACGCGTGCTTTTCGCATGCGCATCAAACTAATTAAGATCGAAAAATTATTTTTTACACGGTGGTTGATCTCCTTTAATAAAAGATCTTTTTCGTGTAAGGCTTTTTCGAGTTTTTCTTGTATAGCCCGCCTTTTACGGCTTTCTAAATTAGAGGCCATTACAAAGGAAACGCTTAAGCAGAACTTAATTTCTTCTTTTGTGAACTGTTTTTGTTTTGTGGTTTTTTCATAGCACATTACGCCAACCAGTTCTCCCGAGATCCTTAACGGTATATCCAGTAAACTATGAATATCATGTTCTGGCGAATAATCCTTATTAAATTCTTTTGTAAAAACATGAGAACGGATATCTTCAGCAACAATGATCTCATTTGCTATAAGAGCTTTAAAATAGATCGGATAATCCCTTTCTAATAAAATACTGTTCTTTGAAAATTGCTTGGTGCGGGTATCGTATTCGCCAATTGAAATTAATGAAGAATGGTCAGGGTTAAAAAGCCACACACTCATTCTTTCCATTCTTAAACAAAGCAAAATTCGTTTTGCAAAGTCAAGCATAATAGCATCAATATCATCCGGTTTTAAGAAATGAATTTTCGATAAACTATTTAACTCTTCTAAAAGATTAATTTCTTGTTCCTCAACCATGAATTTGAAATCTTAATTAGGGTTCACTTAAACTCACAAAGTGTTTATAAATAAAGACCTTTAGGGATAAAAAAACAAAATAGATGCAAGACATTTGTAGATAACCTTAAAAAAAGCTTGCAGATGATTTGCGTAAAAG
>JACCXH010000050.1 GCA_013697245.1 Bacteroidota bacterium
TATGCTCTTAAAACAACCCTTTTTAAAGTGGCCTATTTTGAATGAGAATCAATGGTACACTTTGGTGAGAATGAGTGGCCTATTTTGGATGAGTACAGGTGGCCTATTATGATGAGAATCTACATTATGAAATAAAAATAGAAAGTGCCTTAAAAAATTAATTAGAAAAACTTTTTATACTTATCTGCTAATTACAAAACGTTTATTGATTTTTAAATCTGAACTATGTAAACTTATATAATAAATACCATTTGGCAAATTTGCAGTGTTTATCGAAGTTTTTTTATTTTTAAAACTAATATCTTCTTCTTTAATTAATGCTCCTATAGAATTATAAATTAAAACTGTTTTAAAATTTGCTTCTATGTCTAATGTAAAAGAAATATATAATTCATTGTTTGCTGGGTTTGGGAATAAATTAAAGTTATTTTTAATTGCTTCGTTTTTTTGTATTCCAACCGCACTTTGATAAACTATGACTGTATCCCATTTTATAATGCCGCAAATATCCTGCTTTACAACATAAGTACTTGTAGATATTGGGCTTACAAATATTCCTGCGGCAGTATCAATTGCCGTTGTTGTATTTGGTAATTTATACCATATACAGGCGTCGTCAATTCCTTCATCCTGAGGCTGGCCGATATAAACAGTGTTGCCAGGAATACAGAATTGATCTGCGCCCGCATTCGCAGCTAAATTAATGTCGATGCAAGAAACACCATCTATACAAACATCAGTAAATATTGCCGGTAAATTTGTGGGGTTAATTAAAACTTTATTGGTGCCTGTTGTGGTTTTAAAATTTCCAATTATCATGTGTTTTTCATTACCTGTTGCCACAAAAGTACCTGTAATTAAAGTCCAGCCCAAAGTGTCGGTAATAATATTATTTGTTGCATTTTGAATTTGAGGGGTAATGTATGTTAGCGGAATACATTGGGTTATCGTGTCTAAACTATTATCACCAAAGTATGCGCCAAATCCATCCATACCATAAGTTGAATTATTACTAATATTCACGTGAAATTTAACACAATATGTTTTGCCGGATTGTAAGTTTGCTTTTAACCTGTTTCGTAAATATCCTCTGTTGCCTGTAGATGGGCAATTTGGTGGTTGACAAAAGAAATTACTTATAACATAAGATGTACCCGTTTTTGATTTTTGATAAGTAAGGCTATTTAATGGAACGCTTCCTAATCCAGAACAGGAACTATAATAACCACCACCATTGCAAACGGAATCCAAACTACGCCAATATTTTGCTTTGCTCATATCATTTGGTAAATTACAATTATATCTATTTTCAAAGCTTCCGTTGCTTACATAATTAGCAATTTGACAATTAAAAAACACAGGGTATAATATGCATAAAAATAAAATTTTTCTCATCGGGTTATAATTAAACGTTTATTAATAGATACTTTTTTTTCGCTTTTAAAATTTAAAAGATAAACTCCACTTGGTAATTCAGTGATATTTAGTTTTGTTATTTTATTTCTAAATGCGATTTCCTGATCAAAAACTGATTGACCTAAACTATTTATAATCTGTAGTCGCATTTTATCGCTGTCATTTATAATGTTACATTCAATACTTAAGCTCTCGTTTGCCGGATTAGGATATAAATTAAAATTTGTTTCGCCCATTTCCTGTTTAGTTATTCCAACCCCACTAGCATAAACAATCACGGTATCATATTTTATTATCCCACAAATCTCCTGCCTTACCATGTAAGTATTTGTTGAAGAGGCAACGGTAACTGTAATACCTGCGGCTGTATCTATTACTGTTGTTGTGTTTGGCAGTTTATACCACGTACAGGCTTCGTCTATACCAACGTCTTGCGGCCTGCCTAAATAAACAGTATTGGAAGGTATACCCCAAATATCCGCTCCAGCATAAGCGGGTAAATTGAGATTAATACAACTTACGTCATCAATAAAATATTCGCTATAATTACCACCTACAGATGTATTAGCTACAGCAGTATTTGTTGCAACATCACTTTTAAAATTTGCAATTACAAGAAATTTTTCAGTTCCATTCGCGGTAAATGTTCCTGTAATAGGTACCCAATTCATAGTGTCATTAATGATATTGCCTGTCGGATTTTCTACTTGAGGCGTTAAAAAAGTTAAAGGCAATCTACTATTAAAAATAATAGTATCTAAACTATTATCGCCAAAGTAAAAACCAAAACCATCAATTGCTTTTGATGATACATCCTGAACATTTACATACATTTTTACGCAATATGTCTGCCCGGTCAATAATGGTTGTTTTAATCTATTTTTAATATTACTTCTTCTGAAATTTGAAGGGCATGTTGGGCAATATAATTGAACTCTAATGAAACCTGCGCCAGATCTAGGCATTTGATACCCTACTCCTGTTACAGGCGCATTACCACAAACTGTGTTATATAGAAAAGCAGCAAATTGTGCAGAGTCTATGCTACTCCATCCCAACGCTTTATACTCATCAAAAGGTGAAGTGCAATTCGTAGTTTCAAAACTGCCATTACTCACAAAGTTTGCAATTTGGCCTTGTAATAGGCAGGGTGATAAAAAAAGAAAGAATAGAAAAGGCATTATGCCTTTTCTATTCTTAAATAAAAAACACATTTTATTATTTGGCAATAACCAATTTTTTAGTTGTGCTTTCATTATTCGTGTTATTAATAGTTACGAAGTATATTCCGTTAATTAAATTTAAGTCTAATTTACTGATAAAATTGCTAGTACGCAATCTTTGATTATACAAGATCTTACCTGCCACATCACGTATTATAACTGTTAAATTTTCACTCTCGGCATTGCTTACAATATTAAATTCGTTGCTCGCAGGGTTTGGAAACAAATCAACTGTCCAGTTATTTTTAGTACTTCCCGAATTCTCATTGTTACCAATAGAATTAAATCTTGATCCGGAAATAATTACCTCGTCGCAATTTTCTTTATAATTTTTAACGGTTTTATAAATTAAATTATATAAAGCCCTTGCTTGGTAAACAACTGCTCCATCGATACCGGAACATAGCTTTGCTAAATTAATAAGCGTTAAACTATCTGGAACTGTAAAGTTACCCGTAGCATGTTTAGAATACAAAGAATAAAAAGTCTTATAATTAGCCTCTACTGCATTTGTAACCGCAACAGCATTATTTATCAATTGTGCCTGTGAATACTGCCCATTGTAAATATAGTTTTCAACCTGTAAGAATTTATCCAAACTACTGTTTGCCTTACCATTGTAAAAACTATTATAAGTTGCATTATTATTTTTTATGGCGGGGTTAGCAGCTAAATAACGGTAGCGGTTATTATCTGCAATATATTTTTTTTCATCTGATAACGATGGATCATTGCTTAATAATAAAACCTGAGATGATGAACCTGAGCTTGCCATCATGTTTTGCGGTGGCGGTGGCCCTCCCGTGCAATAAAATGTTCCGGTAGTATTGTTAATAAAACCTGAATTATATGATTGTGAAGTTGGCGACCCGTTATTATTTATTGGGCCATTTGGCAGTATGCCAATATTTTTAACCCATAAGAGTGAGTTGCTTGCGAATGTAGAAGGGTCTGCTGTCCAAGTACAGAAAGTACCTATACCCCAGGCTCCGTTCCACAAATTATCAATTGGATTTCCGGCACTGCCTTGTGTTCCAATTATGCCGTTGTTACTTAATACAAAACCACGCGTATGCGTTTGCATTTTGTTCCCCATCCATTTTGTAGTGCCACTATTAACGCTGTTAAACTCAAAACCTTGGTAACTGTTACTAAGATCGTTGCAGGTTACGCTTGGTGAATTTGTACCTGCATTACTACCGCTAAATACTAAAGTAGTAAGCGTATTTGTAACGCCAGTACCGCTTAATGTATTTGTAGTTACGATGGCATTGCCTAAAGTGTTTGTTAGATCAATACCATGTTGTGTTGCGGAAGTAAAATTATCATCGGCAACTTTAACTTTATTATTTGCAACGCTAATTGGATATCCGTTCATTCCACTCAAATAAGCACCCCTATAAACACGGTTAAAATTATTATTTTCTACATACAATTTTGTGCCGGCAACAGTTTGCCACGCAACACTGTTTGTACCGCCAACATAAATGGCATTATTAAGATATTGAGTCGTAACCGAAGAAAGGCTATTAGTTACCGGCCCAAAGAAATTATTATTTATTAAATTATTGTTTGCGTAAATACCATTTTGTGTACCTGCTCCAACATCATAATTGCCAGTAAAAATGCTTTGGCCTATGGCATTGTTTATGTTGCTAAACTCATTGTTACGGATATAATAATTAAAACGGTTAGTTTGTATTGTAATACCTGTATTACCCGGTAACATTACATTTCCATTTACAGTAGACTGGCTGCTTCTGAAAGTCGCATACTCGCAGTTAAACTGATAGGTATATAAACCTTCAACGCCGCGATGGCAATCCCAAAAACGATTTCCAACACTTGGGCTGGTACTGAATGAACCCGTAGCTGTTAAATTTAATTTTGCATTTAATAAACTGTAAACGCTATGGCGAATTGCCGAACCACCGTTATATCTGCAACGAGGGGTGCAGATTAATAAGCGCTGTGTATTTTGATAAACGTTGTTTAAACTGTTTACATTAGAGTTTGTGGCATCAATACCATACATCAAATCATCAAACAAATTAAATTCAGATGCATTTGTAGGATCACCAATTGTAATTCCATAAAAATTGCTATTGGTTATACCAACGTTATTAAGGGAAATTCCTGCAAATGCCGGTTGAGCGCTGTAAGGAGCTTTTAGATTAACAAGCGCAGCACTTTGTAATAAATAAGGTGCCGCTAAGCCAGTAGTTGGATTGGTTGCGCTACGCAAATCTGTTGTGTTTGCATATGGCCAAGTTGTTGGCGAAAACGTAAAATTACGTGAACTGAATACTGAACTTATTACAGAAATAGGATAAGGAGAAAACGTTCTTTGATAACCATCTACTTTTATACCAATATAATTTTTATTAAAAACCGTATTTACAACTTGTAAAATGTAAGGTGTAACTGTGCTTGTTGTATTAGCGGTGATGTCGAAAGCAACAATAGCATCTTCTATTAAATTTTGTTTTGTAGATCTTGCCATACCACCATCATTAATAACAATACCTTGCCACATGGTTGTTCCACAGGCGTATAAATGCGATGTGGATATATCCAATCTTGCACCGCCACTCACAATTAAACTTACTCCGGGAGCAAATAAAAACTGTGAATTATTTAGTGCAACGGTCATGCTCGCGGGAATAGTTACATTATTATTAAATACCAAAGGTGAAGTATAAGATATATTTCCTAAGGTATTGGTTGGGAATGCTGTTCCCACAAATGCAGGAATAGTGGATGTGCAACAAGAATTTGAAACTAAGATATTAACTGTTTGAGAATTAGTACAGCCGCCTTGTGTGGCAAACAAAGTATAGGTAGTTGTAACCGTTGGGCTAACAACTGGACTGCTGCCAGTTAAACTACCCGGTTGCCACGAATATGTTGGGCTACCATTACTTGTTGCAATAAGCGTAGAACTTTGACCTGTATTTGAACAAACAAAAGTTTGATTTGTGGTTGCCGAAACAGTCACAGAAGGAATTGTAATATTTACACTTACTGTAGCTGTATTTACAATTGTACTAAGAGTATTTGTACCTGTTTGAGTAAGAGTATATATAATAGGGGAACTTAAAGTTACAATCGGATTAAGAATATTTGGGTTACTTAAACCAGTTGAAGGGCTCCATGAATAAGAATATGATGTTGTTGAATTATCAAATTCACAAACTGAAGGATTAAATTGAAAGGGAATGCCGCAAGTTGCAGTAACAGGTGAACTAAGTGTTACGCTGGGTGTAATTAAGGAAACGTCATCAATGAAATAATAAGCATTGCTATTACCGTAAGGAACAGCCGTGGACGTATTTGCAATCCATGTTGTACTAGCGTCGTCCCTAAAATTTCCGATCGTGAGTTTATCGTAATTACCTGTTGCCGTAAAAGTAACAAGGAATTTTTGCCAAACTGTATTTGTTATAACACTACTTGAAATATCTAGTTGCTGACCTGTTAGTGTAGTTGTATTTATATTATTTATACCGGGTTGACATGGTGTAGTATTACTTAAAAACACACTTACATCTTTTGCAAAATACTCTTTAAAAGCCGCTTTAGTATATAATGATAACTGATAAGTCTTACTTGGAATAAGTGGAGCATTTAATGGCTGTGTAATGTATTCTCTATAACTACCATTATTTCCCGGATTAAGGCTAAATGAATTCCAAGCAAAAATAAACAAACCTATGTGACCGCTTCCAGTATTTGAAGGTGTCAAAAAATTATAACCATAAAAATAATTTGTAGCTGTTCCGCAAGCGTTAATATAATCGGGTGTGCCAGTTAAAGAAAAATTTCCGGGAAAACTACAATTTGATGGTATTTGCCATTCACATACGGGTGGAACAAATCCCGCGGCTGTAAGACCTAAATTAGCACATGGAGCATAGAAATTTTCAAAGGAAGGGTTTTTTACAATATTGCAACCTAATGGGGTTGCCAAACATCTTGCCAAATCATTAGCACCTTCAGTAATATAAATATTAAATTTAGTTGGTGTTGCGGTACATGTGCCACAGGAATTGTTGAAGTTAAATTTTAAATAAATCCGGTTGCTTATGTCAAATCCATTAAAATTAAATACCGTTGTATTATTTGTTCTTAAACTGTCACGGTAGCTTCTTAACACCGTACCTGACCCATTCGTAATAAATACTTCGGCGGAAACAAAAGAGTTTGTGAAGCTCTGAACAGTTAATAATGAACTTAGTAAAATATTCGGCTGAGTTGGTGTGATCTTATACCACTTTGTTGTGCTATCTGGGCTTTGATTGATTAAACTGCTTGTGCCAGCTGTTACTACAATAGGGTTAACAGATGTTGTACCCGGCGTTTGTGCTTTCATTACTGTAAAGCTTAGCAAGGCATACAGGAGGATTGAAATTTTTTTACTTGTTTTTGATTTTTGCATAAAATTATTTTTGATTGTTTATTTTACTAAAAAAATTAGGCGTGAACCTCAACTATTACATTCAACTACAACAGGCACTTGGAAGAGCCTTGACAGATTGAAGGAAACAGAAAGATGAACACGCCGTTCTGGCGTGTTGCTTCTAACTGTCCTTCTGCTGTCAAATTTTCCAAGTTTTGTTGTACAGAAGAACATTAAGCAACGCTTAATATTATTATAAAAGTTCAAGCCTCGCTCAAAACTTTGTTTTTTATTTAATTATATCTGTTTTTTAAAACTAAATTTCGTTTATTAAATATAGTTCCTTTAATTAAAGCATAAGATTAAGAAATCTTTATTAAACTTCATATAGGTAATATTACCTATTTTAAAGTAGGGTAATATTACCTATCTAAACTGTTAAACACAAACAATATAATTCTGTTTCAATCATTACTATCAGCTAAAAGTTAATCGATTAATCGGGTGATTAATCGATTAATTTCACTTTAATCGATTAATTACTTGCTAATAGGGGCTTACAGAGGTTATACTCGTTTTACTCCAAAAAAAAAGGGCGGTAACAAACGCCCTCAGTCTTTTATGGAAATTCTGTTTTAATCAATATTATCAGGGTCGAAATAGTTGTCTTCGTTGCCTTTATTGCCCTTTTTATTCACGGTAAAGTCGGCAGTTTTAAAAGAAACACCTTTAGCTTTAAAACGGTTCTTAGTAGTTTCGGCGATATAATCTTTAACATTTACTACAATATCTACAAGGTGCTTTTTTTCATTTGCACCTAAAAGATCACCCTTTTTATTGTTCTGGTCGATACAAATAAAGGCGGTGTTTTTATACCTTTCAAAAATCGCTTTTAATTTTTTAGCGTCAATTTCCATATCGTGAAGGCTGTCTAAGATGATAAAATTAAATTCGTTTACGCCGACCTCATTTATCAATTCATCCCCAGTTCTAACATCCAACACATAAAAATCTTCTACTTCGGCCTTACAGTAAATTAACTTATCCTTAAAGGTTTTATTTAAACCCTCTTCACCGCTGACATAAAGTACCACGCCAAAATTTTCAGCAAGGTAACGGGCAAACCACATACTAAAGGTAGATTTACCTTCGCCCGAATTACCATGTATTAAAGCGTGAAAATTAACAGCCGGACAGCCGAAAAATTCTTTCCATAAGCCATCAAAACTAAAAGCCTTATAATCAATTTTAGCTAAGTCGGTGGCTGGGATAATTTTATCGCTTTTAAATGTAGCGGGCTTTTTTGGCTTTAATCCTTTTTTTGAATTACCGTTTAGGTTATTCTCAGGCTCTATATTTTCAACCGCCTTGTTTAATGCTTTTTCGTAGGCAGGATTAATTACCTTTTCTACAATGATTGTATATTGAGTTGTTTTTGATAATACCTCTTTGGTTTTATTAATTGCAGCTATGCAATTTTGATGGTGTTGTTTGACAGCGATTATTTTATTTTTTATCGCTGCTATTTGTACCTGCTTATCTTTTTCCCTGCTATCCTCTGTTAAGACTTGTGTACCCTTTCCTATGGCAGCGCCAATGATTGCAAATTTAAAAACATCCCACCACACAGAAGTTTGTGGTTTCTTTCTTTTCTTTTTTTGATAGTCTTTAGCGTCATTTTTAGTTTTATTCTCATCGCTCTTAACCAAACCAATTACTGAACCAAGACCTGCACCAATTCCAATTAATTCATTCCCGCTACGTCCCTCCTGGATTTTTAATTGAGCTTCTAATGTTTTAAGCTCTTGCTCTAATTTTTGTTTGCGTTGTTGCTGTGATTGTAAATCTGATAAGAAAAATTTATAAAATTGATTTTCTGATTTCACTTCTTTATTGATATACTTTTCGGGCAAAGTGTTCTTAATTGGAATTTCTTTTGGTTCTATTGTCCCGATGTCTTGTCCTTGCTTATTCTCATTTTGATTATCAATGGAATGTTCGATCTTGTTATCAACGTTAAAAACTGTTTCGCTAATCAATTCCTTAAAAAAATCAGAATCAATAGTCGAATTTGAGTTTTTTAAATTAAATGTTGGCTTATCGCTTGCCTGTTCATTTTTTTGTTTGGCATCATTATCAATCACTCCCCTTAAAGATTTTTCCAGCGGGTTTTCTTTTTCGGGTTGCTGTTTATTTTTATCTATAATTCCTTTTAACTGGCCTACACGTTCTTTGTAGCTGTATTTATTTTTACAGGCTAAAGAACAAAATCGTGCGCCACCTCTCTTATCAGAAAGTAAAGCGCCACACATTAAACAGTACTTTTTCATGGTCGTTATTTTTAATCGTTTACTACAATTAATCGATTAATTATCCGATTAATCGGTTATTCAGGGGTTTAATCGATTAATTAATCGATTAATTTTTACTTGTTTAAAAAGGGGCAGTATTTCCGCCCCTTAGTTTTTAACCCGCTTTTGGATTACTTGTCCTCGTCTTCTTCCTCTTCATCATCATCTTCTTCTTCGA
The DNA here is from genome assembly GCA_013697245.1 of Bacteroidota bacterium. Lineage (GTDB taxonomy): Bacteria > Bacteroidota > Bacteroidia > B-17B0 > Aurantibacillaceae > Aurantibacillus. The sequence goes on from JACCXH010000050.1 coordinate 9,568, forward strand.
TGTTCTCGATAAGTTCCTCAAGATGTTCTTCTAACTCATCAATGATCTTAGCGTCTTCTTTGTCATAGAAAACTTCGATTTCGATTTCATCGTCTTCGTTCTTTCCTAAAACTCGGTTGTTTAAACCTGTTTCTGCTAACTTTTCTGTGAAGTCACCGAATACTTCGGTTGGCACTTCAAATTCAATTTTTCTCATATTCTTTGGTTTTAAATTTTAATGTAATTTGTTTTTTTCTTTGCTTTTTAACTTTCGTAAGGAGGGCAAACTTTTTTTAATGCCTGTTTGCCCTGCTCTTACTGACTATTTTACCTAATACCCGTTTAACGTTTTTTAGGTGATGATAACCCGTTTGCGTTTTAAGCTTTTCATAAAATTTAAGACTTCGGCTTTTTTAAAAAGCAGCTTGCGCCCGATCCTATAAAAAGGCATACCCAATTTTTTATAATTGTGTATGCTTACCTTTGAGCATCTTAGGAATTTTGACAGTTCCAAAATATTAAATACTTCTTCTTCCGATTTAATATCGTTTTTGATTGTGCCATCTCCTTCTTTGCTCCCGTTTATTGCTTCTGCTATCAACTTTTTGGTTAGTGTTATAAACTCTTCTATGGTGAGAGTGTATAACGGTTTATTATCTTCACTCATTTTTCCTTCTTTTTTTAATCAATGGTTTTGAAAACTCTAAGTTTTCGTAGCCAATAACAACCCTTGATTATTTATTCATGGTTCACCTCCTTTTCTTTTTTTGTTTTCATCCATGCGTTTAATTCATGCTTGGAGAAATGTAATTTTTTGCCCTTCTTATGAAAAGGTATTTTTTTGTTGCTTGTATAATCGTATAATGTCGTCACCGGCATTTTTAAATACTGGCTTGCCTGCTGTACATTAAAAAACTCGTCTTCATCCTGCTTTTGTTTTAAACCTTGCTCAACGGCTTCACTGATAATTATTTTTAAATCATCTGCGCTTAGGTTTTCTATTATCAATCGTTTCATGGTAAATAATTTTTTAAATAAATAAGAGTTCTTTCTCACTTATAAGTAAAGGTAATAGGCAAAGAAGGGGGCGGGGTAGCCCCGATTTACACCCCGATTTTAGGAATGTTTTGTTTTGATGAGCATAGAAACGAAAAACCCCAAACAGATTGAGGTCTGTTTGGGGTTAGTTAGAGTTTTGTATTGATTACAAAGTTTTATTTATAGAATCAATTTCTTTTTGAACTAAGGCAATACCATCTGCGTGTTTAATATCTGCAAATTGTCTTTTGACGAATTCAAGATCTGCCAACAATAGCTTGTCTGCCTTTATATAAGGAAGATCTTTAATAACTTTATACAAGGGTGCATTATCAATATTACTGTATGGCCAGTTAAATAGTGCATGGCCAAACCTTGTTAATGCGGCTAATGAAACATCGTCTTTACGTGTTTGTATGCCCATTATTTTAAGAACAAAATAATACATTAAGGCTTGCCTTTTACGGGTAAATTCAGGGTTTTTTATTTTGCCTTCTGTTTCTTCTAGTGTTTTTGGTAGTTCAGTTATAGTATCTTTCCCTGCATTAACATTACCCACTGGTAACAACAATAATTTATCTAAATATATTGATAGAACTCTATACACGCCATTGGTGTAATGTTCAAAATCCAACTCGGCGAAAATAGGCTCGTTTATTTTAAGTTTTTGAAACAGTAAGGTTTTACTATATTCATCATCATTAAAATAATTAGTTAGGTTGGTGCGTACAAATGAAACCATCTTATCTCTATACTTAGTGAGCAGCTTTTTTCGGATAAATTCTTCTCTGTCAAAATCGACGGTTTCAAAATACTCATTGGGCGGTACAACACTAAAAATTCCTGTTATATATTCCCGCAAGGTTTCAACAAAGTAAATTTGATCGTTAATATCCGATAGGGGCTTTATACTTTCATTAAAGTCTTTAACAAAGGCATTATAAACTATTGCTACAACTTGCTTTCGGTCATCTATCATAAATTAATAACGGTAAAATGAATTATAAATTACAGGCTAAAATAGATATATTTCTAGCTATTTTATCAAATTAAAATAAAAAACGGGGCTATTTACCCCGTTTAAACCGCTACTTTAAAAAAACAAGCGTTAGTGACTAAACGCCCGATAAGCAAATATAGTTAAGGAAACAATTAAATCAAATTTTCGGTTGTACTAGCAAGCTAGTTTAGAAAAAGCACGAATAATCACGCAAAAGCAATTTCCTAGCAATAACATAGCAACTTTGTAGCAAGTTTGGTGTTTTATAGCATTATCATAGCAACATTATAGCACTTTAATAGCAACTTTATAGCACTTTTGTAGCATTAACAAGACAGCATTAAAAACTGTCTCGTCATGCCTCCTTAGCTTTTTCTTTGCTTTTTCACAAGAGAAACACCCCCAAAAACTTTTGTCATTTCTTTAGCTCTTAAAGTATCTGCAATTTTAAAATAGCGTTGGGCTGATTTATAACTCCTGTTTCCCGTTATTGCCATAGCGGTTGTTAAACTTCCGCCACGCTCTAAAAAATTGGTGACAAAGGATTTTTTACTGGTATGAAAGGTGGCACATTGCCAAAGCGGTTGTGTTTCCTCAAATCGGTTAGCACCTCTAAAATGGATGATCTGAACACTACGTGTTAGTTTAGCTTTTTCCATCACTTTTTTTAAATACTGGTTGGCTTCGCCACCTCTATGTTGTGGCATACAAAACGGCAAATGCTTTTTAGCATGGCGTTTTATAATTTTCCGGCTATGTGGATTTAAAGGTATAATATTAGGTTCTTTTGTTTTAATAGTCCTGTTGACAATTAAATCTCCCTGTATATTTTCGGGCTTCAATCCTTTTATATCTGAATACCTCATGCCTGTAAAACATCCCAAACAATACATATCCCTTACTTCTGCTAATGTCTTATCTTCCAGTTTTAAATTTAAGAGGGTCATTACTTCATCATAATACAGGTAAATGATCTCTGTATTTTCCCATGTGTTTTTGAATTCTTCTTTTTTGAACTCTACTGTTTTATGATAGCCATTTTTATGCGCCCAATTTAAAAAGGCTTTTAGTCGCTTTAAATTTGTCCCGACATAATTATTAAAATACTTTTTTTCATTAAAGCAGTAATCCAAATATTCATCATAAAACCGTTGGTTAATATTCTCAAAAGTTAATTTATATCTCCTGCTTTTGCTAAAATTTTCTAAGATTTTATAATTTAGCTTAGCATTAGAAACCGTTTTTGGTGTTTTACTAACTGCAAGGCTTTTTAAATAATCCTTATATGCCTCCCATATTGTTTTTTTGTCGGTCAAATCCAATAAACGACCATTTAAGTTATCTCTAAAGTATTCGAGTGTTGGGGTTTCATTTAATACTTTGGCTTTATCCGACAACTCTTCTACTTTTGCCTTTAGTCGGGTTAGTTCTCTGTTATATTCTCCTGCTTCTGAATAGTTCTTTTTTACCTTCATAGTTTCATCACTCCACTTTTGAGCATCAATCCTCATATTGGTATAATATTGTAACCTTTGCCCGTGAAAACTGTAAAAAAGGAAAATAGGAACATTCTTGATAATAATTTCACCTGTACTCTTATCTTTCCGTTTCTCTAAATAAAATTTAACTTCTGCCATAGTATGCTTTTTATGGGGTTATATTAACATCTTTCTACATACGAATTTACATACATTTTTTGGTTAATTGGCTTAAATTCCCATTTATCCTGTTTAAGTTATAAACAGTCTGAAACGCCATATAATAGGCTATATTATTAAATAAAGTAAAGTTAATTTATTTTGTTTAAGTGTTCACATACCTCCTCCGTAGGAGGATATTGTGTTTGCATACATGTAAGCACCAAATACAAGTCCTTCTCCTTTGGAGAAGGATTTAGGATGAGGCCAACAAAAAAGGTGAACAATAAGCTCACCTTTTTAAAATCAGCGCCAATCATATTCATCAGCGTCATCTGCGTTCCATTACGCAAATTTATTTTCAAACTCTTTCATTACATCTACCAACACTTGTACACTTTCTAAAGGCAAAGCATTGTACATAGAGGCGCGGTAACCACCCACATCGCGGTGTCCGCGAATACCACTGATATTTGCGTCTTTCCATAATTTATCAAACTCAGGTTCTAATTCCGGTTTGGTAATTAAGAAACAGGCGTTCATGTTACTGCGGTCTTCTACAGCAGTTGTGCCTACAAATAAAGTATTGCGATCGATCTCGTTATATAAAAGATCGGCTTTTTGTTGGTTAATTTTTTCGATCCAGGCAACTCCCCCATTCTTCTTTAACCATTTTAAAGTTAATAGCGTGACATAAATTGGAAATACCGGTGGCGTATTATACATACTACCACCTTTAATGTGTACCTGGTAATCCAGCATTGACAGCATCTTGCGGCCTGTTTTTCCTAAAGCGCCTTTTTTTACCATTACCATGGTGCTTCCGGCCGGACCCATATTTTTTTGAGCACCGGCATAAATTAAAGTAAAATCTTTAGCATTTATTTTCCTGCTAAAAATATCGGAACTCATATCGCATACCAAAGGAATATTAGTTTTAGGAAATTGTTTTAGCTGCGTTCCAAAAATTGTATTGTTGCTGGTAATGTGTAAATAATCTGCATCAGTTGGGATCTCGTAACCTTTTGGGATATAATTAAAGTTCTTATCCTCTGAGCTTGCAATTACTTTTGTGTTACCAAGGATCTTTGCTTCTTTAATAGCCTTGCTGGCCCATACACCGGTATTTACATAAGCTGCGTAACCTTTATCGGTTAAAAGATTATAAGGCACCATAGCAAATTGCAAACTGGCACCGCCTCCTAAATACATGACATCGTAATCATCGCCCACTTCAAATAATTCTTTTATAATGGCATGCGATTCGTCAATTACCTTTTCGTAATTTTTGCTACGGTGCGAAATTTCCAGCAACGATAAATTTAAATTATCAAAATTGATACAAGCATCTGAAGCTTGTTTTAAAACTTCTTCGGGTAAAATTCCGGGGCCTGCGCTAAAATTGTGTGGCTTTGACATATAATTTGGTTTAGTTTTTAAATGCTGTTTGAGACTTTAAAATTAATAAATGTTTTAATCATGTAGTAATTTTATTGATCCATTATTTAAAGTAATTAGTAATATTTTACTGTTTATGGGCTGAATATTACTGATATCGCTAAAAACAAGCTCACCCTTAAAGTTAACCAAAAGTTCACTTTCGTTATGCACCAGATAATAATGCGGACTTATTTTTTGAATTTCTGCAATAGAAGAATAGATCTCTTTACCCTTTAAATTAATTAAAAAGAACTTATCTTTTAATTGCACTAACGCACAGCTGTCTTTAAAATCGCTTGCTTTGCTATATTTATAAGGTATTACAAGGTTCAGTTTACGATCAACAAAGCCATACTTATTTTTATTTTTTACTCTTATTAAACCGTTAGATGCAAAATTAATTTCATCGTACACGCCAAAATCAATACTGGTGCGGCCGTTAACATCCATTAAAGCCTGTTGGTTCTTTTTAACCAGCTTAAATACCTGACCATTTGTATAAAAATCTGCCGGTTTTTCTTTTGCAAAATCATAAGCAACAGCACTTAAAAAACAGCCGTAGCTATTATAAAAACCGTAAAGGTTATTAAGCACCACAATATAAATACCATTGTTTGCTTTTATTACCTGATCGTATTTTGTATCCAGTATTATTTTACCACCGGCGTTTATTAAACCATAAGAGTTGCCTATTTTTACAATAGCTATCTTATCGGTACTAAAGTCTGAAAGCCAGTCAAATTCAGGCTTGTGCACATAACCCTCTTTTGAAACAAAACCACTTTTATTCTCAGAACGGTAATAAGCAAAACCATTTTTAAAATCACCCAGCTCTTCAAATTTAGGTTCTAAAATTACTTGCCCGAAATTATTTAATGCGCCAAATTTTCCATTTAATTTAACGGTATAAAAATTATCAGAGATCTCGTTTATTTCGTCATACACCTGCGAAATAATTTGTCCTTGGCGGTTTATAAAACTCCATTGTTTACCATATTTTACCGGTGCAATACCATTATTAAAAGAGTAGGCGTCTACAAAATACTGATCAAAGGGATTGGTATCTTCTTTGTTGATGAAGAACACCGAATCGTTCCTGCTCACAACCGATAGACCTTCTGAAAAACCGCTCACAGCATCAAACACAGGCTGAATAATAATTTTAGCACTTGCATCAACAAAACCAAACAGATCTTCTTTTTGATAAGGATAGAGCACTAAATTATTTAACTCCAACTCTTTTAAAATAGAATTCTTTAATGGAAAATTTGGATTCTCTTCCAAAAATTTCTCCAATTCGCTATTTGAAAAAGATTTAACGGTAAGGGCGAACAATAATTTCCAGGCTTCCAGGTTTTGTGGGGCTTTGGGATAATTGCTCACAAAAGTTTTTAATCCCGCTACATCGGAATTTTGTTTGTAAATAGAAAATAGTTTTTCGTAAGCAGAATTAAGTAAGATATTTTTTGGATTGATCTTAATAAAACTGATATACGCTCTATCCGTATTATCTTTAGTCGACTCATCAAAGATCTGCCTGTCAATTAGCAATAAGGCTTCCTGCACAAAAGCGCTTTGCGGATGCGTGATCACAAACTCTTTAGTTTGCCTGCTATCATTGTAATTCACGGTTTCATTATACTCCAGTTCATCACGTAAATAGACGACTTCATTCAATAAATTTTTATTGGCCAAATAATTTTGTTTTAAGAAGCTGTTGCATTTATTAATCGATATTTCTTTTTTGAGTTTTTCAAATCCTTTTGCGGCAACAGAATCTACCAATTGTAAAATGTGTACGCCATCAATTTTAAATTGAAAAAATACTTTGCTTTGGTTCTTTATAAAAAAGAGATTGTAACTTAAACTAATATATTTGGAGGCAGAATCTAAATTAAAAAAAGGATTGTCGTTACGGCTATAAATTACTGCCATACCGTATGAAGAATACGGATCGTTTTTACTCTTAAAATTTGCGGCAAATAATTTTTTTGCTTTAAAATAATCATAGATCGAGAGCGCTTTAAAACCATTCTCTAATTTAGAGGCACTTAATTTAGAAAGGCAAAAAATAAACAGAAAAATAAAAAGGGAACCCTGTATGTTGAATTTAAATTTCACGTTTGGAAGCCTCAAGTTTGTTATAATTTTAAGATCAAGCAAGTCAAAAACAGCAAATTATTACATACATTTGTTGATAATTATGTTCACAACCGGAAGACTCGTTTTTATCCTAATTTTTTTAGTTGCCTTTATTGGCTATTTGGCCTGGAGCTACCGTAAAGACAGGAAAGTGACCAAAGTGCATTTCAATAAACCTTATCTTATTCTTATCGCAATATTAAGTTTTTTAACAATTCTGTATATAATTGTTAAAATAAGGAAATTTCTATAAAAATCATCGATAGATTTGCTATATTTGTCTATCAAAAATTAATATACGACAATGAAAAATTTCTTGATTTTAATGTGTTTTCTGGGTTTTAGCACTTCTATTAACTCTGCAACACTTGTTATTGAGGGAAAATACCAGAATAAGAACGTATTTGTTCAAAATGCATATGGCGTTAATGGCGTAGGTTTTTGTGCACAAGAGATAAAGGTAAACGGTAAGATTACTACTGACGAGACCAATTCCAGCGCTTTTGAAATAGACCTTGCTGCTTTACAATTAAAATACGGTCAAAAAGTTGTTATCGAGATCGTTCATAAAGACAATTGTGTACCTAAAGTATTAAATTTAGAAGATCTTAAATCAAAACCTACATTCGAAATTTTAACCATGAATATTTCTCCAACAGGAATATTAAAATGGAATTCAAAAAACGAAACAGGTTCTTTACCTTATATCATCGAACAATTTAAATGGAACAAATGGATCCCAATTGGCGAGATGGATGGTGTTGGAAGTCCTGAGCCACACGAATATTCTTTCCAGGTTACCATGCACAGCGGCGAAAATAAATACCGCGTAAAACAAAAGGGTTTAAATTCATTTTCAAAATATTCACAAGAAGTTAGTTTGAAATCAACTACAGAAAAACCTTCTTTTGCAATTCCAAAAAGCGGTAAAAGTATCGACTTTAATATGGAAACTGCTTATGAGGTATTTGATGTTTATGGTGATGTTGTGAAGAAGGGTTTCGGAAATCAAGTAAACATTGATAATCTTAAAAAAGGAAAATACTATTTATGTTACGATAACACGATGACAGACTTTACGAAATAGTTCGTAAGATCGTTTTTAGCTCGTTAAGTATCATAGCAGTTGCACCCCAAACCTTATTGCCCTCTACCAAAAAGTAGGGGGCTTTTATTTTAAAGCCGTCCGCATCCACAGTGCCCTGCTCTATTGTGGCATCCTCCATTAATTTTTGAAGCGGAAGTTTAATAATATTCTTTACTTCACGCTCATGTGGAATTATTTTTGGATTTTTTATTTTACAAAAGCCAACATAAGGTTCCACCACAAAATGACTTACAGGAATATATAATCGCGTAAGTTTACCCAACACTTCTATCTCATGTTGCAGACCAATTTCTTCAAAACATTCGCGCCGTGCGGTATTCTGTAAATTACCATCCGTTTCTTCATACTTACCGCCTGGGAAGCTCACCTGCGCGCTATGCGCGCCATTATATGAAAACCGTTCAATTAAAGGAATGTATAAATTATCGGCCGCATCCATACAAAATAAAATCATTACAGCGCTTGGCTTGTATTGCTGTTCAGCTAATCCGGCAACATCCACTTTATTTCGTGAAACATGCGCCATGCCATATTGTGCAGGCCATCCGGGCAGCGGCTTTTGTAGTTCGTTTTTAAGTTTATTTAGAAGTTGTGTCAAATATATTCGGCAAATTAAGGGTTAAATTAAGTAAATTTGTAACACATTATGAGCGAGTTTAAATTAAATACAATTGAGGAAGCCTTAGAGGATATTCGCAAAGGTAAGGTTATTATAGTTGTTGACGACGAGGACCGTGAGAACGAAGGCGATTTTATTACTGCTGCGGCAAATGCTACACCAGAGGTAATTAATTTTATGGCCACACATGGCCGTGGATTAATTTGCACCGCCATTACCGAACAAAAAGCAAAAGAGTTGCAATTAGATATGATGGTAAGTGCAAATACCAGCACGCACGAAACCGCATTTACTGTTTCTATAGATCTTTTAGGATTTGGCTGTACTACCGGCATTTCGGCATCCGACAGGAGTAAAACCATTTTAGCATTAATTGATCCAACAAAAAAAGCAAGTGATTTTGGAAGGCCCGGACATATTTTTCCATTAAAGGCAAAAGAAGCGGGTGTGTTGAGAAGAACAGGGCATACAGAAGCAACTATTGATCTTGCACGCTTAGCTGGTTTTGATCCATGTGGTGCATTGGTTGAAATTATGAATGAAGATGGCAGTATGGCGCGCCTACCCGATCTTGTAAAAATTGCCAAACGTTTTGATCTGAAAATTATTACCATCAAAGACCTTATTAGTTATCGCCTGGCAAAAGAAACAATTGTTGAACGTGTTGTTGAAGTGAAGATGCCAACCGTGTGGGGTGACTTTGAATTGATAGCCTATAAAGTGCACACTAACGGCCAGGAGCACATGGCATTGGTAAAAGGTAAATGGGAAAAAGATGAACCTATATTAGTGCGCGTGCATTCAAGTTGTGTTACAGGCGATGTGTTTGGAAGTTGCCGCTGCGACTGTGGTCCGCAATTACATGCCGCCATGGAAATGATAGAGAAAGCAGGCAAAGGTGTTATTGTTTATATGAACCAGGAAGGCCGCGGCATTGGCTTATTAAATAAATTAAAAGCTTACAAGTTGCAGGAAAATGGCAGAGATACTGTTGAAGCGAATATTGAACTTGGTTTTAAAATGGATGAACGGGATTATGGAATTGGTGCACAAATTTTACGCGACCTTGGTTTGAATAAAATTAAATTGCTTACCAATAATCCTAAAAAGCGCGCAGGCCTTATTGGTTATGGTTTAGAGATAGTAGAGAACTTGCCTATCATTATTGAGTCGAATCCACATAATGCAAAATATTTGCAGACCAAGAAAGAAAAAATGGGACACTCGTTTTAATTCTAAAACGAAATTATTTTGAGTAAGCTTCTAAATTAATTTCAGGCATTTTGCATACCGCACACAAATTACATTTATTATAGGTTAGCCAATGGTCGCGCTCATTATACGGATACTTATTTACGTAAGGCTTTAGAACGATTTTTTGTTTAAGCCATAATGAAGTGATTTTAGGATTGAAGGAATAAAATTTTAAAGCCCTTAAGGGGAATTTTAAAAGATCTTGCCTGGCAATTGGATAACGTGTTACTAAACGAATACAAACAATATCCATGTTCTTTTCCAGTGTTAACTGATCATAAACCTCTACCACAAGGCCATAGCCTATGGTTAACACATCACCACCCCATATTTTTTTAAACCCAAATAACATTTTATTTCCGGATGTATTAATTAAAAGTTTGCTATTTTGGATGGGAATGATTGAGCGTTGAGCATGCAATCTTTTATTTTCGAAATGAACATTTATAAATGTTTCTTCTTTTGCATCGGTTAATTTTATCGAAAAGCAAACATCTTCGATCACTTTTGGATGATATAGTTTTTTATTAAAGTTTGCCCAGGTGTTTATTTGTTTCACCAACTCATCAATATTCTCATCCTCAATTAAAATTATTTTATCTGCTTCTTTTATTTCGGCAGCATAATGTTCGTATGCCAGATCGTGCTGCTTATCCTCCTCTATTTTATGAAGCGCTGAAATTTCTTCCATTTCACTATTCTCGATGGTGTCGCCGGGATAAGGAATAAGAAATTTTGCAGGGACTTTACTTCCAAATTCATTTAAATAATAATCTTCTACTTTTTTGCGTGAGAATTTTATATGGTTGATCCATTTATTTTCTTTGTTAAGCAATACAAAGCCCGAAGCAAATGGTATGGCTACCGCAGGTTTTAAGATCTCAACAAAGCGACAAAAATTATTTGCAAAATATTGCTCTCTTAATTTTCCGATCTCAATATCATCTTTACCGGGATATCTTATCTGGTTTGGAAAGTAGCTTGCCCCACTCCAGCCGGAAAGAACATAATCTATTTTTGTCCAACGTTTGTTTATTTCTTTTAAAATAAAATCTACCGCGTTCTCATGATTTGAATTTAACGCGTCGTTCACGTTTACAACCACCTCATTTTTGTATTCAATCACAATTACACTTTCTAATGAAAAACTTATATAAGTGATCTTTACATCGTTTATTAAATAGGTTTTAAAATTTACAGCTTCGGTAATAGTTTCAAAACCTAAATGATTTAAAAATGGTTTTATGCCTGCGCGCCATTGAAATGAAAAAAACACTTCAGCATTTTTTTTCATCGCTTTTAATGTTTCGCTATGCAAATGATCTTCGTGACCATGAGAGATCAAAATAGCATCTACGTCGAGGGCACCCGGCTCATCAACCGGTAAAGGCCACAAGAACCATTGTTTGTAGTAAGCTGGGCCTTTAAGCCAAGGATCTAAAACCAGTTTTGTGTTGCCACAAGTTATTAAAAAAGAAGAATGCGCTAAATATTTAAGCTTAATCATTTGAACATTAACGCCAAATGCTCAGAATTATTGTTTGACATGATTGCAGGAATAAAATGCGCTATTTTTTATTTGGATAATTTAAAACAATTGATTTACTTTTCGCTTGGCATAAGCGATGGTTGAATTTGTTTGGTGCACTAAATATTATTCACGATTATTCGTGTATCATAGCAATGGCTCTAACGGGCGAGCCGTCGGCAGCTTCAATATTTAGAGGCAAACATTGAAATGAAAATATACCTTCCGGCAATTTGTCTAAGTTGGTAAGGTTCTCAATTAAAAGAAAATCTTTAGCTAATAAAATATAATGATTAGGTAAATTTTCGGGAGTGACTATATGAGCAGACACAATTTTATCAACCGAAAAAGCATCGAAGCCAATACCTTTAAGTTTACAATTTGCTAACCAATTTGCGGCCTCTGCATTAGGTGTTGGGCAATCATCAAAATAGTGTTTGGTATTCCATTTAAATTGCCAACCGGTAAAGAACAAAACAAAATCAACCTGCTTTATTTTCTCTTCAAATTTTTTAAGGAATTCAACGGTAATTTCTTTTTCTTTTTGACAGGGAATTACAATAGCGTTTCCCATAAATTTTTCAATCGGGAACTGGTCGAGTGACTTTGTATCTTTTAAAATGTGGCAAGGCGCATCAATGTGCGTGCCTGTGTGAAGTACCATATCTATTTTCAGTTCGGCAAACCCGTGCTCCTCTACCCAATTAAGAACTTCAATTTTAGGCCCAACGGTGTCGGGATAAACCGTCATCTTTTCGTTAATAAGGTGCGTAAGGTCTATAGTTTTTGATGGCATATTTTAAAAGTAAACATTTCTAATTAAAATACAAAGGTATTACCTGCAATGAAACAAGTGAACAGCCATAGCAACAATAGAATCAAGTTCTTTTTTGTCGACAGCAGAATATTTTGCAGCAAAGTCATTGGCCATTTTTTTATAATCAAAATCTTCCATGTCGCTGTACTCTTTATCTGACTTTGTATAATACACCGACTTATTATATAAATGGATCTCTTTAGAAAGTTCTTCGGTTAATTGACGTAGCATGGCAACACGAGCTTCATCGTAAGCCCCTAACTTATTGTATTTAAGTATAGCCTTAATTTTCTTTTCAGAGTCTTTTAGTTTATTATCACCATACTCATAGGCAAGAACCATAAAACAAGAGTGATCGTATGTAGCGGCGCTTGTTTTTTTGGGCATGAAATTATTTTATTTGGTCGGAAGCAAAGTAGCCATGCATTCCCCAAAACCAACACGCAGGCCATCCTTTTCGCAATAGCCACGAATAATAATGGTATCGTTATCGTTCACAAACTTACGTTCAGTGCCATCTTTTAATGTAATTGGTTTTGTGCCGCGCCAGGTTAATTCCATCATGCTGCCAAACTCGCTTGGATCGGGGCCACTAATAGTACCGCTTGCCATGATATCGCCCACATTTACATTGCAACCATTAACGGTATGATGCGCTAATTGTTGCTCCATGGTCCAATACATATACTTGTAATTAGAAGAGCAGATCTTATTTTCTTCGCCGTTTTGTGGTTTTAAGAAAACATCTAATTTAATGTCAATATTTTTATCGCCTTTGTATTCAAGATACGGCAATACTTTTGGCTCCTGCACGTATCCTTTCGTGCGAAAAGGTTCAAGCGCTTCTAATGTAACTATCCATGGAGAAACGGTACTTGCAAAATTCTTGGATAAGAATGGTCCTAATGGAACATACTCCCAGGTTTGAATATCGCGCGCGCTCCAATCGTTAAATAATAACATACCAAAAATATGATCGTCCGCTTTATTAGTGCTAATACTGTCGCCCATTTGTGTAGACTTACCAATAACAAAAGCAGTTTCCAATTCAATATCCAATAATTTTGTTGGACCAAAAACAGGGTTATCAGCATCAGCAGGTTTTTGTTGACCTTTTGGGCGGTGAAAATTTGTGCCCGAAACTGTAATGGATGAAGCCCTGCCGTGATAACCCACCGGTAAATGTTTCCAGTTTGGCATTAATGCATTTTTTGGATCGCGGATCATGGTCCCAATATTGGTAGCATGATCAATACTACTATAAAAATCAGTATAGTCGCCAACACTAACAGGCATCAACATTTTAACTGCACTCTGTTTTTTAAAAACAGAATCAAATAATTTTTTATCTGTTTTGAGAACAGAATTCTCTTCGCACAAAATTTCGATAAGCTTTGTTCTTATTCTATTGGTAATAGGTTTACCTAATTCAATAAAAGCATTTAAATATTTTTGATCAAAAACAGAACGGTCAATATCTAAAAGGTCTTGACTCTCTAATTCGAACAGGTCGATAATGTAATCACCAATGGCAGAACACACGTGATGCTCTACTTTATTATCAGAATAAATACCAAAAGGAATGTTGTGAATAGAAAAATCCGAGTTGGAACTAATTTCTATCCAGGGTTTTAAATTTTTGTCGGCCATAAATAATTAAACTATTCTTGATTTAATATTGGTTATAAGGTCGATCATAAGTTCGCGGTTACTGCTATTTGAGCTTTGTGCAATTTCCAGGGCTTTTGATAAGGTACTTTCGTCAATCGTTCCTTCACAGTTTTCAACAACAGTAAGCCCTTCAAGCGACAATAATAAAATATCATTACAGGCTAACTCAACAAAAAACAAAAAGTGGTTTGAGAAATCCAGACAGGATTCCCAGCAGGCAGCGGTTAAAATTATTTTCTCTTCCAGGCGCTTAGCTTTCTTTATGGCATCTACCATCATGTCGACCGAATTAGATCCTTTTAACTTTAAAAAGATTTCTTCGCTTTCGGCCCTAGTAATTTCCTTGTCCAATAAGCCTTCCAAAAGATCGGCGGCATTATTTTCTTTTTTATTAAAGCCATCACGCTTAATGATCAGCGTGCTATACTCCTCTTCGTTAAATAATTTTTTAGGATCAAAAGCGTCCTCATCTAATAATTCTTTTACGATATCGCTCATTATAATAATTGTTTAATAATATCTTCTACGCTAACACCTTCTGCTTCGGCCTTGTAATTTAAAACAATACGATGCCGTAAGATTGGAATGGTTATGGCTTTTACATCTTCAATATCCGGGCTAAACTTCCCATTAATAGCTGCATGTGCTTTTGCACCAATAATTAAATACTGCGAAGCCCTTGGGCCTGCGCCCCATTGTAAATATTTTTTTGTAACCTCTGCGGTGTACTCGCTATTTAAACGTGTTTTATTTACCAACTTAACGGCATATTCAATAACGTTATCTGCCACAGGGATCTTACGAATAAGATCCTGGAAAAAAACTATTTCCTGGGCATTTAAAATTTTATTAAGCTCTACTTTTATGTTAGCGGTGGTTAGTTTTACCACTTGTAATTCTTCAGCAAATTTTGGGTAATCCAACCACACATTAAACATAAAACGATCTAATTGCGCTTCGGGTAAAGGATAGGTCCCCTCCTGCTCTATTGGATTTTGAGTGGCCAATACAAAGAAAGGCGTGTCTAAAATATATTTTTTACCAGCTGCTGTTACCTGGCGTTCCTGCATGGCTTCTAATAAGGCAGCTTGTGTTTTTGGCGGTGTACGGTTGATCTCATCGGCCAAAATTATATTGGCAAATAATGGGCCTTTAATAAATTTAAAATTACGGTCTTCATCCAGGATCTCGCTACCAATAATATCACTTGGCATAAGATCGGGCGTGAACTGAATACGGTTAAATGAAAGACCAAGTGAATCAGAGATGGTATTTACCAATAAAGTTTTAGCTAAACCGGGCACCCCAACCAACAAACAATGTCCTTTACTAAACACAGAGATCAGAACATTCTTAATAGTTTCTTCCTGCCCAACAATAACTTTTGCTATTTCTTTTGTTAACTGGTTATACTTGCTAACAAAATCCTGTAAAGCTTCGGTATCTGATTTGTATTGCATAATTATTTTTTTGTTTATTGCTTTTATTATTAATATCCCGCAGCTGTAACAGCCCGTTTACGATAGGTCAAATTAAAATAATCCAGGATCTCGTTATAATTTTCAGTTTCTGTTTTTGTTTTATCGATATAGTAACCTGAATTTATAACCTGCACATTAGAAGAGATGCCCGATTTTGACTCCGGAACAAAAGCTACCGACCAACGCTCATCATCAGCCTTACTTTTAATGATACGATAAACATAGATCTTTCCTTTTTGATATTTATTTTTTGCATCCAACTCTTTAATAAAAAGTAAAGAATCTTTTTTGCCCTTGTCTTTATCGTAACTGTAAATATTAGATAATTGCGTTTGCGCTGTTAATACAGATTCAATCAAACTCATTTGTGTTAAATATTTTTTATCGAATTTCTCGGTCAGTTTTTCTTTTTCCAACTCAGTGTAAAAATAAGCGCGGGTAAATTTATTTTTAGAATAAAAATTAGTGAGTGTATCGTTTATAACAATATTACTTTTTAATAAATTAATAGCTACCGGCATGGCAATGCTTTGCGTTTTAAGTTTAGAAAGTTTGGTGAAGAATTGTTTTGTTTTTTCATCCGTTTTATAAAATGGCGATAAAATAATAGCATAGTTTACCAAAGGGCTTCGGTTAAAGGTTTCAAGGCCTTTTAAATAAGCAGAACCTTTAAATAGATTGTTATTTGTAAAGCCATCTAAACTTTGCTGAATGCTTTCTGCCAGTTCTTTTATGGACTTATCTAAGTAATCATATTCGCTGTATTCGCCCGATGATTTATTGCTTGCCGGGTTATAGCGTTTTAAAGCAAGATTGGCATCAGCCAGGATATTATCTTTTTGGGCAAGGTAAGCAGCCGAAGTAATAATCTTTTTATTTACTAACTCCGACATCAATGTATAAACAGCATCTTTGTATTCATCATACTTGGTTAATACCATCATGCCCGGAAAGAAATTCTTACACAATTCTAAAGAGTCGTGTAAAACCGCAAATACATCCGACACAATACTTACCTCTCCAACCAAAGGTGTTTCGCTTAAAATAAGGCTGTTAAAAGCCGCAAAAGATGCCGGTGTTTTAAGGTAAGCCAAACCTTTTAGCATGCATAGTTGCATATAAAAGCTATCTGTGTATTGTTTATAAAGCAGTTTATAAGGTTCAATTATTTTATTATTACTCATAGTGCCGCCATTCACAAATAATTGCGCGCGACTATCTTCACTTACCAGACTTAAATTTTTACTTCCAATAAATTTAATGAACTCATCAATATAAACTTTATTCATACTTAACGAGTTCAATAAAGACGAATTAGCTCTTTGACGCACAACCGTATCGTTACTGCAAAGATCGTTAAGTAAATTCTTGAATTTATTTTCGAAAATATTTTTACCTATAACTGTATCTTGCGGAATAAAACTTTCCATGAAATCTTTTGTCCAGCCTTTTAAACCAATTACCGAATCATATGGCGCAATGATCTCCTGCATAATGCCGTTCTTAAAATAGATCTTTACATCCATTACACGCGACGTAGCCGTGTCTTTTAAAGTACACTTATAAGAAAAGATCCCGTCTTTATTGCTTGTACTGCGATTCGTGATCAATAAGCCTGTTGTGTTTTTTATAGAGGTATTTATACTTTGTTCTATCTCATGAATATCGCGGTAATCGTAATCATTATATTTTTCATATGTAATATTCACATACTCGTTGCTGGATGGAGAATAATAAGATTTATTACTTGAATGGTAATCATAATCGCCGGTATTTTTTTCTTTTTTTACTTTGGCTGCTTCGTATTCTTTAGCATAAGCTTCGTTAAATTTACTGGAAGCATTAACCGTTACCTCATCTTTCACCTTAAAATGATAATCGTTATCGGTAATTGTTTTTATTGGATTAATAAATTCAAAATCAGTTAATTTAAAAGAAGTGAAAAAATCGTTATTAAAACTACTTTCTTTTTCACAGATAAAATAAGCTAAGTAGTAATGAATACCTTTAATAAACAATTTGCCGTAGAAATTAGAACCTGTTTTATTTTTTGCTTTAAATTTTATGCAAGGCAGGCTTTGCTCTTTTACCAGTTCTCGTGAAATGTCCTGGCTAAAGTCATAGTTCTTTAAAATATTCTTTGAAAATAAATTCAATTCAAATGTATCTTCTTCCAAATATTCGAAATCATTGTATACAGCATGCTTTATGCCGTAAAATTGTTTTTGAATGTTATTATAAGCATAAAGGTCTTCTATCAAACCTTTTGAAGAAGCGGTGCTGTTTTTTGTGTAATTATAATTGGCTGGAACTTTAACCGTAAATCCTTTTGTCTTTGGTGTAAAATCTACTGTATTTTGTCCCTTTGGAAAGAACTGTATTGAATTAAAAAACTGTTTTGACTCGCTACCCGTTGCATAACCTTGTTTGCCTCCTAATTTGATCATGATCATTTCAAGATCATTGAAAAATATCTGGTAATGCTGTTCATCGCCGCGACGGGTTTTATTTACAACTTCAAAACCTTTTAAACCATTATTAGAAGTGATCTCTTTTTTAAGGATTATTTTTCCAGGAATATTCTCAAACAATAAACTATCAACTTTTTGCATCATTTGCGAAATGCTTACGTTAAATAAAGGACCGAAATGTTTTAATTTTGCAATAGTATAAAAACTACCATTGGTCATATCTGCATAGATATAATATTTGATAGTTTCAAAATTTACGATCTGCGTTAACTTACCCGGTAAATTCATTGCCATAGAAGAATCGCCCAAAAATTGTTTTTGAAAGGTAACCGGCTTTACCATTATATCTAATTCATCACGCGTGGCATCGCTCTTTTTTGTATTCTTAGGAAACACCGGCTCAACGGTGTAGCCTTTTTTCCTTAATAATTCTATAACGCCATCTTCGCCCGGTAAATGCGCCGCCCCTACACCACTAAACAAAGACTTCGTTCTTAAGACCGAATCTATTGTATTCACAAAAAAAACATTCCGATCGTTGATCAAATATTTTTGAGTGTTCTTTGAACTTGTTTTTTTGCTTAAGCTATCCAAAACATCCAAGTTACCATCGCGGTAGGCATCTTCTATCTTTTGGCTGTTAAAATAAAAATTGCTGCTATTTTCTGAATCAGTTTCTTCGTTCAATTCATTATCCGGTAAAGCAGAAAGTCGCGCTTTTATTTCAGAAGCAGCAAAATCTTCGAGGCTTATTAATTGTTTATTTAGTTTGGAGGCGGATTGATAAATAAAAAGATCGATATAAGTGTTTTCTTCAAAATTTTCTTTGCTGCGATTATGCCTATACAGTAAACCGTTTATGATATCCGGATCATAACTTAATATTCCCTGCAATACGCGCTTATCCGGAAAGCTGGCCATAAACGTAGAACGGTAAAAATCTTTTCTGTAATTGTTACTGGCAACTATTTGGTTTGCCTGATCAAGCTCGCCTGTCTTCTCCATATTTATTAACCAATCGCCCGGGTTTGTTTCCAAACCTACTACATCTACACTTTTTAGTGCTTCAAAAAATTGTTCAGATAAATGGTACGCCAGCCTGCTACTTACATGCATAGTACCATATAGGTAAGAGGGTTTTTTAAGATCTTTTCCGGTAATTTTCCAAAGTAAGGTTGGGTATTTTTTTTGTGCTTGCGAAAAGGTAAAAAAAGGTAATAAAATAAGTATGTAAAAAAGTCTCTTCATCCTAAAGGAATATTACTATATAAACTTAAACATTTAATTGGTTACAAAAAAATAAACCCATTCTCTTATTTTATGAGTTTAAATAACCCTTAAACGTTACGGTATTTACGAAAATTAATGTATGCCGGATGACGCAAGATAACGTTCAGCATCTAATGCGCCCATGCAACCGCTGCCGGCAGCGGTTACTGCCTGACGATATGTTTTATCGGCGCAATCGCCAACAGCATAAACGCCTTCAATATTAGTTTTTGAACTTCCCGGAATTATTGTCAAATAACCCAAATCATCCATATTTAACTGGCCTTTAAAAATATCGGTATTTGGCTTGTGGCCAATAGCCACAAAAAAGCCCGTAACATCTAACGTTCTGTTCTCGCTTGTCTCGCTATTTTTTACTACCACACCCTCTACTGCGTCTTTACCAAGTATATCAACGGTTTCGGAGTTCCATAAAATTTCGATGTTTGCCGTATTTTTTACGCGATGCTGCATAGCTTTACTGGCGCGCATTTCACCCCTTCTTACAATCATGTAAACTTTTTTACAAAGTTTAGAAAGGTAAGTTGCCTCTTCTGCTGCAGTATCACCCGCACCTACAATAGCAACTTCTTGTCCTTTAAAGAAAAAACCGTCGCAAACTGCACAGGCACTTACACCACCGGCATTCATGCGCAAACGTGTTTCGTTCTCCAACCCTATCCATTTAGCACTTGCCCCTGTTGAGATAATAACTGTATCGGCCGTCATTTCTATTGTTTCATCAATCCACACTTTTTTTGGAGTAGATTTCAAATCCACTTTTGTAGCCAATCCAAATCTTACCTGTGTGCCAAAGCGCTCTGCCTGGGCCTTAAGGTCTTCCATTAATTCCGGACCGGTAATTCCTTTTGGGTATCCCGGAAAATTATCTACTTCTGTTGTTTCTGTTAATTGGCCACCTGGCGTTAAGCCTGTATATAATACCGGTTTAAGGTCGGCACGGGCAGCATATATGGCAGCAGTATAACCCGCAGGGCCCGAACCAATTATCAAACAAGTAACGTGTTCTATTTTTGATTGCATAAGAATTTAGTAAAATTTTGAATTGTAAAGTTAACGCTTACAGGCGAATAGTGTTCTAGTGAAAGGGCGATTTTTACACAATTTATGATTAGTTTTTAAAAGAGTAAAGCCTTTAAATTTTAACAGCTTGGAAGCAAATATACTTTATCGGTTGATGCTTGGCACTATTTATGAAAGAACTCTATTCTCAAGGGTTTCAATGGTTTTTTTAAGTTCATTGCTCATGTTTACTTTACTTTTTTTATCATAATCAAAAACCACAACCGTATCTAAAGATTCGGCCACCACATTTTCTTTATCATCTACAATCAAATGTGCTAATTGGAAACTTGAATTTTTGATCCACTCGGTCTTGGAATATATTTTTACACTACCCGGATATTGTAAAGGAATTTTAAAAGTGCAGTTGGTTGATACCACAATGAAGCTTAATTTATTTTTTTCGTTAATGGAAGTTAAGCCGATAGACTCGCAGTAATTAACCCTGGCAGCCTGGATGTATTTAAAAAAAGCAACATTGTTAACATGACCAAAAAGGTCTAACTCACTCCAGTCTATTTTTAAAATAATGTGTGTATTGTAACCAGGAAACATTTATTTATTTTCCTAATGTCAGCTTTACATTGTATCCGCCTTTATTAGCTGCATTGTAAACTGTTTCGTAGATAGCGATATAAAGCATACCACTTTTTTTAGCCGTGCCGTTAAACTTGGCGCCAGCTTTTAAATTCTCTGTAGTACTCTCGCCTATTCTGTAAACTACCTGGCCGTAACTTGGGTAACTACCCCCGTCATACTCTTCAGTACTTCCGTAAGGTTTTGTCCACTCTGTAGCGGTTTCAGCTTTACTGCTACCATCCGGTTTATATTTTGAATTACTTAAACTGGCCATGGTTACTTCGCCATTGGATTGCAATGAAAAACGCTGACCATTTTTTAGCATAACTCCTGTTTTTAACCAACCGCCATTTGTATTGCCGCTAATATGTTTTGAAGCATTTAATTTAAAAGTGTATTCCCCCGATCCGGGCTCTGTAGCAACGGTAATATCAATGGTCTTAATTTTTTCTTTGGGCACGCTTAGGCTGCCATATTCTGTTTTAATATCCAGTTTTGTAAAATTATAATTCCCACCCATAATATAAATGTTATCAATAGTAAGAATATCCTCTTTAGGAAGGTCACCGGAAATATTGCTGGCAGCCTGAATCTCAGCCAAGGCATTATCTATTGTAAACTCACCTGTGTAAGTATCTTCGCCGGAAACATTTTTTGGATCATTATAAAAGTCCTGTATAAATGGAATGGCTTTGATACCTATTTTTACAAGATCGCTGTAAGCACCTTTACGCGTATCTTCAACCGTACTGGTAGAAAGGATCTTTAAATTACTTTTCACTTTTTCAGCTACCGAATTGTCTTTTCCAATACCAATTTCGATATGACTTACTTTTGAAACAGGAATTTGCAATTTCCCGAAAGCAGTTACCAATTCAATATCGGCAAGGCTTGTGGTTCCTTTAATGACATTGCCATCTAAAAGATCCAAACTAACCTCAGCTTGTTTTTGAGAAAAACCTATGGCAGCAGTAAGTACAAAAAATAATAAAGTTAATTTTTTCATGTGTTGAATTTAAATCGTAGTAAGATTATATACCGCTGGTACCGCTTAAAATACTAAGGTCAGTGTCAGAAGCTACAGGCCTGATACAAATTACAGGCACTTTACTTAAATGAATAACCTGTTGCGAATATGGCCCTAAAAAGAAACCACTTAATTCAGCATCCTGGTCTGTCATAATGATGATAAGGTCGGCACCGATCTTAGCAGAATGACTAACTGTAGAAACTGCCCTGTTTTTTACATTAGAGATAACATCGTGATGATAAGAAACGCCTTCTTTTTTGGCAATAACATCAATTTGATGTAAAATTAATTCCATTGCCGGTTTTTCAGTTTCCTCATTATGATCCAACAAAGCAATTGCATGCACCGATGCGCTGAATTTTTTTGCTAGGCCAATAGCATAATTTACTTTTTGGCGTGAGTGGGCGCTTGTATCAATAGGTAATAATATTGTATTGTATCCTTTGTGATCTGCATCACTATTCATTGCCATTGTTGGGCATGGCGATTTTGTTATTACTTTTAATGCGGTGCTGCCAATTACCAACTCTTCTATAGCCGAGTAACCGTGGGTTCCCATAACTATTAAAGTTGCTTTTATCTCTTTAGCTACATCAATTATTTCGCGGTTTGGAGAGCCTATTTTAGTAATGCATTCTACATTTACACCATATTCTGATTTTACCTGTTCGCCTAATTGTAATAATCTTTCTTGTGCTATTTTCTCAAAATCGGTTTGTGTATGCACACTTACCGTTGGCAGAAACATATCCTGCGAAAAAAATTGAATATTTATTACGTGTAGCAAATACACATTACCTCTTGTTAACTGGGCTGTAAATGCACCGTGTTTAATAGCTAACATCGAAGTTTCGCTAAAATCAACAGGGATTAAAATGCGTGATGAGTCAAAATTATTCATAAGGTTATATTTTTAGTAAGTATAAATATATATTTTTTTTTGTAATTGAGGGCTTATCTTCAACTTTATCTTGTAATAAGGTCCTTATTATTTTACCGCCAGTTTTTTATAACGCGGTCTTTTTGGCTCCACATTACCTAAGCGTTTTTTACGATTCTCTTCATACTCACTATAGCCTCCTTCGAACCAGTATACGCTACTATCGCCTTCAAAAGCTAAAATATGCGTACAAACGCGATCAAGGAACCATCTATCGTGACTAATAATTACACCGCAACCTGCAAAATTTTCCAAACCTTCTTCCAAAGCTCTTAATGTATTAACATCTAAATCGTTGGTTGGTTCATCTAATAACAAAACATTTCCTTCTTCTTTTAAGGCCATTGCCAAATGCAGGCGGTTGCGCTCGCCACCGGAAAGCACTGAAACCTTTTTACCCTGGTCGCTACCGGCAAAATTAAAACGCGAAATATATGCTCTTGAGTTCATTGGTTTGCCACCCAATATAATATTATCAAGACCACCACTAATAACATCGTAAACTGTTTTATTAGGGTCCAACTCTTTATGGTTTTGATCAACATAAGCGATCTTAACCGTAGGCCCAACAGCAAATGTGCCGCTGGTTGGCTTTTCTTCGCCCATGATCATACGGAACAACGTTGTTTTACCGGCACCATTTGGCCCAATAATACCAACAATTCCGGCAGGGGGTAATTTAAAATTCAAACCTTCGTATAATAACCTGTCGCCAAATCCTTTTGAAACTGCATTGGCTTCAATAACTTCATTACCAAGGCGCGGACCGTTAGGAATGAAGATCTCAAGGTTATCTTCTTTTGCACGAGCATCCTCGCCCATCATTTTTTCGTAATTATTTAAACGCGCTTTTTGTTTCACGCCACGTCCTTTAACACCCTGGCGGATCCAATCTAATTCACGTGCCAACACTTTTTGGCGTTTGCTTTCTGTTTTTTCTTCTTGTTTTAAACGCGCTCCTTTTTGCTCTAACCAACTGCTGTAATTACCTTTCCATGGAATGCCTTCTCCCCTGTCCAACTCTAAGATCCAGCCTGCCACGTTATCTAAGAAGTAACGATCGTGGGTTACAGCAATGATAGTACCTTTGTATTGTTGTAAATGTTGTTCTAACCAATCCACACTCTCGGCATCCAAGTGATTGGTAGGCTCATCTAATAATAAAATATCCGGTTCTTGTAACAACAAGCGGCATAAAGCCACGCGACGGCGCTCGCCACCGGATAATACTTTAACCTGGGCATTACTCTCAGGACAACGTAAAGCATCCATAGAACGTTCTAAACGGTTATCCAAATTCCAAAGATCGTGCTGATCGATCAATTCCTGCAATACCGCTTGACGATTGATCAACTTATCCATCTTATCCGGATCGTTAAGGATCTCTTCGTCACCAAACTTATTATTTACTTCCTCAAACTCATTTAAAATATCTACATATTTTTGAACGCCTTCGCGCACAATTTCTATAACGGTTTTTGTTTCATCAAGCTTTGGCTCTT
This sequence comes from Bacteroidota bacterium, assembly GCA_013697245.1. Taxonomy (GTDB): domain Bacteria; phylum Bacteroidota; class Bacteroidia; order B-17B0; family Aurantibacillaceae; genus Aurantibacillus. The sequence goes on from JACCXH010000050.1 coordinate 34,156, forward strand.
GCTCTAACATTCCAACCGAGTAGCCCGGCGACTGGTGAATCTCGCCAATATAATCCTTGTCCATTCCGGCAATGATGCGAAGAAGAGATGATTTACCGGAACCATTTAAACCTAAAACACCAATTTTGGCGCCATAATAAAAGGAAATATAAATATCTTTTAAAACTTGTTTTTGCGGTGGATGTATCTTTGATACATTTACCATACTAAATATGATCTGGCGGCCTTCGGGTGTGGTTGACATGGTTTAATTATTTTTAAGAAGCCGAAGTTAACGATTCTTTAAGAATTAAAAAATGGTTTTAATTCTGCAAAAAGGCCATAAATTTGTGTAATTCGTTTTTGTGACGATGGTAATTAATTGATGAGTAACCCTCTTGACCTGATAAGCAAAACAGCTTACTTAAAATTTGAACAATGTCAAAAGGCATTTTTCTTTTATAAAAGACACCCTTATTTACGCGACAAAGTTAGCGTTGATAAGCAACTTACCTTTAACCGCGGGCATCAGGTGGGCGATCTTGCGCAGGCTTTATTCCCGGGCGGTATTGACGTTTCAAAACAAACAAAGAATTCTTCTGAGGCACTAGCCTTAACATTAACTTTAATTGAAAATAAAATGCCGGTTATTTACGAGGCCACCGTTACATTTAACGGTGCTTTAATAATGGTGGATATTTTGTGTTTAGAGAACGAAAAATATACCGCCTATGAAGTAAAAAGCTCTTTTAAAATTTCAGAGATCTATTTAAAAGATGCCTGCCTGCAATATTATGTTCTAAAAAATGCTTTGTCTAATCTGGAAGATCTGTTTTTGGTGACACTTAACCAAGATTATATTTTTGAAAATGAATTAAAGCCTAAACAACTATTTAAAAAACGCAGCGTTAAGGCCGAAAGTGAAAAGAACCTTCCCTATTTTGAATCGCAATTAAGCGCAGCGCAATTGTTGCTGGAACAGAATAAGATCCCCAACATTGCTATTGGCGCACAGTGTTTTAAACCTTATACCTGCGATTATTTTGGTAATTGCTGGAAAGATACAGTAGCCGATAACAGCATTTTTCATTTACCACTATTAAATAAAGAAAAATTGTTTGAATGGTATAACAGCGGCATAAGAACAATTGATCAAATTGGCGAAGAGCAGGATACCAAAGCCATTATTTATAAAATTAAGGAGGCTTATTTTGATAATAAACCAATTATTGACAAAGATAGAATTACGGCCTTTTTAGCGAAGATACAATTGCCCATGGCCGCTATGGATATGGAAATGTGGGGGCCTGCCATTCCAAAAATAAATGGCACAAAACCTTTTGAGCAATTGCCTTACCTGGTTTGTTTTTTTGATGGAAGCACACATTCGAATATTTTTATTGATTATACAAAAGATGAACGAAAACATTTTGCCGAGGAGTTGATTAAATCTACCAAAACATTTAATTCTATTTTGGTTTACGATGGCACCATGGAAAAAATGGTGATCAATAACCTTAGTAAATTATTTTTTGAATTAAAGCCTGAATTGGAAGCATTAAAAAACAAGTTTATAGATGTGTTTGATGTTTTTCTGGATTTTAGTTATTATCATCCCGCTTTTAAAACTAATTTTTCGTTAAAGACCGCTTCAAGCGTATTGCTTGATGATATTAATTATTCTAAAATTACTTCAGGATTAGAAGCCATGGCTTATTACGACCAATTTAGGCTTGAAACAAACCCTGTTGAAAGAGAGCTTATTAAAGAAGAGCTTATCAATTATTGCAAAACAGATACATTAGCAACGTATCGTTTGACTGAGTTTTTGCAAAGCATTATAAAATAGGACGCAAATAACGCTGATCTGTATGATCAAATATGATCTGTTTCTTTAAAGATAAGTGATAATCATACCAATCTGCGTCATAGGCGTTTCATAAGACCCAAAACAAAAAACCCCTCCTGATACAGGAAGGGTTCTTTTAAAGAAATTATTTTATCAATTATTTCTTTTTGCCACCTTTAGCGTGAGCTAAAGAATCAGCCATGTGGATCGAATCAGCTTTTGCTTTTTCAGCAGCAGCAGCAGCTTCAGCAGCAACAGCAGCCTCAGCTTCAGCAGCAGCGATAGAATCTTGTTTAGATTTTTCTACTGCAGCGATTGAATCTTGTTTTTCTTTTTCGCGTTTTTCGATTTCTTCTTTAGAAGGACCGCAAGCTACGAATGCAACTGATAAAGCAGCTACAGCAACGATTGATAATACTTTTTTCATTTTAGTTTTTTGTTTAAATTTAAATTCTTTGCAAAACTACAATTTTTTTAATATCAAATACAAAAAAACCAAAAAATCGTAATTTTTTAGTGAAATTTCCTACAAGAAGGTCGTTATGAGCGGTAATTTGCCTTAAATTTACATAGTTTATGTACAAAATAATAAAGTCATTTCTTTTTTTAATAAACCCCGAAAGCGCCCACCATTTAACGTTTTCAGCCTTAAAATTTAGCAAGTTTTTACCGGGTTTTTCCTTGTTTTTTAAAAAAAGTGCTATAAATCGTCATCCCTCTCTTTCGAGGCAACTTTTTGGCCTAAATTTTAGAAATCCGGTAGGTTTAGCCGCCGGTTTAGATAAAGATGCCATTGCTTTTAATGAATTGGGCGATTTTGGCTTTGGTTTTATTGAAATTGGCACTGTAACCCCTAAACCTCAACCCGGAAACCCAAAACCCCGTTTATTTAGACTGCCAAAAAACGAAGCCCTAATTAATAGAATGGGCTTTAATAACCATGGTGTTGTAGAAGCCGCTATAAGATTAAGGAACCGTAAAGACAGCAGCCTTATTATTGGTGGAAATATTGGCAAAAACAAGAACACACCCAACGAGGAAGCCGTTAACGATTATATTATTTGTTTTAACGAGCTGTTTGAGGTGGTAGATTATTTTGTAGTGAATGTTTCTTCGCCAAACACACCTAATTTACGCGACCTGCAGGAAAAAGAACCCCTTACCAATCTATTGAACACCCTGCAAATCCTCAACCTTAAGAGACAAAAACCAAAACCTATTCTTTTAAAAATAGCGCCCGATCTTACTAATACACAGCTTGATGATATTATTGATATTGTAAAACAAACCAAAATTGCCGGGGTTATAGCTACAAACACTACTATTAGCCGCGAAGGCTTGAATTATACCGCCGCTGAACTTGAGAGTTTTGGAGCCGGGGGCTTAAGCGGTTTGCCTTTAACCAAACGAAGTACCGAAGTGATCCGTTATTTAAAACAAAGATCTAACAATGCTTTTCCGATAATGGGTGTGGGCGGAATACACAGTGCAGAAGACGCCATTGAAAAAATAAATGCCGGGGCTGATCTTGTGCAGCTTTATACCGGTTTTATTTATAAAGGGCCAAAATTAATAAGTGATATAAATAATGCTTTACTTAAAAAGTAAAATAATTTCTTTAACCATTTTATTGGTGCTTTTATTTGCTTCCTGCAGTAATATTGAAACCCCTGTTGAAAAAAAAGATGCTCTCGTATCAGACTCAACCATTTTATCGGCAAATGAAACATTTACAATCTTATTATCCGGGCCACCTCCACCAATTATGTATAGCAATGCATTAGATATTATTGGCAAAAGGTATAGAATTGATTTTGTTTATGCGGCAGGCTGTATTGTTAGCGAACGCCTGGACGATAGCATTTCTACTTTTAACGATGAGAGCCTTTATAAATTGAACAAGTATTATCATAAAGATCTTTCATTAGGCTTATTTGACCAGTTGGATAAAGAAAATTCTTTTTTAAACAGGGTCGATAGCAGCATTCGCAATAAAGAAAGTATTAAAAAGACCTATGATGTTGCAGACAAGTCGATCTATTACACTAAAAAGAACAAGAGCTATTTAGCGCATTTTATTAGTTCAAATACCGAAGGTAAAATTATGACCTTCCGGTTAAATTTGATCATGACCATTGATAGTGCCACAAAAAATATTACCAAAACAGTTCTAAAAGATTCTCTTATTGATTATAACTTTAGAAATTTAAGTGCCAATGATTAAAATAACCGAATGCCCACGCGATGCCATGCAAGGAATAAAACAACTAATCCCAGCAGACTTAAAAGCAAACTATATTAACCAATTATTAAAAGTTGGTTTTGATACAATAGACTTTGGAAGTTTTGTATCGCCCAAGGCCATCCCACAAATGCAGGATACAGGAGAGGTTTTAAAAAAACTGGATCTTTCAAAGACCAATTCAAAATTACTGGCCATTATTGCCAACAAACGCGGTGCTGAAGATGCTTTACAGTTTAACGAGATCACTTATCTGGGTTTTCCATTCTCTATTTCAGAAACCTTTCAGCAGCGTAATGCCAATTCAAGCATTCAGGAATCTCTGATCCGTGTGGAAGAGATCCAGAACCTTTGCTTAAAGGCCAATAAAAAATTATTGGTGTACATTTCAATGGCATTTGGCAATCCATATGGCGATGAGTGGCATGCCGATATTGCCATTGACTGGTGCAAAAAACTGAATCAACTTGGCATTAATAACCTGGCGCTTGCCGATACTACAGGCTCTTCTAATCCTGAAAGTATTACACAATTATTTTCTTCTTTAATTCCTGAACTAAAAACGGTTGAGTTTGCAGCTCATTTACATTCTACGCAATTACAGGCGCCGGGAAAAATAGAGGCTGCCTATAAAAGTGGCTGTCGTAGTTTTGATGTGGCCATTCATGGTTTTGGCGGTTGCCCCATGGCGTCAGATGCCCTTACAGGTAACGTTCCTACTGAAAGCCTTGAGCTTTTTGCCGATACAAATAACATTCAACTTAATTTAAATAAAGAAGAACTTCATAAGTGTTACGAAAACAGTTGGGAGATATTTAATAATTATCATTAATTTGAGCCGTAAATAAACCCCATTTTTTGTGAGCTTGTCAAAAATTAAAATACTTCTTTTATGTTTTGTGTCTCTTAATTTAATTGGACAAAAAGAATTTGATAAATACGGTCCGGCAGGCTGCGTTGTATATACCGATCTTAAAGAAGCATTAAAAGTTGAAACAAGAGTTTACAAACTTGATCTTAGTTACAAAAAAATTGAACCCAAAGCTTACGAAAAACTCCACAAGTTAAAAGACCTACAGGCTTTAAAACTGGGTAGCAATGAGCTTACTGATTACCCAAAAGATTTTGAAAACCTTACCAACCTTGTTTATTTTGCTTCTTATAACAATAAGCTCACCGCCTTCCCCCCTAATCTAAGACCATTTGGTTTGTTATACTATCTTGAATTGCAGCATACAAAAATTGACAGCATACCTGCACAAATTGCATTTTTAAATAAACTGCAATCGTTTAAGTTTGGAAATACCGATGATACTTTAAGTTTACCTACTACTTTAAATTTTTTAAAGAATTTAAAAGATGTCAGTATTGAGAATTGCGTTATGGATAGCTTCCCAAAACAGCTTTTTAAGGTTACTACATTAAATTTTTTGAATCTCTCAAACACCAACACACATTATTTAACCAAACACTTTGAGCGTTTTCAAAATCTGGAAATTTTAATCATAGAGAATAATCCTTTAGCTACAATTCCATTTGACATCTATAAAGCACAAAAATTGCGCCTTATTTCGCTTAGAGGTAACAAAATTACCAAACTACCGGACAGCATTTCTCAGTTAGAGAATTTGACTTTACTTGACTTGAGGGGGAATCCAATGGATAAAGAAGAAATAGAAAAACTAAAGATTCTTTTACCCGGCTGCGAAATTAAATTTTAATTTTCTGGCCAATCCTTAAAACTGTACTTTCTTTTAAACGATTTTTCTTACACAAAGATTTAATGGTTGTATGATTGCGCTTAGCTATCTTGCCTAAATTATCGCCATTACGTACAAAGTAAATACCATTCTTAGCTGCAGGGCCTGTATATTTTCCACCTTTAGTAGCTCTTGCATAACCAATGTCTCTTTTATGACGGGTATGTAAAGCTCTTAGATCGTATTTATTTTCAACATCGGCTTTGCGTAAGGTAAAGCAATAGTCTTTTAAAGTACCTTTTTCGTAATCAATAAAATCTTCCGTATCCAAAGCCTGGCCTAAATAACGGAATTCGAAATGTAAATGGCTTCCGCTTGAGCGTCCGGTGTTTCCACCTAAAGCTATAAGATCGCCGGCAGTTACTTTTTGTCCCGGCTCTACCAATAATTTTGAAAGGTGACCGTAAACAGTTTCCAATCCATTATTATGTCTTATTATAACACAGTTACCATAACCCTGGCAATATTTGGCAAATCTAACCATGCCATCAAATGCAGAAACTATCTGGTCTCCGGTCTCAATATCAATATCAGTGCCGTAATGCGGGCGGTATCTTCTCCAGCCAAAAACGCTGGTCAATGGTCCTTTAATCGGCATGGCAAAACCACCGTCTCCCATGTTAGTTAATTGAATTACAACAGAGTCGACTTTAAAACACTCATTAAAATTATATGGGTGGGCAGATAAGGTATCCCAGGTAGCATAAAGGTCGTGGCTTGGAAAAAGGATCTGAGCCGTATCCGGGCTTTCTTCATCACCCTCTAAAATATTTTGGTTATTAACAACAAACCTGGTAGTATCGTCACGCTTTATTTTGTTCTTTTTGTCGTCTCCTGGTTTGTTCTTATCATCTCCATACGAATAACGGTTTGCATTTAGGTTAAAAAAACCCAAGCAAGTTATTGATAATATGACGAATAGCCTTTTCATGATTAAAGAAGATTTGCAAAGATTAATTTTTTAACGAGAAAAGCAAACCCAACGTTCCCCTTTTGGGGTAAAAGTTATTAACAATTAGCTTTTTTAAGGCTTTTTTGTGGGGAAATCACTACATTATTCGGGGAATGTTAATTTATTGATCCAAAAACTGAAATTTGAAGCTTTTTTCGGGATTGGTGCATTTGAGGCTTTTTTTGGAATTATTTACCTCTATCTCAACAATATTTATTTGCTCTTTTAAGTGATCATATAGTAAGGTATTGTCTACATCCACTTCTTTTGGCGTTTCAGTTTTCTCAAATTCTATATACATTAAAACAGATTCTTCTTCTCTTTCAAAACCAATTAATTTATAGCTGGTTTTTTTATCATTTACCTTCAACTCAAAATGTTTTTTTAAATAATCAGATAAGATAATAGTTACTGCTTCTTTATTTTTTACATTAATAAGGTCGATAGTATTATTGTGTGCCTTTTTTAAGGCGCCCTCAAGATCGTTGGTAAAAAGCTTTACAGAGCCCTGCAGGTTTTTTTCTTTGACATTATAAACCAGATCTGTAACCCCCAAATAATAAGGATGCGTAAAGGCCGACAGAAAAAATACTGAGAGGCATATTAAAAATTTAAAATTATTCGTTTTTAACATAATTGAGATCAAAGTTAAGCTAAATTTTAACCACATAAAAAAAGGCTCACTAACCGCCAAGAGGTTCGCATAATTTTCTTCGCAAAGCGAAGAAAATACTATGTTCTATTTTTAAATTTTGCTTTTCTCTTTGAAAACTATATGGTTAAATATCCTTTGCAGCTAATTTGTCTCGATTTCCCCCCAAATGGGGGTTGTTTGCCTTGAATTAAACTTATAAATTTATCCTCGTATTTAAATCTTCACTTATGTATAATTGCTTAAAAAATAACACCAAAACAATTTTCGGATTTTTTTTAATTCTATTCGCTTTTGTTTCGGTTGCACAAAACATTCATAACAATCCGCAATCCAATCACGGTAACCGATTTGAACAATTAGGAACCATTCTACCAACTCCAAATGAATATCGTACTGCATCCGGTGCGCCGGGTAATAAATATTGGCAGCAAAAAGCCGATTACGATATTGATGTAAAGCTTGATGAAAAAAATCTTTCGATTATTGGAACAGAAACAGTTACATATTCAAACAATTCGCCCGACGTTTTAAATTACATTTGGTTACAATTAGACGAGAACCAACACGACCCAACCAACGAAGTAAATTATTTTGACGAGAATAAATTATTTGAGCCTATTACCGAACAAAATATTAAAGGTCTGCAAACAAAAGAAAATTTAGCCGGTCTGGGCGATAAAATTGACGGTGTAACTGATGATTTAGGTAAAGCCTTAAAATATATAATTAATGGAACCATGATGCGTATTGATCTTCCAAAAGCATTGGCATCAAAAGCAAAAACAAAATTTATTGTAAAGTGGCATTATAAAATGATAAACCGTACACTTTTTGGCGGACGCGGAGGCTACGAATATTTTCCTGAGGATGGTAATTATTTATTTACATTAACACAGTGGTATCCGCGCTTATGTGTGTACAGCGATTTTCATGGCTGGCAAAATAAACAATTTACCGGTCGCGGTGAATTTGCTTTAGCTTTTGGGAATTTTAAAGTAAAAATGACAGTTCCTTCAGACCATTTGGTTTGTTCTACCGGCGAATGCCAAAACTACCAGCAGGTTTTAACGCCCGCACAATTTGGTCGCTGGCAAAAAGCACAAACAGCTACAGAACCTTTAGAAATTGGTTTATTGGCAGACGCTATTGAAGCAGAAAAATCCGGTGCCACAGGTGCAGCTGCACAAAAAACAAAAACATTTATTTTTAAAGCAGATAGTGTACGCGATTTTGCATGGGGTTCTTCCCGCAAATATTGCTGGGATGCCATGCCTGTAAATGTAGAAGGCAAAAAAGTAATGTGCATGAGTTTTTATGGTAAAGAGGCATATGGTTTGTACCGAAAGTATTCTACCAAAGTGGTAGCACATACAATTAAAACCTATTCAAAATATACTATTCCTTATCCTTACCCTGTGGCGCAAAGTATAGAAGCCGCCAATGGCATGGAATATCCAATGATCTGTTTTAATTTTGGAAGAACAGAAAAAGACGGAACCTACACTGAAGGATCAAAAAATGGAATGATCTTAGTTATTATACATGAGGTCGGCCACAACTTTTTTCCGATGATCATTAACTCTGACGAACGCCAATGGAGTTGGTTAGATGAGGGTTTAAATACCTTTGTGCAATTTTTAACGGAGCAGGAATTTGATTCTAACTATCCTTCGCAACGCGGACCTGCGCATAAAATGACCGACTATATGCGTTTACCAAAAAGTCAATTAGAACCAATTATGACCAACAGCGAAAATATTATTGGTTTTGGTCCTAATGCATACGGTAAACCCGCAACAGCATTAAATATCTTACGTGAAACAGTAATGGGCCGAGAGTTATTTGATTTTGCTTTTAAACAATATTGTACCCGCTGGGCATTTAAACATCCTGAGCCTGCAGATTTTTTCAGGAGCATGGAAGATGCCAGCGCAGTAGACCTAGACTGGTTTTGGAGAGGCTGGTTCTACGATATTGAACCGGTGGATATTGCTATTGATACGGTAAAAGCATTTACAGTAACAAAAGGAAATAAGATTCCCGTATTATTTGATACCATATACACCTACCCAAAGCAAAAAGAGTTTGTGTTTATTACACAACTGCGCAATAAAGAAAGTGGTTTAGTTTCTTTAGTAGATAAGGATACAACATTGCGTGATTTTTATTACCACTACAAACCAACAGAAATAACAAAAGAGGTAAAGAACCGTTTTGATGAGATAGAACCAATAAGCGATACTGCGTTAGCAAAGTATGCCAACAAATTTATTTATGAAATAAGATTTAAAAATAGAGGCGGTTTGGTTTCTCCTTTAATTATAGAATTTAATTATACCGATGGTAGTAGCGAGGTTGAACGTATTGGGGCTTATGTTTGGCGCAAGAATGAATATGAAGTGACTAAAACCTTTATGAAAAATAAAAAAGTGGCCAGCATTATTTTAGATCCAATGCGCGAGACCTGCGATATTAACGAACGTAATAATGCCTGGAATGTAAAACCGGAAATAAGCAAGTTCGACCTGTTTAAAGCCAAAGCTGCTAAAACACGCGGTCAAAGTACAGGAGAAAATCCCATGCAAAAAGCGAAAAAATAATTGATTGCCTCACCTTTGGAGTGGGTGAAAAAGTGATACTGGCATTCCAATTGTTCAAGCCTCATCCTAAATCCTTCTCCTTTGGAGAAGGATTTTCTTTCTCGTTTTAACATGGTTCTCACTTTTTGCTGTTTATAAAACACTATATAAAAACTGTTATCTCTATTTTATTTGGGTTTTGCATTTAGTAACTTTAATATATGCAAAACTCACAAACCCTTCCGCCAAACAGCAACTTTATTAAGTCGCTTATTAAAATCGCCAATCCTGATTGGACACCAGAACAAATTGAAGCCGAAGCTCAAAAGAAAATGCTTGAAATTGCTAACGATAACGGTGATGGAAGCTGTGAGTTTTGTTCGAGTTAGAATAATAATGATTCTTATTTTGAATTAATTATTTTAATAAAATAGATACCTTTTTAAATAAAATAAGTTTTTATTTAATATTCGTTAATTCTTCTTTTAATTAAATTATTTTTTATTACTAATATGAAATACGAGTATTTTACATATTACATTTAAAGAAGGCTATGGAATAAAAAGATTTTAGATATAATAAAAGTCGCAACAGAATATCTCAAAAAATAAAAAATATTCTTCAAAAATAATTATTTTTGAATATTAAATTTTAGAATTTAGTTGTCAAGCGCCTCTCTTAACATTTCTATATTAATTGGCTTTATTAAAAAAGACCGCATATTTGTACCCTTAGCCCTTGCAAGTGTTTCTGCATCTGAGTTACCGGTAATGTATATTACGGCTGTATTAGCAAATTTTTCTATCTCTTTCATTGTATCTATCCCATCCAAATCTCCTTTTATTTTTATATCCATTAAAATAATATCTGGCTTTAGTTTTTTGATCAATTGTATTGCATCTAATCCATTATTAGATTTTCCAACTACTTTATGACCCAGTTCATGTATTAACATTGTATTCACGAGAACTAATATTCCTTCGTCTTCAACAATAAAGATATTTTTAACCATAAAATGTCAACTTAAAACTCATTCCTTCTTGTAAATTAAAACTACTAACTCCGTTTAACTGTGATGAAAGTGAATCAATAAGATTAAAGGCATACGATTTATAATAATTATTTATAAAATGTTCGTCTCTTAAAAAGTTATCGGTATAAAGAATGGTTACAGTATTTTTGAGATTTTTAAGCTCAATAAATATTGTTTTATTTTTAGAATACAGATTGTAATGCTTTACCGAACCAACAATAAGTTCATTTAACATTAATGCAATTGGAAGTGCTACATCACTTGCAAGAAAAACCTCATCAACATTACAATTGATCTCGATATCTTTATTTTTAATACTATATGTATTAATTATATTTTGTTTAAGTAGTTTTAAATACTCACTTATATTTACATTACCTGTGTTCTTATCCTGATATTGCTGTTCGTGTAATAAAGCAATTGCTTTAATTCTGTTATTACTATCTTTAATTGCATTATTTAACGTGCTATCATTTGTATAAGTGTTTTCTAACTCAAGCAGCGCGGATATTATTGCTAGGTTATTTTTTACACGATGATTAATTTCTTTGAGTAAAAGACTTTTGTCCGCAAGAAGAGACACCAGCTCAGTCTCTGCTCTTTCACGGATAGAGATTTCGTTTTTAAGAATAGTTTGTTGATCCAGTAATACCTCGTTCTTTTTATTTAGAAGCATATTAACGTTTAAATTGTTATATGAATAATAAAACAATAATGTAATGATTATAAAGATGGTAAAAGTAAAATTAAGAAGATACATTATATTGCTTTGCTCCGGTTGAACTATTGGAGATTCGAAATTGTAATATTTATACAACAATATCAAAGCGAAGAAATTTAGGCAATAACTTAAAATTGATAAAAAAATTATCAGACGTTGTTTTGGTTCAAACAACATAAATGTTATTAATGGTGATGTTAGAAGATAAATATGAAAACCTGAATTAAAACCAAAAAGCATAGATGTAAATAACACCGAAAAGTTAGTAACAAGAATGATAATTGTTTTTGAAAGCGAATAGTATTCAAGATAATTACAAATAATAGATAAGACGAAAAATGTAATGCTTATTGAAATACAAATAGAGCCTATAAAAAAATCGTTTTTTAAAAAATAAAATAAATAAACAGTAGAAAAAACGGCACAGATGAGGGCAAAATGATTTCTTGCAATTAATTTATCTGTAAAAAAAATTGTTTGGTTTGCATTTACGCCTGAATTAGAGGCTGAAAGCAGAATTTTTTTTATCATGGTACAGTTTAAGGCTACTTAGCAGGTATTTATATTTTAACTCCGATCAAACACACATCATCTACTTGCTCAAGGGCGCCTTTCCATGATTCGAAAGCCTGATCGATAACGATCTTTTGTTGATGCATTGGTTTATTTGAGTTTGCTAAAATAAGCTCTTTTAAATTTTTGAATTTAAATTTCTTTCCTTTATCTCCGCCAAACTGGTCGGCATAACCATCAGTTACTAAATAAATCTGATCTCCCGGAAAAACTTCGATCTCGTTAAGATCAAAATGTTTTCCATCGGTAGAATGGCCACCAATTGAGAATTTATTAGCTTTGTATTCCAATATCTCGTTACCGCGTATTATTAAAAGCGGACGGTGTGCACCGGCGTAATTTAAAATATTGTCATTTTTAGAATAAGCGCACAATGCAATATCCATTCCATCATTTGCTGCAGCTTCTGAACTCTTTTTAATTAACTGAACAAGTTTTTCGTCGATACCTTTTAAGGCTTTTGCAGGGCTTGTAATTTTTTGATCGTTAATTACCTTGTACATTATATCGCTGCAAATAAGCGACATAAAGGCTCCAGGCACACCGTGACCCGTGCAATCGGCAGCCGCAAAAATGGTAGTATCTCCAAAATGTTCGAACCAATAAAAATCGCCGGAAACAATATCTTTTGGTTTGTATAAAATAAAAGAGTCAACAAAATTTTTATTAAACTCATCAATATTTGGCGCAATGGCTTGTTGAATTTTTTTCGCGTAACGTATACTATCGGTAATGTCTTTATTCTTTTCTTCGATGATGGCTTTTTGTTTATTTACCTCCATCGTTCTAACATTTACTTTCTCTTCAAGGTTTTGATAGAGGTTAGCGTTATCTAAAGCAATACCAACAGATACCGCTAATGTTTTTAAGATATTAAATTGATATTCGGTATAAACATTTTTCTCAAAACTTTGAACGGTTAAAACCCCAATAGCAACTTCTTTTGAGAAAATTGGAATGTAAATAATAGAGGCGGAATCTTTACCGGAGACAGGCACCTGCATACCTTCAATATATTTTTTATACTCAACAGAATAATCGTTAATGAAAATTTCTTTTTTGTTGGTAAAACATTGTGCAGCGAGACGGTTTGGGTCGTTTGACAGATATGAAAAAGCTTCCATGGCCTGATTGTTCTCCATAAAACCCTTAAACTCTAAATGGTTATTTAATGGGTTATGAAGGCCAATACCAAACATCGTAGCATCCATGAGTTTATTGACATTTTCATAAACTTTACTGTTAATGGTTTCTACTGACAAGGATGAGCTGATATCTTCGGCGATCTGACTTAACAAACGCGTGTTTTCGTATGCAATACGAATTTCTTCGGTTCTTTCTTTTACCCGAACCTCAAGGTTATTGTATAACGAGGCATTATCTAATGCAATAGCAGTGTATAACGCCAGGCTTTTTAACAATTGTAAATGATAATCTGTATAAATGTTGGCCTTAAAACTTTGTACTGTTATAACACCAATTTTTTTAGAGCCTTGTGTAATTGGCACATACATAATTCCTTCGGGCAACTCGCCCTGCTTTGCAGAAACTTTGGTTTCCTTAAAATCACGTGCATAATTATTTATGAGATAATCTTTTTGCTCTGTAAAACATTTTATAGCCGGGCGGTGCGTTTCTGTTAAAGAGTATGAGAACACGTTCAGTTTTTCACTTCTCTCAATTACACCTTCAAAAACAATATTATTTTTTTCTTCATCATAAATACCAATTCCGAAAACGGTGGCATCCATTAATTTATTTACATTTTTATAAACTTTCGCAATAATATCTTCTATAGAAAACGTACTTGATATTTCTTTTCCGATCTCGCTCACCAAGCGCGTGTTCTCGTAAGTTTTTACGATCTCTTCTTTTTGTTTTACAACTTCAAGCGTACGCTCGTTTACTTTTTCTTCGAGGTTCTGATATAAATTGGCATTATCTAAGGCAATACCAATAGATACGACTAAATTTTTAAGGAGGCTTACATGATAATCGGTGTAAGAATTTTTTTCTAAACTTTGTACGGTAATAACACCTATTACTTCGCTTTTAGAATACAATGGCAAGTAAATAATAGAAGCAGTTGCTTTACCATAAGTGGGCACCATTTCTAAAGTAACGAATTTAGAATGTTCGGTATAAAAATCGTTAATAATAATTTCTTTTTTATTATGAAAACAAATAGCACCTAAGCGATTAAGATCCGTAACATCTACCTGGAAATTAGGAAGGATCTCATTGTTCTCTCTAAAACCATTAAATTCTAAAGTATAATTTTTTGGATCAAAAATGGCGATACCAAAACTATCGGCTTTCATTAAACGGTGAATGTTTTTGTAAACCGAAGCAATAATGGTGTCAATAGAAAGAGATGAACTTATCTCTTTTGCTATCTCACCCAACAAACGAGTATCGTTATAATTTTTTTCTATTTCCTCAGTTCTTTCTTCAACACGTGTTTCCATGTTGGTATAAAGCGAGGCATTATCAATGGCAATGGCAGCATATGTTGCCACAGATTTAATTAATTGTAAATGATAATCGCTATAAACATGTGGCTTAAAACTTTGCACCGTTATTACACCTATTTTTTTCTTGTTTTGTGTAAGCGGGATGTATATGATAGATTCTGTATTCCGGCCCGGCAAAGAGTGACGGTTAAGGATCTTATTCGTCTTTACAAACTCTTCGGTAAAATTGTGGATCACATAATCTTCTTGATTTGTAAAACACAGTACTGCTGGACGTGCTACATCTGTCAGATCATAAAAATAATCTTCCAGCACTTCACCCTCCTCTAACACACCACTAAAATTAATACGCTTAACTGCCGGATCGTAAATACCAATACCAAACATGGTAGCATCCATTAATTTATTAATGCTGTTATATACCTTACCAATAATATCTTCTATTGAGAAAGTAGTTGAGATCTCTTTTCCGATCTCACTCACCAAACGTGTATTCTCAAAGGTTTTTTCTATTTCTTCTTTTTGTTTTACAATTTCCTTAGTACGGTCTTTTACCTTATCCTCCATGTGTTCATAGAGATAAGCATTCTCTAAAGCAATAGCAGTATATGTTCCGAGAGTTCGTAAAATATCAATGTGGTGCGATTGGTAAGCGAATTTTTTAAAACTCTGAACAGTAATAACGCCAATAATTTTCTCACCCAACATCATTGGCGTGAACAATAATGAGTTTGGCATTGAACCTGCTACTACACGTATTTCTTTAACGTATTTTTGATATTCGTTAACGTTATCATTCAGGAAAATATCTTTCCGGTTCTTAACACACCAAACCGTATAGTTGTTTTCATCGGTTAAAGGAATGGTGGCCACATCCTGATCTAACACACCATTCTCTATTTCGTATTTATATTCTACAGCACCAATATCAGGGCGGTAAAGACGTACACCAAAACAATCGGCTTCCATAATTTCTTTAATGGATGCATGTAATTTTTTAAAGATCTTACCAAGGTTTAAGCTCGATGTAATTTCTTTACCTATCTCGCTTAACTTTTTATTGTTCTCGTAGGTCTTTTCAATTTCTTCTTTACTTTTAACTAACTCTTTGGTTCTTTCGGCAACTTTAAGTTCCTGCTCTTCGTACATCTTTGCATTCTCTAATGCAATAGCTGTGTAGGTGGCAAGGTTTTTAAAAATATTTACCTGATATTTACCGTAAGCATTTTTATTAAAGCTTTGCACGGTCATTACACCTAAAAGCACTTCTTTATTCCTTAGCGGAAGATAAATGAGCGATGATACATGCTTTCCTGCCTTAGGCGTAGTGTTGGTAGTTGTAAGGTAATCTGAGATCTCGTTTTCATAATCGTTAATAACGATCTCGCGGCCCTGTTTAAAACAAATGGTAGTTAAACGATCGTCCTCGTTCAACTCATATTTAATATTCTCAAAACGGTCTTCACCTTCTATATATAACGGATAGACAATGGTATTATCTTCCTGCTGGTAAATGGCAATACCAAAACCGGTGGCATCCATTAACTCGTTAACGCTTTTGTAAACAGTGTTTACGATGGTTGCAACCGATAAGTTTGAAATGATCTTTTGCCCTACTTCACGCATTAATACCAAACTGTCTGAGAAATTCTCAAGTTCTTTGGCGCGTTCTTCAAGTATCGCTTTTTCGGCTTGTGATTGAAGTACTTTATTTTGAAGCTCTAAACTTTTTGATAATTGTGCGCTTTTGTGATTACGCACATCTTCTTTAGCCTGGTGAAAAACCTTGTAATATTTTAAAGCATCAGCAGAATTCTTTTGCTGCTCAAAGAGCTCAGCTAATTTTTCGCTTGCCTGAAAAGCCGCTTCTTTACTATGTATCTGAACAGCCAGCTCGTAAGCTTCGATTAAGTTTTTAATGGCATTGGCATTATCTTTCTTTTGAATATATAATTTGCCAATATTATTTAATGTGGTGGCTACACCAAATTTAAAATCAATGTCCTTACGGATCTTTAAACTCTGATCGAATTTTTCTAAAGCTTTATCAAATTGTTTTAAGCCGGTATAAGCTCTTCCCAGGCCATCTAAAGCAAAAGCTGCCACCCTGAAATTACCGGTTAGTTCTGCAATAATACTTAAACAATCGTTATAATAGTCAAGTGCTTTATTGTATTCTTTTAAATTGTATTGGGTCTCGCCAAGACCATCCAATACTTTAATTAAAATACTCTTAAGGTCGTACTTACGGCAAATCTTTTCGCTTTTGGTAAGTACATCCAAAGCACTCTCATTCTGTTCGATGGTGTAATACACGGTGCCCATGCCATTTAAGCCATCAGCCATTCCAAACTCAAAATTTATCTCGGTACTTAGATCGTAACTTTTTTTATAATATTTAATAGACGTATCGTAATCAGAAAGGTAGAAAAAGTTGCTCCCTAAAATATAAGTAGTCTCTGCTTCGTGTTTTTTATCTTTTAAACTCTGGAATAAAGCAATGGCCTCAAAACAATAATTGGCAGCGTCTTCATTTTTGGAAGTCCATACATGACAGGCGCCAAGGGTTTTTTTTGCACAGGCAATACCAAGTGTATAATTCGCTGCAACAGAGTTTTCGAGAGCTCGGGTAGCCAATTCAATTGATTTTACAGCATTTTCACGATTTAAACTCCATGCGGTTGCATTTAATTCATCGATCTCAGCGGTAGAATTATTTAAGGTAGGTGTGTCCAATTTTAAAGTTAAAACACATAAATATAAGGTAGTTTAAACTAAAATCAAAATTTTCTTATTAAGCTGCCAAAACGATGCTTTTTTGTAGCTAAACCCTTATTCTACAAGCATTTCAAAAGGTAAACGGGCTTGAATACCCTTAACATTTACTATTTTTTGTAGTTGTTTGAAATAAGTGTAAGAAATACCAAGGTTCTTTTTTATCAGGCGCGATTCCAGCTCGGATTCCTTCTTACCTAAAAAAGCATCAAACGGGCTTTTTTGTTTTGGCAACTCAACCAATTTGTAATCAGTTAATTTTGCTTTTTTCACAGCATAAGCTATGGCATCATTTAATCCTCCCAATTCATCCACCAAATTTATCTTTAAGGCGTCAGAACCTGTCCACACGCGACCCTGACCAATACTATCCACATCTGCCTGGCTCATCTTACGACCTTCAGCAACACGCTTGGTAAATATATCGTACACCCTTTCAACTCCGCCTTGAATATAATCATATTCAGATGCAGAAACAGATCTTAAAGCACCACCCACATCACTGTGAAGGTTAGTGTTTACAGTATCTACCGTAATTCCTAATTTTTGATCCAAAGCTTTTTGAATGTTTGGAATTAAACCAAAAACACCAATAGAACCGGTAATAGTATTCGGCTGCGCGAAGATATGATCGGCAGCACAGCTAATGTAATAACCACCGCTGGCCGCCAAATTACCCATACTTACAATCACCGGTTTTTCTTTTTTTGCAAGAACTACTTCTCTCCAAATTACATCACTGGCTAAAGCGCTGCCGCCCGGCGAGTTAACACGTAATACAATTGCTTTTATTTTATCATTCAGACGTGCTTCTTTAATTGTTCTTGCCAATGCATCGCTACCAATCTCGTCATCGCCTCCATCACCACTCGAAATACTTCCGCTGGCATATATAATTGCAATTTTTTGGGCATCTTTTGCTACTACTTTTTTATCTTTTGGCTCATATTTTTCAAACTCTAATAAATTTAATTTATCCTTTACGGCAACGCCAACTTTCTTTTTAAGCTCTGCAATCACTTCGTCTTCATAAATGGCCGCATCAACCAATTTACCAACGGCATCTTCCGGAAAGCGGATCTGTAAAGTGTTTGCCATTTTATTAAGCTCTTCAACAGAAATTTTTCTGTCTTTTGCGATCTGTGCCAGCATGGTGTTCCAGATACTGTTTAAAAATGTTTCAGACTGGATCCTGTTTGAGGCACTCATTTTATCCAACAAAAAAGGTTCAACAGCGCTTTTAAATTTTCCATGACGGAAAACCTGTACCTCTACACCCAATTTTTCAAATGCATTTTTGAAGAACATCAGGCTCATGCTTAATCCCTTCCAATCAAGGTCGCCTTGCGGGTTTAAGTAGATCTTATCAGCAACCGAAACCAGGTAATATTCTTTTTGGCCGTAAAATTCGGCGTAGCTATAAATAAATTTTCCTGACTTTTTAAAATCTTCTAAGGCATTTCTTAATTCTTCAATATTTGCAAAGCCTGCCTCAAGATGTTTGGAATACAAATAAATACCTTTTATTTTATCGTCGGTCTTAGCTTTATTTATCTTATCAAGCATTACATTTAAGCCGATGCCGCCTTTATCTGCAAAGGAGGCTAACTCGCCAAGTTCTTTAAAAGGATTTTCTTTTTCACGGTCAATAATTGGTCCATCAAGCTCTAACTTTAAAATAGTATTTTCTTTTGCGGTTGAAATTTCGTCCTCATCTTTTGTATCAGGCCCTCCAAAGCTAGATTTTACCACTCCCACTACCATAACTACTGCTATAATTGTAGCCAAAATAATTCCTATCACTGACCCGAAAAATGCTCCAAAAAACTGTTTCATAATACTCTATATTTGTAATTTGATTAAAGGTAAAGAATAAAGAGTTTTACTATTAAAGATTATTATGAATGTAGCTTTTTTATGTTTAGGCGGAAATATTGGTAACCGAACAGAAAACATCAATGCCGGCAAAAAAGCAATAGAACTGCTTTTGGGCAAAATCGTTAGCCAATCGGGCATTTATGAAACGGCAGCCTGGGGAAGCGATTCGAAGAATAATTATTTGAACCAGGTAATACAAGTGCACACAAAATTACCGGTAAAAAAATTATTATCGGGTTTATTACAAATTGAAAAAAAACTGGGCAGGAAAAGGAATTCAACAAAAAACAGCGACCGCACGCTTGATATTGATATTTTATTCTTTAATTCGGAAGTGATCGAACAAAAAGGCCTTCAGGTGCCGCATCCGCGCTTACACGAGCGTAACTTTGTTTTAAAACCTTTAAATGATATTGCAGGTGGAGTAACACATCCGGTATTAAAAAAAACAGTTTCAACTCTTTTAAAGAACAGCAAAGATACGTTAGCAGTAAAACAACACGATCCAATAAAAAACCTCCAATACATTTGTATAGAAGGCAATATTGGCTCCGGCAAATCTACACTGGCACAAGCCTTGGCAAAAAACCTACAGACGTTGTACTTACCGGAAGAATTTGAGGACAATCTTTTATTACCTTTATTTTACGAAAATAAAAAGCTATTTGCTTTTCCTTTGGAATATAGTTTTTTGTTGGCCCGCTTTAACCAATTACAGCAAGTTTTTAAAACAGAGAAAAAATTAATTATTAGTGATTATAGTATTTATAAATGTCTTTGGTTTGCTAAAGTTAATTTAACACCAAAAAATTATTCACTTTTTAAAAAGCAGTTTAAAATAATGCTAGATCAATTGCCCAAGCCGGACCTGATCATTTACCTTAGTACATCGACCGAAAATTTAAAACAAAATATAAAAAAGCGCGGCCGCAAATACGAGCAGGGCATCTCGGATGGTTATTTAAATGCGGTTAGTGCTCAATTTGATAAAGGCATAACTAAATTAAAAAATGTAAAAACATTGCATTTACCGCTAAGCGCATACCATCGTGGACTTGAGACCGATTCTATAAGAAAGATTAATAACTTTATAAAAGAAAATTTTGGCTAATAAACCCAAAAAAATTACATTTAGTTAATATTTGAAAATGAAAAAAAATCTTCTTGTTTTATTTGCTGTTTTTTGTTTTGTGATCCTTAAAGGTCAGATAACCATTATAGGCCATAACGAAATTAATAGCTCACCCCTTTTAAACACAACTATTTTAATAAAACAAGATGGTGTTATAAAAGAAACCATTCATACAAAAGCAAAAGCCGACTTTACTTTAAAGCTGAGTTTTGACCATAACTACAACATTTATTTCAGCAATACAAAATACCAAAACATGTTCATGGAAGTTTATGGCAAAAACATTCCAAAAGAAAAACAAGACATTAATATGGTACACGAATTAAATATTCCTTTTGTTTTAAAAACAGATGAGGATATTGACACCAATGCTTTTAAAAAAGCTTTTTGCAAAATTGTGTTTGACGGAAACTCGAAAATGATATCCGACAGCATTTATAATAATAATTTTAACAGAACCGTTTTAAAAAACACCCTACAAACGCAAATGACGGATGTTGTTAACCCTGTTGTTGAAGTACCTGTATTACTTGCGGGCAGGATCTGTTTAAATAAAAATTTAAAATTGCCGGTCGTTAATCAAGTAATTACTGCATTGGATAAGAATGGAAAAGTTTTGAAGACCACTGCCACAAATAGATTTGGCGCATTTGCTTTTACCGGCATAAAAACATCAGAGATCGCAAAAATAAAAATGGAGTTAAAGAATGCCGAAGGTTCATTAGCCAGCGTCTCATTATTTAATTCAAATAAAGTGTTGGTATCAGAAACAAAACTGGTTAATAATAATTGTGAATGGCTTTTAAAACCTACAGATGTTCAAAGCTTAACCAACAATCAATACACTTTTAACATTGGCGGTAAATTATTATTATCATCGGCGCAGCAAAAAAAATTCTTCGCTAACAAAACTATTTACCTCTGTAATAAATATAATACCATCGTTAAAAAAACCACCTCAAATGTTTTAGGCGCTTTTGTTTTTGAAGATGTGAGGCCTGATGACACTTATTTTTTGGGCGTAGATATAAAAGAAGTTGGCAGCGGAGAGAAACTTGATTTTTTAAACAAAGATGATAATTACGTGAAGTTCTTTGATACTATTGCAGGTACAAGACGCTCGTTAAAAATAAATTCTAATTACAATCAGGTATTTAATTCTATTTCCATTAGCGAAGACGAAATGAAAATGAATGTGAACGCTAAAGTTTATGGCGACCAAAACAATAATCCTTTAGGCAAAATTAAAATTATTTTATTGAATGAAAATTATGTTGTAATAGATAGTGTGCTGACAGATGATTATGGCGCCTTTAAATTTAAATACCTCCCTTTTTTAAAGCGCTTTTATTTAAGTGCCCACAATTCGGATAATCTTTTAGATGCCTTTAAGAATATTTTAATTTATACAATGGATGATAAATTAGTGAAAATTATTACCAACGAAAAAGGCAAACGTTTTATATACAAGCCAATTGATGCCGAAATAAATAAAATAAAAGATATTGAGTTAGATGATCCATGGTTAGATCTTATGAGCAATAAACCAAAGACCAATAATACCATTATAGAGAATATTTTATTTGAAACAAATAAAACAGAGCTTTTACCGCA
Source organism: Bacteroidota bacterium (assembly GCA_013697245.1). GTDB lineage: Bacteria > Bacteroidota > Bacteroidia > B-17B0 > Aurantibacillaceae > Aurantibacillus. The sequence continues at coordinate 56,372 of JACCXH010000050.1, forward strand.
GGCTAAAGAAGTATTGAACAAGGTGATATTGGTTTTAAATACGAACAAAGCCATTAAGATTGAGATAAGTGCACATACGGATAGTAAAGGTACCGATGCCGACAATTTAAAATTAAGTCAGCTTAGGGCAAAAACGGCCCTAACATATATTACAGATGCAGGTATTGATGCCGACAGGATTATTTCTATTGGCTATGGCGAAGGAAAATTATTAAATAAATGTAAAGACAATGCACCCTGCAGCGAAATTGAACATGCTCAGAACAGGCGCGTAGAATTTAAAATATTACAAAACTAACAGCACATGAAGACCTCTGAAATAAAATTTAAAGTTACCGTAGACGAAAATAATTTACCCACCAGCATTGAATGGGATGCACCCGATGCTGGGGAAACCAGCAGATGTAAAAGTGTAATGATAGCGCTTTGGGATGAAAAAGAAAACAATACTTTGCGCATTGACCTATGGACAAAAGATATGATGGTGGATGAAATGAAAAAATTCTATCATCAAAACATTATGACTTTAACCGATACTTATTTACGTGCAACAGGTGATACAAAAACTGCAGACAGTGTTAAAACAATTTTTAACGAGATAGGTAAAGACATTGGGGTTTTAAAATAAGCCGCATCCAATTATCCAGAATAGTGGCCATTTGGTTTAACTATTTTGGGTATTCTCAAAAAAACTAAAGTTCACATTGCCGTAACTTCTTTTTTGCACAAAACCCGGAAGTGTTTCCAGATTAGTTCTAGGGCCATGTTCAATAATTAAAATTCCATTTTCATTTAAAAGTTGTTTGTCAAAAACCAATTGATGGATGGTTGGAATATTTTCCATTTCGTATGGAGGATCGGCAAAGATCAGGTCAAATTTTTGATTACATTTTTTTAAAAAATCAAATACATCGCTTTTAATGGTATCAATTTCAAATTTTAATTCTTTGCTTGTTGCTTTTAAAAAACCAACGCATTTAAAATGTTTATCAACGCTTAAAATAGACCTACTGCCTCTTGAAGCAAACTCTAAAGAGATATGTCCGGTGCCACTAAAAAGATCCAGCACTTTTGTTTCTTCGTAATTGATCTTATTATTTAAAATATTAAAAAGGCCTTCTTTTGCAAAATCAGTTGTTGGCCTTACCGGTAAATCTTTAGGCACTTTAACAACCCTTCCTTTATGTGTTCCGTTTATGATACGCACAGATGTTGGTTTAATAAAGTAAAATAATGATGCTGTGGTAATTTAGACAATTCGCCTTCAGGTTTTATTTCTGAATGATGCACTACAAAACTTACTTGTTTAATGTATTTTTTAATGCTTAAGATCAAAGGATCGTTTGTTTGAACTTGTCCGCTAATAACCAGCTTTATTTGTAGTGGGTTTAAATTAAACTGTTCCATCATAAAAAGTAAATAATACAAAACGTCTTCGTTGTTTTCGTAATTAAATACATTGTAAAATAATAATTCATTCTTTTCTTTGGCAGCAATTTCAATTAAACCATCATTAATGGCTAAAAACAAATTACAGTTTATTAAAGAGTGGTTGCTAAAAAAAAGATCGGTGTTTATCGCTCCTGCATGTTTAATAATTGCCTGTGTATATGTTCGTTCTAAATATTGAATAAGTTCCGGATCAAAAACATAGCAAAACTTTACATTTTTTATAGAGTGCACCAAAGGGTTTTTAACTTCGGTTAAACCTGAAGAAAATGCCAGAAATTCTTTCATATCACCTGAATTTGAAAAAGCTTCGGGTACAATGGTAAAATCCTTACTTAAAATAGAAATGATTATTTTTTCGAATTTTTTTTGTGCCAGCTGGTAATTATTTAACAAAAAAGCGATCTTTTCGGCAAAAGTTTTGTCACCTCCACCGGTATTTAAAAGCTCAACGTGCCCTAATTGCTGGATATTCTTAAAATTTTTGTCTGAGATAGCGAACAGTAAAGAGTTATGGCTAATAACAAGTGATAAGGAATTAGCCTCTTTTACATTGGCTTTATCTGTTAAAATCAGCCTTTCTTTATAATATTCGCCCAACATGAAGTAACAAATCTAAGGTATTATTAAAAATAATACATTTTTTTTTTAAACCGATTAAACCTTTTTGTATATTTATTATCATAGATGAAATATTAAAAACATATACCATGAAAACTTCAAAAATTTATTTAGGATTAGCAATTACTTTAATTGCAGGTTCCATTACATTTAGCTCTTGCCGCAAAAAGGAAAAAACCCCTGAAACCCCTGCTGATAATGAGCAGTCAACTGCTACAGATAATAACTTGGCCGAAAGCACTTCAAGTGATATTGAGTCGATGGGAAGCCAGGTATGTGAAAGTTTTACTATGACAACTTTTAGAACAAGTGGAAACGATATTATCAGCCTGGCGCCTTGTGCCTCGGTTATTACTAATACTGCTACCAAAAGCTATACAGTAGATTTTGGAACAACCGGTTGTGTTGGCACTGATGGCCGCACCAGGACTGGTAAATTATTTTTCAATTATTCAGGTTCTACGCCTGCCACAGCTATTTATTACCGTAACCCGGGCTTTAAATTGGTTGTAACTAGCTCTAACTATGTGGTAGATGGCAACGCTGTAACAATTAATAATAAAACTATCACCAATACTACGCCTGCAGGGGCTCCTGCCGGAACCAACCTAACATGGCTGGTTAGTGCTGATATATCTATTGCAAAAGCTAATAATGGCGGAAATGTTTCCTGGACCTGCACACGTGTAAAAGAACTTACTAATTCATTTGCACCATGTTATAACGGCCAAACAACTTCAATAAATTGGACATTAGCAAAAATTAAGATCAATGGTGATGCAAGTGGTTCTAATACAAAGGGCGAAAGTTTTACAGCGCACGCTACTAATCTAGTTAGAGATTTTACCTGCGCGCCTGATAATACAAAACCACACCGTCATCCATTTATTAGTGGAACAATTTCTTACACCCCTGGTTCACGCCCTACTCGTTTAATTGATTTTGGAAATGGCGCTTGTGATTTTAATGGCACCATTACCATTAACGGTCAAACCTGGTCATTTACTTTACAATAAATAAACGCTCATAAAAAATTAAAAGCCGCTCTCATTAGGGCGGCTTTTTTATTTAATTTTAGTCTCCCATGACTAAAATAAACTCGTCTTTTGATTTTGAAAAAATAGTGTCAGGGTATTTGCCTTTTACGGCAAATGAAGATCAAAAAATTGCGATAGAAAAAATTTCAGAGTTTATTTTTAATGCCGATGAGCGCAGTGTTTTTATTTTAAGAGGTTATGCCGGTACCGGTAAAACCAACCTTATTTCGGCATTCACAAAAGCATTGCCAAACATAAAATGGCGCAGTGTATTGCTTGCCCCAACAGGCCGCGCTGCTAAGGTGCTGGGCATGTATTCGCAAAAAGCAGCGCAAACCATTCATAAAAAAATATTCAGGAAACAAGTTGGTGCCGATGGTGCTTTTTATTTTTCGCTGGCCGAAAATTTGCACAAGAACACTTTATTTATTGTTGATGAAGCGTCTATGATCAGCGCCGATTCAGGAGGTGAAAGTTTACTGAACAGCTTACTTGAAAACTTATTTGAATATGTTTATAGCGGCGATAATTGTAAATTAATTCTTATTGGCGATACGGCACAGCTTCCACCTGTTGGCAGTAACCAAAGCCCTGCATTGGATGAAAAATATTTACGAGCCGCTTTTCATTTGAATATTAATTTTTTCGAGTTAAAAGAAGTAGCCCGTCAGCGTTTAGAAAGCGGGATCTTATTAAATGCTACTAACATAAGAAATGCTATTGGCCAAAAAATATTTGAATTCCCAAAAGTAATTTGCCAAAAAGATGTTGTTAATTTGCCCGGTGATGAACTGGAAGATACCATCAATTATGCTATTTCAAACTATGGCGAAGAAAATGTAGTGATCATAACACGCAGTAATAAAAGGGCAAATTTATTTAATCAAAGTTTTCGTAATAGAATTAAATTATACGAAGAAGATCTTTGCACCGGGGATAAAATAATGATTGTAAAAAATAATTATTTTTGGCTACCTGAAAATAATGGAGAGGCAGGCTTTATCGCAAATGGCGACATGGTGGAAATCACGCGCATGATAAAACGAGAAAATTTATATGGATTAAATTTTTGTGAATGTCAGGTTCGTTTTGTTGATTACCCAAATTTACCCGAACAGCAAGTGAAAATAATCACCGACTCGCTTTTTTCAGATAACCCTACTTTAACACAGGAAGAGCAAAAACATTTGTTTGAGGCTGTAATGGCCGATGTGAGACACGAACCGGCTAAGGGCATAAGAATGGCTTATTTAAAAAACAGCCCGTATTATAACGCTTTGCAAGTAAAATTCAGTTATGCAATAACCTGCCATAAGTCGCAAGGTGGCCAGTGGCCGGTGGTTTTCATTGATCAGGGTTACTTAAAAGAAGAGAACATAGATGAGAACTTTTTGAGATGGCTATATACGGCTATTACAAGGGCAACCGAAAAAGTGTATTTGATAAACTTTAATCAGTTGTTTTTTAACAAGTTATAGAGCTCTTAACATTGCCTTTTCAAAAATATAGCATCTTCTATATGGTCTTTTGCGTTTTTTTTCTTATTTTTATTGGATTAAACCTAAATGAGAAGAGTACTACTTTTACTTATTGTTTCTTTTTTTGTCCTAATTACTGAGGCTCAGAATTTTACGCGCCCAGGTGATTGGAAAAAATACAGAAAGGAGATCTTCATTTCAGTTGGCGCTTCTAATTTTTTAGGTGACCTTGGGGGCAGAAATCAAATTGGAAAAGATTACAGTCCTGTCGATCTTAATTTTCCGGAAACAAAAACAGCATTTGGACTTGGTTATCGTTATAAATTAGATACCTGGATAAACGTAGTTGGTAAATTCAATTACCTTATTGTAAAAGGCGATGATGCCTTAACCCAAGAACCATATAGAAATAATCGTAACTTAAATTTTAAATCCAATATTTTTGAATTATCAGGCCGTGTTGAGATTGGTTATCAAAGTAGCAAAGCAGGTAACCGTTATGGCATTAAGAGAACTTTAGGCCGTAGGATGAAAGCTAACACGCATTCATTTTTTGTTTTTGCCGGCATTGGTGGATTTTATTATAACCCAAAAGGCCGGGCGCCTAATGGAAAATATATCAAGTTAATGCCTTTACATACGGAAGGGCAGGGCTTACCCGGTGGACCAAAAAAATACACCAATTACAGCATTTGTATTCCTTTAGGCGCATTTTACAAATACACCATTAACAAACAATGGAGCGTTGGTCTTGAAATTTCGTGGCGTAAAACCTTTACCGATTATATTGATGATGTGGGTACAAGCTATTACGATTCTACCGCACTTGCAACTAATTTTGGTCCCTTAGCAGCAGTAATGGCAGATCCAAACAAGCACCTTATTACAGGACAAACATCACCAGACGCTTCTGGAGTTGCCGCACAAAGGGGTGACAAGCAAAAAGATTCTTACGTAACTTTAGAGTTAACCGTTGGTTATATTTTTAAGCAAAAACGTAAACGTGCCAGATTAAGAAGTAAGTTCTAATTTCTTTTACCTCAAGTTTCCAAATTATTTTATGAATTTTACATTAAGACCATGGACCATTGACGATCTTGAGAGCCTTATAAAAAACGGCAACAACAAAGAGATTGCCAAAAACATGACCAATAAATTTCCGCATCCCTATACAGAGGAAAATGGAAGGTCTTTTATTGAATTCGCAACCACAAGCACTTCTTCTTGCGTGTTTGCAATTGATGTTAACGAAAAGGCTGTTGGCGGCATTGGACTGCATTTACAGGACGATATTCATTGTAGGAATGCGGAACTTGGTTATTGGTTGGGCGAAGCATTTTGGGGCAAGGGAATTATTACAAAAGCAATTACTCAAATGGTTGATCATGGCTTTAAAAGTTTTGAAATTGACAGAATATTTGCCAGGCCTTTTGGAATAAATTTAGCATCACAAAAAGTGCTTGAAAAAGCCGGCTTTAAACTTGAAGCGCGTTTTGAAAAAGTATTGTTTAAGAATGGAGAATATTTAGATGAAATGGTTTATGCGATCAGGCGTAGCAAATAAAAAATAAATTATAGTACCTATCTTGCTTTTCAAAATTTATTTACGCTTAGAAATTAGTTTTAATTATTGTTTTTTTTGTTTTTATTTTTAGTGATGAATAACGGAATATTTTAATTTTTTGCCTTTAATAAAAATAATTTATTGTGACATCAAATTTTATGCCGCATAAAAAACATAGTGTTTTCAGGGCTTAAGCCTACTAAAACAAAAATAGTGCGAGGAGTTTATTTCCCAAAAGTTAATTTGACATTTTACTGATAAACGTGAGTTTAAGAGTTGTATATTTGAGATTGAAAACGTGTGAGGTTGACAGATAAATTTGAAATAATATACAAAACCTATTACAGTATACTTAGAAATACAGTTGAAAACATTATCGACGATAAAGATGCGTCGCACGATGTTGTACAAGAAGTTTTTTTAAAACTGTGGGATAAAAAAGATGAACTAGATCTGATACTTCATCTAAAAGCTTATCTTTTTAAATCGGCAATTAATGCTTCCATCACTTATCTTGAAAATAATAAAAAAAGTGTTCGATTATCTGATATAAAGATGGAATTTTCTACTAGTGAAAATTCAACCATTTATACTAAAGAACTCGAAATAAAGATTCAGCTGGCGTTAGACAAACTTCCTCCAAAGTGCCGCGCAATTTTTGTATTGTGCAGGTTTGAGAATATGAAGTATAAAGAAGTTGCTCAATATCTTGGCGTATCCCTTAAAACAATAGAAAATCAAATGGGAATTGCCTTAAAGCGTTTACGGAACGATTTAAAACCATATTTAGCTAAGGAAAATGTGTCTTCATAAATAAAAAATTCTATTCTGGATTATTTTATTTTCTCTCATGCTCAAGCAGTTAAGATAATTATGGTAATCTCTTTGGGGGTAAAACTCCTTTTTTTGGTCTTATAATAAAGCTATAGCTACTTTTTAAATTTTTCAGAATACACGGCATGAAAATAGAAATTGACATACTTCTTGGAAAATATCTTTCAGGTAACGCTTCAGAAGAAGAGGAAAAAAAAGTAAACGACTGGTTGAAAGAAGATCCAGCTAATGAAGAAGAATTGGCTCGGATAAAAAAGATCTGGGACCTTTCATTACATTTAAAAAAGGACGATACAACGGATGCTGAAAAAGCCTGGCAGGATTTTAAATTACTTGCGGAAACAAGAAATATTCCTACCACAAGAAAAAATCAGTTTTACCCTATTAGGATAGCAGCTGCCATATTATTGATCGCTGTTTTTTTTATTCTTATTAAATTTTTTGCAGTAAATACAACCGTACCTGCTACCACTCCTATTACAGAAGAAAGGCAAGCTATTAAAGAAGAAAAAATGGCAACAATTGCCATAACAACTGTGAAAACAAAAGACACGGCAAAAACTTTTTATCTGCCGGATAGCAGCTGTGTCCACCTAAACACTAACAGCACTTTTGTGTATCCGGAAAAATTTGACGGTCCGGAAAGATCAACATCATTGACCGGTGAAGCTTTTTTTGAAATAAAACGCAGTACACAACCTTTTGTAATATCTTGTAAACAAACCAAGACAATTGTACTTGGAACCTCGTTTAATATTAAAAGTTACGATAAAGATGAAAAAGTTATTGTAAGCGTAGTGAGTGGTACCGTTCAACTTTGTGATAAAGAGGATCCGCGGTCAGAAAAGATTACTCTGCTGGCTAATGAAAGAGGAACCTTTGATAACAAAGAGTCCTCCTTTTCAAAAACGCACTATAAGGATAAAGATTTTGCATGGTGGAAAAAAATTAAACTAAAAACCAAAATCAAAAAATTATTAAAAAACATAAAACAAAAAATGAGCTAAACATTTTCCGCAAAAGCCAAACGTATTCCCTAAATAAAAAAAATATCCAATTTAACTAATCTTAAATGATCAAACTTCCTGAAAATATGAATAAGCACATTACAGAATTAGATGCTATTTATGCTGATGTATTTAAAAACATGACCATACAAGAGAGGATAAACTATTGTGAAAGTCTTATCGATACTACACAAAATTTCCTGACAAAAAATAGCCAGTTTTTGAACCAAAATATTAGAGAAAAATCTAACGATATTATTATTGCCGCACAAAGCGAATTATTGGAACTTACAAAACATAATAAAAAAATATAATTTAATTTGCACTTAGCTATTTTTAACCTTTAATAAAACTTTATGAATAAAATTAAATTAGTAGTTTGCTGGATATTTATATTGAGTACAACTTTATCATTTGCTCAGGATAAAAAGAAAAACTCAAACACGTTATCGGGCTCGGGAAATGGGTCTGCCTGTTTTAATGAAAGCAGCCATGTTTTGAATGTAGGTATTGGTTTTGGAACCAGAGGCTATTACCATTATACGCGCGGATATGGCTATTCCTATCACTCAGGTCCAATGTTTAGTTTAAGTTACGAGCAAGCATTACCTAAAAAAATCGGACCGGGTTACCTGGGCGTTGGCGCATATCTTGGTTATCAGCACGCCTATTTAGAGTTTGATAATTATTATTATAATGGAAATCAATATTACTACCGCCATAATTGGCGTTATATGCTTATTGCAGCCAGAGCCGCCTATCATCTTGATATATTAAATTCTGAAAAAGCAGAATTATATTTTGGCGCTATCATAGGCATAAGGTATCAATCTTACTCATACGAAACCAATAGCATTGATCCAAATAAGAATTTATACGAGTTACGCAGCAATAGCATTTATCCTGTGGGTTCTTTATTTGTTGGCGGTCGCTGGTATTTTGTGCCAAAGGTGGCCTTGTTTGGTGAAATTGGTTATGGCACTTCTTACCTCACACTTGGAGTAAGTTTTAAATTATGATTACTAAAATAAAAAGTCATGAAAACGATAGTTCTACTTTTGATCGTTCCATTTTTAGGTTTAACGCAAATAAATAAACTTGATGAAAAAAATGGATTTAAAAATTTTTTATTTGGCACTTCACCGGCCGAATACAAAAACCTTATACTTGAAATAGATGACGGCAACACAAAACTTTATTCGTTAGATCAATCGCCAATAAGACTAGACGATATAGACTTTGAATACCTGAGACTAACCTTTTATAAAAATAAATTATCATCCATTTCCCTTCAAACTAAAAACGCTAATGGAACTAAATTCTTTCAAAATTTAAAGGAAAATTATGGCGAGCCTGTTAAAATTAATAAACTAAAAGAGAATTATGAATGGAAAAGCACTAAGTACCAGGTACTCTATGAAAATAATGAGATTTCGGGCGATGCTACCACCTCTTTTTACACCAAAACCGGTCCAAAAAAGTAAAAATTAGTTAATGCCTTTAAATACAAAAATTTGTATCTTTAATCTAATTTTATGATGATGTTTAGAGAAGCAAAAATTAAAGACATTCCGCAAATACAGGTAGTAAGAAATTCTGTAAAAGAAAACACATTATCTAATCCTGCTTTGGTAAGTGACCAAGATTGTGAAGAGTTTATTACAAAGCGTGGTAAAGGATGGGTATGCGAAATAGATGGTGTTATAGTTGGGTTTTCGATCGTTGACCTTAAAGAAAAAAATGTTTGGGCCTTATTCGTAAAACCGGAATTTGAATCCAAAGGCATTGCTAAAGAATTATACACACGTATGATGGATTGGTATTTTGATCAAACACGCAGTCCTATTTGGTTAGGCACATCGCCAAATACCCGTGCTGAAACATTTTACGAAAAGCTAGGTTGGTCAAGAGTTGGCGAAGTTAATAAAGGAGAGATCAAATTTGAAATGACCTACAAAAGCTGGATTCAAAATGGTTAGTCTTGCAGAGTTTAGAAAGCTTGCGCTTTCTTTTGACGAAACTGTAGAATTACCTCATTTTGAAAAAAACTCTTTTAGAGTAAACAAAAAAATATTTGCAACACTTGAACCAACTGCTCAAAAAATAGTTTTAAAATTTACCGAAATTGAACAATCTGTTTTTTGCGCTTTTGATAAAAGTATTATTTATCCGGTACCCGGTGCTTGGGGAAAAAAGGGTTATACTTATTTAGAATTAAAAAAAATAAGAAAAGACCTGCTAAAGGATGCAGTAACTGTTTCTTATTGTAACGTAGCTCCGAAAAAACTTACAGAAAAATACAAACAATCTTAATTTAATTCTATGACAAATAAACTCAATAATTTTAAATTCGTTTTTATATTTTTAGGTTTATTTTTAACTAAAACTTTTTTTGCCCAACGAAAAATTGCATCAGAAGCCATTTTTGCGGTTCAACCCACACCTACCCCAACACCTAATTGTAATAACTCATCAGAAATATATAAAAAAAAATACAGCCAGCAATCGTTTTATGTTCCTAAACCAAACGACCCTGTCATAACTTTAAAAATTACTGTGCATATTTTTAAACCTGTTGAAGATAATGGTCGTTGGCAGATGAACGACAATTCCTTAAATGGTTTACCGGCAATGAAGTCGCTTTTGGACTCGATAACAAATGGGCATCAGGAGAGGTTTTCCGCTAAACGCAGAGCAACATATTCGGTCGAGAATTTTAATTCACCTTATATCAGCGATTCAAAAATAAAATATGAGATCACAAATATTTATTTTTATACGGTTCCTGAATTGTATTTATCACAGAACGATTTTGCGTTATTCGAACATATTGAGAAAATTGATGCTACGCGAATTGAAGAAGGTATGCCCTTGGTTATTAATGCCAACCCCGGCCCCGGCCACCTTTCCAGCTATAAAGGCAATGCGGCTATTGTAACAAGTATGAGTCCGGGCGACCCAATTTTTTGCAGATCACACTTATTGCATGAAATTGGTCATGCATTTGGATTAGGCCATACTTATGTAAATACCGGAGGTGGTGGATCGGACTGGCAAAACTTTAATGGCGCCTGCGGGTCTGATGATTATTTAAGCGATATTTTTCCTAACAATAATCCTGCTTGCCAAAATGAAGGACAAGCCACTAATAAACCAACCAATGCTCCTTGTTTATCCTGCTATGAATCTTCCCCCGATACCAGCAATAATATAATGGGAGGCCAACGCTATAATTTGTGGATGTCGCCTTTGCAAATGGGAAGACGTATAAGAAGCTTACATTTTAATTTTGAGAATGGCCGCAACCTACGAAGATTTGTAAAAGATATGGAAAGCGAACATAAAAGTGTTTTGCATATCACTTCAAATGAAGAATGGGATTTTGATATTCAATTATATAAAGACATAGTTGTAAAATCAGGAGCTACGCTTATTATTAAATGTAAAGTGGCAATGGCCATTGACGGCAAAATAAAATTAGAAAAAGGCGCACATTTAATTGTAGATGGCGGAGAAGTTACCACCTGGTGCAAAAGCGGCAACTGGCAAGGGATTGAAACACCCGCTGTTAAAAAGAAAAAAGCGGGCGATAAAACAATTGAACCTGTTTACATTAAATTGCATAATGGCGGCACAATAACAAAAGCTAAGATGCAAATGCCAATTAAATAATTTTGAAATGAAAAAAGAACATCATTATAAAACAACAGTAAAATGGACAGGCAACCTTGGTCAAGGAACAGTTGATGCAAGATATTATAGCCGCGATCATACCATTTCAATAAAAAATAAAACAGATATTTTAGCTTCATCCGACACTCCCTTTCGTGGGGACGGCACAAAACATAACCCCGAAGATCTTTTATTATCCGCCTTATCAGAATGCCACATGCTCTGGTACTTGCATATTTGCGCAGATAACGGCATTACCATTACTGATTACGTAGACAATGCTGAAGGTATTATGGAGGAAAATGAAGGTGGTGGCGGACAATTTAAAGAAGTAACTTTATATCCACTCGTTACAATAACCAATGCCGATCAAATTGAAAAAGCCAATGCTTTGCATAGTATGGCAAATAAAAAATGTTTTATTGCCAACTCCGTTAATTTCCCGGTTAAACATCAACCTAAATGTATTGTGTAGAAGGTTAAAAAATACAGAAAAATAGCCACGAATTGCACTACTTTCACAAAGTATTTTTTTTAAACTCTTCAGAACCCCTATTTGTGAAATTTATTCGTTCTTGCGATGTATCGCAAGAACAATTATTACACTCAACTAGGTTGAGTATCATAAAATTAGATTCGCGGTTTTTGTGAAATTAGTGGCTTTTAAAAACCGCGCAATATTACTTTATGAGTTTCATCTCATTCAATAAATATCCGGCACCGGCATATTTATCTACCATCCATAAAGTAAAGCGCACATCTAAAACAATATTACGGCAAAAATCGCCGTTGTACATCACATCGCTCATGGTACCTTCCCAGTTACGATCGAAGTTAGTTCCAATTAATTCGCCATTCGCATTAATTACTGGGCTGCCACTATTGCCGCCTGTTGTGTGATTGCTGCCGGTAAAAGCAATTCTTAATTTTCCGTTCTTGTCGGCATATTGACCAAAATCTTTTTTCTCATACAATTCCAGTAAACGCGGTTTTACATAAAAGTCTTCCAGCTTGGTTTTATTTTTTTCAACCATGCCGTCAATTGTTGTGTAATGCAAATAAGCTACACCATCTCTTGGCTGATAATCGGCAACCTTACCAAAAGAAACACGCAAAGTACTGTTGGCATCAGGGTAGAATTTTTTAGTCTTTACATTCTCCATCAATCCTTTCATATATGTTTTTTGTAATTCATTTATCTGGCGTTCATAATAACCAACTTGCGGGATAACTGTTTTTTGATAATGCACCAAAATACTTGAGGCTAGTAAATACATTGGATCTCGTTCATATAAGGTGGCATTTTTTTCAAAATCGCTGAACATTAATTTTGCTTTTTCGTTATCTACAAAACTTGAATTGTTATATAAAAAATCGGTTAAAGTATTCACGTCTCCCTTATGCACGTTTAGCAAAGAGTCAAGAAAACGTGGCATAAATTCTCTGTCGGTATTAGCAACATAGGTTTCAAGCATGGCCTTACATATTTTGCGATCAGTTTCTTTATTAAAATTTTTAAAAGGAAGTGCCGGTTTTACTTCTTTAAATACGGCATCAAATTTATTTTCTTTGCCCTGCTGTTTACGTTTTAATTCATAAAACACATTTGTAAATCCTGCAGAGAACTTAAATGCTTCAACACCCCATAAACACTCGGTAAAATAATCGTATTGCTTACTAAGCGGGGCATACTCGGCATAGGTTCTTTTAAATTCACTAAATAAATTTTTATAGGTTTCCGCTTTTTTAGGATCAGATGAAACCAAAGTTAAAAATTCTGATTCTTGTTTTTTCTTCACATTTATGGCATCCGATTTTTCAAGACCTGCCATTTCACCGCTCCATTTTTTATAATAATTAGCTACACCTGCATATTTTGCTGTGTACATTAAACGAATAGTGTCGTTCTTTTTCATATCAGCATCCAGAATATTTAAACGTTTTTGCCGTAAACCAACACGCGTAGGATCTTGTTGATTTATTAAAAGGTCAACCGCGTATGAGGTTAAATACTCTTGTGTTCTTCCCGGGAAACCATACACCATGGTAAAATCTCCTTTTTCTGTTCCTTTTAAAGAAATAGGAAAAGAATGAATTGGTTTGTAAGGAACATTCGATGAATTAAAATCTGCCGGTTTATTTTCTGCATTTGTATAGATCCTAAACATGCTAAAGTCGGCATTGTGGCGCGGCCAAACCCAATTGTCGGTCTCGCCACCAAATTTACCAATGCTTTCAGGGGGTGTGCCAACCAAACGTATATCTCTGAAAGTTTCGGTTACAAATAAATAATACTCGTTACCATAATAAAAAGGGCGGATGAAAGCATCAAATTGCGCGTCTTTTTTATTTGCAAATTCGAGTTTCTTTATGTTTGATTGAATGGCTGAATCTTTTTGGATCTCAGAAAAAGTGGGTTTTATGTTTTCAAAAACCTTTGCTGTTACATCTTCAATGCGTTTAATAAAGGTTACCGTTAAACCCGGGCAAGGCAACTCTTCTTCAGCTTTCATGGCCCAGTAACCATTCTTTAAATAATCATTTTGAACTGTGCTTAATGCCGCAATAGAAGCAAAGCCACAATGGTGATTGGTTAATATTAAGCCTTTGTTAGAAATCACCTCAGCCGTGCAACCACCGCCAAAAATTGCCACGGCATCTTTCATGCTGGCTTTATTAATACTATAAATTTGTTCTGCAGTTAATTTAAAGCCATTCTTTTTCATGTCTTTAAAATTAAGCGCTTCAATTAATTGCGGCATCCACATGCCTTCATCTGCCTTTGCAAAAAAAGATACCAGTGTAAAAACAATAATTATTTTTTTCATTTTATTTATATTTCTAATTCCTAAATCTAACTTCTGAGATCTTATTTTATCATTCCTGCCATTTTCATAGCGTCTACCCTAATGGCGCTATCCAATGGTATTTGCAGATCAGTACTTTTTTGAGTCGACTTCTTTAACAAACCCGGTGTTTCCCGTATTTGTTTTGCATACACCTGTATCTGTTTATTTCTTTCGACACGTGGATAATATGTTTTTGGCGACGTATATAATTCATACGCATCATCAATAAAGGTGTTACCAAAAATAGGTAAGTTACCATCTGAATATAAAAGCATGACCACATTATTACTCTCTATCTCTTGTTTAAGATCCAGTTGCCAAACCTCTACTTTTTCGCCAGGTCTTGGCGAAGGCACAACACGGTTGGCATAATACCAAAACTGGCCATTCGCGAAACAGGCCTGCCCCACCCCCATATATACCGGGCCATACCAGTAACTATCAGAGATGGTAAGCACACGTGTTGTATTTTTTAAACTATCATTTTCAAACTGAATGATAGGATAAGCTAGCTGCATATTTTGTTCAGGATTAGAATATAAATTCATACTGTTTAACACATCCGCATCGCGGCTGCGCGCTGTATCAACAACTTCTATCTTAGGCCAAAAAATAAACGGCATATCACAATGATGTAAATTTTCGATGTGTTTAATAATTGTATCAACTGCTAAACACTCGCCATAATAACTCCAATGGTGACCAAATTTAGGAAACAAGGGATATGGAGAAGTTGGCTTTAATTTTTCGAAATAAGCATAGAGATCAAGATAATTTAAAGCCAGCTCTTTACTATTTGCTGCGAACATGCTATGATTGGTGTTTTTTACCGGGTGTATGTATTTATCTTCAATATATTCTTTACAAGACGCGCCTTTGCCGGGGGCATACACTAATAACAGATCGATGCCTTTTTTCTTTAAGGTATCCTGAACTACTTTTGCTTTTTGTAATAGTGTTCTTATTTTTTGTTCCGGCATAAGATCATCTCCAAAAGCCGAGAAAATATAACTCTCGCTAAATACATAATCCTTTTTCCCGATAACAAAACCATTTACGCGAATTTGATTAAAGGCCTGGTAGTAAAATTGATTATTTAAACGCACCATTTTTTCTTTGTAAGCCCAGTGATCATTATTATAATCCTCAACAGCTGCCTGGTAAGAGCCATCAAACCAAGCACTCATTGAGAACTTTGGTTTTTCATCATTTATAACCAAACCAATTAAATTAGGTTTGTTATACGTTATATCTTCTTTGCCATCGCGCGACTGGTATTTAATGAAAGTATAGACCATTGGCCAGGCAATAGCTAAAAATATAACTATATGATGAAATGAATATGTTTTTTGTTTAACTGCCATTAAAACCTGAAATAAATAAAAGGATTAAAATCAAGTGCCGATACATAACTTAATGAAACATAAAATAAAGCAATGCTAGTAACAACCGCTAACCATTTACCTGAATCTGAGAAATTCTCGCCATACACAGTTTCCTGTATTTGTGTTGTTTTTTTAGTAATGGCAAAAAACGAGAACAGTAATGCTATAACCGCCATGAAAATAAAATCGTTATTCATTGCAAATTTACCATCAACGAAATTAAACGAGAACATTTGTTTAATAACGTTTAATCCATACTGCAGATCCTCGTTCCTAAAAAGAACCCAACCTGTTACAACAATTATAAATGTAATTGGCACCGCAATAAATTTCCCAATTTTTTCAAATACTTTTCCTAAGAATAAACGTTCAAGCACCAAGAAAAAACCATGGTATGCTCCCCACAATACAAAATTCCAACTGGCGCCATGCCAAAGACCTGAAAGTAAAAAAACAATTATTAAGTTGCGGTATAATTTAGAGTTGGGTCCTTTGTTTCCTCCTAATGGAATGTATAAATAGTTCTTCATCCAGGTTCCTAAGGTAATATGCCAGCGACGCCAAAACTCTGTAATGCTTGCAGAGGTGTAAGGGTTATTAAAGTTCTCAGGAAACCTAAAGCCCATCATTTTTCCTAAACCAATAGCCATATCACTATATCCACTAAAGTCAAAATAGATCTGGAATGTGTAAGCAAGCGCCCCTACCCATGCAGCGGCAGTATCAAGTTGCTCTGCGGGTAATTTAAAAACGGCGTCGGCCTGCATACCAATTGTATTGGCTATGATCGTTTTTTTTGCAAGACCTAAACAAAAAATCAAAAAGCCGCTTAGTTTTACATTTGGCGTATAATTTTTTTCGCGATTGGTTATTTGGTCCGCAATATCATGGTAACGTACAATAGGCCCTGCAATTAATTTTGGGAACAATAAAATGTAGGTCTGATAATGCCAAAAATTCTTTAGCGGTTTATGAATTCCCCTGTAAACATCAATTACATAAGTTAAACTTTCGAAGGTATAGAACGAGATACCAATTGGCAACACTACTTTGATCCACGAGATCTCTGTTCCTAAAAGAGCGTTAACATTCTCAATAAAAAAATTGCAGTATTTAAAATAAAAAAGTAAACCAATATTTAGACATAAAGAAATTACCAGAAATTTTGTTTTTGCCTTTTGTGTTTTTTGGTTGTGCATGGCATTTACCAAAAAATAATCCAAAAATGTGGTACCAAGAATAATGAAAATAAATTTTGGTCCGCCCCAGCTATAAAAATAAATACTGGCAATTAAAATTACCGCATTTTTGAATTTATGCGGCGCTAAATGATAGAGCAATAAAAATATTGGGAGAAAATAAACTAAATAAGTTATGCTGCTAAAAACCATCGTAATAAGGCATAGAGCCAGTTTAAATTTTATCTAATTATTTTATTATGTATCTTTTTGGCTGCAATATCGTTAAATTTTTCGCCGAAGTAAGCTACTTCGACTGCAAAATTTGCCTCATTTCGCTCAAAAATATAGAATAACAATTCTAAAACATAAAACTTAAACAGGCTCTTGCAAAAATAAGATTTTTTGTGGATGCCGCAAGACGAATTTTAGGTGCTTTTCGCACCCTTTTAGGGGGATTTTTGCTCTAATTTTTTATAAGTTTTGAATAAGAAGCTCCATGATCAGTTTCGGCCTTTAAATAATAAATGCCACCAGAAAGATGCGAGATATCAAGGCGAAAATTTCCCGCTTCGCTAAAATCTTTCTCATAAACCAATGCGCTAGTGGCAGAATATATTTTTAAGCTAAGCGGTTCGTTTAATTCAACATTAAAGATACCGTTTGTTGGGTTGGGGTACAGTTTTAAAATAGAATTTGTAATTGAGTTTTCGTTTACACCCACTCCGGAAGGCACATAGGCGCAGATACTTGAAGTAGGATTGTATAAAGGGAAATTATCATCGCTGTAACAACCAAAATTTCCGTAAGAAGGGCCATCGGTAACACAATTATTATAAATCGAATGAAACAAAAAACCTGAAAGAGATGAAATTTTTTCTATTACATTCACAGTATAGGTTCCGGCTGAATATTGCACAGGTACTGAAATTTTAACCCTTTTAAGATTGATACTATTGATCACTACATGACCAGTATCTATTACTGTAACTGCTTTGCGAACCGGGTTATTTGCACAGAGGTTAAAAGGATAACGAATTTGCAACCATTTATCGCCAATATTTGCATTAAAATTTGTGATCGTATCAAATGCAAGGCTGCCCGAGTTATAAATATATGTTACACCGTTACTTTCATAAGTTTGAACATTTATGAAGTTATTTATAGTTGTTGTAGGACAGGTTGCACACATGGTTTGCCCATAATACGTTCCCACCATATTTTGGCAGGTAATACTATTTAGCGTAACTGTATTTGTTACAACAAGCTTTAAATGACCATCGTAATAAGGGAACATATTTGCATAAACCCTATAATGCCATGTTGCACCGGGCGGACACCACATTTGTGCCTTAGCCTGAGAACAAAAAATTAATATAGAAATGAATAGTAATAATTTTTTCATCTGTAAATTATTATACTACAATTTACAACAAAAAAATGAAATAAAAAAGATCAGT
This sequence comes from Bacteroidota bacterium, assembly GCA_013697245.1. Taxonomy (GTDB): domain Bacteria; phylum Bacteroidota; class Bacteroidia; order B-17B0; family Aurantibacillaceae; genus Aurantibacillus. The sequence goes on from JACCXH010000050.1 coordinate 74,906, forward strand.
AATTATAAATGTAAAGACGCCTTTTTTTCTAAAAGATGTTCTTCTGTTTCTACATTATCTTCGTCGGGAACGCAGCAATCAACCGGGCAAACGGCCGCGCATTGCGGTTCGTCATGAAATCCTTTACATTCGGTACACTTATCGCTTACTATAAAATAAACATCCATATTTTTTGGCACCTGCGGCGAATCTGCATCTACAGTTTCTCCGCTGTTTCTACCCTTGTAATCTCCTTTAACGCCGGTACCATCGGCAAAGCGCCATTCTGCTCCACCCTCATATATTGCATTATTAGGGCATTCAGGTTCACAGGCACCACAATTAATACATTCGTCTGTTATTTTAATTGCCATTTTTTTACTTAGTTTTGTTTTTTTTAAATAGAGTACAAATATACAACCTAAAAAGATGACTTTAAAACAAAGAATAGATGGATTTGTGCAGGTAGGTTTGTTTATAAACAGGCACTTTAACGAACAAAGAAGCTCTGAAACTCAACTGCACCAAGGCTTAGACAAACTTATTGAAATGGCCCACATTTACAATAACTGGTTCATTCCGGAGTTTGTTAAAGAATCTTTAATTAACGTTAGTAGCCTTTTAAAGGAAGAAGCATTAATACAATTCTCAACTCCCATTAAAGAAAAAAACCCTAAAACCATTGCTGTTATTTGCGCCGGCAATATACCCATGGTTTGTTTTCACGATATTTTATGTGTGCTTTTAAGTGGGAATATTGCTCTCATAAAACTCTCAAGTGATGATAATCTTTTAATGCCTTTCTTTTTAAAACTGTTAACGCATTACGAGCCCAAATTTGAAAGCCGGATCTTATTTGCGGAGGGTAAATTAGGCGCTTTTGACGCTGTTATAGCCACAGGCAGCAATAATACCGCAGGGCATTTTAAATTTTATTTTGGTAAATACCCGCACATTATCCGCAAAAGCCGAAGCTCGGTTGCTGTTTTAACCGGTAAAGAAAGTACACAAGATCTTAAAGCCCTTGGTAAGGATATTTTCCTTTATTTTGGTTTGGGTTGCAGGAATGTGAGCAAAGTTTTAGTGCCAAAAGGTTATTCGTTTAATACTTTTTTTGAATCTATTGTAGATTTTGGTTTTGTGGTGAACAATAAAAAGTACGGTAATAATTATGATTACCACCGTGCTATTTATTTACTCGAATCGATGGATTTTTTAGACAATAATTTTATAATGGTCAAAGAGAACTCCGATCTGCACTCGCCTGTTGGGGTTTTATATTACCAGTTTTACGAGAATGAAACCGAGCTAAGCACCTATCTAAATTCTATCAAAGACGACCTTCAGTGCATTGTAAGCGAAAAAAACATCCCTTTTGGTTATTCACAACAGCCTGTTATTACTGATTTTGCCGATAATGTAAATACATTGGAATTTTTAGTAAATTTATAGGTGTATTATGAATAGGTTTTTACAAACATTCTTTTTATTATTTATTTGTATTGGCGCTTTTGCCCAAGTGCCTACTGCTACTATTGTAAGCCCTTCTGCCACGCTGTGTTCGGGCACTTCGCTAACCTTTACCACACAAACTACAAATGCACCAACCGCTTATAGCTGGTCGGTTTCGCCTTCGCGTTCAGTAAATGTATTACCGGATTACAGCAGCCCATCCATTACCTTTACCTTTACCAGCGGCGGATCTTATGTTATTAGTTTATTGGTTTCTAACGCTACAGGCACTTCTATTACAACCAGCACGGTTTTTGTTACAAAATCTGCTACTGCAGCCTTTAACGCAAGCCTTACTACTACTGGCTTTCCAAACCAATTAATTTTAACTAATTATTCCACAAACAGTATTTCTAATCAATGGTTGTTTAACGATGACCCTTCAGTAAATACAACTTCTTTAAATGCCGTAAAAAATTACAGCATAAGCGGTAGTTATTCGGTTACTCTTATTTCATATGGTAATTCGGGATGTAACGATACAGATAGTTACGCTGTAAGGATAGCTGATTCATCCGGCATTACTTTACCAACTGTTTTCTCGCCAAACGGCGATGATATTAACGAGATCTTTAAGCCGATTGCAAAAGGGATCTCATCTATGAATGTATGGATCTATAACCGTTACGGCACTATTATTATTAAATGGGACAGGGTTAATAGTTTTTGGGATGGACACACTACCAGCGGTGAAAGATGTGAGGCCGGCGTTTATTTTGTAATTGTAGAAGCAACAGGCTTTGATGGCAAAGCCTACAAATTAAAACATAGTTTAACCTTAGTCAGATAAACTATCTTAAAGGTTAACAACATATCTTTTAATTACACCAATCAAAATTATTTTAAGGGAATAAGAAATGTTTCGCTTCAATTAAATAAAGGCGAAATACTGGCTTTAGTTGGCAAAAGCGGTAGCGGTAAAACCACGCTCATGAAATGCATTTATGGTTTGGAAGATCTTAAGGAAGGCGAAGTGTTATGCGAGAACAAAAAAGTAACCGGACCTGCTTATAATTTAATGCCCGGCCATCCTGAAATGAAATTAGTAAGCCAGGATTTTTATGTTTTGGATAACCATAGTGTTGAAGAAAATATTTTTGATAAACTGATTGGTTATACCAACGAAGCAAAACAGAAAAGAGCCAATAAACTTTTAAAATTATTAGATCTTGTAGCCTTAAAAAATTCTAAAGCAAGATTTTTATCGAGTGGCCAAAAACAGCGTGTAGCAATAGCCAGGGCTCTTGCCATTATGCCAAAGATCTTATTGTTAGATGAGCCTTTTAGTAATTTAGATACTATTTTAAGCGAGAAATTATTTTCGTTCATTATGAACGAGGTTAAAAAAAACAAGACCGCCGTAATTTTAATTACGCATTTGGCCGATGAAGCATTAAAATATGCCGACTCTCTTGCCGTACTTGATAATGGTAAGATCTTACAAATTGGCAAAAAATGGCAGATCTATTATAAGCCAAACAACACAAGGTTAGCAGGTCTTTTAGGGCCTTTTAATATTATAAAATCAGAAGACCTGGAGAAAAAAACAAAGCAAAAAAAGAAACTTTTTGTAAGGCCCGATAAATTAAAATTAACAACACAAAAGAACGCTCCGGATATTCAACTGGTTGTTTTAAACTGCACCTTTAATGGTAAATGTTTTGAAATTTTAGGGGAAACAAAAAACGGTAACTCTGTTATTGTTTACCTAAATAAAGAATTAGAACAGGATCAGGTATATTATTTTTTATTAGATCAATAGGTTTATTTAAACATCAGGTCCTCTATTACAGACGAATTCTCCTCAACATCCACCGTAAAATTTTGTTCCGGTTTATTTGGCACCTCTACCGAAATAATTGCGAGTCCGGAAGGTACTTTTAATAATTTATATTGTCCCAGTGCATTTGTTTTAACGGTTTGGCCTCCACATTGGATACTAGCATTGGCAATAGGTTTACCGGTAGCTTCGTTAATTAGTTTACCCGATACATTGCCATATTGTAAAACTTTTGGATTAATTAAGATCTTTATAAAATCAATAGCAAAACCATCTGCAGCGCCTGTTGTATTATCATCTATCAACAACTCTACCTTACCGGCTTTAAAATCTTTTAATTTATCTTTTGGTACAACAATAGTAAGTAGTTTTCCAATTGGCCCTGTTTGATCAATGGCGTTCAATGATTTTTCAATATAGGGGGCTCTTACCGAATTTATATAAGCTTCAAATTTTGAACAGAATGTTCTTGCCTGAAAATCATCTACAAACATTTGAATAATGACACTTTTTATTTTTGAAGTATCAATTTCTTTTAGCGATACTGTTAAGGGGAATGTGGTTTTTCCATAAGTTGTTATTAAAGCCTCACGTGATCCGCTATATCCTTCGCCTCCACAAGGCGCATCTTTTTTACCCATACTCGATACTACCATGATCATATCAAACCCCAGAATCTCAGTAGAATCTCTATCCCAAGGATATGGATGTGAGTTAGTACTTTTACCCGAAAATGGGTTAAAATTATCTTCCCATCCAAAACCTAAATTATCAATGTCGCCGGAGCGCACCATGAAATCGGCTTCAGTGGTGTTTGTTTTAAAAACATTTCTTTCTTTCCAATTTCCGTTATTATTATCGGTTTGAGAAAAAAGAGAAATAGAAAAACCTGTTGCTAATAATAGCAGTTTAAATTTATTCATTTTCAGATAATTTTCTTGTTGTTATATTTGCTTTGATAAAAATAGTTTACTTACCATTCTTCTTTTCCGCTATCAGCCGAACCAACTTTCATTCCTTCTTTAAGGTCCTCTATCACACGGGCTGCATCTTTCATGGCCTCGCCTTTTAGTTTTTTCCAAACAATATCACCCATTGCCATACTACCGCATTCTGGAACCTTATTATCAATACTACCGGCTGTTGTTTTACCACTAGTGCTTATATGTTTGATCATAGAAACAGTGTATTTGTATTTATTGTCTTTACATTCAATGGTAATTTTCATGCTTATTTTACCTGTATAATCTACCTCAGGGTTTAATTCTTTTGGCTTAACCGGGAAGGTGGCGTTACACTCTGCCTTTGCTCCCGTAGTAACACCGCTGGTTTTACCATAAATATTATTTTCAAGTTTAACCCAATTAACGGCTCGTTGCAATAATTCACTGGCTGGTAACGAATCGGTAGTTACAACCTCGGTGATCTTAGTTTCATTTTTCTTTTTAGGAGCATCGTCTTCCGGTTTGGTTTGAGAAAAACCTTTAAGTCCAAAAACAACTAAAAAACAAAGTACCAGTATCTGTATATTTTTTTTCATGTTCTAATTTTTATTACCCTCTCTCCTATTTCCGTGCCGAGATGATAAAATTACAATTTTTTAGTAAATTTTCGGAAATTGATTTGGGTTAACTTCCAACATTAGATTATAGATAGCATCAAAAACGTCATCCGAATTAGGCTTGCTAAAGTAGTCACCATCACTGCCATAGGCTGGACGGTGGTCTTTAGAGGCAAGTGTTAACGGGGCTGAATCGAGATAGCTATAAGCTCCTTGTTCTTCTACAATTTTTTGAAGAATATAAGAACTTGCGCCTCCTGAAACATCTTCATCCAATACCAACAAACGATTTGTTTTTTTAACGGACTCAACAATTGAATGGTGGACATCGAACGGAATTAATGTTTGAAGATCGATCAATTCAACCGAGATGCCGTGTTTTTCTAAATTCTTAATAGCTTCTAATGCCACACGAATGCTGCTGCCATAAGAAACCAAAGTTATATCTGTACCGGTGGTTAAAACCTCAGGAATACCTAAAGCTGTTTTATAAGCACCAAAGTTAGACGGCGACTTTTCTTTTAAACGGTAAGCGTTCAAAGGCTCAACCACCAATGCCGGTTCGTCGGACTCTAACAAAGTATTATAAAAACTTGAAGCAATGGTCATATTACGCGGCACACAAATGTTTATTCCCCTACATGCATGAACGATCATTCCCATTGGCGAACCACTGTGCCAAACACCTTCTAACCGATGGCCACGCGTGCGAATAATTACAGGGGCTTTTTGTTTACCCTTGGTACGCCATTGCAAGGTTGCCAGGTCATCGCTCATTAACTGTAGAGCGTATAATAAATAGTCAAGGTATTGAATTTCCGCTATCGGGCGTAAACCTCTCATGGCAAGGCCTATTGCCTGGCCCATAATGGTGGCTTCGCGAATACCGGTATCAAAAACCCTGTGCTCGCCATATTTTGCCTGTAAGCCTTCTAATCCCTGATTTACACCGCCAATTTTTCCGGAGTCTTCTCCAAAGATCATTACCTCCGGATACTTAGACAAAATTGCATCAAAATTATCGCGTAAAATTTCGCGTCCATCCATTTGTTTATCATCTGCATATTCTACAGCATTTGCGGAAATATTTTTTATTTGCTTGGCCGATCCAGAATATAAATGCGAACTAAAACGATCGTAATTTTCTTTTTTCGATCTTTCTAACCAATTAATTAATCTCTCTCTTGCAGATGAAAGATTATTTGCGGTTAAGCGCAAAACATTTTTTACGGCTACATGAATATCTCTTCTAATTGGTTCTTTAATACTTTGTAATTCTTTTTTTATTGCTTGTATTTCATCGCCGCTAATTTCTTCAAACAATGCGCATACTTCAGCAACTTCATTTTTTATTGGGGTTAAATAATCGGTCCACGCTGCTGTTTTAGCAATTTTTACAGCTTCTTTAGCATCTTCTTCTATCTTATTTAATTCTGCATCATTTGCCAAAGCGTTATTGATGATCCATTCGCGCATTTGTTTAATGCAATCAAAATCAAGCTCCCATTGTAAACGTTCTTTGCTTTTGTAGCGCTCGTGCGAACCACTGGTGCTATGCCCTTGTGGCTGAGTTACCTCTTCAACATGAACTAAAACAGGTACGTGTTCTTCGCGACAAACCTTAATAGCTTTTTCGTAGGTTTCACATAAGTGTGCATAATCCCAGCCTTTGGTCTTAAATATCTCGAAACCTTTGCCGTTATTATCGCGTTGAAAACCTTTCAACACTTCGCTAATACTTTCTTTTGTTGTTTGATATTTTTTTGGAACAGAGATACCATGACCATCATCCCAAACGCTCATTAGCATTGGTACCTGCAGCACACCGGCAGCGTTTATAGTTTCCCAGAATAATCCCTCGCTTGTAGAAGCATCGCCAATAGTGCCAAAAGCAACCTCATTACCTTTGTTACTGTAAGTATTAAAAGGGGCGTTATGAAGGTCTTTATTTATTTTATAAAAATGTGACGCGTAAGCCAAACCCAATAAACGCGGCATTTGCGAACCTGTTGGCGAAATATCGCTGCTTGAATTTTTTTGATCTTTAAGTGCTTTAAAAGATCCGTCCTCATTTAAACTGTGTGTTGCAAAGTGCCCACCCATCTGGCGTCCGGCGCTCATTGGCTCTAAAGTAAGATCGGTATGCCCGTATAAACCGGCAAACCATTGTTGCAGAGTAATTGCATTAATACTTAACATAAAGGTTTGATCGCGGTAATATCCACTTCTAAAATCGCCGTTTTTAAATACCTTGCTCATCGCAATTTGTGCCACTTCTTTTCCATCCCCAAATATTCCGAATTTTGCTTTTCCAGTAAGAACTTCTTTTCTTCCCAATAAACTTGCCTGCCTACTTTCGTTAGCTAATTTAAAATCTTCAAGAACAATTTTCCTGAAATCCTCAAAACTCAAATTACCCGCTGTTACTGCGCTATCTTCTTTTCCCATTATAAATCCTTAATACACAAATATAATAGATTGGCGGGAATGGCAAAAATATTTTAAAGGAATATTGCGCACAGATAACAAAAATTATTGCTTATCTTACACTAGTATTATCTTGATATTATATTAATTTTAAATCATTTAAAAATGAAAAGAACTAAACTCATAGCCACCCTTGCCATAAGCGCGTTACTACTGGTTATTTCTTGCTCTGTAGGTGTCAAAAAAGACCTGTTATCAGGTCTATCAGTTAAATACAACGGTTTTACAGTGGGGAATTCGTACCTGGTAAAAGACAGTAAACAAACCACAGATGTTAAAATTCAGCCGGGAAAAGTTATTTCTTTGGTGTTTAGCGATATTGGCGGTTTTACCGAAGTTGATGGCAAAGCCTACCCCGGCGCTTCTATTTTGGTAACCGATTCGAAAGGTAAAACGGTATTAAATATTGCCGACCTTTTTTCATCCTATGATTCTACCGGAGTTGATGTTGCTCTAGTAAAACAAGCTTTATCTATTGATTTTACTGCTCCCGCAAGCGGCTTCGAAAAAGGCGAGACCTTTAATTGGAAATCGAAAGTGTGGGATAAAAAAGGTAAAAGTGAACTTAGCTGCGAGTTGCAATTAGAGTTAGAATAAATAAGCAATCACCATCTTTTCTTAAATGAAATTTATATACACAAGCATTTTGTTTTTTGCGATTGCCATTCATATTGCTGCGCAAACAAAAACTCCTATTAAAACCGGTAAAGATGTAATTACCGCTATGCACAAGGCTTACGCGGGTGACAAATGGTATAAGTATTTTACCTTTAGCCAGGAATCGCACATGTATAAAGATGGCAAAGAAGAAAAAATGGAAGTATGGCACGAGGCTGCAACATTTCCGGGGAAATTAATAATTAAATTTAAGACCAAAGATTCTAAAGAGGGCGTTCTGTTTACTAACCATATGGTATATGGCTTTGCAGAAGGAAAGGATGCAGTTGGAAAGCCAAGGATCCACGATCTTTTAATTGCGGCTTTTGATGTTTACTTTTTAAAACCGGAAGTAACGGCACATTTATTCGACTCACTGGGATACAATTTAAATAAAACACGCGAAGATATTTTTGACGGTAGAAAAGTTTATGTTGTAGGTGCAGATAAGAATGATAGCATAAGTAATCAATTCTGGATAGATGCTGAGCGTATGTATTTACACCGCATCATATATAAACAAGGAAAAGTTGTTAACGATTGCGTATTTAGCAATTATCAAAAAATTAAAAATTACTGGGTTGCCAAAACCGTTTCATTTAAACAGGATGGCGTTTTAGCGATGGTAGAAAATTATTTCGACATTAAATTCCCTAAAACATTAAGTGCCGAAATTTTTGACCCCAAAAAATTTAATGAGGTAAAACTTGATTGATACGGATTTTGTTTTAAACAACCATCTATTTGCTTATTCACACCAGTTATTGGTTTAATTTTATGGAAATGAAAAGAACAGCTTACTTTTAAATAAACATATTATGCTATGAAAAAAATATACACTCTTATTTTATTAAGTCTCTTTTTTACGGCTTCATTATGGTCTCAAAACCTACCCTATTTAAATGCGTCAACAGGCAATTTGGGACAATCTTTTACAGATGTGGATACTAATATTTATATATTTCATGGCAACAGGCTTGAAAAATTAAATAAGAACCTGAATATAATTTGGGTTAAAACCTACACCAATATAAGTTTCAATAATATACTTCTTTCAAAAACAGGAAGTATGTATTTTATAGCAAATTATCCTGCTGACAAAATTGGTAAATTAGATAATAATGGCAATGTAGTTTGGGTAAAAGCAATTACTGCCTCAACGATAACTATTGGCTCAACCAACTACACCGTAAGTTCTGCACAAGCCAAACAATTATTACTTGACAGAAATAACAATTTAATAGTTACAGGTATACTAAGTTATTCTTCAACAACCGGAGGGCTTTTTATGAAACTTGATACGCTTGGAACGATCTTAAAAACACGAATTTTTAATAGTAATGTAATTGGCATTTACAATACCTTTAATGTCATAAACGATTCTCTTGGTCATTATAAGATATATGCAGATGGTGGCTCACTGGGACCGTACCCTGCCCTGATCTATAACTATAAGGAGACTGCAGATTCAATCAAAAAAATATCGGCATATATACTTTATAGTTTTTCTAATTATTGGCCTTCAACCTATTTTTATAAATCAAAATTTGGGTCAGAATTTTATATTGGTACTACCATTACAAATAATTTAGGCGTTACACATCCAAGTCTCTATAAATTTGATGTCAATAAAGTGATCTGGTATTACGACTGGAGTGCCTGGGCGCCAAACAATTATTTTAATGATGTAAAGGAAGACGAAAAAGGAAATGTCTACTTCTTATCCGATGCATACCCTTTTGGTAATTATAATAAAGGTTTTATTAAGCTGGATTCAAATGGTTTGTATAATAATTTAACTTCAAAATACATGGTTAATTTTCCTTTTAGTTCACAGCCTGCAATACCAAAAAGTGATATACATGTGCTTTATAACGGAAACTGTTTTTTTGATGTTATTGGCGCTAATTTTCCATCAAATCCTTTAACTGTTGGGCATACTACATTAAGTTGTTTATCTACAATGTCATTAGGGGTATTATCCACCCCTTCATTAACTTATTCTCCACCAAGTAATCCGGGAACAGTTATCGCAGTATCATCAATTACAACTGTTGTTCTTACATCAATCGCAAGTCCTGTTACAAATTATTCAATTAATGTCAATTACTGCATTGTTTTAAATACAGAAAAAAACAGTTCAGAAAATATTTTACCTATAACTATTTTTCCTAATCCGTCTGCTGATCAAGTTACAATTATAACTTCCAAAATTAATATTAATGAAGAGTTAAAAATAGATATAAAGGGTTTAAATGGTAAACTTTTATTTACTGAGAATAAAAACTGTAACAAAGATATAAATGTAGACATGAAGGATTTTGCACCAGGGATATATTTTATAAGTATTACTGGAAATAATATAAGTCATACCCAAAAGATCATTAAACACTAATCTCAAAAAAAGCCGAACAATCTGTTCGGCTTTTTTAACGTCTATCGTTTTACGTACTGCTCTTCGTAATATTTGGCGTAATTACCCGAAGTAACATTGTTTAACCACTCTTCGTTATTTAAATACCAATCTACTGTACGATCTAAGCCCTGTTCAAAGGTTACAGAAGGCACCCAACCCAGATCGTTCTTTAATTTTTCGGCATCAATGGCATAGCGAAGATCGTGGCCGGCACGGTCTTTTACAAAGGTGATCAGTTTTTCGTTGGTTCCTGCAGGACGATCTAATTTTTTGTCCATTATTTTACAAAGTAAACGAATAACATCTATGTTGGTCCACTCGTTATGGCCGCCAATATTATAAGTACTTCCTAATTTTGCTTTATTAAAAATAGTATCAATTGCAACAGCATGATCTTCTACAAATAACCAGTCTCTAACGTTTTCGCCTTTGCCATATATTGGCAAAGGTTTGTTATTTTTAATATTATAGATACAAAGTGGAATTAATTTTTCAGGGAAATGATTTGGGCCGTAATTATTACTGCAATTAGAAATAACAACAGGTAAACCGTAAGTGTCGTGATAAGCGCGTACAAAATGATCGCTGCTTGCTTTTGAAGCAGAGTAAGGGCTGTGCGGATCGTAAGAAGTTTCTTCGGTGAACATGCCTGTTTCGCCCAAAGCACCATATACCTCATCAGTACTCACATGATAGAACTTTGTGAACTTAGCATTATCTTTTTTGTACAATTCTTTTGCAGCATTCAATAAATTAACTGTACCAATTACATTGGTCATTACAAATTCCAATGGGTTAGTAATACTTCTGTCTACATGACTTTCTGCAGCTAAATGAATAACGGCATTGTATTCTTCTTTATTAAAAAGCTCGTTAATGAATTTCGCGTCAACAATATCTCCTTTAATGAATTTATAGTTGGGCTTCTTTTCAATATCCGTAAGGTTCGCCAGGTTACCCGCGTAAGTTAACTTGTCTAAATTGTGAATGGTATGTTCAGGATATTTGTTTACATACAAACGCACTACATGCGAACCAATAAAACCTGCACCACCTGTTATAAGAATTTTCATTCGAATTAGTTTTAATTTAATTTTTTAAAGACTCCAATACGTTAAGCCCTTAATTTTGTCTTTGTACAAACCTTTCACATCTACCAAAACACCTTTGTTTGAAAGAATAGACTTAAAATACTTTTCATCAAGCGTTTTGTACTCTTTATGATTTACGGCAACAATAACGCCATCATAACCTTTGCTTAATTTGTTTAAACCAAAACCGTATTCATGTTTTAATTCATCACTATCAGCATGCGGATCGATAATATCTACCTTTACACCAAATGATTTTAATTCTTTAATTATATCTGCTACTTTACTATTACGAATATCACTTACATCTTCTTTAAACGTAGCGCCCATAACCAGCACTTTTGATTTAGAAAGATTTTTTCCTGCAGCAATAATTTTCTTTACGCAAGTTTTGGCTACATAAAAACCCATGCTATCATTTACGTAACGCCCACTATTGATAACACGCGCATGGTAACCCATTTCTTCTGCCTTGTAAGTTAAGTAGTAAGGATCTACACCTATACAATGTCCGCCAACTAAACCCGGAGAGAATTTTAAAAAATTCCATTTTGTGCCGGCAGCTTCTAAAACATCGTAAGTATTTATTCCTATGCGTGAAAAAATAATAGAGAGTTCGTTCATTAATGCAATGTTCACATCACGCTGAGTGTTCTCGATGATCTTTGCAGCTTCTGCCACTTTAATGCTTGATGCGCGGTGTGTTCCGGGCTCTACAATTATTTCATACACTTTTGCAATGTTCTCTAAACTTTCGTTATCACAGCCGGAAACTATTTTTAAGATCTTGGTAATAGTGTGTTCTTTATCTCCCGGATTAATACGCTCAGGTGAATAACCAACTTTAAAATCTTTTACAAATTTTAAACCTGAATGTGCTTCCAATACAGGTATACAATCTTCTTCGGTACAACCGGGATAAACAGTAGATTCGTATACCACATAATCTCCTTTTTTAAGCACTTTGCCAACAGTTGTTGATGCGCCTATTAAAGGTTTAAGATCAGGCAAGTTATGTTCATCTATTGGCGTTGGTACGGCAATAATAAAAAAATTAGCTTTTTTAAGATCTTCTAATTTATGCGTGAAAGTAATATCCGATTTTGCAAATTCTTTTTTATCCAGTTCCTGGCTGGGATCTATCCCTTTCTTCATCATATTAACACGCTTCTCGTTAATATCAAAACCAATTACTTTTATTTTTTTTGCAAATGCCAGTGCAATTGGCAAACCAACGTAACCAAGTCCAATTACTGCAACTGTGGCATTCTTTTCTAAGATCTTTTTGTAAATACTCATAATTTTATTTTAAATTTTTGATTTAAGATTTTTGATTTAAAAGCAGCTCTGTATTTTTTATAACGTTTGCCGGCCTCAATGCATAAATGCGTTCAATAATATCTACCACTTTTAATCCTTCTAAGGCATTGGTAGAGATCTTATTTTTTCCCGTTAAAGTATCCACTACATTTTCAATTACGTTATGATGATTGTTTGCAGAACCCTTGTACGCCCCATAATCATTAGCCGGATTGGTATCCTGCAGTTTAGGCATGGTATAATCTTTAATATTACAAACTTCTATCTGGTCCATGTATTGTCCGCCAACTTTAACACTGCCTTTGCTTCCAACAATGGTTAAAGACGATTCAAGGTTTTTTTCCCACACAGATGTAGAGTAATTCACACAACCCATTCCACCATTTACAAAATCAAAGCTTACAAAGCCGCTATCTTCAAAAGCAGTTGTTTCTTTATGATTAAAATCGGCAAACTTGGCCTGTATGTTGGTGATATCACCAAACACCCAATACATAATATCTATCCAGTGACTGAACTGTGTAAATAAAGTTCCGCCATCAAGATCCTGTGTACCTTTCCAGTTGCCGGGTTTATAATAACGTTCATCGCGGTTCCAGTAACAATTTAATTGCACCATGTAAATATCACCAATAATTTTTTTCTCAACCACATCTTTTAACCAAACACTTGGCGGCGAATAACGGTTTTGCATTACACAAAAAACAACTTTATCGTGATGCAGGGCATTAAATATTATTTTTTCACAATCAGCTTTGTTTAAAGCCATTGGTTTTTCTACCACCACATGTTTGTTGGCATCAAGTGCCTTTAAAGCGTGAGTTGCATGTAAACCATTTGGTGTGCACACATTTACTACCTGCACTTCGGGGTGCTCGGCTAATAGCTCATCAATATCAGAATAAAATTTTTCTGTTATATTTTCTAATCCTAATTTCTCTTTTGGAAGCTCATCACAAACTGCAATTAATTCGCAGCCGGGATTTCTCCTTATCATTTCCGCATGGCGTTTACCAATATGTCCCTGCCCTACAACGGCAAATTTTATTTTTGCTTGTCCCATGTTTATTTTTTAAATCCAATCTTTTTTCTTTCCTGCTGCAAAGTTTGTTGTTTTTCTTTTTGTAATAAAAAGTTTATAGCTTCATATACATCTTTAAATTGTTTATCGTATTTGGTTTCTATCTCTTTCAATTTTTCTGCTAAATTTTCATTGGTCAATGCATACTGACGTATAACAACAAATGCCCGCATAATTCCAATATTTACATTTATTGCTTTGTCCGAATTTAATATACCACTCAACATTGCTAATCCTTGCTCAGTAAAAGCCAAGGGTAATGAGGTTTTAGGTCTTTTCACAGGATATGTCATCACAATTTGTGATAACATAGTTAGCCATTCGTTTTCAGTTAACTGAAACATAAAATCTTTTGGAAATCTCTTAATATTTCGTTTAACTGCCTGGTTTAAAACCCGGGTTTCCACCTCATACAGCTCTGCAAGATCAAAATCAAGCATCACTCTTTCACCTCGTATATTATATATTTTAGACCGAATTTTTTGTAATTGCATAACCACTATTAATCAATCAATACGTGTAACTTTATTCTTCTCTAACTTATATTTTTGTCCGCTTTCAACGCAAGACGCATTTCCATCTTTATCAAATTCTAACCTATGTCCGTATTCGCTCATCCAACCAATTTGGCGAGATGGATTACCAACCACCAAAGCATAATCAGGAACATGTTTAGTAACTACGGTTCCGGCACCAATAAAAGCAAATTTACCAATATCGTGCCCGCAAACAATGGTAGCGTTTGCGCCAATAGATGCGCCTTTGCCAACATGTGTTTTGGCATATTGAGATTTACGATTAACCGCGCTGCGTGGATTGGTAACGTTGGTAAAAACCATGCTTGGCCCTAAGAACACATCATCATCGCAGGTTACACCGGTATAAATGGAAATATTATTTTGAGCCTTTACATTGCTTCCAAGCACCACATCCGGCGATATCACTACATTTTGGCCCAAGTTACAGTTCTTGCCTAATTTGCAATTAGACATGATGTGCGAAAAATGCCAGATCTTGGTGCCTTCACCTATCTCACATCCCTCATCAATAATAGCCGTTGGGTGGGCAAAATAATTCTTAGTTTCCATCATAAAAAGGACTACAAAAATAATAAAATTAGGGTGATAGAAAAATATAATTTCTACCCCTCACAAATAAAGATAAAAGGGCAATATTTTGATATATTTGTCGTTGCAATAAACATTATTGTTTACCTATGAAATTCAACTATAAAGATTACCTCCCCCATGGCATTGCCATTGTTATTTTTGCGATAATCACCCTGCTTTATTTTAAGCCATTATTTAGTGGAAAAGAATTAAGACAGGATGATATTGCCCGCCATAAAGGCATGAGCAAGGAAATAAGCGATTACAGAAAAAGCCATAACGACGCTGAGCCGCTTTGGACAAACTCAATGTTTGGCGGAATGCCTGCTTACCAGATCTCTACAAAATATCCGGGTAACTGGATAGGTAAACTGGATAATGCCTTTAAATTATTTATTCCACTGCCTGCGGGTTATTTGTTCTTATACTGCCTTGGCTTTTTTATTTTATTATTGTGCCTCAATGTAAACCCCTGGTTGGCTATGATAGGTGGCATTGCGTATGGTTTAAGCTCTTATTTTTTAATTATTCTTGAAGCAGGGCACAATTCCAAAGCCAATGCCCTTGGCTATTTGCCGGCATTACTGGGCGGCGTTATTTTATTATTTAACGGAAGGCAATGGCTGGGCTTATCTTTAACGGCGCTATTTACAGCCATGGAGTTAAATGCCAACCACGTTCAAATCTCGTATTACGGTTATATTTTAATTGGCTTTGTAATTGCAGGATATTTTTTCAGGTTTTTAAAACAAAAACAATTAAGTACTTTTTTAAAAGGCTGTGTTTTGTTTTTAATTGCCACTTTAATTGGTTTGTTGCCAAATTACGGAAGCCTTGCTACCACCAACGAATACGGTAAATACAGCACCCGTGGCAAATCTGAATTGACCGTGAATGCCAAATTAAAAATGAATGATAAAACGGCGCTTAGTTTGGATCGCGCTGCGAATACAAGTGTTAAAGATGTGGATGAAGCTGTTGTAAAAAAACACGAAAAAAATACAACTACCGGTTTGGATGAAGATTACGCCACACAATGGAGTTATGGTATTGGCGAAACATTTACTTTTTTAATTCCTGATTTTAAAGGCGGTGCCAGCGAAGTTATAAGAACAGCCAACAGCGACGCTTTAAAAAAAGTAAATGCTGATTATAGAGAACAGGTTGCTAACAGTAGCGCCTATTATGGCGATCAGCCTTTTACAAGCGGACCGGTATATATTGGTGCGATAATTATTTTTCTGGCTTTGCTTGGTATGTTTGTTGTAAAAAATCCAATAAAATGGCCAATACTTTTAGCTACGCTTTTAACCGTTGCTTTAGGTTGGGGAAATAATTTTATGGGCCTTACCGATTTTTTCATGCATAATATTCCCGGATATAATAAATTTCGTGCGGTAAGTATGATCATGATAGTTGCCGAGTTGACCTTGCCATTACTCGCCATTTTATGTATTAACGAGATCATTAAAATTAAGAACTGGGACGAAAAAATTAAATTAGGCCTGATAAAAAAAGAGATCACTCTTAAAAAATTAATTATTATTTCTGTTTCTGTTGTAGGGGGCTTTTGCGCTTTATGTTATATAATGCCCGATATGTTCAATACGTTTCGCGCGCAGGGAGAAGAAGAACAAATTGTGCAGCAGGCTGTAAGAGCCGGTAATCCTGAAAGTCAAATGAGGCCGTATGTTGCTGAGTTTATGCCGCAGTTGGAGATTGCCCGTAAAGCCATTTTTAAAGCAGATGCATTGCGCTCGTTAATTTTTATTTTGTTGGCATTTGGTGCATTGTGCTTATACTTTACCAATAAATTAAAAAAAGAATTATTTTTTGCGGCCATGGGCATTTTTATTGCTATTGACCTTTGGACTGTAGCCGCACGTTATTTGAACGACAAGTCTTTTATAACCAAAGAACAAAATCAACAAAGCCTTGTATCGAAGACTGCTGCTGACGAAGAAATTTTAAGAGACATTTCTTTAGACTACCGTGTTTTAAATTTAACCACCAGTACTTTTAACGATGCCTCTACTTCTTATTACCACAAATCAATTGGCGGTTATCATGGTGCCAAACTAAAAAAATATGCCGAGTTAATTGATTTTCATATCGACAAAGAAGTTGACGCTTTTTATAAAGATGCGGGCAAAGCTTTTTCCAGCGACAGTGCCATGCGTGTTTTGTTTAGCAAGCTAAATGTGATAAACATGCTTAATACAAAATACTTTATAATACCCGGTGGTAAAGATCAGGGCGAGATACCTTTAAAGAATCCAGAAGCAAATGGCAATGCCTGGTTTGTAAAAACGTTATTTACCGTTCCAAATGCCGACGATGAAATTGTTGGTTTAGGCAAATTAGATACAAAAACACAAACCATTATGCAGGATCATTTTAAGACCGAGTTGGGATTAAAAGATACTTATGATGGCGAAGGATCCATTAAACTTTTATCATACCAACCAAACGATCTTGAATATGAAAGCGATACAAAATCGGAAGAGTTTGCCGTGTTCTCTGAGATCTATTATCCAAAAGGTTGGAACGCCTATGTGGATGGACAGTTAAAACCTTATGCGGGTGTAAACTATGTTTTAAGAGGTATGGTAATACC
This sequence comes from Bacteroidota bacterium, assembly GCA_013697245.1. Lineage (GTDB taxonomy): Bacteria > Bacteroidota > Bacteroidia > B-17B0 > Aurantibacillaceae > Aurantibacillus. The sequence continues at coordinate 92,516 of JACCXH010000050.1, forward strand.
TGCAGGGAAACACAAAATTGAATTTAAATTTGAACCCAAAACCTATACAACCGGTAATACCATTGCCATGGTAGGATCTATACTATTGTTAATTACGGTTGGTGCCGGTTTTTATTTACAAAAAAAGAACAATGTTATTGTTAGTTAAATGGGAAAAAGATTAAAGACCAATGACAAAAGATCAAAGACAAACCAGTAACTTTAAACTAGAAATAAAAAATAATTACAAATAAATTAAAAAAACAATTATTATGGCATTAGAAATTACAGACGCGAACTTTGAAGAACTGGTATTAAAAAGTGATAAACCGGTATTAATAGATTTTTGGGCAGAATGGTGTGGCCCTTGCCGAATGGTTGGTCCGGTAGTGGAAGAATTGGCGAAAGAATATGACGGTAAAGCGGTTATAGGAAAAGTGAATGTTGATCTAAACTCCGGGATTAGTGCAAAATATGGTATCAGAAATATACCTACGCTATTATATTTTAAAAACGGGGAAGTGGTAGATAAACAAGTTGGTGTAGTACCAAAATCTGCTTTGGCTGCGAAATTAGACGCACAAATGTAAGATCAGAAAATAAGTAATTAAAAACCCCGCAAAATTTTGCGGGGTTTTTGCTTTTTAAAAGAATTATTTGAGTGAAAATTTTATATATTTAATAAACCGCCTATCGAGTAGCGCATGTTTACCCAATACGTTGGAGATATGCGAAGGTATATAGCAGGTATAAACAAGTTAGCTGCCTTTTTACCGAAACCACTTAACTGAAATAGAAAATTGACAATGAAACAACTTTTACTATTAATATTTTTCTTCACTTGTTTGGCAACTGCACAAAGTCAGACGACAAAAAAAGTGAGTAAACCAGAAAAAGACTTTGAAAAATTTTGGACAACTTTTAAAGACAATTATGCTTTTTTCAAACAAAAAGGAGTGAATTGGGATAGCACATATTTAGAGTACCGACCTTTGGTTACAAAGAAGACAAAAGAAAAGGAACTTGTTTTAATCTTTGGACAAATGGTTGAACCATTAAAAGACGGACACATTACAATTTCAAAAGGCGAAGAAATACTTTATAAAGTTAAAAAGCCTTCTTACTTCCGACAAGAATTTAAAGGCATTGAAAAAGAATTTTGGCAGACAGTAAATAAGACTTTGCTGACGAATAATTTTACAGAACCAAAAGGAGTTGGACCAGTTTTTAAGGACGAGAATTTATATTACGTTTCAGAAAATACAAAATTTAGCTATATCAGAATTACAAGATGTTTTGCAAATCCTGAAAGTATTTTTGATAACAAAAAAGAAGAAGCAGATACGAAATTAATGCTTGCAATATTTGATAGTTTATTGACCTCATTCTCAAACAAAAAAGCACTTATTATTGACATACGAGCAAATGGTGGCGGACACGGTGGAATTGAATTAGCAAGTAGATTTGTAAAAGAAAAAACATTAACACATTACAAAGCTATTAGACAAAAAGGTGGTTATGAAAATTTTACAAAACTTATACCAAACTATATTGAACCAAATAAAGGAGTACAGTTTTTGAACCCTGTAGTTATTTTGACAAACGACAAGACAGCAAGTTCAGCAGAAGATTTTACTATTTCGTTATACCAACAATCAAACATTTCGACAGTTGGAACTAATACTTCGGGAATGTTATCCGATATGTTTGGAACAGACTTATCAAATAAAATTTCGTTTACACTTTCAAATCAATGCTATTACTCAACAGATAAAAAAATATTAGAAGACATTGGAGTACCAGCAAAAATTAAAATTGAAAATTCAAAACTTGACATAACAAACGGGACAGACCCTGTAATTATTAAAGCAATAGAAACACTAAATGGACAAAAAAACGGCAGCTAACAACAGGCAAGCACAATTTTTGGCCCAGGGCTATTCAAATACTTGGGCGGACAATAGCCAAAAACTGATGCCTACTTGCAAACCTTTACTACCAATAGCGGGGGAGCAAAATCTTCCGCAGACAATTTTGAACTTCACAGAAGTTTTTTACTTTTAATTAATATTTCAGGACAATGAAAACACATCTCGAAACTAAAGTAAAAATAACACTAGCAATTTTATTCTTTTGTATTTTGACATCTTGTAAAAGAGACCTAACTTGTGTTTGTACGGACAACAATATTCTTACAAAACAGACGACGGAAGTTAACAGAGAAGTTTTCCACGGCACAAAAAAAGACGCTCAAAAAAAATGTTCTGACAAATGGTGTGGCGACGAATGTGGCTGCTCCCTTAAATAAACGAGCAAACTAATAAATATGAATTAACAATAATTTCAACAGGACTAAAACTTAAAACAAAACGGCTCGACTAAATGCGCTGCAGCTAACAGTTTTGACTCTACAAAAGTAAACTTTTTAATTAATTTATTATTAGCTGAGCCTTGGCAGGAAGGGGCGTGCATACAAATAAGGCGTCAAAAACCTAACTATACAAACCTCTACACCTTTAACTTCAAACAATACAAAAATACCCAACACTAGGTATATAATCTGTAATTACATTGTAATAATTTTGGCCTTAAGTAAAATTATACTAAAGAATTATGTACGTAAACAGATCGATCCTTTTTCCCATCGCATTAATTGCCACCTTTATTTTCTCAGGTTGCAGACACTACTATTTTCATAACCAAAAATTGTCTGCAGCTAAGACAGCAACTAAAATTCTTCCCTTAAAAAACGACAAGAATTCGAAAACATCAAGTTATGGCTACATTTTTAATAATGAAGTGCAAAATAACATTTGTCAAATAGCAACTGCCGATACCTTTAAGTTGAATAAAGATTATATGGGGCAAATTGAATACCGGATGATAAAAGAAAAAGATGGTAAGAATCCGCTATGGTTATTATTCTGTACAGCTACTTCTATTCCATTCCGCATTCCGGCACTGGTAGGTATTCCTGTTGGCCACGCAAAAGGTGTGATAAAGCTAGAGGTAGATGTAAAAGATGCTTCCGGAAATTTAATTAAAACCTATAAGGCAAAGGGCAAAGCTATTTCCTTTATTACATGCTATTGGGGATATGGAAAGAGTGATGCCCGGTATAAATCAAAAGATAAAGCATTTGCAAAAGCGATGACCAAGATCAAAAATCAAATGGAAGCAGATGCTGCTATGCTGAACTCAAAACTCCCAGGTGGTTATTTAAACGAGCAGGAGATACAGGCTAAAACATTTATTCAGGCAGGTAATGTTGCATACGAGAAAAAAGAATACGACAAAGCAATTGATAACTATTCAAAAGCAACCGGTATTATTACCGATTATAAAAAATACCATGCCATGTTCTTGTATCAACTAGGCTCAAGTTATTCCTATCAACTATCAGAAGATGGCAACGCAAACGCTATTAAATACGTAAAACAGGCGCTTGAACTGGACCCAAAAGTAGATCTTTTGGCGCCTATAACATTATATTCTGTTTACTTAGACAACAACGATTATCAAAACGCGATCAAATGGCTTGATTATTCACTTGCTAATTTTGAGACTAACAGTAAACAAAAAGAGATCATTACCGGATATAAAACTTCTGCTTTAAAAGACTTGCCACAAATTGCAGCCGGCGCTGCTTTACTAAACAAACCTGTAAAAGTTACCATCAACAATTTGGGACCCGTTATCAATGGAAAAGAAGGCGATTATTTCCCTTCGGTAACTGCCGATGAGTCGATGTTATTATTTACATCACGACGTGCCGGAAGTACCGGTGGAATGGGAACAGATGGGAAATATGATGAAGATCTTTGGTATTGTGATAAAGATACAGCAACGGGTAAATGGGGTGCACCTAAAAACTTTGGGCCTCCTGTAAACACAAAAAACAATAATGGTATTGCTTCTTTTACCGGTGACGGACAATTTGTTGTTTGTGGAAGATGCGGCGAACCGGATGGTTCAGGCAGCTGCGATATTTACGGAGCAACCCTGGTTGGTAATACATGGAAAGAACCGGTTAACATGGGAACAACTTTAAATTCCAAAAACTGGGATGCACAGGTATCTATTTCTGCCGATGGAAAAACATTGGTATGGTGTTCTGATCGTGAAGGCGGATTTGGTAACGAAGATATGTGGATCTCTAAAAAGAAAGAAGATGGAAAATGGACGACACCAAAAAATTTAGGTGCTATTGTAAATACATCAGGTTCAGAATATGCGCCGTATTTGCATCCCGATGGAAAAACATTATACTTTTCTTCCAACAGTCAAACACCACGTATTGGTGGCACCGATATTTACAAAACAACCATTAAAGACGATGGAAGCTGCACTACACCTGAGAATTTAGGTTACCCAATTAACAGTGAAAAAGATGACAACTATTTTGTACTTACACCATCCGGTTTAAAAGGATATTTTGCATCCACCCGTAAGGGCGGTTATGGTGAAACAGATATTTACGAAATTGTTTATCCGCAGGAAATGAAATCGCAGCTGACTACCTTTGTTGGATACGTATTGAACGATGAAACAAAAATACCATTAGAAGCAACTATTAAAATTGAAGACCTGGATAGTGCTAAAGTTGTTGGAGAATATGTTTCCAACTCTGCATCCGGTAAGTTTGTTGTGATATTAACACCGGGTCATAACTATGCATTAACCGTGAGTAAACAAGGGTATTTGTTTTACTCTGAGAACTTCAACATTCACCCCGACAATGCATTTAAAGAAGTGAAGAAAGAAGTTTTCTTACAACAAATTAAAGAAGGAAAGAAAATTGTATTGAACAACATTTTCTTTGAAACAGGAAAATCAATATTGACAGAAACTTCACAACTGGAGATCGGAAAATTAGCCGAACTATTAACTCAAAATCCTTTGGTAAAAGTTGAAATATCAGGCCATACAGATAATGTAGGTAACGATGCTGCCAACCTTCGTTTATCTCAAGATCGGGCCAATGTAGTAGTTGCCACCCTTGTTACAAAAGGAATTTCGACTACGCGTTTAATTGCAAAAGGCTACGGTAAAACACAACCTTTTGGGCCAAACGATACAGACGAGCAAAAAGCATTGAACAGAAGAACAGAGTTTAAAATCTTAAGTGCAAATTAAGAGTTTGAGAATCTAATTCGCAGCACTTAAAATATTGCGGATTAATGCTCAAATGTGTAAATTGGACATAGCAAAAACGGATACTTGTTTGCAGAACATTATAAGCCATTTTTGACAAATATTCAAACATGAATAAATATAATTCATGCATGAATGGACACTTAGACATCAAAATAATTGAGGACAGTGAGGAATTTGACAGCAAAATTGAAACTTGGCAAGAGATTTTAATTCATGGTGATCCTGACGGACTGCGATCACTCGCCAAACTCTTAAATAAAATCGCCGACACGAACCAAGATGAAAGAACTGATCTTCCAATTGGGGCTCGAGAGCATATTCATATTAGCCCTGCATTGGACTTAAGTAAAAGTTCAAATCATGTTATAGTTGGTAGACTTGACGCTAAAGGGACAGGAGCCTTTTATAAGGACTTTATTCCAAAAGACAGAAACAACAAAAACGGTTTATAACCTAAGCCAACCGGGCTTTTTTGTGGGTTAAGGCTCAAATGCATAAATTTGACTACGTGAAAACTTTTATGACATTAAAGATAGTTGCACTTATAAACATTATTATTTCTGCCATAGTTGGTGGCATGTATTGGGGACCCTGGCTTGCTTTAACCAGATCTTTAAAGTCGTTTGACGCAAAAGTATTTTTAGTAATTGTTAAGCGCTTAAACCAAAATATGGCGCCGCTTATGACCGTATTGTCGCCCTTATCTTTATTAACCACAATTCTTGTTCTTATCATTTCATACAATAACCAAATTGCAACATTTTATTTTACGCTTGTTGGCTTTGTATTATTTCTAATTGCACTTATTGTAACAGTTGCCATTGAAGTACCAATTGTAAAACAAATTGTAACCTGGACTGAATCAACATTGCCAGCAAACTGGGAGCAACAGAGAGACCGTTGGGCGAAATTTCATTTAATAAGAGTAATTTCAGGGATTGTAGGGCTTATTTTTCTTTTAGCAGGAATACTTTTTGGCGCATAAAAACAAAAAAATGAAACGTTCAACTTTCTTACATATTTTTTTTTTAAAAGTTTCAAAATAATTATAATTAAATGAAAGCATTTTTGATCTTAATAGCCGGACTACTTATTTTTTTGCTGAGCAATTGCAGCGATCCTTCAAAAGAAGAAATTAAAACCGTAGTAAATACTTTCTTTAAAAGCCGGAAAGATTTTAGGGACATCGACAAAAACCTAATGACAACAAGCCTTTCAAGCTTGATAGAAAAAACAGTTGCGATAGAGATAGCAGATGGAGAGAGAATTAAAAAAAGCGAATATCCAACCGATAAACCTATGTGTATTGAAGGGGATATTTTTTCGAGCTTATACGAAGGCCAGGATTCACTTAAAATAATTGATATTAAAACAGAAGATAATAAAGCTACGGTAACCATCGAATTAACAAACACGCTATTTAAACAAAGCTGGGAAGACAAAGTGATTTTAATAAAAGACAGCACATGGAAGATCGATAATGTTATTTTTAAAGCGGGGAATATGGAAACAAAAAGTACAAAAGATGTATTAACGCGCTTTATTAATTCTATAGATAAACAGTAATTGTTAGCTTTGCATAATGGATGATGAAAAACCAAAACGCCGCGTAAGATATAAAGGCACACACCCAAAAGCTTTTAAAGAAAAATACAAAGAACTACAGCCAGAGCAATACGCAGAGGATGTTGAAAAAGTAAAACAACAAGGCCGCACACCTGCCGGTATGCACCGTTCTATTTGCGTAACAGAAATAATGGATTTCTTAAACATTAAAACCGGCCAAATTGGTTTAGATGCTACTTTGGGTTATGGAGGACATAGTTTAGAGATCTTAAAATGTTTATCGCCCGGCGGACATTTATACGCAACAGATGTGGACCCTTTTGAATTACCAAGAGCAAAAGATCGTTTAACTGCTTTAGGTTATGGACCTGAAATATTAACGATCAAAAAAATGAATTTTTCCGGAATAGATCAAATTGCTTTAGAAGCCGGGCCATTAAATTTTGTTTTGGCCGACCTTGGTGTTTCGTCTATGCAAATAGATAATCCTGAAAGAGGTTTTTCGTTTAAAGTAGAAGGCCCTTTAGATCTTAGGCTTAATCCTAAAAGCGGAAGATCGGCAGCGCAGCTTTTAAAAATTATTTCGCGAGAGGAATTGGAAGAAATATTGATGGTGAACTCCGATGAAATTTATGCTGAAGAAATTGCAGAAGCTATTGTATCAGGAATTGAAAAAGGAAGAGTAATTGAAACCACAACACAATTACAAAAAATAATTGCAGAGGCGCTCAACTTCCTTCCACAAAACACAAGCAAAGAACTCATTAAAAAGTCCTGTCAACGTTGTTTTCAGGCATTACGCATTGAAGTGAACGATGAGTTTGGTGTGCTGGATAAATTTTTAGAAAAACTTCCGGACGCTCTTGCTTCAGGTGGACGTGTGGCGATACTATCATTTCATTCAGGCGAAGACCGACGCGTAAAAAAAGCTTTTCAAAGTTTATTTCGCGAAGGTATTTTTAGTGAAGTGGCCCCCGACCCTATTCGCGCTTCGGCAGAAGAATGTAATGCTAATCCACGGGCGAAGTCGGCCAAGCTGCGTTGGGCCATAAAAGCATAATTTAATTCTTCATTTCCCTTACCCGCATAAATTTACCATTTACGTGGTCGATCTTTATCTCGAAAGAAGTAATTGGCACAGGTGCGTATAAATAATCTGTGGTATCAAAAATAGAAGTGTTCTTTACGATCTGTCCTTTTATAAAATGTAATTTATCATCACCAATAAAATAAAAATCGTTATTATTTTTTACAAGCGGATAATAACCAAATTGCGCCGAAATAAAAGGCTTACCATTATTCACAATAGCGTAAACATTATCAGATTTTATTTTACTTATTTTTCCTTTTCTGTTCCTGGCTTTTATTTCAGTAATTTCTCCGTCCTCAAAAGTGATCGAGAACAAGGAGTAGTCAGGGACCTGGGCTTTAAAAGCTACAAAGGTCTTGTAAACGCCATCGGTGTATTGTTCAACGTTATATAATTTGATCTTTACTTTTTCAACACTGTCAATTTTTACTATTTCGTTCAAAGATAGAGTTGACCCGAATGTTGCTTGCTTTTTTAGAACGTTGGATAAAAAAGAAACAATAGCATTGTTTGCTTCTCCTAAAATCAATTTGGTTACGTCTGTATTTTCAACCACTACAATAAATGTATCGATGGATGAAACTAATTGATAAGCGCTTTCTTTTGTAGTATATAAACTTGCCCTAAAAAAACAGTAACCATATTCTTTACCATCTTCTTCCTTCTCAACAAATTTTAGTCTCCTTAACTGAAACAACAATTCGTTTGGTTGCGCACCGCTGCCATTTATTTTAGAGACAAGATCATTTAACTGAACCGAAAAACTGCCATTGGGCGTTACAAAAGCTTCTTTGTTTAAAGCCCCAACCCTTACAATACCCATGTTAGCGGTATCTTCGCGCGAGTCTAAAAACTTTATACGGTTATAAAGACCATTATCTATTTTTTTGCCTGTGTAATCCAGTTCAAAATATTTTGTTTTATCCTGTGCTGATGCAAAAGAGATAAGGGTGAAAAAAAATATACTGTTTAAAATTTTATTCATATTTAATGTTTTTGGAAGCAAAACAATTAAAGATAGTAAAAAAAAGCATCGCTTTTTTGGTTACGGTGTTAAAAAAAAGCCCCGCTTATTCAGCAGGGCTTTATTATTAATTAAAATAAATAATTATGGTTTTGTATAAATACCGGTACATGTAATTGAAGTACTATTTGCAGTATTAACCTCCGTGTAGATGATCGTAATTTTTTTACCATCAGCTGTTATGTTACCTGTACCTGAAAAAGCACGTGGTGCTGCCGGAATACCGCAGGTAACTGTTTGAGACGGCACAATAATAGCAGATCCTGTATTTCCTGAGATATCAAAATTTACACTACCATTCGTATAATTAGCAAATTTAGTGGTTAACACTTTTGTTGAAGACGATGCAGTTAAAACATCTGTATAAATAGTAGGAGCAGAACTCGGACAAGTATCTTTTACAGCATAACTTGCTGCAATAGTATTAGCTGTATGTCTAACATATACATTTCTTGTTGCGATCCCTAAATTTCCTGCAGCATCATAAACACTGTATGAAATTATATAAACACCTGCCTTATTTACATCAACCGTGCCACTAGCACTAATGCCTGACGTAAGGTTGCCATCTTTGTTATCTGTTGCAGTAGCGCCTTGCTCTGTATAAGATGCATGAATGTCAACATAAATATCTCCACCTGTAACTGAAACTGTTGGAGCTATTGTATCTGCCTCCGGTTCAATTTTATCTTTTTTACAAGAAGTAAAGAAAATTGCACCCGTTAAAGCCAAGCCCATTAAAATAGTTTTCGAATTTTTCATTTTTTTTTATTTATTTGTTTTTATTTATAATTTATCCTTTACCCTGACCTGCTTTAACATTTTCCGGTTTTTTGAGATCTTCTTTTTTCTTGTTTTCTTTTTGAAGTTTCTCTAACTCTTTTTTAGTTGCAGCAGCATTTTTGTCGGCTTGGTCAGATTTTTTATCTAACTGATCCTTAACCTCGTTAACTTGATTCTGCATGTTCTCATTTGTTTGTTTTGCCGATTCGGTAATGGAATCCTGCATAGCTTTCATGCGTGAATCTAACTCGTCCTGAATTTTGCTATTCATAGTTTTAATAGAATCTTTCATTTCTTCTTGTCTTTTGGCAAGATCTTCGCGACTTGGCCCACAAGATGCCATTATAGCTAATACAGCTAAAACTGGTAAAATACTTTTTTTCATAGTTTTTGTTTTTCCTTTAACATTGCAAAATAAATGCCATGGCTAATTAATAGTAATGAGTATTTTGGGGTGTAGAAAATGAGGAAATAGACCAATTTAGGGGAAATTATTACGCAAATCATCCATTAAAATAATATACGCAGAACTGCGTATTTTTACATTAAACCAATTCACTTAATTTTGAAAACAAAAAAACAGCTATGAAAAAAAATCTATTTATGATTATTGCCTTAAGTATTATAATAGGTACTAAAGCACAGGTCGGATATCACATTCAATTGCCAATTGGTAATGGCAGCTCTATGCATGCATTAAACAAAGATTCGCTATATACCTCTGTTGGTGTTACCGGCAACTCCCACATGATGTTCATTGATCCAAACACCAAAGAATGGAAATACGTGAACACAAACCCACTTCCAAATTATGGAACACCTTTAATGAAGGATAAGAACAACGGCATACTTCAGATTCCTTCCAGCAACTCTTTACAAGTAACGTCAGATGGTTGGCAAACCGTTACAACCTCTACGGCTAGTTTTCCTTATGTAAACAAATGCCCAGCCGGTTATTATTCGCATTCAAATGTTGGCTCCTCTACAACGCTGTACCATTCAGCAAATGGATTAAATTGGACAGCTGCCAGCATGCCTGGCTTTTTTACCATATTAGCTGCAAGAAATTACGGAAATAAAATTGTGGCACTTGCCGCTTCATCCTCTTTTTCAAATATGGTATCGCTGGATGGAGGCCTCACATATAGCAATGCCCCAAATACATTCACCTACAACGGCACCTTTTTAGATTTTTATATGGCAAGCGTAGATACTTTTATTGTTTTTTTCAATAATACGATCGCTAAAAGTAATAATGCCGGGTTAACATGGTCTTATACTCCATTAACTTTTTCTATAACCTCAGTAGCAGTGAAAAATAAAAACGAATTTGCAATTCAAGTCATGGGCGGAACGGCTACCTTCTCTTATACAACTAACGGCGGCTCAACATGGGCAGGTTCTACAACCAACCAAAACACAGCCGGGGGAAAACTGATATATCTTAACAATTACTATTATATATACCCATCTTTTAGGACCAACGACTATGGCGCAACCTGGGACCATTTTTTACCAAACATGGCCGGATATGCATTTAGCGTTGATTTTAACGGCAACAAAGGATTATTAGGCTTGCAAAACGGACAATATTCTTATTCATTGGATAAAGGCCGTTCTTTTAAATTTTTTACTAATACTATTAATAGCAACCAGGATATGATGGCCGCAAAAGTGTTGAGTAACGGAAATTTTTTAGGGGGCGATAGAAAAGGCCAGGTTTATACAAGCAACGATAACGGGCAAACATGGATCAAAAAAAATACAGAATCATTAACACCAAATAGTGTACGTTTTTTATTATCAGCTAACGAGAATACAATTGTGTTAACACGCAAAGGTACGCCGGTTGTTTCGGTAGACGCCGGTGCATCTTTTACAGTAGTAGGATCCTTAAACAGTGGAACGCATTTTCAGGCCGTAAAGCCTAACGGTGTAATGCTCGACATAGCAGATATAAACGGATGGCAAATGAGCACGTTTGATATTAATGGTACCACCAGCGTGGTAGCGACTTATTCGAGCACAGGTTCTGAAACGTTGGGTTCATTTTACATGGTTGATAATAATATAGGTTATATTATGACAAGAGATAACACTAATAAAGTTAACAAAGTATACCGTACAACAGATGGTGGCGTAACGTTTACACCAAAAACAGATATTGCACAGGTAGTTGCAGGTTCATCGGCTTACATTAATTCACCATTTATTTCCGGTATTCCATTATTCCATTGCCTTGGGCAAGATACCGTAATAATTACGGCCAACTTTAATAACTATTATCATGTTTCTTATGATGGCGCTACTACATGGAGCACCGTAACAACTCCTTTTAACAACCCCACTTATGGAGACAAGATCTACCGTATGAATTTTTTTACTGCAAATAGTTACATTGCTACTACAGGAGATAATTTTAGTCCAAAAGGATTATATTTAAAAACACAAGGCGGCAGTTCTACTACCATTGGCATTAAAGAATTAAATTTCATTGATAAAAAAGAGGCACTTGTATTATTTCCAAATCCATCCGCCAACAACAATTTAATTTCATTCTTAAATTTAGAAGAAGAAGTGCAGGTTAATATCTTTAATATGAGCGGGCAGTTTGTAAGCTCAAGTACAACAAGTTCGGGTTCATTTTCAGCGGAAGATCTTTCTTCAGGAGTATATATCGTTAGGATAAGCGATAAAAATAAAAACACAAGAACAGCAAAACTCATCATTCAATAAATAAAAAAGCCCCGGGTTTTCCGGGGCTTTTTTATTATATTTTATAGAAAAGAGATTAATACAATATTTGAATAAAACCTCTAAAAATCTGTTTATCATTATCTCCCAACGTTAATAAATAAAAATAAGTACCCGTTGGCAATTTTCCGCTGCCGGTTTTTTCATTTACGTTGGATGAACCATCCCAAGTATTATTGTAACCTTTCATTCTATAAACCACATTGCCCCAACGGTTAAACACTTGTAATTCATTTCCCGGAAAAAAATCTATGTTCTTAATATCAAACACATCATTCTTGGTATCGCCATTTGGTGTAAAAACTTCAGGAATAACAATTGTGGCCACATTAACGGTTATAACCGTTTGAGTCGTGTCAGAACATAGTCCGTTAGAGATGATCAATGTTACGGTATATGTTCCGGGTTCAGTAAAAACATTTGAAGCATCATAACTATTCACACCCGTGCCGTCTCCGAATGTCCAGCTAACAGAGTTGGATGTGTTTATACCGGTACTTGTATTTGTAAATTGAATACTTAAAGGTGTAGCCCCCGAAATTGTTGAAGAATTAATACCCGCAATTACAGAATAATAATTTGCTGTAATAGGTGTTACACTGCTTGTGCAACCATTTATAATTCCCTGGGCATAAAAAGTGTATGTGCCAAAACTTCCAAATGTTGGGGAATAGGTTGTTGAATTTACCTGTAACGGCGATGTTAAAGACAGATCGCTGTACCAGTTAACTGCCGCTCCAACACCAAAATTAGCCAACAGTATTACGTTTTGGCCCGCACAAGTTAAACCGTTACTACTACTATTTAATGTCGGTGTTTGATTCATAATTACTTTTGCGGTATCACTATTTGTACAACCATTAATATCTGTAACAAATAAAGTATAAATACCGGCCGCGTTAGTTTGCGCATTAATTATTACCGGGTTTTGATTGTTGGAGTTAAAACTATTTGGCCCCGTCCAGCTATACGTTAATGCAGATGTATTACCAAATAAATTGATAGAGCTACCCGTACAAAAAGTATTCGTACTTGCGCCTGCATTTGCATTTACCGGACTTAAAGAATAAACAAATACCGAAACCGTTAGGTTGGATTGACAATTATTTATATCAATGACAGTAATAGTATAAATTCCTGCGTTTGCCGGAGTAGCATTCGCTAATGTCTGCGTTGGTCCTGTGGCAGAATAACTCAATGGGCCCATCCAACTATAATTAGTAATATTACTTCCATTCGCTGTTAATTGAATATTACTGTTTGTACATACACTGCCGGAGGTTGCGGAAGCATTAAAAACCGGTAAGGTATTTACAACAACAGCAATACTTGTGCTGGTGTTACAACCTGTAATTGTATTCGTAGAGGTGATGCTATAAACGCCCGAGCTCAAAGTACTTGAATTAACGATCGTAGGATTTTGCTGAAGCGAGTTAAATCCATTTGGCCCACTCCATAAATAAGTATTTCCGCCCGAAGCATTAAGATTTATTGAATTACCGCTACACACAGTAGTGCTTGTTGCAAATGCGTTAAGTGCCGGATTTGAATTAACTGTAATATTAATTGTTGTGTTACCATTACAACCTGCCGCGTTTGAGACCTGTAATTGATATAATCCTGATGCGTTTGATTGTGCATTTGTAATAGTTGGGTTTTGAACAGAAGAACTAAAACCGTTTGGTCCCGACCATGTATAAGTAGAAGCAGTAGATGCAAAAAATAAAATAGTATTGCCGGCACAATAATTACTGAATGAAGAACTGGCCGCAGGTGTTGGATTGTTGTTGACGGTAACAGTAACATTTGTTGCAGGACCGCTACAACCGGCAGCAGTTGCAAAAACTGAATATATGCCTGTCATTAAACTGGTAGCACCTGGTATAGTTGGGTTTTGAGTAGTAGATGAAAAAGTATTCGGTCCACTCCAGTTAAAAGTAGTAGGCGCTGAAAAACTTGAACTCGAAAATAAATTAATCGTACCACCAGAGCATAAAGAGGCGACACCTGCACTTGCCGTTGGGGCTGCAGGCGCACCCGGGTTTATAATAGAATAAGGGCCAAACGAATTAAAACAACCCTGACCGTCTTTTACAAGTAAATTATAAGTACCCGCAGGTTGCGTATTTAAATTTGCTGCGTTTCCAACTACTGCACTTGCCCCGTTTGTCCATGTATAGGTTAAACCCGGCACACCGGTAATTACAACTGAAGTAATAGAACCTGTACTTGCCGAACAGTTACTTGGCGAAATTGTGGGCGTGCTTGTTAATTGCGGAATATTTAATACCGTAACATTACTAACTGCTGTATTAGTGCAACCTGTAGTGGCCGTACCTGTAACCGTATAACTTGTAGTAACCGTAGGTGTAACGATAATACTTGGTCCGCTTGCACTAGTGCTCCAGTTGTATACATTGCCGCCACTTGCGGTTAGTGTTGCATTTGTATTGGAACAGATCGTATTTGAATTCACCGATATAGCGGGCAGGGAATTGACGCTTACCTGTGCAATGGCACTATTGGTACAGGAATTGGCTGCAGTACCAATAACTGTATAATTAGTTGTAACAGCCGGAGAAACAGAAATAGAAGGTGTATTGGCACTAGTGCTCCACACATAACTTACCCCACCAGATGCGCTTAAAGTACCCGATGCACCTGCACAAATTGTTGCAGAACTGGAATTGATGGTTGGTAAACCATTCACACCAATATTTACAGTTTGTGTTTTTAAACAACCAAAACTATTTGTTCCTGTTACTGTATATACCGTTGCAGAAGCAGGAGAAACAGTAATAATGGTATTTGATGAGCCGGTACTCCAAGTATAGGTATTAGCGCCGCTCGCGCTTAACGTAGAACTTGAACCTGAACAAATTGTGTTAGATGAGGCACTAATAGATGTTGTTGGAAGTGGGTTAACGGTTACGGTTGTGACGGTTGAATTTATACAACCTGCAGAACTAGTGCCTACAAGTGTATAGGTAGTAGTTACGGTAGGAGAAATACTTATGGTAGAAGCTATCGGACCGGTATTCCAGGTGTAGGTGGATGCGCCACTTCCTGTTAATGTAAGTGTCTGCGTGCCACAAGTTGTAACGGGACTTCCTGCATTAATTAAAACAGAAGGTAAAGGGTTTACAATAATTTGTTTAGTGAGCGTTTGTTTAAAGCCACAAACTCCCCCGGCAATTAATGTATAGGTAATTGTACTTCCGGGTGTAACAGAAAGCGTAGATGTATTTGCACCACTTGGTAACCAGGTGTAACTGCTGGCTCCCGCAGGCCCTGTAAGTATTACAGTTCCGCCCGGGCAAACCGAACTGGTAGACGCTGCAATATTTGCAAACGAAACACCTGTTAAAGCATTAATAGTATAATTACAAATATCACCGGCAAAACCATCTATCATTAAATAATAACTATTACCAACTGTTAAACCAACTGCGTTTATTGTAAAGGTGGAGCTTCCTTCTTTAAAATCACTTACCGGAACAAAACTGCAACATGCCGCCGCGGCACTAAATATTTGCATTTGTAAACCACCGCTCGGATAATTTCCAACCCAACAATTACCAACATTTATTTTGAAGGATGCGCTTGTACTTGCTGCCACGAATTTAATCCATGAATTATTATTGATATTTACGTCAAAAAACGGTGAGCCAACCCCCCATGGGCCACCCTGTCCGAAGGGGCCCCCGGTATTAATACCATTGGGTTGATCAACACCTGCATTTGTTTCATTATTTCCAAACATGTTACAAGGCCTATCTGCAGAATAAGCAGCACTGGTTGAACCTGAATATCCATTGATGTCACAAATATTTAAAGCACTTGAACAATTATCATTTGTTGGAGATTGCACACAGATGCCGAATGAACCTTGTGAGGTTGCGTAGGCAAAATAACGTAAATATAAAGTATTACCCGGTGTAAGGCCTGTTGCTGCAATATAGGGTAACAAGTCGTTAGCTGTTGAAGGATAAGCTGAGTAATCATCAGAACAAGCAATCTGTGTTAAAGCGCTGCAGCTGGCGCCGCTATATAAAACCATTACACCATCATTAATAAATCCTGCACCCAAATTAGGCTGTGGAGTAATGTATACATTTCCATTTGCAGGAACTGTTATTTTAAACCAAACATCTTTTGTTCCGGCAGCAAAGCCTCCCATAAATGGTGATGAGCCGCCCGCGCAACTAAAAGGTGCTGGTGCAAGTGTTGTATTTGTTTGTGTTGCACCAACGGTACTGAATTGTAAATAATTACAATCAGAAGTAACTGCCGGTAATTGTATAGCTGTGCATGGATCATCATTTGGTTGTCCCGGACCAGCAGCATTACCGCTGACGCAAATAGAAAAAGGAAAACCTCCGCTGGAATAATAATCATAAACCCGAATGTAATACGTTGAGCCGGGGGTTAAACCAACAGCTGTCACATTTTCAATGCCTGCTGTTAATCCATTGTCGGTGCAACTAATAGAAGTTAAGCCGCCACAAGATCCACTAAATAATTCCATTACCGCATCCATATTTGTTGATGGCGTAACCTGGATAGTTTGCGTATAATTAGTGGCTGTAAAACTAAACCATACATCATCGTCACTACTTCCCACACAAGGAGCCTGTGATTGAGTTCCACCATAAGAATTTCCCCCTGTGTTTACGCAAGCAGCATTCACAATAATATTTGTAGCATTAATACACGCATCGTTGGCAGGTGCAGGTGGTGCATTTGTTAAACAAGTTGTAAAATTTGATGAACCACTTCCTGCACCATAATGATAGATGCGGATATAATAGGTGTTACTCACCACCAAACCACTTATTAAACCATTCTCAGTTCCACCTGTATTTGTAGCATCAATGCAGGCAATTGAATTTAAAGTAGAACAAGTACCCGAAAAAAATTCAACAACGGCATCATAACCGGCCGAACCAACTACCTGGAAAGAGTGACTGGTAGCGGTTGCAACAAATTTATACCAAACATCATCATCTGCATTACCGGTGCAACCCGCAATAGATTGTGTAGCCCCAAGAGAAGTGCCAGCAATTGGCGATGAACAGGTAGCGTTTACAATTAATGTTGGTGCTGCAGAACAATTATCGGTTTGAGAACTTAAATGGAGAACTGAACAAAGGCAACTTAAAAAGAATAAAAAATTTCTCATGTATATTTTATAATTGAGTGACATTAAGTTCTAACGGGGTTAAATTAAAAGAGTGGATCAGTTTTTTAAGTGCGATCAGGTCGAAGCTGGTGTCTTCTTCCGAAGTAGCTTCGGGTTCGGTAGTTTGAATAAAAACTTCGCCTTTTTGCGATTCAGATTTATATTTTATTTTAGCGGAACTTACAAACTTTAAAGAAGCTATATTTTCTTCCAAACTTTGTTTTACCTGTGGCGAAAGATCTCCATTAAATGTATAATGATATTGTTTTTTTATTTCTTTTGCCGGCAGTTTTGATTGTGAAATTGCGTGGAAAGAAAAAAAGAGTAACACCTGAAAAAAAAATAATTTAGAGATCTTCATTTATAGCTAATTATTGCTTTATTTATATGCCGCAAAAGTATGAAAAAAACAAGGATGAACCTTCATCATTTATCCACAAACACAAGAGCTAAAGCCTTTTAGTGTGATATAAAATTTACATCTTTATCGGTTTAGTAATTCAAATAAAAAAAGCCGCTTGCGAGGCGGCTTTTTATTTAATGAAAACATAATTTAAAATTTACTTCTGTACTTTCACTCTTATACCTTCACTATGACTTGTAAACTCAGGAGCATACATACATTGTATTGTTGTAACACCATTACTAAAATCACCGTAATGATTTACCACTAATGGATATTCAAACACATAAGTTCCTTTATTTAAATACGAGAAGAAGAAGTTAGTTGCGGCGTCTCTTGTACTTTCGTAATAACCCAAACCATCCTGATATTTGTAACCACTAAATACATTGGTAGGCTCAAAACCTGCAGCGCGCATATCTTTCATGTGCACATAATTCATATCTCTATCAACACGCAATTCAATTCTCACTTTTATTTTATCGCCCGGTTTTAGTTTTGTTGTAGTATTTATTGGCTCAATTACAATTCCACTTGCTGTGTTTTTTTGCAAGAATAATTGTTTCTTTAGCTTAAGTGGCGTTTCATGAGGCGTGATCTTATCCAACTGTTCAAAATATTGCCAATAAACCGCGCCATAACTTACACCAACATCTTTTTTAACCACTTTAATTTTACCCATGCTGGCCGGTTTTATATCACTACCGCTCCAGGTCTTTTTAAAATAACCTGTACCGGGTTCTGCATTTAACGATTTATCATTTTTAGGATCAAGCTTAATATCTCCAACCGTAATCTCAACATTTGGTTCTGTTGCCAACCAATCGGTTCCTTTTAATAATAACGCATACACCGCTTCGGTAGTGGCGCGGGTTGTACCCCAGTGTTGTGTTTGTTTGCTTTTTATTAACCAAGTCTTAAGATCGTCAACTGCTTTTGTATCGTTGTTGATCTCATCAAAAGCTTCGATCATTAAAGCCTGCATTTCGATTGGCGCTTCGTACCAGTAGTAACCGTAATTTTCTTTCCAGTACATTCCCATTTCCTCGCTGTTAATACTGTTCTCTTTTAAAGACTTCAAAATATCTTTAGGTGTTTTTACATCACCAAATCTATTAAGATTCAATGCTATCATACCCTGCATGTACCTGCCGTTATCCAACCAATATTTTTGTTCTTGTGCTTTATAATATTCAAAATATTCCACATTACGTTTATCACGATCTATATCTTTATAAAAACTACGCATGTATAAATATTGAATGGCATTATAGCTCAAATGATTCTCCGTTTTATATTTCGGACTGTATTTTTTCATCTGCTCATATTCTTCACGCATCCTGTTATCGCAATACTTAACAGCTTTGTATAGCATATTCCATACATCCGAATTTTCGCGCACCTTAACCACACCTAAATTATTTAAGTGCCCAAAACCGCAGGTAATGTGTTGTGTGATATACCAATCATCCGGCATGCCATCAAACCACATAAAACCACCATTGGAAGTTTGTTTCTTCATTAATTTTTTAAGCGCTGAAGAAGTTTCATTGCTCATCTTATTAAGATCAAATAATAAACCCACACGTTTTTTATTTTCACTTTCGCTTTTAGATTGTAATACCCAAGGAGTTTCTTCTAAAACAACTGCTTTTAATTCCTGGTTCTTTTCAAGATTAGATAAGAATGCATCCGGACTAGATGTTTTCCATGCTTCAAAAATTGTTTTAATTTTTGGTTTAGAATTTACAACATAAGTTGCCAAACTATTTGCGTAATAACGTGAGAATGTTTGTTCTGCGCACTCGTAAGGATATTCCATCAAGTATGGAAGTGCTTGCACAGCATACCAGGCAGGATTTGCAGTAAACTCTAAGGTATAAGCGTGATTTTTAAGTGTGGTAGAATTATTATTCTGATTGGTGAACTTAGTGAAATTAAATTCTTTTGTTTGATTGCTGCGAATTGGCATTGGCATACTTTCTGTAACCAACATTCGGTTGGTTAACACAGGTACAGCTTGTTCTTCGCCGTCAGCAAAATTTCCTGCTTTGGCAACTATCTTATATTTAATGGCCGAGTAACCTTCAGGAATATTTAAATTCCATTCAATAGAAGTGCTTTGTCCTTTTTTAACGGTAAATGTGCGTGAACCAATTGTAGGAAATGGTCCTGACACAGCTTCAATTATTTTTGTTGAGATCTCTTGCTCTGTTAAAGCATCAAATAATTTTAACTCAGCGTTACCCGATAATTCTTTATCCGACAAATTCGCGATCTTAGAAATAAATGTCATTTTATCACCTTCTCTAAAAAAGCGCGGTACGTTTGGCTGCACCATCAGATCTTTTTGTGTGATCACTTCTTTTTGGAACTGACCCGATTTAAGATCTTTCGTATGCGCTAATCCCATTACCTTCCATTTGGTAAGACTTTCTGGAACAGTAAACTTAATAATGATCTCGCCTTTTTCGTTGGTTTGAAGTTCCGGATAAAAGAAAGCAGTTTCATTAAAATTAGAGCGTGCTTTTACATCTCCCAGTCCTTCTCCTTTTTTACCCGACCCTTTTCCGTCGCCACTTGTTGACGATTTAGTTGTAACCATGCCATCATCTTTATCTTTTCCCCCAACGGCTTTTTGCTCTGCCTCTTCCATAGGTGCTTTTGCTTCCTTTTTAGATGATTTATTTTTCTCCATAGATTTTCGTGGCACGTTATCTTCTCCATTTGCAGCAACACTAGCCGGCATAGCGGTGGTTTCGGTAGCAGCCAAATCGCCCTCATATTCATAGCCGCCTCTGTATTGGTTATTATAAAAACCTAAGCCGAAATAATTTAAATTATCATAATAACGATAAGGTAAACTTTCATATGCACTGTTTAAATTATTTATCTCTGTAGAGTTGGTTTGCTTATCTGTATTAGCAACCCACTGCAGGTTGGTATAATAACTTTGAAAAACACTAAACGACCAATAGTTAGGCCTGAAAGCATCTAATGAGGCGTCATACATGCTTGCCACCATTTCTGCCGCAGCCTTTTCGCCTTTCTTATCTTTCAAAATTAATTTCCATTCTTCGGCCTGGCCCGGCAATAATTTATTCCTGAATGTTTCAAATTGAATATCCAGTTCTTTATTTGTAAACGGTACATAAATTACCTGATCGTTAGAATAGAAACGGTTATTTCTTAAGTATGAGCAATGAATCGCAAAATTTCCTCTGTCCTCTTCTTCTACTTTTATATCATTTGATTTCATGCTTAAGGGCAATACTTTAGACGAGATCAATTGCCCCTGGCGCTCCACCTCAAACATAAAATTTGTATTTGTATAAGCAGAGTTATAAATAAAACTAATTGTCTCGCCCGGCTCTGCATTCGTTTTATTAATGTAATACCACTCAGGAACTTGTTCCGGCAGATCATTACCATTTTTGTTAAACACAGTTACATAACAAAACGCTTTGATATCTTCACCGAATTTATCTCTGCAATTGGCCTCAACAATATAGGTACCGGCTTTTAGTGTTTTTATTTCTGCTGCAAGATCATATTCTGTTTTTGTTCCTGTATCAAAGGTCTTATCAATTACCTTAACATCTTTTTCCCATTTGTATTTGTTTGTTTCATCGGCATAAAGATCATAAGGGAATGTTTTGTAATATTCTTCTTTATTTAAAGTATGTCTGTCGGGTTGCGTCCACAACCTGCTTCTGAAAGTTTTGGAAGGTTGTTTTAATTTGTAAACTGCGAATGCACCTTTTGTAGCTTCGGCAACACCATTTAAATTATTTGTAGTTATGCGAATTGGTTTTGCGCTATTTTGTTCTATCACCTCATCACTTGAAACGCTTAATTGTAGCGCTTGGTAACCAACTGTTACATATGAGCTTGTACTGTGCGATTCGCCATTGATATCTGTTACATCAGCACTTATTTCGTAACTATAAGTGGCATAACTTTTTTTAGACACCGATTCATCCGGCATGGCTTTAAACTTAATAATGTAAGCTCCGGTATCATTTGTTACAGTCTCGCCATTTTTAATTTCTACCTCAGAAGATCCGCTATTGTAATAAGGGCGATACCACCAATACCAATATGGGTAATTGATCCGTCTTACCACACGGTATTTTACCTGAGCCCCATCAATAACATTTCCGGCATAAGCTTTAGCAAAGCCGCTAACCGTTACCTCGTCATTTATACGGTAACTTCCTTTAACCGGGTTAAACTCAGTTTCAAATTTAGGACGTTTATAATCTTCAACAGAAATATAAACGCTGCTATACCCATCGGTAATGCTCATTTGGCCGTTAAGGCCGCCCTGGGGTGCGGTAAACGAACCATTCACCGTTCCAAATTCATTGGTTGTTAAATTTAAAGAGCCAACTTTTTGATAATTTACGTCATAAAAAGTAACAGTAACCGTGTATTTTGTTTTAAGGTGTTGATTTTTTCCGGCAGTGCTTTCTAAAACAATTCCTTTAAAATAAACTATCTGGCCCGGACGATAAATCGCACGGTCTGTGAAAATAAATGAGTTAATGCGGGTTTCATTATCCTTATAAGGCTTATAGGTATAATAGCTATTGCTGTTATAATAATTATCATTGCCATTTATAAATTCAATATAAAATTGCTTGTCGCTGGCAGAACTGTTATTTATGTTTAAAAAACCTT
The DNA here is from genome assembly GCA_013697245.1 of Bacteroidota bacterium. Taxonomy (GTDB): domain Bacteria; phylum Bacteroidota; class Bacteroidia; order B-17B0; family Aurantibacillaceae; genus Aurantibacillus. The sequence continues at coordinate 115,137 of JACCXH010000050.1, forward strand.
TATCATCTGTTTTATAAGCCGGCCCTTTTTTTACAACATAATCACGCTCTTTATAATCATAATATTCGTACCAAAGTTGCGCGGTAATATTTTTAAGCGGCTCACCGGTTTGACGGTGCAAAGCGTAAAAATCATAAGAGCCATCATCCCTGCGGCGTTCTTTAGATGCAATGTCAGAAACAATGCAGGTTGCATAGGCAGATAGATTATTGTCGTATTTAAAATTCTCGTTCAATGAACTTAAAATAACATAGTAACCGCTTTCCAATTCAGGTATGGCAATTTCGGTATTGTGCGATTGAAAATCGCCGTCATTAATAATATCCTGCGTAAATGTTTTTACCGTTGTATAGGTTAAAAATTTCTCATACAATTCTTTACCATATTTTTTGCGGAATAATGTTCGTAACTCCTGGCTGCTGGTTTTTACGATCTTATAATAAACTTTATTTATGTTTTGAGAAGTAACTAAAGCCCTAAAAGGTTTTTTTGGCTCTGCCACTTCTTCAATAATAAGATTGTATGATTTAGTATTAATCGTATAGATCAGATTTTTGCATTCTAATGCGCCGTATGATTTAGGGAATTTTGCAATAGCGGCAGAACATATTTCTATGGCAGTTTTTTTATACCATTTAAAATTATCGTTCTCAAGTGGTTTATATTCTATAGCTTTTGTATTGTACCAAATAGCCATTCTATAATCAACTTCGGTAACACGTGGGTTTTTAGAGAATTTATCCTGGATAGATCTTAAAGAATTAAAATACAAAGTATCGTTCTTTGGATTTTGAGAATTACGGTGTACATAATCCAAACGCAATAATTCTATATCGATCAATGCATTTGGATCCTCATCCTTTTCATGAAACAAAGTAAGATCCTGCATTAATTTTAACGCGTAATATTTTATTTCCAAAGAATCGGAAGGATTAGTGATCTTAACACCAACAAATTCTGAAAATGGCTTTATCATTTCCTCACCATTCACATTAAACTGTGCTGAAGGTCTAGATACATCCGGCTCACTACTCATAAAAAAAGAAAGGGCGCGATGTGCTAAAAAATCGTATAAAGTTGGTCGCCATTCGCGGCATTCCTGGGTTCCTTTATTTAATACGTCATCATAAATATCAATTTTTGTTCTTTTTAAACTATCTGTATTTTCCAAAGAAGCTTTATAGTTAACTATAACAGCGTTGGTAATAGTTTTGAGGTCCCATGTTTCAATATCATCATTTTTAAATCCAACGGTAGTTGTTCTGTTATAAAATTTCCAGCGGTTATTTTGAAAATACTGCCAAAAAGCATCCGCTAAAATGCTTTGCAAAACAGGTTTTATTGGATATTTGGCAACTTTGGCCTCATCTCTTAATTTAAAAATTGATTTTTCTAAAGAAAATTCCTCTTTATAGCTTTCAAATTTCATACGGTGCAATACCGCTTTTACAAATTGGGCTGAATTGTTCTCTTCTTTCGCCTTTTCATAAATGGCCTCTACTATTTTTAAAGCGCTTTCGGTTAATCCTTTATTTTGGCAACTATCAACCCTTTTCCATAATTTAGGGTAAGAATCTCCTTTACTGAATAAAATCATGTCTTTTTTTGGTGAAAATTTATAAAATAACCCCATTCCTAATGCCGCCGAAGCCAACATAACAACTATAAAACTTAGCGATTTCCTTAACATAGTGTATCTTTTTATATTTAGATGCTTATAATCCTAAAATTCCATAAGCAAGTACTAAAATAACCTTAAAAAAAGTAATTATTTCACGAGAAAATTAATTAAAAAAACCGATATTAGTAGCAAACAAACACAGAATATGGAAGGACTTATTGAAATTTTAAAGATAATTTTACCGGCAGCCGCGGTTTTTGCAGCTGCTTTTTTTACGGTGCAACGATTTTTGGATAACGAGCAAAAAAGAAGAGATCATGAACTTAAAAAAGGCGCCCAGTCTACTATTACTCCAATAAAAATCCAGGCGTACGAACGCATTGTTATTTTTTTAGAAAGGATCCATCCAAATACTTTAGTCGTAAGAGTAAACAAACATGGCATGACCGCCCAACAACTGCATGTGGAATTAGTAAAGACCATTAAAAGTGAATACGAACATAATTTATCGCAACAGATTTATGTAAGTTATAACGCCTGGGAATTAGTTAAAACTGCTAAAGAAGAAATTATTAAACTTATTAATATTTCTGCTACAAAAGTGGCGCATGATAACAGCAGCAACGATCTTGCCATGATGGTGCTTAATATTACGGCAAACCTTGATAAAAAAATGCCCAGCGAAGTAGCACTTGAGTATGTAAAAAAAGAAGTTAGCACGATCTTTTAATTAAAACAGGATGCAAAAATTATTTTCAGAGTTTCCAACTACCAGCGCTTCTGATTGGAAAGCTCAATTAATTAAAGACCTTAAAGGAGAACCTTATGAAAACCTGATCTGGAAAAACGAGAACGGTTTTACAATAGAACCTTTTTATACCAGCGAAGACCTGAAACAAAATTACGACCCGGCATTTACCCATTCAAACTGGGAGATCTGCGTACACAAAGAGAATTTAAATGCTAAAGAAATAAACGAGCAGTTGATACTTGACCTTAACCGCGGCGCAAGTTCCATTTCTATTGATTGTAATCATGTTGATCTAAACATTGCATTAAAAGATATTCAACTTAATTATATTCGCTCTACTTTTATTGTGAATGCTAATACTGCAGCAACACTAAAAAATTATTTAGAAAAAGAATATAATTTAAATGACCTGAACTGTTCATTGATCCCGGAAAGCTTTAAGAACGCCGAAGATCTTGTGAGTTGGCAAAAGGTGATGGCACTTTTTGAGGATTTTAAAAATATTAAAACAATTAGTGTAAATAACTTACCCTTTCATAACCAAAACTGTTTGGCTTATTACGAAGTTGCAATTGCCCTATCTTCTTTAAATGAATTTTTACAGCTTGGCAAAAATGTTTCAACTGATCTTGTAATTAAAACAGGTGTTAGTTCCGATTATTTTATTCAAATAGCCAAGCTTCGGGCCATCAGAAGGTTTTGGGCTGTTTTAAAAGCAGAATATAATTTACAGAACGAGCTTTACTTAATTGTTGAAACCAGCCTTACTAATAAATCCATCTCCGATAAATATAACAACCTATTACGTACTACCGTAGAATCAATGGCGGCCGTTGCCGGTGGGTGCAACGAATTAATTGTAACTGAATTTGATGCGCTGTTTACCGAAAACAAAAAATTATCCTCACGCATGGCTATTAACCAACAACTCATTTTAAAAGATGAAAGTTATTTGGATAAAATGGCCGACATTGGTTGTGGATCCTATTATATTGAAAGTATAACCGATGCACTAGTTACCAGAGCTTTAGAAACATTTAAACGTTTTGAGAAAGAAGGCGGTTATTTTAAATGCCTCGAAAAAGGTCTTTTTTCTGAAGAAATAAAATTGCAGGCTGACCAAAAGAACGAATTATTTAAAAGCGGTAAACAACTTGCTATTGGTGTAAATAAATTCAAGAATGAAAAAGAAAATATTCTGCTTCCAAAAAATAAACCGGAAGAATTAAAGCATTTACCACTTAACAATGCTATTTTAAATTTTGAACTTGATAATTTTTTTAATTAATGCGTAAAGCTCTCGAACATCTTACTTATAAAGCAAAAGGCGAAACCAATTTTCCTAAAGAAGAAGTATTTCTTACTGCCGAACAAATTGAAATTGCCGGCAATTATAATCATACTAACCTTAAGGACCTTGAACATTTAAATTATGCTGCCGGTTTGCCACCTTATTTGCGTGGCCCCTACTCCAGCATGTATATAAAAAATCCGTGGACGATCCGTCAATATGCCGGATTTAGCACGGCAGAAGATAGTAATGCATTTTATAAACGAAATTTAGCAGCAGGCCAAAAAGGTTTGTCGGTGGCATTTGATCTTGCCACGCACCGTGGTTACGATAGCGATAATGAGCGTGTAGAAGGTGACGTTGGAAAAGCAGGTGTTGCCATTGACAGTATTTTGGATATGAAGATCTTATTCGATAGCATTCCGTTGGATGAGATGAGTGTATCGATGACCATGAACGGTGCTGTACTGCCAATACTTGCATTTTATATTGTTGCCGCCAAAGAGCAAGGCGTTAGTATGGATAAACTTACCGGTACCATTCAAAATGACATTTTAAAAGAGTTCATGGTGCGTAATACGTATATTTATCCACCCGGACCAAGCATGAAGATCATTGCCGATATTTTTGAATATACTTCCAAAAATATGCCAAAGTTCAATTCTATTTCTATTAGCGGTTATCACATGCAGGAAGCAGGAGCCACCGCAGATATTGAATTGGCTTATACTTTAGCCGATGGTTTGGAATATTTAAGAACAGGTATTAATGCAGGACTGGATATAGATTCTTTTGCACCACGTTTATCTTTTTTCTGGGCAATAGGCATGAACCATTATATGGAAATTGCAAAAATGCGCGCAGCAAGAATGCTTTGGGCAAAAATTGTAAAACAATTCTCACCAAAAAATTCTAAATCGCTAGCGCTTAGAACGCATTGCCAAACCAGCGGTTGGAGCTTAACAGAACAAGATCCGTATAACAATGTTACGCGTACCTGCGTTGAAGCTTTGGCAGCAGCTATGGGCCATACACAAAGTTTACATACAAATGCTTTAGATGAAGCAATTGCTTTACCAACAGATTTTAGTGCGCGCATTGCACGTAACACACAATTGGTTTTACAACACGAAACAAATATTTGTAAAGTGGTCGATCCATGGGGTGGAAGTTATCATGTTGAAAAATTAACGCATGAAATTGCGCACAAAGCCTGGGAACTTATTGAAGAAGTAGAAAAACTAGGCGGCATGGCAAAAGCTATTGAGACAGGCATCCCAAAAATGCGCATTGAAGAAGCCGCTGCGCGTAAACAAGCGCGCATTGATGGCGGGAAAGATATTATAGTTGGTGTTAACCGATTTAAAGTAACGGATGATACCAAAATAGAAGTTTTGGATGTGGACAATACAAAAGTACGCACACAACAAATTGAACGTTTAAAAAAATTAAAAGCCGAGCGTGATAATTCAAAAGTAGAAAAAGCATTGAACGCTTTAACCGAATGTGCTAAAAGCGGGAAAGGGAATTTGTTGGAACTGGCCATTCATGCTGCCGAATGCAGGTGTACTTTGGGAGAGATCTCAACCGCCATGGAAAAAGTTTTTGGCAGGTACAAAGCACAAATTAAATCGATTGCAGGTGTTTATAGTAAGGAAATAAAAATGGATAAAGATTTTTCTATTGCTAAAGAATTGGCAGATAAATTTGCTGCTATCGACGGAAGACGTCCACGCATCATGGTTGCTAAAATGGGACAGGATGGGCACGACCGCGGTGCAAAAGTTATTGCTACCAGTTTTGCCGATATGGGTTTTGATGTAGACATTGGTCCATTATTTCAAACACCTGCCGAAGCCGCAAAACAAGCGGTAGAAAACGATGTACATATTTTAGGTGTATCGAGCTTGGCTGCCGGCCATAAAACATTAGTACCACAGGTTATTGCCGAATTAAAAAAATATGGTCGCGAAGACATTATGGTAGTGGCCGGTGGCGTAATACCACAACAGGATTATGATTTTTTATTTAACGCAGGAGTGTCTTTTATATTTGGCCCCGGTACCGTTATCAGCAAAAGTGCCATCGATATCCTGAAGAAAATGATAAAATTATACTCTTAAATCATTTCTAAAAACACTAAATTTTCTCTTCTAAAGAATTTCTTAAGAATTTAAAACTAACTTTATGTTATGAAAATTCTTTTAATAGAGGACGAACCGGAATTAAGAAAATCGATCAAACAATATCTTCACCAGGAAGGTTATGTGATCGAGTCTGCTTCTGACTTTATTAAAGCCCAGGAAAAAGTAAATGTTTACCAATACGATTGTATTCTTGTTGACATAACCCTACCCTATGGTAGTGGCCTCGATATCATCAAACAATTAAAAGCAACCAATTCCAAAGCGGGCATCATTATTATTTCGGCAAAAAATTCGTTAGACGATCGCATTAATGGTTTAGATCTTGGCGCGGATGATTATTTACCAAAACCGTTTGACCTTGCAGAATTAAATGCGAGAATTAAAGCGTTAAATCGTCGTAGGAATTTTGAGGGTAGTAAATCAATTGTCATTAACGAAATTACCATTTTACCGGAAGAAAGAGCGGTAACAATAAATAATCAACCGGTAAATCTTACTACAAAAGAATACGAATTACTATTATTCTTTATCAGCAATAAAAACCGTGTGGTTTCTAAAAACTCCATTGCAGAACATCTTTGGGGCGACGATTCGGACCAAATGGATAGCCATGATTTTATTTACGTGCATTTAAGGAATTTAAGAAAAAAGCTTTCTGAAAAAGGTTGTACAGATTATGTGCAAACCATTTACGGTATTGGTTATAATTTTAAAATATCATGAGGTTAATAAATAAAACCATTTTATATTATTTGCTTATTAGCCTTCCACTTTTGGTAGTAGCCGGTTTTTTATCCTATTATTTAATACGTTACGAAGTTCGCGAAAGTGCGGATGAACTATTATGGAAAGAAAAATTGAACTCAGAAAAATTATTACGAACCCAACACCCCATCCAAAAATTATACCTTGGCAGCGATAGTTTGTCTTTTATTGTTCCTATTTCCGGTCATGAAAAAAAATACACGTATTACGATTCTGTTATACCGGAAAAGGGTGAAGAGGTAAATTACCGATTGCTTAAAAGCCATATTACAATAAACAACCAAACTTTTTTAATTAAGCTGGCAAAACCAACCATGGAAGAAGATGAGCTCATGGAAGGCTTGTTTTCGGCATTTGCCATCATATTTAGTTTTTTGATACTTGCTTTTTTTGCCGTTAACTGGCTGCTTTCAAAAACTTTGTGGAAACCTTTTTATAAAACCCTACATGACCTAAAAGAATATGACCTTAAAAATTACTCTAACGCCAAATTTACTACCTCAAACACAAAAGAATTTAACCAATTAAATGTGGCGCTAAATAAAATGACAGAAAAGGTCTATCATGATTATCTTCAGCAAAAAGAGTTTACAGAAAATGCCTCGCACGAAATGCAAACACCTTTGGCTATTATTAAGGCTAATATTAATTTATTAATGCAATCGCCCAATTTAAAAGCCGAAGAAATGGAGCAATTACAGGCTATTGACAATACTATAAAAAAATTAACTTCGCTAAACAAAGCACTTTTGTTGTTAGCTAAGATTGAGAACCACCAATTTAAAGAAAACTCATCTTTTACCGTTAACTCGATCGTAAAAAAAGTGCTGGCACATTTCGAAGATCTTTTAGTAGCAAAGCACATTATGGTGGATAATAGTATTGCCGAAGAAGTGTTTGTAAACATGAATGCGCCTTTAGCAGAAATATTAATTACTAATCTTGTGCAAAACGCTATAAGACATAACAGCATTGGTGGAAAAATAATTATTTCGATAAAAGATAATTCCCTGATCATCGCAAATACAGGCGAACCGCTAAGAGTAGACAGTAAAGATCTTTTTGTGCGGTTTAAAAAGAACGATGCTTCAAAAGAATCATTGGGCCTTGGTTTGTCTATCGTTAAAAGTATTGCTGCTTTATATAATTACAACATCAGCTATAATTATCACAACTCGCTTCATATATTCACATTAAATTTTTAGACCATGCCTACCTGGATCCTATACGCCCTAGCCTCAATGTTTTTTGCAGGCCTAACATCCGTAATTGCTAAATTCGGTTTAAAAAATGTTCCCAGCGATCTTGGTTTAGCCATCCGCACAACCATGGTGTTTGTTTTTGTGTGGTTAAACGCAATAGCCTTTAAGCACACACAGCACATGGGTAATTTTACTAAAAAAGATATTATTTTTTTATGCATTTCAGGTATCACAACCAGTCTTTCGTGGATCTTTTATTACAGGGCAATTAAAATGGGAGATGTTTCGGTAGTTGCCAGCATTGATAAAGCCAGCCTTGTAATTACCATTTTTTTAGCTTTTTTCTTTTTAAACGAACCTTTAACTCCCAAAGTGTTGCTTGGCGCAGGGTTAATTACGGCAGGTACCCTTGTGCTTGTTTTTAAATAATATTAAAACAGAATTGCTTTAGAATTGAAGAATAACTTAGCCAAATATTCAATAGAGCATTCATTTTAATGCCATAAGTTTCAAAAAAAATACTAGCTTTATACCTCTGTAAACATGAATAATCCCATGAAATTAAACAAACCTGTTTTTTGCGTCATTTTTAATCTCGCATTTGTAATTGCTTTTTTTAGTCAGCAACCTGTTAAAATTTTATTCGATGCAAAAAAAGCCCAAACGGCCGGTAATGCAGATTGGGTAATAGATGCCGACCAATGGAATTTATTGTGGAATCCTAATGCAACCCTGGCAAGCTCAGGTAATCAATCTAACGCTCAACGTTTTCCAACACCTTCCCAAACTTTAATCACCGCGTCAACACCTGAAACGTTTTGGACAGGTGCTATTTCTTATTGGGGTATTGATTGCGTAAAAAAAGGGTATCAGGTAGAAACTCTACCTTATTCTGCGCAAATAACTTATGGCAACTCATCAAATCCGCAGGACTTAAGTAACTATAAAGTATATATTGTTTGTGAACCGAATATTTTATTTAGTACTTCCGAAAAAACAGCTATTATGCAATTTGTTCAAAACGGTGGTGGTTTATTTTTAATTTCAGATCACACCGTTAGCGACAGAAACTTTGATGGAAATGATTCACCGGTAATTTGGAATGATTTTATTACCAACAATGGTGTATTAAACAGTGCTTTAGGTTTTACGTTCGATCTTGCAAATTTTTCTCAAACAAGTTCCAATATTCCAAATTTACCAACCGATTCTATTTTACATGGCCCAATGGGAAATGTGACCCAGGTAAAATGGTCAGGAGGCACAACGCTAGCGTTGGACCCCATACAAAACCCAACCGTTAAAGGAGTAGTTTATAAAACAGGTTCTTCTTTTGGCAATTCAAATGTATTATTTGCCTATGCGCGTGTTGGTAATGGTAAAGTAGCTGCTATTGGTGATAGTTCGCCGCCCGATGATGGTAGTGGCGATCCAAATGATGTTTTATACGATGGCTATATTACTGATGCTGCAGGAAATCATCAACGTTTATTAATGAATGCTACTATTTGGCTTGCAAGGGGTGGATCTTCCATTACAGGTATTCCTGAAAATAGCATCGCTCCTATTTCGGTTTATCCAAACCCGGTATCTGATCAATTAAATTTTTCATTTGAAAATAATTCATCAAGAACTATTCAACTAACCGACCTCAGCGGCCGAATGATAAGATCTGTCAACGTAAGTGATAAAACTACTTCTATTGACCTTAAAGATCTAAAAGCGGGCATTTATTTTTTGAAACTACTTTCGGAGAATAAATTAATATTATCTCAAAAAATAATTAAGCTCGATAATTGATTCATTTTTCAACTTCAGATTTACTTTAGATTCGCATCATAACTTTGTTCTATAAACAATATAAAACCATAAACATGAAAACGATCATCATCACAGCCGCAGCCCTTGTGTTTTCAATAAACACCGCTTGCGCACAAAAAGTTAAAGCAGCCGAAGTTCCAAAAGCAGTTATAGACTCTTTTAATAAAAATTTTAGCGGTACAAAAGTAGAAACCTGGGAAAAAGAAAAAGATGGTGCTTACGAAGCAGAATTTGATCTTAATAAAGTAGAAACTTCTGCCACATTTAGCGCCGATGGAAAATTATTGGAAACAGAGACTGAAATTGCAGTTAGCGCTTTGCCAAAAGCCGTTACTGATTATTTAGCAAAAAATTATGCCGGTAAAAAAATAAAAGAAGCCGCAAAAATAGTGGATGGCAACGGTAAAATAAAATACGAAGCCGAAGTAGATAAAAAAGACCTGTTGTTTGATGAGCAGGGAAATTTTATTAAATAAAACTAAAAAGCCTTTACGAAAAATGTAAAGGCTTTTTTATTTATTGCAGTTTTTTATATTTCTATTTAGTTTTTTCTTCGTCCATCATCACATCTCCCATTAAATGAGCGGGTTCTTTTTTAGTTTTATTTTTTGGTTGTTTTGAAGTAGCAGATACCCTTCCCTTTATGGGTGCTTTATGCGTAGTATCTTTTGCGCATTTTTTTGTAGTATCCATAGGTGTATACGCAACTTTACCCATAAGCACTTCTTTATCGCGCGGTTGGTTTTGGGCTTTACCAAATAAGCTCAAGCCAAAAACAAAGAAAACAACCAAGGCGGCTTTATGAAAAAATTTCCATGATCTAAAATCATTAAAAAAATCATCAAAAGTTAATGCGTTTAGCTGGTCTTGTTCAAAGCGTCCACAAACAGATTCGGTTTCAGGTTTTTTTCTGAAAAAATCTTTTATCTGTGTAATGGTCTTGCTGCTAAAATCAACAACATTTTTTTGACAGGATAAACAAAAAGCACCTTTATCGTTTGGCGACATTTTATCCCAGTTCTCGTGGCAGGGTTCGTTAATTGAAAGTTTCATATGATCTAAATCTAATTTACAAAATTATTTGGCATTTTTATCTTCTATCATGGGTTCGCCCATTATCCTTTTATTTTTTTTCGGTTTTGTTGTCCCATTATCAACGCGTTTTACATCACCTTTTATCATTGGTTTAGCAAGCGTATCTTTTTTGCATATTTTTTTGGTAGTATCCTGAGGTACATAAGCAACCGCTCCCATTTTTGGGCGTGGTATATCTTTTGGTTTTGTTTGTGCGCCTGCAAATAAGCTTAAACCAAAGATAAAGAACACAATTAAAGCTGCTTTTTTTACGACTCTCCATGTCATGAACTCGTTAAAAAAATCATCAAAGGTTAAAGCATCTAATTGGCTCTCGTCAAATCGTCCGCACACAGATTCGTTTGCATTTTTTTTCTTGAAAAAATCTTTTATCTGTGCGATAGTCTTGCTGCTAAAATCAACAACATTTTTTTGGCAGGATAAACAAAAAGCACCTTTATCGTTGGGTGTCATTTTATCCCAGTTTTCGTGGCAGGGTTCGTTAATTGAGATCTTCATAGCGTTTGTTTTATATTTAGATGCTGCATATAAAGTAATTCCATAAAAATAAATTAAGAATTTCTAAAAGCTAATTAGCTGGTTTTTAAGGATTTTTGTTAAATTTGATCTGGCTAAGTCGTTTTTAAACGTTTGTAAGTATTTGTAAACGTCTTTATGGCGCTTAGCCACAAGTTAGGCATAACTTTATGACGACACATCCAATAGCACTTGACAAAAAAAAGGTAGGGACTTATCCTGCTAAAACCTTTTCTGGAGGTGGTTACTTTTATGATGACGTTCTTGAGTATCGGGTTTGGGTTCATCCAGCTGATGACGCAAATGACACCGACTACTTTAAAGCCTTTGCAGACTATGAATCTGCTAAAAAATATGCTGAGAACACGGACGGGTCAGAAGATCCCTGTGTCTTGATCTTGCAAAAAGAATATATTGACGAACCTGAAGACGGAGTCTTTGTTAAAATAAAAAAGCGCAGAATTACAGAATGGTTAGTGCCTTGGCTCAGTGACAGCAAAAGGGACACGGACAGCCTTGACAAGTTCATTGCAGACCGAAAAGCAACGCCTAACACGGGGCCATAGCGCCAGCCGGACAGACACTTTACATGCAAAAGCAATTTTAATTTGGTGCCTTCGGCGTGACATCGTTTTGCTTTTGCTCAAAATATTTTAACTTCACGGTGGACTTCGGAACACTTTAGCAACTGGCGGCAATTGGACACGCGGCCGGCGCAAGCCCCGAAACCGTTACTTGCAATTTTAGACACTAATTCGTACATTTAATATTTAGACGCATAAAATGAAAAAATTTATTTCAATTTTTATATTTCTTGGACCCCTCTTGACAATCGGACAAGAGAGTTCAAATAAAGTCATTCCGAAGAGAAATACGATTTATCTGGAGGCATACGGACAAGGGGTTTATAATTCCCTTTCATTTGACCGCCTTTATCGTTTGGACAAAAAAGTAAGAACTTCATTTACTGCTGGGCTGACTTTTCTTCCTCTTTTACATAGACCTGCTGAAATGCTAGCCATAGGAACTCCTGTTTCATATAATTGGTTGTTTGGACAAAAAAGAAGTCATTTAGAATTAGGTATAGGGTTGACATTTTTGAGTTTAACAAAGCGAACTAACTCCGACATAGAACCAGCAATGTATTCCACGAATAGTTTTCTATACTTGACTCCAAAAATCAGTTACCGATTTCAAAATCCAAACGGAGGACTTTTCTTTCGTGTATCATTTGCTCCCACAGTCGCTTTATGGTCGAGAGAAAGATATCGTTCCCTCGCATACAACGACCTTTTACGTCAAGCAGACAATCCAATTCCTGGATCCGGGGATATGATATTCCCATGGCCTGGCTTTAGTCTAGGTTATACATTAAAATAAAAACTGCAAGTAACACGGGGCAATTTCGTCAGCGGGCGGACGAGCGAATCGCAAAGCCAATTTAATGTTTGGCCGACGCCAGAACTTTTTTTCATTTGGCTTTGCTAATAAACATTAGTACATTTAATAAACATTTGTGGGTATAGACAGTTGAATGTTCCAAACGCCAACTACTTGTAGTCGCAAACCGTTAGGTGCAAGTTTAGAAGACACAACGGTTCGACAGTTTTCTAAATTGTCATTTCAATTTATGGACAAAGGAGTAATCAGAAAATCCAACCTGACAAAAGAGTATGAGGCGGACGCTGAAAAGCCAATGAGTAAGCAACAACTAAAAACAGTAAAAAAAATGAAAACAATAACAATTATTCTTATTGGTGTTTTACAACTAATTTATTCAGTTTCAGTTAAAGGACAGGTATTAACGGCGACATCAGTACCTACAAGTTATGTTAATTGTTATACTTGTGTTGGAACTGCGACTTGGACTCCTAATTTCGCTGTAACTTATACAATCCCTTTGGTACTAAATACGTATTCGATAAACGAATTATCAAAACCTATTTATTTAACAAATTATAATTTTAATATTCCATCAAACTCAATTATACAGGGCGTAGAACTAACATTAGGCACCTATACTGCCAATTATTATTTTTATAAAGACAGTACAGTAAATTTAATTTACAATAATACTGCAATTGGATTAAATAAAGCATTAAATTCAAATTTTACTTTTTCTCCAAATCCACGCTTTTATGGTAGTTCAACAGATTTGTGGGGAACTACATTAACCGCAACAACCATAAACAGCCCATCTTTTGGTGTAGCAGTTGCAGTAAAATATAATTCTACACAAACTTCGGACGCTATGGCAATGGCAGGTACAACTTATACAACTTTTCCAAGTTTAAAAATATTTTATTCATTAACTACAGACGTTAACGCAATAAGTATTGATACTAAGGAAATTGACGCTTATTGTTCAGAAAGTAAAATAATTTTAAGATTAAAAAATACTAATGTCAAGCAAAGCTATAACGTTAGACTTTATGACGCTATTGGTAAATTAGTTTTAGACGAAAAAATTATTTATGATAATAATCATAGCGAATATATTATCGATTTGAAAAAAGACATTAAAGGGATTTATTATTTGAATATCAATAATGATGCTTTTATAAGTAAAACGAAAAAAATATTTGTTGACTAAAACCAGCACCTAACAGCGGCTAAGCGCAAGGCGGGCGGAACGGCGCATCGCAAAGCCAATTTATTGTCCGGTCGACACCGGAACTTTTTTGCATTTGGCTTTGCTAATAAACATTTGTACATTTAATAAACATTTCGGCGTGTAGACAAAGGAAGCTTCGTAAGCCCGCCGAACGCAAGCCCCGAAACCGTTAGGTGCAAGTGGCGGACAGACCTCGATAAAAACTGACATGAGAAAAACATTCATACTGACTCTTTCCATTTTCATCTTAGTTATACAAGGTTGCCATACCTATTTAATTGACAAAGAATCAGCGGCAAGGCAAATGACTAATTTAAAAGTTGAACGAGGAAGTGGCAAGAGGAGCGGGAACATAAAATATTCCAACGACTGGACATATTTAATAATAAAAAATGAAAAATTAAGTTTTGATACTATATTTCCATTTGATATTAAATTTCTTTTGAAATCAGGTATTAATAGTGGCTGGTGGGGTACAACTAGACTAATTTATAAAGAAGGCTATTTTATTTCTTATAATGATACTACGCTTAATACCAGTCCTAAGTGTAAGTTTTGCAATATAAATATTGATTCTATAGAAAAAATAGAAATAAGAGGTCCCCGAAAAATTAATTTTGTTTCTTACAACGACTCTCATTGGCATGTTGACTATCGAATGGGTTTGACTTCCAACTTTGTTAATCTAAAGACAAAAAGCTATCTAGACAATTATTTTAATCTCGGTTTTGGTGCATCAATTTACTACAGAAATTTTATTTTTTCTTATTGCTTTAACCCCACGACACTATTAAGAGTAAAAGAACAATTCAAAAATACTGCCGGTGACTCAATCAGACCATACGCCAATACTTTTTGGAAAACAAATGGTCCTTACTCAATAAATATAATTAAACACAATTTTGACTTCGGTTATGAATTTAAAATCAATAACAAAATTAGTTTAACCCCAACAATTGGTGCAGGACTATGGCATTTCACCATAAAAGACTCTGCAAACTACAGAAAAAATATTAATTCACTTTACGACATTAATCTCGGACTCTCTTTGAAACGTTTTGTATATGTATCAGAAGGCGCTCGCTTTTTTTATGGACTTCAAGGTTATGCCAGTTATAGTAATGTAACCGACAAACTTTCTTCTTTTGGTAATCCGTATTGGACCATCACAATTAATTGCGGCTTTAAATTTGTACCACGAGGGTTGGTTGCCCTTAGTCTTTTGTCAGGTTTAGGCAATTGATTTCAGTAAGCAGACACGTCAACAAGACGCATCTGTGTGCCGCCACCAGACACCTAACACGGGACAATTGCGTCAGCGGGCGGACCGGGGCATCTCAAAGCCAATTTATTGCCTGCTTCGCAGACTTTTATTTTTCTTTGGCTTTACTAATAAACATTTGTATCTTCATATAAACATTTCGGCAAACAATACTTCATAAACCCGAATGCGCCAAGCCGCAAACCGTTAAAATATGACTAAAGACTTTACACAAGTAATGTCCGAGCGGACAGACAAACAATTGGTTGACATTCTGACCCTAAAACGTGACGAATATCAACCAGAGGCAATTTTTGCTGCAGAGAAAGAAATCGAACATCGACAAATTAATGTTGAGACATTTTATTCAGAAGTACAAATTCATGAAATTCAAAATTCCACTCAAATAGACAAGGCGGACATGGAATTTGAGTGGTATCATAAAATACTAACTATTTTCCTCCCTGCTACCATTATTGCTGTAGTGACTTATTTATTTAACCTTCTAGGACAGGGTCCAATATTAAAGGCACTTGGTTTTCCGATAATGATTCTTATTCATTACGCTATTCATAATCGTCTTAAGGACACCGGTTATATAAAAATGGCTAAAGACTTTTTAAAATGGGTTAATTATACACTATATATATACATTGGACTGATTTTAGTTGCAGGACTGTCAATTTATTTCTTTTTCATGTGACAGGAAAGGCTGCGACTAACAGCAAGCGGGCGAGCGCATAAGGCTTTTGCAAATTTAAGTTCGCTTCGCGGAAAGAAATTTCCATTTTGCAAAAATCTAAAAAACATTTATCTTTAAATATAAAACAGATATAATGAAAATTTATTTTTTGATCTTTATTTTCACACTCAACTTTGCAGCTTTTGGAAACAGCAAAACCACTTTTGGCGATACCACAAAAATGGGTCTCACTAGATCAAAAAAAGCAGTCTTAACTGCCGTTACTTATACCGGCACGGTAGATAAGGGTAACCGTAAAATGGAACTGGTAGTGGCTATTATTGATGAGGCCATAAGTATTGGTGCGCCTACATACAATGAAGGCAACCGCGCGGCCTGTTACAAAATATACGAAGGTGCGGCATACAAGATCTTGCACAAGTATGGCAAAAAATGTACTGAAACCGCCGACATTTTAGAAACTGCCCTCGAAAAATCATACGGTAATTATTCTATCACCGATAAGGCTTGGATCATGCGCATGGCTTTTGATAAAATAGAAGGTGTGCAAACACAAACGCAGTAATTTATTTTTAAATAAAAACCCCTTTCAGAAATTCTGAAAGGGGTTTTAATATTTAAGCATTTCTCGGCTACGCTCGAAATGATATAAATTAAGCAGATTTAAAATCCCAGGTCTCTAAAAACTTGGTAGTATAATTACCGGCTTTAAAATCTTCGTTCTGCATTAATTTTAAATGGAAAGGAATGGTTGTTTTAACACCTTCAATGACATATTCACTTAAAGCACGGTGCATTTTTGCTATAGCTTCTTCGCGTGTTTGTGCCACAGTAATTAATTTACCAACCATACTATCGTAATTTGGCGGGATCCTGTATCCACTATACACATGCGAGTCTACGCGTATACCATGTCCGCCAGGTGTATGTAAAGTTGTTATTACGCCGGGTGAAGGAACGAAATTTTTGAAAGGATCTTCAGCATTGATGCGGCATTCGATGGCGTGCAATTGCGGGTAATAATTTTTTCCGGAGATTGGAACACCGGCTGCCACTAAAATTTGTTCGCGGATAAGATCGTAATTAATTACTTCTTCTGTAATTGGATGCTCAACCTGTATCCTTGTATTCATTTCCATGAAGTAAAAATTACGGTGTTTGTCCACCAAAAATTCTACTGTACCTACTCCTTCATAAGCAATAGATAATGCTGCTTTAACCGCTGCGTTGCCCATGGCTTCTCTTAATTCAGGTGTCATAAAAGGCGAAGGCGTTTCTTCTACCAGTTTTTGATGACGACGTTGAATAGAACAATCTCTCTCACTTAAATGACAGGCTTTGCCATGTTGGTCGCCAACAATTTGAATTTCGATATGTCGAGGTTCTTCAATGTATTTTTCCATGTACATAGCACCATTACCAAACGCAGCCGCAGCTTCGTGTGTAGCACTATCCCAGGCAGCCTGAAAGTCTTCTTCTTTCCAGATAATGCGCATACCTTTTCCACCACCACCGGCAGTAGCTTTAATAATAACAGGATAAACAATGCCTTTTGCCAATTCTTTTCCCTGTTCAACACTTTCTAATAAACCTACAGAACCCGGTACACAAGGTACGCCCGCAGCTATCATCGTAGCTTTGGCATTACTCTTATCACCCATTTGGTTGATCATTTCAGGACTTGCTCCAATAAATTTTATTTTATTCTGGCGACAGATCTCTGAAAATCTTGCATTCTCGCTTAAGAAACCATAACCTGGATGAATCGCATCGGCATTCGTAATTTCTGCGGCCGCAATAATACTGGCCATATTAAGGTAACTGTCTTTACTTGGCGGCGGGCCAATACAAACAGCTTCATCAGCAAATTTTACGTGCAATGAATCTCTATCGGCAGTTGAATAAACAGCAACCGTTTTTATGCCCATTTCACGGCAGGTACGAATTACCCTTAAAGCAATTTCCCCGCGATTGGCTATTAATATTTTTTTAAACATATGTTCGGATTTAAAAGTTAAAGATTCAAGATTGAGTTAAAATCTTGAATCTTAAATTTTGAATTTGCTTAAGAAGGATCTACTAAAAATAACGGCTGGTCATATTCAACCGGGGTTGAATCGTTAACAAGAACCTTTACAATTTTTCCTTTAACGTCGCTTTCAATTTCGTTAAAAAGTTTCATGGCTTCAATAATGCAAACAGGTTTGCCCGGAGCAATTTCATCGCCAATATTAACAAAAGAAGCTTTATCCGGTCCGGCAGAACGGTAAAAGGTACCGATCATAGGCGATTTAATAGTTATGTATTTTGCGTCTTCAGACACGTTGTTTGCCGGCGGTGTGCTTTTATTTTCACTTACCGCAGGGCTGTTTGTAACATTAGCAACAGGTGTAGTAATTACCGGATTTGTGATAACGGGCGCAGCCTGTGTAATAAACTGTGACGCGCTTTTTGGAGTTCTGATTACAATTTTAATTTCTTTTGTTTCAAGCTCAACTTCGCTTACCCCGCTTTTTGAAACAAATTTTATTAAATCCTGAATTTCGTTTAATTTCATGATCAAAATATTTAGTTAGTTAGTGGGGCAAAAATAACTGTATTTTTAATTAAAAAAAGGGATTTTTAGGTTGTTTCTTAACAAAATGATGATTTTTTAGCTCATTTTCGTCAAAAAACCCCATCTTTTCGACAAAAAAAAGCTACCCCAAAGGTAGCTCTTCAATAAAATCAAATAAATTGGTCTTTTTAGAACAAAAGGCCGATATTAATTCTTACTGCCCTCATAAAATACCCTTGGTTTAAAGGATCATAAATTCCGGGATTTGTATATTTTTGAAGGTATCTTGAATCATTTCTCATTAAATTAGTAAAAGATTGGAAATAATTTGCCGAAAACAGTAAAGAAGTGCTTCCACCCAAGCGGTATTCCATACCCAAACCTAAATTCATCCCTAATCTTAAAGGCACTAACGAAGCATCTTTACCAATATTAATATTTGATTTGGTTAACTCATCTGCCTGTGGCGTTGTAACCTGGGTTCCTGACACTACTGCTTTTACACCACTTACATAAGTATCATTAGCTATTGTTTTAGCCCTGATACCTAGTTCTAAACCCGCATTGGCAAAATACCTTGCTCCGCTATATTCTTCCGTTAGCATTTTCAACATTAAAGGAATAGATACAAAGGTTGTTTTAAATCTTCTATCTTTTAGAATGTATTGTGTATTACCATTAGCAAATTGCTGTTCCGGTGTAAACTTGCCATCTTTAGATTCAACGTATTCTCCTTCGCTGGTGATAATAGCATTTACGTTAAAATCCGGATCATTTCTATAGGAGATATAACCACCTTCAAAATCACCGCCAACACCTGTTGAGAAATGAATGATCTGTGACAATTTAAATTCCATTATTATACCAAAACCAAAACCAAATACCGCACCTGCCCCTTTTGAATTGTTATTATTACTTTTATACCAGGTTGGTTGCGGTGTAGCGCGAATCCCGAAACGGAATTTTTTATCAAATTCTGCCTCTTTACGATCTACTTCCGGTGTAGGTGTTACAGTGCTAGGTGTTTGAGCGTTTAATGAAACGCATAACATACTAACTGAAATAAAAGCGAATAGTATTTTTTTCATCATTATTTTATTTTATAATTAACTTTACAAATATAAAAATTTACTTCATGTATAAAAGAATTCTTTTTTTACCATTTTTACTTTTGTTAATATCTGCCTGCAAAAACAATGCCCTGGATGTAGACATCTCTGGCGTTGAAGTAAAACCGCTGGAAGTTCTAAGGCTAGAGAACGATATATTTGCTTTGAATGCAGCTAATTTTGATGAAAAGACTAAAACGCTGAATGTAAAGTATGGCGCTTACTATGAGCATTATATTTCCGGTTTTCTTAACCCAAATGGCGGTACACGCGATAGCTTATACAAAGCAAAATTATTGGATTTTACCCAGGATAAAGATATGAAAGAGACGTATGCTTATGTGCGGAAACTTTACCCCGATGCTACCATAGAAGAAATAAACAATGAATTAACAAATTGCGTAAAACGTTTTAAATATCATTTTCCGAAAAGAAAACTGCCAACAAAATTAATTACCTGTACAACCGGATATAATTACGCGGTTGCTTATATGGATAGTGCTTTAGTATTGGGTCTTGACATGTATTTGAACGATACAGCAAAATTTTATCAAATGCTAAATACACCTAAGTACCAATTAAGAAGCATGAACCAAACTTACATTTTACCAAACTTAGCAAAGGGTTGGCTTTTAATTGAGTTTGATAATGATAAACCCGTTAATACACTTTTATACCATACCATCTTTTACGGAAAATTATTTTATGCCATTAACGCTTTGTTACCAAACACAAATGATAGTATCTTAATTGGTTATACATCTAATCAAATGAAATTTGTAAATAAAAACGAAAAAAACATCTGGAGCTATTTTGCAGAAAAGAACAGGTTGTATGAGAACAGTTTAAAAACAGTTCAAGAACTTACCACAGATGGTCCCTTTACCGGCACAATAAATAAAGAATGCCCGCCGCGTATTGCCATGTGGGTGGGGTGGCAAATTGTGCGCAGTTATATGAAAAACAATAAAGATGTTACGCTGCAGCAATTAATGGATGAGAGTGATAGCCAAAAGATCCTTAGCAAAAGCAAGTATAGGCCTTAAGCCATTCATTGGCGTATAAAAAAATGGTTTATTGATATCAAAGAGCTAGACTTGAAGAATTTTAATTTTTCATTGTAAAAGAATAATTTATTTAGAATTTGTTCGTGGTAAAAATTCATTAAGCTAAACAGTTGGCAATACTTTAAATATGCAGTTACAGTTTAAAAATATATTTTTTCGAATAGTGGGCCTATTTTTATTAAATCATCATCTTTCACCAAATATTTCTCCATTAGTATTATAAAAATATTTTAACTTAAGACTTCCTTTAGATTTTAAACATACCTTTATCTTTAGGAATGAAACTGTCTTTAAATATTATTTCACTAATCTGCTTATTAAATAGTTTTGTATTTGGTCAAAACGACTTAAATTTTTATATTGATCAGGCTAAAGCGAACAGCCCGTTAATTAAGGATACTAAAAATCAGAATGAGGCTAGTAAAATAGAATTACAACGAATAAACGCCTTATATACTAAACCTCAAATCACTTTTAATGCTGCTCTTGCGGTAGCTCCAATTATCAATTTTGATAATGGCAAAGCGCTTTTTCAGGTTAGCCCAAGCGATGCAACCAATTATCAGGGTTATGACATAGCGGCAAGTAATGGTGGTGTTTATCAGGGTATGTTCAATATTAATCAGCCTTTGTTTAATTCCGGTAAATTAAAAATGGCATCAGAACAACTTGCTGTTGCATATCAGATCAATCAAAATACAGTTAAGTTAAGCGAACATGATCTTGAAAAAATTGTTGGCGATCAATATGTACTTTGTTTACAGGATTTAAAACAACGCAATTACATCGATCAACTGATTCAGATAATTAGTGAGCAAAAATTGGTAGTAAATAAATTGGTTGAAGGAGGTTTACTAAAACAGTCAGATCTATTGTTGGTGAATATCGAACAGCAAACCCAGTTAAATAACTTAGAAATGTATAAGGCCACTTATCGCAGAGATTTAATGGATCTGAATATTTTATGTGGAATAAATGACACCGGTATTGTTATTTTAAAGGACCTTGACCTTAGTTTGAACTTAAACAGCATGAAGTCAAATTTTACTGAAAAGTTCCGGATTGATAGCCTTAACTTACTGGCTTCTCAAAAACTGTTCGACTTAAAATACAAACCACAATTAAATGCTTTTGCTAATGCAGGCTTAAACGGTGTATATGTGCCTACGCTTCCCAATCGTTTCGGAGCAAGTGCCGGTTTAAATTTTTCTGTATTTATTTTTGATGGTAAGCAAAAAAGCCTAAATAAAAAGAAAACTGATGTGTTGATCCGCTCAACACAATCCTATAGATCAAATTTTATAACCATAAATGCTATTCGTAAAAATAAACTCCTAGGTGAAATAACTTCTTTAAATGAACGAATAACTATTTCAAATAATCAATTAAAAGATTATAAGCAACTATTAGAGTATTATAAGAAAGAAGTTATTACCGGCCAACAATCCGTTACTACTTATATTACGACAATAAAAAGTTTGGCAACTCTACAACGTGATTTTGTTTTAATGCAAACAAATAAACAATTATTAATAAATACATACAATTATTGGAATTGGTAATTATGAATAAAAATTATATTTATATATTTTGTATTTCGGTTGTACTATCAGCCTGTGGTGGAAGCCAAAAGATAGAAGAACAACCGTTAATTCCAAAATCGCCTGTTCAGGTTACAACTATCCGCATTGGGTCAATTGATGATAACTTAACCCTTTCTGCCACCTCCATTTATTTAAAACGGAATGTAATTACTTCTGAAATTCCAGCTTTTATTACTAAAGTAAATATTCATCTTGGAGATAAAGTTTTAAAAGGACAAGTATTATATGAATTACAAACAAAAGAACGTAAAGCTTTAGGCAAACAAGTGATAAGTGCGGATACAGCTTTAGCTAATTTTGGAAATATAAAAATTTATTCACCTGCATCTGGAATAATAAGCACTTTTGATAAACAACAAACAGGTGATTATGTACTAGAAGGAACACAATTATGTACAATTGCTGAAAGCAACGACCTTGCTTTCCAGATCAATGTTCCTTATGAGTTTATTCAGTTTACAAAAGTAGGAGATCCGTGTATGATCACTTTACCGGATAATTCAACACATAAAGCTACTATTACAACTCCTCTAACTGCTATGAATACTTTGGCACAAACACAAACAATACTTGCAAAATGTCATGAAGTTCTTTTTTTACCGGAAAATTTAATCGTTAAAGTACTTGTAACTAAACCATCCAGTATCAATAAACAGGTTATTGCTAAACAATGCGTTTTGAGTGATGAGATGATGCAGGAATTTTGGGTAATGAAATTAATGAATGATAGCACAGCAGTTAGGGTTCCAGTTGTTATTGGTAATAAGAACGATAAAGAAGTTGAAATAAACTCTCCACAGTTTGGAGTTAACGACAGAATTATTACAAATGGAAATTATGGTTTAGCGGATACCGCTTTCGTAAAAATTACAAAATAAGCACAATGCTAACTTCTAAAAACTATTTTCAGATTTTTGCAAAGCCAATTATTTTTGTTGGTATCCTGTTATTGATCGCAGGAGGGTTTTCGTACACCCGAATGCAAACTAATTTATTTCCCGAAGTTCTCTTTCCTCGCATAACAATTTTAGTTGATGCCGGACAGATCCCTGTTGACAGGATGATGATCACAATTACCAAACCTTTAGAGAGTGCGGTTAAACGTGTGAAAGGAGTTACAATAGTTAGAAGCAGTACCGGA
Organism: Bacteroidota bacterium; assembly: GCA_013697245.1. Classification (GTDB taxonomy): domain Bacteria; phylum Bacteroidota; class Bacteroidia; order B-17B0; family Aurantibacillaceae; genus Aurantibacillus. The sequence goes on from JACCXH010000050.1 coordinate 138,402, forward strand.
AGAGGAACTTCAACCATTGATGTGTATTTTGAATGGGGATTAGATACGTACGCACAAAAAACACAAATAGAAAGTCGGATCAATGAAATAAAAAATTATTTACCACCTGGGGTTAATCTTTCCATTGAACCCATGAATCAATCCTTGTTTCCAGTGTATGGGTTAACATTAGAAGGCCCAAATCACAGTCAGGTTGCACTAAGGGATGAAGCAAATTTAATATTACGGCCTATTTTCTCTCAGGTTAAAGGAATTTCAAATGTCGTAGTCCGTGGTGGTAAAGCAAAAGATTTTGTAATTATTCCCGATCCCATTAAATTATCGTCTTTAGGATTAAGTCCTAATTCTTTAATTACTTCATTTAACAACAACAATTTTGTTCTTTCAAACGGATATATGAATGATTACCGCCGTTTATATTTGTCAATAACAGATACGCGAGTAAATGATGTAGGCGCTTTAGAAAATCTAATTATTAAAAATGATGGTAACAGAATAGTAAAGTTAAAAGAGGTTGCAAAAGTAGAAATACAAGAACAACAGGAATTTTTAATTATTAACGCTAACGGAAGCAATGCCGTTTTAATTGATCTTGTAAAGCAGCCCGGTGTTAATTTAATTGATTTCGCAAAAGATGCTGAAGAAAAATTAGTTGAAGCAAGAAAGTTACTGCCAAAAGGATATATTCTAAAACCATATTACGACCAAAGTGCTTTTGTTGGAGATAGCATTCATAGTGTTATTAAAACTATTTACGAAGGTTTATTTTTAGCGATCATCGTGATGATCCTTTTTTTAAGATCCTGGCGTGCAAGCTTGGTGGTAATGATCACAATTCCCATAACATTAGCATTTACAATGTTGGTATTGTACTTAGTGGGAATTACAATTAATATTATGTCTTTAGGTGCCATTGCGGCATCAGTAGGTTTAATAATTGATGATGCAATAGTTATTATTGAACAAATTTATAGGGGTCATGAAGACGATCCAAAGAAAGATAAATTTACTGTTGTAAAAGAAGCCATTAAAGATTTATTTCCTGCAATGATTGGATCTTCATTAGCTACCATTGTCATTCACTTTCCTTTTCGGTTAATGAGTGGTTTAGCGGGTAGTTTTTTTAAAGAGCTTTCCGACACCATGCAAATCACCATGATCATTTCTTTTTTAGTAACATGGTTATTACTTCCTGTTTTACATTTAATAATAGGATACAAGCATAGTTTAAAACCAAAAGACCACAGCGCAGAAAAGGCTATACATAAATTAAGATGGTTAACCTGGTTCTTTAAAAAACCCATCATTGCAATTTCGTTAGTTATCCTTCTCGGAATATCGGCCTATTGGGCTTCAGGTAAATTACAAACCGGATTTTTACCCGATCTGGATGAAGGAAGTATTGTCTTGGATTATATTTCTCCGGCCGGAACTTCAATTGAAGAAACAGATGCGATCTGTAAAGAAATTGAGAAAATAATTATCAAACATCCGGATGTTGAGTCGTATTCAAGAAGAACAGGAACGCACATGGCCTTTAGAGCTGATCCACCAAATATTGGCGATTATTCAATTCAATTAAAAAAAGACAGAACAAAAACCTCAGAAGAAATAATTAGCGAATTGCGTAAAGAAGTTGAGTCAAACGTAACTACCATGGAAGAAATTTCTTTTGGGCAACGTATATCCGATTTACTTGGAGATCTAATTAGTACGCCATCGCCCATTCAAATAAAAATTTATGGCGACGATTATAAATTATTAAAAATATACGCCAAACAAGCAGATTCTCTTCTACAACAAATACCCGGCATAGTAGATATTAATAATGGTTTGGTAACTGCCGGACCATCCATCATATTTACACCAAACCAGGAAAAATTAAGTCTATATAAGATCTCGTTAATTGATTTTCAAACCCAATTAACTGCCTATACCGGCGGCATACCATTAGGAATTAATTCTAATATGCCTATACCTTCAACAGCACAAGCAGCAATGACAGGTGGATTACAAATTGGTCAATTGCAAGATGGAGAACAGATGAGGAGAATATTATTACGTTTTACCGATTATAAAACAAACGATTTAGAAAATGTAAAAAAGCAATTAATATTTCTTCCCGATGGAAGTACAAGGCCGTTATCTTTTTTCTGTGATGTTACCATTGTTCCCGGCGAGATAGAATACAGAAGAGAAGATTTAAAATCCGCAGTAGTATTAACAACAAGGCTAGAGAACCGTGATCTGGGAAGTGCGATAAAAGATATCCAGACTACTTTTAATCAAAATCTACCATTGCCACAAGGTTATAGTATTGCTTACGGCGGTGCTTACGCTGAACAGCAACAATCGTTTAAAGAATTGTTGTTGATTCTTGCCATGGCCTCATTATTTGTATTTGGCGTTTTAATGTTTTTGTTTAAAGAATGGTTGGTCTCTTTTTTAGTTTTGTTTATTTCTATCATGGGAATAGCCGGTTGTATTTTAGCACTCTACATAACTAATATACCTTTAAACGTTAGTAGCTATACCGGCATTATTATGATTGTAGGAATTATTGCAGAGAATGCCATATTTACCGTTAACCAGTTTAAAACAAATATGCGGGAAGGAAATGATGTGGATGGGTCTATTAACTATGCTATTGCTTTAAGAATACGTCCGAAATTAATGACCGCGCTTGGCGCAATATTAGCACTTATGCCATTAGCCCTTGGTATTGGTCTAGGCGCACAAATGCAACAACCATTGGCAGTAGCGGTTATTGGTGGCTTTACCGCAGGTTTACCTTTACTGTTACTTGTTTTCCCAAGTTTATTGAGGCTGATTTACTTAAAGAAAAAACAAGCTAAATAATTGTAAACCACCAAAATAATACGAAATACACACTTTCGATTCTACTTAAGATTTTCTTTAGAATTAATGTTTACATTTATAAGAATCAATTGAACTTTTTTAAATAACATACTAAAATAAATAAAAATTAATTTAAACAAAAAAAACCATGAAAACTAAAACAATTTATCTTGCAATTTTGATTCTGATTTCTGTCATTTCAAAAGCACAATGGACTGTACAGGCATCTTCTTTTTCTACTCCCGGCTTGGGCGTAAATAGTATTTCGATCATTAATGCTAATACTGCGTGGGCAACTGCATATGATACAGCCTTTGCCGCAACCGTTAATAAATATACACGTACAATAAACGGAGGATCAACATGGGCTTCAGGAAATATAACAGGAGCTGCCGGCCTGGATATTACTTCCATCTCAGGCTATAATAAAGATACAGCATGGGTCTCTATGGTAGACAATAACAATGGTGGCGGCGCTATTTACAAAACATTAAATGGCGGAACAACCTGGGCAAAACAAACTACTGCAACGTTTGCTTCGCCAGGCGGGTGGGCTGATTTTGTATATTTTTTTGATAAAAATAACGGGGTTTGCGTTGGCGATTCAAACACCGGTTACTGGGAAATTTATACCACCCTTAATGGTGGAACAAACTGGACCAGAATTCCATCAGGAAGTGTACCCGCAAATTTAGCAGGAGAAACAGCAAACGATAATGCTTTTTCAATTGTAGGAAATACTGTTTGGTTTGCAACCACAACCGGAAGAGTTTATAAGTCTATTAACAAAGGATCAACATGGACTGTTGCACCTACAGGTTTAAGCAATTGCAAAAGGGTTTCGTTCAAAGATGCGAATAACGGTATTGCAACGGATGGTACTTTATTGGTTAAAACAACTAATGGTGGCGCAACATGGACAGCACTCTCATTTACCGGTAATCTTTATGATACAGATCTAACTTATGTTCCCGGTACTGCCGGCACTTATTTTAGCACAGGTAGCACTGCGGCTGGTGGCGGCACTAACGGCTCGTCATATAGCACCAATGATGGAGCAACCTGGATAAATATTGATGCTATTGGCCATGAAGCTGTTGCGTTTTTAAATTCAACAACAGGATGGTCAGGAGGCGTAAATACCAGTGCGTCTGCAGGTGGTATGTTTAAATGGAATGGCTCTTTCACAACGGGAATAAAAAACAAAGATTACGTAAGTGGTACCCAGGTAATTGTTTATCCTAATCCATTTTCAGATCATATAACAATTGAAATTAGATCAGAAAAGAACAGCACAGATAAACGTACAATAGAAATTATTGATGTTTTAGGCAATTCTGTTTTTAAAGAAAGTAATTTTGAGGGTACACAATTAACTATTCAAAGGCAAGATCTAAAAAACGGAGTTTACTTTTACAAAGTGTCTGATTCGCTTTCAATTATTAGTATAGGTCGTTTGGTGGCAAACTAGAGTTGATGAAGATTGCAATTTTCTAACTTGCCAATAAACAAAGAATGAAATTAAAGCAATTATTAAAGGCAATATTTTTGTTGCCTTTAATTTCTCTTTCTCAGAACATAACAATAAGTGGTTATATTAAAGATGCTGAAACCGGCGAGTCTTTAATAGGAGCAATTGTATATGCCACCAAAACCAAAACCGGTGCAAGCGCCAATACATATGGGTTTTACTCTCTTACGCTAACAAAAGGAGATAGTACCGGTTTGGTATTTTCTTATTTGGGTTACAATGCTCAAATTAAAAAAATAATTTTAACCCAAAACATCGAGTTAGATGTAAAATTAAGTTCGTCGTTAAATCAATTAAACGAAATAATTGTTACTTCAAAACGATCTGACGAAAATGTACAAAAACCACAAATGGGGGTGATGGATATACCCATCCAAAAAATAAAAGAATTGCCGGCTATACTTGGCGAAACGGATGTTTTAAAAGTTATTCAACTTCTTCCGGGTGTGCAATCCGGTAACGAAGGTACAACCGGTTTTTTTGTTAGGGGCGGTAATTCAGATCAGAATCTCGTTCAGTTGGATGAAGCAGTAGTTTATAACCCTAATCATCTTTTTGGGTTGTTTAGTACATTCAATACACGCGCACTAAATAATGTAACCCTGATCAAGGGTGGTTTCCCTGCCCAGTATGGAGGAAGGCTTTCCTCTATTTTAGATATTACCATGAAAGAAGGTAATAATCAAAAGTACAAAGTAGAAGGCGGGCTAGGCATAATTTCATCTAATTTAACGATAGAAGGTCCTATCATAAAAGAAAAAGCGTCTTTCATAATTTCTGCCAGAAGAACTTATTTAGATCTTTTAATAAAACCATTTTTACCAAAAGGCATCACCACAACCTATAATTTTTATGATCTGAATGCGAAAATAAACTGGCAAATAACAAAAAAAGACAGGCTCTTTTTAAGTGCGTTCAAAGGCAATGATAAAGCGGGTTACACAGAAGCAAGTAGTATAAATTACGGAATTAAATTTGGAAATTCTACCGCCACTTTTCGCTGGAATCATTTGTTCAATCCAAAACTATTCGTTAATACTTCTTTTATTTATAATACATATTTACTAAATCTAATTACAACACAAGGAAAGTATTATGCCCAGGTGTATTCAGGCATCAAAGACTTAAACGGAAAAACGGAATTTCAATACTTTCCAAACAGTAAACATAAAATATTGTTTGGGGCAAATTATACCTATCATACTTTTACTTCAAGAGGTAAATCTGATACGGTTTCTAAAAATTCGCAAGCACCAACAATTAAAACGGATCAAATCCCGCCGCGTTATTCTAACGAAATGGCTCTTTATTTAAATGACGAGTACACGATCTCAAAACGAATTGCTTTAAGCGCAGGAATAAGAACGCCGGCATTTATTACCGGTAATACAGCTTATTATACCTGGGAACCGCGCGCCACTCTAAAAGTATCCGTAGATTCTTCTTCATCAATTAAAGCAGCCTATACAGTGATGAACCAATTCCTACACATTGTGCCAAGTTCGAGCGCATCTTTGCCGTTCGACCTTTGGATTCCTTCGAGTAATATTACCAAACCAGAACGCTCTGAACAATATGCATTAGGTTATTTTAGAAATTTTAAAGAAAACAAATATGAAGCAAGCGTTGAACTATATTATAAAACAATGCAAAATCAGGTAGCTTTTAAAGAAGGCACTCAGTTACTGGAAAAATCAAATATTGACAGTTCTTTGGTATTTGGTAAAGGCTGGAGTTATGGGGCAGAATTTTTTCTAAAGAAAAATGCCGGTAAATTCTCGGGTTGGATAGCGTATACATTGTCATGGACTTTTCAACAATTTAAAGACCTGAACTATGGAGAGAAATTTCCATTTAAATATGATAGAAGACATGTGATGTCACTTGTAGGAACATACAAGCTAACGAAAAGATGGACTTTATCTGCCGATTTTGTTGTTTCAAGCGGAAGTGCATATACATTGCCTACGGGTAGAGCAAATATTTCAAACGGTGGCAGTTTATACGATGGTGTTTATTACGTTTATGATAAAAGAAATAATTATCGCTTAAACCCATATCACCGTTTGGATTTTGGCGCTACTTATAAGAAACACAAAACGCTCTTTAAAGGAAAAGTTCCTTTTATTGCTGAGTGGGTATTTAGCATATATAATGTGTATAGTCACAGGAATCCTTATTTTGTTTACCTAACTGTTGATCCTCTTAGCCAGGTGCCAAAAGCTAAACAGGTTTCGTTATTGCCAATAATACCAAGTGTAACCTATAATTTTAATTTTTAAGCAAATGAAAACCTGTATAAAATTATTTTTTTGCGCATTTGTAATAATATGTATTTACGCCTGTCAAAAAGATATTATTCTTAAGCCGGTTGCCTATGATAACAAGTTATCGATCGAGTGTATTTTATATCCCGGTAAGGTGCCACAACTATTTTTATACACAAGCGTTCCGTTTTTTAATACGAACACAACCCCTTCACAATTATTTGCGAGAGGGGCAACTGCAAGTATAACAGGAAATACAATTGATAACCTGGTTGTGGATTCAATTTTTGATAATTTTAGGTGCAGATGGGTACTTTTTTATAAAGGCTTTGTTCCTTCTCAAATAGGGCAAACTTATAATTTATTGGTCAATTATAGCGGTAAAACATACACAGCAATAACAACAATTAGCCAGCCTAAAGTAAACATAAATAAAGTTTCTTATATCAGTAATTTCCATGATATATATGGAGGGCATGAAGGGGTTATTGTTAATTTTAATGACATTGCCGGAAGTGAAAATTTCTATCGCTTCCAATTAAACAGAGCTATAGATAGCTCGGTATATGGCGCTTCCAATCTTGGTCTTATTCATAGTACCTGTACAAATGGAAGCAAATTTTACATTCACGAATTTGGAAGATCTATTTATTTTGATAAAGGTATTGATGGGCAGGTAATAGAATTTGTTACTGAACCAGCCTATTTACATCAACTTGATGATACCGCCTATGTCTTTGTTCAATCCTTAGATAAAAACTCTGCAGAGTTTTACGATAATCTTGACAAGCAAAAACTAGCACAATTTAATCCTTTTATTGAGCCTGTATTTTTGAAAACAAAGATAGATGGTTGTATTGGTGTATTTGGCTCAATAGTGGTATCAGATTCTGTATTATTTGTATATCCTGAATAATTTATTGGCTATTTTATGGCGCCAAATAATTATAAAAAAAGCGAAACAAATGTTTCGCTTTTTTCTTTTTATAAAGAGTAAAAATTATTTGCGTTTCGCAGCTTTTTTTGCAGCGCCCTTTTTAATTACCTTTTTTATGACCGCTTTATTTGTTGAAGCAACTTTTTTAGGTGCGGCTTTTTTAACAGGAGTGGCTTTTTTAGCAGCCGCTTTTTTTACAACCGTTTTAGCAACTACATTTTTTATTGAGATTGTTTTAACTACTGTTTTTTTAGCAGCAGCTTTCTTTCCGCCTTTTTTATCAAATGCTTTTGGCACTTGAGCCACGATCATTTCTTTTACTTTATCCAACGATAAATTGCTTAATTCGTCAGGTGTATATTTTCCACCACCATCTTTAATTAATTTTAATTTCAGCTTGCCAAATTTAACGATTGGTCCCCAACGGTCATTTTCAATCGAGATCTTTTCGTCTTCCCAATTTTGAATATAACGGTTCGCTTCTTTTTCTAATTTTTTATCGATCAATTCATTAATGTCTTTTTGCGATAAATTATCAAAATCATACGCGCGTGGTACGTTTATAAATAAACCTTCGTATTTAATAAACGGTCCAAAACGTCCTTTGCCTTTTGTTACACCTTTGCCTTTATATTGTGCAACCGGCGCATCTGCCAGTTCTTTTTCTTTAATGATAGCAACAGCGCCATCCATATCTAAACTTAATGGATCAATCGTTCTTGGAATAGAAATAAAAGCTTCTTCTAATTTAATATACGGACCAAAACGACCAACACCTACAACAACTTCTTTGCCTTCGTAAGTACCCAAATTCATTGGCAATTTAAAAAGGTCCAATGCTTCTTCTAAAGTAATAGTTTCAATACTTTGCGTTTTTCTTAAACTTGCAAAGCGTGGTTTTTCTTCTGAACCTTCAATAGTTTCGCCTATTTGTGCTAAAGGACCAAAACGGCCAATACGCACAGTTATAGGCTTACCCGATACAGGATCTTTTCCCAAAGTACGTTCGCCGCTTGCACGTTCGCTATTTTCTGAAGTTGTTTCAACTGTTTTATGGAAAGGGGTATAAAAGCCTTTCAACATTTTTTGCCAGTCTAAATTTCCTTCTGCAATCTCATCAAACTCTTCTTCAACTTTTGCAGTAAAATTAAAATCTAATATGGTTGGAAAATATTGTAGTAAAAAATCATTTACAACCATACCAATATCAGTTGGAAATAGTTTTGCTTTTTCAGCACCGGTATTTTCTGTTTTAGTTTCTTTTTTTAAATTTCCTTTTACTAAAGTTAGCTGAACATAATTTCTTACTGTTCCCTCTCTATCAGTCTTCTCAACATAATTGCGCTTTTGAACGGTACTGATGGTTGGCGCATAAGTACTCGGACGGCCAATGCCTAACTCTTCTAATTTTTTTACCAGACTTGCTTCAGTATATCTTGCCGGGTGATGCGAGAAACGTTGAGTGGCAGTTATTTCCTGGCTCTCTAATTTTTCACCAACTTTCATGGGTGGTAACATCGATGAGTTTTCTTCGTCAGTATCTTCATCATCTGTTCCTTCCATGTATACTTTTAAGAAACCATCAAACTTTAATACTTCACCTTGTGCTACAAATAATTCGGTTGCACCGCTTACTTTTACTTTAGCAGTTGTTTTTTCTAATTCTGCATCGCTCATTTGCGAAGCAATAGTACGTTTCCAGATCAGGTCATATAAACGTTGCTCGTTGCGCTCGCCTTCAATAGCAGTTCTATCAATATATGTTGGGCGAATAGCTTCGTGGGCCTCTTGCGCACCTTTACTTTTATTTTTGTATTTACGCGGGTTATAATATTTTGCACCGTAGTTAGCATTAATGGCTTTGTTTGCCTGGTCCATGGCTGTTTCCGATAAATTAACGGAGTCAGTTCTCATATAAGTAATTTTACCTGCCTCGTACAAACGTTGTGCTACCTGCATGGTTTGCGCTACCGAAAAACCTAACTTACGTGCGGCTTCCTGCTGCAAAGTAGATGTAGTAAAGGGTGCAGCCGGCGAACGTTTCGCAGGTTTGGTCTCTAAACTTTCAATGGTATAAGAAGCGGCTTTACATTTTTCTAAAAATGCCTGCGCTTCTGCCTCTGTATTAAAACGTTTATCTAATTCTGCTTTTAAGATCCCGCTTCCTACTTTAAATAATGCAGATACTTTATAAGCAGATGTGGACGTAAATTTTTGAATTTCTCTTTCGCGTTCAACAATTAACCTAACGGCTACGGATTGTACACGGCCAGCAGATAAACTCGGCCGGATCTTACGCCATAAAATGGGTGATAATTCAAAACCTACTAATCTGTCTAACACACGGCGGGCCTGCTGTGCATTCACTAAATTAATATCGATTTCACGCGGATTCTCAATTGCTTTTAAAATAGCAGGTTTAGTGATCTCGTGAAAAACAATGCGTTTTGTATTCTTTTTTGTTAAACCTAAGGTTTCGTATAAATGCCAGCTGATAGCTTCTCCTTCGCGATCCTCATCGGATGCGAGCCAAACCATATCGGCTCCTTTTGATAATTTTCGTAATTCTTCTATTATTTTAGTTTTATCAGGCTGTACTTCGTAAGTGGGTGTAAAATTATTCTCTATATCAACGCCAAATCCTTTCTTCACAAGGTCTCTGATGTGACCAAAACTTGACTTAACTGTAAAATCTTTTCCTAAAAATCCTTCTATTGTTTTGGCTTTTGCCGGGGACTCATCTATAACTAAATTTTTCGCCATGTATATATATGTATAAGATCAATTCAATGAACGCCAAAAAAGAGACATTCTTATCTTTTTGGACTGGCAAATTACCTTCCCAAAAGTTTGCAAAGGAAAAAAATAAATAACACAAATTCCAAAAATTTCGTTTTTTTTGAAAAATGAACCCTAAAAATGTTAAAAATATGTCAAATTGGCATAAAATTCGTATTTTTGATGGTTCAAAATGAATCTCGAGGAAAAAATAATAGACGAAACCATCCAAGGAAAACCTTTAATGGTGGAATCAAAAGTTTTAAATGGCAAAAAGCTCTTTTTAGAAAGTTATGGTTGCGCCATGAATTTTAGCGATAGCGAAATTGTAGCCTCTATCTTGATAAAAGATGGTTACACTACCACTCAAAATTACGAAGAAGCTGATATTATTTTTGTGAATACCTGCGCTATCAGGGAGAATGCAGAACAAAAAGTACGTAACCGGTTAAATGATTTTAAACGCGTAAAACAAAAAAACCCAAAAGCCTTAGTTGGCGTTTTAGGTTGCATGGCCGAACGTTTAAAATCACAGTTCTTAGAGCAGGAAAAATTAGTGGACATTGTTGTTGGGCCAGATTCCTACCGCGATCTGCCAAATTTAATTGAAGAAGCCGAAGATGGCCACAAAGCCATAAACGTTATATTAAGTAAAGAAGAAACTTATGCCGACCTAACGCCCGTGAGATTGGGTACAAATGGTGTAACTGCATTAATTAGTATTATGCGTGGTTGCGATAACATGTGTAGTTTTTGCGTGGTGCCTTTTACAAGAGGAAGAGAAAGAAGTCGCGACCCTGAAAGTATTGTTGCAGAAGCAAAAGATCTTTTTGAAAAAGGATATAAAGAAGTTACATTATTAGGGCAGAACGTAGATAGTTACCTATATAGCGGTGGCGGATTAAAAAAAGAAACGCTCACTGAAGATCAAAAAAAGTCTGCCACTAATTTTGCGCAATTATTAGAAAGAGTTGCTCTAGTAAGTCCGGAATTACGAATTCGTTTTTCTACTTCGCATCCAAAAGATATGAGTGATGAAGTATTGGAAACGATGGCGAAGTATGAGAACATTTGCAAATATGTTCACTTACCGGTGCAAAGCGGTAACAGCAAAATTTTAGAAGCCATGAACCGTGGTTATACGCGCGAATGGTATTTAAATAGGATTGAAGCGATAAACAGAATATTGCCGGGCTGTGGCATTAGCACAGATATTATTACCGGTTTTTGTGGTGAGACAGAAGAAGATCATGCAGATACGTTGAGTTTATTAAAACAAGTGCAATACGATTACGCGTTTTTATTTATGTACAGCGAGCGCCCGAAAACATTAGCAGAACGTAAGTTTAAAGATGATGTACCGGAAGAAATTAAAAGTCGCAGGCAAAGCGAAATTGTTGCGGTGCAACGCGAAAACAGTGCTATTAAAACAAAAGCCGGTGTTGGAAAAATACACAAAGTTTTAATTGAAGGCTTCTCAAAAAAATCGAATGAAATGTTTATGGGAAGGAACACGCAGAATACTGTTTGTGTTTTCCCGAAAGAGAATTATAAAAAAGGAGATTATGTGAACGTGATGGTTACAAGTTGTACGGCATCAACATTGATCGGTGAAGTTGTAAAGGATTAATTATAAACGGAACTAAATAAATGTGTCTTGACTCCTGCTGTCTTGACTCTTGAATCTAGAACAAATGAATACACAGGATCTTAAACAAAAATTCGGAATAATAGGAAGTAATACATTACTTGAACGTGCTGTAGATATTGCGCGTCAGGTTGCCCCAACCGATCTTAATGTTGTAATTAATGGCGAGAGCGGAACCGGTAAAGAAGTTTTTCCGCAGATCATTCACCAAAACAGCGCAAGAAAACATGGTCCGTATATTGCCGTTAACTGCGGCGCTATACCCGAAGGAACGATTGATAGTGAATTATTTGGCCACGAAAAAGGTGCATTTACCGGTGCAACAGAAGCGCGGAAAGGCTATTTTGAAGTGGCCAACGGCGGCACAATTTTTTTAGACGAGGTTGGCGAATTACCTCTTGCCACACAAGCGCGTTTATTGCGCGTGTTAGAAAGTGGCGAATATATTAAAGTAGGAAGCAGCAAAGTTTTAAAAACAGATGTACGTGTTGTGGCGGCCACTAACATTAATTTTTACCAGGCTTTGGAAAAAGAAAAATTCAGGGCCGATCTTTATTACCGTTTAAACACTGTGCCCATCTATCTTCCGCCATTACGCGAAAGAAAAGACGATATCCATTTATTGTTTAGAAAGTTCACAAATGATTTTGCAGCCAAATACAGAATGCCTGTAATAAAACTAACCGGTGATGCTGAGCAGGTTTTAATAAATTATTTTTGGCCCGGTAATATTCGTCAGCTAAAAAATATTGCAGAACAAATTTCTATTATTGAAAAAAACCGAGAAATAAATGCGGAGCTACTTTTAAAATATTTGCCGCAATACAATTCAAGCAATGTACCAACAGTTTTAAGGAATGATAATTTTTCTTCCGGCTCTACTTTTGAAAACGCTGATAAAGAAATTATTTTTAAAGTAATGCGTGACACTCGTGCAGAATTAAATGATCTTAAAAAAGTGGTATACGACCTTGTTACAGCAGCAAGCGGAAAAATAAATAAAGAGGATGTTCAGATCATAAACAGGATATACAATAATGGTAATGACCATACCAACGATAATAGCGGCATTAGCTATACACCGGTTATTCAGTCAGGTAATGCAAACCCACATGTTATTGAAGTAGAAGAGACTCTTTCTTTACAGGATAAAGAAATTGACATGATCAAAAAAGCTTTACGCAAACACAAAGGCAAACGCAAATACGCTGCTAAAGAATTGGGGATAAGCGAAAGAACACTTTACCGGAAAATTAATGAATATAAAATTGAAGAATAAACTTGCGTAATTTATTTACATATTTAATTTTATTTGTATTAACAATAAGCGCTTGTAAAACAAAAGTTTCGTTAAATGGCGCCACAATTCCACTAGAAGCAAAAACAATTAGCGTTGGTTTTTTTACAAATAATACTTCGTTGGGTGCGCCAAGCTTATCACAACGTTTTACCGAAAAATTGCGTGACGTTGTTTCACAACAAACAAACCTTGCTTTAATAAAACAAAATGGCGACCTTCAATTTGAAGGTTATATATCTGATTACAATGTTTCGCCCATTGCTGTATCGGCCGATCAGGCCAGCCAAAACAGGATGACAATAAGTGTTAATGTAAAATATATAAATAAATTTGAAGAATCTAAAAGCTTTGAACAAACATTTACACGTTTTAAAGATGTAGCAAGCGATAAAAATATTTCAAGCATTGAACCAGAATTGGTGCAGGAAATATACAGACAACTAACAGAAGATATTTTTAACAAAGCATTTAATAATTGGTAATGCAAGTAGCAGAACTTTTAAAATACATAAAAAACCCGGCTTTGCTTGATAAACAAAGTACCACCGACCTGCAAAAGTTGGTAAATGATTTCCCGTATTTTCAAACTGCGCATTTATTACTAAGCATGTCATCAAAAAAATGGGATGCATCGGTTTACCAGCAAAGCCTTAAAAAAACAGCCATTGTTGCCACCAACCGCTCGCATTTATTTCATTTGATCCACCAATTGGAAAATAATGTAGTTGTAGAAGCTGAAGAAAAAAATGAGCTTATTGCAAATGTTATAGAGCAAAATAATAATAAAGAAGACCAAAAACACGAACTAGATATTTTAAAAGCAACCGAAGTTGTAACTGAAAATAAAAAAGAAGAGACTGTTGTTTCCACAAAAAAAATATTAGATCCTGAAGAGATTCTTGAAAAAGAAATTCAAAAACAAGTAGTAGAATCTTTTGTAGAAAAAGAGATCTTAAAAACGCAGGAGCTGCATCACCCAATTGAAATTAAAAAAGAAGAGCCTTCCAACTTTAGTGACTGGTTATTATTTTTAAGGAAAAATAATGGTCAGTCGTATGAAAATATTGAAGAAAAAGTAAACGAACAAAAAGAAAAAAATAAAATATCAACTAAAAAGGAAAAAAATAAAGCCTTAATTGATAAAATAATTGATACCAATCCCGGCCTGATAAGGAACAAAGAAGAACCTAAATTTTACACTCCTGATAGCAAGGCAAAAGAGAGCCTTGTTGAGAACGAACACCTGGTTACAGAGACTTTGGCCAAGATCTACGCTTTGCAAGGTAGTGTAAATAAGGCAGTTAGAGCTTATGAAATATTAAGTTTGAAATTTCCACAAAAAAGTGCTTACTTTGCATCCCTGATTGAAAAATTAAAAAACAACCAATAAAAAATATATAACATGATCTTTTCGATTTTAATTATTGTAGTGTGTATCTTACTGATCTTAGTTGTATTAGTACAAAACTCAAAAGGTGGTGGTATCCAAAGTCAATTTGGTGCTGCAACTCAAATTATGGGTGTTAAACGTGGTACTGAGTTCATTGAGAAAGCAACCTGGGGTTTAGCTATGGTACTAATAGTTCTAAGCATTTTAATGGCTCCTAAAAGCAGCATGACCCAAACTTCAAACGAAGACAATGGTTCTATTGCTAAAAAGAAAGCACAAACTGCTGTGCAACAACAAGCACCGGTGCAACAAACACCGGTACAACAAATGCCGCCTTCAGAAAAACCTAAATAATAAAATTCACTGACGATTTAAAAAGCCACCTTTAACAGGTGGCTTTTTTATTTATACACAGTTTTTAGTTATTAATTGATTAGTCTTTTTAACTTTGTAAAAAATAATTTATGCAGGTTTTTAAATTTGGTGGTGCCTCTGTTAAAGATGCGGATTCGGTAAAAAATGTTGCCTCTATTTTAAAGAAACATGCTGACCGATCTACTCTTGTTGTTATTTCGGCAATGGGTAAAACTACAAATAAACTTGAAGAATTAGTTAACGCTTATTTTTATAAAGAAGGAGATATTCAAACTATTTTAGCAGAACTTAAAACCTATCACCTTTCTATTTTAGAGCAATTAGTTCCTGACAAAAAAAATACCATTTATAACGATATTGAAAATGTTTTTGTAGAATTGTTATGGGCACTCGAAGAAGAGCCTTCTTCAACCTACAATCATCATTACGATCAAATGGTTTCGCAGGGCGAAGTACTGGCCACAAAAATAGTTTCAGGTTATTTAAATGAAACTGGCATAAAAAATAAATGGATAGATGCGCGCGGATTTATTCAAACCGATAATTCGTATCGCGAAGGAAAAGTAGATTATGAATTAAGTCAGCAGTTGGTCACAAACGAATTGTTGCCGATATTTAATTCGCAAAACATTATTATTACACAAGGTTTTATTGGCGGCACATCTGAGAATTATACAACCACCCTTGGTCGCGAGGGAAGTGACTACACCGCCGCCCTACTCGCTTATTTTACAGATGCTACGCAGGTAATTATTTGGAAAGATGTGCCCGGTGTTTTAAATGCCGATCCGAAATATTTTAAGAACACAAAAAAAATTGATGAGTTAACCTATCATGATGCTATTGAGCTGACCTATTTTGGCGCTTCGGTCATTCATCCCAAAACAATTAAGCCACTGCAAAATAAAAACATTCCTTTATTCGTTAAATCGTTCATTAAACCTGATGACGAAGGCACAGTGATAAAAGACAGCGACAAGCGTAACAATGTGCCAAGCTATATTTTTAAAACAAATCAAATCCTTTTATCCATTCAGCCAAAAGATTTCAGTTTTATTGCCGAAGATAATCTAAGCGCTATTTTTACTTTGTTCTCGAAGAATAATGTACATGTGAATATGATGCAGAACTCAGCCATTAGTTTTAGTGTTTGTATGGATGATGATCATCATAAGATAGAACCGCTTTTGAATGACCTGCAACAACAGTTTAAGGTACTTTATAATAAGAATGTGCAATTAATGACCATTCGTAATTACGACCAGGAAACCATTGCTAAATTAAGTCAGGATAAGATTATTATTATTGAGCAACGAAGCCGTAACACGCATCAAATGGTAATGAAAGAGGATTCGGCCTCATCCTAAACCCTTCTCCTTTAGAGAAGGACTTCACTAAGAGTTTCCCTCTCCTATGGAGAGGAACGGAAGGGTGAGGCTTATTCCTTTACGATTTTTATCGTTTTCAATACAGAATTTGAACCGCTGACTTTTAAAAGATAAACGCCGGATGATAACGCTTCAGTATTCATTTTTAAATTTCCTTCACTGGAAATATTATCGAATGTAGAACTTATTACTAACTTGCCTTGCATATCTATAACTTCAAGAGTTAGTTCTTTTGCTTCTACATTTTTGTAGTTAAAGTTCAACGTGTTGCCTACCGGCGATTCTACAAAGAATTCAGAAGCAGTTGCCAACTCATTGATACCCGTTGCCAAACAAACCGGCAGCGTTACAATGTATGGTAATTTATTATACTCTGTAATGGTCAATAATAAACTTTGGCTTGTGCTAAATGTTTGCGTTAAAGCAATATTTGTATTTGCAGAAGTAATTAGTGAGGCACCAATTATTTGATTGTTTTGCGAAATACTTGCATAAGTATTCACACCAAAAGAAGAGGTCACAGAAAAAGAGGTAACGTTTTGTTGGATACATGGATCGTGATTTGCCGTAATATTTGTTGGCACCAAACAACGGAACATGCACGATGGATCGCCAAATAATACCCAAGTCTCCATTAACTCATCGCCGGTTGCAGTTGGATAATCATCCAGCATGTGCATTTGTCCGTTATAGAATAAACCACCCATGGTATATTTTTTATTGTTCAGATATTGATCGGAGATGATATCGCCTATCTCATCTTCAGTATCCATAGGCTCTGCCCAGGCCATTAAAATAGATGAGCCGGCAGAAGCAATTGCACCGGTTGGCCCTGTTGCATTTTTTGCACGCAAAAATGTTTCAGACAAACAAGTGCCCCCAATAAAAGTTCCATTATTGCAAGCCACTTGAACAGAGAACGGATACATACCGTTATTAGTTGCGGCATTAATATTACTGCTACTGTAATTACTGGTTACACACACATTTTGTGCGCCATGACCACAATATAAAAAAATAGAAGAACCGCCATTAACCGCATTTGAAACCATTGTAGCATTCGGATCTCCGGCCGCGTCATTACCGGCGTGTGAGCTATCGTAAAATTCGTGAAAATACGTGTAACCATTTGCCACTAACTTATTTCCGATCTTGCGAATATGTTGCCAATCTGCTTCACCCTCGTCACCAATACCATAGCCCTGATTTGAACCAATACCGATTCCTTTTGTATACCAAGATCCGGCCATCGGAGTTTTCTCATATTCTAAAGTACGGTTAACCATGGTGGTAATATCGGTTGCTAATGCAGATGAAAAACGGCCTACCATAATTTCAGGATAATGATCGTTACCACTTAACAAACCATAATAAGAATCACTCCATTTTGTTTCAGAACCCGAGGGCCCGGCATTGTAAGCATTAATTTGCTCATGATCGCCAACTATTAAAACATATAATAAATTTGGATGCGAGGCGTAATAATTTTGAATATAGGTTTGAACCTGGGCATAAGTTGTACCGCTTGTTGCAGATGAAACCAGTTCTGTTTTAATTCCTTTTTGATTTTTCCAATCTGCCAAAGGTTGTATGTTTGTTAAAAAAGCTGGGTGGTAAAGAATTAACATGTCACCAAATTCATTAATTGGCGTATATTGAACTTTAGCATTTGCAAGAACAGAAGGCAAATTCAAAAAACGGTTAGTCATTAGTTCTTTTTCTTCATTAGAAGTAAATGTTGGTGCATTAAAATTTATTTTTCGACCGTTTGCACTTACATAAGAAATTTTAAAAACGATTTTATTAATTACTCTTAATTTATTTGTAACAGGATTTGTTTGAACCGGAAAAATACTTAACGAAACGCCTTTTTGATCCCTTAATAAATATGTAGAGTTAATTGCGGCAGGATCTGCCGGGTAAAAACTATTTTTTTGATACACATTTCCAAAAACATAAGGTATTTCTTCGGGGTTAATATTACGTGTTAAACTTCCTTTAGATGGTGCAAGCGCCACGTTATTGACCTCGGAGTAATCGTTAGAAAGAATCTCTAATTTTGGAAATGCGTTATTTGGAATAGCTAAAGAAACAGAAGAACGCAGTACCTGTGGAAAGCCCACATTTAAAACCGGCACGCAACCAGTTGCATATATTTTTTGATAGTTTTTACCGTTGATATTAACGGACTGTTGATCCATACCTGAAAAAGTATATTCAACCGTTACCGAATTTGCTTCGGATTTAATTATTTTAAAACCATCTTTTGCGATGATCGAAAATGAAGCGGCAATAAAAAGAAATGATAAGAGTTTTTTCATAATCAGTGTTTTAGCTTATTAAAGATAAACTAAAAACAGTTAAAAGACAATAATTAGTATAAAAATTTACATTTTATAATAAACTACTTTTTTGGTCTCAAAAAACTCTTCATTAAAGTAATCTTTAAGATCATAGAATTTAGCATGATCAAAGAATTTTCCGAATTCTTCTTTTAGATCGCCACCTTTTAAATACAGAATGCCGTGAGGCAGATCATTAAAGTTTTCTTTTAAGAATTTATTCCTTACCCAGTTGTAAAACACCGGAAACTCAGTAACAGCCCTACTAACTACGAAATGAAATTTTTGATCAATGTCCTCTGCCCTGCTATGCATACCTCTAACATTGCTAAGCTCAAGTGCGGTTGCTATTTCATTCACCACTTTTATTTTTTTACCGATACTATCTGCCAATAAAAATTGCGAGTCGGGAAATAAAATAGCTAAGGGAATACCTGGAAAACCACCACCGCTGCCAACATCCAGTATCTGTGTATTTGGTTTAAACTTTATTACTTTTGCAATACCTAACGAATGCAGCACATGGCGTTCGTACAACAGATCAATGTCTTTTCTAGATATCACATTTATCTGCTCATTCCAATGACTGTACAATTTAAACAATTGCTCAAATTGTGAAAACTGTGTTGGCGTTAGCTCCGGAAAATATTTTGTAATAATAGAAAGCATTTAAAAAGAATTAAACTCAGATCTTTTCGTCACGTTTCTTTAATGCATTGTATAAAAGATCGCGGGCCCTAAATAATTGGGCCTTAATAGTACCAATTGGTAAACCTAAACGTTGCGAAATTTCTTCGTGACTCATTTCCTGGAAATAAAAAAGTTCGATCATCTCTTTATACTTTGGTTTTAAATTATCCACCAAAAGACGTACTAACTCTACTTTTTGTTTACGAATAAAATGTTCTTCTGGGTCAAGGGTGTTGGACTTAATATTGCCAGCATGATCAGAGCTTTCATCGTTACCGGATTTATTATCAATAGAAATAGAATATTTTTGTTTCTTGCGGCGAATAAAATCGATCGCATTATTACTGGCAATTTTAAATAACCAAGTGCTAAAAGCAAAATCGGGACTATAATGTTCTAGTTTTTTAAATGCCCGGCCAAAAGCCTCTATCGTAAGATCTTCAGCATCGTCCTTATTACTGCACATCTTAAGCATCATAAAATAAACGCTCTCACGGTACCTTTGCAGCAATTCGGCATAGGCTTTCTGATCGCCTTTATCCAAAGCCAACCGCACTAATCTATAATCATAAACAGCTTTAGTGGTAAGATGTTGCTCGTGATTTTCTAGTTCGTCCACTTGTTAGGTTTATTAAAGAGTTTTACTACGTGAAAGATAGGATAAATAAATAAAAGAATCAACTCATATAGGATACTGCCGACCAAAAGATCTCTTTCATTTAGCTTTTTTGTGACTTTATTCAGAAAAATTAATTGAAAGATAACTTTTAACAGCAGAACTATTGGGAGCAAAATAAGTGTTTTAAGTGTAAGGGCCATTGCAAACAACGAAACATAAAAATAGTACTGCGAAAAATATGAAAAAGCCAGTTTTGTTTTAGATGCCGGGCTATACAACGGCGAAGTTGTTAAATGCCTTACCTTTTGCAAGCGCCACTCCCTAAAGGTTTTTTTTGCAAGCGAATAAGTAATAGCATTCCTATCTACGCAAACATTTGTATTCTCTTTATTGGCTGCCTGGTTCACGAAAAGATCATCATCTCCTGAATTAATGTGGTAATGATTTGAAAAACCCTTTTCTTTATAGAACAACTCTTTGGTATAAGCTAAATTTCTACCAACACCCATATAGGCATTGCCTCTAATAGCGCCCGATAAATAATTAACGGCGATCATAAAAGCATCATAACGAATTAATTTATTTAAAAAGCCTTTCTCCTTTTCGTAAGCGCCATAACCTAAAACAATTTCTTTTGGCATGGCAAAACCCATGGCCATTTCTTTTAACCATTGGTCAGATGCAGGAAAACAATCCGCATCGGTAAACACCAATAAATTATTTTTAGTGGCTTTTATACCAACTAAAACAGCGAATTTTTTCCCGTGTTTGTAATAACCATCTTCTTTAATAGAAGCTTTGCGCAGGTTTGGGAAGATCTTGGCAAATTCGTCTATCACATTTTCGGTATTATCAAAGCTGCAATCGTTCACAACTATTACTTCAAAGTCAGGATAATCCTGCGTTAATACCTTTGGTAAAAACTCGGTTAAGTTCTCATCTTCGTTCTTGGCGCATATAATTACCGAAACCGGTTCGAGAACTTCGTTATTACTAATTCGCGTCGTTTTTAACTGGTTTACAGGAAAACAATTTATGATGTAGTTAATTAAAATTAAAATAAATCCAAGGGCGGCTAAAACAGTCAACAACTCAGGTAAACCAAATTCTTTAAATTCAGGGAAAAGCATAGCTGCAAAGTTATTACCTGTGCAAGAGGCAAAATAAGATATCTTTGCATTTATTAAACAAAATAATTAACAATGCAAGCCTTGATAAAAGCGGTGATATTTGACATGGATGGGGTTCTTATTGATAGCGAACCTCTTTGGGAACGAGCCATGGTAAAGGGTTTTCGCCAATTTGCCATGCCTGTTTCAGATGAAGATTGCCGTTCGACCATGGGCCGTAGAATAAACGAAGTGGTTGATCTTTGGGTAAAACATCACAAAGTTACCAAATTTACCAGCGCTGAAATTGAATTGGCCATTATAGACAATTTGATCGAAATGATCGAAACGGAAGGCAAGGCCATAGAAGGTATTCCTGCGCTTTTAAAATTTTGCAAAGATGCAAAACTGAAAATTGGTTTAGCGACCTCATCGTCGGAAAGACTCATGAATACAGTATTAAAGAAACTTCAATTCGCAAATTATTTTGATGCAAAAATATCAGCTGAGCATTTAAAATATGGTAAACCACACCCTGAAGTGTTTTTAGTTTGCGCTGAGAAAATAGCTGTAGAACCTTCGGAATGTATTGTGATAGAAGATTCTGTAAATGGCGCCATTTCTGCAAAAGCAGCACAAATGCAGTTGATTGTAGTGCCCGATCCGGGAATAAAACATCCTGAAAAATTTGTCATTGCCGATCACGTACTTCCAAATATGCACGAGGTATTAACATTATTTAAATCGCTCGTAAAATAGAATAAGGACGGAGGATTCAAGAGATAAGACGTGAAATATTACAACTTTCCAACTTTCTAAATATTAACCATTTTAACTAAAATAATTATCTTTAAGAACTTTGAAATTTAACCTTTTACATACCGATAAAAACTCTAAAGCCAGGGTTGGCACTTTAGAAACAGACCATGGCGTAATAGAGACGCCCATTTTTATGCCTGTTGGCACTGCCGGCACTGTTAAAGCCGTACATCAACGTGAATTAAAAGAAGATATTAAAGCGCAAATAATTTTAGGTAACACCTATCATTTATATCTTAGGCCGGGCCTGCAAGTAATTGAAGGTGCAGGGGGTTTGCATAAATTTAACGGCTGGAATAAGCCCATATTAACGGATAGCGGCGGTTACCAGATCTTTTCTTTATCCAATCAACGTAAGTTAAGCGAAGAAGGCGCCACATTTAAAAGTCATATCGATGGCAGCTCACATTTTTTTTCACCGGAAAATGTCATGGATATTCAGCGTACGATTGGCGCCGATATTATTATGGCCTTTGATGAATGTACACCCTACCCTTGCGACATTAAATACGCAAAAAATTCTTTAGCATTAACGCATCGTTGGTTAGACAGGTGCGTAAAACGTTTTAACGAAACAGAACCAAAATACGGATATACGCAAGCATTATTTCCAATTGTGCAGGGAAGCACTTACAAAGATCTGCGAATTGAATCGGCAGAATTTATTGCTTCAAAAAATTGTTTTGGCAACGCCATTGGCGGTTTAAGCGTTGGCGAACCCGCCGAAGAAATGTATGCCATGACAGAAGTGGTAACGACTATTTTACCAAAAGACAAACCGCGTTATTTAATGGGTGTTGGCACGCCTGTAAACATTTTAGAATGTATTGCTTTAGGCATTGATATGTTTGATTGTGTTCTGCCTACGCGCAATGCACGACACGGCTTGTTGTTTACAGAGAACGGTATCATCAACATTAAGAACGAGAAATGGAAAAATGATTTTTCAGTTTTGGATGAGAACGGAACTACCTTTGTTGACAAGGCATACAGCAAAGCCTATTTAAGACATTTAGTACATTGCGAAGAGATCCTGGCGGCTCAAATTGCCAGCATACATAATTTGGGTTTCTATTTGCGCTTGGTAAAAGAGGCACGGACGCGCATTATTGACGGCACATTTATGGAATGGAAAAATAAAATGGTAATTCAATTAGCACAACGCTTATAAACACATGTTAAAGATCCTGGATAGATATATTTTAAGGAAGTTCTTAAGCACTTTCTTTTTTTCTATTACGCTGATCCTGTTGATCTTTATTGTATTTGATATCAAAGAAAAAATACAAACCTATACCACAAAAGATATTCCTTTAAAAGAAATTATTTTCGATTATTACTGCATGTTCATTCCGTATTACGGTAATTTATTCTCGCCGCTATTTACATTTATTGCCGTAATATTTTTTACTTCTAAAATGGCGCATCAAACCGAGTTTGTGGCTATTTTAAGCAGCGGCACCAGCTTTAAGCGCATTATGCGGCCATATATTATTGGCGCATCTATTTTAGCTTCCTGTTCGTTAATACTTAATCATTTTATTTTACCAAAAGCGGTAGAAATAAAAATTGGTTTTGAAGATAAATGGATAAACAACAGTTATAATAATGACGAACATAACATCCACAAAAAAATTGGGCCAAACAGGTTATTGTATATGGAGAGTTATGATAACCATTTAAGATCTGCTTTTAAAGTAAGTATTGAAGATATTGTAAATAACAAACAAACTTATTTTTTAAGCGCCGATAACATGACCTGGGACAGTTTGGGTAGCGAATGGAATTTAGTGAACGTTTATGAACGCAAAATAATTGCGCAAGACAGGCTGGACACTTTAAAAACCGGCAAACCCATTTTTAAACAAATAAATACTTTTTATCCTACAAAAAAATTAAAACTTGCCTTTACACCTATTGATATGAACCGCTATGAAAGCAAGATAGAGACCATGCCTTATTTTGAATTCAGGGAATACATTATCCGCGAAAAATTAAAAGGCTCAAATAAAATTGAGTTCTTTGAAGTAGAACAATACCGCAGAACTTCTTTTCCATTTGCCACTTTTATATTAACTATAATAGGTGTTTGTGTATCATCTCGTAAAGTGCGTGGTGGCGTGGGCTTACAAATTGCCTTGGGCTTATTATTAAGTTGTATCTATATCATGTTCATGTATATTTTTACAACCATTGCCACCACAGGATTTGCACCACCTTTATTAGCCGTGTGGACGCCCAATATCATTTTCTCCTTCGTGGCATTGTATTTTTATAGAACCGCGCAGAAATAGCGCATATTTTTTAACACATACGACAAAGAGATACTCAAAGTACATAAAGCATAATTTACTTATTGTTTCTATGTGCTCTTAGTGTCTTAGTGGTTAAAATTTCAATAATTTCCTTATCGCCACTTCAACCTTCTCGGCATTTGGTAACATGGTTTTTTCTAAGATAGAATTTAAAGGAATAGCCGGTAAATTTTCGGCACCAATAACTTTTACAGGCGCATCTAAAGCTTGAAAACAATTTTCAGATATGCGTGCGGCAATACTTTGCGCAAAACCATTATGAACAGGCTCTTCGGTTAACACCATAACTTTATTATGTTTGCGTGCACTTTCAAAAATGCAGTTCTCATCAATTGGTGCTAATGTTCTTAGGTCAATAATTTCTATTTGCCCTTCAAACTTTTTAGCAGCGGCTTTTGCCCAATACACACCCATACCATATGTAATGATAGTCAATGTTTTTCCTGCTTTTATATTTTCTTCCGTCGCTTCAATTACTTTACGTGCTTTTCCAAAAGGAATCACATAATCTTCATCCGGTTCAATGGTCTTTGCATCTTCGGTACCTTTTATTTTACTCCAGTATAAACCTTTATGTTCCAACATCACAACAGGATTTGGATCATAATAGGCAGCTTTCATCAAACCTTTAAGATCGGCTCCGGTACTTGGGTACGCTATTTTAATTCCTTTAATATTTACTAAAACACTTTCTACAGAACTTGAGTGATATGGTCCGCCGCTACCATAGGCACCAATAGGCACACGTAAGATCATACTTACCGGCCATTTACCATTGGTTAAATAACAACTGCGACTAACTTCTGTAAACAATTGGTTAAGGCCCGGCCAAATATAATCGGCAAACTGCACTTCTACAATTGGCTTTAAACCAACAGCGCTCATACCAACGGTTGATCCAACTATAAATGCTTCCTGTATGGGTGTGTTAAAAACGCGGTGCTCTCCAAATTGTTGTGATAAAGTTGCTGCTTCCCTAAAAACCCCGCCTAATCTTGCTCCCACGTCTTGCCCGTACAATAAACATTCAGGGTGTTTGCTCATTAATTCACGTATCGCAAATAAAGCGCTATCTACCATAACGGTTGGCTGTTTGCCGGCAGGTGCTCTTTCTCCTTTTTCTTCGGTAATTGGGGTGGCCGCAAATTCATGTAAAAAAAGGTCTTCCGGTTTTGGGTCTTCTTCCAATAATGCTTTTTGGTAATCGGCCTCTACTAAATTCCTAGCATCATCCTCTATCTTTTTAAGTTCAGAAGCATCTATTCCTGCAATGATCAATTGATTTCTTAAGCGAGGTAACGGGTCGCGTTTTGCAGCTTCTTCAAGATCATCACGGTACCATTCTTTACGCACACCACTTGTATGATGGTTCAATAATGGCACTTTCGCATGAATTAGCATCGGTCTTCTTTCAGAACGAATAATATCCAAACACTCTTTTAACGTGTTATAACTTAAAATAAAATCAGAACCGTCAATGGTTCTTGTTTCCAGTCCTTTAAATCCTTTGGCAAACTCTGTAATATCCTGCGCACGGAATTCCTCTGCATGCGCACTAATATCCCATTCGTTATCCTGTACAAAATATAAAATTGGCAATTGTTTTAGTACTGCCATTTGAAAAGCTTCAGAAACCTCTCCCTCTGTGCAACTGGCATCGCCTAAAGAGCATACCGAAACCGGATTATTGCCTTTATAGTCGATGTTCATGCCATTCTTTTCAATGTACTGCATGCCCATAGCAATACCCGTTGCCGGGATGGCCTGCATACCGGTGGCACTTGACTGGTGGGGGATCTTAGGCATATTATCCCTTCTTAAACTTGGGTGCGCGTAATAGGTCCGGCCACCTGAAAATGGATCATTCCTTTTAGCTAAAAGTTGCAGCATCAGTTCAAATGGCTGCATACCAATGGCCAGTAGAATACTATCGTCGCGGTAATAGGGACTAACAAAATCCTGTGGTAAAAGCTGTAAACCCAAAGCCAGCTGAACAGCCTCGTGGCCGCGGCTTGTAGCGTGAACATACTTAGCGGTTATATCCTTATTGGCCTCATATAGTTCGGTCATACTTTTAGCGGTACACATAAGTAAAAAAGCATGCTTAAGTGTATCTAAAGGTATTTTGGTTTTCACGGCAGTAGGTTTCAACGTAAAATCATCCATTTTAAAGCGAGTTAGAAGTTTTAAAAATAGCGAAAATTAACAGTAATTCATAGTAAACATAACAGATTTTTAACATTGAGTTTTGGTAGCAATAGTCGGTAATTAACAGGCCTATGTACAAAATTGCATTTTATTTAGGTTCAAACCCTTGCTGCATTGATGTATTTTTATAGTAAATGTGCTTTTACCGGTTAAAAACTATTATGGTTTTGTGTATTCTATTAGTAGGATATGGCTGCAGGCATAAAAAAGAATCGGTTAAAACCGTTACCAAAACTAAGGCAGAGGCCAAATCGGGCTCTGTGGTATTTAGAGAAAAAATGGGGCTTAGCAACAAAGAAGTAAAAGAAAGTAAGTTATATTCTTTTATCAGCGACTGGTATGGCACGCCCTATAAATACGGTGGGTGCGAGAAAACCGGTATTGATTGCAGTTGTTTTACCATTAATTTATTTGAAAAGGTTTACAGTAAAAAAATACCGCGAACTGCCGGGGAGATCTATAAAGAATGTGACAAATTAAAAATAGAAAAAGCAGAAGAAGGCGATCTGATTTTTTTTAAAATAAACAGTAATTCAATTACACATGTAGGCGTTTACCTGCGCGATAATAAATTTGTACATGCCAGCACTACGCGGGGCGTATTGGTTAATAGCTTAACAGAAACCTATTACCAAAAATATTTTTATTCTGCCGGCAAACTAAAAAATAAATGATCGAAGGACTCTCAATACCAATACCACAACGTTTATTGTTTATAAGGGTCACAGTTTGTGTATCGCTTATTATCTCGGTTCTTTTATCGCTGCATCTTTGGGCAGGCGAGCGTCTCTTTCCTTATGCAAACGTATTTGAAACCGCTGTTATAAAAGCGCCTTACGATTATTTTTTTATTTTTATTTTTATTTTTTTCATTATCGCGTCGTTATTTTTAAAAAGGCATCGTTTGTTTATTTTTTTAGCGCTTTTAATAGGTGCTGGTTTGGTGTTAATTGACATGAACCGTTTGCAGCCCTGGTTCTATATTTATTCTGCATTTTTATTTGTGCTGATGTTTTACAATGGTCGGATCGATGATGCAAACAAATTCACTTCCTTTTTTATTGTTCTGCAGCTGATCTTTTGTTCTATTTATATTTTTAATGGTTTGAGCCAGTTGAATTCTTTTTTTACCGAAACAGATTTTCCGGAACTTATTTCGCCATTACAAAACATGATGAGCGAGCGTCAATTTCTTTTCATAAAAAAAATTGGTGTATTTATTCCATATATGCTTATATTGATAGGGGTTTGTTTATTGATAAGGCCAATAAGGTATCTTGCCATTACTTTTGCGGTTATTTTTCACGTTTTGCTAATTATTTTTTTATTTCCTTCGGCACGCAATCAAAATTATGCTATTTGGTTTTGCAATATCACTTTTATTCCTTTACTTTTTTTATTGTTCTCAGGAAAAACAAAACAACGTTATTACAGCCCTACCCTTTTACTTCAATTCCCTTTGTTCTACCTCATTTTTGGTTTGTTTTGGGTAATGCCCTGGTTCAATCAAAAAGATCTTTGGCCCGATCATCTTTCGGCAAATTTTAAAAGTGGTAATATGAAAGCAGTAGAAATCAGATTTACAAAAATCGTTTTAGATAAACTTCCTGCTTACGTTCAACATTTTTCCACACAAAAAGACTCGTTTTTTGTTCTGGATTATAACGGTTGGTGCAGAGATGAATTAAGCGCAAATTGCTTTCGCGAACCGATCGTATTTAACAACATTTACCAGTATATACAAGCGCAAACGGGCGCAACTGTTAATGATTTACAAATGGAGTTAAAACCTAAACAAAAATTATTGTTTAAACCGTAAGTAACTTTATATTTGCATAAAATTAGTTTAAATGAACAAAGCAATTATTGGTGTTAATGTATTATTAGTTGCCGCTGTAGGATTTTTATTTTACAAGGTAAATAATTTGTCTGACCCAACTTCTGAGAAAAAAGAAAATACCGAAGACATAAAAACAGATACAAAAACAGCCGACACAAAAACGGTTGCGCCGGTTGGAAATGTACCAACAGGTAAAATTGCATTTGTGAATATTGATGTTTTAAATGATAAAAGTCTAGAAGTTATAGATCTTATTGCAGAGTCAAAAAGAAGAAGATCCAGCATTGAAGCAAGCGTAGAAAGTTTAAGCATGCAATATCAAAAGAAAATGGAAGAACTTCAGATGTCGCAAAAAGCAGGCATAGCGCCGCAAAGCGAATTAGAAGCAAAAGCACGAGAGATACAAGCCATTGAAAAAGAAGCACAGAACAAACAGATACAGATGGACAATTTGTCAATGGACATCAGTGAAAAAAATGCCTCTTTCCAAAAGAACGTAAAAGATTTTTTAGTGAAATGGAATAACGGCAAATACGATTACATTCTTTCCTATAGCGATGCCGTGCCTACTATGCTGTTAGGTAATGCTACACTGGATATTACCGACCAGATTGTTAACCAGTTTAATGACGAATACAAATTACGTAAAGGCAAAAAAAACAAATAGGTCATGAGCAAGCTGTACGAAAAAATAAAGTCGGTTGAAGAATTTCATGAGGTCTTTAAAATAGGTAATGCTTCTGAAATGAAACTCATTGATGAAAAAGATTACACCTTACGTTACAATTTAATAAAAGAAGAGAACGAAGAATACCTTGAGGCTTGCAAGAATGGGGATATGATTGAAATTGCCGATGCTTTGGGCGACCAGTTATATATTTTATTCGGCAGCATTCTAAAACACGGCTTACAGCATAAGATCGAAGAAGTTTACGATGAAATTCACCGCAGTAATATGAGTAAACTTGACGAGAACGGCCAACCTATTTTTAGGGAAGATGGTAAGATCCTAAAGTCTAATCTTTATTTTAAGCCCGAGATTAAAAAGATCCTGGATAAGTAATTCAATCGAAATTGAACGCATACAGCAACAGTAGGCGAAGTCAATTCCATAATGAGCGTAAAATCGAAAATATTTTTTTGCTTGACTTTTTTAACTTTCTGTGTCTATGGACAGAATTCCCATCTCAAAATTAGTTTACATAATAAGTTAACAAAAGATGCTATTATCAATAAAGAAGTCACTATTACACTTAATGATACCCTTACAAAGATATTGATGACTGATAATGATGGTCTAACTATATTTAAACTTATATACGGCGGTCGTTATAAAGTTAAAATTACCGCAACCGGTTATAAACCCGAAACATTCAAACGGGTTGGAGTTGACGATGCAAGAGGAAGATTTTTTAGTGTTGGTTTAACACCACAATAAAAGATCTGCGAAATATTACAGATCAGAGTCTTCTGCGTTCCATCACTTATAGTTACTTAGGTTTCTTTTTCTCCTCTATTTGCGCAGCAGTTAAAGGCACTACATTAATGGTAAGGTTATTTGAGCGCGATTCTTCCACTACAACATCTTTTATAACGGCATCTGCAAATTCAGGATTTTGGATCATTACTTTATAGGTACCTTTATCCAAGGCGATCCTTCCAAGTAAACCATTATTACCCGAAGTTAAATTAAGTTTCATGGTATCATTGATGGTAATTTCAAAATCTCTTCGCTCAATAGGGATCTCCACCTCTTTTATTTTTTCTGCAACATAAATGCGAATACATTGTGCTTTGATACTATAAGCATAAATAATAAAAAAGCTAAGCGCTAATAAATGTTTCATAAGGTTGTGTTATAAAGCTAAGGTAATTATTAATTAAAAACAAAACCTTATAAGACAAAAAAACTATTAAAGTGGCTTTGTTAAAACTAGAATGCCTTTTTAATTTGACCGATAAAATCCTGCAAAACCTCGTGCCTGATTGCCAAAATAAAGGCAACACCAAACAAAGCACCCCAAAAGTGAGATTCATGACTGATATTATCGCTATAGTCACTTGTTTTTTTTCGTCGGATCAGATAATAACTTATTCCCAGCAATAAAATTCCTGCTATCCAACCCTGCATTGGGAAAAAGAACAGCGAGATCTGGCTCAAAGGGCTTATCATGATATAACAGAACATGATGGAAGAAATAGCGCCACTCGCCCCTAATGAAGAGTAATCGGGATTGTTTTTATTTCGGTAATACTCTGTAAATGAGGCAGCATAAATGCCACCGGTAAATAAAATAATATAGCAGAGTTTGCCGATTCTTATATCTGCAAAAACATGTGGGTTACCAAAATATCCTTCTTCCAACGCCAGGCCGAAACTATATAGTGCAAGGCAATTAAATGCCAGGTGAATAAAATCGCCATGAATAAATGCATGGGTTAAAAACCGGTAATGTTCTTTATTGTGATAAATAGAATAAGGATGGAATAAATATTTGTTCATGGCATTCCTGTCGTTAAAACAGTAAAGCGAAAAAACCAAAATTATAGCTAAAAAAGTATAAGTGATCATAACTAAGCCTTCGCCTAATTTACCCTTTATTTAGCTATGTTTTTATCCTTATCTAAAAATTTATTAATGGCGTAATGGCCAAGATAAATAAAAGGAATAAGTGCAACGGCAATTAACAATTTAAACGAATAGCCCCAACAGGCGTTGTGTATAAACTCATCCGTTGTCCATTTACCGGGTAAAACAAAAGCTACGTACTGCACAATAAATGTATCTACTAACTGGCTTACTACTGTGCTACCGGTGGCACGAAGCCAGATCATCTTATTGCCGGTCTTGTTCCTAAAGATCCAAAAAACGTAAACATCCACCAATTGCGAAGCAAAAAAAGCAATAATGCTTCCAACAATTATCCATTGGCTTTGCCCAAAAACAATTCTAAAATTCTCATCATTTACCGGGCTAAACTGAACGGCATTAATGTTTAATCCAATTGAAATTAAAATAAAAGTATAAGCAATTAAACCAACGGTAATATAGGTTAGCTTGCGAACACCTTGTTTACCATAATGCTCATTAATAAGATCGGTTAGTATAAAAACAACCGGCCATAAAATAATACCAATACTTTGGGTAAACAAACCAAAGAATTGAATTAGTTTTCCACCGATCAATTCGGCAACAATAGCATTGGTAATAAAAAATCCTGCCAGAATTATAAATACAAGATCTTTACGTTTATTAAAATCCATAAAAATTAAACTGTTTGCCGGTTAAAAACATAAAATAACAGAAGGCAAATTAATGTGGTAAAAATGATATTAAAAAATGCCGTTAGATGCAAACCTTGTTTAAGCAGCAAAAAAGTTTCGTACCCAAATGATGAAAAGGTGCTTAAACCGCCACAAAAACCCGTTAAAATTAACAGTTTAAGCGTTGCCTGCCCTTGCTCGCCGGCTTGGTTTAAAATAGCTTTATTCGAAATTACCCACATGGTAATAGCAAAAATAGTACAGGCAACAATATTTGAAACAAAAGTTGCCCAGGGTAATGACGTAGTTATTTTAAGAAAGCCTAAACCTATTATGTACCTAAGAACACAACCTATTCCACCACCAATAAATACCAATAAAAAATTCATTATTTTATCGTATAATTTCTCAAATTTAAGGGATTTTTAGTTAAAAAATAACTAAACATTATTTTAGATAGATCTTAAGATCAACTTAAAGCGGTCGGCTATTTGATTTAAATCTACGATTTTGTATATTCGTACACAACCAAAACCCATTATGACCCAAATAATATCAAAAAACAAGTTAAATACTGGTTCTAATTTATTAATTGTTACTGATAAGTTTTTAAACTCTGCCGATTTTTCTTTTCCGAAAGATGTAAGCGAGTATATTTTCAGTGAATTAAAAAAAGAAGATAAAAAAACGGTTTCCTTAAATTATTTAGGAAGATATATTTCGATTATCGTTATTAATGCTAAAAGCGATCTTAATGCTTTAAAAGAAAAGATCCGCAAACATGCCGCTACTGTTACAGATGCTTTAAATTCTTTAAAAGAAAAAGAAGTGGCCGTTTACAATCAAACAAAACTACAGTCCCTTTCTTTAGCAGCAGCAGAAGGATTGGCGCTTGCCAATTACCAGTTTAACCGCCATATTACCTCGGCTAAAAAACCGGTAAACACATTACAAAACATTACTTTGGTTGGCGCTTTAAAACCAAATGATATTGCGCAACTAAATATTGTTATTGATGCTACTGCAAAAGCAAGAGACTTGGTTAACGAACCTGTAAATATTT
The DNA here is from genome assembly GCA_013697245.1 of Bacteroidota bacterium. Lineage (GTDB taxonomy): Bacteria > Bacteroidota > Bacteroidia > B-17B0 > Aurantibacillaceae > Aurantibacillus. The sequence goes on from JACCXH010000050.1 coordinate 171,144, forward strand.
TAAATGCCACCGATCTTGCCAATGCCTTTAAAGATATGGGTAAACAAGCCGGCTTTACTGTAGAGGTTTTTAATAAAACAAAAATTAAACAATTAAAAATGGGTGGTTTGTTAGCGGTTAATGCAGGAAGTGTGGATGAGCCTACATTTAGCGTTATGGAATACAAACCAAAAAATGCAAAAAATAAAAATCCTTATGTTTTGGTTGGGAAAGGCGTTGTATACGATACCGGTGGGTTAAGTTTAAAACCTACCGCTAACAGTATGGATATGATGAAGTGTGATATGGCCGGTGGCGCTGCGGTTGGTTGTGCATTATACGCGATTGCAAAAGCAAAATTAAATATTCATGTTATTGGCTTGGTTCCTGCCACAGATAATCGCCCTGGCTTTAACGCCTTTGCACCCGGCGATATAATTACCATGATGGATGGCACAACCGTTGAAATGCTAAACTCAGATGCGGAAGGCCGTATGATCTTAGCCGATGCCTTACATTACGCCAAACGTTATAAACCCGAATTGACGATAGACCTTGCTACCCTTACCGGTGCGGCTGTTGCAGCAATAGGCACATTTGGCATGGTAGGGATGGGCACTGCAAAGCAACGTCAAAAAGAAAGATTATACACCAGCGGGTTTAATGTTCATGAACGCATTGCTGAAATGCCATTTTGGGAAGAATACGATGAATTAATGAAAAGCGATATAGCCGATCAAAAAAATCTTGGCGGACCATACGCAGGTGCCATTACTGCCGGTAAATTTTTAGTGAAGTATACGGATTATCCATATTATCATTTAGACATAGCAGGTCCTGCATTTCTTACCGCTAAAGATAGTTACCGCGGTAAAGGCGGAACCGGCTATGGCGTTAGATTATTGTTTGATTTTTTTAAAAATTTATAAAATGAAAAAGCTATTTATCTTTCTTTTATTTTTTTTAGTGACTGCTGCTTTTTATGCTCAGGAGATAAAGCAGGGTTTGGTAGTAGTGCACGTTGACCCAACCGGCAAGGCAGAGTTTAAACAAAAAATAATGGTTTACCATTTTTTGAACGGGCATTATATTGGGCGAAATGAATTGCTAACCGTAAGCGGAAAAAAAGACGGCAAAGATAATATCCGCACAGATCTTGGCATTAATACCATTTACAACAACCGTTATTTAATTACAGGCATTGGTAATATTATTGACTTGCAGGATAAAAAAGTTCTATTCGACGGTCGTGCTAATTTGATTCGGTGCAGTAATGATAGTGCGATATTTTATACAAACGATATTTTTAAAGGGAAATATTATTCGGTATACAATTTTAAGACCAACCAATATGGCGAAGTAAAGAATTTATTGTTTAAACCAAAGATTGGTGCCGATGTTGAATATGATAAAACAACTGCTCCATTTAAAATAAATTTTTACCCCCAAAGCAAGCCAAAAGTTCTATTAGTGGCCGATGCAGGTTATGGTCAGTCGGGTACTAAAGATGGCCGTGTGCCCGATCCGCCAATGTACTGGATCGATAATTCCACTTTTGTATATACCAACTTTAATAAAGACAATACTGAGATTTCTTTTTACAAAGTAAACATCAATTCAAAAAGTAATTCATTGGTTGGAAAGATCGCCATCAAACCTGAAGCACAAGTGGCACAGGTACAAAAAGTAAATGATACACAAGCGCTTTTCTTTTTGGGAAATAAACAAATCCTTATCGACCACAGTGCGAATACTGTTACAGAACTTCAATTTACAAAACCAACAGATGGCTTTAGTTACGAATGTAAAACAAACAGCTACGGTCATTTAGTTAAATTAAATGATAAGGATGTTGGTAAATATCATTTTCAATCAAAGAACTTTAAAACAGAAAGCAATATTGCATCGCTGGTAAAAGAAATGGTTGTTGGCCCGGAAAGCTACCAGCAAGGCATGGCCGTTTGGAACTTTAATAAACAGGGTTGGGAAAATGTTGATTCGGAAGATGTATTAACTTTAGTAGGCTGGATAAAAGAATAAAAAACAAATGGAATATTACACTGTAAAATATCCAACAGAAAATTGTACGCGCTGCGGAACCGAATTTACCTGCAAACCAAAGGATATAAGCCAATGTGATTGTATGAAGATCCGCATATCGCCAGAAGAACAAACTTTTATAAATTCAAAAGCAACTACTTGCGTTTGCAATAAATGTTTAAAAGAATTAAAGGTTGAATACTATCAACATTATCACAATACAGTCGCAAAACAAAATGCATAATTATAATTTCTTTAAACTGCTTGGTTTAATTTTAGCAACTGTTCTTTCTGCCAAAGCCCAAACTTATCCCCCACCTGTTGGCCAGCCAGGCACAACTGCTATGTATAAAGACAGTTCTGCTTTTGTAAATTGGGTTACCGGCTGTCACGTTACAAGAGGTTACCAAAATATTTCAAATACATCTTTAGGTTATGCGAGCGCCGGTGATAGCAGCATGGCATTAGGTGTTGGGCTTGCAAATGGTGTTGTTAGTTTAGGCGATGGAGGTTCCGCAATTTGCACATTTCAATATCCAATAAAAAATGGCGCTGGGTTTGATTTTGCTGTTTTCGAAAATAGTTTTGATGATTCTTTTTTAGAGCTTGCACTTGTTGAAGTGAGTAGTGACGGTATAAATTATGTGCGTTTTGCGGCGCATTCATTAACCGACACTACAACACAAACAGGAAGCTTTGGCGCCACCGATGCTACAAAAATAAATAACCTGGCCGGTAAATACAGAGGCGGTTACGGCACGCCTTTCGATTTGCAGGAATTATCGGGCAACCCAAACATAGATATTAATGCTGTTACGCATGTAAAATTAATTGATGTTGTTGGTTCTGTAAATAAAGCCTATGCTAAAAGAGATAGTTACAATAACATGATCAATGATCCCTGGCCAACAGGCTTTGCCAGTGGAGGTTTTGACCTGGATGCCATCGGTGTTATCAACCAAAATACAAGTGTGGGCGTAAAAGAAAATTCAATGGAGAAAAATATTTCTATTTACCCAAACCCGGTAACAAAAGGAGATAATATTATTTTAAGTTCAGTAGAGGAAATAAATTCAACCACGCTTTATAATTTTTCGGGACAAAAATTATTTACAACTCACGATACTACTTTAGCAACCAAAGATCTTTCTTCGGGCATCTACTTTCTTCAACTCACAACGGCAAAAGGTGTTCTTACCAAAAAAATAGTCATTCGTTGATCGCGGGCAAGATCAGAATAAAAATTAAATTGATAAGTAATTTTACCATGAGGCATTTTTTTATTTTATTCTCTTTTCTGTTAAATAGTATTTTTAGTTACAGCCAACTAAAAGATATTAAAATAATTATTCCAAAAGAGACCGGCTTTAGTTATTACGATTTCGTTCAATTCTTTCCCAACGAAAAATTTTTCGCGGTTTGCGGCAATGCCCTTTCTATTATTAATACAGAAACCTCGGAGGTAATAGATGAATATGATCTTACCTATGGCGCTAAGAACCTTTCTATTAGTCCAGACGGTAATTCTATGCTGCTAACTATTAATAATGAACTGTATATTTTTAGTTTTGTCAATCAAAAAATCAATTTTCTTTATAAAATAACTACAGCTGATCTCATCAAAGGTCAACCAAATAGTCAATACTATTCTTCCCTGCCCATTGGTGGTTGTTTTTTTACAGGGAAGGTCAACGAGATCTATGCAAGCATTGGTTCTTTCACACTTAAATACGATCTCGAAAAAAAAGCAGTACTTAGCTCACATGCCTTTCCGTTAACAGATTATGTTATCCATTCCTCCTACTTTACTAAAAAACGCGAGGTCATTTTAGCCAAATCTTCGGGCACGCTTTCTGCTATAGTACGTCAGTCGCTTGATGACCTTACCAATGTAAGCGAGTTGATCGTAGATGCTGCCACGCCCACAAAAATTAAAGTGCGTGATTCTTTAGCTTTTTGTTTTACTTCCAATAAATATTTTATTCTAAACCTTGAAACAGAAAAGATCGTACATGAAGTACGTATGCCTAAATATGATAATTATGGTTTGTACGATAAAAAAATATTGAACGATATTAATAAACGTCCTTCCATTACAAAACCCGACACCCTTAATTTTGCCAAAGACGAATACGTTTACGATATAGATTATTTAACACGTTCAGGCCTGGCCGTTTACGCAACTTTAAAAGGCATTAAATTCATCGATCTTAAAACAAAAAAAATAGTGCGCCAATATAAAGGCATGGCCATGAACGTAAAAATTTCACAAGAAGGCAACCGCATGGTCGCTAATACCTATATGCCTTACAGGGCTATCCGCGTATACGATCCGGGAGATATGAAATTAATTTCCGAGCGCCCCTCTATGGGCAATTCTATTTACTCTGCACACATTAGTCCTAATAAAAGATGGTTGTATACAAATGGTGTGTCTTCCGGATTTTTTTGGGACATGAAGAATTTTTCTAAGTATGCCGAGTTAAAAGATGTTTCAGGAAGCGATTCTGCTTACATCAGTAATGTTTTTTTTCTGAACGATTCAGAAGTTGTCGTTAATTCCGGTAAAAACTTTCAACATTTAAACCTGACCATTTATAATATCAATAAGAAAAAATACGGTAAGGTGATCCGAAAAAACTTTTACTCTATCGCGTCGGGGTTTTTAAATGGCGAATTTTATTATGTGGATTATACCAGCTTGCATATCTTAAATTTAAAGACCATGCAGGAAGAAAAATATGAAGGCTTATATTCTTTAGCCGCCTCACCATCTTACAAGATCATCAACTTTACAAAAAACCTGGTTTTTGTGCCCGACGCCGGCAAATATAAAATTGTGAACCGCAAAACAAAAAAAGTTGAATACGAAAGCGCTTCCTGGTCGGTGAATGCAAAAGTTGAAATTAGTCCCGATGAAAGATCGGTTTATACTGCGAGCCAGGTAATGAAGAAAAAAAACATTAACGGTTATGATGTAGATATGCAAACCAATGCTATTGTAAAAATTGATATGGTTAAAAAAGAAATTGTAAGGGATTACGCTCAAACATTTTATCCTTACGATTTTAAAATAAAAAATGAGGGCAAGCTAATTGGCATTTGGTATGTAAAGTATGAATTGGGCGTTGCCAATACCGATGGTTACGAAGTAATGTATACAGAATATGATACCGAGACCGGAAAAGAGCTATATTCAAAAACGCTCATCAAAACAAAAGAGATAGTTCCTTTTCATGCCAGCAGCGAAACCGGAAACTATTTTGTGCTGCACAATGCCTTTGGCGAGTTCTTTAAAGTGTTCAATGAAAAAGGCGATTCATTAATAGATCTTAAAGAGCTTAAGATTTCTATGCCGAATTGTTTTTTTATTGAAGGCCAGAATAAAATGATTGTTACCAGCTCTATTAATTCTTTAGCCACATTTGTTGACCTTAACAAAAAAGAGATCATTGGACAATTAGCAAATGCAAAGGACGATAATTTTTTCCTGATCACTTCCGATCTTCATTATATGGGTTCTAAAGAATTTATAAAAAGTATTCGTTTTAAATACCAGTCAGAGATCTTTAGCTTTGAGCAGTTTGATGCTTATTTAAACCAACCACATAAAGTACTGCGTAGCTTTGGTTGCTCTGATAGTTCGTTGATACAAGCTTACGAGACGGCCTATTTAAAGCGGATGCGTGTTCTTGGTTTTAAACCAGATAACAAAATTAATTTTTCGGTGTTGCCAACATTTCAAACCATTAAAATGGTGGAAGAAAAACCGGGCTTTGTGAAGTTTGCTTTAAGCGCTAACAAAGGGCAAAGTAAATTATCGAAGCTCGAAGTTCATAATAACGGCACCCAGGTTTTATCGGAAGTAATTACAGAAAATCAAAGTTCGAGGTTTGATAAGAGCTTATCTTTTGAGACCTCATCGGGCATTAACCGTTTTGAATTTATTTTAAAAGATGTGAACGGTCTAGAGAGTCCGCGTTTGACTCGCTATTTTAATAATACCTCTACAGCCAAATCGGACCTTTATTTAGTGGTTATTGCCAGCGAAAAATTTAAGAATAATAAATACGACCTGGCCTATGCCGTAAAAGATGCTACCGATATGGCCAATAACATGTCGAACTCAAAATCGTTTAACTCTATTAAAATAAAAAAATTATTCAACCAATCATTCACTAACGATTCCATCAAAAATTTAAACAGCTTTTTTGACAAAGCAGGTGTTAACGATGTGGTAATGGTATTTTATGCAGGCCATGGTTATTTGGATAACGACATGAGTTATTATTTTCCTACTTATTATACTGATTTTACAGATCCAAAAACAAATGCGGTGGCTTATAAAAGCTTTGAAAAGATCTTTAAAGAAATGAAGCCATTAAAAAAGTTGATGTTTATTGATGCTTGTTTTAGTGGCGAAGTAGACGAGGAAGAATTGTACATAGACCCTTCGGATAAGGGCACAAAGAAAGATAGTTCGCGTGCCGTGCGCCTTGCCGGTAGTAGCTTTGCACAAAGTACCGCATTGGAAATGTCGAAAGCGGTTTTTTCTGACCTACGGCAAAATTCGGGGGCCACTATTATTTCTTCTGCGGGTGGAACAGAAGCTGCTTTTGAAGGAGAGAAATGGAACAATGGTTTATTTACACATTGTTTATTGGATGGCATGAAAAATTATAAAGCCGATGCCAACGGCGATAAAAAAATAACCCTTAACGAATTACAAAAATTTGTAGCCGACGAAGTTTACAAACTCTCTGACGGAAAACAATCCCCTACTTACAGAATGGAGAATACGGTGTTGGATTATGAGTTGTGGTAGATAAAATATTATTGAATAAGTTATTTTATTTGTACCTTAGAATTAGATTTATTACCAAGCGCTTCTACTAAATATTTTTTCATTACAGAATAAAATTAGTTAAAAAATGAAAACGAAAAAATACGCTATACTTTTAGTACTTACTCTATTCTTTTATAAAAATAATATTGCCCAAAAATACCAACCTTTTGATACTAACATGGTTTGGAAAGTGTTTCAAACCGGCAGTGCATCTGCTTTTTCAAACCAATGTTACAGAACAGATGCATACAACTATTTTGTAAAGGGCTATATTACAAATAACGGTAGATTATGGCATAAAGTTTACGCTAATGTAATGCAAGGTGCTTTTATTCATCAGCAATTTGGCGGCAACTGTGATCCGTCCATTGTGCCTGTAAATTCTACCCAGTTTATTGGCATGTTCTCGAATGATACTTTAAATAAAAAAGTTTATTTTATTCCAACAGCAACGCTTGCTTCAAACTATACGGCTGATGATACACATTTGATCTTCGATTCAAAAAATAAAAATATTGGCGATACCATGCACATTTATTCAGGTGACGATCCGTCAATAACCATTGGATTAAATTATAAGATCACACTTATCGATTCTGTTTTGTTGGGCACAAAATATCATAAACGTTTTAAGGGAACAACTACGTTTTGGCAAAACTACAGCCCAACATATGCCTATTTTATTGAAGGAGTAGGCGCTACTGGCGGTGTGTTTAATAGTTATTTCGATATTTTTAATTACAAGTCATCAAAATTGGCCTGTTTTTCTAATATTAATTACACAAAATATTATATGGGGCAAAATACCTCAAACGTTTCAATTCAAACTCTTCCAACTGCTTTAAGAGATACAACCGTTTGTTTTACGAGTTTAATAGCTGGAATTAACAGGCATGATATAAATGAGGGATCTTTTGGTATTTATCCTAATCCTGCTAACGATATTTTAAACATTGATATTGGTAATTCTGAAAGCAAATTCGTTCAAATAGAAATTACAAATAGTCTTGGACAAATAACCCAAAACGAAGAGCTTGTTTTTAAAAATAAAAATGCTTCAATAAATACAAAAGAATTACCCAATGGGGTTTATTTAATTTCCCTTCGACAAGCTAAGGGTGACCATCTACAGGGTGTTAGTAAACGTTTTGTGATAGCGAGGTAGATCCTCTCCCGCCCTTCGGGCACCCTCTTTGTAGAGGGACACTTTCTTTACACATGGAAGCAAAAAGAAGGTTAATATCTTTATAAAAATATTTTGATCCACTTTTTCTTGATAAAAAGTGGAGTAAAAATCAAGGCTGAAAAGAAATTCCTTGATTTGTTGCTTTAATTTTTTTGTGTCGCCCTGAATTGAATTTCTTTGGAATTATTGACTAGTCAGGGCTCAATTGTAATTTCAAGATGGCAATATTACCTAAATATTTTAATTGAATTACATCTTGCAATTACCGGTGGTTAAAAAATTAAAACACAAATCTTACAAAATTTCTTTTAGGCCGTGAAGCTATGTTTGCTTACGTTATATAGTTCGTGTCAGCAAAAAGTGCGGCCAAATCTATTATGGAAAAGGTTGGAATTAAGTTTTACATAGACCCGCGTAAACAGAAGTTCAATCACCCTAACCCCCTTTTACAAAGGGGAACAGTTTATGAATTACTTTTTAATTTCTGTTGTTACTTTTTTTGTGGTAACATAAAAATTTGCGTCTGCATTAAAAATAGAACTTTTATAATTTATACTCTGCCATTTTTCTGTTGGTTGCAACAAAATATCCTTCTTTCCATCGTTGGTCTTTAAAGGCATATTAAAACCATTTACACAATTGCTCCAACGGTACGAGAGTTTTCCTGCACTTATTTTGTATTGCAGTTCCGGAATTTTTATAGTGCGCAAATACTGATCGAATATTTTTTGAAGGTCGCGTTTTAAAAAACTGATCATATAATCTTCAATCTGTTTTGTGCTTACTGTTTGATGCCAGAAGGTCTTATTAAGCCCTTGCAGCGTAGCTTTCCATAAACTGTCGTTATTTACAATGGTACGCATGGTATGCAGCATATTTGAAGCTTTGTAATATTTATCGCTGGAACCATCGCGGTTAACATTGTAATCACTTATTACGGGCACATCATTCTTAATTTCACGTTGCGTGCCAATAACATATTCCGCTCCGGCTTTTTTTCCGTAAAGGGATTCGGTAAATAAATTTTCGGAGTAAGCTGTAAAACCTTCGTGCACCCAATTATCCGCTACATCTTTAACAGTAATATTATTTCCAAACCATTCGTGACCCGATTCGTGCACAATAATAAAATCCCATTTCATTCCCCAACCTGTAGCAGAAAGATCGCGGCCCTTGTAACCATTTAAGTATTTGTTACCATAGGCAATGGCGCTTTGGTGTTCCATACCCAAAAAAGGCGCTTCCACTAATTTATAACCGTCTTCATAAAAAGGATATTTACCAAACCAATTCTCAAAACAACGCAACATGGGCTTCACTTGTTGAAATTGCAGTTTTGCTTTTTCTAAGTTTTCTTCCATCACCCAAAAATCAAGATCAAGCACGCCACCCTTTCCGCTAAACGTATCTTTAAAATTAACATACTTACCAATGTAGGGAATGATGTTATAATTATTAATTGGGTTTACAACCGCCCAATTATAGGTTGCTGTTCCGTCTGCATTTATTTTTTTAGAACGTAAGCGTCCATTAGAAACCGTGACAAGATCTTGCGGCGCGGTAATGTAAAGCGAAGAACTATCCGGCTCATCGTATTGGTGATCTTTACAAGGATACCAAGCACTACCGGCCATTCCCTGGCAGGCAATGGCTATCCAAGGGTTTTTAAGACTGTCTTTAGACCAAATAACACCACCATCCCAGGGTGCATTTTTTGCAGCAACGGGTTTGCCATGATAATAAACTGTTATTTTATTTTTAGCGTTAATAATTTGCGGGTTTGGAACGTTTATAAAATAAACATTTCCGGTGTTAATTGAATTCCCGGTATTTATCCATTTACAGCGTTTTGAGTCCTGCAAAACACTATCAATTTCCAAAGGAACGATCAGATCAATTTGTAATATGTTTAGAGGTTCTTTTAACTTACAGGTACTGCAATATTTTTCGAGTACTTTGTAGGTGATGGTATTGTAACCGATAATACTGCTGTCTTTGTAATTAAATGCAACGTGCAGATCATAATGCGTTACATCCCACCATTTGCGCTGTTCTGTTATTGATCCCTTAAGGGTATCGAAGTGAGTATATTTTTCGGTTTGTGCATTTAAAATAAATGCAGAAAAAATAAAGCTTATAAAAAAATATTTTACTGCGGAAGCTGATCTCATTTACGGTTAAAGATAAGCATCTTCTGCTTACTAAAAATTCCCCCTTTTAGCGGTAATTTTACGGAATATTAACGTGAAAAAGTATCTAAAATTGCTTTATATGCGGTAGAAAATAATGTATTGTACTGCGGTTTGTCTAAACAAAGCATGAGGGCTAAGCCTTTATTTATTTTAAAATACTTAATGTAATAATTTTTCGATCTCTTTCAGATCCAGATCTTTTACGTATTCATAAAGTATCTGATCACTTTCCTGGATATTGATGCCAACAATTTCATTTAAGATTCGGTTATAAAAAACCTCAACATAGAAGCCATCTAATAAAAAGAGGGTAATATTGCATTCATAATACACTTTCTCGGAAACGATTTCAGCATATTTCCAAAGAAATTCTGTTTTATCTTCAAAAGTTAGTTTTATAAATTCCTCTTTGTTCATCTACCAGCAAAGGTACTATAATGTATAGATTTTTATTGCTATGAAATGTAGTAAGTAGAATAAAAAAAACTCCACCGGTTTTGGTAGAGTTTTTTTGTTTAACTATTTAAGAACCTTATTCTTTAATTATTTTTTTTGTGACTGTTTGGTTATCACTAATAATTTTAACGAAATAAATTCCTTTAGCAACATTTGTTATATCAATATTAATTGAACGATCTGAAATTTTATTTTTTTCAAAAACAATTTTACCAGTATAATCATAAACAATAATATTTTTTTCATAATCAGCATCAACAGTTAGATCAAATTTACCATTATTTGGATTTGGATAAATAGATAAAGAAGATGCATCAGCCTCAATAGAATTAATTTGCGTTGTTAACGATCTTGGACAATCATTCTTCTTTAAAACATTTACAACATCTGTACTTACATTTCCGCATTTATCAGTAATTGTAACTGTATAATTAGTACTCGTAGCTGGTGGTGTTGCTAAAGGCGTTGCAGCAGTTGGGGAGCTTAAACCAGTAGTAAGTGCCCACGAAAATGTAGCACCAAGCAATCCACTTCCGATAGTGGTACTTGTTTGTCCCAGGTTTGTGCAAATAATTTTATCCGGGCCGGCACTACCGGTTGACGCTAATGGATAATTAAATAAAGTAACCGGACTTGTAGAAGGTGGGCAACCCCCTACTCCGCTAGTTGAAAATATAACAGTTGTAAAAGAGTTTGCTACCGGGGTTACATTTAATGAACTAGAAGTGCCTAAAGTAGTACCGCCTGTGTTTGTCCATAAAAAAGGGGCTGTTCCGGTACCAAAAAAAGTTACAGCTGCGGGTCCGCAAGAATTTAAATTAGAAGAAATTGTTGCTGCATTTTCTCTTATTGATAGAAAACCATCGTTTTTACCGCTAACTGTATTCATAATATTTCCAAAATACGTTTTTGCATTAAAAGCTCCACCAATTCTTACACCACATCCAACTCTATAACTTACTGCGTATCCGCGTGAGTTTACATTAAAATCAAGACCAGCTCCACCGGTACCATCTGCGCCACCTAAGTTTTGAGTAATCCCATCTGTAAAATTTCCAGTATTAGATACATCAAAATTAGAAATTGCTGAATTATAAGCAATACGTGTTACAAAGCCAGAATATTCCGGCGCAAAAACATTATTGCGAACCAAAACGCCATTTATTTTAGAATTTGATTGTGCCAATCCTGTTACAAATAAAGTTGAGATCCCTCCAGAATAAACCGGATATAAACCATAACCTTCACTTTGATTTTCGGTTCCTGTATATAAGGAAGGCGTATTGGTTAAATTTAAATCATAACGCGCAAGAAACATATAACTTACTCCAAAATCAGAGGCCTGAGGATCGACTGTTGTTGAGCCAAACGTTGCACTGTTTAAAAATCTTCCTGTAACAAAAACACCATCATTTGTACTCGCAATTGCAAAAGCACCATCGGGCCTGTATGGTAAATTGCCAACTGCTGATTGATATAAGGTACTATTACCACCAGCAGTTACTGCGCTAGTAGCAAAAGGCATTCCACTCGATGTACTAAAAGCTGAAGGGTATTTTGCCACAAAAATATCACTGATCCCTGAACATGGTATTGTAGAAGAACTGTTTAATTTTATATTTCCTTTATAAGTTCCTGTAATATAAATATCAGATCCTCTTAAACAAATCGCATGGCTTTCTATTTGTTCATCCGAACGATACGAGCTAACTGCATCGCTAAAAACGCCAGCGCTAGAAAATCTTGCAACAAACATATCCCTACTCGGAAACTCAAGGTATCCCGGAGTTGGTGTAGTAAATCCGGTTGTACTTCCGTTCAACATTGTTTTTTGCATATGTATATTTAAGGTAATTGGATTATCAATCCACTCAGTATAATATCCTGTTATAAAAACACTAGAACTGTTAGCGGCAATGCCAAGGCCATTGGTTTCACTACCGCCACCAAAATTTTTCCACCAAGATGCTACGGGTGTTACAGCTAAACCTGCAGTATATTTAATTACAAAAGCATCTGTAAAACCATTTGTAGAATAAAGTGTATTTGCAGCTATGTTCATTGATACATCAAATTTGCCGGTGATGTAAAACTCCGTAGGTGCAGCAGGGGAACCATTAAAACAAATTGAATTTCCTTCATCGTAACCCGTACCGCCAATAGATGTTGCCCATGTACATTTTCCATCTCTATCGTATCGTGCTAAAAACACATCCTGATCGCCATTACTTGTTATCGTTTTAGGAGATCCTGCACCTGAAGCTAAACCACTTCCGGCAGTAGGTGTATAAACCTGCAGTATAAATGTTCCGGTAAAATTACCAATTACATAAGTATTACTATACCCATCTTCAACTATACTTTTTATTGCATCAGCCTTACCTTTGGTTGGATCTTCTGCGGCAATTGGAGCTGGATTATTTCCGCCCATGGTATTAGCCCATCTTACCATTTGTGTTTGTGCGCTTAGTGCAACATTTGCACATATAAACGCTGCTAGAAGTTGTTTTTTCATGAAAAATTATTTAGTGATTAATATAATTCAAAGAAAAAATAAATTCGAGCTATTTAATATCTTAAACCAACATGAGGTTATATAAGACCAATAAATGGCATAATGGACTAATAAATGGTAAAGTGAAATAAGAAAAAGTGAAGATATAACTTTTGATCTTACATTTGCACCATCGAAAGCTTACTTAACAAATCGTTCTTTTTTCTGCGTGATACTTCAACGCTAGAACCATCCATCATTACAACATAACCACCATCTCCTTTCACATATTTGGTTACGTGCGCCATATTAATTAAACAAGAGTTATGCACTCTAAAAAAATTGAGGTCGGATAATAGCTCTTCATACTCTTTTAGAATACGCGATACTGTTATTTTTGTTTTATCAATTAAAGTAATATGTGTATAGCTTTCGTCTGCGGTACATTTAATAATATCGCTTGTGTTTATCATTTGTAAGCCTTCGAATGTAGGAACGGCAATTTTAGCATTATTACCTTTTTGCTTAAGATTAGATAACAAGGCTTCAAAGTTTTGAGATGTTTGAGCGGGCGTATGTTTATTGTCTTTTAATTTTGCTACTGCCGCCTTTAATTCATCCGAGTCTATTGGCTTTAATAAATAATCAATTGCACTATATTTAATTGCCTTAATTGCATAATGGTCATAAGCGGTTGTAAAAACAACTTTAAAAGCCGGATCTTTTACTTTTTCAAGCAAAGCAAATCCATTATGAAAAGGCATTTCAATATCTAAAAAAACAAGATCGGGCATTTGTTTATTTATTGCCGCTAAAGCAGAATTAACAGAATCGCATAATTTAATTACTTCAACAGAAGGACAATACATAGAAAGTAAATTTTTAAGCGCTATCCTGCTTTTTTCTTCGTCGTCCACTATAAGTGCTTTGATCATATCCAGCTAAAATAATAAAAGTTTAATAAAAAGGTAAATTTAATTCAACGCGTGTTCCAATTGCATTTCCGACAGAATCCTCCAAATCAATAACAGTAACGGTTAAATTACTATTATATTGTTGATTTATAATATCTAATCGTTCTTGCGTAATTGACATGCCTACCGATTTGTGAAATTCATTATTTTTTTCACGAAGGATCTCTTGCGCCTTCTTTCTTCCAATTCCATTATCTTCAACTATACATATCAATACATTATCTGTAATATTAATCTCTATTTTTATTTTACCCGTTGTATCTTTATGCATTAATCCATGCCATATGGCATTTTCAACATAAGGCTGGATTAACATAGAGGGTATTTGAACATTCTCAACATCAATACTTTTGTTTACATTAACTATATATTCAAATTTATTTTCAAACCTTAGCAATTCAAGATCAAGGTATAAATATAGTGCCTCCAATTCTTTAGTTAAAGGAATTACGGAAGGTTTTGAATTGTCAACGACATACCGTATTAATCTTGCAAATTTGGATAAATATTTTTGTGAAGACATTGGGTCGTTATTAGTAATGAAATATTGTACAGAATTTATAGCGTTAAAAATAAAATGGGGATTCATTTGAGACCTCAAAGCCTTTAACTCTGCAATTGATAATTTAGCCTGATGAATAGCTTTTAAACGCTCTCTTTTTTTAATCGCATTTAGCCTGTATTTAAATATTAAACCAATTATCGCCATTGCCACAATAGCGGCAAAAACTATAAATAGCCATGTTTTCCACCAGGGTTGTAATATTTTAAAGTAGATTATTGCGGGATGAGAACTCCAATACCCATCGTTATTTTTTGCAGCCACTATAAAACTGTAAGATCCGGGCGGAATAGTATGATAGCTAACTGTTGTGTAATTAGAATATATCCAATTAGAATCAATACCTACAACTTTATACCTATACTCAACATTACCGGCATCTTTATAGGAAAGGCCAATAAAATTGATCTTTAAATAATTTTGGTCGTAGGACAGGTTCATAAGCTCTTCTTTTTTTCGTAAACTATCATTTACGAAAACCTGCTCAATATAAACTGGTGGCGGGTATTTATTAGGTTTAATATTTGTAATATCAAAAACAGACACACCATTATTATGTGCCAGCCATAATTTTCCATCATGCTTTATTATTGCATTGACCTCATTTGTTAGCAAGCCATTTTTTGCGTAAAAATTATCTATCGTAAAAATATCGTTTCCCATTATTGATATCCTGCTTAAACCTTTATTGGTACCAACCCATACAACATTTGAATCAACAAATAAGCTCCTGCACATGTTACCCGATAAACCCTGTTGCTCGGTAATTTGATCGATTTTTTTGCCTTTTTTTATAATCACGCCTCCTCCTCTTGTTGCTATCCAAATACTTTTATCGCTTGATTCAGAAATGTCTGATGCCCTTAACGAAAAAAGTTCATTGCTCAAATTTAACGGACTCAACTTTTTATAGTTGTAGGTGTATATACCATTTGCAGAACATAGCCAGATTAAATTATTACTGTCTTCGAAAATATTGTCAACACGCATGTGAATCGGCAAGAAATGTATAGGACGAAACCCTGCTTTGGGATCATATTTACCAATAGCTCTATAATACAAGGCAATAATATTTCCATCGCCACTTTTAATAAAACGTTTTATACCACTATTTTCAAACACAGGAATGTCTTTATATTTTGACTTCTCGAAATATCCTGCATTTTTCATTGTTGCAATAATTGTTCTGCCTTCATAATTGCATATTCCTGTAAGTCTGCCCGCCTGGTCATAATCATTTTTGGGATTAATGGTTATACTACAAACAGAATCTTCAAACAATATACTTGCCGTTCCATCCAAATGGCCTACCAAAACTTTTGATCCGTAAGCACCTATGCAGGTAATTTTACTTTCAGAAACGCCATTTTGCGATGTGTAATACAAAAAATTACGATACGGGATATAATACAAACCATGCCCTTCTGAAGTTAACCAAAGGCCATTTTCTTTATCATTACAAACACCGGTGATGACCTTATTTGAAAGTTGCCTGATTACTTTCCTATTTTCTAAATTTTTATCAGCGTAAACCGAAACACCATTATAAGTAGTTACGATAATAGAACTATCGTTGCACTGTTTTATATTTATAATAACTGAATTTTCTTCTTTTTGAATTATTATCCCAGTATTATTAAACCTAATTATTTTTTTATCGAAGGATGCCAAATAACTTCCATCATTTAATTGTGTTAGAATAAATCGCATATAAACTTTTAGTTCACAATCAATACCCACAGGAAAACTTATAATTTTATTCAAACTTTTATTATATTTTGTGATAGTAAGTTGCTTTGTATTATCGCCGCCAAATATTTTTCCTTTTCCATCGATATCAATAAAATATTTTCCATGTGGAATATTTATTTTTTGGAAGCCCGATTTTTTCCAGCCAGGGTTTATTTTCATGAAAAAATTTTGGTTATTCGTCATGGTTTTTGCCACGCCTATCCATGCTGTATCACCCTTATCAACATAAATAGAAGTAATAAACATATCTTTAATTGTTTTTTCAAGGGTGTAATTACAAGGTAAAGCGTATATCTTACCATTGTCATAAAACGATAATTTACCCGAAAAGCTAGAGAACCATATACGTTCCTTTCTATCTTCGTACATAAAAAAAACTGTATTATCTGGTAATCCATCTTCTGTACTGAAGTTTTTGAATGCGTATCCATTATACCGGCTCACGCCCATATCGCCGCATGACCATATAAATCCTTTAGAGTCCTGTAAAACACCGTACATTTCTGAGCTTGATAACCCGTCTTTTACATTATAATTGATCAATTTATCAAACTGCCCGTATGCAATTTGCGTAAAGGATAAAGCAATTAATAAACAACGTATAAAATTATGAGGCATTTAAAATATGAGATAATAGAATACTAAACTATGGTTTTAAAAATAAAAAAAACAATAAAAAATTCTTACTTTTAAGCAAAACTAAAATTTACTTATGGCAAAAACTAAAATTACAGTTAATAATAACGGCTCTATTCGCTTAGAAGGTGATTTTGAGATAGTGGATAAGAACGGCAGCTCTTATGATCTTGGAGGAAGAGAAATTGTTTCTTTATGCCGTTGTGGTCTTTCAAAGAACAAACCTTTTTGCGACGGCTCGCATAACGGGCACTTTGAACATGAAGCAATTGCCTTTGCCTTGCCCCCAAAAAAAATTTAGATCTTATCTGTTTTTAAATAACTTATTATTTTTAACTCATGGTTGTATTTAATGCTATTGACTGGCAAAAACAAACAAGAGATAAGGTTTAGTTAGCTGATATGCCCGAAAACCCGTGTTAAGCAGCATTTATCCTCTCTTAAATAAGAGTAAATTCGGCATTTTCCCCACTTTATGAAAACGAAAGCGGGTTCTTGGTTCACCTCCAAAAGACTTTGACCTAAGCTTATTTCCAAAATCTTATATTATAAACCTTATCTCAAAGGAAAAAATTCGATATATTTACATGTTCTCTTTTTGTTTAAAAAAAGATATTCTTTAAACAAAGGCATTTACTAAATTTACCCAAACCACCAATCCCATTCGCGTGCATGAATAGTTTAATTATTGCAGAAACTCTTGAAACCCCGGAAATAAATTTTAATTCTGATGCCGGTATATTAAAAATTACAGGCAGGGCCTACTCCAGCGATATTACTGTGTTCTATAAAAACCTGAGCGCTTGGTTAGATGAATATATAAATGATCCAAAAGATACTACAGTTGAACTTAATTTAGATTACTACAATTCTGTTTTTCATAAATTATTATTTAATTTTTTAAAGAAATGTAAATCAGTTCTCGAAAAAGATAAAAAACTGGTTATTAAATGGTATTACAACGATGGTGATGAAGACAGCATTGATGCTTCTATAAACTATGCCAAATCACTCGATTATCCAATTGAGAAAATAGAATTAGAATAATATTTTTTAATGGTATAGTTAAACTAAAATAGCCATTGAAAAAATATTTCATATATTTTCTTTTACTTCTTTTTTTTAGCCCGGGTATTACCGGCCAACAAGTACAAATAGATTCTCTTAAAAACATTTTAAAAAGTAAGGTCAACGATACTAACAAAGTAATGGTATTGCACAAGTTATGCCTGATAACCGACTCAGTTGATTTTTCCTTACGTGGACTTGAACTCTCAAAAAAGATCAACTACAAAAAAGGTAACGCTATATCATTACTGGATATTGGAAGACATTATTACTTTAGCGGCAAACAGGGTCTTGCTCTTGATTACCTTATAAAAGCCATTAAAGCCGGCGAAGATATTAAGAATAAAAAAATATTAATTGGCGCCTACCGTTACACTGGTTTTGTGTATAGAGGTAATGACCCATACACTGCGGAAGACTATTATAAAAAAAGTTTGCAGCTTTGCCGCGAAACGGGTGATGAACTTTCGGCCTCTTATGCCTTAAGCGCCATTGGCAATATTTACGAAGGCGCTGCAGAGAAAAAAGACAGGGCGCTTAAATATTATATTGAAAGTTTAAACATCCGCAAAAGAAAAGGCTCTTACGACGAGATCGCTTCATCATTAAATGAAACATCTCGCATTTATGATATTATGGGCTTATATAACAAAGCTGTGTTGTTGCGATTAAGAGGCCTTGATATTGCCGAAAAATCGGGCAGTACAGAGAATATTGTCTCCTTAGCACACGTAATCGGAAATGATTATGCATTCAGGTTACACGATCTTAAAAGGGGTTTAGAATACCAGTTAAAAGCATATGAGCTTGGCAAAACACTTAAAAATAATTTTGATATTATGTACAGCATTAATATCAGTATTGCCAATGTGTATTATAACTTGGGCGATTTTAAAAAGTCAACTGAGTACTTTAAAGAATCGCGACACTTAAATGACTCTATTAATTTTAGAGCAGCCAAATACAATAACAATCTTTCTCAGATAAAACACGATTTGGAAGAAGAGCTTGAAAAACAAAAACTTTTATTAAAAGATTCGGAGATCGAAAAAATATTAGCCGATGCGCAACGACAAACCATTTTACGCAATGCGTTTTTAATTGGCTTTACTGTTGTTTTTATTTTGGTAATTTTTGTTTATAAAGAAAATAAACAAAAACAAAAAGCCAATAACCAATTAGACCTTCGAAATAAGGAAATTGAAACTGCCTACCAAACCCTTGCCCAAAGCGAAAGCAACTTTAAACAAATTACAGAGACTATCAACGATGTATTTTATTTGTATAATATTGTAAAGAAAAAATACGAATACATTAGTCCAAATTGCAGTTCTTTATTTGGCCTTGCCCCCGATTATTTTTATGAAGGTAAAAGTATGAAGACCATTGTTGTGAAAGAAGACCTGCAACTTGTGGTAGATGCCAATATAAAAGTAGATTCAGGCACGGCTTACGATATCGAATATCGTGTACAAGTTGGTGACCAAATAAAATGGATCGCCGAAAAGTCATCACCAATATTTGATAAATACGGAAGCCTAATTCGTAACTCGGGTATTTGCCGTGACATTACTTTAAGAAAAGCCAATGCAGAATTAATAGCTCGAAAAAATAAAGACATTCTTGACAGTATCTTATATGCCAGAACCATACAGGATGCTGTGCTGGTTCCAAAAAATGAGATCGCTAAACAACTAAAAGACTTTTTTATTTTCTCTAAACCCAAAGATATTGTAAGTGGCGATTTTTATTTTTACAAAGAAACCAAAAAAGGTGTAATACTTGCTGCTGCTGATTGCACAGGGCACGGCGTACCTGCCGGTTTTTTAAGCATGATCGGCAATGCTTTTTTAAACGAGATCGTGACTCTTAATGAAGATATAACGCCGGCACAGATCCTGAATGAGTTAAGTAAGATGATCATCTCATCGTTAAATCAGAACCGAAGTGATTCTGAAAGTAAAGATGGAATGGACATTGCCATACTTTATTTTGATGATAAAAAAGAAACCGTGCAATATGCCGGAGCACAAAATTCAGTTTATATCGTTCGTGATTGCGAGTTAAAAGACATTAAAGCAGATCTTTTTCCGGTTGGTATAAGCGAATCAGATACTGTTGCACCATTTAAAAATACTAAAATAGACTTAAAAAAAGGCGATGCGCTTTATCTTTTTAGTGATGGTTTTGCCGACCAGTTTGGCGGCGCACAAGGCCGTAAATTTATGAAAAGACAATTGAAAGATCTGTTGGTTGAAAATTCAACCAAGCCAATGACGGAGCAGGAAAAAATATTAGATCACACATTTACCCTGTGGAAAGGGGAGTTTAACCAGGTAGATGATGTTCTAATTATTGGTGTAAAGGTTTAATAATATCCATCGCATTTAAAAAACATAACCAATTCCAAATAAAATACCAAAAGCATTTATACCTGCAGAATAACTGCCGCCAAAATAAAGCACAAAATCCTCGTTCTTTATAAATTGTAACCTTCCCGCTCCTACCGGGGCAAATCGCAATACTGCTTTTTCACTAATTAAAAAACTGGCCAGCGGCCCCATTTCTAATTCAATGGCAGACTTTACACCTAAAGGAAATTTAAATACGCGAAGCTGCAAACCTGTACCAAATGTTGGCGATGCCCGCTCACTAACCAATACGCCATCTACAATAAACTGTTTGGCCTCTGTTGGTAAATTAAAGAATACGGGGATCTTCATTTTTTTTACCGGTCTGAATTCGGCAAAAAATAATTTAGCGCTTGTTGGCACAACAATTGCAGACTTATCTTTAATTATTTCTAACTTATTATCCGAAATAAATAAAAGTGTTTGCCCCAGACTTAACTCAAACAAGCGTTTTGTTTTTTTCTTTTTAACTGAGTCCTGCGGGCTTAGTTCTTTTTCATTTTGGCTTTTTATTGCGGTTGGTAATAACAGGCATATACCAAATACAAGTATATACGTTCTTAAAACATGATTTTTTTGCATAAGTAAATATACATTAATTTTTTACCCGGCCTCTGTTATGAGGCTGTTCATTATTTATTTTTTGTAACTATATTTTCGAATAAAAGAAAAGATCAAACTTGCAACTTTCCGCAATCTTTTTGGCAAGTAATTCGCCTTCTTGGGTAAAAGGCCATACGAACAAATTTTTAATTGAATTTGTTTCGCAAATTGATCGTATGGCCTTTATGCATATATTTTTTGTCTCGCCTTTACCTCGAAATTCCGCTAAGGTTGTTGCAGAACATAAATAAATACAATCGTAACTATCGCCTGCTTTTGTTTTTGATAAAATATCTTTTTCAGAGATCTTATGTTCCAAAAAATCGTTCATGATTTTTTTTGTAGTTGGAATTATAAGTACCCAAATTACCGGACCTTCTTCATTTGCCAACTCTGAAAGCGTTGCCGGGTGAATCTTTTGCAGCTTTTTTAATTGTTGCTGGTTTACCTGAATCTGTTCAGGATCGTTACGTGTAGCAAACACCTCATCGATAAGGGTAAGCATGCGGTTAAAATTTGGTCTTGAATGAGACATTAAAATGGTTTTAATCTTTTAATTAAAATATTAAAAAATATTTTTAGAAATTAACGGTATAAACATCTGTTTTATTACGCGGTATACCCACTATTTCAAAACCACCATCCTGTGGGATAATTTCTTTCAGATCAAAAACTGCACAGCTTTTACTTAAACCTTCAAAAATAAGCGTAAAGCCTTTACCATCATTGATAGTCCACTGTGGTGCAAAAGAAATATTATAGGCCATAATCAATTTAGCCCTGCGGTGGCTGCCATGTTCAATTAAAAAAGTGCTTGGCCAAACACGGTAAGCATAATCATCGCCAACCGTACAATGCACAATAGTTTGACGCTCTTCGCTTTGAAGGGTTTTAATTTCTTCTTTAACTTCGGTTTCTTCTTCAGTTTCAACCATTTTACAAAGATAATAGCAAATAATTAAAATTATAGGCTAATTTCTATCTTTTAATTGTAATAATGAGAGCGAAAAGTATAGCGAACATAAGTACACAATAATTTTAATTTTTCGTTTTAAGATTCCTGCTCGCAAAGTTTTATATCGAACCCTTCAATGAATATGATTTTTATCGTATTGATGATGCTGAATTGAAGTGATCTATTTGAATAGGATAAACGTTTAATGTTATATAAAACTGTTTCATTTACTCAATTCTTTCATTACATTTATGGTATTATCCAGCTCGTGAAAAACAGACCTTTTGATCATTTATTTCGGCCCCATGTTCTTAAGCCTTTTTTATGGCTCAACTTTTTTTTTATTATATCAACCTGTTTAAATGCTCAAATAAATAGCACTATTCCGCAATGGGTAAATATAAATAGTATTAAAGATGTTGGCATTGTAAATAAAAAGGCAATAAAAGACGGTTATCATTATGTATTGGTAGACGAACAATACAATATAGTAAAAAAACATAATTATTTTCATTATGCCACTTCTGCAATAACAGAAGAAGCCCTGGTAAATGTTTCGCAAATAGAATTTAGCTATGATCCATCTTATGAAAAAGCATATTTACATTCTGTAAAAATTCATCGTGGTAACCAAGTTATTGATAAAACCCCGTCTTTGGTATTAAAAGAATTGAATGAAGAAAATGAAAGGGGGAATGGCATTTTAAATGGCAAAAAAACGCTTTACACAAACCTTAGCGATGTTAGAAAAAATGATATTGTTGAATATAGCTTTTCCATAATAGGAGAAAACCCTATCATGAAAAATTATTTTAATCTTAGCCTTTGGCTCTCATACTCTGTGCCCGTTGGAAAGATCTACTTGCGTGTTATTTTTCCTAAAAACATAGAACCGTCAATTTCAAATCAGAATATTTCGATCTCACCTAAAATAAAAATTACAGATGTGAATGATTATACTTGGGAAGTAAATAATCCGAAGATAACCAAACTCGAATCTTCCACGCCATCTTGGTATAATCCTTACAGAAGAGTTCAGATTTCAAATCTCAAAAACTGGAATGAGGTAAAAGAACATTGCAGATCATTATTAGCGGTGTCAGCATATAACAATTTGGGTTTAAAAAAAATAGTTGACTCTATTGCTAAGTCAACCAAAAATATTGAAGAAAAGATCACCTCCATTATTGAATTTGTTCAAACCCATGTTAGATATTCAGGTAACGAGGCCGGAATATACTCGCATGTACCGCGCAGCCCGGAATACATATTAAAAAACCGTTTTGGTGATTGTAAAGAAAAGTCAACTTTACTCAACGAGATGCTCAAGCTCATAGAGGTTAAGGCTTATCCAGTTCTAATAAATACCTCGCTCGGAAAAACCTTAACAGATCAAAATCCTTCTATCGATGTTTTTAACCATTGTATTTCCTGCTTTATTTATGAAGAGAAATATTACTTTGTTGATCCAACCATTTCATATCAACGTGGAAATTTTAAATTAAGGATCGTGCCTTCATATGAGATTGGAATGGTGCTTGATAATAGCAAGAACACATTTGAGACCATTGAACCTGATCTTAAAAGTACAACATCCATGCTGGAAGAGTTTTTTATAGAAAAAACAGGTGGGGCAAGATTAAAGGTAACTTCTGTGTTTACAGGATCAAGTGCTGATGCGAGCCGCTATGATTTTCTTGTAAATTCGTTATACGATGTTCAGGATGCATATAAAAAATTCTATACGAGATTTACTGACGACATTGAAATAATTGATACTGTTAGTTATATAGATAATGAAGAAAAAAACGAGTTTACAGTTACTGAACATTATTTTTTAAATAATTTTTGGGTACCTGAAGATTCAACTAAATCCAAGGTCGTTAAAAAAGACTTTCTTCCATATTCGCTTCATTACAAATTAAATTATGGTGAAGAAAATAAAAGAAATGATCCTCTGCTAATCTCTTATCCGGTAAATCACACACACACGATAACGATATATAAAGAAGGAGGGTGGAATGTGGAAAATAGTACAAAAACAGAGAATAATCGGTTTTTTTCTTATTCCTATTCTACTAAGTTAAATGAAGAGAGCCTGATACTTGCATATAGCTTCTCTTCCAAAACAGATATTATTGAACCAAAAGACTATTTGGATTATAAGACCAAAATGGATTTTATAAATAACAATATGGTATTTAGTTCGGAGGAAAAACCTTTGACTGATGGAACAGTTGGTTTTAACTGGTCGTTGATTTTGGTATTATTATGTGGTTTAACATTAGCTTCAATTGCTTCTTGGCATTTATATAAAAAACCATTTAAAAGCGATTATATAAGTAGATTCTCATCTATTGGCGGTTGGTTGATCTTAGTGGGTATTGGTGTAACCATCACTCCTTTCACACTACTTTTTTCTCTTTATAAGGAATGTGAAGGCGATATAGCAGTAAATTATGCCATATATTATTTTGATGAAAGATCTGTTTATTTTTCTCCATTAAGAGGTTACTTCTCTTTATTTGTTACCTTTTTTAATTCATTACTATTTGTTACAAGTATCTTAATCCTTATTTTATTTTATCAAAAGAAAGCTTCTTTTCGTTTGTATTATTCGCTTTTCAGGATCAGCAATGTTGTTATATTAATAATTGATGTGATCATTTTACACAGTTTATATAGTGATTCAAACGAGCTTGACGAAAGGCAACTATTATCAACTGAAACAACGGGGATGATACGTGTATTTATTCAAACATGTATTTGGGTGCCATATATTTGGTATTCTGAAAGAAGCCGATATACATTTACCAAGGAAAACACTTTAGCCAATGGTAGCCCAACAGAAATTCCACCACCATTAGAAGAAGATAATGCTAACATAAAATTAGCCGATTAAAAGATCACTTGGTAGAAATGTAATTCTTCCCTGTTTTTTCGGTAGAATGGATTTTAGCCTTTTTAATGCGCAAATGATGTTTGGTAAACTCACTTTTATGAACTTTGTGTTCAGACACATATTTTCCATTTGATCCATCTACTGTTCCTGATGTTTTTAATCGGGGATTCTTTGGTGTTTTTGTAGGGTCTTGCGCATGGCCTACCTTGTAAGTGAACGCAATTAAAAGTATCAAAAATAAATTTTTCATTATACTGTATTTTAATATCTATTTATAGTCTCAATTTTAATACCAATAAATTAATACGATTTAAGGTATTAAATTCCCCGTTTTATTTAGTTTAGTTAAAAAAATTATTTGATATTTAGCACGTATTTTGTAGCAGGAACTAAAATTTATGCAAAAAACCATCTCTAAATTTTATTTTTTAGTAAATATCGACGGAAAGAACTATGCATTTCGCGAAGCCGATGGCCTTGAAGTTACAGGCAACACTTGTTGCAAGAACATTACCCTTAAAAAAGGTACAATTGATAGAGATAACATTGCCTACACTGCTCTTATAGACAATAAGACAAAACCAACAAGGGCTATAACTGTGATTATTAAATTAACCGACGACATTGGCACCTCAATACGAAGCTGGACCTTAAGAAACGCCTATCCAATTGCCATTAAATGCGGAAAAATAACTGCAAGAAGTAAAGAAATAGCTGTTGAAAGCATCGAGTTCTCTTACTCTGAAGTTAGCATGAAAAGGTTTAATGCAATGGGGCGTTGATCTTGCTAAGCCAATTATACCAAGGCTCACAGCCTATGTTAATAAATAATTTGCTTAAGGCTTAAACTAATCGTATATTTGCACCCGAATTTACAACGCATTTAATTAATAAGATATAGTGCGGGATAGAGCAGGGGTAGCTCGTTGGGCTCATAACCCAAAGGTCGTTGGTTCGAATCCATCTCCCGCTACCAA
>JACCXH010000060.1 GCA_013697245.1 Bacteroidota bacterium
CATGTGGAAGCCATCATCTCACTTATAAGCAGCTACATGACCGCTCCAATCAATTAGCGCACATTTTAAAAGATCAGGGAGTAAAAAAAGAAACCCTTGTACCCATATGTATCGAAAAAGGTATAGCACTGTTGGTAGGAATATTAGGTATTTTAAAAGCAGGAGGAGTGTATGTGCCTATAGATCCGGAATACCCGGCAGACAGAATAAATTACATGATTGAAGATTCGGTGGCGTCTCTTGTTATTGCAGGCAATCAAAGCAAAAACAAATTAACTAATGCAGGTAGCTTTGAAATACTGGAATTAGATGAATCGCTGGGTGTGCTAAACGGGCAATCTATTGAAAACCTGGACGGCGTAAAATCAAATCAACTTGCTTATGTTATCTATACGTCGGGCTCCACGGGAAAGCCGAAGGGCGCTGGCGTTTTCCATAGAAGCATAGTAAATCTTTTGCTATGGTATGTAAAGGAATTTTCAATTAAAGAACAGGATAATGTAATAATTATAAGTTCTCATGCATTTGATCTTACACAAAAAAATCTCTTAGGGCCATTATTGGTTGGCGCTACTGTAGTTATGCCTGATATGAATTATTATGATACTCAAATAATAACAAAATGCATCAGGGAAAAGGCAGTTACTATAATTAATTGCGCGCCTCATGCGTTTTATCCTTTGGTTGAAGATGCTATAGATTTGAATGATCTTGATACATTAAGATTGGTCATTTTAGGAGGAGAGCCAATTCATTTGCAAAGACTTGAAAATTGGATATGGGGCGATGGGTATGATTGTGAAATTGTGAATAGTTATGGCCCGACGGAGTGTACCGATATTGCCTCATTTTATAGAATGAACAATCCAAAAGACTATCTGAACAAATTAATTCCAATGGGCCACCCCAATGATAATGTTCAGCTGTTTGTGTTAGACAAATCGGAACACCTGTTACCTATTGGATTGATGGGGGAAATTTATATAGGGGGCGATGGGGTAGGTTCAGGTTATTTAAGAGATGAGAGATTAACAAGATTAAAATTCATACCTGATCCATTTTCTAAAGAACCAGGAAGCAGGTTGTATAAAACAGGCGACTTGGGCAGGTGGATGCCCGACGGTAATATAGAGTATTTGGGAAGAATGGACGATCAGGTAAAGATCAGGGGCTACAGAATAGAGTTAGGAGAAATAGAAAATCTATTGCACCAGCATGAACAGATACACCAGGCAGTAGTATTAGCAAAAGATGACAGCGACGGTAATAAACGGTTAGTGGGGTACCTTGTTTCAGAAGAATCTTTAGATAAAGAAGAAATCATCTCCTACCTGAGAGAACGTGTGCCTTCTTACATGATACCTGCTCTCTGGGTATTGATGGAATCATTTCCCTTAACACCTAACGGCAAAGTGGATAAGAAAGCTCTACCGGATAAGGATCTAAGTACTTTATCGGCAAAAGATTTTATAGCTCCACGAAATGAGATCGAAGAAAATATTGCAGTGATATGGAGAAACCTGCTACATATTGAGCGTATAGGCATTTATGATAGTTTCTTTGAGCTTGGGGGCCACTCACTCCTTGCCATGCGAGTTGTCTCAGCTATCAGGAAGGAATTTGATATGGATCTGGAGATTAAAGACTTGTTCCAATACAGTACAATTAATGATCTAAGTAAATATGTGGAAATACAGTTGTCTGTTTATACAGAGGAGAGCAATTCGTCAGAATATGATCTGTTGAATATATAATTTAATTGATAAAAAATTCATTAAATATCTGTAAGAATGTCGAATAAAGCCATTGAGTTATTATACCTGGCAAAGCAAAGTAAAATTGATATTGTTTTGAGTGACGGTCAGCTCCAACTGAAGCTTCCGAAAAATACATCTATTGATAAAAATTTACTGCAGGATTTAAAAGATAGTAAGGAAGTCATTGTCGATTTTTTAAAAAATAATTTAAGAAATACCAGCAATCAAAATAAGATTGCCAGGTTTGATAGAAACTCTGTTTCAAAGATCCCATTATCCTATAGCCAGGAGCGCTTATGGTTTATTGACAGGCTTGAAGGAAGCGTTCAATATCATATGACGCCGATATTAAGATTGAAGGGCGAGCTAAATGGCAAGGCGGTTGAACATGCATTAAAAACTATTATAGATCGGCATGAAATACTTCGAACAGTTTTTTGTGAAGACCAGGGACATGGCTACCAGGTCATAAAAGAAAAAGGCAATTGGATGCTTTCGGAAGTGGATGGGTCGGCATTTAAAGAGAATTATGCTGCACTTCAGCAATATTTAGATGTGCTGATAAAACAACCATTTGATTTATCGAAAGATTATATGCTGAGAGCACACCTGATAAGGATTGATGATAACGATCACGTGCTCGCAGTAATTATTCATCATATAGCATCAGATGGATGGTCAATATCGGTACTCGTAAAGGAAGTTGTGGAACTTTATAATTCTTTTAATGAAAATAGGCCAGCGGCATTGCCTGTGCTCGACGTGCAGTATGCGGACTATTCGATATGGCAGAGAGGATTTTTAGGGGGGGAATTATTTGACAGAAAGATAGGGTACTGGAAAAACAAGTTGGAGGGAGTTGAAATTTTGCAGTTGCCAACAGATTATGCCAGGCCTGCTGTTCAAAGCACGAGGGGCGCCACAATCCGGTCTGTGATAAAAAAAGAAGTTTCCATTCAATTGCAGGCTTTTAGCAAGCAACAGGGTGGTACATTTTTTATGGCATTGCTTGCAGCATTTAAAGTATTATTATCCAGGTATAGCGGTCAACAGGATATCTGTGTGGGGACTCCCATAGCGGGGCGGCAGCAACAGGAACTGGAAGGCTTGATTGGGTTTTTTGTAAATACACTTGCGATACGAACAGAAGTTAATGGAGAAGACACTTTTACTGATTTTTTCCAGCAGGTGCGCAAGGTTACAATGGAAGCTTTTGAAAACCAGGAAATGCCCTTTGAAAAGATAGTAGATGAAGTAGTCAAAGAAAGATCATTAAGCAGGAGCCCATTGTTCCAGGTAATGATGGTTTATATGAATACGCCTGAGGTTCCTGAAATGCGTTTAGGTGAAATAAAGCTGTCCAAAGAAAATCTTGAGCGCACTACAGCTAAATTTGATATCCAGGTGTTCCTCACAGATACGCCAGAAGGGCTTTCCATGATAATTGAATATTGTACTGACCTGTTTTGCGACGCCAGCATGAACAGGATGATGGGGCATTTTAAAGAATTGCTTCTTTCTATAATAACTGATCCGCTGCAAAAGATAGGTGATTTGTCAATGCTGCCAAAAGCAGAAGAACAACAGTTGCTGGTAGAATTGAACAATACAGCCAGGGATTATCCAAAAGATAAAACTGTAATTAGTTTTTTTGAACAACAGGTTACCAAAACACCGGACGCTGTAGCTGTAATCTTTGAAGAAGAACAATTTACTTATGCAGAGCTTAACAGGCTTGCCAACCAGCTGGCGCATTATTTAAGAAGCAAAAGTGTAAAAGAAGAAACACTGGTGCCCTTGTGCGTAGAGCGCAGCCCGCAAATGATCGTAGGAATTTGGGGGATATTGAAAGCCGGGGCTGCTTATGTACCAATTGATCCTGAATATCCTGAAGATAGGATAAGTTATATGCTGGAAGATACAAATGCTACACTCATTATTACAAGCAAGGATTGCCTTGATAAAATTTCTGCAACCGGAAATATTGAGGCTATAATATTAGATAAAAGCTTTTCTCTTATCAGCAATGAGCCTGTAGTTAACATGGATATTCCAGTTTCAAATAATCATCTTGCTTATGTAATATATACATCGGGATCTACAGGAAAGCCCAAGGGGGCAATGAATGAACATGGCGCATTGAGCAACCGTTTGTTCTGGGCACAGGATTATTTCAATCTTACCCACCAGGATGCAGTGCTTCAGAAAACGACTTTTTGTTTTGATGTTTCCGTATGGGAATTGATATGGCCTTTATTGGTTGGCGCCAGGCTGGTATTTGCGAAGCCTGGGGGGCAAAAGGATAACATTTATATAAAATCGGTAATAGAAAAAAATAAGATCACGGTTTTACATTTTGTCCCTTCGATGTTAAACGTTTTTCTGCCCGATTTGCGATCAGGAGATTGCATGTCTCTTAATAAGGTTTTATGCAGTGGCGAGTCGTTGAAAAATTCACATGTTGAATTATTTAAAAAGAAGTTGCCAAAAGTTGAATTGCACAATTTATATGGGCCTACAGAGGCAGCCATAGATG
>JACCXH010000064.1 GCA_013697245.1 Bacteroidota bacterium
TAATAAGGTTGGTGCAACAGCACGTCTTTACTTTTATTAAAAATGCTTTATATAAATTTAAAATAACCCTGCTAAATATATTTTATCCGAAAATATTTGTTGGACTTATTGAGTGAACCCTAATTAACATTTACAAAACAATAATGTACCGTGGCATTAGGGGTACTTTTATTTACGCATGCGATAAAGATCTTCGTGATTATTTAAAAAAACATGTTTCAACTTATAAAAAAGAAATTCCTTTCAGAATACTGAGATTCGATGAAGTGAAACCATATGTAAATTCAGTTCCTTTAGTTGATATCTCTGCCGCAGCAGGAAATTTCAGTAATTTACAAAAACATTCAGAATTTGAATGGATTGAATTGCCTTTTGGTGTCACGGCTAAAAAAGGTTATTTTGTTTGTAAAGTTGAAGGTGAATCTATGAATAAAAGAATACCAAACGGTTCATACTGTTTATTTCAACAAGATGAAGGAGGGAGTAGAAATAGTAAAATTGTTTTAGTTGAACATACAAAGTTTCAAGAATCAGAATTTGGCTCCCGCTACACAGTCAAAGAATATCGAAGTCATAAAAGTGTTGAAACCGATCAATGGAGCCATAAAGCAATAACTTTAAAACCATTATCGACTGATTCTGCATACCAAAGTATTGAATTATCGGAAAGTGAATTAGAGAGTTTAAAAGTAATCGGCATTTTCGAAAAGGTTTTGGTATAATTAAATTGAGGATCTGTAAAGATTATAAAAAAAATTATATTTATTTAACCGATGAGTCACGAACTAACAATAATACCATCCAATCTAGTCGCAAATTGATTAAAGAAACCAAAAAAATTAGAAACCTTCTTAAGCCTGCTTCTAAAGAGAAAGATAACGAAGCGCCAAAAAAGATCACTCGTTCGGCTCCACATGAACTAAAACATCTGCTATCTGTGGCATTTTACTTCGCAGATAATCTTTAAGCGCGTGAGCGATCGAGTGCCCCTCACTAACTGTTATTTTGGCGTC
Organism: Bacteroidota bacterium; assembly: GCA_013697245.1. Taxonomy (GTDB): domain Bacteria; phylum Bacteroidota; class Bacteroidia; order B-17B0; family Aurantibacillaceae; genus Aurantibacillus. The sequence continues at coordinate 1,014 of JACCXH010000064.1, forward strand.
TACGATCACATGAAGGTCAACATGGTATTTCATACCGGTTTTCCTTACATAACATTTTTCGGTATCCACTACCCCTTCTACATTTTTAGATTCTTTTCTTATCTCCTCCACTAAGTTATCATACAAATGCTCATCCATAATTTCGCCTAGTGCAGGCCTGAAAATAAGGTAACTGTTATATAAAATAATTCCCGATGCCAATAAAGCCGCCCAATCATCAGCGGTCTCATACCCTTTGCCAAAATATAAAGCAATTGAAATGCCTATAAAAGCTGCCAGCGAAGTAATGGCATCGCTTCTGTGGTGCCAGGCATCGGCTTTTAAAGAAGAAGAGTTTGTTTCTTGTCCTTTCTTTTTAACTATCCGGTAAAACACTTCTTTGATAATAATAATTAGCCCTAAAACAATTAGCGTGTATGGTTTTGGCAATTCGTGTGGCGTTCGTATGTTTTGAATACTTGTGTAAGCAATAATGATGGCCGATATTATTAAAAAGCCAACTACTAAAAAGGTGATCAAAGGCTCAGCCCTACCATGGCCATAAGGATGATTCTTATCTTTTGGCCTGGTAGAATATTTTATTCCAAACAAAACAATAATGGAAGAAAAAATATCGGAGGTAGATTCTATTGCATCGGCAATTAAAGCATAAGAATTTCCAAAGTACCCTGTAAAGCCTTTTAATAAAGCGAGAAATGAATTTCCAACAATACTGAAATAAGTTGCTTTAATAGCTTTATCTTCTGCGCTCATTTTCTAAATTATTTATGCTATTCCCAAAAATTCCATTTTTGAGGCCAGTAATCAATTGTATTCAGTTCAAAACCTGTCAGACTGAATGTTTCTTTTGCACTGTTCCAAATAAAAGCGGTACACTTTGCTTTGTCTTTTATTTTTTTATAATCCGTACCGCAATAACTGGATGTAAATATAGTAATAGTTGAATCTTTTTTGATCACAAAATCACCAACTGGGTTTGCATTAAAAGAATACATCTTGCTTTGAATGGTATCGTTCATAGATATACATGCAGATACTTTGTTTTTTGTACTATTTAATTTAAGGCCCGCTTTAAATAAAATTACCTGGCCTTCTTTAGATGTGATCTTATTTAGCGCTACAATAGCGTCAAAAGGGTATTCATTCGCGCTATCAACTGGTAGACTGAAAGAAGTTTTACCCATAACCATGGCAGATCTCTCTTTGAATTGTAGATCTTTTTTATCAAAAAGGTTGGCTGTATAAATAATACTTTCGCCCTCCACTACTTTAGCTGCATCTTCTTTTTTGTTTGAATACAATTTATAGTTTATGCCCTGAGTTTGTGTGTTTTCAATTAAATAAGGATAATACTCCATTGCAACTGCCTGTTGCAATGGATAAGAAGAAGCCAGCACCAAATAATCAGCTTTAAGAGAAGCGACAAATTCAGAAAAATATTTTAAAGAAATAGTTATCGAGTCGGCAGAGCTTTTACAATCAAACTTGCTGTTATATTTTTTAAAATAAATCCCTTTCATCACCTCATCACAATCTACAAAAATCGGATATACATTTTCGTCACCATAGTTCTTTTTAAGTTCAACTGTTCTTTCAAACTGGTATTCAAAAACGGTTCTTACACATTGGTGATAATAGTCTTTTTTATAATAGGATTTAAAGATCAAAGTGCCTGCAATGATAGCCAACACAGCATTAAAAGCCATTTTATTTTTAAGGTCCAATAACGAACTTATTAAAACAACCATGGCCACACCCGAAAACAACATAACCGAATTTTGAAAGATAGGCGCATTAAAAACAGAATATAAGTAAACTACAAAGTAATTCACCAAAAAAATAATTAATAAGTAGGCTTGCTTTTTATTGAAGTTTATTTTTTTATTCAACACAAAACACGCAACAATTAAAACTAAAAAAATCAAATAAGTTTTCCCAGTCCCAAACAGGATCGTTAAAAAATCAAGTACAGAAGTAATTTCGGGTTTTGCTAACCAACCTCCCTGCTCGTAACCAATACCGCCAATGCTAAGCTGGTAAAATGTTACCGGCAAATGTGGCAAGTAAGCAAGTATTACGCAGCTTAAGGTAATTGCGTAAGCCTTAAAATTAGTTTTGTTTAAAAATAAAAGACCCGAAGCATAAACCGTAAAAGCAAACAGCCCGTTTATATGCTGGTTAAGCGCTGACAGCAAGGCAAACATGCCAAGAAAAAAATAATTACTTTTTTTATAGTTATGTAAAAAAAAGATTTCGAAAAAATAATACAATAAGGCTATGCTAAAAAATACGCCGGAAATGTACATTCTGGCAATTGGCGCATAAAAAACAAATACCAACGAAAAACTAAAAATAACAGCCGCTACATTTGCTACTTGTTTAGAAAAATTCTTAAGACAAAAAAAGTAAGTATATATCACCGCGCCAAAACTGCATAGCAAAAAAGGCAGTTTTATGATCCAGTTCGTATAGCCAAAAAATTGCGAAATGTAATAAATAAGTACTTGCACCAAAGCCGGGTGCGCGTCTATTTTTACACCTTTTTCAATAAGCTCTCCAAAAGAATTAAAGTGGGTCCTATCGATCCCGCTTAATTCATCTAACGTAAACTGGTAGTTAAATAATGGCATTAAGCGAAGAATTATACAAGCTAATAAAACAAAAGCAAAAACGATATGTTCTTTTATAAATTTAATTACCATTTGCTTTAAAAAATAAAAGCTGAGTTTTATATTCTCAGCTTTCAAATTTAATAAAATTTAATTTCTTTATACTTTCAGCATCCAGCCCAATTCATCTTTCATTTTGCCTTTGCGTATCAACCTTAAGGTTTCGTCAACTTTAGTAGAGAATTTTCTTTCTTCTACCGGCGGTAAAACAAAATCTTTTCCTTCAAAACCAATTCCAATAATTTGCGCAATGGTAGCTGCTGTACCGCAACCAAAGGCTTCTTTTAATTCTCCTTTTTCGTATGCTTCCGCAACTTCTTTTAAACTCACTTTTCTTTCTTCTACTTTCATGCCCCAGTGTTTTGCCAATGCAATTACACTGTCGCGCGTAATACCTGCAAGTATAGTATCACTCAATGCGGGTGTTAATAATGTATCGCCAATTACAAACATTAAGTTCATTGTTCCACTTTCTTCAACAAAATGATGCGTGGCGCTATCTGTCCAGATCACTTGCTGATAACCTTTTTGCTGTGCTAATTTGGTTGGATACAAACTTCTTCCGTAGTTACCCGCAGCCTTCACAAAACCAACACCGCCATGTACCGATCTGAAATAATCCGTTTCAACAATCACTTTTATAGGATCGCTATAATATTTACCCGCAGGGCATGTTATAATAATAAATTTATAAGTCTCGCTTGCTTTTACGCCAATGGCTTCGTCTGTAGCAATTAAGAACGGGCGAATGTATAAACTGCCGGTATCGCCTGTTGGCACCCATGCAGCATCCAATCTTAATAGTTCCAACAATCCGTTCATAAATAACTCTTCAGGAACTTCAGGCATGCACATGCGAACTGCACTACGATTTAAACGCTTATAATTTTCAAGTGGGCGAAATAAAGACACGTCTCCATTATCATTTTTATAAGCTTTCATGCCTTCAAAAATAGCCTGGCCATAATGCAGGGCGCTCATCGCATAACTCAATGGCACATCGCCATATGGGCATATGGTAGCGTTTTGCCATTTACCATCGGCATATTCAGCAACGAACATGTGATCGCTAAAACATTTGCCAAAGGGTACATTATTTACATCGTAATCTGTAACCCTACTTTTCGCAATTTTATTAATGCGAATATCCGCTGTGCTTATCATAAAATAGAATGTTGTTTAACAAATAACTATAAAATTTTTGAATTTGCAAATATTTTCATCAATAAATTAAGGGGTTTTGGTCGATATTTTGAGCAGTAATAGTCTTTATTCCTCAATAAAGGCTCAAAACGCAGCTATTTTTCGAATTTCTCGAGGCTAAGTTTGGTGCCGTCAAACACGGCATAGGTCCTGTAATTGATCCATTCTCCAAGGTTAATGTATTTGGCTTTTCCATCAACATCCAAATCTAAAGGCAAATGACGGTGACCAAAAATAAAAAAATCTACTTGGTGATCTTTCAAATATTCGCGGGAAAAGAGAAATAACCATTCATTCTCATTTCCTAAAAATTTTTCATCAGAATCGCCGGTTGTAATTCTACTTCTTTTACTTGTAAAACGCGCAAACCAAAACGAAAAATTTGGATGTATACGCGAGTATAACCAATGACATAATTTACTTGTAAAAACGATCTTCAATAATTTATATCCTTTATCACCCGGCCCTATTCCATCGCCATGGCCAATGTAAAATGTTTTATTATTATATATTTTTGTAATGGGTTGATGATGAACAGTAACATTTAATTCTTTTATAAAATAATCCTGCATCCATAGATCATGGTTGCCGGTAAAAAAAACAACTTTTATTCCTGAATCTGTCAACTCGGCGATCTTGCCCAAGAACCTTGTAAATCCTTTCGGCACAGTATATTTATGCTCGAACCAAAAATCAAAAAGATCGCCAACCAAATAAATTTCTTCAGCATCTGCTTTAATATGGTCTAGCCAACGGCAAACACTTTTCTCGCGTTCCAAACTACTTTGTAAAGTTGGAACGCCTAAATGAAAATCGGAAGCAAAATATATTTTTTTATTACTCACTTAAAAAAGATTGTCTTTTATTATATTTTTCGGAACTAATTTATGAATATTAATTGTAAAACGAACAGTATTAATACCTCTTACATTATTTAATTCTAAAGTTTTTTTAATATCACTGTTGTATAAAAATGGAATATAAACATCAACTATATCTTTTACGATAGGTATATTTATACCAAGGTCCCATAAAAAAGGGTCTGTGTTCAAAGCTCTTCCATCACAAAAAGCAATATCTACAAATATTTTAATTGGCAAAATAAAAATAGTTGGCGATTTTAAATTAGCCGATACCAGCCATTCAGGTGATTGGCCTAGAGGTGTCCATACTTTTAATGCACCGTCCACATCGGCAAACTGGCTAAAACCAAAGCCGCTATATTCGTTACGGGCAATAAAATTACTCTCAAATAAATAATCCTGGTAGCCGCTGTAGCCGCTTGACCTAAAAGCATAGTAACTACGTTCAGCATACGAACCGGCGAGAAAAGTACCGGCAAATAACCTTACATCAATAAATTGTTTTTTGGATAAAGTAATTTGATAATTTAGTGTAGCCGAAATTTTTGCCATGCTTGCACTATGCTGCAAATTTACATTTAGAACAAAAGGATTTATAATTCTTTTATTATTTAAATTATAATTTAATTGGTTTACAAAAGAGTACGTATTTTTTTTAACCGGTGCGCTGCTTATAAATGTATTGAACGACGTATTTAAACTATCTGTAAATAAATTATTGTTGGTGTAGGATATATATTGGTGAATGGGGCTCGTCGCATTTTTCTTTTTAAACTCAAACTGCAGGTAAGGCGAGAATTTATAAAAATTAAAAACCAGGTTTTTATAATTGGTACCATTTGCCTGGTTATTTAGTTCTGTATTATAATAATCGTAAGCGAATGATTTTGCCTTTGTGCCAAAAGTAATTTGTTGAAAGATCTTTTTTGGATAAAAATTAATGTTAAATTCGGCAAAACCAACGGGGTTTTTGGTTTTAAAAGCATACATGGGTGTTATTGCAAATTCGAACCGGCGTTGATACAAACCATAATTGTGAATGGATGCGCCTGCCATAAAACCATTATAATAATTTGCGCCAACAAGCGGCAAATAATTAATCTGAATTTTAGTAGGATTTTCATATTTGGTTAAAAAATTAAATTGCAGCGGTTTTCTTTTTTTGAAAAAACCTTTTGCGCGAATATAATTATTTCTGCGATTAATATCCGGCATTCTATCCATTCCATCTATTTTAAAATATTCCACATCTGCCGGTGGAAACTCAATAGTTTTCTCGCCTTCAAAGCCATTGTACCAAATAAGGCCTACCGATTTTTTATCTTTAAAGCCATAAATATTCAACGGCGTTGCAACACCTGTTTTATTTTTTATTTTTATTTGAAAACTTCCGTCCTTATTTTTTTTAAGGCTTTTTATTTTATAATCGATCTTATCAGTAGTTGAAATTAAATTTCCGGCGAACCAATTCAGATCTAATCCACTAAAAAAATTCAAAGTTTTTGCAAGGTCTTTTGGCGAAGGGTGTTTAAATTTAAATTGTTCGTAATAGAACTTCATGGCTTTATCCAGGTTCTCTTCGCCCATGTAATCTGCCAGGTAATCAAAAATAGCCGAGGTTTTACTATATACAATACTTCCATAATTAAATTCTGTAAAATCCTGTGAAGGAATATCCAAAGTCTGGTCCGTTCTTGATTTAGCGGCAATAAAATAAGCCATTTCTTTTTCGCGCCAGTACTCAACTTTATTTACACCAAATAAATTTAAATTCTCGTCAATACCAATAAGATCGGATATTTTTTTCTCGGGATATTTTGCGCGCATGTAACGCATCTCGTAAAACGAATTTAATCCCTCATCCATGTGGGGATGATCGCGCTCATTGCTTCCTAATATGCCATAGAACCAATTGTGGCCTACTTCATGAGCAATTGTTACATCAAGATCAAACTCGTTGCTCATATCACCAATAACGGTAATGTTCGGGTACTCCATGCCGCCACCGGCCATAATAGTTCCGTCAATTGCGGTGACGTGATTGTAGGGATAATCACCATTTAAATATGAATAAAAAATGGTTGACTCGTTCACATAAGTGATTGCGTTTTTCCATAGATTAAAATTTTTGTTAGTGAAATAGACCCAGGTATCTACTGTTCTTTTATTTCCTGGCAATTCAATTTGATCGTGCAAAACATTAAAACGTTTATCGGCAAACCAGGCAAAATCATGCACCCTGAATTGTTTAAAGCGAATTGTTTTTGTTTCTTTTGAAGAAGCAGGAAACTCCATGTCTTTGGCACGGTAATCTTGTTTGTCGAGGCGATCTAAAGTTTGTTTTACATTTTCATTTAAAAAGTACTCCTCTTCATCCGCTTCTATCCTATCGCCGGTAGCAGATAATAAATAATTTTTTGGCAAAGTTATTTTTACATCAAAACTTCCAAATTCGCTATAAAATTCCCCTTGATCTAAATAGGGCATTTGATGCCAGCCTTCATTATCAAACACAGCCGGCTTTGGATACCACTGCGTAATAAAGTAGGCTTGCTGTGTATGGCCTAATCTCGAAAATTTAGCATCCGGGATCTTTACAAAAAAAGGAGTCGTAATTAAAATTGTATCTAACGATCTTAATGGTTCATTTAAAATAAGTTTACAGATATCAATATTCTCTTTGTCAAGTTCCCATTGTATTTGTTTGCCGTTTACTTTAAAATTCAAACTATCAACAAAACCTCTTTCTTCGGGCTTAGAAAAATAAAAGTCTGTTTTTTTGTGTAAAAGTAACTGGGCTGCAAGCGCCGTTGAATGATCTTTATAGGCATTGGGCCATAAATGAAAATAAATATAACTTAACGATTGGTTGGAGTTATTGATGTATTGAATTTCTTCTGTGGCACGCAAAGTATGCGTAACATCGTTTAAGTTTACCGCAATTTTATAATTTACTTCTTGCTGAAAATAAGGTTGCTGTGAAAATAGATGAGTGCTAATAACAAAAATCGCCACAAGCCATTTGTAGCGATCTAAGACTATTATGTTTGTAAATTTGCTCAACAATTATTTTGTTGCTATCGCTTTCTCAATAGCTTTTTCCAACTCAACACCTCTTAAGTTCTTCGCAAGGATCCTTCCTTCTTTATCTAATAAAACGGTATAAGGAATTCCTTCTACGGCATATAATTTAGCCGCATAACTATCCCAATATTTAAGGTCGCTTACTTGTGGCCAGGTAATGCCATCCTTTGCAATAGCCTCTACCCAACGGCTTTTATCCTGATCGAGTGAAACACCGAAGATCTCAAAACCTTTGTCTTTATATTTTGCATAAGCTTTTACCACATTTGGCATTTCTTTTCTGCATGGGCCGCACCAACTGGCCCAAAAATCTACCAATACAATTTTTCCTCTAAAAGATGATAATGCTAATTCTTTTTCATCGGGTGTTGGTAAAACAATTTCAGGAGCTGTTTGACCAATAGTTGTTGCCAACATTTTAGTTACTACTTCGTGAAAGATCTTTACGCCTTTATCTTTCGGAAATTTTTTATTTAAGCCCTCATCTAATTTTTTGTACACGTCCGAATATTTATCCGGCTCCATACCTTGTATTGCAATCATGGAAGCATATTTATCATAATTCTTCAGGATTTTTTCGCCCATAGCTGCATTGTAAGCATCCATAATACTATTGAATGGTTTTTCGAAAATGCCACTTAATGAATCCATTTTTAAAGAATCCATTTTAATGGTTTGAACAATTGCCTGGAAAGCCTGATTCAACGAATCCATTTGGATATTCTTTTTCTTGGTGATCTCATTATACTCTACAAACAAAGTAGTTTCAGGCGAGCCGTCCACTTTATAAGTATTACCAAGATCTTTTATATTGGCGGTAACTTTAATTTTATCATTGCTATCCAAAACCAACATGGCAAAATTTTGTTGATTTAATTTGATGCGGTAAAAACCAATGTTTGGTGTATAGTTTTTGAACTCAAAATTACCTTTCTCGTCAACCACAGTACTATCAACCGTTACAGGTTGTGGATTGATCAGTTTTTCCAAATAGATCGTTTCGCCGGTTGAATTGCTTAAAGTGCCTTTCAATTCAAAGTTGCCATTTTTTTTGGTCTCGCCGCAGCCACATAATATTGCTACTACTGCAACGGCGCTAATTGTTTTAAACATAATTTTATTTTTCAAGGGTTTCTTTTACTAATTGGTTCAATAATTTTGGATCGGCTTTGCCTTTACTTAGTTTCATTACTTCGCCAACAAACATTCCTAACAAACCAATTTTTCCATTCTTATATTCTGTTATTTTTTCAGGGAATTTTGAAAGCGCTGAGTTAATAAGATCTTGCAACTCATTGCTATTACTATTTTGCAAAAGGTCTAATTCTTTAGCAATTTGTTCCGGGGTTTTTTCCTGGTTATTCATTAAAGCCGGAAAAATATTTTGAGATGCAGCTGCATTACTTACTTTTCCTTCATCTATCAATGAAATTATTTCGGCAATCTTTTTAGGGTCTAATGTAAATTCGGAAATAGTTAATGCGTTTTCGTTCAAATACGCTTTAATTGGACCCATTACCCAATTGGCAGCACTTTTGTAATTGGTTGTAAATGTTACCAGTTTATTATAATAGGCAGCTACCTCTTTAAGATCGATTAACTGTAAAGCATCGTATTCGGTAAGCTTGTAATTTTTTGTATAGGTATTAAAAAGTTCATCGGGCAAAGTTGGCATGTTGCCTTTTATTTTTTTGATATACTCCTGTGTAACAAAAACCGGTTGAAGATCGGGCTCCGGAAAATAACGGTAATCATTGGCGTTCTCTTTACTTCTGAGAGAAAAAGTTAAACCTTTAACAGCGTCAAAGCTTCTTGTTTCGCCTGCAATTAATTCGCCGGCTTCAATTAGATCTATTTGTCTTTTTATTTCAAAATCGATGGCGCGCTGAACATTTCTGAAGGAGTTCATGTTCTTTACTTCCACTTTTTTTCCAAATTCTTTTGCGCCTTTTAGCATTACAGAAATATTTGCATCGCAACGCAGCGATCCTTCTTCCATATTACCATCACAAATATCCAAATACCGAACCAGCTTTCTTACTTCAGTCAAATAAGCGTATGCTTCTTCACCACTTCTAAAATCAGGCTCTGTAACAATTTCTAATAAAGGCGTACCGGCCCTGTTAAGATCTATTAATGTTTCAAAAGGATCAATATCATGTAAACTTTTTCCGGCATCTTCTTCCATGTGAATACGGGTAAGTGCTATTTTTTTTGTTGATCCATCTTTTAATTTGGCAACAATATAACCGCCATTACAAATAGGAGTTTTATCCTGGGTAATTTGATAACCTTTTGGAAGATCGGCATAAAAATAATTCTTGCGGGCAAATTGATTTTCTTCGCGAATGGTTGCGTTTACCGCTATACCTAATTTAACGGCAAACTCAATTGCTTTTGCATTTACAACCGGCAAAGTGCCCGGGTGACCCAAAGTTACCGCACTCACATTTGTGTTTGGCAATGCACCATATTCTGCCACATCACTACTATACATTTTTGTTTTAGTAAGTAGCTGAATATGGCACTCTAAACCAATAACTGTTTCGTATTTATCGTAAACGCTCATAATTTTGCGCTTTAAAGATACTATTTTTACCTGTAAACAACCCCGATAATTATTGGGGTAAAACAAAAAAGGCGTTCTGTTAAACAGAACGCCTTTTTAAAAATTAAGGATAATTATTCTTTTATTAATTTACCTTCTTTAATTGCAACTTTAGTAGTTAAAGAAGTAACCTTGTAAGTGTACATTCCATTGGCTAATTCTTTAATGTTTACAGCACTTTCAGACTTGTTTAAAGTAGTTCTATAAACTAATCTTCCTGAAAGATCCATAACCTCGAATATGTAACTTCCATTACTGTTCTCAATAACAACATTCACATTTCCACTATTTGGATTTGGATAGATGAACGTATTATTATCAATCACCGTATTCTTAGCTAAACCTGTACAAACAACCACAAATACTGTAACATTAGAGTTGGTAACACAACCAACACTGTTAGTGGTAGCAACATTATAAACTGTAGAAATTGCAGGAGTAACACTTATAGCAGAAGTAGTTTGTCCACCAGGTGCCCATGTGTAGTTACCGGCACTTGAAACAGCTGTTAAAGTAGTACTCATACCAGGGCAAAGCGAAAGCGTTGGTGCCGCGGAGACAGAAAGTGTAGGTGATGGTTTAACCGTAATACTTACAGTTTTAGTATTAGGACATCCAGGTGTATTTTCACCTATTACAGTATAAGAAGTAGTAACCGATGGAGTAACAGAAATAGAACTTGTAGTCGCAGTTGTATTCCAAGTGTAAGTAGTAGCACCCGAAGCTGTTAACGTAACAGGTGTTCCGCTACAAATTGTGGTTTGCGAAGCAGCTAAAGTAACGTTTGGTGCAGCGCAAGCACTTTGTATCTGTAAACTATCAATTCCAATATCATCGGCACCAAAATCACCCGTAGCTAGAAATCTTAAAACGCAAGATGATGAGCTAACAGCAGGCAATAAGATCGTTTTCTTGTTCCAAATAGCGTCAACCGTATAAGTAGATTTATAAGTGTAAGTAGCACCGCCGTTGTTAGAAAAGAAGACTTGTAATGAATCGGATCCGCTTGAATTTTTGTAATAAAAAGAAACCGTATAAGTACTTGATAAATTCATATTTACATACAAATCTAAATTACCGGTGTTCGGAGAAAATACATCATAGCTATGGAAATTGGCACAACCTGCTCCGGCTAAAGGAGTAACCGTTCCAAAAGTAGAAGACCATAAAGCTGTGGCGCCATCATCTTGTCGTCTCCATGATTGGTTTCCGGTTGTTGGATTACTATCCCAGTTTGCTGCAACCGGTACGTTGTGGTTATCACAACGGTTTTGCCAAGTATTGTCAAAGTTCTCTAAAAATGGAACAGTAGCATAAACCGGCGCGCCTAAAATTACAACCTGAACCGGAGTTGCAGTAGTACTGGCAGGACCATTTGTACAAGTAATTACGGCTTTATAAAAAGTAGCAGCGGTAATATTTGTAGCTGTATAGATGGCTGCAGTAGCGCTTGCAATTGCAGTATAAGGTCCGGCTAATGCCGGAGCCGAAAACCATTGATAGGTTAATCCACCAACCGTATAAGAAGTTGCCAAACTTAAATTAGAAAAGCCACCGGTACAAACTTGTGTCGCACTCGCAACAGCAGAGTTAGCAGCGGGAGCACCAGCACAAGGAGTAGCAGGAGTAATAGTAATACAATAATCTTCCGTTTCACCCCATGTATATGGCGAACAAGTTCCGGGGCTTACAGATGATTCATCTGCAATTATCCTCATTCTTGTTGTACCTAAAGTTGCATTAGCAGGAATTGTTACAACCGTAGTAAATGTAGTACCAACGACTGCAAAAGGACCATATGGAGAAGAATAAACCAATTCACCCGGATCTGCAAACGAACCGTTTTGATTAAAGTCCATATAAGCTTCTACAATACCTGAATATGAGTTGCCATTACATTCACCAACTGTCATACTTAACGTATAATTTAAACCGGCTGCAAGGTTAGGTGAAGCAATAATACCGGCGTAATTAGAATATAAATTTAAAGTGGAAGTTGGACCGCCTGTCATGCCACAAGTTGAGGAGTTATTTAAAGTACCAATAGATACGTTAAAGATCTCATCATCAAAAGTAGAGGTAGCATTAGATGCACAATATGCAGCACACTGACAAGGACTTCCACCAACTAATATTTGAACCGGAGTTGATGTTGTGCTCGCCGGACCATTTGTACAAGTAATTACGGCGCGATAGAATAAGGATGTAGTTATATTAGTTGCAGAATAAGTACTTAATGTAGCTCCTGTAATGGCAGTATAAGGTCCGGCAGCTGCCGGAGCAGTACTCCATTGGTATGTTAAACCACCAACAGTATAAGAAGTAGATAAACTCAAGTTAGAAGATCCGTTAGGGCAAACATTTGTTTGTGTAGCCAAAGCCGAGTTGGCGGCTGGAGCTCCTGCACATGGGGCTGCAGCTCCAATATTAATACAATAATCTTCTGTTTCGCCAGCAAAATAAGTTCCGCAAGGAGGCTGAGCAATAGAACTTTCAACTTCAACTATTCTCATACGCGTTATACCCGGAGATGCTGTTGGAGGAATTGTAACTGTAGCAGTAACAGTTGTTCCAGTAACTGCAAACGGAGTGTATGAAGAAGTATAAACGGTCTCACCCGGATCGGTGAACGAACCGTTATTATTAAAATCCATATAAGCAGTAACAATACCTGAGTTTCCAAAAGCACCGCACATACCTACAGTAACATTTAATGTATAGGTTGATCCGGCAGTAAGGGTTGGAGCTGCTATTAATCCTGAATAATTTGAATATTCGTTCAAAATAGAGCCAGGGCCACCTGTTTGACTGCAGTTAGATGTATTATTTAACGTTCCAATAGAAACATTAAAAATCTCATCATTAGAAACCGATGTAGCATTTGAAGCGCAATATGCACTACACTGGCAAGGATTACTTGTAACAACAATTTGAACCGGAGTAGAAGTAGTACTGGCAGGTCCATTTGTACAAGTAATTACAGCACGGTAAAATAAAGTAGTTGTAATATTGGTTAACCCAAAAACACTAGTAGTTGCGCCGGTAATTGCTGTATAAGGGCCGGCTGCAGCAGGAGCACTGCTCCATTGATAAGTTAAACCACCAACTGTGTAGGAATTGGCTAATGATAGTGTTTGTGTTCCGTTAGGGCAAACAGTTGTTAAGCTTGCAATAGCAGAGTTAGCGCCCGGAGTACCGGCACATGGTGCAGCGGCGGCAATAGTTACAATATAATCTTCAGCTTCTCCAGAACCAAAAGACGTACAAGCGTCAGGTGGTCCATTTGGATTTCCTGTAGCTCTTGAACGCACACGCATACCTGTTTGACCAAATAATGCAGTAGCTGGAACGGTGAAGGTTGCCTGAGTTGCATTATTAGCAATAGAGGTAAGACATATTTGTGTATGCTCACTCACGTCAAAAGTTCCACTTTGATTATAATCTATCCATACTGACTCAATATTATTAGCCGTGGTATTTACACTTATAGTATAAGTAAGACCAACATTTAATGTTGCAGTAGTAGTTGGGCCCGGAGGAAATTGTGTATAAGTACCATTAACGGCATTAGAGTTACAAGTTGAGTTATTATTTAATGGTGTTCCAAATATAGTTACGTTAGTGATATTATCTCCTGAGCAACCACTTCCACCTAAGTTTGTATTGCAATAACAAAGTGTAGCAGGATTATTTGGATTTACAGAAGTAACCGTTGTTGTAACGCTTTGTGCAGAGTTAGTACACGTAATTACTAATTTATAAAAAGTTAAAGTAGTTAATGAAGCGGTAGTTAAAACCTGCGTGTTAAACCCAGATCCGGTAGTAACATTTGACCAAGGACCAACGGCAGCCGGTGCCTGCAACCATTGATAAACAATTCCGGTAAATGAATTAGAACTTGTATTTGAAACAACCGCAGTTGTATTAGGACAAATTGTTTGCGAAGCGCTTACTGAACCTGCGCTAGGAAAACCAGCACAAGATGTTGGAGGGGTCCAACGATAGATCTGACCGCTTGTTGGGGCTAAACCGGCGCTAAAATTAGCTACCGCACTATTTACTGCTCCCGGAGTGGACGCAGCATAAGATGTTGTTACCGAACGGTTGTTAAAATCAGCATTGCTTAAACCTCTTAATCCAACTTCTCCGGCAAAAGCCGTGATATTATTCGTTCCGCAGTTGCCGTATATAATTTCAACAACATTCGTAGTTTGATATAATTTGATCTGGACATTCATATAATCATCTAAACCTGTAGAAGTGTTTGACCATCTTCCAACTCTTCTCCATTGAATGGTAAATACCTGATTTGGCGTAACACCCGAAACCTGATAAGAAATAGATCCCTTATTATAAACAGAGGTGCCGGCTGCGGTGGCATTTGCCGAAATAGTCATATTACCGGCTGAAATGGCTGTAACAGATGCATTTAAAGGAATACCCGTTCCAAACAAAGTATCACCTACGCTAAAAGCATTAGCGGCAGGGTAAGTTAAATTAATAACATTGCTTCCACTTGTGGTAGTACAAGTTTGAGCAGGCCCGAGCTGTAGATCTTTTCCAAAAAAGGAGACCACATCGTTAAATGAACCCGTACTAATTGGCGTATAAGAACTAAAGGGGGTTACTGTTCCCATACAGATCCATCCATTAACATTTAATGCTATGGATGAATAAGTTGTATTATTAAAGTTGAAGTTAAAACCAATTGGAATATTGGCAAAAACATTATCGTCAAAGTTACCAACAGCAATAGCTGTAGTTGTTGGTCCGCTGATCGGGATAGCATTATAGGTTCCTGCCAGCTGTGAAAAGCTATAGGCGGACACCTGAGCATTACTTTTTACACCTGCAAAAAGTAAAGCTAAGCTTAAGATTGATTTGTAAATTTTTGTCATTTTTTCTTTGTTTAATAAATATTATAATCAATTCAATAAATAGAAATGTTACATCACGCAAAGATAACCAATTAATAAACTAATTGTTTAAGAAAGTTAAAGAATTTTTAATAAAAGTTGAACTAATTCTATCTAAATGTTAAAAAACTCATTTTAGAAAATAAACAGGGTGGGCTTCGTTATATTTTCTTAAATATCTGAAGATCTGTTCTCTTTGTTTACGCTTACTTAATTCTTTATATTCGGCATAAATTAATTTATCACGGCTCAATAATAATTCTGCACCCGACATACTAAACTCAGTAATCATTCCATCATAAAAATTAATTAAAAACTCTCTCACCTCTTGCCTTCTTCCCGATCCGTATCCAAACATGGGATCATAAAACCCTACGCCTACTACTTCTACAGTTGCCACTAAATAACACACTGAACCAAATACCGGAACGCGGTAAAAACTTCCTTTATAATTTATGTAAAGCGTTTTGTTTTGAAAAAAACCCCAGACAATTTTTGATTTTACTTCGCCGCTTTTTTGGCCATCTGTAAAACTAAAGACCTCTTTATCCAATGCTTTTCCAACAAAATCCAATTGATCTTTATTCCCAGAAGAAACTATTTGGTCTTTTAAGATCCCTTTATTATACCTGAAATCATTATAGGTGATATAAACAGCATCAGGTATATTTAGATCTGTCGGTATAACAACACTATCATTTTGGCTTAATAAAACACCTTTAAAAAGTGTAATAAATAATAACACCAATAATTTAGATCTCATATTGACAAATGTCGGGTTTTTTAATTAATTTTAATCGAAATAACATTAAAATGAAACTAAAATTTTTATTTGCCTTACTTCTGATTCAGTTGTTTTTATTCTCTCAAAACAAGAATATGAACAATGCATTAAAAGTAAGACTAGATGCCGGTGCTAATTTTATTCAGCACACCGTTCTGGTGCAGGGAAATATTTCGAAATTAATGTCTGCACAAAAAGAATTCAACTGTAAATTTAATTATGCTGCAGGTAACATTGCTTCTATTTCGTGCAACCTATCTGTATTATCAAAACTAATAGAAAATAAAATTATTTCTTACGCCGAATTTATTGAACCCGGAAAACAAACCATGAACGATACCATGGTTGTTAAGAACCGCATAAAACCTGTAAAGCTTGGTTCACTGCCACTTACCATGCCCTATGATGGAACTGGAATTGTGGTTGGCATAATTGATTCAGGAACTGATTTTGCTCATCCTGATTTTAAAGATTCTTTTGGTAATAGCAGGATCAAATTTTTGTGGGACCAGGTACAAGTTACCGGATCAACCATACCTCAGCCTTACAATTATGGTATAGAATGGACCGACGCACAAATAAACGCCAACCAGTGTACACATAATGATCTTCCGCATTTTGGCCATGGCACACATGTTTGTGGCATTGCAACAGGTAATGGTTTAGCCAATGGTACGCACGAAGGTGTTGCTTCAAAAGCTGACATTGTAGTAGTTGCGCTTGACTTTAATTCGTCTGGTCCAACAATTGCCGATGCGGTACAATATATTTTTAGTAAAGCCACTTTACTTGGTAAGCCTTGCGTTATAAATGCCAGTGTTGGTGGTTATTATGGTAGTCATGATGGAACAGATCTTGAAGCAAAATTAATTCAGAGCATGATCCAAAATGTTCCAGGCAGAGTAATGGTTGCCGCTGCCGGAAACGCAGGAAATATAAAACATCACGTAAAAACACAACCGCCATTAAATGATACAAGTTTTACGTGGATAAAAAATGCAAATGCCAGCTTACAATACTGGTGCTATGCTGATACAAATAATATTAAAAATGTACAAATTAGTGTAGGCGCTAACAGGACCAATAATTTTAATTTGGGCAGAATTGGATTTAAACCATATAATTATGGTTTAACATCTGTACAAAGCGATACACTTAAATTTAATGGTAATAGAATTGGTATCATAAAAACGTCAGCCAGTATAAACCCCGACGGTGTTTATGAACTTTATATTAATATTATTGCAGATACTTTAAATTTAAAATGGCGCATCGAAAGTAAAGGGGTTGGCTTACACGATGCCTGGAACTTTGATTTTATTTCAACCGGCTTGCCTTCAGCAGCATTTTATCCATTTATTTCGAAATATGTTCTTCCAGACTTCAATAGTACCATTGTTACAAGTTTTCAGTGCCTGGATGATATAACAACAGTTGCCAACTATGTTAATGTAAATATGTATTACGATGTTACCAATACCCTGCAAAGCTGGGCTGCTTTAAACCCGGGTGAAAATGTAAATACACTGGCGGCAAGCAGTAGTTGGGGCCCAACACGTACCAATAAACAAAAGCCGGATATTTCGGCAACTGGTGCGGGCGTTTTTAGCGCTATGGCTTTAGGCATGCAAGCAAATTTACTTGCTAACGCCCCGCAGGTTGTAGCACAAGGTAGTTTTCACGTTCAGGGTGGCGGCACTTCTGCTGCATCGCCGGTTGTTGCAGGTTTAGCTGCTTTATATTTGCAAAAATATCCTAACGCTACAAGCATACAGGTTAAAAATGCTATTACAAATTGTGCTTATCAGGATGCTTATACCGGCTCAGCCTTGCCAAATTACAAATGGGGTTATGGTAAACTAGATGGTTTAGCAGCCATGACCTGTATCATCACAAAATTAAATGATAATACCTTGAATAATAATGTTCGTTATTTTCCAAATCCATTTTCGGACAAGGTCACGTTTAATTTTGAAAGTAATTTATCGGGCAAGATCTTTGTTTATTCGGTGGATGGAAAATTATTATTTGAAGACACTGTTAACGGCGACTCTTATAAATTATCCGCTGAGAAATTTAACCAGGCCTGCGGTTTGTTATTTGTAAAAATAATTACAGCAAACGACAATATGGTTTTTAAACTGATCAAGGCAAATTAAACCATGCGTATTGCATCGAACTCACTTAAAGACCTTATTTCTTTTTATCATTCAGAATTAAACACTATTTACGATAGCTCTGAAATTGATGCTATTTTACACCTGGCGCTTGAACATTACCTGGGCTTTTCAAGAACAGATATATTGACCAAAAAGGAATCCAACATTAATCAAAGTGACCTTTTGAAATTATATTTTTGCTGCAAAGAATTAAAAACCAATGTCCCCATCCAATACATTTTAAAAGAAGCCTGGTTCTATAATTTAAAATTTTATGTAGATAAAAATGTTTTAATTCCACGGCCTGAAACGGAAGAATTAGTAGATCTTATTTTAAAAGAAAACAAAAGTGCTTTATCATTTTTAGATATTGGCACCGGTAGTGGATGCATTCCGGTTTCGATCAAAAAAAACAATTCAAATAGTATCGTTTATGCTTGCGATATTAGCATTGAAGCCTTAAATGTTGCCAAAAAAAATGCAGCATTAAATAAAACAGAAATTATTTTTATGGAAGCGGATATTCTGAACGAAAAAGAAGTACTTAAAAAGATGGCAGGTAGTTTTGATATAATAATTAGTAATCCACCCTATATTAAAGAAAACGAAAGGGATCTTTTAACCAAACCGGTAATTGATAACGAGCCGCACATGGCCTTATTTGTAAATGGAAAGGATGATATAATTTTTTATAAAAAGATCATCGATCTCTGTCAACAAAAATTAAAGGCAAAAGGCAAATTGTATTTTGAGTTGAATCCTTTAACGGCAGAGAATGTTTTGGGGTATGCTAAAGCTAGCAAACAATTTAAAACAGTTGAATTAATAAAGGACTTAAGCGGGAAAATGCGTTTTTTAAAAGCATTAAAGAATTAATTCTCTTTCAATCCCCTACCCGTTTTAGAAATTTTATTATCGCGTTTTAGTTCTGCAATAATTTTATCAAGCACACCATTCACAAATACTTTACTATTTGGTGTACTATATTCTTTGCTGATATCAATGTATTCATTCAAAGATGCTTTTACAGGCACGTTTGGAATGTGCATGATCTCTGCTAAAGCCATTTGCATTAATAACATATCCATATTAGCAATACGGTCTACTTCCCAATTTTGTGTGTGACGTCCTATCAGTTCTTCAAATTGCTGGCGGTAAATGATGGTTTTTTTGAAAAGCTCACTCATAAATTCCATATCGTCCTTTTCATCTTTTAATAAAGGACTTAATTTAAACTCACCGTTAAAATCTTCAAAATTCCTGATCACAGAATTAAATGCTACAAATGTATCATCGGCCCAATGAATGTTTTTTTCCTCAAATAAAGAGATCAACACTTCGTTCTCGCTTAAATGCTCGGTAATTATCGAGATCACAAAATCCCTATCCTCTGAAATACTTGACGATGCAGATGCCATGTAGGCTTTATACGATTCGCCATTTCTGATCTCTACAAATAATTTACGCACCACATCAAAATCATTTTGCCATGATACCTTTCTTTTTTCCAATTGTGTTTTCAGTTCTTTATTTTCTGAAATTCCAATTAGCAATGAGTTTTTTACGAATTTTAAATTAGGATCAAGATCGGCTGAATTTGGCAAACGTTTGTTCTTGTTCTCATCCATCATTACCAACGCTACATGATGAATATCGCTAACCAAATCTAAAATAGAAAGATACAGTTCAAAAATCTTGTCGAGGCTTTTGAACATTTCTTTTTCGAAATGAGCCATGTCTGCTTTTTCGTGTTGAAAATACGAATACAAAGACTGCATTACTTTTATTCTTAAAAATCTCCTATTCAACATAAAGCCACTAATTATAAAATTTAACCCGGACTTTTTTAGCCACTAATTTCTCTAATTTACACTAAGCTGTTCCAATCACTAATTAAAATCTGCTTAAGCTCATTTATTTCACTAATTACAACACAGCGTTGATGCGTGCAATAGCTTCTATACGTTGTTCGCCTAATTTATTTGCAGCCTGATAGGTTAAGATATTTTCTTTTTTTGCTAGTTGAAACAAATTAAAAGTTGTATCGTAGATCTTTTCTGCATGCGAAAGCGCTCTCTCTCTATTGTAACCTTCCAATTCATAAAACACGTTAATGATCCCACCGGCGTTTACAACAAAATCTGGCGCATATAAAATTCCTTTTTTGGCAACCAAAGCGCCATGTACTTTTTCATCCGCTAATTGATTATTTGCCGCTCCGCAAATTATTTTGCATTTTAAACAGTTCAAAGTATCATCATTAACAGTTGCACCAAGTGCACACGGTGCATAAATGTCAATATCAAGATCAAACATTTTATCGGCCGCAACAACTTCAGCTTTATATTTTCCCGAAACTGCTTTTAAGCGCTCTTCGCTAATATCGTTAATATAAACTTTTGCGCCTTCTTTGGTTAAATGATCTACGAGTACTTCGCCAACATGGCCAATACCTTGCACTAAAACTTTTTTTCCGCTGAGGCTATCGTTACCCCAAACTTCTTTAGCGCTGGCTTTCATACTTACATAAACACCATAAGCAGTAACAGGACTAGGATCGCCGCTACCACCCATATTTTCAGGTAAACCACTTACATAGTCGGTTTCCATTTTAATAATTTCCATATCGCGGCTGGTCATGGCCACATCTTCGGCAGTAATGTATTTACCACCAAGGCTGTCTACAAATTTTCCAAAGCGACGCAGTAAAGCTTCGCTCTTAATGCTTTTTGCATCACCAATGATCACAGCTTTTCCACCACCAAGATTTAAACCGGCAACAGATGATTTATAGGTCATGCCGCGCGATAAACGCAACACATCGTGCAACGCTTCCATTTCGTTAGCATAATTCCACATGCGTGTGCCGCCCAATGATGGCCCAAGCACCGTATTATGTATTGCAATTATGGCTTTTAAGCCGGTTGCGTTATCATTACAAAATAAAATTTGCTCATGATTGTGAAGGCTCATTTGGCCAATAACGGGATCTTTAGATAGATCGGAGTTTTTTAAAGTTGTGACTTCCATTGTGTTTTTGGTTGAAGTGGGGCAAAGTTATGGTATTTTTTGGTATTCCAAACAAAAGAAAACGGTATTTATTGTATTAAGAATAATTTTAAAATTACCTTTGCACCGTGAAACATCTTAAGGCAATTAACTTTTATTTTCTTAAATATAAATGGCATTTTTTATGTGGTATTTTGTTTGTTTCATTATCCACCATTTTTAGTACTTATCAGGGTGTTATTATCAGGAATGGTACCAACAAGATCATTGAGGTTTTTAAAACGAATACAACCGATGGCTCAGGAGTTTTTGTTACTTACGGTTTAACCATTTTAGGACTTGCGCTTACAAGCGGTTTATTTTTATTTTTAATGCGACAAACCATTATTGTAATGAGCCGGCATATTGAATATGATCAAAAGAACGAGATATATGCACATTACCAGGTATTAGATGCCAGCTTTTTTAAACAAAATACAACCGGTGACCTGATGAACCGAATCAGCGAAGATGTTGGCAAAGTAAGGATGTATAGCGGCCCTGCAATTATGTACCTGGCCAATACTATTGTTACAACTATTACTGTTCTTATATTTATGTTAAGTGTAAATGTTAAGTTAACGCTTATTGTGTTTTTACCGCTTCCTGTACTTTCTTATCTCATCTATCGTGTGTCGGATATGATCAATAAACAAAGCGGACAAGTACAAAAAGAACTTGGCAATTTAACCACTCAGGCGCAGGAAACTTTTAGTGCCATTCGGGTAATTAAAGCCTATGCGAGAGAAACTTTTTTTGTTGGAAAAATGGAGGAGAAAAATGAAACCTATAAAAGAACAGCTTTAAAATTAGCAACCATCGAGGCATTTTTTGGTCCCGCTATGGTATTAATGGTTGGCTTAAGTGTTTTACTTACCGTTTGGTATGGGGGTAAATTAACTATTCAAAATAAAATAGAGCCCGGCAATATTACTGAGTTCATTCTTTATGTTTTTAGGCTTACCTGGCCTTTTGCTTCGTTAGGTTGGGTAACTTCTTTGGTACAGCGCGCTGCAGCTTCGCAGGAAAGAATAAACGAATTTTTAAATACAAAACCTTCCATTACAAATTCAAACACCAATACTTATTTTATTAATGGCGAAATAGAGTTTAGGAATGTGGATTTTATTTATCCCGAAAATAATATACAGGCCTTAAAAAATATTTCATTCAAATTAAAACAAGGTCAAACACTTGGTATTACCGGTAAAGTAGGAAGTGGTAAATCCAGCATCCTTAACTTAATTACCCGCCAATACGATGTAACAAAAGGAGAAATACTTATAGATCATAAAAACATCAAGCAGCATAATTTACATTTATTAAGAAAAAATATGGGTGTTGTACCCCAGGAGGTTTTTCTTTTTAGCGATACCATTGCCAACAATATTATTTTTGGCAGCGCCGATAAAAATACCGACAAGTCAAAGATAGAAGATGCTGCTAAACGCGCCCAGGTGCATGATAATGTTATGACATTTCCGGCCAACTATGAAACGATTGTTGGAGAGCGCGGCGTTACATTAAGCGGTGGGCAAAAGCAGCGTATATCTATTGCACGCGCCTTAATAAATCGGCCACAGCTTTTGATCTTTGACGATTGTTTAAGCGCTGTGGATACCGAGACTGAGGAATTAATTTTAAATAATTTAACAGAGGAAATGAAAAACAAAACTGCTATCATTGTTAGCCACCGTATTTCGAGTTTAAAAAACGCCGACCTGATTTTGTATTTACAGGCCGGCGAAATAATTGAAATGGGAACACATGAAGAGCTTTTGGCATTAAAGAAAAATTATTTTCAATTATACCAAATGCAAAGCAATTAAGATCTATGAAATTTATAAGCAATTGTTCCTTGAAACCAAGCATTTTTATAGCGCGGGGTAAAAGATGTACCGTCGCCTCTATTAGTTTGTAAATCCCAAGCGGCTCTGGCTCCTATTGTAATATGTTTTATATTCACATCAATTCCGCCAACAACCCCAAAAACATTTTTACGAAGATTATCATTCTTAAATCCCTGCTCTTGTTCGTAGCTATTAGGCGTACTGGTAAAAACATCTTTTTGAGAAATGAGATAAGAAATTTGTGGACCCGCAAGTAATGTAATAAACTCGCTGGGTTTAAATGCAAGCTGAATGGGAATATCAAGGTAAGTAGTAGTTCTTGTGAATTGATATTTGTTATTAAGAAATTTACCTTCTGCTTTAAATCCTTTTTGAGAATATAAACACTCAGGTTGAATTCCAAAATATTTTCCAAAAGGCAATTCCATAAAAAATCCACCTGCAAAACCAACTTTAGCATCAGCTTTAAACTCTTCGCCTTGGCCGTCATACACGTTTGAGTAATTAGCTCCGGCTTTTAAACCTATTTGGAATTTTTCGCGATTATCGGTTGTGTTTTGCGCAAGGCTGTTAGTTGTAAATGCTACAAGTAAAACAGCACTAAAAATAAATTTTTTCATTTTAAATAATTTAGGATCATAAAAGTTAGGTTATATATAACTAGTTAATAATCCTGTGCCTGAAACCAAACATTAAAATTTCATTCAAATATTTTACGGCACAATCTAAGGTAAGGCAATGATAGAAGACGTTTTAGGCTTATCTGTTCCGTAAACTTAAGTTTAACTTAAAGTTGCTGTTTGCCCGTATTGAGTAATTTATTCCCTAAAAACGAAATAATATCCCATTTAAAGCTTAAAAATAAACTTTATCTTTGTAGTATTAACCGTTCAACAAATGAAACTAATAATATCCTTACTTCTTCTTTCGATCCTTATTGTTTTTTCTTGCAAGAAAAAAGATTCTGCTCCACAGGGCGAAAACGAGGTTTGGTTCTTATATAAGCGTTTTAACCCTACTTTGCTTAATATAAAAAAGGGCACTACTATAACCTTTATAAATAAAGATAACGCTAACCATTCTGCTACCGAAGTTAACAAGGCTTTTGCAAGTGGTAAGGTAAAAACAGGCGATCAATGGCAATTTACCTTTAACGACTCTGCCTCTTATAGTATTTATTGCAGCTATCATCCTGATAATTTACAGGAGCAGATCTACATTACCGTTAAATAATATTATAGGAATTTTTCGATTGCCTTGGGCAAATGTTCAAACTCTAATGCCTGTATTTTTTTTGAAAGTGATTGAGGCGTTTCATCAGGATCGATAACACATTTTGCTTGTAGGATGATTTCTCCTTTATCATATTCTTCGTTCGCAAAATGAATAGTGATGCCGCTTTCTTTTTCTTTATTTTCGATTACCGCTTTGTGCACATTTAAACCATACATGCCTTTACCCCCATAATTTGGCAATAAAGCGGGATGAAGATTGATGATCTTATTTGGAAATGCTTTTATAAATGCTTCGGGGATCTTTATTAAAAAACCTGCTAAAATAATTAGGTCTATCTTCTCTACTTTTAAGAATTCAATAAACTTATCAGTATAATTTTCTAAAGCAGCTTTACTGATTATTTGTACGTTTTTTTTGTGTTTCTCGGCGCGTGCAATTATTCCGGCATCATCTTTATTGGTAATAACCAGTTTAATTTTTATGCGTGGATCGTTTGCAAAATAATTAAATAAATTCTCAGCATTGGTTCCTTCCCCACTTGCAAATATGGCTGCATTTATCATTGGCGCAAAATTAACAAAGATTTGCGATTTAAGATTTACATTCTCTTGTTACAACAAAAAAATTATCAATAATCCATCTTTATATTCTTATTTTTACACTCTATGATCTTAAACTATATAAAATGGGACCCATCTCCCGAGATCTTTACAATTCCCGGAATTGATTGGCCTGTGCGCTGGTATGGCTTAATGTGGGCCTTAGCTTTTATTACCAGTCATTTTTTTATGAATCGTATTTTTAAAGCCGAAAAGCGTTCTGACAAGGCTTTGGACACTTTAACCCTGTATATAATTTTAGGAACAGTTTTAGGCGCACGCCTTGGCCATTGTTTGTTTTATGGCCCATGGTTCGACGAAACATTACCAAATGGTGTGTTAATTGAAGGATATCTTTCTCATCCCCTAAATATTTTAAAAGTTTATGAAGGTGGCTTAGCTAGTCATGGCGGTGCTATTGGAATTATAATTGCTATGATATTATATTGCCGTAAAGAAAAAGAAAGCTGGCTTTGGTTATTTGACCGTTTGGTAGTTGTTGTGCCATTAGCCTCTATGTGCATTCGTTTAGGTAATTTAATTAATAGTGAAATTATTGGAAAAGTTACCGATGTGCCCTGGGCTTTTATTTTTGCGCAGGAAGATAATTTACCGCGCCATCCTGCCCAGTTATACGAAGCAATTTTTTGTTTTTTCTTATTTATACTTATGTATTGGCTTTGGAAAAATAAACGCGATAACGTTGGTCCGGGTTTTATGTTTGGCTTAATGTGTGTTTTACTTTTTACCGAACGCTTTTTTGATGAGTTTTTAAAAGAGAACCAGGCTGCTTTCGAGAACGATCATCTTTTTAATAACGGGCAACTGCTCAGCATTCCATTTATTATGGTTGGCGGGTTTATGATTTGGCGCTCATTAAAATTAGTTCCTGGCGCTTACAAAAAAGAAATAGCTCAGCCGGAATAATAAACTTTCTGCACAATATTTAAAGAACCTTCCCGTTTTTAAATTAAATCCATAAAATTTAAAACAAAATGAAGAACTTACTTTATTGTATGTTGATATTTACTATTGCCCTAGTGCAAGGTTGTAAAAAGAAAGATGCTGAACCCGAAGAGGCAATGGCACCAACACCAACAGTAGCGGAACACTTAAACTCAGCAGCATATGTGCAATTAAAGATTGGTAACTATTGGATCTATCAGGAGATCAATGTAGATTCGCAGGGTAACGAAACGCCGACAATATCTTATGATAGTTGTTACATTGTAAGTGATTCATTAATTCGCGGCTCGAAATTTTTTAAGCTTAAAAATTTCTCGCCTCTTTTTTCTTATCAGAATCTTTTGCGCGATTCGTCTAATCACATTATTAATTCTCATGGTGAGATAATCTTTTCTGCCAATGATTTTACAACAATTTTCGCAAATAATTTTGTTGTTGATCCACAGTCTCCAGCCGATACAATTGAAAAAGCCATTTCCAAAATGACGGATAAAGACCTTTCTATAATCGTACCTGCAGGAACTTTTACCACATCTAATTTCCAAAAAAAATATAACATTCATCCCAACTGGGCACAAGGCGTTCCTTTAAGATATATGAATACACGATTTGCTAAAAATATAGGAATGATAACGCAAACGCAACCGTTATTTTTATCAATGACTTCCAGTGTAGAAAGAAAGTTAGTGAGATATCATTTGAACTAAGCCAATAAAGTTTAGTTCAAATACCTTACATTCTTATTGTCTGCTTCCTATCCGGACCAACAGATACAATAGTAATTTTTGTATCAACCGCTTTCTCAATAAAACGAACATAGTCCATTAATTCTTTTGGCAGGTCGTTCTTATTTTCAATTGCTGTAAGATCTTTGTTCCAACCTTTTAAAGGTGTTGTAATTGGCTTAAGATAATTTGGATCGATATTGTAAGGTAAATAATCAATTACCTGTCCGTTATAATTATAATGTGTACAAACTTCAATAGTTTCAAACTCGCTCAAAATATCCGCCTTCATCATCATTAATTCTGTAACACCATTAACCATAACTGCATATTTTAATGCAGGAATGTCTAACCAACCGGTACGACGAGGTCTTCCTGTAGTGCTTCCAAATTCGCGTCCTATCTGGCGTATCTTTTCGCCTGTCTCATTTTCAAGTTCCGTTGGAAATGGTCCGCTGCCAACACGTGTGCAATAGGCTTTAAAAATTCCAATAACATTGCCAATTTTATTTGGTGCAATTCCCAACCCATTACAAGCGCCTGCGCAAATTGTATTGCTGCTTGTAACAAATGGGTAAGACCCAAAATCAATATCTAATAAACTACCTTGTGCACCTTCTGCTAAAACACGTTTACCCGAAACCATCGCGGTATTTAAATAATGTTCGGTTTCAACAAATTGTAATTCTTTTAACGATTCAATGGCTTCGAACCAGGTTGGCTCCAACTCAGCTAAATTATATTCAAAATTATAGAATGATAATAATTGTTTATGTTTTTCAACTAACGTATTATATTTTTCTTTAAACTCATTTGTTTCAATATCACCAATACGTAAACCATTTCTACCTGTCTTGTCCATGTAGGTTGGACCAATACCTTTTAAAGTAGAACCAATTTTATTTTTTCCTTTGGCGGCTTCGCTTGCGGCATCAATTAAACGATGAGTTGGTAAAATTAAATGCGCACGTTTACTGATCAATAATTTTG
Source organism: Bacteroidota bacterium (assembly GCA_013697245.1). Taxonomy (GTDB): domain Bacteria; phylum Bacteroidota; class Bacteroidia; order B-17B0; family Aurantibacillaceae; genus Aurantibacillus. Next base: position 28,714 of record JACCXH010000064.1, read on the forward strand.
ATTTCACATCAACACCTAATTTTGATAAGGCTTCAATTTCTTTTTGAAAAATTACCGGATCTATAACAACCCCATTTCCAACAATGTTAATGGCCGTTGGGTGAAATATTCCACTTGGAATTGTATGCAACACGTGTTTAATGCCATTAAACTCTAAGGTATGCCCGGCATTTGGCCCACCCTGAAAACGGGCAATAATATCATAATCAGGAGTTAAAACATCTACTATTTTACCTTTTCCTTCGTCACCCCATTGTAATCCCAAAAGTACGTCTGCCTTCATATCATTTTAATTAAAGGGCAAATTTAAATTAAAAGCAAAAGTTTACGGCCTTTTTTAATAACTTTTTAAAAGTAAAGTTATCCTCCGAATACAAGATATTCATACAAAGTCTTATCAAATTTTTAGTGCTAAAAAACAAAAAAAGTTTGTATCGGCCCAATCTTTTACAAAAAAGAAATTTGTAAATTTATGGCAATGCAAAAAATAACTATAGCCATAGATGGATACAGTAGCTGCGGAAAAAGTACGCTGGCTAAAGCATTGGCCCAAAAATTAGGTTATAATTATATTGATACCGGCGCCATGTACCGCGCAGCTACTTTATACGCGCTAGAAAACAAGATCATTGATGAAAACGATAATATCAATATCAAAGCCTTATTAAAAGCATTACCAAAAATAGAAGTTGAGTTTGAGGTAAATCCAAAAACGCACAACTCTGATATTCTTTTAAATGGCGTTGATGTTGAACGTGATATAAGAACCATGAAAGTAAGCGGCCTTGTAAGTAAAGTAAGCGCCATAAAAGAAGTTCGCGAAAAAATGGTTGCCTTACAGCGTTTAATGGGCAAAAAGAAGGCTGTTGTAATGGATGGAAGGGATATTGGCACACATGTTTTTCCAAAAGCAGAATTAAAGATCTTTATGATTGCCGACCCGGATGTGCGTGCTAAAAGAAGACAAGATGAGTTTAGTAGTAAAGGACAATATTTTACGATTGAAGAGGTAGAGATGAGTTTGCTAAAACGTGATATGGCAGATATAAGCAGGGAAGAAAGTCCGCTTACACAAGCTGAAGATGCGGTAATACTAGATAATAGTGAACTTAGTCGCGAAGAACAATTAGAATTTGTTTTAAAATTAATTGCCGATCTACAATTTATTTCCAGAGAAGAGCAATCGCATCACTAAAAAATTTAAACACATAGAAACTTAGACTTCATAGTTTCTATACTAATTATAATAGTTAAACATGGTTTTTTCTTCATCTTAATGAACAAACTCTGTGTTGCTTTCTGCATTCTGCTTAGGATCTATTCTTGGCGTCTAGGTGGTTAAAAAATTATTACAACAAAATTATTTCTTTCAGCAAGAAAAATGTTGTTACCAAACAAAGGTTGTGTATCAATTGATCAAAACCAATCATCACAAAAAAGAAACGCATATTCTTTTCTTCCCAAAACCTGGATGTTATTTTTGAAGTAAAAAAATCAACTATAAAATGTAAGACAACATTTATTGTCCACCAATAAAATGCAAATAATATATTACCATATAATGTTGCTAAAACAATAAAAGTGAGAAGTGAAACAGATGCATAAACGCCTACATGAATGCTTAACCATTTTAAACTTTTGCTTTTACCCGTTGCCATTTTAGAAGATTGAAAAACAAAATCTGCTAAAAAATGTACAATAAATATTATTAAAAGTATTATCATTAAACTTCTAAATTTTCATATTAAAACGTATAGAAATCTATGTGGTTAAAAAATCGCCATTATACTGCTACATTATTTTCACGAAGCGCATCGTTCAAAGAAGTTTTAAGATCTGTACTTTCTTTACGTTTGCCAATTATTAAAGCACACGGCACCTGGTAATCGCCGGCAGGAAAGGTTTTTGTATAGCTTCCGGGGATAACTACACTTCTTTCTTGCACGTATCCTTTTGTCTCGATAGGTTTATTTCCGGTAACATCAATAATTTTTGTAGACATGGTTAAAACAACATTTGCTCCTAAAACCGCTTCTTTACCCACTCTTACGCCTTCTACAACAATGCAACGTGAACCAATAAAACAATTATCTTCTATAATAACCGGCGCAGCTTGCACGGGCTCTAACACTCCACCTATACCAACACCTCCGCTTAAGTGAACATTTTTTCCAATTTGCGCGCAACTACCCACGGTAGCCCATGTGTCAACCATAGTGCCACTATCCACATAAGCGCCAATATTTACATAACTGGGCATCATAATTACACCGCTCGCTAAAAATGAGCCATAGCGGGCAACAGCAGGCGGTACAATTCTTACGCCGAGTTGTTCATAATTTGTTTTAAGTGCCATTTTATCGTGAAATTCAAACGGGCCAACCTCTATCGTTGCCATTTTTCGGGTAGGAAAATAAAGGATAACCGCTTTTTTAACCCATTCGTTCACCTGCCAGCCGCCATCTTTTAAAGGCTCTGCAACACGCAGGGTTCCTTTATCCAATAATTCAATTACTTCGTTAATTGCTGTTACAGTTGTTTTTTCTTTTAATAACTCTCTGTTCAGCCATGCGGCTTCTATTATAGTTTGCATAGGTCTTTAAATAAATCCTTTGCAAGGTATTAAAAAAATGCATATTTTTGCATCTCTAAATTAAGGTTATGTAGCTCAACTGGATAGAGCACCTCACTACGGATGAGGAGGTTTGGGGTTCGACTCCCTACATGACCACTTTCGAAGATAAAAAAAAGCCCTTTCATTTATTTGGAAGGGCTTTTTAATTGAGGAAAAATTAAAAGCAATTTTTTATATAGCTATACTAATTTAACAGTGTAACGTGGCCAGTTAAAGTTTTAGCAACACCTCTTTGGTTGCCATAAATAAACTTATAGGAAATTTTATAAATGTAAGTGTCCGATTTACAATCCTGTCCTTTATACTTTCCATCCCAGCCCTGATAAGGATCTGTTGTTTCATGAATCTTCTCTCCCCACCTGTCAAATATCATCATATTAAACTCATTAAAATTAACTCCTTTAACAGTAAAAATATCATTTAGCCCATCGCTATTTAATGGTGTAAAAGTATTTGGAACATAAATAACCGGCACCTCTTTTATCTCTACAATTTTGGTTATTGAATCAACACAATTATTCAAATTTATAACAATAAGCGTAACATTAAAAAATCCTATATCATTATATAAATGCGTTGGATTGGTTTGCGAAGTTGTTGCGCCGTCACCAAAACTCCAGGATGAATTAGTATAATTTCCTCCTGATGCGTTTTGAAAATCAATTTTAGGATTTAGGAGGTCAGCATCGTTTGTTGGCGCATAAATAAAATTGGCTGTGGGCTTTTCGTAAACAGTAATAAAATCATTTTTAACTTTTGAATTTACACATCCGCTATCTGATGTAGCAACTAAAGTAATATTATAACTACCGGGATTATTAAAAACAAATGTGGGCGCATTGACATTAGAATTATTTCCCTGACCAAAATTCCATTGATAAGAATTGATCTTAGGATTATTACCGGATTGGTTTGTAAACTGAACCAATAGAGGTTGGCAACCTTGTTTAACAAGTGCATCAAAATTTACAACCGGCAACTGATTAATATTAATATAAACAGTATCGCTCGATACACAATTATTTTTATCGGTTAGTACGGTAATATACTGGCCGCTAACTGTTGGTGTTAATACCAATGCTGAAGTATTGTTTGTCAAATTACTGCTTGTTGCACCTGTACTCCAATTTAAAACATAAGGTTTTGTACCGCCATTATAATTAGAGGTTAATTGTAACGGTTGATTTCTGCAAAACGAAAAATCGTTAGCGGTTAAACTTTGAGTTAATAAAACCGGTTCAAATACCGAAATATTATTTATAGTATCAGAACAGCCCATGCCGTCAGTTGCAATAATGGTATACGTTCCGGCAATTAAATTAGATTTTATTGTATCGGTAGAAATTACAGAATTCCAATTATACGAATTTGCATCATACCCAACAGTAGATGAAAATTGAATGACGCCATTATTCTGTCCAAAACATTTTACACTATCAATATTCAATAAAGTAATACTTAATTGTTTATACTCCCCTAAAGTAAATACACCATAGTTTGTATTCGTAGGAACCGTTTGCTCGTTTAAAACTGAATTATTACTACTTGTAATTGGTACCCAACCTGAAGTGGCGTGATACCATGTTTTTAAAAGTGTTTCTGTTATTGAATTAGTGCTGGCTGCGACAGCATTCCATTCATCATCTACATAAGTTAATTTTTTTATAACAGTGGGTGTTGTTACATAATTGTTAGCATTAATAACCCAAAAACGATCAAGCATTTTTTTTGCGTGTTCTGTACCGCAATTATTTATTAAATCTGCCACGCCTGTTGGTAATGGGCGATTATTAATGGCTAAACTTGGTGTTGTAGGATAAGTTGATGCGCTGATACTTCCCACCCCGGCTTGCGATCCGGCACCAGAAATATTATAAAATACAGGAATGTAAGAAGCCGTATTTGTACCAAATGGAAATTCGTAGTTGCCTGTGTTGTTTCCCAAATTCCACTGTATAATTCCGTATCCAGGGGTTGCAGGGGTTTCACTTAAAATATAACCTGTTGTTCTTATAATGGCAGATTGCAAAGCGTTAGTTACAAATAGGGTATTGCTGTTCAGATCAAGTGGTCTTGACGTTAAATTTAAAACACCTGTTATTCCTCCAACAAACGTATTTATATTTAAACGTTTAGTGTTACTGCCAAGCAGTGTTAAATTATTAAAGGTAGTTGATGTTGTTCCGGTAATTAGTTGTAAGGCGCCATTTAATTCAACAAGTCCGGTTGTGGACGTAAGAGCAGATGTTGTTGAGTTATTTGTCCAATCTCCTGATAATGCAATTGTACCTGAATTATTTATCAACCCGATATTTACGCCATTATCTGTATTGATCACTTCCCCTTGGACAAATATTAAACCGCCGCTTTGCACAGCAATTGAACTTCCATTATTAAAAAATTCGTTTTGACACGATAGATCAAACGAAATAATAGCAAGCAATAATATTTTAAATAAGTTGTTCATATAATTGAATACATGTGTTTTAATATTTAATACAAGGCATTAAAGCAACGTTTCTTGGTCTTGATGCACTTATCATACCTTGAGCTGTAGGGCCCGAATAAACCACCCAGTTACCCACCGGCGAAGCGGCATTACCGCGCCCCCAATAAGCATTTGGAATTGATCCAACTGTTGCCGTTGGCCATGTATCAGAAAGAGTTGTAGCTGCATTGTCCATCGAAAAATCGGTATCCTGTGCTGCCGCACCACCAGTATCATCATGAACAAGTGGCGATGGGCTTTGCCATGTTCCAATCACACGACCGGGATCAGAACCTTTACCATTATCATAACCTCTAATGAATTCACCTCTTAAATCGGGTAAATTAAAAGTTGTAGTGCCATTACCCGCGCCATAAGTAATACCAATAGCAGCAAATAATTCAGCGTATGTTGTTCTGTTTACGGCAGCGCCATTACATTCTAAATAACCGTTTGGAGCTGTTGTGTTTGCAAAGTATTGAACTGTGCCTGCAGGATTATTTGCGCAATCCCATTTGGTGCCATCCCAATAATAAAAGCCTAAAAGATTAGTGTCGTATACCTGCACGCCAGCCACTGGCGCAACAATCGCTTTTCTTTGTGCGCTTGTCATACGAGGCATTGCAAATCCATTAGCAGTACTTACTACATCTAAATATGCCTGTGGGGCAGTTGTACCAACTCCAACAAAACCTCCATAGGGGTTAATTGCCAAAACACCTGTAGTTGCAACATTTTCTATTGCAGGCGGCGCACTACCGGCAGGTGTATAAAATTGGATAACTCCATTCGTATTCGCATCAAATGTAATGTGGGAGTTAGAATTGTTATCGTAAATTCTTAAACTATTGTCAGTATATGGTTTTATATTATCTGCAAAAATAATTGTAGCAGAGCGCCCAACCCCAAAATTACTTGGTGCAAAAACATTATCAGCTACGTAAGCATCGCCATTTAAAACATCAAATTTTCCACGAGGTGCATTTGTCCCAACACCTACATATCCATTGCCTTTAGCAGTTAATACCGGAAGGCCGGCTACACCTTGCACACCTGTTGATGCGTCAAAAATAGTATTGCTGGCTGCGGTTCCCAAAATTTTAACCATTAAACCATCAGCGTTACCTAAAACACTTTGATTATAAAACGACCCAACATAACCACTATTATTAAGTCGCCAAAATAAAGAAGCTCCTCCACCGGCACTACTATTAGCCCCTTGACCATCAGAGCCAATCGTATTTACAAAAGCGCCTTGCATATTATGAAAGAGTCCGGAATTTTCAAACCTGGCCTGTTCAATATTATTTGTTCTAAAAACCAAGGCAACATTATCTGTAGTGCCCAAAAAATTTGTTGAAGGAAGTGTGCCTGCATTCCCCAACAAGTTCCAAAATGTACCATTGGTAGGGGTCCAACTTGTACCATTAAATTGTAAAATTTGTCCGGTGGTTGGTGTTATTGCAGCCACAGGTGTTGTTTGCAAACCAACAACGGTTAATGCCGGGTATGTTCCGCTTACATCATTTGAACCCGGTG
>JACCXH010000001.1 GCA_013697245.1 Bacteroidota bacterium
GTGTCGTGTCCGGTTCAGCTGTAATTACAAGTGTAAATAGCCCAACAACAACATTAACGGCTGTAGGCTTAGGCACTAATGTTTTACAATGGAGTATTACAAACGGAGGAGCTTGTCCATTTACAAGCTCAACAATGACAATCATTGTAAATCCCGCACCAAGTATTGCATTGGCCGGCCCAACTCAAACACTTTGTATTTTAAATCCAACAACGACATTAGCGGGCAATACTCCAACATCCGGTATAGGAACATGGAGTGTCGTGTCCGGTTCAGCAGTTATAACAAGTGTAAATAGCCCAACAACAACACTAACGGCTGTGGGCTTGGGTACAAATGTTCTGCAATGGAGTATTACGAACGGAGGCGCTTGTCCGTTAACAAGTGCGACGATGACAATCATTGTAAATCCTGCACCAAGTATTGCCTTAGCCGGACCAAACCAAACCTTATGTATTTTAAATCCAACAACTACACTAGCTGGTAATACACCAACTAGTGGCGTCGGGACTTGGTCTGTTATTTCTGGTTCAGCAGTTATAACAAGTGTGAATAGCCCAACAACAACATTAACGTCTGTAGGCTTAGGCACTAATGTTTTACAATGGAGTATTACGAACGGAGGCGCTTGTCCGTTAACCAGTGCTACAATGACGATCATTGTTAACCCAGCACCAAGTATTGCATCAGCCGGCTCGAACCAAACACTTTGTATTCAAAATCCAACAACTACTCTTGCGGGAAATACTCCAACATCCGGAGTAGGAACCTGGTCGGTAATTAGTGGAAGCGCCACAATTTTAAATCCAAATAACCCAACAACAACTTTAACGGCTGTAGGTTTAGGTACCAATGTATTACAATGGAGTATCACTAATAATGGCGCTTGCCCATTTACAAGTGCTACCATGACAATAATTGTTGATCCTGCACCAAGTGTTGCAACAGCGGGATCAAACCAAACAGTTTGTATTAGTTCACCTACAACGACAATGGCTGGAAATACACCAACTACAGGTGTGGGTACGTGGTCGGTAATATCAGGTTCAGGAACGATTACAAGCCCTAATAATCCAACCACAACGGTTACAGGTTTGGGACTAGGAATAAATGTTTTACAATGGAGCATTGCTAATGGTGTTTGCGCAACTACATCTGCAACAATGAGTATACAGGTTGATAATGTGCCGACTGTTGCCAGTGCAGGCCCAAGTCAAACTTTATGCATCTCAAGTCCAAGTTTAATAATGGCAGGAAATATTCCTGCGGTGGGGACGGGATCATGGTCGATCATTTTAGGCTCTGCTACAATTACAACACCAACTTCCGGCACCACAACGGCAACGAGTTTAGGTTTAGGACAAAATATTTTCTTGTGGACAATATCCAATGGTGTATGTAATCAATCTACATCTAGTGTTATTATAACAATAGACCCTCTACCAAGCGCAGCTTTTGCAGGTGGAAATCAAACAGTTTGTATAAGTTCACCATCTGTGAATTTAAACGGAAATAATCCTGCTGTTGGCACTGGAACGTGGAGTGTAGCATCCGGTTCAGGAACAATAACTTCACCAGGCTCTTCAACTACTACCGCAACTAATTTAGGCTTGGGTACAAATGTATTACAATGGAGTATTGGTACAGTTGGATGTGCGCCAACTATTTCTACATTAAGTGTATTAGTTCAACAAGTTCCTACAATAGCGAATGCGGGGCCTAACCAAACATTATGTATCAATAATCCAACCACAACATTAAATGCCAATAATCCAATTGTTGGTATTGGAAGTTGGTCAATTATAGCTGGTAGTGGAACACTTAGTAATTCTCTTTCTCCAACAAGTGCCATAACTGGTATGCCAACAGGCACGAATGTTCTGCAGTGGACAATAGCAAATGGCGTTTGTGCACCAAGTATTTCAACAATGAGTATCCAGGTCGACAATAATACTATTTTTGCTTCTGCCGGACCAAATCAAACGCTTTGCGCGGCTTCGCCAAGTACCACTCTTGCCGGCAATACGCCAACCGTTGGTGCAGGAACATGGGTTCTACTTGTTGGAAGCGGAAGTATAACAACACCTAGTCTCTCTAATTCATCCGTAACAGGATTGGGAACGGGAACGAACATTCTACAATGGACAATCATTAATGGCGTGTGTTCATTCAACTCATCTGTAATGTACATTTATGTAGTGCCTTCACCTGGTGTTCCAAATGCCGGGCCAAGTCAAACACTTTGTATCAATAATCCTACTACAACGATCTCTGCAAACTCACCAACCTTGGGTACTGCCAGTTGGTCTGTTGTTTCCGGGACCGCAAATATTGTTACGCCTTTAACCAGTACAAGTAATGTATTAAGTTTAGGAATAGGAAATAATATTTTGGCGTGGACTATGAGTTATAGTGTTTGTTCGCTCACGTCAACCTTAAATCTTCACGTAGATAATATTCCATCTATACCGGTTGCAGGACCAAACCAAACATTGTGTATTAGTAGCCCTACAACAGTTTTAGCAGGTAACACACCAACAAGTGGAGTCGGTACATGGTCGTTAATTTCAGGAAGTGGTACGATCACAACACCAACACTTGCAACCAGCCCTGTAACAGGTTTAGGTCTTGGAATAAATGTTTTACAATGGACAATTAATGGTGGAGGATGCGGCACAAGTTCTTCTACAATGAGCATTAAGGTTGATAACTTACCAACCACAGCCGCTGCAGGTGGAAACCAAACTTTATGTATCAGTAATCCAACAACAGTATTAACTGGTAATATACCGGTTACAGGAATTGGTGTCTGGTCTTTCCTTGCAGGAAGCGGTACAGTTACAACACCAACTTTAGCTACCAGTCCAGTTACAGGTCTTGCTGCAGGTTTAAATATTTTACAATGGAGTATTGCAAATGGAGGTTGTGTAAGTACTTCTACGATGAGCATACAGGTTGACAATTCACCAACCATATCTAATGCGGGTGCTAGCCAATCACTATGTATCAGTTCGCCAACAACTGTGTTAACAGGAAATCCTCCGTTGGTTGGACTTGGAACTTGGTCGGTAATTGCCGGTAGTGGAACGATTACAACACCAACACTTGCTACAAGTGCAATAACAGGTTTAGGCTTGGGTGCAAATGTTTTACAATGGACGATTGCCAATGGAGTTTGTTCATCAAGTAGTTCTACCATGAGTATACAAGTTTATCCTGCGCCAACTATAGCAACAGCCGGACCAAACCAAACTTTATGTATCAGTTCGCCTACTACAACATTAACAGGCAATACGGCAACCGTTGGTATTGGAACGTGGTCTATTATAGCTGGAAGCGGAACCATCACGAATTCATTAGTTGCAAACTCAACAATTACTAATTTAGCATTAGGATTAAATATTTTAGAGTGGGATATTAGTAGTGGTGCATGCGGGGTAACTACTTCTACCATGAGTATCCAAGTGGATAACGCACCAACTATTTCAAACGCAGGATCAAATCAAACTTTATGTATAAGTACACCTACAACTCTTTTGGCAGGAAATACAGCCCTTGTTGGAACAGGCACATGGTCTATTATTGCCGGAAGTGGCAGTGTTACAACGCCCACACTTCAAAGCAGCTCAGTTACCGGTTTAGTTGCAGGCGTAAATGTTTTACAATGGACGATCGCCAATGGCGCTTGCGGATCAAGTACTTCTACAATGAGTATCCAAGTTGACCAAGCTCCGACTACTGCAACTGCAAGCGCAAACCAAACAGTTTGTATTACCTCACCTACTGCTACAATAATTGGCAATTCGCCAACCGTTGGAACAGGAGTATGGACCTTGATCTCCGGTACAGGAACAATATCTTCCGCGGCCTCTGCAACAACAGCCGTGGTAAATTTAGGTGCGGGTACTAATGTATTTGAGTGGACAATAAGCAATGGTATTTGTGCAGTTTCGGTTTCGGATGTCACCATAACGGTTGATCCCGCCCCAACAATTGCAGCCGCAGGCCCTAACCAAACAATTTGTATAAGTAGTCCTGTAGCTACAATGGCAGGTAATATACCGGCTATTGGAACAGGTTCGTGGACACTTGTTTCAGGAATTGGCTCAATTACTAGTACAACAGTATCAAATACGGGCATCACCGCTTTAGGATTAGGAGTAAATGTTTTTGCTTGGACTATTATTAATAACTGTTCTTCATCAACATCTACAATTTCTATTAAGGTTGATCAGGCTCCAACAACTGCAATAGCTAGTGCAAATCAAACGATTTGTATTGGTAATCCAACCACAACGATAATTGGAAATGTTCCGGTAGTTGGAACTGCAACATGGATATTGACTTCGGGAAGCGGAACAATAACTTCTTCAAATTCACCAACCACAACGTTAACGAATTTAGCCTTAGGAAATAATGTTTTTGAATGGACGATCTCAAACGGTGTTTGCGCTACATCTGCATCAAGTGTTCAGATAACTGTCGATCCTTTACCAACAATTGCAACAGCCGGACCAAACCAAATTATTTGTATCAGCAGCCCAATTGCTACCATGGGTGCAAATAACGCTGCTGTTGGAACAGGCTCGTGGAGTATAGTTTCAGGAAGCGGAACCATCACAAACGTAAATTTAGAAACTACAACCATTACAAATTTAGGCTTAGGAAATAATATTTTTGCGTGGACGATCTTTAGTGGTTGTGGTTCGTCCACCTCGAACGTAACAATTACGGTTGATCAGGTTCCAACCACAGCCGTGGTTAGCCCGAACCAAACCTTATGCGTATCAAGTCCTACAACAACTATAATCGGAAATATACCAACTGTTGGAACAGGTGGATGGACATTGATATCAGGAACCGGTACAATAACTTCGCCGGCATCTGCAACCACAACGGTTACCGGTTTAGGTGTTGGCGCAAATATTTTTGAGTGGACGATCACAAACGGAGTTTGTGCACCTTCAAATGTAAACCTTCAAATAACGGTTGATCCTTTGCCAACAATTGCAGCGGCAGGACCTAACCAAACCGTTTGTATAAGTAGTGGTGCAATAATGGCCGCAAATAATGCTGCGATTGGAACCGGATCATGGAGCGTTGTTTCCGGAAGTGGAACAATAACTAGCGTTAATTTAGAGACTACATCTATTACAAATTTAGGGGTAGGAAATAATGTTTTTGCATGGACCATTTTTAGCGGCTGCGGTTCTTCTACTTCAAACGTTACAATTACTGCGCAACAAGCCCCAACAGCTGCAACTGCTAGTCCAAACCAAACACTTTGTGTTAGTATTCCAACAGCTACTATAGGAGGCAATGTGCCGACCGTTGGCTCCGGTACATGGGTATTAATTTCAGGTACAGGCACTATAACTTCTCCCGGCTCAGCAACAACCTCAATCACAAATCTGGGTGTTGGTGTTAACGTATTTGAATGGATAATAAGCAATGGAGTTTGCGCTGCTTCTAATGCAAGCGTGCAAATAACGGTTGATCCAATTCCAACATTACCTGTTGCTGGTGGAAATCAAACGATCTGTATTGGCAACCCGGTAACAATGGCCGGTAATACACCCGCAATTGGAACTGGTTCATGGACCGTTGTTTCAGGAAGTGGAACTATAACCACACCTACACTAGCGACTACAGGAATTACAGGCTTAGCTGTTGGTGTAAATGTTTTTGGATGGACAATAAGCGATGCATGCGCCTCAGCAACTTCAACAATTTCTGTAACCGTTGATCAATTGCCAAGCAATGCTATAGCAGGCCTTGATCAAAATTTATGTGCTGCCGGAACAACCAACTTAGCAGGAAATAATCCTGTGATTGGTACCGGAAGCTGGTCGGTGATTATAGGTGGATCTATTGTCACATCTCCAGGAATAAATAATTCAGCTATAACAGGTTTAACTACCGGGACAAATAGTTTGGTTTGGACTGTAACTAACGGCTCGTGCCCTGCATCAAAAGATACTGTAAATATTATTATTGATGCATTGCCAACTGTAGCTAATGCAGGTCCTGATCAAACGAGTTGCGCAACCAATAATGTGTTAAGCGCAAACATTCCAGTTGTTGGAACAGGAGCCTGGTCTGTGCTTAGCGGAGGCTCTTCTGTTGCAACAGTAACATTAAATACGTCTGCAGTTACTTCGTTAGCAACTCCGTCAAACGCATTAGTGTGGACGATCACAAATGGTATTTGTCCAGTATCAACCGATAAAGTTGTAATTAATGTTTTACCTCCTACCGCTCCTGCATTGGCAGGAAACGATACAACGGTATTTGTTAATCAGGTAACTCTAAATGGTAACAACCCTGCAACGGGAACAGGTTTATGGACACTTATTAGTGGCAATGGAAGTATCGTAAATGCAAATAGTTTCAACACGCTTGTTAATTCTCTACAGCCTGGTGTGAATACATTCCAATGGACGATCACAGATGTGTGCGGTATAACATCAGACAATATTAATGTAACGTTAATTGATGTGGAATTACCAAATGGTATTTCTCCAAACGGTGATGGTTTAAATGATGTGTTTGTTATTCCATACATCAACTCATATAGTAAGGTTGAAATTCAGATCATTAACCGGTGGGGTAACCTTGAATTTGAAGATAAGACCTATAATAACAATTGGGGTGGCTTGAACCAAAGTGGAAACCCTTTATCAGAAGACACATATTTTTATGTTTTAAAATTAGATAATGTACTTAAAAATGGATATATAACACTTAAACGATGAAAAAATTAAATGTCATATTAATTTTGATTCTATTTTCAAGTAGTTTTTTTGGGCAACACTCCACCCTTACATCAAACTATTTGTTTAATATTTTTTCAATTAATCCCGCTTATGCGGGCCAAAGAAGATCTTTAGATGTGACCATGTTTTATAGGAAACAATGGGTAGGCCCTGCCGGAACCCCTCAAACGGCAAGTATTATGGGCAGTATGGAAATTAAGCCTAAGAATTTTTCGGTAGGCTTTCAATTGGATAATGATAATATTGGTTTTACTACTTCGCAAAGTGTGAAAGTAGCTTTCTCTTACAGGCTTAAATTAGATAAAAAAAGAAAATTAGCCTTTGGTATCATGCCGGGTTTTAAAAGAACGTTCTATGATTTTAGAAAAGTAAGAACAACTACAACCGGCGACGGAACATTTAATGCAAATTCGCCTACAGTAAATACTTTTATTTCAGGATTTGGCGCTTTTTATTACTCTAAAAAAATGTATATCGGTTTATCTTCACCTGAGATCTTAAATTTAAACGGATCTAATCCTTCGCCTGAAGTAAATGTAATTGCGGGTTATATAATTAAAATAAACCCCGATATAGTTTTAAAACCTTCATTTTTAGTAAGGGCAATTCAAAATTCGCCAGTACAGTTTGACCTGAATGCCACAGCCTATTTTAAAGAAGATCTTGGTGTTGGGCTTGCTTACAGGAACAAAGAAGCTATTGTTGCGTATTTTGATTGGGTAATAGATAAAAAATTTAAAGTTGGTTATGCTTATGATTATTCTGTTGGGCCATTACGCAAATTTAATTCCGGCACACACGAAATTATGTTGAATTATTTTTTTGGTAAACTTTCTCACGCACCTTCTCCAAGATTCTTCTAAATGAGCCCTCTTTCCGGATTATGGAGTTTTTTATTTTTTATGCTTACAGCTGTAAGTATGTTCTCTCAAAATAAATTTCTTTTTGATTCTGCAACAATTGATCTGCGACCGTTAAACGTTAATACAAAAGAATCAGAGTTTAGCCCTTTCATTATTGGAAATACATTTTATTATACTTCTTCAAAAGAAAGAAAAGTAGGCGTAACGCATATGGAAAAAGCAACAGAGCGACAGATGCTTGACATTTATAAAGGTAAACTGTCTGATTCTGTTACTGTAAAAGACATTAAAGTGTTAACCCGTAAAATAAACAACTCTGTAAATCAGGGAACTTGTTTTTTTGATATAGAAACTTCACGACTTTATTATTCCGGCGATGTGCCTACACAAAGCCACTACAAAAAATATAAGTTGGCAATTTTTTCAAGTGAGTTTAAAAATAATGAATTTCAATACCCAAAAATTGAATTGGTTCTTGCGGATACATTTTCTGCCGCTCACCCAATGCTATATAAAGGCCGACTTTATTTTTCGGCAAATCTTATTGGCGGTAAAGGCAAAACAGATATTTATTATGCAGAAAAATTAGATAACCAATGGGTAAATATAAAGAACTGCGCTTTTTTAAATACACCCGAGTGCGAATATTTTCCTTATGTAATTAATAATGAAGAGATCTATTTTTCAAGTAACAGGCCCGGTGGCTATGGTAAATTAGATATTTATAAGTGCACAACTGTCGACTCTACTTACTTGATCCAGAACTTGGGAAGTCCGGTAAATACAAAATATGATGACTTTGGTGTGTATATTGACAGTTTACAAGAAGGAGGTTATTTTTCATCCGATCGGAAAAAGGCACAGGATGATATTTATTTCTTTAAACAAACCTGGCCCGTTTTTAAGAATTGTAAAGAACCTATTAAAGAAGATTATTGTTATAATTTAACGGAGGAAAGCACTTTAGATTCTGATTCATTAAAAGGGTATTATTATCAATGGTCTTTTGGCGATGGAACTACGGAAAAAGGACTTAATGTGCGACATTGTTTTCCGGGGCCGGCAAGTTATTTAATTAATTTAAATATTATTGATTCGGTAACCCGCGCTGTGTTTATGAGCCAGGCTAGCTTCGACTTGAAAGTAGATTCTATTGTGCAATTAAAGATTAATTGTTTGGATACGGTTTTACAAAATAAAAAATTTAATATTAATACAGACTGGACCTATTTGCCGAATAATAAAATTAATGGTTATTATTTTGAAGTAGACGGCCGGCGCATGCGCGGTAAGTCGCACGATGAAGTGTTTGCAGATAAAGGTCGGCATAAAGTATTGCTTGGTGTAGCAACTTATAATACATTAACTAAACAAAAAGAATTATTATGTACCACTAAAGAAATTGTTTGCGTAGACTCTGCAACTTGGTTGGCGGTGGAAAAAAGACAGATCCAAAAAATAGCTGAGCAATTTGCCTTCAAAAAATTTCCGGGTGATTCGGCTTTATTAACTAATATGAACTACAACGATGAGGAAATGAAGTTTAATAAAAAAGGCTTAAATGGCGCTCTGGCAGCAGCCGAGATAAAAAAAATTGTAGATGAAAAGATCGCTAACAAAACGAATAGAAGTGATACGGTTAATAATGACATTGCGGCAAAAAACAAAACCAACGACCAAAATAACACAGCCACAACCAATAATAAAAACGAAACCGATAGTGCATATAATGGTATAGTTGGGTCAAAATATATAAAGCCGGTGATGGACACATTGATGAATATAAAAGAAGAAGAGGATGTTTCTTTTAAAGTAAATTTAGGCTCCAGTAAAACTGCAAAAGACACTACTTTATTAAATGCTAAAGGTATTACCGGGATAAAAGAACAAAAAGTTGGCGATGAATATCAATATACATATGGTAACGAAAAGAAAATTAAGGATATTGAAAAGTATTACGACAAAACCATAAAGGCAGGAATTGAAGATGCAGTTGTGGTTGCTTATAAAAATGATTCGATAATAGGTACGCAGAAAAAAAATACGAAAGGAGTTGATTTTGATAAAGTAAAAACAAAAGAAGATAGTTTAAGAATTGCAAAAAACATTGAAGGCAAAAATGCCGTACAAAATAATACTAATAATTTAAACGCAATCCAATTAAGAGTAAAGGCTAATACATTAATTGCTGAAGCCGTTGATAAAGATCTTAAAGCCGGCGTTATTAAAAATGATGCTGCAACAAAAAGCGGAACTGAAAAAGATAGTTTAGTGGCTATTGCAAGTATGTTGGAAACAAAAGCACAAGACCAAAAACTACAGGCGGCTAATTTACTTCAAAAAGCCAATATGCTTGATTATCAAAACAACAGCGTTACAATTAAAGAACAATTAACCAAATTAAAGAAGACAAAACCGGTGTTAGCGAACGAATTTATTGCTAAAAACACAGAAATAAGCGCACAAAAAACGGAAGCTGAAAAACTTAAAAAAGAAGCGAACGAAATGTCAAACACGCTCGAAAAAATTGCTGCTTTAAATGTGGTTGAACAAAAAGAAGCTGCTATTTTATTAAAACAAGACCAATTAATAAGTCAATTAAAAGAAGCAAATGCAAATAATACAATAGTATCAAACTCTAAAAATAATACCAATTCTAATCAAGAAAACAACATAAATGTTGTTAATAATACAAAAAATAATGTTAGCAATTCAAATAACTCCTTAAACAATAAGAACGAAAATGGCAGTGATAATCCCACGGTAAAAAATAATTCAAGCAATACTAACCAGTCTAATTCAAAAAATACAACCAACACGAATTCAAATTCAAAAAACAAGAATACAACAAGCTCAAATGAAGATGACTTTGATGAATATGGTTTTATTCCAACAACAGATATCCAAAAAACAAATATGGAATTTTTGGAAGATTTTGGCGACATAGAAGTTGAAGACCTTGAGTTTAAAGTGCAGGTTGGTGTATTTAAAAAAAGAACCACCTATCATTTTCCTAAATTAAAAGGTTTAGGTAAAGTTGCCAACGAACGTTTAAAAGATGGAAGCACCCGTATGACCATGGGTGGCTCTTATAGAACATTGCGACAGGCCTTCAGGCATAACAAAAGGATCGTAAAGGCAGGCCAAAAAGACGCTTTTGTTTCTGTTTATTATAAAGGAAAAAGAATAGGTATCGAAAATTTAAAACGTAAAGGGGTTTTAGTTAAAACTCAGGTTGTAACCGATACAGTTTCAGAAACAAAATTAACTATCAACTCCTCTAATTTAACCGAGTATGCAGAGATGGAAACAAATGAGATTCCTGATTATAATCCAACTGAGAAAGACCCTGTAAAAAGCGAAGCAACTTTACCTATAGCTGCAAATGAAACAGAATCGGAAGAAAATTTTGTATTTGCTCCGCGAACAAATATTCAAAAAAAGACCATGTTCTATGCCGAGAAATATGGAAATATTGCGGCTGATGGTCTTGAGTTTAAAGTACAAATTGCCATATTTAAGTACCGAAGCAGCTATTCTTTCCCGAAATTAAAAAATTTAGGTAAAATAGAAACCGAAATTGCCGATGAGGGCGGCACCAGAATGACTATTGGTGGCGCATTTAAAACTCTTAACGAGGCCTTCGAATTCAATAAAAAGGTAGTAAAAGCTGGGCAAACCGACGCCTTTGTCTCTGTTTTTTACCAGGGTAAACGTATTTATATCGAAAACCTTGAGCGTAAAGGAATCTTTACTACTAAGTAGCCAAAACCTACACAAATTCGACAAAATACCTTCTTAAGGGTATAAAGAAAAGTAGAAAAATATTTTTTTTATTTAGTTATTTACGTTTCTTTGTTAAAGCTAAATTAATTGCATCTTACCATGAAACTATTCTTCCGCTTTTTCCTGCTATTGTTGGTGTTTAACAACTCCATCCATGCGCAACAAATGCCTTCTCCCGATGAAAATATTCCTTTTTTGGTAACTTTTAGCAAATCATCCGATAAGACCTGGGGCGATGATGATAATATTCAAATCTATTTCTTTGCCATACCACAGGATATTAAAACCCCTTTTTATATCAGGATCTTTGATGCGGATAATGGCGGAAAATATGATGAGAATAGAAATGGATTTAATTCCAAAACTAAATTTAGTGTATATGGCGGAAAAGGTGCACATAGCAATCCTGCTTCAAAAGAAAAAGACCCAAAAGGCAATTACAATAGTGGTATATTATTGAACACAAAAACTTTTGGAGAAGATGTTCAATACGATGATAAGTGGTTTAATTTTGGCCCCATAAATCCAACCGAAGGAGAACTGCAACCTGAGATGGGCTATGTTTTTAAATTGGTTGTTGAAGGTGGAGAAGGTGATGACGGAAATTTGTACCGTTTAAGTCTTTCAAGTTCTAAAGATGAAAACGTAAAAGTGGAAGGTGGAAATATTTTAACCTACGAATATTGTTTTAGAACTTCAGATAACGCAGGCTCTGTTTCACATTTGTACCCCTTCGTTACAAAAGGAATCGTATCAGTTACTATTGATGTGTTTGATTATGATGATGAAGGTATCATTCGTATCATTTCTGTTTCTAAAAAAGGCGAAGCTACAAAATTAGAAAAGCAAGAAAACCGCGAGATCTCTAAACACACAATTGTGAGTGATGAGGTCAATACTTCGTTGGATGTTCAATTCATAAAGAACAAGGCATCCAAAAATAATAATATAACCGTTTCAATTGCTAACCAATATGGCGAGTCGCTTGCGTTTTATACCGTGCCTATTGGGGGTGTCCCAAAATATAAATATGTCATCAAGGTAAATAAGGCTCAATAATAATTAAGACATAAGTTATTTTACTAAACATTAAAAATAAAAGTTTAACCCCTTTTTTTACTTCAAGAATTATTGGATCAAACGTTGGTTTAAAAACAAATTTGTTTAAATCCAAAATAATTTTTTTCCTTTTTATTTTCTTTTTCAGTTTTGAAACTTTTTCTCAGGTTTATTCTTTTAAAACTTTTACCGAGGACGATGGACTTTCGCAATCTTTTATTTACGATGTGTGCCAGGATAGTAGGGGCTTTTTGGTAATTGCAACCGGCGACGGTCTATCCACATATGGCGGCCATGGTTTTAAGGTCTTTAAAACAGTCAGCGGTTTGGCAGAGATTGGCATCTCAGCCTTATATAAAGATAGTAAGAATAAAATATGGTTAGGCCATTTTGAAGGTGGGGTAAGTTATGTAATGCCATCAGGAAGGATTGGTAAAGTTAATTTTAAAGAACCCTTAAGTGCAAAACTTATCCAGATATTAGAGATCAGCCCAAACAATTATATTTTTTTAAAAAAGAACATTGGCCTTGTTTTATACAATTCGGCAACCGGCGTTGTAGATAATATCCAGGATGAAAATTTTATGGAAACTGTTTCTATACTCGCCAATAAAGATGAGCTCTTTTTATTAAAACCTGATGGTGTTTATTCTATAAAAATAAAAAACCTGCTTTCTAAAAAATACCAGATTGAACAAAAAATAAAATTAAAAGAAGGCGCTTGCATGCAATACAGCGTTGCAAAAGATAATCTCTTAATTGCCGATAACAGCCTTGGACTATTAACGTATCGGGCGGACGAAAATCTTTCGGCGCTTGATACTTTTAAGCTAACGCGCTTAAACGGATCAACGTTTACAAAAATAATTTCAGATAGGTTCTCAAATATTTTTGTTGCAACAACCGACGATGGGTTTTTTAAAATAAATCCATCATCCAAATTAATTAAAACCTATACCATAAAAAATGGATTGAAAGCAAATGCAATTCAAAGTTTGTTTATAGACCGTGAAGATAACCTATGGGTTGGCACTTACGGTTTTGGTTTACAGCAATTAAATAACGAAATGTATAGCTATCGTTTTATTAAAGATGACGAAGGTATAAGGCTACCTATAAATTCAATCATAAGGTTAAATGGCAGAAATGCTGTTGCCACAGATAAGGGTATGGGTTACATTAACGAAGATAAAGTTGATTTTGCAAATAACCCGCAGGTGAGCAATAAAAAATTTAAGAACCTGATGTTGTATAATAATTATTTTGTTTTTTCAACTGCGGAAGGCGAACTTTTTAAAAGTGATACGCTATTTAAAACAATTACAAAAATCCCACTATTTACAACAAACCAAAAACTGGTTATCAATTCTTTAAGTTCCGATATTAAAAATATTTATGCCTGTACTTCTGCAGGTTTATATGTGATCGATCCAAGTAACTTTCAATACACAGTATTAAATACCGAAAGCGGTTTATTACACAATAATGTAAAATTTGTTTTTATAGATTCTAAAAAACACATGTGGGTTTGCTCACAAGGCACGCCCATTTATTATGTAGATAATTTAAAAGATGTAAAAATATTTGACGATGTGCAGGGTTTAAAATTATTTAACATTCAAACTATTTGCGAAGATAAAAATAAAAATATCTGGATCTCATCCTTAGGAGATGGCGTTTTTAAATATACCGGACGCAGGTTTGATAATTATACAGTAGCTGATGGTTTAAAATCAGCCTACAGTTATGGTATCGTTGCCGATTACAAAAATGGTTTGTGGGTGGCACAGGCAAATGCCCTTTCGTATAAGAATAGCAATAAGAAAAACTTTAACAGGATAGGTGGTAATTCGGACCTGTTGCAAAATAACTTCGTTGAAAATTCTGTTTTTTATGATAAAACAGAGAACGAGATCTTTTTTGGAACCACAGAAGGTATTGTAAGAATTAATACTTCTAAACAACGATTTAATGAGATTGAACCGGTTTTAAATATTTTAAATATTTCCATAAATGGAGATAGGGTTGAAAGCTTAAAGGATACTGTATTAAAATATAACTCTTACGATTTTTCTTTTGAGTTTATTGGTGTATGTTTATCCGAACCTTCTGAAGTTAAATACAGATACAAACTTAAATTAGAAGGTGCCGAAGATAATTGGGAAATTATTTCGAGCGAGACAAGAAGATTAAATTTTCCGAAGCTAAAGAACGGCGATTATACGTTTATGATCTATGCTGCCAACAACGATGGCCTATGGAACTCCAACCCTCTGGAATATAAATTCAGAATTGACAAACCTTTTTGGCAAAAATGGTGGTTTATTATTACAAGTGTTTGCAGTATTAGTCTTTTAATATTTGTTGGTATTAAATGGCGGACAAAAAAATTAATTGAAAATCAAAAAGAATTACAACGCAAGATCGATCTGCAAACTATTGAGATAAGGACTGAAAAAGAACATATCTCAAAAATGGCAGAAGAACTTAAAGTCGTTCATGATGACCTAAAAGATAGTATCAATTACGCCAAAAATATTCAAAGCAGTATTATCCCAACATTCGAAAATCGTTTAGGTGCGGTAGATATCTTTGAACACTTCCAGCCAAAAGATGTAGTAGGTGGCGATTTCTTTGGATTTTATTTATTGCCTGATAATAATAAGATCGTTTTCCTTGCAGATTGTACTGGTCACGGTGTGCCGGGCGGATTTCTTACAGTAATCGCAAAAGCATTATTGGATAAGATTGTTATTGAAATGAAGATCTATCACCCAAAAGATATTATCTATAAATTAAACAGCGAGTTCAGGTTATTCTTCGGCGGAAATTCTACCGACGAAAATGTGAGGTACGAAGGATTGGTAATTTCTTTCTGTCATATCGATTATTCAAAAAAGATGGTTGATATTTGTGTGGCCGGTAATCCATTTTATTATTCTACCCAAAGCATCGATGTTATTAGTTACAAAGGCAGCAGAAGCTCGGTTGGCTATGAAGAAAACATGGGTGAGCTCAATGTGTTGCAGTTGCCATTAGAAACAGGCTTAAGGTTATATATGTTTTCCGATGGTTTACAAGATCAGTTTGGCGGCAAAGATGCTAAACGCTTCTCTTCTAAAAAAGTGGCGGCGGCCTTAAACAAATCCAAATCATTAACTGTTAAAGAGCAAGGTTACCTTGTTTTATCCGAATGGAATGATTGGAGAGGAGAATCAGAGCAGGTTGATGATGTGTCGTTAATTATCATGAAATTTGAATAATACAAAGATCCATGCCTATCATAAACTCCATAGCAAGTTGGCTTATGAAAAAGCGCATGCACCAGATTGAACTTTTTATTAAATACCCGGTAGATGTTCAATCAGAGTGGATGATTTCATTGCTTAACAACGGCGCGAATACTTATTACGGAAAAAAAAATAAATTCTCCGACATCAAGTCTTACAGTCAATTCAAAGAACAAGTTCCTATAAATGATTACGAGTCTTTAAAACCACTTATTGATCGCACACGTCGTGGCGAACAAAATTTGATCTGGAACTCAGAAATAAAATGGTTTGCAAAAAGTAGCGGCACAACCGATAAAAGCAAATTTTTACCTGTAAGCAAAGAAAGCCTGGACGGTTGTCATTACAATGCAGGAAGGGATATGATAACACTACATTGTTATAATAACCCCGAGACACAGTTGTTTACCGGAAAAAATTTGGCGCTGGGCGGAAGTTTTAAAGAAGATGTTTTTGGCGAATATCATTCTTATCATGGCGATGTTAGCGCTATCATCATTCAAAACTTACCCGTGTGGGCGGATTTTTTTAGAGCGCCAGATATAAGCATTGCCTTAATGGATGAATGGGAAAGTAAACTTGAGAAAATGGCCATCAGCATGATGAACGAAAACGTTGCCAGTTTAGCCGGCGTACCAAGCTGGATGATGGTTTTGTTGAAACGGATCTTGGAGAAAAAAAACGCGAAAAGCATAAACGAAGTTTGGCCAAATTTAGAAGTGTATTTTCACGGTGGCGTAAGTTTTACGCCTTACAAAGAACAATTTGTAAAATTATTTGATAACGATAAAGTAAATTTTTTACAGCTCTATAGTGCCTCAGAAGGTTTTTTTGGCATCCAGGACCAACTTAAAAGCGATGAGCTTTTATTAATGTTGGACTATGGTATTTTTTATGAATTTATTGAGCTGGCCGATTGGCAGAATAATAATTTTAATAAGGTCATCAATTTAGAGGATGTAAAAGTTGGTATTGACTATGCCATAATTATTACTACCAATGCCGGCTTGTGGCGCTATCAATTAGGTGATGTGATAAGATTTACAAGCACCAACCCCTACCGCTTTAAAATTTCCGGAAGAACAAAACAACATATTAATGTTTTTGGCGAAGAGCTAATGGTTCACAATACTGAGGAAGCCATTGCTATTGCCTGCGAAAAAACACATGCCCTTGTTAAGGATTATACTGTAGCGCCAATTTTTATGCAAAAAAATTCCGGGGCACACGAATGGCTGATCGAATTTGAAAAAGAACCAAACAATTTTGAGTTCTTTGTAGCGTTATTAGATGAGTCGTTAAAAAAGCAGAATAGCGATTACGAAGCCAAACGTTATAATAACTTTGTTTTACATTTTCCGGAAGTAAAAAAAATGCCGCACAATACATTTTATAATTGGCTTAAAGCAAATAATAAATTGGGCGGGCAATATAAAGTGCCAAGGTTAAGTAACGACAGGAAATTAATTGAAGAAATATTAAAATTAAATGCTTAAAAAAAATAAAAATAGTTTATTCTTTTTCCTGGTAATATGTTTTTGTTTTTCATTTATAAAGCAAGACAAACCAAAACGACAGGTAATTAAAACCAAGTTAGATTATTTTACTACAGATAATATTGGAAATATATATACGGTAAAAGAAGATGAGCTGATTAAATACCTTGCTAGTGGCAAAATGTTTGCGCGTTATAGTAATTTAAAACTTGGCAGAATAGCAACTGTAGATGCGACCAATCCTTTAAAATTACTTTTATATTATCGCGATTTTCAACAGATCGTTTTTTTAGACAACCAGCTTACAACAAACAGCGAACCTATTTCTTTAGAGAGTTTGGGTTATGAGCAAACAGACCTTGTTTGTGCCGGTGCTAATAATAGTTTTTGGATTTATAACAAACAAAATAATGAGTTGATTCGTTTTAACGAAGTATCAAAAAAAATAGCGTCTACCGGTAATTTAAAACAAATATTGCAAGCTGATCTAAAGCCAAATTTTATGAAAGAGCACAATGGTTATTTGTTCTTAAACTCGCCCGAAACCGGAATTTACGTGTTTGATATTTTTGGAACTTTTAGCAAGATCATATCTTTAAAAAATCTTAAACAATTTGAAGTAAATGAGGATATTATTTACTACCAAAAAGATAGTATTTATTGTAGTTATAATTATAAACTCTTTGAAGAGGCGTGTAAAGGGCTAAAAGGTTATAAAAATGCCAGCGAGGCGAAATATAGCAATAGCAGGATCTATGTTGGATATAAAGATTCGTTGGTGGTTTATTAGCGGTTAAAAAGGTCGTGAAAGACCAGCTAAATAAATCAATTAAGCCTCGCTTATTTTGTAAATTAATGTATATTTGAGTTTCGTATTTTAATATGCAGTTCACTTCAAAAATTTACACCTTTAGCCTGTTAACAATTTTATTTTTCTCAAATTGTAAACGAAATTCTTTTGAAGTAGAAAAATTCAATCCACTTAGCAATTACAACACAAAAAAAAACGATTCCACTTTTTTAATTACAACAGACCTTAGTAATTCTGTACTTTATGGAATAGAAATACCAACGGTAAAACAACTTCCAAATGGCAAATTTACTTTTGAGTTCTCCATAAAAAATAACGGAGCTCCTCAACAATTTTTTTATAAATTATATTATCAGAATGAATCTTATAAATGGGAGAATGGCGATTCGTTAGATACCGAGAACTTTTATGGCAGTTGGGACGTTGTTGAAATGGAATATAAGTCTACACCCATTATTGAAAAAGAGTTGGCTGTAAAAGATAGTTTTAGGATAATTGGCAACCCCCGTGACGAAAAATTATATTATGGCGCCGATCCTGAAAAAACATTTATGAACGATTCGCTACTGAAAGGTTTTATTAAAAAAGTTAATTCAGAAAGCGATTGGGTTGAAAGTATTAAACAAAAAGCAATAGGAAACAAGATCTCGATAGAAGAACAAACGTATTTGGAAGCCCTCTGGTCTATCGACAATAGCTTTCAAACCGATTCGGTTTATAACAATCGTTATAAACGAAACCCACGTATGGGCAATTATAAATTCTTATTAGTGGTGTGTGATGGAGTTGGCTTATCTAAAATTCCGGATGACGTTAAAAGTATCGGCAAAAAAAACGAGAAAGGTAATTTTACAAACCCCTTCACTTATTTTTTAATGAACGAAGGTAAAAACTTAGAAGGCACAAAAGTAATGCTTGCCAAACAGCAACTGGCCGTTAGTTCCAGCCTTGATCTTGGTTCAGGGCTTTATGTAGATAAGTTAAAGATCAACAGTTCAAAGATCAATACTTCTGCTTTTAAACCAAATTGCAATACTTCCGAAACTTTGCGCCGCACAGCGCATTTCTCACAATATTTCCACCACATAAATAAAACTATCGAATTTGTAAATGTAAAAGAGATACGTGATGTGATCGCAGAAAATTTTACACGCGAGCAATACGCAGATCTTATTAGTTCGTATGGTAAAAGCAAAAACTTTATTCATACATATAGCAGTGTAACAGATTGTCCATGTAAAACGGTAACTTCCGATAATGATTCAAAAGCCATTACAATTTTTAATCCTGCCAATGCACCAAACGAATTTAAGAAAGAGCATGTTGGCGTTATTTCACGTATTGGTTTTACGTATGGTAAATGGTGCGCAAAAATAAAATTCCCAAAAATAATGTCAAAAGATAATGTTTGGAATGGTCTAACAACTGCATTTTGGTTGATCTTCCAGGCCGATTCAAAATGGAACATGCGCCGCATTTGTAAATCGGATGTGGGTTATATTCCAAAACAATTTCCGGATGATGAAGGATCAGTAAAAGAAGCAAGGCCGCAGGTAACTTATTCTGAGATCGATTTTGAGATCTTAAAAGAATCTAAATACTGGACCAAATCAGCGTATAATAACGGAGATAATTACCCGAAGGAAGACGCGTCAAAAAATAATGATCTTACTATTTGTTGCACCAATTGGGATATGGGTTGCCAGCAACCAAAAAATTATGTTATTGGTGCAAAAAAAATAAATGTCGATGGAAAAGAAATAGAATTTTGTCGATGGAATTATTTTAATAAACTGGTTACATCAAAAGTATCAGCGCCGCATGAAGAAGTATTTAATGATGATTTTTATTATTTTGAGATCGATTGGCAGCCGCAACGTATCATTTGGCGCATTGGAAAAGATAAGAATAATTTAAAGGAGATTTGTAGTATGAATAATGAAATGACAAGTATTCCAAACAACCAAATGCTAATGGTGATGTCGCAGGAGTTTCATTACCAGGAATGGTGGCCAACAGCCCCCTTCCAGCAAAATTACACACCTTTTCCTAAAAACGACTTGGTCGGAAAATTATTGGAGGTAGAGATTCGGTAATGGTATTTAGCAGCATCATATTTTTACTTTATTTTTTCCCGATCGTATTTATACTTTATTTTTTGCTGCACAATAAAGTAAAGAATGCTTTTTTACTTATTGTAAGTATTTTGTTTTACATGTGGGGCGCGCCAAAATTTATTTTCGCGATTTTAATTACAACCTGTTTGGATTTCTTTTTGGTTAAAACAATGTCCAACTCTTCTTCTGAGAAAAAGCGAAAATTATTCCTTGTACTTTCGTTAAGTTTAAATGTAGGCATGTTATTTTATTTTAAATACTGCAATTTCTTTATTGATAATGCCAATGCCATTTTAGGTGTGTTTACAACCAAACAAGTTCATTGGGCCGATATTGTTCTACCAATCGGTATTTCATTCTATACCTTCGAAAGTTTAACGTATGTAGTAGATGTATATAGACGTGTACACAAGCCACTTGATAATTTTTGGGATTACCAACTCTATATTATTTTGTTTCCGAAATTAATCGCGGGCCCAATTATTCGGTATCACGAACTTTCCGATCAAATAAAAGGTAGAATTGGCAAAGAAACCATTGATGGCGCGCTTACAGGTTTTTACCGATTTATTATTGGTTTAAGTAAAAAGGTTTTAATTGCCAATACTATGGCTGCCTTTGCCGATCAGGTATTTAATACAAAAATCGCCGAATTAAATACATCAATGGCCTGGTTGGGAATGTTTGCTTATACCTTTCAGATCTATTTTGATTTTAGCGGTTATAGTGATATGGCCATTGGTATGGGAAAAATGCTGGGCTTTAAATTCCCCGAGAATTTTAATAATCCTTACACTTCTTTAAGCATTACCGAATTTTGGCGCAGGTGGCACATGACATTAGGCGCCTGGATGAAAAATTATTTATACATCCCTTTAGGAGGTAACCGGGTAAATTCTAAAATGAAATTATTTTTTAATTTATGGTTGGTGTTTTTAATATCAGGGTTTTGGCATGGTGCCGCGTGGACCTTTATTTTTTGGGGAATATACCATGGCCTATTATTAATTGCTGAACGTTTATTTTTATTAAAAATTTATGCTAAGCTTCCAAAGTTCATCCCACTTATTATCACATTTTTATTAGTAGCTGTTGGCTGGGTATTTTTTAGGGCCGATTCTTTTAAAGGCGCTGTTCTATTTGTAAAAAAATTAGTTTCATTTAATTCTAACATTAATTACATTTACATTAATAGCGAAATTGTATTTTATTTTACGCTTGCAATTTTATTTTCGTTCATCACATTAACATCAGTAGGTAAAAAATTACAGGAGCGTATCTTCTTTTCAAATTATTCTCCTGTAGGTTATATTGTAGCTACCTTATGCAGTATTACTTTATTTTATTATTGTGTAGCTTCTATTTCATCCAGTACGTTTAACCCTTTTATTTATTTTAGATTTTAATGCAAACAACTTTAAAATACATATTAGGTTTTATAATTGCCATTGCATTATTGCTGCCAATACTGCAATCTAATTTCGAACTTATAGAGTTAAAACCTTTAGAAGCTATTACCGTTGCGCAAAAGCCTGAATTTAAAAAAGAAAATTATTGGCGCCTTAACTGGCAGGAAAATTACGCCACGTATTTAAACGATAATTTTGGCTTCAGGCCTTGGTTAATTCGTTTTTATAACGAGTTTCAAATGACTTTATTTAAAACAACCAAAGCGCCGGGTGTTGTTGTTGGTAAAAATGGCGAACTTTTTATTGAATCGTACATTGATGACTATATAGGAAGAAACTTTATTGGTAATTCAAAGATCAATGAGCAGGCTTTAAAGTTAAAAGCGGTGCAGGATTCTCTGAAAGCCCGTGGTAAAGATCTTATTGTTGTTTTTGCACCAGGCAAGGCCTCTTTTTATCCTGAATTAATTCCGGATAGATATTTGAAGAAGAAAAAAGACAGTACAAATTATGTTTCTTTTGCCAATGCGTTTAAACAGAACGGTATCAATTTTATTGATATGAATAAATGGTTTGTAGATAATAAAACTAAATTTAAACATAAGGTATATCCAAAATTTGGTACGCATTGGAATCATTATGGTATGTGTCTTGGATTAGACTCGATTATAAAATATATAGAGAAAAAGAGAAACATCAACATGCCTGATTTTGATTTCTCGATCGTAAACTATAATACGGCTTTAAAAGGAAATGATTTTGATGTAGGTATTTTAACCAATTTACTTATTCCATTAGATCCCGATCCAAATCCATACCCGATCTATAAATACAAGGCCGATGCCAATACTGTAAAGCCCGATGTATTGGTTGTTGGCGATAGTTATTGGTGGTGCCCTGTTGGCGACGACCTGCCGATACATTTTTTCAGGGAAGATGAATATTGGTTCTATAACAAAACGCAATTGGTGCATAACCAAAAACGCAAGGATGTAAAATTATTGAACCTAAGCGCTGCTTTAGCTCAAAGAGATGTGGTGTTATTAATTGCAACCGAAGCTACCTATTATATGTTCCCATATGGATTTGGCGATGATGCTTATAAATTATATTGTAATGATAATAGTAAACGCATTAGCGAGATCATTGCGGATATGAAAAATAATAAAAGCTGGTATGAAAGTATTGTTGCAAAAGCACAAGAGAATAACATCGCCCTTGAAAAACAACTTAAACTGGATGCGGAATTTATTTTATGCACCGAGATCATCAACCCAAAAGAGACCGTTGAACAAATTATTGACCGCATCCGAAACGATGTAAGTTGGATGAAAACCATCAAGAAAAAATCGGAAGATAAGAATATTACCATCGAACAACAGATCAAAGAAGATGCACAATGGACCTTTGATAATAATAAATAAATCTTTTATTTAACGTACATCTTTCGTTTTTTAGAATAAAAAAACATATCTTCATTTAATGAAAAAAATAATATTTCTCTTTTTCTTTTTTGGCACGCTAAATATTTTCGCAACGCACAATCGAGCTGGCGAGATTTTATATAAGCGTATACCGCCGTACACAACTTATACGTATTCTATAACCTTAATCCGATATACTGATCATGGAAATGGTATAGCGGACAGATGTGTTGATACACTTTACTTTGGAGATGGGCAAAAAGGTGTTGCCCCAAGGACAAATGGTGGAACGGGCCTTTGTAATGATTGCAGTCAATGTGGCGAAATTCTAATCAATGAACCGGGTTATGTTTTAAAGGAAAATATTTATTCTATTACGCATACCTATTCCAGCCCCGGAACTTTTGTTGTTAGTTCATCAGACCCAAATAGAAATGGTGGAATAATAAATATTCCTAATTCAGTTAACCAACCTTTTTATGTTGAATCGGTAATTGTCATTAATGGATCATTAGGAATAAACTCTTCTCCGGTTCTTACAAATCTACCTGCAGACAAAGGCTTTGTCAATACTTGTTATTATCATAACCCGGGAGCGTTTGATGCAGATGGCGATAGTTTATCGTATCAACTTATTGCATGTAAAAACGCTTCAAACCAAAATATACCCGGGTATTTTTTCCCACCTTTCGCTCCAGGTGGCACATTTAGTATTAGCCCTACAAATGGATCGCTGGTTTGGTGTACGCCGCAAAGCCAAGGGGAATATAACATTGCTATTTTGGTGACAGAATGGCGTAAGATAAATTGTACAGGGCCATACCTGTTTATGGGTTCAGTTATGCGCGACATGCAAGCAGTGATTAATAATGGAACTTCAGCTTTTATATCTGTCTCTTCAATTATAGACACTTGCGTTGTGGCCGGAACGGTATTTAATAAAACCTTTACAGTAACTAATAATAATCAAACCAATCTAACATTGATAGGTTCAGCCGCAAATAAAAGTAATTTACCATTGGCTACACTAAGTTCTACAACAGGTATTAATAGTTTTAATAGTTCTGTTGTATGGAATACAAATTGTGCTCATGCGCAAAATAATTCGCATAAAATTGTTTATTACGCTGAGCAAGTAAATACGCCAAGACAAAAAATTTATAGCCAGTTTAATTTAAAAGTTGTACCTCCGGCGCCAGTTATTGTAAGTGTTACTACTCCAACAAATCATGTTGTTTTAACATGGAAAAAAGTAAATGGTTGTAATAATATTAAAGGTTACTACATATATCGCAAGGTTGGCACAAATTCATGGTCACATTCAAGTTGCGAAACTGGCGTTCCTTCATATGCGGGTTTTACTTTAATTGGTTATAAAATCCCTACCGATACCGTTTATGATGATGGCCTTTTTAATCCGGTTGCAAATGGTTCAACAGGAAATTATATAGTAACTACCTTAATGAAAGATTGTTTGGAAAGTTTTGCCGATACAATTAAAACAGTTTCTTTTATTGTGGGATTAAAGGAAAATAAATTAAACGAAAATGACCTGTCTGTTTATCCAAATCCGTTTTTAAATAATCTACAGATAGACCTTCAGGCATTAACCTTTGAAAAAGTAGAAAGCACTTTGTATTCAATAGATGGCAAACGTATTAAAAGTCAGGTGGATAAAAACTGCAAAGGTTATTTAACCTTAAACACTGTTGATTTGGATGCAGGAATATACTTCTTGTACCTTAAAACCGAAAAAGGGACTCTTGTTAAAAAAGTGATAAGGCAATAGACTTCCGGATTGACCTTCTTTAACAATTTTAACCTTTAAAAACCCACCTGCTTTGCTATATTTGTGTAACACTTTACGTGGTTTTTTGTTATGAACCTGTATTTATGGAAATAACCAAAAAAAGCATCTCAATATAAATGCAGAACTCAGAGAACATACTTATTCAAAAGCTCGACGAATTTATTCGCCGTTATTATAAAAATCAATTAATTAAAGGTACTTTATATTCAA
Organism: Bacteroidota bacterium; assembly: GCA_013697245.1. GTDB lineage: Bacteria > Bacteroidota > Bacteroidia > B-17B0 > Aurantibacillaceae > Aurantibacillus. The sequence continues at coordinate 25,052 of JACCXH010000001.1, forward strand.
GTGGTATTTTATTGGCTGCATTCCTATCAGTTGTTTTTTTAGAATATTTTGGTGAGTTCAATACCCTTGTTCGTGGTGTTTTATTTTTTAGCTTTTTATCATCAACACTTTTTATACTCGCAAAGTACATTGCAACACCTTTACTTAAATTAAACAAGATCGGTAATATAATTTCTTACGACCAGGCTGCAGGAATTATTGGCAACCATTTTACCAATGTGCAGGATAAATTACTAAACGTTTTACAATTACAAAATAACAAATTGCTTTCCGGTTCGGACGAATTGCTCTTAGCCGGTATCAATCAAAAAATAAACGAGCTCAAGCCTGTTCCCTTTACAACCGCGGTTAACATAAACGAAAATAAAAAGTATTTAAAATATGTGCTTCCCCTTTTAATTTTCACTACCGGCGTTTGTATCATCTGGCCGCAAATAATTTCTAAAAGCGCGCAGCGTTTGGTTCATTACCAAACCTATTACGAAAAAGAAATGCCTTTTCAATTTACCATCCAAAATAAGAACCTGCAAGCATTACAAACGCAGGATTATAACCTGGATGTGAAAATTACCGGTAACCAATTACCAAACGATGTATATATCAACATCAATGGTATCGAATATAAATTAGATAAAGAAAGCAACACACAGTTTAAATATACCTTCTCCAACCTTCAGTCTAACACTACTTTTCAATTAGACGCTGCGGGCTTTACATCGAAAGAATATGAATTAAAAGTATTGCCAAAACCAACTTTAATGCAATTTAATTTGCAGTTAATTTATCCGGCATACCTAAACAAGCCAAATGAGAATATTGCCAATACCGGCGATTTGCAGATACCGCAAGGCACAAAGGTTAATTGGGTATTTAATACCAAAAATACAGATCAGTTACAGATCCGATTTAGCGATAGTTTAGCCTCCCCTCAAAAAAATAATACCAATCAATTTCAATTCTCGCGAAAATTTATTCAAAGTAATAGTTACACCATTAAAGCTATTAATCAATTTGTTTTAAATGCTTCCGACTCGGTTAATTATAGCGTGAATGTATTGCCTGATCAATATCCAACAATTGATGTGAGTGAAAAACTGGATTCCTTAAACCCTAAGAATATTTATTTTAGCGGGCAAATAAAAGACGATTATGGTTTTAACCGCTTAACTTTTCACTATAAAAAGTTAGGGACGGATAGTACCGGTAAATCAACAGAAACAAATGGTAGTTATCCCATCATGGTTAGTAAAGGCCAGGTTGCCCAGCCTTATTTTTATTTTTTAGATGCGGCGCAATTTGATCTGCAGCCCGGCGATAAAATTGAATATTATTTTGAAGTATTTGATAACGATGGTGTAAATGGCGCCAAATCTGCAAAAACGCAGCTAATGGTTTTTAAAGCCCCAACCAAAGATGAAATTAACGAGAACACCGAAAAAAATAATACCGAGATAAAAAAAGATCTTGAAGAAAGTATTAAAAAAGCGCAGCAGCTTCAAAAAGAGGTAAATGAATTGTCGAAAAAAATAAACGACAAAAAACAATTAGGTTACGAAGAGAAAAAGAAACTGGAAGATCTTTTAAAGAAACAGAACGAACTTCAAAATAAGATCGAAGAACTAAAACAAGAGAATAAACAAAACAACCAGCAGCAGAATGAGTTCTCAAAAACGGACGAATCTATAATGGAAAAACAAAAACAATTAGAACAATTGTTTGAGAATGTGATGACACCGGAAATGAAAAAATTATTTGATGAACTGAATAAGATGTTAGAAAAACTGGATAAGAACGAGATCCAACAAAAATTAGAGGATATGAAACTCTCTAATAAAGATATTGAAAAAGAATTGGACAGAAACCTTGAAGCCTTTAAACAGTTGGAAGTTGAGAAAAAAATGCAGGATGCCATTGATAAATTAGATGAACTAAAAAAGAAAGAAGACGAGCTGAACAAAGAAACGGAGAATAAAAAAGAAGATAAAAAAACTGACGATAAGAGTCAGGACAAAAAAGACGACAAGAATCAAGACAAAAAATCTGATGGCAAAAATTCAGATAAAAAGGATGATAAGAATTCTGACAAAAAGGATGACAAAAAGAATCAGGATAACAAAGACAATAAAAAGCCGGATACAAAAGAATTAGAAAAAAAGCAGGAAGATATTGCCAAACAATTTGAAGAACTTAAAAAAGACCTCAAAGAACTTGAACAAAAAAATAAAGAATTAGAACAGCCAAACACCTTACCAAAGACTGAGGAAAAGCAAAACGAGATCAGCAAAGAAATGAAGAACAGTTCTGAACAATTAAGTAAGAACAGTAAAAAAGATGCCGCCAAATCTCAAAAATCTGCCAGCGAAAAAATGCAAGAGATGAAAGAGGAGATGGAAAACTCAATGGAGTCAAGCGAAAAAGAACAGGCGGAAGAAAATGCGGAAGCCTTACGCCAGATCTTAGAAAATTTGGTTAACCTTTCTTTCGCGCAGGAAGAATTAATTAAACAATTACCAAAAACGCGTATCGACAATCCGCAATATGTAACTATTCCTAAACAACAAAATAAATTAAAAGACGATAGCAAAATTATTGAAGATAGTTTGTTGGCATTAAGTAAACGCGCGCCACAAATTAGTGCAATTGTTAACCGCGAAATAAATGCGATCAATTTAAACATGAACAAAACTGTGCAGGCCCTAGCCGATAGAAATACCGGCGAAGGTACCATGCGCATGCAAACTACCATGACCTCTGTAAATAACCTGGCTCTTTTATTGAACGAATCGTTGGAACAAATGCAAAAGCAAATGAAACAACAGCAACAGCAAAAAGGCAGTAGCGGTAAATGTAAAAAACCGGGCTCAGGCAAAGGTTCAAAACCTTCGGATAAACCAAGTATGCAAAGCATGAAAAAATTGCAGGAGCAATTGAACGAGCAAATGAAGGCAATGAAAGAGGCAATGGAAAAAGGCCAGAAACCGGGAGATAAACCCGGCGACAAAAAAGGTCAAAAACCTGGGCAGGGCCAAAGTGGCAATAGTGGCCTTATGATGCCCGGTAATAGCGAACAATTGGCTAAAATGGCTGCACAACAGGAGGCTTTAAGAAGACAAATGCAGGGAATGATGGATAAATTGAAGAATAAAGGCAAAAATCCGGGGGGCGAAATTGCCGATATGATGGAGCAAACCGAAAAAGACCTTGTAAATAAGCATCTTACAAACGAAACCATGAAACGCCAGCAGGATATCCTTAGCAAATTGCTCGAGAGCGATAAAGCCGAGCGCGAAAGAGAGCAGGATGAGCAAAGGAAAAGTAATGAAGCAAAAAATCAAATTTTAAGCAACCCTAATCAATTTTTAGAGTATAAAAGATTAAAAGAAAAAGAAATGGAGTTGTTAAATACCGTTCCACCTAGTTTAACGCCATACTATAAAGAAAAAGTAAATAATTATTTTAATAGCGTAAACAAGTGATGATTCCAGCAAGGAACGAGACCTTGAAAATAAACTCAAGGCCGGAGCATTTAAGATTAGTAGAGCGTTTGATAGACGATGTGTGCCAGGTTTTTAACGTGCAGGAAGATTGCTATGGAAACATCCTTATTGCCGTTACCGAAGCCGTAAATAATGCCATTTATCACGGCAATAAAAATAACCCCGATAAATTTGTCAATATAGGATTCCAAAACTCCGAGAAACAACTTATTTTTTCTGTTACCGACGAAGGCCAGGGCTTTGATTTTTTAGGCCTGCCTGACCCTACCGATCCAAAAAACATTGATAAGCCAAGTGGCCGTGGCGTTTTTTTAATGAAAAATCTGGCCGATTCTATCCAGTTCGAACAAAACGGCAAGACCGTAAAACTGGCTTTTAATAATTAAAGATTTTATATTTCGTCCCTACGGGACTTGATAATACACCACATATATTTTCTATAATATCTGACTCCTACGGAGTCTTTTTTATTTATACATATTTCATTTAATTGTCCAATTAGGGACAAGATCTCGGTAGAAAATATATTAAAAAATAAAATAAGTCTAGTATGGACGAAATAAGATATAATGGCTGTGTTTCTTCCCGCACTTTAAAAAAATAATTTAAAACACGGGATCTTTTGATTCCGTGTTTTTTATTTGGAAGAAATTGTGAAAAAAATAGAAAATCCTTGATTCACCTTCATAAACCAGCGCTTTGTTAGTATATTTATACTAACTATTCCCCCTTAGAAAAAGGAGGTTATGGAGATTAAATAACATGACTTTTTTTCAAAGAATTATTTTCTCAATTATAATTGTACTTTTTGTACAAAGTAATTCGTTTGCGCAAAAACCAACCAATAACGCTGATAAATTAGCGCTGCAATATTTCGAACAAAAAGAATACGAAAAGGCTAACGAATATTTTGAAGATCTATATGACAGAAATCCCGAAGGCTGGTATGTATATTATTATAAAAGTTTAATTGGCGCCAACGATCTTTCAAGAGCAGAAAAGATCACCAAAAAACAATTAAAACAAAATAAGAACAATGTTTACCTCTACGTTTATTTAGGCAGGATCTATAAATTACAGAACGAAGAGAAAAAAGAAAAAGAAGTTTATGATAAAGCATTAAAAGAATTATTGGCTGTGCAGCCTTTTATTCAAACTCTGGCAAATGCCTTTGTAGAAGATGGTCTATACGATTATGCCATTGAAACTTATAACAAAGGTAGAAAAATTACACCCGACTATCCTTACTTTTATGAGCGCGCCGATGTTTACAAACAAAAGAACGATCTTAAAGGCATGATCAACGAATACCTGGATGCTTTAGAGTTTCGAGATACCGAAATAGCAACTGTGCAGGGTAATTTGCAGAACTCTTTAGGTTACGATGATACAGAAGGTGGCATCAACAATCCGTTATTAAAACAAGAGCTTCAAAAAAGAATTCAGAAAAGTCCGGATAAAATTATTTTATCGGAATTTTTAATTTTTATTCAAAAACAACAAAAAGATTTTGAAGGTGCTTTTGTGCAGACCAAAGCTTTAGATAAACGTTTAAGAGAAGACGGACACCGCATCTTTGATCTTGCTAAGATCTGCACATCCAACCAACAGTGGGAAACCGCTAAGCGCTGTTACGATTATATTATCGAAAAAGGACAAAATAATTTGTATTACGATGCCGCGGTGATTGATGGCATGAATGTAGAATATTTATCTATTACCCAAAAACAACAACCTACGCACGAAGAATTATCGGCCCTTGAACAAAAACTAGCTTCTGCTAACGAAAAATATAAGAATACGTCGTTAAACGCACAAATAATAAAAAATCTTAGCTCTCTAAAAGCGTTTTATTTAAATAAAGGCAATGAAGCAATTTTATTGTTACAGAATTTTATCGATCAGCCCGGCATGGATAATATGGCAAAAGCAGATTTTAAAATTTTGTTGGGGGATATGTATATACTTACCGGCGAGATCTGGGAAGCTTCTTTATTATATTCGCAGGTTGAAAAAGATTTTAAATACGAGGCCATTGGCCAGGAAGCAAAATTCCGAAATGCTAAATTAAGTTTTTACGCCGGCGATTTTGCTTGGGCAAAAACACAGGCCGATGTTTTAAAAGGCGCCACCACAAAATTAATTGCGAATGATGCTTTAAATTTATCCTTAGTAATTACCGATGCCATTGGTGTTGACACCAATGATGTGCCATTAAGATTATATGCCAGCGCCGAGTTAATGTCGGTACAACATAAATACAAAGAAGCCATTGCGCGCATGGATAGTATTAATTTATTATTTAGCACCAATACCTTGGGTGATGATATTAATTACAGCAAGGCGCAAATTTATATGTCAATAGGAAAATATGCTGAAGCCGAGGCTATGTATAAAAACATTTTAGAATATTATGGCACTGAATTATATGGAGATGATGCGCAATTTAAATTGGCAGAGTTGTATGAAAAGAATTTGAACGATAAAGAAAAAGCCAAAGCCGCTTATCAGGATGTGCTCACCAAATACCCCGGCAGTATTTATACCGTAGAGGCCCGCAAACGTTTCAGGGAGCTGAGGGGAGATAATTTAAATAATTGATTAGGTTTATTCTTGAACCACAAAGACACAGAAGACACAGAGGACACAAAGAAACACCAAGAGTTATTTTAATACACAAGGACAAGCATTTTTTTTGTATCTTTATTAATAAAACTTATACACATGTTTTTTATTTTCGGCTGGAATCACACAAAAATTACTGAGTATGGCGCAGTGCAAGAAGAGAAGTGCCAAAATTGCCATAATACAGATATCTGGCAATTAAAAAAGATCTCCAGGTATTTTACACTATTTTTTATTCCTGTTTTTCCGCACGATAGTGAGAATTTGTATCACTGTCCTATTTGCAATTATGGGTTAAAGTTAGAGCACGAAGAATTTGAAGACTATAAAGCCATTGCTGAGGTAAACACGAATTGCCTTGACAAAAAAATTACGGAAGAAGAACGATCGAACCGCTTGGACGAGATCCACAGAAAGATGCAACAAAGAAATGAGAGTAGAAATTCTAAAAATAGGCAGGACAGTAAAAAATGGGAAACACTTGCGGCAGAAAAATCAGATGCCGAACTTCAAACCATTTTAGCTCAAAAAAGCGAACAGTACAACCCTGCTTTTATTATCGCTGCAAAAACGGAACTTGATAAAAGAAAAAGTTAACCTATTCTTAACTTTTATTCTTTCTCCCAAAGCGCAACTGCTTTTAATAAACTGTCAAAGCATTTCCTTTTTTATTTTCTTATTTTTTTCTAATTTAACGCGGTATGAGATACCTCGTTTTAGTGTTATTTTTTTTATCCTCTTTTTTAAGGGCACAAACAGATAGTTTGCAAAAAGCCCTGGTGAAATGGGAATCAAAACCCAATTACCAAAAAGACACCAATTATATTTTAAACCTTAACCTTTTAGCAGAAGCTCTTTGGAGAAAGGAGTTATTGAATGAAGCGGCCGTCTATTCTAAAAAAGCACTTGCCCTGGCCAAGCCACTTAATTATTTATTAGGTATGAGCAATGCATACAACAGCACGGGTATTATATACTGGTACACGGGCAAATATGACTCTGCCATTTATTCTTTTGAAAGCGCCTTGCCTATTTTCATAAAAATAAATAATAAAAAAGGCGTTGCCAGTAGTTTAAATAATATTGGTATGCTTCATGCCACTAAAGGCGATTTTCCAAATGCACTCACTTATTTTTTTAAAGCACTTAAAATAAACGAAGAAAATAATAATTTAAATGGCCAGTCGGGTTGCTGTAATAACATTGGTATCATTTACAAAGATCTTAAGGAGTACGATAAAGCACTTGTTTATTATTACAAATCAATAGCCATAGATACGAAACAAAAAAACACACTTGGTGTAAGTACTACGCTTATTAACCTTGGTGTGATCTATGATCTTAAGGGAATGCCCGATTCGGCTATGGGCCATTATAACCGCTCGCTCGCAATGCATAAACAATTAGGTGCAACAACTGGTTTAAGCACACTTTACATTAATATTGCTAAGATATACCTCGTAAAGAAAGAATATGAGAAAGCGGAAACCAATTTTAAAGAAGCGATAGAAAATTCTAAGATCAACGACGAGAGATCCAAAGCAGCCGAAGGTTACGCGCAATTGGGATCAATGTATGTTATTACCAATAAATTATCACTTTGTTTACAGAATCTGCAAAAGGCAGAGGCGCTTGCAAAAGAGTTGGATGCTACCCTCATTAAAAAAGAAGTGGCAAAAGCCTTTTCAGAATACTATAAAAAAACGCATAACGCAGCTCTGGCTTTAAAATACATGGAAGAGTATGTGAGCCTAAAAGATTCTTTATACTCAGAGGATGTGCGCGAATCCGCCCTTACAACACAGCTGCAATATGAGTTTGAAAAAAAACAATTAATTGATTCTGTGAAGTATGAAAAAATTAATGCAAAAAAAGATCTTGAATTAGCGGATCAGAAAGTTGAGCTGGCAAAAGAGCGCACCATAAAATATTTGTTAGCGTTGGGCGTTGTATTTTTAATTGCGATAGCACTAGTGGCGTTAAGAGCTTACAATAATAAGAAAGCCGCCAACAGAGAGATCTTCGCACAAAAAGAACTGATCGAGAATCAAAAAGGACTGGTTGAAGAAAAGCAAAAAGAAATTCTCGATAGCATCACTTATGCCAAGCGTTTACAAAATGCCATTTTACCTTCTGATAAAACATTAAGTAAATACTTGCCAAGGCATTTTGTGTTTTACAAACCAAAGGATATTGTGGCCGGTGATTTTTACTGGGCCGAATCTATTAACGGCACTTGTTTTATTGCGGTTGCCGATTGTACCGGCCACGGTGTGCCTGGGGCTATGGTAAGCGTGGTTTGCCATAATGCGTTGAACCGAGCGGTGCTGGAATTTGGTATTAAAGAACCCGGAAAGATCCTCGACAAAACCCGCGAGCTGGTAGAAGAAACATTCAGTAAAAGTGATAGTGATGTAAAAGACGGTATGGATATTTCTTTATGTAGTATTAAAACAAATGCTGATAGAACAGTTATTGTAAAATGGGCTGGTGCTAATAATTCATTATGGTATTTTTCAGAAGCTGTTTTTTACGAGATCAAAGCGCATAAACAAACAATAGGTAAAACCGAGAATCCAAGTAATTTTCCAACGCACGAGTTTCAATTGAAACATGGAGATAGTTTATATCTATACACCGATGGTTTTGCTGATCAGTTTGGCGGACCAAAAGGAAAAAAATATAAATCCAAAAAATTACAAGAAACCATATCCGAATTAGTATCAAAGCCCGCTGCCGAACAAAAGGCTGGCCTTGTCACTACCTTTGAAAACTGGAAGGGTTCGTTGGAGCAGATCGATGACGTAACCGTTATTGGGATTATATTGTAAGTTAATGTTGGATGGTTGCATTCAAAGCTTTCAAAAGCGCATCTGCTTTTAATAAACACTCATCGTATTCTTTTTCAGGCTCACATAAATAAGTAATGGCGCTGCCAACGGCAATAGATAAACGTTTTGTTTTTTGGTTATAAAAAATACTGCGAATATTTACTGCTAAAGTAAAATCTTCTTTTTCATCAATAATACCCATCGCACCGGAATAATTTTTTCGTTCAAAATCTTCAAACTCACTTATCAGTTGCATGGCCCGTAGTTTGGGCGCTCCTGTCATACTAGCCATTGGAAATGTAGCATCAATTATTTTTTCAAAAGTTATATCTTCCTTTAATTCGCAGCTCACTGTGCTTACCATCTGATGCACGGTTTCAAAACTTTCAATAGTATATAATTTGTTTACGTGTACGGTTCCTTTTTTTGCCAATTGCGAAAGATCGTTTCGTGCTACATCAACGGCCATCACATTTTCTGTACGTTCTTTTAAATTGTTGTACAAAGTATTTTTTAATGCTTCGTCTTCTTCCTTTGTTTCGCCCCGTTTGGCGGTACCTTTAATTGGTTTGGTATAAAGTAGATCTCCTTCTTTTTTTAAGAAAAGTTCAGGGCTGGCGCTAATAATATAATCATCATTTAATTTTACTAGGCATGCATAAGGTGCTTTGCTTAGCGCATTCAATTTTAAAAAAGCAGCCAGAGCATCAATTTCAACATCCTCTGCAAAAAACTCTATACAATAATTTATTTCGTAAATATTTCCTAGTTGAATATGCTTTTTTAAAACAACTAAATTCTGTATGTATTTTTCTTTTGTTGTTCCAGGTTGTAATAAAATTATTTTTTGCTGAGGTAAAACGGCAGGTAACTCTGCTTTTGTTTTTTCAATTATTTTATAAAAATAACTTTTCGGTTTTTTTATTTGCGGATTTTGATAAGGCAATAGAACAAAACTGTTTATTGCAAAATCCTTAATTGCAGAAAGCCCGTATATATCAAAAGAACTCATGCCCTCGTCATTCTTGGTAAGCAAAAAGCAGTCTGAATTGTTAAAATATGGCTTCACAAGCCAAAATTAACAATTTTATTTTTTAAATGACCTTTGCGAGTTACTAAACGGCTTGGATTTTTGAACCATATAAATTAACTTAGATATATAGTAAAAACGAGCATGAAAAAACTAATACTATCTCTGTTTATTGCAATCGCCACATTTTCTTTTTCACAAAATGTTGGTATAAACGGAACAGGAGCAGCACCCGCAACCTCTGCCATGTTGGATGTTGTATCCACTACAAGCGGTATGCTTATTCCGCGAATGACAACCTTACAAAGAACCGCCATTGGAGCGCCGGCAAATGGGTTACTGGTTTTTGATACAAATTTGGGTTGTGTGTATATGTATTTGACCAGTACCGGTGCATGGCGATCTATGTGTGATTCATATGGCCCCTTTTATTCTGAAACAACAACGCTTTTTAATCCGGTTGCAACCACTCTTAAAACTCTTGTTGTAACTACCGCTGCCGCGACTGATAGAGTTTTAATCGAAGCAGAATTTGATTATTCAAAAAATGCAACGGCCTCCTACGTTGCTATTGGACTCTTTAGAAATGGTGTTGAGATCCACGAAGTGGCCAAGTACAGTGTGGCAAACGCAGATAACAGTATTAAACTTACCTGGGTAGATGTGCCCGGCGCAGGAGCTCAAACCTATACTTTACGATATTATTTAGGGGCTGGTGCCATTACTACTTTTTATGGAAGTAATTTAGTTGCAACTGTTTTACCTTAAAAAATTTATTTAATTCCGGTTGATATGAAAACAATAAAAAAACTATTAATTGTACTAATCGTTTTAAACGTGTTTATTTCTGTGGCACAAAATAAAAGTTTTGCTACGAATGATCTGCCTTTAAGGCAATCTTTAGCTGCAAAATACTTGAAGGAAAACTTCTTTGATTATAAAACCGCCGAAGCAAAAGCTTCGCACGCAATTATTTTAAAAGCTTTTGAAAAAACCTCGGAAATAATAAATTTAAATTTAAATAATGTAGCAGATCCTGAAGACAAGGCAAATTTAAATTCTTTTATTGGCGGTTTAAACTCAATACTAATTTTAACCCCTAATTGGGATGATCTTGTAAAATTGGAAAAGGACAAACTTATTTTTGAAGATAAAGCTCTAAACAGGAAGCCGCAATTCGAGGAAAACAAAGCGCAACAAAAATAAACTCCTTGTAACAATGCTAAAAGAAAAAATATGAGTAACTTTAATTTATATACATTAATATGAAAAAAATAATTTTCTTTTTTTTAATACTGATTTCTTCGTGTTCATTTGCACAAAATGTCGCAATAAATGGTACCGGGGCCGCTCCGGTAGCCTCTGCCATGCTTGATGTAGCTTCTACAAATAGCGGGTTTTTAACACCTAGAATGACCACCGCACAGAGACTTTTAATTGCGGCACCCGCTACAGGACTATTGGTATATGATACAACACTAAGCGCATTTCTTTATTTTGATGGCGTTATCTGGCGTTTAATGGCTTACTCAGGCGGTTGGCTTTTAGCAGGAAATACATTAACAGGTACTGAATTTATGGGTTCGATCAATGGTCAGGCAGTTAAATTTTATTCAAATAACCTCGAAAGAATGCGTTTAGATGCAACAACAGAAGAGATAATGATGAATACAACTGCCCCAACAGCGGGTAATATTTTAACAGCAAAGTCAACTAATACTTTATGGCCCATTAATGGTTATGTAACAGGCACGCAACCTGTAGCTGCCGGATATTTTGAAAACAATTCATCCTCAAATGCAGGCTTTGGGGTTCTTGGAACTGTTGGCGGAGGATCGGGTTCTGCCGGTGTAAGAGGCATTGGAAATACTTTAAACGGTAACGGCGTGTCGGGAGTTGGCCAATCGGCAACAGCTTTTGGTTTCAGGGGTTCAAATTCAAATGCATCAGGAACTGGCGCTGTAATTAATGGTAACGGAGTTGGTGCAACGTATTTAATTACAGGTGGAGGCGCAGCTATTACAGGCTCTGTAATGGGCGTTTGGGGAAGAGTTACAGATGCTACCGGAACAGGTGGTATATTTTCCGGGAATGCAGCAGGTGCAACCAATATAGTTGGAGGGTCGGGTGTATCGGGCGTTGGAACAAATATTGGTGTTGCAGGTTTTTCAAGTTCTTTACTTAATGGTGTTTTAAGAGCCGGCGGTTATTTTGATACTGGTGCCGGTCAGTCATTTGCGTATGTTGGTGCAAGAACCACACTTAATGTAATTCGTAAGATAGAGGGTAACGGCACGGTGAATACCGTTGTAAAAGATCTTAATGATAAACAGGTGGTATTATCTGCACCTGAAGCTCCGGAAAATCTTTTTCAGGATTTTGGCCAGGGACAATTAGTAAATGGCAAAGTTCATATTACAATAGATCCTATTTTTACAAAAAATATTATTGTAAATGAGAAACATCCGTTAAGAGTTTTTATTCAACTTAAAGGAGATTGTAATGGCGTTTTTGTGAGCAACGAAACCGCTACGGGTTTTGATGTTGTTGAGCTAAAAGGTGGCGCAACAAATACAAAATTCTCGTACTTTATAACTGCAAACAGGGCCGACGAAGTATTGTCGGACGGTTCTGTGTCAAAATATTCTGACGAAAGATTTGCACCATCTATGGGCGCACAAAAAATAGAAAAGAAGGAAACAAGGCCCCTGAATGATATAAATGAAACTGAAATAAACAGAACAAGATCACAAAATAAATAACGATTGTTTTTAAAAATGCATGTAATAATAAAATATTTTCTTTTAGTTACCATTGGCCTTCCTGCTTTTTCTTTTGCTCAGGGTATTATAAATAATGGCGGAAGCATTGTTTTTTCTGGTGCTGCCCACATTTACGTTGCCGGAGGAACAAATGGCAATTATCTTAGTCAGGCCGGCGGCATAGTATATCCAAGCCCAACAGGTAATATCTGGATAGAAGGCGATTGGACAAACAATTCTGCCAACACGGGTTTCTTTTCAGACGATGGTACTGTTAATATGAACGGTGCCAACGAATCTATTAATGGCACCAATTCTACTACTTTTAATAATCTTACACTTTTAGGCTCCGGTGTAAAAACGCAGAACTTAAATACAAATGTTGGTGGTGTTGTTACTACTAACGGTGTATTATCGGTCGGTAATGTTATTTACGATCTTAATTCCAATATTCTTACAATAACAAATCCGGTTGCTGCTGCTGTAACATTTGGCGCCGGATATATTTTAAGTGAAACGAATGCTGCGGTAAATCCAAGCATCATGCGCTGGAATATGGCTGCCAATGTAGGCGCACACGTTTATCCATTTGGTGTTGCAGGAACGCAAATTCCTTTTACATTTAATAAAACTACTGCCGGTATTTCAAACATTGATGTTTCTACACGTGCTACTGCCGCTTCGGATAATGTGCCGTGGGCAGGCGCCAGCAATGTTGGCGGAGTAACATTTTTTTATTGTCCAAATAATGCAATGGCAGGCAATCCTTGCGCCACAAATTCTGTAATAGACAGGTGGTGGGATATTACACCAAGTGCTGCGGTTACAGCTAATTGTACTTTTAGTTACCGTGGCTCTGAGAATACCTTGAACGTGCCGTATAACACCGGTAACATTGGTGCACAATGGTGGGATGGAACAGCATGGAATTTAAATAATGCCACTACAGGTAGTGCTGCTGCGGTATTAGCAGGCGTTGGTTCAGTTACTGCGCCGGGCTTAAACCAATTTTGTCCGTATGTGCTTTCTTCTGTAGCAATTCCTTTGCCAATTGATCTAATCGATTTTTCTGCCATGTGCGATGGTGAGAATAACGTGGTTTTAAACTGGAGCTCCGCTTCAGAAAAAAATTCAGCTTATTTTGATATTATGAATAGTAAAGATGGATTTACTTTTACAAAAATCGCATCTGTAAGTTCAAAAGGTAATTCTGCAGCCATTAATCATTATTCTTTCATGGTTGAGAACAAAAAAAGTTTAGGAAATTATTTCCGTTTAAAAATGGTAGATAGCGATCTTACTTACAGAAATTCAAAAACAGAATATGTAAGCGATGATTGTAACATGACCGAAGAAAAACCAAATTTATATTACAACCAACATAATGGCATTGTCATTACATCCACCAATAAAGATGCCACAAACTATAAATTAAATATTATTGATGCTGCCGGAAGACTTATCAGAACAGAATCACTTCCAATACATACAGGATATAATAACATTACAATAAGTACCGAATTGGCCGCAGGAGTTTATCTTGTTAACCTTACCTATAATAACGGACAGATGATCTCTAAAAAGATCCCTGTTTATTAATATTGTTTGTAAATTATCTTTCAAATTTTCCCTATCCACTTATAGTTAAAAATGCCTTTTGCTAAACTGTAATTTTTATTTAATTTTTTTGAAAAATAATTTTCGAGAATTACTATTATCTGGTTCTCAGTTAAAACAAGCGCATCGTTAAGATCTATATTTGCTTTTTGAATATACCAACCCTGACACATCAGATTATATTTTTTTTCTTCATTCGTGATATTTTGTTCAAGTAAAGACGCAGCTGTATTTACCGATTCAAATTTTGCATTGGCATGGGGGTGATCCAAACCTAGTATATGGCCTAGTTCGTGGGCAATAGTGCGTTTATTTTTTCCGGAGTTGATCGAGTCAATATGTTTTGGATTTAATTTTATAAGCAAACCTCCAAAATCGGCTTCTGCCACATTATCATTGGTAACATGATCGCTAATGGCTATAACCAGATTATTATAAAGTAAGCGCAGCTGATGTTTGTAAATTGGTTTAATTGTTGCAATCGTTGTTAATTCAAGCGAGCTAAATTTCCCTGAATAAACACTTTCTATTTGTTTTTTTATTGAAGATGCAAGAATAAAAAGATTTACATCTGTATTTGATCTATTAATAAGATAGATATCAAAATTAATATTTACTGTATTCTCTTTTTTAGTCAACCGCAACATTGTATAAAATTAAAAAATAAGCAGTAATTTTAGGCTATGCATATTGGTTTATTTTTCGGTTCTTTTAATCCAGTTCATATTGGTCATTTAGCTATTGCAGATTATATGATCAATTACACGGATATGGAACAGGTCTGGTTCATGGTCAGCCCCCATAACCCCTTAAAAAATAAAAATCAATTATTAGACCAGAACAACCGTTTGCATTTGGTTAACCTGGCGCTTGATTTTCATCCAACAATTAAAGCGAGTAATTTTGAGTTTGATCTTCCTCAACCGTCTTACACTATTAATACATTGGTTCGTTTAAAAGAAAAATATCCCGAACACCAATTTAGTTTAATTATGGGACAGGATAATTTACAATCCTTTCATAAATGGAAAAATTATGAAGAGATCTTGAAACGCAATAATATTTATGTATACCCGCGTCCGGGTTGTTCTGCAAGTGAATTTGATACGCACCCAAACGTTCACTTTACCAACGCACCAGTAATGGATATCTCATCTACTTTTATTCGCAACGCTATAAAAGAAAAAAAAGACATTCGATTTTTTCTGCATCCAAAAGTGTGGGAAGAAATTGATAGTATGAATTTTTATAAGAAGTAAGTTGTTCTTTTCCCCCTTTGAGAAGGGGGTAGGGGGGATTGAAATTAAAGTTTTTCAGCAAACTCTGTAATCAATTTAAAAACATCCACGTAATCCGTTAAAGGTAATGTTTTCGCAATATCAAATACATCGTGGTAAGCTTTTATTCCACCCATAGTATAAATAAAAAAACAAGGCACACCGGCTTCCGAAAACCAGTAATGATCGCTGTTTGAAGCCTTACCACGTTTTTTTATTTCTTTTATAAAATTCTTTTCTTTATTTATTTTATCTAATAAATTAAATTGTTTTTCAAAGGTGTATCCGTTCACCACCATGATACCCTCATCACCTGTTCCTAAAAGATCAAGATTAACTAAGAATTTTATTTTTGTAAGATCCAACACTTTGCTATCCACAAAATAATGCGAACCTATTAATCCTGCTTCTTCTCCGGCAAAAAAAATAAATACCGTTTTATATTTTGGTGGATTTTTTTGATAATATTTTACAAGGTTCAGCAACACACTTACACCGCTGGCATTGTCGTTTGCCCCGGGAAAAAAAGTAGCTTTTCCCATGCCGCCTAAATGGTCGTAATGCGCCGAAAAGACCATAACGGTATCGTTATTTATTTTACCGGGAATAAATGCGCAAATATTTTTATTGATGTATTTGGTTAAAACTTTACTTTCAATATTTACTTCAATATTGCTGATGTTCTCAGGAGCGCTTTCGCTTAAAAGATCGATCGTGCAGCCAACAACTGAATGAGTTGCCACACTATAGGTTAATTTTTTTTTGATTTTTACGCTTATCGGTAGCGCCATATTATTAGCAATGTATGTTACGCTATCTTTTTTTAATACAGTATATTTACCTTTCACGGTGCCGCTTTCAGGGCTAATAATGTAATCAATACCCGGCTTAAGAAATTTGTTGTTGATCTTTACATTTACTTTATTAGGAAAAGTATTTACATTAAAATCAAACCACTGAAAATAACCTGTCGGAAAAAATGGCTGCGCTTTATTTGCCTTTAATTCTGAAGCTATATATTTAGCGGCCACATCCAGGCCATTATTTAAATACCCGCGACCAAAACATTTTTTTGAAGTTAAAAATTTAATAACCCCTCTTGCATACGTGGTGTCTTGCGCCAACAAAGTCTTAAAAGAGATCAAAAACAAGAAAATGAGAATGGCAGAACGCATTAATTAAAACGTTTTTTTATGAGAGAAAAAAAGTAGTTAGCAACTTCGCTGTTGTCTTTCCATCCATACAGTGGTTTTAAACTGTTCAGGTAAATTTCCGTATCCTGCCATGTTTTTAAAGCATTTATCTGTTCTATTGCAATATTATATTCTGAATTGTTTTGTTTGAACAATTCATTTATAAAACGAAATTTATCATTTATACCTACAGAAATATCCTCTAAATTTTTTTGATTTCCTTTTTCTTCGTCTAAAGGCTCTTCTGATTTTAATTTGGTGAGATCAGGCCTTTCTTCATGAATAATTACCTTAATATCATTTTTGATTTCTTCAATTTTCTCTTTTGGTATTTCCTTCTCACTTACTTTAGCATGAATGCTAAAGCTAGGCGAGATCTCCTTGTTTATCTTATTGTATTTATACACCGCTAAATTTTCCTGTATAAGGCTTAGCTGTTGCTGTAATTTTTCGCAGCTATCTACAGACGGTTGTATGGTTTCATCCACAAACAATTCCAAAGTAGGCGCCAAATCATTAATTTGGGATTGAATTTTATGTAGGACCTTTTCTAACGACATCTTTTTGTGAATAATTATATTATTAAATATAATTTGATTTTGCCACATCTTACAGTACTTTTAAGTTTTGTTTTTAACGCCTTTTAAACAATGTTTTTAGAAAATAATAATAACGAGCGTAAGCGGGGCTGGATAGAGGTTATCGTAGGAAGTATGTTCTCGGGTAAGACCGAAGAATTGATAAGGCGTTTAAGGCGCGCGCAATTTGCAAAGCAAAAAGTAGAGATCTTTAAACCCACGGTTGATACACGTTACGACGAGTTTAAAGTAGTTAGCCACCAGGGTATTGAGATCATGAGCACACCTGTTCCTTCCAGCGCAAACATTTTATTATTGGCCACCGATGTGGATGTTGTTGGTATTGATGAAGCTCAGTTTTTTGATAATGAACTTCCTTACGTATGCAACCAGTTGGCCGATAGAGGGATTAGAGTTATTGTTGCGGGTTTAGACCTTGATTATACCGGAAAACCTTTTGGCCCTATTCCAAATCTAATGTCAACAGCAGAATATGTTACAAAAGTACATGCCATTTGCATGCAATGTGGTAATTTAGCTTACGTTAGTCACCGCAAAACAAACGAAGAAAGTTTGGTTGTGTTGGGCGAGACAGATAGCTACGAACCTTTATGCAGGAATTGTTTCAATAAAAATTTTAAAAAATAAACGCACAGTATGTACAACCTGCAACAAATAGCAGAGATCACAAATTCAAAATTTATTGGCGGAACTAATAATAAGGTCAGTATTTTTTTAAACGATAGTCGTGCATTACAATCTCCTGCAGATACTTTATTTATTGCTTTAAAGACAGCGCGTAATAACGGGCATAATTATATTGCCGATCTTATTGAAAAAGGAGTTAGGTCTTTTCTTATCCAGGAGAATGAATTTGATATTTCGAAATATAAGAACGCAGATGTTTCTTTTGTTGTTTCTGCAAATCCTTTAAGGGCCATTCAACAGCTCGCTGCATTTCACCGCAAACAATTTACTATTCCAGTAATTGGTATTACCGGCAGTAATGGTAAAACTGTTGTAAAAGAATGGCTGTATCAACTTTTAAAAAGTAATTTTTCTATCTGCCGTAGCCCAAAAAGTTACAATTCGCAAATTGGTGTGCCTTTAAGTGTTTTAAATTTAAACCACACGCATACGCTGGCCATTTTTGAAGCAGGTATTTCTTTACCAAACGAAATGGATGCTTTGGTGGAGATCATTAATCCAACAATTGGCGTGTTTACTTCTATTGGTACAGCTCATGATGAGGGCTTTGAAAGTCGCGAACAAAAAATAAATGAAAAACTAAAATTAATTGCGCGCTGCGACAAAAAAATAATTAATGGTTTACATAAAGAGCAGCTGCCTGACGCAATTTTAAGTAAGTCTCTTCTTGTTTCTGAATTTGACGACGCCGATCTTAAAATTTCTTTTAAAGACGAAACATTAGAGTTAAAAAGCCCGAGTGCCGCACATCAATATAAAATTCCATTTTCTGACAAAGCTTCTATATTAAATGCTTCTACCTGCGCGGCAACATTAATGCAATTGGGTTTTAAAGAGGCAGATATTGCGCAGCGTTTAACGTTGCTGCAACCTGTTGCTTTACGTTTAGAAATTAAAACAGGAATAAACAATGCCTTAATTATTAATGATTATTATAATTCAGATATTGATTCTATAAAAATTGCTTTAAATTATTTATCGCAACAAAATCGCAGGCTGCGTAAGATCGTTATTGTGTCTGATCTTGAGCAATCCGGTATTTCGGCAAACACGCTTTATAAACAACTGGCCGAACTTTTTTTACAAAATAAAATAGACCTCGTAGTTGGTATTGGTAAAGAGATCTCTAATCACAAACCATTATTCAAAGCCAACTCTTTATTCTTTTTTGATACACAAAGTTTTATTAATCAATTTAAATTAATTAATTACCAGTTCAGCGAAGCAAGCATACTTTTAAAAGGTGCGCGCAGTTTTGGTTTCGAGAATATCAGCCGTGTATTGCAACTTAAAAGTCACGATACTGTTTTTGAGATCAACTTAAATAAGTTAATTAATAACATTAATTATTACCGCTCGTTAATTGCGCCAAACGTAAAATTAATGTGCATGGTAAAAGCAATGGGTTACGGTAGCGGTGGTGCCGAGATTGCAAAAACATTACAACATATTGGTGTTAATTATCTGGCTGTGGCTTATGCTGACGAAGGGGTTGAGTTAAGACAATCACAAATTACATTGCCAATAATGGTAATGAGCCCGGAAGATGATGCACTCGAGGATATTATCAATTACCAGTTAGAACCTGAGATCTATAGTTTTAAAGTACTTCACGCTTTTGTAAAAAAACTAGATGCTTTAGGAATTACAGAGCCTTACCCTGTACATTTAAAGATCGACACTGGCATGCACCGTTTGGGTTTTGAAGAAAAAGATCTTGA
Source organism: Bacteroidota bacterium (assembly GCA_013697245.1). Classification (GTDB taxonomy): domain Bacteria; phylum Bacteroidota; class Bacteroidia; order B-17B0; family Aurantibacillaceae; genus Aurantibacillus. The sequence goes on from JACCXH010000001.1 coordinate 44,891, forward strand.
GGCATTAGTCTTAGAATTGAAAAATTTACCGCAGTTAAAAGTAAGATCTGTATTCTCTCATTTAGTAGGTACAGATAATTCTAACCTAGATGATTTTACAAATGAACAGATGCGTGTGTTTGAAAAAGTATTTTCTGCTATTGAATTGGTTTTAGGTTATTCTGTTTTAAAACACATTTGTAATTCGGGCGGCATTACGCGTTTTAAAAACGCGCATTACAATATGGTGCGTTTAGGCATTGGTATGTATGGCATTGGGGTGAATGGTGCAGAACAAGCGCAATTAGAAAATGTTGGAAGTTTAATTACCCGCATTAGCCAGATAAAAAATGTTTCTGCGTCACAAACTGTTGGTTATAACCGAAATGGTAAATTAGATAAAGAGACAAAAATTGCAACAATACCTATTGGTTATGCAGATGGCTTTAATCGCTTATTAGGCAATGGTAACCATGGTGTTTATATTAATGGAAAATTTTGTAAGACCATTGGTAATATTTGTATGGATATGTGTATGGTTGATATTAGCCATATTAATTGCCATGAAGGTGATGAGGTAATTATTTTTGAGAACACCGAACAGATAAATGCCATGGCCGCCGCTTTAAATTCTATTTCTTACGAAGTGCTTACAAATGTTTCGGCACGGGTGAAACGTGTTTATGTGCAGGAGTAAATATAACACATCCCCCCTTTGATAAAATCCTCCTAACCGCCTTCTCCAAGAAGGAATAGAACCGGATCAATTCTCAACAAATTATCATCAACCTGGTCTGTCCATTTTTTTCTCTTGGTGCACGGTGAATACAAGGAGGAACTTTACTTTCAGGATGATCGACCGCTAACCGCCATAAATTACCATGGCCTAAGTTTATTGGCTGCGCATTAGCTGTAGCCTGGTAGTGCAGATCAAAAAAATGTTCTGTTAAAAAAGATCCAAAATCTTCATCTGTTCCATTATGTAATTTTTTTAACTCATTACGTATCTCCGGCACAAGCACTTTTTGTATGCTTTGCGAATTTGGTAATATTTCACTAGCCTCGCCAAAGTAAGTACATAAAAAAGTATCGGTTGGTATGGGGGAGCGATCTACATGAAACGAATAAACATCGGTTGGAAAAAATGAATCATCTCTATCATAGTAACTAATAACATTAAGTACAGGCGATGCGCCATGAGCTTTTAATAGTTTCAAATCATTTAAAATAATTTCTCGTGCAATTTGCCCTTGTTCGCTCAATTGAAGTTCATAAAGTTCTTCCTCTTCAATTGCTCTAATATTTTCTTTTAGCTCTATCTTTTTTACGATCTCAGAAAAATCACCCGTTAGTTTACGGTTCCAACAGATCGCGTTCACTTCTCCATAAAATGGCGTAGAAACAAGTTCTTGAAAATTCGTGACAACCTGAATTTGATTTTCAGTAGGAGATTGATCTATCATAATGGTAATAAATATAATAAAAACGAATTTGTAATTCATTCCTATTTCTTAACCGAAATATTGATCAATAACTTATTAATATGGAGCACAGATCCATTTTTTTGTGATTCGCCGCAGGATTAAAAATCCTGCGGCGCTAGTAGGAATTATAATAAGATCAATTCGCAATCACCGAGATCTCCACATGCGCACCTTTGGGCAATGTTCTTACTTCAACGGTTTCGCGGGCGGGTGGATTTAATTTAAAATATGTTTTATACACCTCGTTTACTTTTGCAAAATTTTTAATATCGGTTAAATAAATAGTTGCTTTACACACATCATCCATACTCATGCCGCCGGCTTCAACAATGGCTTTAATATTATTAAGTGCCTGCGTACTTTCTCTCTCAATAGAAGTGGTGTCAAATGTACCATCAGGTTTTAAACCTACTTGTCCAGATACATATAAAGTGCCACCGGTTTTAATGGCCTGGCTGTAAGGGCCAATAGGCGCAGGTGCCAGTTGGGTTAAAATAACTTCTTTCCTGTTCTTACTCGTAAAAGCAAAAACTAAAACAATTGCGGCACAAGCAATGATTATTTTTTTTAGCATAATTTATTTTTGTGGAGTAGGGGCTTCCATTTTTGAGATCTCGGTTAAACCTTTTACTAATACATCAAGATCTTCGGTATTTGTATAAACATTTGGCGCAATTCTTATACCATTTACTTTTTCAAGGATCATAGATACAGTATGTATTTTATGTTTTTCAAATAACTTTGCTTCTATTTGTTGTGCCTGCCATCCTTCAAAGCCAATGGTTGCAACAGCGCATGAGAATTCGGGTTTCATAGATGTGTAGAAATTTGCTTTTGGTAATTGGTTACATTTTTCTGCCCAGTAATTTTTTAAATAACGCAATCGCGCTTCTTTACGTTTACCGCCAATTAAATTATGAAAATCTACAGCAGTTCCAATTGCCATTTCTGATGCAAAAGAACGTGTGCCCAAGCTTTCAAATTTTTTCATATCGCCTCCGTCCGGATCAACTGATGAAAGTAAAGCCCAAATATTTTTGATCTTATCTTTTTTAATATACATCAGTCCGCTACCAAAAGGCGCGCATAACCATTTGTGCAAAGAGGTTGCTAAATAGTCGGCGCCGGTCTCTTCAAATTTCATATCTATTTGTCCGAAAGAGTGTGCTGCATCCACGATCACTTCGCAGCCTTTGCTGTGAGCCATATCGGCAATGGCTTTAACAGGAACAAAATTACCTGTCCAATTCATCATGTGTGTGATGTGAACGATCTTTGTTTTAGAGGTAATGGCTTTTTCGTATAGTTTTACAATTGTTGCTGCATCATCAGTTGGTTGTGGAATGTTTATCCAATTCAATTTTATCTTATCACGTTTCTCTCTCTGCTTCCAGGCATTCATCATATTAGGATAATCAAAAGTGCTTAGCACTACTTCATCGCCGGCTTTTAAATTCAAACCAAAAATAACATTATTCAAACCTTCGGTTGCATTTCGGTTAATGGCCAACTCTTCAGGTAACACACCACAAAGCGTTGCTAATTTTTCGCGTAAGGCTTCTCTTCCCTGATCTAATATGCGCCACATATAATAACTTGGCGCCTCGTTAGAATATTGATAAAAACGAATATGCGCATCTTGCACTATTTTTGGCTGCGGACTAACACCTCCGTTATTTAAATTAATTATGTTGGGTGATACGGTATAACTCTCGCGTATCCATCCCCAAAAATCTTCGTTCTCTGTGGCTGCATCAAAACTCATATTCTCAAGTTTATTTAGATGCTTATCTAGCTGTTTTGCAAAAGGCAGATCAATTGATGAGAATAGGTCAAGTGCAGAAACAGAGCCTGCAGTTGCTAACAAAAAATTACGGCGATCCATCATGAAGATTATTTTTTATTAAAGGTAAAAAAGGAAAGTTAATAAGCAATAGTATTGTCCTTATAATTTAGTTGATCTTTTAACAAAAGAACAGTTTATTATGATATCCTCAATTTCAAATTGCAGGTTTTGTAGGCCCAATACATTAATACAAATTGTAACGGTAAACGGATAACAACGATTAGAAATTTAAGATCTATTTTTGACGAGGCTTCTGCCAGCATTTGGAAATGTACCGGTAAAAACGCAAAGAGCATTAAAATGATCAACCACCCGGCCATTTTTTGTGTTCGTTTAATAAAAAGAAAAAGGCCCAACACAATTTCAATAACGCCGGTAAAATAGATCATGAATAAATGAAACGGAATATAATTTGGCATTATTTTTAAATAGAATGAAGGATTGGCAAAATGATAAATCCCTGCAAAGATATAAAGAGCGCCCATTAGGCTAAGTGAAACCTTTCTCATGACCTAAAACCTAAAACCTAATTGTAGTGCTAAGTGCATGCTACTAATATTAAGTGAACTGGCTGCGTATTTTTCTTCAAAATAATATTGAGAAAAACCATAACGAAAATTAAGTTCAGCAAAAAAATTACTTTTAGAGCCACTGATCGCATTTTTCTGAAAGCCCAGTGTTGCACTAACAAAAGAGTTTAAATGGTTATTGATAAACGGCGTTTTAAATCTCAGATCTACCACGTCTTCTTTTACCTTGTTGCCATTTTGTGTTACTGATAAATTTGCCGGTAATAAATAACGTAAATGATAACCGATCATAATGTATGGACTGAACATACTATTGTTCTCGCGGTTAAAAGAATACTTCATTTGCAAGGGCAGGCCAAGTTCATTCACGATGAGGGAGTAGTGATATGGAAATGTTTTGTCATATAATTGTAGACTGTCCGGTTTAAAATAATAGGATCTAAAATTTACACCGTGTAAAAAATATTCGAAACCAAATAAAAAAAATGTTTTAAAACTTTTATCGCACTTTATTTCTTTTTTAAAACTAATCATGGCACTCATTTTTTGAGTTGCGTTTTTTGCGTGGTTTGGATTGATCGTGTAAATACCTAATGCCGGGCCAAAGCCAAAGCGGATTCCGGCACCGGGAATACGTTTCTGGGCAGAGCATAGGTTTGAGAACACTAAAAGAAAAAGAAGCGCTATCGAAAAAAAAACGTTTGTATTTGTTTTTTTTATCATTTAATTAATTTCGAATGACATTGGTTGCTGTTGCCTGAACGGTTGGCATAATGATAATATCATTAATATTGACATGTGCAGGACGGTCAGCTACCCAATAAATTGTTTCAGCAATGTCTTCCGGTTTTAACGGCTCTAAGCCGGAGTACACTTTTTTCGCTTTTTCTTCATCACCATCAAAACGCACAATGCTAAATTCTGTTTCTACCATGCCGGGATTGATAGCCGTAACTTTTATATTATGCGCTAAGAGATCAATGCGCATACTTTTGCTTAATGCATCTACCGCATGTTTTGTAGCACAATACACATTGCCGTTGGCATACACTTCTTTGCCGGCAATAGAGCCAATATTAATAATATGACCTTTCTTATTTTCGATCATGATATTTGAAACTGTCCGCGAAATATACAAGAGACCTTTTACGTTGGTATCTATCATACGTTCCCAATGATCGATATTCCCGTTTTGTATGGCGCTTAATCCTGCTGCCAGGCCCGCATTGTTTACAAGCACATCTATTTTTTTATGATCAACTGATAAAGATGAGATCGCTGTTTCAACTTCATTTAATTTTCGAATATCAAAACAAAGTGTGGCGACTTTAATTTTAAAAGCAGTTTCCAGTTTTGTTTTTAGTTCTTTGAGTCGTTCATCTCTTCTTCCTGTAATAATAAGATCGTGACCATTTTTTGCAAAGATCTCTGCAGTACTTTTTCCTATGCCAGAAGTGGCGCCTGTAATTAAAACCAGCATATTAAATTTTTTGAGGTGCTAATTTACTATGCTGACGTCCGTAAGCAAAATAAATAATTAAACCAATAACTAACCATATTGAAAAATACAACCAGTTCTTATAACCCAATTGCGAGAGCATATAAAAGCAGCTTAAAAGTCCTAATGTTGGAATGAGCGAAAAATTGTATTTAAAGGCCATTACTGCAATAGCTGCAAAACCAATAAAGAAAAAATAAATGGGGATCTTGGTTAAGAACGCGTTGAACGATTCGTACTTTAAATAATAATCTATCCATGGTTTGTTATATACCGACATTAGAATAATGGTTAAAATAAATAAACTGCCAATAATAAATTTTGAATTAATGTAAGGTGTTTTAAATTTGGATGGCGGTGCTGTAGGATCCATGCGCAATTTTAATACGCCGGCGCACACCAGGCAAAAAGCAAAGAGCGTTCCGGCAGAGCATATGTCGGTTACCATGTTTATGTCAACAAAAAATATGGGCACTGCTACTAAAAACCCGGTAAAGATAGTTGAGAAAGATGGCGTTTTAAATTTTGGATGGATCTTAGCGAATGCCGGAGGCAACAAACCATCGCGACTCATGCTCATCCAGATGCGTGGTTGTCCTAATTGAAAAACCAACATCACGCTTGCCATAGCAACAACAGCGCTCACGGCAATAACGCTACTCAGCCAATGGAGGCTTTGCACTTTTTCGAATACATAAGCAAGTGGGTCGCCAACATTTAATTCTGTATAACTTATCATACCGGTAATAACTAACGCAATAGCAACATATAAAACAGTACAGATAACAATAGAGTATAAAATGCCTCTCGGCAGATCGCGCTGTGGATTTTTACATTCTTCGGCAGTTGTAGAGATGGCATCAAAACCTATGTAAGCAAAAAATACGGCACTTATTCCTGAAAGTAAACCACCAATACCGTTCGGTAAAAAAGGATTCCAGTTCTTTGTGTCAACAAAAAAAGCACCAACAAAAATTACAAGTAAAACAACTACAATTTTTATGATCACCATAATATTACTGGCGTTACGGCTTTCTTTTATGCCGCGATATACCAACATGGTAATGATAACATTGATCAACAAAGCAGGGCCGTCAAAAATAATTCGCATGCCAAATAATTTTGGCGCTTGTCCATATGCGACAAATCCTTCCATTAATCCTGCGGTCTGTCCGTTCTTTTGAATTTCTTCTAATGGAACACCGGCAACCATCATTGATGAAACAAGATCATAATTATGTTTCGCCGAAAAATAATCCAGACAGAGCCATTCATTGACTCGATAATTAGTGGAGTTTTGAATTAAAGAACTAAAATAATCACTCCAAGAAATAGCAACGGTTACGTTACCAATGGCATATTCCATAATTAGCGCCCAGCCGATGATCCAGGCAAATAGTTCGCCAAAGGCAACGTAACTATAAGTATAGGCACTACCACTCACCGGAATTAAAGAAGCAAATTCGGCATAGGCAAAAGCTGCGAAGCTGCAAGCCACGGCTGTAAAGATGAATAATAGAATTACTCCCGGTCCGCCATCAGCGCTGGCTTTGCCGATAGTTGAAAATATGCCGGCACCAATAATTGCAGCAATACCAAAAGCGGTAAGATCTCTAACGCCTAAATGTTTAGCTAAACTACCATGATGACTTTCGGCTTCTGCGTTCTTTAAGATCGTATCAATTGATTTTTTTCTGAATAAACTCATTCTGTATTTTTGAACTTTTCCTTTTAGTAACGCTAATAAATATACAAAGTAAATTTTAATTAGAGATTGACTCTTGCTTGTTTTTCCCAACAGGCAGGTAATAAAGGGCTGCAAGCAGTATAAAAACAACCGCCGGGCTCCGGTACCTGAAAATTGCACCGCTATTTGGGGTGCTTAAACCAATTAAAAAGCACAATAATATGGCAAAGAGTACAAAGGCAACGGCAGGAAATTTGTCTTTTTTATTTTGGATAAGGCCAAATAAAAAGATAAAAATCGAGATAAGGATAAGCAGATTTTCGAAAGATGCTAAAAGTTGGATCAGGCTTTTAGAATTAAAAAAGAAAGGATAAAAAAGACTGTAATAAAACGCGGAAACGGTAGCGCCGATAAAATTTTTTGTATCGAACAAAATATTAGAACCGCTTTTTGGTAGTTGGTAAACTAATTTATACTGGGTTAATGTATCCAAATTAGCAGAAGAAAACAAAGTATCTTCCTGGTGCGAATGCTCCCAATAAATATAAGGCACGTTTTTTTTGATGGTAAAAAGGCTATCATTGGTACCCACTTTTTTTACAAGTGTAGAGTCAAATTCTAACCGTACAAATTTTACATTATCCAATAAAAAGATTCCCCCTTTAGAAGCATCTGCAAACATTTTTTGCTGTGTAAGGGCCGCGCTCAACAACGATCTGCTTTTGAATTTAATGGAAGCAAGATTCAATGATGAGATTGCAACCATTAACAAGATAATAAACGCAAGAGTTTTATATTTTATTTTTTTGGAGTTATTTACCAGGAAAAATATACCAAATGTGCAGCTGGCAAAAAAAAGTAAATAAGGTTTTAGGATCAAAGAAACAAAAAATAAAAAAAGTAAAAGAACAAACATGTGAAATTTAAAACCATGCTCAAAATAATTTTTGATCAGGTAAATTGTACATCCAAAAATAAAAATAACCAGACCTTCTTTTAGTAATGCGCCTGTGTAAAACCAAAGCGCAGGTAACAAACATAAAATGGCCAAGACAAAAATTTCTTTTCCCGCAAAAAAACTTTTAAAGCTTTTATAGAGATAGGTAATGCCAATAAAACTTAAAAAACAACTGAACAAAGCGTGCACGTAATAAGAATTAAAAGCAATAAAATGTAAGAAGGAATGTATTCTTATAACAACACGGTTGTCGTTATATAGATATTCTTTTAGCCTTCCGTTATCCCATTGCGTGGTTTTAAGGATGTAATTATCGTATAAATTTGTTCCGGGGTTTTCGTCTTGCAAGCCAAACAATAATTTTATATAACCTAAAAGGTCGTTTTTGGCATAATCGTTAATTATTCTTGAATCCTCGTAAAATTTGCCGGCATCAAAACGTTCAAGACCACCATACAATTTTTTATAAACAAAATAAAATACCGGTACTGCAACTATTTTTAGTAAGAAAAAAAAAATAAATGTTTTTGAATTAACACGTTCATCTTTAAATATACCAAAAAAGTTGTTCTTATATATCAAAAACAAAATGATGAAAAGATATATAATAAAGGCTAGCAATTAATATTTTTCAAAGAATTTAATTTCCATAATTCTTTCAGGCATGGCAAGTGGGGTAAATCCATATTGTAAATACAAGCCCTGCGCATCACGTGTAGCAAGCATCATACGACGCAGTCCCTGAAGATCGGGATGCGCCATAATAAATTGCATGAGTTGTTTTGATAAGCCTTTTCCACGATAGGTTTCTAAAATAAACACATCGGCCAGGTAGCCAAAAGTTGCACTATCTGTAACTACACGGGCATAGCCAATTTGTTTACCCTCTAAATAAATTCCAAAACAAATGCTCCCTATAATACTTTTTTCAATAATTTCTAAAGGCATATTTTGTGCCCAATAACTTTCTTTGCTTAAATATGTGTGAATGACCTCTTTTTGTAATTTAGTTTTATCGGTACTAAATAAATGGCCGTTTATTATTTTTTCATACATGGTATTATAAATTATCTACAACAACTAAATACTTGTTTTTGGGATCAAAATTAAAACGTGTTATTTTTTTTATTCCAAATGTAGATAGATCAAATAAGCGGATCCATTCTTTTTTTGCTTCATCATAACGCAATAATTTATTACCTTCAGATTTTACAAGACCGTGCTGTTCATGCCAAATGGCATCTTCATTGGTAGAGGCATAGTCACAGTACTTTTCGGCTTTTTGTAATACAAGATCGTACTTGTAAAAAGTAACTTTTGTTGAATCTTTAATGCCATAAATAAATGCATGGCGGTTTAAATTTTTAAATGCACGAATAGGATTATTACCAAGCCATGTATTTTTTCCGGTGCTAATGCAATAAGCATTTAAAGAATGTGGTTGCGTTAATTTATAATATAAAACAGTATCAGCATTCAAAAAAGTAAAATATCCAATAGAATCTATTGCGGAAATTTGACTCATTTCAAATTTACTAGTTGGATACTCTGAACCTTTGCCGGTAGCAAGATCTAATGGAAAAATAATTTGTGAACTATCTTCTAATACCACAACACAAGCTAATGATTTTTTATCGGGAGTTATTGTAGGCGAATACTCACTTTCTTTTGTTTTGGTGAATTGAAGTGTTTTTCCGCTGCCAATTTCATATGTGTAAATATCGGCCTGTTTGCCTTCGCGAATACTTACATAATAAATTTTTTTTGAATCAGTACTAAAGGATGGCTGATTGTCGTAACCGGGCCTATTGGTAATATTTTTCGGATCGCTAAGTTTAAGATCTGTTTTGTTTTTTTCTATTTTAAACAACCAAATATCTGTATCGGGAAGTTGCGATCGAAGTATAAATGAAGCTAAAACAAAAATTAGTATGTTAAACTTTTTGTTCATCTAATTTCAAAAAATGTTTATTCATGATCTTGTAAACGAGTACCCCAAAAATAATTCCGACCAGCATACCGGTTCCAATATCTATGGGGTAATGCACGCCCAGGTACATGCGGCTATACACAACAATTAAAGGGTAAATAAAAATAAACACCCGGTATTTTTTTGGGATCCAATGCACGCACAAAAAAATAAATGTGATCAGGCCAAATGTATTTGCCGAGTGCCCCGAAAAAAAAGTAAACTTTCCTCCACGGTAATCATGTACGAGATGTATTTGGTCTTTAATTTCTAAATTATGCGTGGGGCGATAGCGTTCCACCACATGTTTTACAGCATTTGATGACATATCTGCACATGCAAATACAATTGCGCAACCCACTAAAAATTCTACAGCTTTTTTTAAATAGTATTTTCTATAGAAAGCGTAAGCAACGGCAAGTACAATGATGATGGTAGGCCAGGTATAACTAAAAAACCACATTACCTCATCAAGCAATGGGTTGTGCATAGAGTTTATCTTTAACAACAAACTTCTGTCAAGCATTTCTATGGTTTCAAACATGCTTAAAAGTAATAAAAATATTTATTACTATAGGTCAATCAAAGTGACAAGTGTTTGAAAAAAAAGAACTAATTAACTTTATCGCCACTCTTAAATACAAAATGCCATTCGGGGCCATTGTTATAATCAGGTGCTGGGGCTGTACGAAGATGGTATTGTCCCTGATTGATATCAACGCTTGAGCCGGTTAGTTTCATTTTTCCATCAATATCTTTAATAAATCCACACCAGGTATGGTCTTTATCTCCATCTATATATGGTTTTACAAATGGATAAACTTTCCACGCAACGTTATTGGTATTTATACTTCCTTTATAAAATGTGTTCTCACTCCACATTTGGATGGTAACCTGTTTGTATTGTTTAAGTTTGAATGGAATATACTTTGTGCTTGCATCAAACTGCAAGGATTTGTTACTTGAAAGATTTCTCCAGGTAAGTTTATTGCTATCGGCCAAAATTTTTAATTCAAAGGTATCTGTTCTGGTTACTAAGGTGCTTAGATCATAGTTTTGTCCAAGTGATTTGAACATAATGTAATTCACAAGGTATTTTCCTTGCAGATCGTTTATTTCAAAATTAACCATATCATGTTCGTTCACAACATTTTTTTCACATTGTGTAAAGAACAAAACCACCGTAACTATAAGTATGAGTTTTTTCATTTTTCTACTCTTTATTTTTTCTTGCTTCTCTCACAAATTTTCTTGAGGCTCTTCGTGTTGCAGCTGATTTGTAAATTCGTACAGGTGGAATAAGATATGAAACCGATAATTGTTTACCAGATGAACCTTTTGTGGTTTTGTATTTGTAGTTCTCAAACCCAATACTAACCACTCCCATTTCAAGTCTTACACCTGTAAATGTAAAATCGGATCTCGTAAATAATTCGGGTTTCATATTATCCGAGGGGGCATATCCCGGAGAAACGTTTATAATATTATCAAGATGTTGCTGGGCATTCACATCATTATAAACCGGCTTTCCTGTAAAGGTGGTTTGGCCCCAACCTCCCATTATAATAAGACGTACAAAACGGGTTGCTTTTGTATATTGCTTATTTGCGCCTTGTATACTAGAATTAGCTATGGCCGAAACAATATCAATTCCACCCGAAACAGCATATTGAGATGCATTTTTGTAGCCGGTAAGATCTGTGCTTGTGCCATAAACTGCTGAAATAGTTGCAGGATCTATGGGGCTGGCAAAGCCTAATTTTCCGGTTGTATAAAATGCATCTAATGCAACTACGCCAATTCTAAATCCTGTTGCACCGCCGTACATTAATGTACCTCTTTTATCTTGGGCATACATAATAGAAGAGTTTATTTTTGGACTTATATACCAAAATCGTCTAATATCGCTAACTGTTGAAGAAACGGTTTGGTCTTTGTATTTTGTTACTTCTCTATAAACATCATACCAATTTCCATTTTTGTAAGTTGTGTATGAGTAATCACTAGTAACTTCTTTAAATGTAATAACGCCTGTGGTACTTCTTTTTTGAGGATTCATTAAACCCCAACCGGTTTCAAGATACACGCCAAGTATTGGAAATCCCATAGGCCCGTTCCATGCATTTCGTTTTGATGGTATTGATAAAGTGGTTAAATATTTGCCTACAACTTTAACCGGACCAACTTTAACGCCAATTCCTGCAGTAATTCCTGCGCCAACAGATAAGGCATCTGTATCTTCTATATCATCAACCCTGGCGTAATTAATATCAAGAGCTATCTCAGGTTCAATGGCAATAAAGTTTCTGATAATATGTACAGGTTTATTGTATTGCACACCAATAAAAGCATATTGTCCGCCACGGCGTTCAATATTACCATCTCTAAGTTTTAGTGCACTTCCTTTAGCATAACCAAATCTAAAGAACATGAACTGTAAATTGTATCCTACCCAAGGCGATTCGCTTTTCCAATCTAATTTTAATTTTGGCCACATCATATCCATGCCCCAATAATTGTTTGAGCTTAGATAGTTTCCTTCTTTTTTTTTGGACGATTCTTTTAATGTATTAGACGCACTTGCTGTTGAATATTGTGCGCTACTGTACAGAGAAAGTAATAAAAAAAGTGTAGTACATTTAAGTTTCATATATCAAATATATACTTTTTGCTTATTCTATAAAATACGCAGTTCTTCGTACTTAAATAACAAGAAACAAATTTTAGAGTTTGTGCCTCGAAGCTTCTCGAATGGCAAATCTATGTATTAACAAAAGGCGTTGATTATGCCTAATTTATTTAGCCACTAATTACATTAATTTCCACAAAATAAAGAATTCAAGAAGTGAATATTTAATTTGTGTTAATTTTAATTTTTCTAAAGAGTTTAGTTCTTTAGAAAAATAAATTGCACGAATTAATAACAAAAGTAAACTCTAAATTAGTGTTGATTAGTGAAATTAATGGCTAGTATTAACTTCTAGGTTACCGTAAATTTTATTTGGTAGATGAACAGGCTTGCGAAACTATTTCAGTATCTACGTCGCTTACTTTACTAATGGCTCCAAAACCACCGTTAACGTTGGTGAGGTTAGTATAACCATTTGCTTTTAAGATCGAAATAGCGATCATACTTCTGTAACCTCCGGCGCAGTGCACCATGTAAGGGTGTGCCTTATCATTCGAATCTATCCAATCAAAAATAAAATCAAGGGGTTTTGGTTGGCCATTGCTTAAATGTGCCGAATCAAATTCACCGGGTTTTCTAACGTCTAAAGTTTTTGCACCTTTTTTATACTGGTTCAAAAATTGTTCGGCATTAACTGTTGCAACTTTTTCTGTTTTTTTACCGGCGGCTATCCACGCTTCCATTCCACCTTCAAGGTAGCCAATACAATTGTCGTAACCTACGCGCGATAAGCGCATAACCGTTTCTTCTTCTTTACCTTTTGGTGCAATGATGATGATTGGAAAATTAATATCACTAATTAAAGTGCCAACCCATGGTGCAAATTGTCCATCCAACCCAATAAATAAAGAACCGGGAATATTTGCTTCAGCATATTCATCCGCTTTTCTAACATCTAAAACAATGGGTTTTAAATTTTTGATCAACTCATCAAACTCATCAACAGACAAGCCTCTTGAACCATCTTTTAATACTTCCGAATAATTTTTATAACCCTTTTTATTTAAGAATGCATTCTTTTGAAAATACTGCGGCGCAGGTAAAATGCCGGTAGTTAATTCTTTAATAAAATCTTGTTTGGAGATGTTTTGTAAAGCGTAATTTATTTTTTTTTGACTGCCAAGCGTGTCAAACGTTTCTTTGCTCATATTTTTACCGCAAGCCGAACCTGCGCCATGAGCAGGATACACAATAACATCATCTGGCAAAGGCATAATTTTATTTCTTAAACTATCGTAAAGCATACCTGCAAGATCTTCTTGCGTAAGCTCTGATTTAATGGCAAGATCGGGCCTGCCAACATCACCAATAAATAATGTATCGCCGGTAAATATTGCTACAGGTTTTTTATTTTCGTTCAATAATAAATAGGTGGTCGATTCTAACGTATGTCCTGGTGTATGCAGCGCTTTTAAAGTTAGATCTCCAATTTTGAATTCTTCATTATCTTTTGCGATATAACTTTTATAATCGGTTTGTGCGTTGGGTCCAAAAACAATGGAAGCTGCCGTAGCTTTTGCAAGGTCAACATGCCCACTAACAAAATCTGCATGAAAATGAGTTTCAAAAATATATTTTAATGTATCTTTATTTTGTTTTAAAAGATGTAGGTATGGCTGTGTTTCCCGAAGTGGATCAATAATTGCGGCTTCGCCTTTATGCGAAATATAATAGGCGCCCTGCGCCAAACAATTAGTGTAAAGTTGTTCTACCTTCATAATAACAAAATTACAATTAAATGCCTTTTAAAGGAATATATATTATACATAGAATATCGTTAAATTTGTAGAATAAGAAACAACGCAAGATGTCAAACTCTGAAAAAATAGAATCGTCCAAAGCTCCAGAACCTGTTGGCTTATATCCGCATGCGCGCAAGGTGGGTAATTTATTATTTTTAAGTGGTGTTGGTCCACGCGAAAGGGGCTCAAAAAAAATTCCAGGTGTTGAATTGGATGAAAATGGTTTAATTGTAAGTTATGATATTGAAAAGCAGTGCCATAGCGTTTTTAAAAACATAAAATATATTTTAGAGGACTCTGGCAGTAGTTGGGATAAAATTGTAGATGTAACCGTTTTTTTAACTAACATGAAAGACGATTTTCCAATCTATAATAAGATCTGGGCCGAGTATTTTAAAGAAAACCCTCCCTGCCGAACAACTATTGAGATTAACAAATTACCAACGCCCATTGCGATAGAATTAAAAGTTTTAGCTTTAATCGATTAAAAATCAATTAATTAACAATTAATTAAAAAATTCAAGCAAAGAATTTACGGTTTAAACAAATGCTGTTAACATTTATTAGTGAGTAATAAGTCTATTTTGATAAGATAATAAGACTATTTTATCGAATAATTTTCATAATTTAGTTAAAAATTACGCCGATGCTTATTAATTCAAACAGATCCATTTTAATTCCGATAGATTTTTCTAAGCAATCGCTTGTTGCAGTTAGGCAGGCATACAATTTAGCCAAGTTTACAAAATCAAAAATAATTTTAATGCACGTTTCTGTAAAAAGTGCAGATGAGAATAAAACAGAATTAGAAGAATTAGCTGCATCTACAAGGGCGGCATCTGGTCTTGAAGTTGAAACATTAAATTTAAAGGGTGACGTTTACGAGTTAACCGATAAAAAGGCAGCTGAGTTAAAGTGCAATTTAATTGTTATTGGCTTAGATTCGCACGTAAGGTTTAGAAGTTTTATGGGTGGAAGTAATGTTGGGAAATTTATTAAAAATGCCCCATGCCCTGTAATTACTATCAGATCGGCAGAGAACAGGGATGGTTGTAAAAATATTATTATGCCATTTGACCTTAGTCCTGAAAGCCGGGAAAAAGTTTCTATCGCCGTGCAGTTGGCAAATTTTTATGGTGCCGATATCCGTATCGTTTCTGTGTTCCATCCAAACGATGATAAATATGAGAACAAATTGTTACCGTATTTACAACAGGTAAAAAAATTCATTAAAGAAAAAGGAATTAATTGTACCAATAAATCTGTGCCGAGTACTAAAGTGGCCGAAGCAATTGTTGAGTATGCAAATAAGAACGAAGGCGATCTTATCGTTCAAATGAACCAAAAAGATCTTAGTATTGGCGATATGTTTAGCGGCACTGCCGGAGAAAAGGTGGTTGAAATAAGCAATTTACCTGTGATCACAATTCCACCAATGAAACGCGAAAGCGTTAGTCACTTTGGTAGTGGAATGTAATAAAAACTTGATTTTTTTTAGTTGATCTGCATTTTTAATCCTGAGAGCTATCGGGATGTTCGCCCAAAAAAATCAAATTTTTAAGGGTATTCTAAAATGAAATTATTATGATTTTGCGGTTTTTAGCGGTCTTGCCGTTGGCTTTGCTTTTAACGGTCTGAAGAAATAAGTTAACCTAAATCCTGCAAAATTTCCTTTGGTTGTAAAGTCATGTGTATAGTTCACGCCATCTACAGTATAATTTACAGTTGATTTTGCCAATTGTCTTAAGCCAGCGTTAAATATTAGACTCGCATTTAAAATACTACCCTTTTTAAAAACTTTTTCGCGGGCTACCGAAAAGCGTAACATGGTGTAAGCCCCGCCATTAGTGCTGGAGATACTGTTTAAATAATTAGAGTTAGTAGTTCCATCATTCGCCACCTGAAAATTTCTTGTAAGCGTTTGCGCTCCAGTAAAATTTTGCGAGAAACCACCACCAATAAGCCATTTAGCGTTATTACAATTGGGATTGAATTTATAATAGATCATTAAAGGCAGGTCTAAAGCAGTGAACTCGCTCTTTATGCCTGAAAAATGAGATTTTGGACTGTATAAAGAGTAATTCTCTGCTAACGCATATTGAAAGCCAAAGGTGTTAAAACCCAGGCCAAATGTACCCATCTAGTGTTTGTTAAGATCGTAACGGGCATTAAAATTAATAGCGGCCGCATCAAATTTATTTTGATGAAAATGAGCATTTGCATCCGACATTCCACCGGCAAATTGGGCGCGGGTGCCCTGAAAGCCCCATTGGATGCCGAATCTCCAGGTATCAGTTTCTTGTGAAAAACCCGCTAAAGCTAAACAGGTAAATGCCGATAATAGTATTTTTTTCATGCTGCTTATTTTAACTAAAGTTATAATTTTTTAAATACAAATAAAAATATTTGCCCTGTTTTGATGGTTTTTTAACGTAAAGGTTTAATGCAAATTCAGAGTTTTATTGTTAAATTCGCTCTCCTTTTTTAGGAGGAAATGATCTTAATTAAAAACATGAAGAAATACCCCGAATATAAGAAATTAGACCTATCACAGATCTCTAAAGACATTTTAGAGTTTTGGAAACAAGATAAAACTTTTGATAGATCTATTTCTACCCGTGATGAAAATAAACCGTGGGTATTTTATGAAGGTCCACCAAGTGCCAACGGTATGCCGGGTATTCATCACGTTATGGCGCGTGCCATTAAAGATATTTTTTGTCGCTTTAAAACATTACAGGGTTACCAGGTTAAACGCAAAGCCGGTTGGGATACGCACGGTTTACCAATTGAGTTAGGCGTTGAAAAACATTTAGGCATTACAAAAGAAGATATTGGTAACGAAAAAAGTAAAAAATATATTTCGGTTGAAGATTACAACAAAGCCTGTCGTACCGAAGTAATGAAATATACCGATAAGTGGGAAGAGGTAACTGAAAAGATGGGCTATTGGGTAGATATGAGCGACCCATATATTACTTACGAAAATAAATACATTGAAAGCGTTTGGTGGTTATTACAAAATCTATCTAAAAAAGATTTGCTATATAAGGGCTTTACCATACAGCCATACTCGCCGGCAGCAGGAACTGGTTTAAGTTCGCACGAATTAAATCAACCGGGTTGTTATAGAGATGTGAAGGATAGAACAGCTACCGCTCAGTTTAAAATTAAAGCCGGCTCTAAAATCCTCTCCTTTGGGGAGGATTTAGGTGAGGCTTATTTTCTCGCTTGGACAACAACGCCTTGGACCTTGCCGTCGAACACTGCTTTGGCCGTTGGAAAAAATATTGAATATGTTTTTGTTAAGAGCTTCAATCCGTTTAGTGGAGAAAAACAAACTTTTATTTTAGCGAAAGAGCTCTTAAATAAATTTTTTTCTGAAAAACATACCGACCTTAAATTTGAAGATTATAAACCCGGCGATAAAAACATTCCATTTAAAATTGTTGGGCATGCTAAAGGTTCTGACCTTGCCGGTATTTCTTACGAGCAACTTTTACCTTTTGTGCAACCAACAGATGGCGATGCATTTAAAGTGATTGTAGGAGATTTTGTTACCACTACTGATGGTACAGGAATTGTACACATTGCGCCAAGCTTTGGTGCTGATGACTTTAGGGTTGCCAAACAAAATGGAATTGGTTCTTTAACATTGGTAGATAAGCGCGGTAAATTTTTACCCGAAGTGCAGGATGGTGTTTTTCTTTATGGCGAAGAATTTGTAAAAGAAGCGTATTTGAATGATGCTGAAAAACAAAGTGAATTCGAAAAACAGAAAAAAGTATTAGAGGCCAATCACAAAATAAAAGAGCTTAAAGTTTATTTAAGTGTTGACGAACGTATAGTTTTAAAATTACAAGAAGAAGGTAAGCTCTTTAAAAAAGAAACTTACGAGCACAGTTATCCGCATTGCTGGCGTACCGATAAACCTGTGTTATATTATCCTTTAGATAGTTGGTTCATTAAGTCTACGGCTATGAAAGACCGAATGATAGAACTGAACAAAACAATTAACTGGAAGCCGGAAGCTACCGGTACCGGACGTTTTGGCAATTGGTTAGAAAATTTAAATGATTGGAATTTATCCCGCTCGCGTTTTTGGGGAATTCCAATTCCGATATGGACCAGTGAAGATAAAACTGAACAAATTGTAATTGGCAGCGCCGAAGAATTAAAAAAAGAAATTGATAACGCGGTAGCAAAAGGATTTATGCCAACAAATCCACTGGCAAAATTTGTTCCCGGAAACTTTAGTAAAGAAAATTACGATACGTTCGATCTACATAAACCTTATGCAGATACTATTTATTTAGAGAAGAACGGTAAAAAATTAGTTCGCGAACCAGACCTTATAGATGTTTGGTTTGATAGCGGCGCCATGCCTTACGCTCAGGTACATTATCCATTCGAGAACAAAGAACTTATTGATAATAAAAAATATTTCCCGGCAGATTTTATTGCCGAAGGCGTTGATCAAACCCGTGGTTGGTTCTTTACCTTGCACGCTATTGCAGTAATGAATTTTGATTCGGTAGCATACAAAAATGTTGTATCCAACGGTTTGGTGCTTGACAAGAATGGCAATAAAATGAGCAAGCGCTTAGGAAATGCTGTTGACCCTTTTGAGACCTTAGAAAAATATGGCGCTGATGCAACCCGCTGGTATATGATCGCTAATGCAGCACCATGGGATAATTTAAAATTCGATCTGGAAGGAATTGCAGAAGTACAACGTAAATTATTTGGCACGCTTTATAATACCTATGGCTTCTTTTCGTTGTACTCGAATGTAGATGGATTTGTGATCAACGAAAAAGAGCAAACACCCGTAGAAAATAGAATAGAGCTTGATAAGTGGATCATTTCAAAATTGCAAACGTTAATAGAAGATGTAACGCTATATTATAATGAGTATGAGCCGCACCGTGCAGCCCGTGCTATTGAGGAGTTTGTGGATGAACATTTAAGCAATTGGTATGTGCGCTTAAGTCGCCGCCGTTTTTGGCGGGGTGAAATGAGCACAGATAAAATTGCTGCTTACGAAACATTGCACACCTGTTTAATAACCGTATCGCAATTAATGAGCCCAATAGCGCCATTCTTTAGCGATTGGATGTACCAGAACTTAACCATCAATAATGCATCGGTTCATCTTACGAAATTAGTGGAGGTTAAAAAACAATACCAGGATAAAGCCTTGGAAGAGCGAATGGAGTTAGCGCAAAAGATCTCTTCGATGGTACTGTCTATCCGTAAAAAAGAAAATTTAAAAGTTCGCCAACCCTTACAGCGTATACAAATCCCGATTTTGGATAAAGCCTTTCAGGAAAAAATCGAAGAAGTAAAAGATCTCATCCTTAGTGAAGTAAATGTAAAAGAAATTGATTTTGTAAATGAAAGTCAAACACAGATCGTAAAAAATCTTAAACTTAATTTTAAGACATTAGGAAAAAAATGTGGTACAAACATGAAAGCTGTGCAGGCTTTTGCAAATGATAACGGCGCAAATATCATTTCGGGAATAGAAAAAACCGGTGCTTTTACAATCGAACTAAATGGAATAAATATTGTTATAGAAGCAGAAGATGTTGAAATAATACCGGTTGATATTCCGGGATGGAAGGTTGCTAATAATGGTGCTTTAACAGTTGCCTTAGACGTTAATTTATCGGAAGAATTAAAGAATGAAGGATTGGCCCGCGAGGTAGTTAATCGCATTCAGAATATGAGGAAAGACGCTGGTTTTGAGGTTACTGACAAGATTTTGGTCAAAATTCAGCAAAATTCCGATCTTGATAATGCTATTAAAAACAATTTGAGTTATATTTGTTCTGAAACTCTAACGAATGACCTGCAATTGGTGCAAAATTTGTCTGCCGCCAATGCCAGTAAAATTGAAGTAGACGAACTGATCACAACACTAATCTTCATTGAAAAGTTAAATTAAAATTAATAATTATGGCTAAAAAGAAAGACAGTAAAAAGGATAAAAAAGCCAAGCCTGTTGCTAAACCTGCAAAAAAAGCAAGTAAACCCGCTCCAAAAAAAGCGGTACAGCCTGCTAAAAAAAATACTCCAAAACCTGCTAAAAAAGCAGTTAAACCCGTAGAAAAGAAAGCGGCAAAACCTGCAAAAGTTGCTGAAAAGAAAGCAATAAAACCTGTGGTAAAAAAGAAAGAAACCAAACCCGTACTAAAAACTAAACCTGTGTTGAAAGAAGCGCCAAAGGCAAAAAAATTAAGTGGAAAACCAATTGAAGCTATTGTAAAAAAAGGAAAAGATAAAAAAGCCGGAAAAGTAAAAGGAAAAAAGAAAGGCAAAGGAGGAGATGATGACGATGATGATGTTCCTGCTGAAGATGATGATGACTCGGATGTAGAAGTAAAAGACGATTACGAAAAACCAGAAGATGATGATGCGGCAGTGCTTGAAGGAGGATTAGACGAGGCAGGATTAGTGGATCTTGAAGGTGGCCCGCCTGAAATTGATGAAGATGATGATGAGGTTCCCGAAAAACGCGGTCGTGGCCGCAGAAAGAAAAATGATGGAAGATCGAGCGGTAATAGTATGGAAGCGTATATCCGCAACAGGCCTTTACAAATTGATATTAATAAACCATTAATCAAAAAAAGTAAAGAAGAAATCCCTAAACCGTTTGTAAATACAAAGGATAACCGCACGCGTTATTCTGATAAAGAATTAACAGAATTCAAAGAATTAATTCTATCAAAATTAAAAGAAGCGCAAACCGATTACGATCTTTTAAAACAAACTTTAAGTAACGAAGATAATCACGGTACTGATGATACTTCCCCGACATTTAAATTATTGGAAGATGGAAGTGATGTAATGAGCAAAGAAGAAACCGCGCAATTAGCATCCCGTCAGGAAAAATATATTGTTAATCTAAAAAATGCATTAGTGCGCATTGAAAATAAAACCTATGGTATTTGCAGGGTAACCGGTAAATTAATACCAAAAGAGCGTCTGCGCTCTGTACCTCACGCAACCTTGGGTATAGACGCTAAGCTAAGCCAATAGTATAAATTAAATTCTTAAAAGGCTGTCCCATAAAGACAGCCTTTTTAATTTACAATTCTTTCACAATCAACATTAATCCTCATCATTAAAAAACTGTAAAAAAGAGTATCTTTATACCTTCAAAAAATGCTTAAACGTTTTAAAATACCTTTAATAACTATTTTTTCAATTTTGTTTATCGATCAGTTTATCAAGATCTATATCAAATTACATTATCCTTTAGGCGAAGTTGGAAAATTAGGAGATTGGTGCATCATACATTTTACCGAAAACCCGGGCATGGCTTTTGGTTTTGAATTTGGTGGCGATTTTGGAAAGTTGGCTTTAAGTATATTTAGAATTTTGGCTTGTGTGGCAGGTGTTTTTTATATCAGGCACATTACAAAAAAGAGAGAGCATTGGGGCTTTGTACTTTCTGTGTCTTTGATATTAGCCGGGGCTATGGGAAATATTTTAGATAGCGCTTTTTACGGATTAATATTTGATAAAGGCACTATGTTTAACCCTGAGTTTAATGAATATTTACCTTACGACGGTATTGCCAATTTTTCAAGTAATGGTTATGCGCCAACTATGTATGGCTGTGTGGTAGATATGTTTTATTTTCCAATAGTTAATGGTCATTTTCCTTCATGGTTTCCCATCTGGGGCGGAGAAGATTTTCAATTCTTTAGACCAATTTTTAATTTTGCAGATGCATCTATTTCCGGTGGTGTAATTATTATTATTCTTTTTCAAAAGAAATTCTCAAAAAAAACAGAAGCAGTTGAAGATGAAAATAGAAATTCTACCGAGCCGGAAAACAGATCAGACGCAACACTTAACACCAATTCACAGTAGTTTTTATTTAAAAGATGAAAGAAGCTATATTACTCATCAATCTTGGAACACCCGATGCGCCAACAACCGGTAAAGTTGGTAAATACCTCACTCAATTCTTAAACGACAGGCGAGTTATAGATATTAATCCGATCGGAAGATTTATTTTAGTGAATTTAATTATTGTACCATTCAGAAGTTTTAAGTCCTCCAAATTATATCAAAAGATATGGATAAAAGAAGGTTCGCCACTTTTAACAAATAGCGTTGCTCTAAAAGAAAAATTACAAAAAGAAGTTGGCGATAAATATTTTGTTGAATTAGCCATGCGCTACCAAACGCCTTCCATTAAAAATGCATTAGAGAACATAAGACAACAACGCCCGTCTAAAATTCATGTTCTGCCATTATACCCGCAGTACGCTAGTTCAAGTACAGGCAGCACAATAGAAGAAGTATTAAAACAAATTAAGGGTTGGGAAGTAATTCCAAATTTAAATATCATCAGTAAATTTTACGACCATCCAAAATTTTTAGAAGCCCTTTTGGTAGAAGGAAGAAAATATAATACGAGTGAGTTTGATCACGTTGTATTTTCTTATCATGGTTTGCCTGAGAGACAAATATTAAAAGGTTCGGTACATTATGGCGGAAGTACTTGCCAAATGGGAGGATGTTGTAACAGTATTACAAAAAATAATCAATATTGTTATCGCGCAAATTGCTTTGAAACAACAAGGCAATTAGTAAAAGCATTAAATATTCCTGAAGGAAAATACACTACAAGTTTTCAAAGCAGGTTAGATCAAAAATGGTTAAAGCCGTTTAGTGATAAAGTAATAGAAGAACTTGCTAAGAAAGGAAATAAAAAAGTACTCGTTTTTTCTCCGGCATTTGTGGCCGATTGTTTAGAGACCATTTATGAAATTGGAACCGAATATAACGAGATTTTTAAAGAACACGGAGGCGAAGAAATAACCCTGGTTAACAGTTTAAATGCTAACGAAGTTTGGGTAAAATCTCTAAAAGGGATCATTTCTAATTAAAACTTGAAATTTTATTTAATTGATTATCAAGTAATTAAGATATATTTTGCAAATTTATTATGGTTTATAAAATAAACTACTTTATATTTGTGATATATTTATAAAACATATAAAATGAAAACAATAGAGAATGAAATAAACCAAAATTTAATGCCTGAAGAAAGTCTTCAGATAATTAACTCGATGATCAATGCCGCAAAAAATAAATTAGCAGATGATGGGTTCCATTTAATTTTTTGGGGATGGTTGGTTACTTTTTGTGCTTTAACACAATACATTACTTTAAAATTAAATATCGAATGGGGCGGTTGGGTTTGGATGTTGATGCCATTAGGTGGAATTGTTTCGGGAATATACGGACATAAACAAGGAAAAAAACAAAAAGTAAAAACACACATTGATTCTTATCTTGGATTTGTTTGGGGTGGTTTTATTATTGCAATGGCAATTACATTAGGTTTTGGATATGCACACGGAATAAAATCAACTTATTTTTTCCTGATGTTATTATATGGCTTAGCTACTTTTATTAGCGGTGGTATTTTAAACTTTAAACCATTAATTTATGGCAGTCTTTTTTCTTTTGCCTTCGCCATCCTATCAGTTTTTTTAGGAGAAATAGATCAGTTCTTATGTATCTCTGCCGCTTTAATATTAAGTTATATTATTCCTGGCCACATGTTACGCTCAAAATTTAAATCGCAGCAACATGCTTAAAGAGTTAGACCCACTATTGCATTCGCAGTTGCGGCTGGCCATTGTTTCGCTTTTGGTAGGTGTAAAAGAAGCAGAATTTACCTATCTCAAAGAACAAACAAACGCAACAGCCGGTAACTTAAGTGTGCAGATCCAGAAATTAAAAGAAGCAGGTTATATTGAGATAGAAAAAAAATTCAAGGATAATTATCCGCAAACTATTTGCAAAATAACTACAACAGGAATAAAAGCTTTTGAACAGTACGTAGAAGTAATACAAAACTATTTAAAACCAAAAAAATAATCAATGAAGCTAAGCATCGCTTACTTCATTATAAAAAAAATAAAAATGGAAAATATACAAACAGAAAAAGAAAGAATGCTTTGGAAAGAAGCAAAAAAAAGGGTAGGATTTAGAAATCACCTAATCACTTATTTAGCTATTAACCTCCTGCTTTGGGTAATGTGGTACTTTACAGGCCGCCAAATGGAAGACGGTTTACCTTGGCCTACATTTTGCACATTGGGTTGGGGCTTTGGTATATTCTGGCACTTTATGGGATCTTTTGTTTTTAATAACAAATTAAGCCAGGTAGAAAAAGAGTTTGAGAGATTAAAAGCAAAAAGTAATTAATTTTTTACAGCCGCAGATTTCACAAATTCACGCAGATTTTTTAATATTGATTAATAAAAAAAATCTGTGATTTCTGCGGCTTAATTTTTAAGGATCTAGTTTCCGGCAATTGGTTTTTCGTCAATCGATCGTGTATCTAAGGCATCCCGCAAACCGTTACCAACCAACATAAAAGCAAGTACTAAGATCATAATAGCAATACCCGGTATAAAAGCCAGATATGCTTTATCCATCAAAATATAACCGTGATGCGCGTTGGTCATTTCGCCCCATGATGGAACAGGAGGTTGTGCACCAATACCTAAAAAGCTTAAACCGGCCTCGGTTAAAATAGCAGAGGCAAAATTACTGGCTGCCATAACAACTACAGGCCCCATTACGTTAGGTAAAATATGACGTAAAATAATACGCATGTTTCTAAAGCCTAGAGCCCTTCCGGCCTCAACAAATTCTTTTTCGCGAATACTTAAAATTTGTCCGCGCACAATACGCGCAACATCTACCCACATAGTTAAACCAACAGCTATAAATACCTGCAAAATTCCTTTACCTAATACCAATGTAATGGCAATAACCAATAATAAAGTTGGGATACTCCACACAACATTAATTAACCACATAATGGCCGAATCTGTTTTGCCCCTGTAATACCCGGCAATGGCACCCAACAAAATTCCAATAAAAATAGAGATGATAACCGAAACTAAACCAACACTTAAACTAATACGCGTCCCGATCAATAATCTGCTTAAAAGATCACGACCTAAAAGATCGGTGCCTAATAAATACGATTTTCTAATAATGTTATTTTTTTTAATTGTCTCCTGTAATTCTGAAACTGATTTTGTGATTTGGTTTGGATTGCCAACCTCGTAAAATGATAATTGGTTCTTTAATGAATCGTAAGTTATTGGCGAACGTGTATCAATTGCATAAACCACATCGGCTAAATTGAAAGTTGAAAAAGTGGCACCTTTATTATCTTTATTACCCGTAAATTCTTCAACAACAATATCCTTTCCTTTAAACTTATAATCGTGAATAGTATAATGCGAGAACGTTTCGTTCTTCCCAAATATCATGGTTGAAAAAAATCCTGTTGTGTTTTTTTCTTCGTTCTTTTGAACGGCTAACATTTCAACGCTAAAACCGGGCTCTTTAATATGTAACTCAGGTTTTTGATCATTTGCATAAGGCGTTTGATCGGGAGTAATTAAATATCCGAGAATAGAAATAAGACAAGCGGTTCCAATAACCCATAAGCCAAGCAAGGATAGCTTGTTACGTTTAAACCTTCGCCATGTTTGAACGCTTAAAGATTCAGACTCAAAATTTATAGATCTCTTCTTAAAAAACACAAATTATAATTTCCATTTTGGTTTTATAAAAACCGAAGCTATTGCAACTACACAGGCATACATGGGGTATACACAACCCACGGGTAAGCCAAACCAACCCAAACCCTTGTTTTTAACAAAACGTGATGCTAAAAATAGCAACAAAATGTCAATAATCAACTTAAAAATCACGAAAAATAAGATAAATCCCCCGTTTTGCGGGACAAAAAAGCAATAAAATAGCGAAAACAACCACAATAAGTTTATCCCAAAACTTAATATAGCAAGCGTCAAATTCAACATGTTTTTATTGTGTTTGAATTTAGAGGCCCATCTTATTTTTTGATTTATTAATTGTTTGAACGAGAAAGAAGGATAAGTATAAACAATTGCTTGCTCTGATTTTAAATAATTGATCTTTGCAGACGGGATCTTTTTAACGTCCTCTAAAAATAAAACATCATCGCCGGATGCAATTGCTAAATGCGACGCATAGCCATTTACTTTTTCGAATATTGCTTTTGTGAAAATTAAATTGGCGCCATTGCACAAAAAAGGTTTTTTGTAATAAGCGCTTCCGCAATTTAATAATGCCAATACATTATTTTCGATAGCTTGCAAGGCCCATAAAATTCCGAAGTTATTGGCAATAACAATTGGCGCAATAATAAGATCGGAAGAAGTTGTTTTATAAAAATCAGAAATAGTTTGCAACCAAAGTGTTGAGGTGGTAAATGTATCGGCATCTCGCAAAACCAACAACTCTGAATTTGCTTGCGAGATGGCATAAGTGATACTCAATTTTTTTCCTTTTTGCTGCGGGTTAGTAATTATTTTATAATTTAAGTTTGTGTTCTTTAAAACCGACTCGGCCTGCAGCACAGTTCTATCGCTACTTGCATCATTAATTAAAATAAGCTGTACTTGGGTAAGATCGTAATCTTGTTTTAAAATGCCTGTTAAACAACGGGCAATTGTTTTTTCTTCGTTACGCGCACAAATAATAATTGTTAGCGCTGTTGTACTTTCATAATCTGAACTGAAATAATGTGTTTTAATAAAACCAATAATAAACCAGGCCATTATACCGGCATAAATTAGCAAGGCGCCAAACAATATGTAAGAAAGCAAGGTCACTTTTTTCCAAATAATTTAAAATCAAAATTTTGTTTCAATAAAATACTGTAACCATATATGCTGGGCACAATTATATTAATTAACCAGATTAATACCGAAGACAATGCGATGGCAGAATCGGAAATACCTGAATCGCGAAAAACTATTAAGGCTATGGCAGCCCTTATTGGGCCCTCAAGTACGCTAATCATGGGAATGGTTGTAATAACAAGATAATAAAGTGCAATACCTGTAAATATAGAAAAATTAAAATTACTTGGGTTGAATAAATAAAGTAATAGAACAAATTGAAATGAGAACACAAGATAACGGATTAACGATAAGCCAAAAAGCTGGATCAATTTTTTAGCCGTAAAAGAATATTTGAAATTTTCGAGGACCTGTTGTTTGTTTATTTTTTTTGTAATGAAGTTTAAAATAAGATCGACCTTTATAAGTGAAAAAATAAATACCCCAAAAACCAAAATAGCAATGGCGCTTGTTGTATAGGCCAACCAAAGATGCCCATCTTTAAATTCTTGCAATTGTAATACTAAAGCAGTTAAACCAAACAGATAAGTCATACACAATTGAAACATACCATTAATAAAATGCAGTGCAGTAATTTTTGGGCGATTTTCTATTTTGAAAAATATTATTTTCGCTAAAAATTCAGTAGCTCGCCCCGGCGCTAAATTTCCTAAACAAATACCACTGTAAACAGAATGGTTGGCAGTTTTAAAACTGATGTTTTCAACCGGCGCTGTTATTAATTGCCATTTATAAGATTCAATACCCCAGTTGATGGGAATAAGAAATAAACAAATACTAAAACACAAAACACCTTTTGACGAAAGTATCAGGTCTGCCAGGAGGTCTATTTTTTCGGGAGTAAGATCGCTTTTTAAGCGCAGATAAATGATAAAAAAACTTCCAAGGCCTATCAGCACTTTAATAATGGTGGAAATTATTTTTTTTCGCTCTTGCAAATTACGCTAAATTTACATTATTAATGCCAGTTAACGATAGAATTATATTAGGAATTGACCCCGGAACAGTGGTAATGGGCTATGGCCTTATTCATATAAAAAACAACGTGGTTAAGCCAATTGGCATTGGTGTAATCAAGCTTGATAAATTTGATGATCATGCCATTCGATTAAAAATGATCTTTGAACGCACGGTTGCTATTATTGAAGAATATAAACCGGATGAATTGGCCATTGAAGCACCTTTTTTTGGCAAGAACGTTCAATCGATGTTAAAATTGGGCAGGGCACAGGGTGTGGCTATTGCAGCGGCATTAAGTAAAAATATTCCGGTTACAGAATACTCACCCAAAAAAATAAAAATGAGTATTACAGGTAATGGTAACGCCAGTAAAGAACAGGTGGCAGCCATGCTTGTACAAATTTTAGGAATTGAAAAAGAACAACAATTTTTAGATGCAACTGATGCTATTGGCGCCGCGCTTTGTCATTACTATCAAAATAAAAAATCCGGCGCAGGAGCTAAATCATACACGGGTTGGAAAGCTTATCTAACAGACAATCCGAAAAGAAAAGTTTAACCAGTCACAAAAGCGACCAATTATAAAGCTATAAGGTTAAATCGCTATAAATTGGTTATTTTTACAGGTAAATCCAGACTACATGATCAAAAAACTTTTATTAATAGTTTCTATATTTATTATTACACAATGCTACGCGCAGGTAAATCTTGGCCTTATATCTGCACAACGTATTGGCGACGGTTATGGAGGCAACGATGTTGGCTATTGCGCAAAATTAGATGCTGTAGGAAATATTTATGTAATTGGAACCTTTGAGGGAATGGTGGATTTTGATCCATCTCTGTTATCATCATATTTGTCAACATCTTTAGGGGCGCCAACTGGCCCGAATAACAAAGATGTTTTTTTTGCGAAATATAGCCCTACCGGAAATTTGATATGGATAAAAAGTATTGGTTCAATATCCGATGAAGATGGAAATTATTTAGACATTTCGCCGAATGGTAATATCACCATTGCAGGTAGCTTTTATGGGACAGTTGATTTTGACCCGTCTCCTGCAACTGCAAATCTAACAGTTCCAGCGCCAAAGTTTTTTTTAGCTCAATATGATGCCAACGGAAATTATCTTTGGGCAAATGCAATTTGTTATACATCTATTGCTGGTTTTACAGGCTTAAATTCGGATGCTTCCGGTAATTTATTGGTCTCAGGTTTTTTTTCCAGCTCTAACGATTTTGACCCATCGGCTGCTGTTGCTACTCTTAGTCCTACAACAAATGCATTTAGCGATGTTTTTATAGCTAAATACGATGGGTCGGGTAATTATTTATGGGCGAAAAATGTTGGCGGGACTAGCTATGACCAATGTAATTCACAAGTAGTTGATAACCTTGGTAACTTATATATAACAGGTACCTTTTCAAGTACAGCTGATTTTGATCCGTCGACCGCAACATCAAACCTTGTGTCTGCTGGCCAAAAAGATATTTTTATGGCAAAGTACGACGCCGCAGGAAATTATCTTTGGGCAAAAAGCATTGGTTCAGCAAACTATGAAGCGTGCGGCATGATAACAAAAGACAATGCCGGGAATATTTATTTAACGGGGGTTTATACAACTTCGCTGGATTGCGATCCTTCTGCCGCAGTGGCAACGTTAACATGTTCCAGCTCAAGTATTTTTATCGCGAAATACGATTTCAATGGAAACTATTTAATGTGTTTCAATGCTTTTTACACACCTTCAGGCCCGGGCATGTACTCTTTGGAGGTGGACAATTTCAATAACATTTTTTTAGCCGCAGTTGGTTCGGTAATCAAATTCAACTCATCAGGAATTTTTCAAACCAGCACTTATTATGGACCAACTTCAACCTTTGCGCCAATGCAACTTCTTGCAAACAGCAATAATGATATTTTAGTAATTGGATCTTGCACCGGTGTATTGACTATTAATTCTTCCACAACCACTTTAAATTCGTTAGTCGGCACTTCGTTTTTCTTGATCAACTATTCCAATTCGTTGAATTACAATTGGGGTTTTGTTTCCAGAGATTGTCAAAGCGCCGGCACAGAAGGCGGCACATCTATTAAAATTGACGCTGCCGGAAATGTTTTTGTAGCAGGAACATATGGTGGGATAGTAGATTTTGATCCGTCAGCAGCTAGTGTAATTGATTCATCCAAAAATGGCTCGCCAGATATTTTTTTATCAAAATATAATGCAGCCGGAAATCTTTTGTGGAATAAAACCTTTGGTAGTAAATCGGCGGATGGTGGAAAAGTACTATTGGAACTAGATGCGGCCGGTAATATTTACCTGGCAGGCAATTTTTCTGACACGATTGATTTTGATCCATCACCTGCGACTGCAAATTTAATTGCGAACATGGCTTCGGGTTCGAACAGGGTATTTTTTGCAAAATATGATAATAACGCTAATTATATATGGGCAAAAGCAATAGATGGTTACAATAATACAGGATCTGATGCAACTGCCAATGGTATTGGAGTAGATGCAAGCGGAAATGTTTACCTGGCAGGCCAATTTCAAGGTGTTACAGATTTTGATCCTTCCACTAATAATATATTTCAGGTATCTCAGGCAGGATATAGAGATGTTTTTTTTGCGAAGTACGATGCCACGGGAAATTACGTTTGGGCAAAAAAAGTAGGAGGTTATTTATATGATGATTACGGAGAGGGTCTAAAATTGGATCAAACCGGAAATTTAATTTTAGTGGGTGAATTTACTTCAACCTGTGATTTTGATCCCTCCCCTGCTACAGCCACTATTGCTTCAAGCGGCAGCGGCGGCGCTTCTGGCTTTATGGCAAAATACGATCCCTCGGGTAATTATATTTGGGCAAAAGCAATTGCCGGGCCTTCTGCATTTAATAATATTCTTTCAGTGGCTTTAAATAGCAACGATGAAATTTTTATAACCGGAGTTTTCTCAGGCACTTGCGATTTTGATCCTTCTACAGCTGTAGCTAATTTATATTGTAACGGTGGTTATTACGATATTTTTATTGCAAGATATGATGCTGCCGGCAATTATATTTGGGCTAAAAGTATAAGTGGACCAGGTATCGATCAAAGTTATGCCCTCTGCCTGGATGGCAACCAAAATGTTTATGTTACAGGCTATTGTACAGGCACGCTCGATTTTGATCCATCTGCTGCTACAGTAAACATTTCAACAAACGCCGGCACCCAAGACATCTTTATTGCAGAGTATGATCAGAGTGGTAATTATTTATTTGCCAACACTATTGGTGGCGCTTTTAATATTGAAGCCGGAACGGCAATAGCCGCTGACCCTAATAATAATGTAATATTTACCGGTGGTTTTAGGGGTACAGCGGATTTTGATCTTGGACCTTCAGTTAATAATCTTGTATCTCTTGCAGATGGAGTAGATATTTTTATCGCAAAATATGCAAGTTGCTCTTCCGCTATTCCGGCTTCTTCTCCATCACTTACAGCAATATCACCATCAATTTGTATTAATTCAAATAGCAATCTGATTGTCAGCTCAGGAACACTAAATGCCGCAGCTAATTGGCAATGGTATACTAACTCATGCGGAGGCTTGTCAGCTGGTTCAGGAACTTCCATTTCTGTTTCACCAACTACAACAACAGTTTTTTATGCGCGTGGTGAAGGCCCTTGTGTATCAGCTGGTCCTTGTGCAACTGTTGCGGTTAACGTAAATAGTTTACCTATAATAAGCATTGCGGGGCCTTCGTCAGTTTGTGTAGGATCAAGCGCAAATTTCACGGCAAGTGGCGCCACTACTTATACCTGGAATACAAATGCTAATACAACAACTGTAAACGTTTTACCATCGGTAACAACGACTTATAGCGTTAATGGTACGGATGGTAACAATTGCGTCAACACACAAACCGTTACTTTAAATATAAATACTACCTGCGCCGATGTTTGGCCGGGAGATGCCAATAGCGATGGTATGGCAGATAATTTGGATATACTGGAATTAGGTTTACATTTTACTCAAACAGGTGCAGTAAGGACTCCTACAAGTAATAACTGGCAATCTTATTTTGCAAATAACTGGACAGGGCTAATAACTAACGGAAAAAACTTAAATAATTCAGATTGTGATGGAAACGGATTAATTGATCAAAATGATACGCTTGCTATTTTTAATAATTATGGTTTCTTACATGCATTTAAAGAAACCTCGCAAACGGTAACTAATCCACAGTTGTATTTAGTACCAGATCAAAATTTTGTAAATAAAGATACTTGGGGAAGCGCTTCTATTTATTTTGGAGACAGCCTAAATCAAATAAATAATGTAAATGGTATAGCATATACACTGGCTTTTGACAAAAATTATATTGAACAAGATAGCGTTTACATTACATACCCAGCTTCATTTTTAAATCTAAGTAATCAAAATTTAAATTTTAGAAAGAGAAATTTTAATAACGGTGTAATTTACACGGCAAGTACTCATACCAATAATTTAAATGTTAATGGTTATGGTAAAATAGCAACCTTTTATTTTAAAGTAAAGGCAAGTTTAAATATTGATACGGCCTTTAATATGAATATCTTACAGGCAAATCAATCTTCTGCAAATGGCTTTATTATACCTTTAACAACCGGTTCTGCAAGTTTAATGGTCATAGGCGCATCTGTAAATATTAAGGAGAATTTAGCGTCAACTAAAATTTCTATTTTCCCAAATCCAACAAAAAATAGTTTAAAGATTAATAGTAGTAAGGAAATACAAAAAGTAGAGATCCTAAGTATTACCGGCCAGATTTTATTGAACGAAACAGGAAAAGGAAATTCAATGCAGTTTAATTTAGATCTATTTGCAAACGGCACTTATTTTGTTAAAGTTCATATTGCAAATGAATCTCCGGTTCAAAAAATTATTATCAAAAACTAAATCTTACACCGGCTGGAAAGCTTTTTTAATTGATAATCCTAAAAGGAAAGCTTAGATAATTTCTTTAGTTTTGGCCACGAATTTCACGAAACTCACAAAACAAATTTCTAAAAAAACTATTCGTGTAATTTATTTTTCTTAAATTTTTATGAAAAATTAAATTAACACAAATCAATATAATGCACCTTATTGATATTTGTGAAATTAGTGGCCGATTTTATTGCGAAAAGTAAAAGCCACAGATTTCGCGAATTACACAGATTAAAATTTTTCTGCGAGTATCGGTGAAATCTGTGGCAAAAAATTCAGAGTATTCTAAAACTCAAAAGTGATTTGTCCGTCACCGTCCAAAAAATCTTTATTATTGGCTTTGCTTAATTTTTCCATAGCCCTGCGATGTAATTCTACAGGAGACAATCCTGTTTTTTCATCATCAGAACCTTTCTTTAAAAATTTACGCGCAGCTTTTATTTCTTCGGGTTCTTTTAAATTAATTTCTTTTACTTTATAAGAACTTAATTTTTTTCCTTTTGCTTTAAAATTCACTGCAGGACTAAACTCCACCATGTTAATGGTTTCTTCAGGAATTTCTACACCTTTTTCTTTTGCAAATTTTACTTCTATAATAGGATTGATCTGTGTAGTGATCAATTCAATACGCGATTGTTCGTTCTCGGTAATAATTAAGGTCTTATTAGTTGTATTCTCCGGCGCAAAACGTTTGGTAAAATACGATTTACTTTGGCCGTCAAAATAAATACAAGTTAAAGTTTGATTTGGAAAATATTTTTCGATCAATACTGTATCCTCATCAAAATGATTTAAGATATCGTAAGTATATAACTTGTAAAAACCTTTACTGGTAACGGTTAATATTCTATCGTCGCCACTAAAATTGCCAAGGTAAGTTCCTTTTTCATTTTTATTTAAACGTAAAACACTTTCATCAAACCAATAATCTTCGCCACTTAATGTTGAAGCACCTTTTTCTTTTAATACTACTTTTTTAATGGCGTATTTGGTAACAATATTTCCAACAGAGGTTCTTGCTTTAACCGGAATCTCCGTAAAATCAATATCCAATTCTAATTTACGCACCCCGCTCAATGGTTTTAAAATTACCAGTACTTTTTCAGCTTCGCCGTTTGGATTAATAGTAAACCAATGTACGGTTGAATTAGCTGTGCCTTTTGTAAGATCGTATTCTTTCTCGCGGGTAACACCGGTAACATTAAAGCGTTTAATAAACGTAATACCTTTTGGTCCATCGGTATAAATCATATTATAAGTTGTGCGCTCATCATTCTTTTTAAAGATGGCCACATAAATAATATCTTTACCGATAAATGATTTGTCTGCTACTTTGCAAACCTTCATTTTACCGTCTTTGGTAAAAGCAATAATATCGTCAAGTGCAGAGCAATCGGTAACAAACTCATCTTTCTTTAAGCTAGTACCAATAAAACCTTCGGTACGGTTAACATACAATTTTTCATTGGCCATTATTACTTCTGTTGCAATAATAGTTTCCAGTTGTTTTGTTTCTGTTTTGCGTTCGCGACCGGTACCGTATTTCTTTTTTAAATTCTTAAAATATTCAACCGCGTAATCTGTAAGATGTGCTAAATGATTTTTTACTGTTGCTATTTTTTCTTCCAGATCCTTCATTTGCGCCTCGGCTTTAATACTGTCGAAGCGTGTAATACGGATCATTGGAATTTGTGTTAAACGGTGAAGATCATCATCGTTAATATCGCGAATTAATTTTTTCTTGAAGGGTTTAAACGCCGCGTATAAATATTCAAATAAGGTTTCTTTATTAGTATATTTTTTAAAGTCGATATACATTTCTTCTTTAATGAATATCTTTTCTAAAGAAGCAAAATGCCATTTTTCTTCTAATTCAAGTTGCTCAATTTCTAATTCGCGTTTTAAAAGCGCCAGTGTTTGATGTGTAGAAATTTTTAGGATCTCGCTTACACCTAAAAACCTTGGCTTGTCGCTTTCAATGATACAGGCATTTGGAGAAATGCTCATTTCACAATTGGTGAAAGCATATAATGCATCAATCGTTTTATCGGTAGAAATGCCGGGTTGTAGATGAATTAAGATCTCAACATTTTCCGCAGTATTATCTTCAACCTTTTTTACTTTTATTTTTCCTTTATCATTCGCCGCTAAAATAGAATCTATTAAAGAACCTGTTGTTGTACCAAAAGGAATTTCGGTAATAATAATTGTTTTTGGATTTAATTCTTTGACGCGTGCGCGGATCTTAATTTTGCCACCGCGTAATCCATCTTTATAATCACTAAAATCGGCAATACCGCCGGTCATGAAATCAGGGTAAATAGTTGCTTTTTTTCCTTTTAAGATCTGGATGGAAGCATCAATTAATTCATTAAAATTATGCGGTAATATTTTTGTAGCTAAACCAACGGCAATACCTTCAACGCCTTGCGCCAATACTAACGGGAACTTTACCGGTAAAGTAATTGGCTCTTTATTTCTGCCATCGTAACTTAAGCCCCAATTGGTAGTTTTTGGGTTAAAAATAACTTCCTGTCCAAATTTAGAGAGGCGGGCCTCGATATAACGCGGGGCTGCGGCATAATCGCCGGTTAAAATATTACCCCAGTTTCCCTGACAATCAATTAAAAGATCTTTTTGCCCTATGGCTACCAAGGCATCGCCAATACTGGCGTCGCCATGGGGGTGGTATTTCATGGTGTTACCAATAAGATTAGCCACCTTGTTGTAACGCCCATCCTCCAACTCCCACATACTATGCAAAATTCGGCGTTGCACGGGTTTAAGCCCATCTTCCATTGCCGGCACTGCACGTTCAAGTATTACGTAGCTGGCATAATCAATAAACCAATTCTTAAACATCCCACTCACATGGGTTATTTTATTAACCTCGTTGTGGTTCTCCTTATCCATTCCGTCAAAAATATCGCTCATCTAAAAAATAAAATAATTGCAAATATACATTACGAAATCACAAAAAAGTTGGAAATAGTGGCTTTGGGGGTAAAAATCTGCACTAAATATTCACAAATGGCTGCTAATAAACCAATATTTTCCTTTTTAAAAAGAAAAGTGCCTCCGAAAGTTTGGTGTTAAGCTTTGGATTAGAGTAAGCATTCATGCCGGCCTTTTCTAAATTATTAGCGTAACCGTACACATCATTTACCTGGGTTTTAAAAATTACCTCTTGGGTAACATTATTTTTTAATTGTAACGAGATCACCAAAGCAGCTAATTTAATTTTGTAATTGCTTTCTAAAATATCGCTGCTAATATCTTCTTGTGTTTCTGCAACCGACTCAATAATATAATCGGCATCGGCGGGCTTACTTACTATCTGCACTTCCTGGCCATTAAATTTTTGGCTAATGATGGCTTCTACCAAATTTAAATTGGTTGGTTTACCAAAGTTCTTTTCGCTGGCGCTTACAAAAATATAAATGTTGTTTACTTTTGCCTGTACCTTTAAAGATGGCGTTTGAATGAATTGTTTTAATACAGTAATACCGGCACGGCCTAAAGAATCAGAACCCATCAGGCTTGATATATCGGGGCTTAAAGCAAAAGCAGCTGTTTGATTAATAGGCTCAACATAATTTACTTTTAACTGCAACTCGCCGTTATTATTGGTGGTTGTTTTTTCGCTGATCTTAATTTTTTCTTCATCACTTGTTACGATGAACGGAAAGTTTTGTAATGGCGTTTTTGTTTTTAACTCCAAACCATATACTATTGGCGCATACGTTAACTGGTATGGTTTTAAAACCGGAAGATTTTTTTGTTGTACTAAACTAATGGATTGTAATTGTTGCTGAATAATTGCCGTTAGGTCAAAAACAGTTTTAATGCCATTTGTTTGCGCAGCATCAAAACTAATTTCCTCGCTTAAGTAGGGAGTTAATACGCCAAATGCCTGAATGCGTTTTTTTAAACAGGATGAGAAATCTTTATTTTTTTCATCGTTAAAACTTAAATTAATTAAGTTGGTGGCTTTTGAAATGATCTGTTGTTTTTTTTGCGCCTTTTGATTGGCGTATTCTGCTTTATCTAATTGGTAATAAACCCAATATTGCTTTTCGTTCTCATAAGAATCAACTAATTGATAACCTTCAATATTATCGGTATTTGTAAGGTTAATTAATGAGTTAAAGTTCTCGTTAAAATTATTATTGTTTTGTACCGTATATAGAACGGAGTTACTTGAAATATTTACTTTTATTTCTGAAGACAGATCGTAAAGCGCATTTTTTTTTGCGTCAATTTGATAATTGCCGCCCTTGCCTTTATCAGACACGCCAATACCAACATATTTAAAACCATTGTTTGGCCTACTGCTAACCCATAGTGGCACTTTTACTTCAACAGCGGCTACGGCAGCTTCTTTTTTGCTTTTGCAAGCAGTTAAAACGCCAAACACTAAAAATATGTAAATAATATACTTCAATTTTTATTTTATGTTATTGGTAACAGAGCTTGTAAAAAAATTAATTGCCTTGCCGTTAGTTTCACCTTTAAGGTCATCAAACGATTTTAATGTATTCTTTGCCTGAAACATACTGCGCCAGTTACGTGGATTGTACTGTGCCGATGGTGCGGTTTGTTGCGGGTTGTATGGAAAAAGATTGTTGATATTGCCATTAAAGCTTTTTGAAAATTCATTATACTCCATAGCATCCTGGCTCATCATGTTTTGTGTTTGTGAAGAAACTATTTGGTTTGAGAACGCGTTTATTATTTTATATCTATAATCATAAGAATAAGTTCGCGACCCTTTTACAAGGTTGTAATTAACAGGTTGATATTCTGTAATTACCAATGTATCGTTTTTACGTATTTTAACTTCAAGATAAGATGTATACGAACTTTTTGTTGGACCGGTATTTAATTCTTTTTTATTGGAAACATCGTAAGTGTAAAAATAATCAGCTCCGGTTGCTTTACGGATGGCTTGTATAAGATCAACATTGGTGTTATTGCTTAAGAGATCGGCCGAACCATTTGTCTCTTCAAAGGGAGTATTATTAATGAGTTTGATATTAGAGAGTTTTTGAGTAGCTGTTTGCGTAAAATTATTAAACAAGTATTCTTCAATTTCTTTTTCAGAATTGTCTACTGAATTTTTTGGTTGGATCAAAATAAACTCTTTTGTTTGTTCTGCAGATGATAGTTCATATAGCTCTTTAAAGTCTTTATAGTTTTCAGTCCTGGCTTTTATTTTAGATAAGCTAACTAATGCGCTGGCATAGTTCTTGTTCTCTAAACTACTAACTGCGGTTTGGTATAGTGGTTCGCAATTTGAGATGGTCTCTAATTGTTGAGTTGTTTTATAATTAGGGTTGTATTTTTTAATATTGGTAATGTAAGTTAATGCCTCATTATATTTTTTTTGATTAACCATATTATAGGCCTGGTTATAATTTTTTGAGCAATAACTTTCAACCGATTTTTGATAATCGTCTTCGTAAGACTTTGGATAATCCAGCACAACATTTAATGCAGCACTTTTTGACGTAAAATCCTTTAGTTTCTCAAAACTCTCTAAGGATGATTCTGTTTGTTGTGTATTAAAATTTCTGAAAAAATCAGAGGACATATTTGAGACATGTTTTTGGCCAACACTTTGTAATTTAACGCGGGCATCAACACTGGTGGGTTTTCTTTGTAAAGATTCCAAGTAATATTCTGCCGCCTCATTAACAAGTCCTTTTTTTTCTAATGCTTCGGCAGCCTTGAAATATTTTTTAGAGCCGGTACAACCGCAAAGAAGCAGCGATCCAATTAAAATCAATATGGGATAAATTAGTTTCAAAAAGTTGGGGTAAAAAAAGAGCATCCTTTTAGAGATGCTCTTTTTAGGTTTTTTTATTTTCCTTCGTCAGCTAATTTTTTCATTTCAGCATCAAAAATACTTTGGAATTTTTGTTTGTCGTAGTCTAATTTCAATTTAGCGTCGTTAGAGATCTTAGCGTCTACTTTATCAAAAATAGTTTTCTTGTTAGCTTCGATCGCGATCCAATAGCTAAATGAACCATCAGTTTCTTTAAAGATCTTCTCGCCAATTTCTCTTACGTTAGAAATCTCTAAGTTTACAACCTCACGAGCTAATTCTTCAAATTTATTTTCGAATTCCTGAGTGTTACCAACCGTACGTTGATTGGTATATTGATCAGTTACTCTTTTTATAGTACTGTTAATGTTGGCAGCCATTTCAGATTTAGCATTTTGAAATGCAATTTTCTTAGCTGTTGCAAGATCAGGAGATTTTCCAACTTGTTTTGCTCTAAAGTTATCTTCGTCTGAACGGAATTCTTTTGTGCTAAATGGAACTGAGATCTCTACAGCACCAGTTTCTTTTTGAATGGGTTTCTTTTTTGATTTACAACCTGCCAGAGTTAAAACTGCAATAGCCGGAATTAATAGTAAGTTAATTGTTTTCATTTTTTATGTTTTTTTTGTGTATACTAAGGTGGGTTTCAAACCGCGTTCCAAATTTATCAAAATTTCCGAAATTAACGTTTGTTAACCTATTAATTCTTTTTCAGTGTCCTTTTCAATACGCAAATTTTCAATAATAAAGTCCTGCCGGCCTTGCGTATTTTTACCCATATAATAGTTCAGAAGCTCTGTTATACTTGACTTTTGGTCAATTAACACCGGCTCTAAACGAATGTCTTTTCCTATAAAATGCTTGAATTCGTCCGGTGAGATCTCACCTAAGCCCTTAAATCGGGTAATTTCGGGTTTTGGGCCCAATTTTGCTACTGCGGCCTTTCTTTCTTCATCGCTATAACAATAGGCAGTCTCTTTTTTGTTCCTTACCCTAAATAAAGGTGTTTGCAAAATCTTCACATGATTGTTCTTTACAAGATCAGGAAAGAACTGTAAAAAAAAGGTTAGTAATAATAAACGAATATGCATTCCATCCACATCGGCATCGGTAGCAATAATTACATTATTATAACGCAGCTCTTCTAAATTATCTTCAATATTTAAAGCAGCTTGTAATAAATTAAACTCTTCGTTCTCGTAAACCACTTTTTTTCCTAAGCCAAAACAATTCAAAGGTTTTCCTTTTAAACTAAATACAGCTTGTGTGTTTACATCACGTGTTTTTGTAATAGAACCACTGGCAGAATCTCCCTCACAAATAAAGATAGAAGTATCTAAACGTCGTACGTCTTTAGTATCATCCAAGTGTACGCGACAGTCGCGCAATTTTTTATTATGTAAAGAAGATTTTTTAGCGCGCTCTCTGGCTAATTTTTGTATTCCTGAAAGCTCTTTACGCTCACGTTCGTTAGCAACAATTTTAGCTTCAATTAATTTTGCAGTTTCCGGATTTTTGTGAAGATAATTATCCAGATGTTGTTTCATAAAATCTGTAATAAAACTCCTAACACTTTGTCCGCCCGGGGCTATTTCTGATGAACCTAATTTTGTTTTTGTTTGCGATTCAAAAATTGGCTCCTGCACTTTTACAGAGATGGCCGCAACAATTGATTTTCTTATATCAGCCGGATCAAATTCTTTTTTGTAGAATTCTCTAATGGTCTTTACTAAAGCCTCTCTGAATGCGGCTTGATGTGTACCGCCCTGAGTGGTGTATTGTCCGTTAACGTAACTGTAATATTCTTCACTGTAATGCTCGTTGCTATGAGTCATTGCTAACTCAATATCTTCAGCCCTTAAGTGAATAATAGGATAAATAATTTCGCCGGTAATATTTTTTTCTAAAAGATCCTTTAAGCCATTATCGGATTTATATTCTGCGCCGTTTAAATATAATTTTAACCCGGTATTCAAGAACGCATAATTCCACACCATCTTATCAATGTACTCATGTACAAAGTGGTATTTTTTAAAGATGGTATCATCCGGACGAAACTCAACAAGCGTTCCGTTTTTTTCGCTGGAAGCTGTAAGCTTATGTTCTTTTATTAATTCACCTTTACTAAACTCGGCTGTTTTTGATTGTCCGTCGCGGTAAGCAGTTACTTTAAAATTAATAGATAATGCATTTACAGCCTTTGTACCAACACCATTTAAACCAATAGATTTTTTAAAGGCTTCGCTATCGTATTTACCACCGGTATTCATTTTTGAAACAACTTCAACCACTTTTCCCAGAGGAATACCACGGCCAAAATCGCGAATAGAAACAACACCTTCTTTTACGTTAATGTCAATTCTGCTTCCTTCACCCATCATAAATTCGTCAATACAATTATCCATTACCTCTTTTAAGAGCACGTAAATACCATCGTCAAAAGCGCTACCATCTCCCAATTTGCCAATATACATGCCGGGGCGCGTACGAATGTGTTCTTTCCAGTCTAACGACTTAATATTATCCTCTGTATAATTTGATTTTGCCATTCCAATGTTTCTAGTTTAAGGTTTTTTGTTCCTTGTTATTGTATATTTTAATCTTTTTTAAATTTATTTCCTTTAAATTCTGTATTTCTTAAATAGGCTATGAATTTAGCAATTTTACCAGCTAAAAGTAAACAATCGTTTTGTAAGTTTTCAAATGCTTCTTTATCAAGCATATTTCTATCAAACACTCGGTATAATTGTGAACTAACTTCGCCTAATGACCCTTTTGAAATTGCTAAAAATTGAATGAATTCTCTATTTTCGTCTCTTTCAAACCCCTCAGAAATATTATCCATTACTGAACCCGCTGAAGAGTCAAGTTGATTTTTTAATTCGTAATTTCTTGTTTCATTTAATATTTGAAGTAGTGGATATATTTTAGCATTTAATTGTCTTGCTAATTGCCAGACTTCAAGATCTTCAAATTTTGTAATTGTTGCCATAACAAGAAACTAAAAACAAGAAACATTCTAATCCCCGTCAATTAGATTTCCGAGACCTCCAAGGATAGAGCCCTCTTCTTTTCTTGAGCCGCGGCCGTATGATAAAATTCTTCCCGCTAATCTGCTAATTGGTAATGATTGGACCCAAACTTTTCCGGGACCGGTTAAGGTAGCGTAAAACAAACCTTCGCCACCAAAAATAGCATTTTTTACACCTTTCACAAATTGAATGTCGTAGTTTACAGTGCCCGTAAAAGCTACAACGCAGCCGGTATCTATTTTTAATCTTTCCCCTGCCTGCAAAGTTTTTTCAACCACATAGCCACCCGAATGTACAAAGGCCATCCCGTCACCTTCCAACTTTTGCATAATAAATCCTTCGCCACCAAATAAACCTGTACCTAATTTTTTTTGAAACTCAATACCAATTGAAACGCCTTTTGCTGCGCATAAAAAACTGTCTTTTTGGCAAATGATCTTCTCTCCAAGTTCTTTTAAGTTCATAGGAATAATTTTACCTGTATATGGCCCGGCAAAAGTTACCTGTTTTTTTTGCGAAGATGAGTTGGAGTAAACCGTCATAAATAAACTTTCGCCGGTAAGCAAACGTTTACCTGCAGTAAATAATTTATCCATGAAACTACTTTGTTGTTTACTTCCATCGCCAAACATTGTTTCCATGTCAATGCCATCCGTCATCATCATAAAACTGCCGGGTTCTGCTATTACTGCTTCCTGTGGATCGAGCTCAATTTCTACACATTGTAACTCTTCACCAAATATCTTATAATCTATTTCGTGATTTTTCATCTTCTATTTTTTAAACATTAAACCTAAAATGCATGACATCTCCATCATTCACCACATATTCTTTTCCTTCAATTTTTAATTTTCCTGCATCGCGGCAGGCAGCTTCAGAACCTAAAGTAATAAAATCATTATAGCCTATAACTTCTGCTTTAATAAATCCTTTTTCAAAATCGGTATGTATAACACCTGCGGCTTGTGGGGCTTTCATGCCTTTGGTAATCGTCCATGCGCGCACCTCTTTTACACCTGCTGTAAAATAGGTTTCTAATTTCAACAATTTGTAAGCCGATTTAATTAATTTGTTTACGCCCGGTTCATCCAATCCCATATCGCCTAAAAACATTTGTTTTTCTTCAAAGGTTTCTAGCGCTGCAATTTCACTTTCCATTTGAGCCGTGATAACTAAAATTTCAGAGTTCTCATTTTTTACAGCTTCTTTAACAGCATCAACGTGTTTGTTCCCTGTTTTTGCAGAGGCTTCGTCCACATTGCAAACATACATTACCGGTTTAATGGTTAATAAATGCAGGTCGGCAATAAAAGGCAATTCATTTTCTTCAATAGCGCAGGCTCTTGCAGACTGG
Source organism: Bacteroidota bacterium (assembly GCA_013697245.1). Classification (GTDB taxonomy): domain Bacteria; phylum Bacteroidota; class Bacteroidia; order B-17B0; family Aurantibacillaceae; genus Aurantibacillus. The sequence continues at coordinate 88,153 of JACCXH010000001.1, forward strand.
CCACTTTCCAAAGTTTGTTTTAAGCGCGTTAGTACATTAAATGTTTTTACCGCGTCTTTATCGGCGCCAACTTTTGCCAATTTTTCGTATTTTTTCATTTTGGCCTCAACGCTTTCAAGATCTTTTAGTTGAAGCTCTGTATCAATGATCTCTTTATCCTTTACAGGATCTACCTTCCCATCCACATGCACAACATTATCATCATCAAAGCATCTTAAAACATGAAGTATGGCATCGCACTCGCGGATGTTTCCTAAAAATTTATTACCTAGGCCCTCTCCTTTGCTGGCACCTTTTACAAGGCCGGCAATATCTACTATTTCAACAGTGGTAGGTAAAATATTTTGTGGTTTTACAATGTCGGCCAGCTTGGTTAAGCGCTCATCGGGCACGGTAGTGGTTCCAACATTTGGATCGATGGTGCAAAAAGGAAAATTTGCCGCCTGGGCTTTTGCATTACTTAAACAATTAAACAAGGTCGATTTTCCAACATTTGGTAATCCAACAATTCCACATTTTAGGGCCATAATAATTACAAATTAATAATAAATAAAACGTGCAAATATACTAATATCAGAGGCTTTTTGGCGAAAGGCCTAAAAACAATATTTTTTTAGTTTTTAACATCCTGTAATTATTATCAACATTAGACTTATAAGCTATAGGCAAATGCTAATTTTGCCGCAAATACATTATACAAATGGCCAATATCGACGCTTTAAAAAAATTATCTGCCCAGGTTAGAAGGGATATTGTTAGAATGGTGCATGCTGTTAGTTCAGGGCATCCGGGCGGTTCTTTAGGCTGTGTAGAGTATTTTGTGGCCCTTTATAAGGTGGTATTGAAACACGATCCTAAGGTTTTTACCATGGATGGTAAGAATGACGACCTTTTCTTTTTAAGTAATGGCCATATTAGTCCGGTATTTTACAGTGTTTTAGCACGCTGCGGATATTTTCCAATAGCAGAACTAAAAACGTTTCGCAAATTAAACTCGCGTTTACAAGGTCATCCAACCACACACGAAGGTTTGCCGGGAGTAAGAATTGCCAGCGGTTCATTAGGGCAGGGCATGAGCGTTGCTATTGGCGCGGCTTTAGCAAAAAAATTAAATAAAGATAATGCTATCATATACAGCTTGCACGGCGATGGCGAACTACAGGAAGGACAGATTTGGGAAGCCGCCATGTATGCTGCAGCCAATAAAGTAGATAATCTCATCTCAACAGTGGATTATAACGGAAGACAAATTGATGGCGATGTTGAAAAAGTTTTATCGCTTGGAAATTTAAAAGCAAAGTTTGAAGCTTTTGGATGGACAGTTTTAGAGAACAATTACGGTAACGATATTGAAAAAGTAATTGCTTCTTTTAACGAGGCAAAAAATTTAATTGGCAAAGGAAAACCAATTATGATCTTAATGCGAACAGAAATGGGCATGGGCGTTGATTATATGATGGGAACCCACAAATGGCATGGTTCTGCACCTAATGATGAACAACTCGCAAAAGCTTTATTGCAACTGGAAGAAACTGAAAAAGATTACTAATAATTTAAGAGTTCAGATTTAAGATTTTAGAATGAAGGTGATCAAAAAATATTTATTTTTTATACTTCTAACTTCTGCAACCTTAAATGTTAGATCACAGGTAACCAATCGCATCCTTTTTATTTTTGACGACTCCTACAGCATGTATGCGCCATGGAACAGCAATATAAAAATTGAAGTTGCCAAAAAAGTCATGGGCGAATTTCTAGACAGTCTTAAAAACCTGCCTGATCTTGAATTGGCATTACGTTGTTACGGACATACTACTTTTTTTAAAGAAAGGAATTGTAAGGATACAAAACTGGAAGTGCCTTTTGCTGATGCAAGTATAAACTCTTTAAAAATAAAACAACGCATTCAGAAGCTTGAGCCAATGGGAACCACACCCATTGCTTACTCGCTTGGCGAGTGCGCTGCAGATTTTACCACTAAAGCAAACTGCCGCAACATAGTTATTTTAATTACCGATGGTATTGAAGAGTGCAACGGTTATCCTTGTGCGGTAAGCGCCGAATTACAAAAGAAAGGGATCTTTTTAAGGCCCTTTGTTATTGGTGTTGGGCTTGATGCAAAGTTTGCCGATGTGTTTGCCTGCATGGGAAAATTTTACGACGTAAGTAACGAAGCAAATTTTAAAGATGTATTGAAATTGGTTTTAACCGAAGCAATTACGCAAACAACCGTGCAGGTAGATCTGTTGGATATTCTGAAAAAACCAACCGAGACCGATGTTGACATGACTTTTTACGAAGCAGGAACAAGCAACATTAAATACAATTACCTGCATACGATCAACCATCGCGGCAACCCGGATACTTTAGTTTTGGATCCGGACCTCAAGTATGATCTGGTGGTGCATACCATTCCTGTTCAGGAAAAAAAGAATATCTCTATTGTAAAAGGTAAACACAACATAATAAAGCTGGATGCGCCGCAAGGCTATTTAAAATTAGATCTGGATGGTACCATCAATAAATACTACCCTACAACTTTAGTAAGAAAAGGCGGAGAGCTGCAAACTCTGAATGTACAAGACTTTGGGAAATTAGAAAAATACATTATCGGTAAATATGATCTGGAAGTGTTAACGTTGCCCAGAATAAATATAAAAGATGTGGAGATCAAACAAAGCACTACCAACTCCATTAAGATCCCCACCAGCGGTAATATATTATTTAGCAAGCAGGGTACTGGGTATGGCAGTATTTATGTGGACGATGGAAAAACTGTGATTTGGGTTTGTAATTTAAATCCAACACTCCAAAGCGAAATTATATATTTACAACCCGGTAAATACAAAGTGGTGTTCAGGTATGAATTTGCAAAAGAAACCATCAAAACAATTGAGCGAAACTTTGAAGTTAAGTCCGGCATTGCACAAACCGTTAGGTTATTATAAAAGATACATATGAAAAAATATACATACACTGAAAAAAAAGACACACGTTCGGGCTTTGGTGCCGGTTTATCGGAACTTGGAAAATCAAATCCAAATGTGGTAGCACTTTGTGCCGACCTTACCGGTTCGTTAAAAATGGATGCGTTCCAGAAAGAACATCCTGACCGATTTTTTCAAATTGGTATTGCAGAAGCCAATATGATGGGCATTGCAGCAGGTTTAACTATTGGCGGCAAAATTCCTTTTACCGGAACCTTTGCCAATTTTAGTACCGGCCGTGTTTATGACCAGATCCGTCAAAGCATTGCCTATTCAGGAAAAAATGTAAAAATCTGTGCATCGCATGCCGGACTTACTTTAGGAGAAGATGGCGCCACTCACCAAATATTGGAAGATATTGGTTTAATGAAAATGTTACCGCACATGGTTGTAATTAATCCTTGCGATTACAATCAAACCAAAGCGGCAACTATTGCCATTGCTGCATATGAAGGCCCGGTGTATCTACGTTTTGGCCGTCCAACTATTCCAAACTTTACACCTGCCGATCAAAAATTCGAAATTGGTAAAGCAGTGATGTTGAATGAAGGAACCGATGTCACCATTCTTGCAACAGGCCATTTAACCTGGAAAGCCATTGAAGCAGGAGAGGCTCTGGCGGCAAAAGGTATCAGTGCAGAGATCATCAATATTCATACCATTAAACCATTAGATACTGACGCTATTTTAAAATCAATTTTAAAAACAAAATGTGTTGTAACGGCCGAAGAACATCAAATGAATGGAGGCTTGGGAGATAGTGTTGCCCAGTTCTTAAGTCGCAATAACCCAACACCACAGGAGTTTGTAGCCGTTAACGATTCGTTTGGAGAAAGCGGAACGCCGGATGAGCTTATGAAAAAGTATGGCTTAGACAGTGTGGATATTGTTAAGGCAGTTGAAAAAGTAATAACCCGTAAAAAATAAATAAATGAAAAAAGTAGCAGTGTATTTTATTCTTGCAGTAGCATTTGTTGCCTGCAATGTACCAAAGGATGGCGAACAGGAAAACATACCAACTAGTAAGTTAGAGGTGCTCACTAATTTGGGTGAAGATTCTACAAATGTAATTATAGACACAACTGCGAAAAAGTAAATAAGGTGCATGAAAAATATAGTAGCTTGTTCTTTATTAATTATAGCATTAGTATCCTGCAATACCCCTAATAGTAGCGAACAAGAAAGCATTCCAAGAGGTAAGCCCGATGTATTGACGGCTTCAGCCAATGACGATAGTATAAAAGCAAATGAGAAGAAAGACGAACTATCCAGGAAAGAAAATAGCAGATCGGCCGATAAAGCAAAGCCGCTTTTAATTGCCAGGGGTAGCGAACCAGGTTGGTATGCCGAATTTTTTATTGACCATTTACGTTTGTTAATTGATAACGGAACGGATAGTTTGATCCTAGAAAAAGATTTTAGTGGTGTAGACAATGATCTTTATAGCACTACAATTGCTGAAAAGAACATTGCAATTTCTATTAATGACAAAACCTGTACCGAAGAAGGAAGCGGCGAAAAAAGAGAAAGAAGCATTTCTATAAAATACAACAATAAAAGCTACAAGGGTTGCGCAACTATTAATACAAAATAATTCATATCTTTAGTTAATGAAGGTTGAAGTATTCCTGGCTTTTTTATTTCTATTCAGTTTAAATTTTCTCTCGCAGAATCAAAATTTATCTAACGGATATTTTGTGATTAAAACCAATGCTTCTTGTTTTATCGACTACGATCAGCAAAGATACGATCACGGTAATCCCAACTATAAAAGTCTGGGTAGCGGTAGTCGTGGTTTCCAGGAGCCATTTCTTATTTATACACAACTAAAACCTTTAAGATCCTACTTTCCTGGGGGCGAAATTAATTACTACTTAAGCCGTGATAATTTTTTTGGAATTAATGTGGGTTTGGCATTTTCTTATGATCAAACTTTTTATAGCGTTTCTTCTACTAAAAAAATTTATACAGGGTCATCAGAAAGCTATCAACGCATAAACGCAAATGGCAAGGGTTGTTTGCTAAACAAAATGTTTAAATTTGTTTACGGATTTAATTTTAATTCAAAAGGCGGATTTAATTTTTGTATACAGCCAATTAACCCTGAGTTTAGATTTATAAAAACTGGAAATTCTTTTATAACTAATGAAACACTTGAAGTATTACTTTCCAAAAAGGTAAATTCTTACGGCGCAAGATTAGATTCAACTTCAACGGTCATTTCCTCCGAAAGAACAGACATTCAATTTATGAATTATAAAACAAGATCAAATGTTAGCATATCCTTTCCAACATTATTTGGTATTGAACAAAAATTTAAGATGAAAAAAATAAATTATGTTGCAGGTTTAAGCGCTTCTTTCTCATTTCTTGAAACTTATGCGGTATTTAGGGTGTATTTTGGAATTTGTTTCGGTAACTTTAAAGAATCTTCACAACCCGGATATTAACTACTGGATTTTTTTAGATATAGCCTTAAATCAGGCTTATATAGCAATAAAATAACCATTAAATAATTTCAAAGCTGTTCTAATTTTTTTACCTTAGATGTCGTTATTTTAAGAACTACACTATGAGTCACTTTAATCGTACAAAAATTGTTGCAACCATGGGCCCTGCAACTGCTGATATTAACGTTTTGGAAGGAATGTTTAAAGAAGGATTGGATATTTGCCGGATCAATTTTTCGCATGGCGATTATGAAGCCGTTTTACATACCGTTAAAAACATTCGCGAACTAAATAAAAAATTAAACCGTCATGTTGGAATCTTAGCCGATCTACAAGGGCCAAAATTACGCATTGGTGTAATGAAAGATAATAGTGCCAATCTTATAAACGGCAATTTAATTTCTATTACAACTAAAGAATGTGAAGGCGATGAACATACAATTTATATTACCTATCCGCAATTTCCGCAAGATGTAAAAGTTGGCGAAACTGTTTTAATAGATGATGGAAAAATTCATTTAAAAGTTATTGATACTAATGGAAAAGATCTTGTGCGTTGCGAAATTTTAGTAGGTGGAATTTTGTCTTCTAAAAAAGGAGTTAATTTACCAAACACAAAAATATCGTTGCCCTGTTTAACTATAAAAGATATCCGCGATCTTGAATTTGCATTGGAACAGGATTTTGACTGGATAGGTTTATCATTTGTAAGAAGTGTTACAGATATTGTTGAGCTAAAAGATATTATTAAACATAAAGGTAAACGCGCCCGTGTTATTGCAAAAATAGAAAAACCGGAAGCTATAAAAGAAATTGACAACATTATTGATGTAACCGATGGTATTATGGTGGCTCGTGGAGATCTTGGCGTCGAGTTGCCTATGGAGCAAGTGCCCTTATTGCAAAAAATGATCGTTCAAAAATGTGTAGAGATTGGTAAGCCGGTTATTATTGCTACGCAAATGATGGAAAGCATGATCACCAGTTATACGCCTACACGCGCTGAGGTAAATGATGTTGCCAATGCCGTGATGGATGGTGCAGATGCAGTAATGTTAAGTGCTGAAACCTCTGTAGGAAAATATCCTGTAAAAGTAATTGAAATGATGCGCCGTATTATTACACAGGTTGAAGAATTGGATAGCATCTATTACAAGGAGCACACGCCCCAAATTAAAACCATCACATATATAACCGACAGTATTTGTTATAATGCCTGCTCACTGGCTCATCATGCCGGCGCGCAAGCTATCATCAGCATGACAAATAGTGGTTATACTGCTTTTAAATTATCGAGTCATCGGCCAAAAGCACATATTTTTATTTTTACAGATAACCAGCCGCTGCTAACTACGCTAAGTTTAGTTTGGGGCATCCGTGGGTTTTATTATAACAAATATGAAAGTACAGATGATACTATAACCGACCTAAAAGATTTTGTGAAGACCAGGGGTTTTGTAAAAGATGATGATCTTGTCATAAATATTGCAAGTATGCCTATGAAAGAAAAAGGTAGAACCAATATGATGAAATTGAGTTATATAAATTAATGTGGTTAATAGCACCTAACATCAATTGTGTGCATGGCTTCTCTACCAGGCACCATGGTGTTTCCAAAGCACCATTCAATTCTCTTAACCTGGGTGGCTCTGAAGATGAGCCTCAAAATATTTTTAGTAACAGAAGATCGGCATTAGAGGCATTAAATTTATCTATTGATAATTTATGTTACCTCAAACAAATTCATAGCAGCAAAGTAAATGTTGCAAAAGTCGGACAGCAGGAAGGCGATGCCTTGGTTAGTGATCAAAAAAAACTAGTGCTTGCTGTAAGTATTGCAGATTGTTACCCTTTATTATTTCACGATCCTATAAATAATATTATTGGTGCAGCGCATGCCGGCTGGAGGGGAACCGTGAATAAAATAGCAGAGAACACCATTAAAGAAATGCAAAAATTGGGCGCAGATGTAAAAAATATTAAAGTAGCTATTGGGCAAGGAATTTGTCAAACCAATTTTGAAGTTGGAAACGAAGTAATAGAACAGTTTATAAATGCAGGTTTTCCTTCATACTGCTGGAAAGAAAATAAAATAAATCTTATTGCCTGTAATAAATTTGTGCTGTTACAAAATGAAATTACTGATGAAAATATTTGGACTCTGAACCGTTGTACCTTCGAAGACGATTTTTTTAGTTATCGACGGGATAAGGGAAAGACCGGCAGAATGTGGGCTGTAATTGCCCTTTCAACACATTAAGATCAAAAATTGCCTTAAATGATTTTTTTTATTATCTTTAAAACATGAGATCGATCTTTTTATACTTACTTGTAATAGTTGGTTTGTTTGGCCAAGGGCAAACGGTTTTCTCTAAAGTAAGAGAATGTATACTTGTTAGCGCTTTTAAAACCTCTTTGCATCAAATGGATTCTTGCATTGTAAAAAATTACCATAAAGACAGTGCTTTATATTACAAAGGGCTGATTTATTTAAAAATAAACAATTTAAAGGAAGCGCAAATCAATTGTGGTTTACTAATTAAAGGTTACCCCAATTTTTTAGAAGCACATTTTTTAAGCGGATCGATCTATTTTTCCGAAAAAAATTATCAAAAAAGTATAGATGAATTTAATATTGTTTTAACCAAACATCCAAACCACGTAAACGCTTTATATAATCGTTCGCTGGCTTTTGGCGCTTTGTCAAATTACAAAAAAGCTATTGAAGACTTAAACACCTGCCTGTCTTCAAAACCTATGTATTCGCAGGCTTATTGCTACAGGGCTTCCTGCCACGAATCATTAGGCGATCATACAAAAGCGATAAAAGATTACGAAACAACCATCAACATTGATCCAAAAAATTTTGATGCATATATAGACCTTGCTTACATCTATCATAAACAAAAAGATAATGTAAAGTCCTGCGCAATAATTAACGACGCGATTAAATCCGGCTCGCAGGTAGCAGAAGAGATAAAAGAAACTTTTTGTAAATAAGAATTATTTTTTTCCGGTACTCCCAAAGCCGCCTTCGCCGCGGTTAGATTCTTCCAGAACGGAAACTTGCTGCCAGCTAACTTGCTCATGTTTGGCAATTACCATTTGCGCAATGCGTTCACCATCATTAATAGTAAAATCTTCATTAGATAAATTCACCAACAAGACTTTTACTTCTCCTCTATAATCGGCATCAATTGTTCCGGGAGAATTAAGCACAGTAATGCCATTCTTAAAAGCTAAACCGCTACGAGGTCTTATTTGTGCTTCATAACTATTAGGCAATTCAATAAATAAACCGGTTGGCACTAATTGGCGCTGCAGAGGTTTTAAAATAATTGCTTCGGTAATATTTGCTTTAAGATCAAGCCCCGCTGCTTGTATGGTTGCATACTCGGGTAAGGCATGTTTTGATTGATTGATGACTTTAATTTGAAGAGTTGCCATTTGCGCGCAGTTTTTTCAGGTTAGGAAATTCTAATTTATAAACGAACCATGCAAATAAGATTACAAACAAATTATTCAGTATTACCCTTAAAATTGTGTTTTCCATTCCGCTGTACGTTAACGAAATAAAATAAAAACCTAAGGCAATAACAAGATAGACAGTTATTGCTTTTATATTATATTTTATAGGAAAATATTTTTGACCAAGAATGTAAGAAAGTACCATCATGCCTGCATAAGCTGCTAATGTTGCCCAGGCCGAAGCCACATAAGAATAGGTTGGCACAAAAATTACATTTACAGTAATGGTTATAATGGCGCCGACGATTGCAATAATGGCTCCGTATTTTGTTTGTCCGTTTAACTTATACCAAATAGCTAAATTATATACCACACCCAAACATAAATTGGCGATCAATAAAATTGGCACTACACTTAAACCACTTCTAAAATTTGGGCCTATAAAAAGTTTTATCCAATCTAAATTTAAAGTGGTTGCCAAAAAAAGAAATAAACAAAAAATAATAAAGTACTTCATAATTGCTGCGTAAGACTTTGTTGAGTCTTTTTCTTTTGCTTTATTAAAAAAGAAAGGTTCTGCGGCAAACCTAAATGCCTGGATAAAGATCGTCATTAAGATGGCTATTTTATAACAGGCGCCATAAACACCCTGTGCTATCTGGGCTTCAGACTTATCTACAATTAATTTTTTAAGAATGATCCTATCAAGTGTTTCGTTGATCATGCCTGCAAAGCCTAAAATAATTAATGGCCAGGCATAGCTTAGCATTTTTTTAAGCAACGCTGTATTTAAAGAAAATTTTAAGCCGGCAAATTGTTTTGATAAAAGAATTAATGTAAAGCAATTGGCTAAAAGATTGGCAAGAAAAGCATAACCAATGCCAATCTCGGGATTATAAATCGAGGCCATAAAATTTGTTTCGCCATTATCATAACTTGCTTTACAAACTTTTAAGAAGAAAATAGTCAATCCAAAATTTACAATAACGTTGCTTAATTTTAAAATAGAAAATTTTAAAGCTTTATTTTCCAGCCTTAATTTCGCAAAAGGTATTGTAGTAATGGCGTCGCTACTTACGATCAGCACGCTCCAAATAATAAACTGCGGCAAATACAACGAATTTGGAGTTGATAATCCTTGTGCAATGGAGCCTGCAAATACCAGGAAGAGCAAACTAAAAAATACAGACGAAAGAATTAAAGAAAGCAGTGCGGTATTATAAACTTCCTGTTTGTTTTCGAGCTTAGAGCTGAAATTAAAAAATGTAGTTTCCATACCATAGGTAAAAATTACATTTAGAAAGGAAATGTAAGCGTATAGTTCACTATTAATTCCATATTCGGCTGCGGTAAAACCGTAAGTTAAAAGTGGCGTTAACAGGTAATTTAAAAACCGGGGAACAATTGTGCCCAAGCCATAAATAACAGTTTGTCCTGCCAGTTTTTTTATCCCGTCTGCCATTTTATTAGCTCCAACTAATAAAGGTAAAGAATATGAGAAGATGCATTTTTGATTTAAACGTAAGATATCAACTAAAGATTGTAAACAGTAAATAAAGTGTTGCCCCTTCCGGGGTTAATGCCGTATTTCCGAAACCCTGGAGGGAGTCTTCTGTTACTTTTCCATTTCTTTGATCTGGTCTTCCAGGATTTTAATGCCTTCGGTAAAACTATGCGGGTTATAACCCAATTCTTTCTTTGCCTTATCAATAATAAAACCAGTTATTGGCGGGCGTTTAGCGGGTTGTTTAATATCTGCACTTTTACTGGGTTTAATTAAGCTTTTATCTAATTTATAATAATCTGCCACAACATGCGCTAACTCTAAAATGCTGTAATAATCTTTTCCGGAAATATTATAAATGCCTTTTGCTCTTTTTTGAGCAATTAAAATACAGCCATCTGCCAAATCCTCGGCTAGGGTTGGTGTTCTAAACTGGTCATCTACAACATTAATGGTTTTACCCTGTTCTAAGTTAGATTTTACCCAAAGCACAATGTTACTGCGGCTCATATTATCTACAATACCATACACAAGTACCGTGCGGGCTATAGCCCAATCTATGGAACAAGCCATAACAATTTCTTCTGCGGCGAGTTTACTTTCTGCATAATAACTTAAAGGATTTGGCACTTCGTTCTCATCCAGTGGACCATGCGTACCATCAAAAATAAAATCGGTGCTTAAATGAATAAAATGTGGTTTATAAAATGGCTCATTTATTTTTAATTCTTCCAACGCTTTTACCTGGTTGTGAACAGAGGTAACGTTCATGGCCCAGCAAGTTTCCTTCTCGGTTTCGCAGGCATCTACGTTGGTCATGGCAGCGGTATTAATAACAACATCGGGTTGGTGTTTCGAAAAAACTTCTTCCACATTTTTAAGGCTGGTAATATCAAGGGTCTCATAAACATAACCGTCCTGTTTTACCAGCCTATTCCCTCCACGGGCAGTGGCAATGCAGGTTAAAGCTTTATTGTTTCTTAATTTATAAACCAGTTTTTGGCCAAGTAATCCGTTAGAACCTGTTATTAATATTTTCATTCTTTAATTATTTTTTTAAAAAAAGTTTGGCGCTTTGTTCTAATTCTTTGAACCAGTTTTTACCATATTTACGGATCAAAGGTTCCTTTAAGAATTTATAAACGGGTACATCTAACTTTGTGCCACATTCGCAGGCGGGTTTGCAAACATCCCATTTATCATAATTTACAGCATCGTAATCTTTATGTTTTGTAATGCGCACGGGATATAGATGACAACTAATAGGTTTTTTCCATTTAATTTCCCCGTCATAATACGCTTGTTCTATAGCACATTTAGCAATTTTATTTTCGTCAAAAAAAACAAAAGCGCATTCAGCGCCCGGACTAACTAAGGTTGTGGTATAATCGCCATCACCATCTATTACATAAGGCCCATGTTTTTCAATAGCTTTAATTCCTTTTTTAACCATGTAGGGTTTTACTTTATCTACAATAGATTCAAGTATCGAAAGTTCTTCTTTATCAAGTGGGGCTCCACTGTCGCCGGCAACGCAGCAAGCGCCTTTACAGGCATTAAGGTCGCAAACAAATTTCTTCTCTAAAAGATCTTCGCTTATTAATGTTTTGTCAATGGCTATCATGTTTCGTTGGGTAAAGATACGGAAGTAGCCTCAATGTTATTTATTTTTTGTAGAAGTTTTAGTTCTTTTAAATCTTTTTTACGTATTACAAATGTATTGCTCCACGTATCATGCCATCCGAGGGTTGAAAGGCATGAGAACGCTTCAAACGGTACAACTCGGGATATTGACCGTAAAAAAATTTGTTTCGGGCTGGGTTTATTACCATATTCATCAACCACTATTCTTCCTAGTATTGCTTTTGCGGGTGAGGCTTGCATTGCCAGTTCAAAGATAAAATAATATAAAGGCTGAAAAATTAACCAGCTTACAAGTCTGTTATAAATATTAATGTTGGGATCATTTAAAATACCAAGATTTTGTGTTAAAGCAAGTATAACGCCCAAAACAATACCAATGCCGGCTTCAAAAATAACTCTAAAAACATAATCTAAAAGCCAATGTCCAAACCTGGCCCAACCATCTACATAATTTACATCACGAAATCTATAAAGTTTTTTTTCTATAAAAACAGCTTCCCCATTAACTCTTTGTTTTCGTTTTTCGGTGTAAAACTCTTTGATCTCTGTAATCTTTTGCATGGAAAGAGGGGCAAATTAAGAATAGTTAATTAACAGCCATTATTTGTCCCATATAGGATCCAAGGTGCTTTTCAAGGATCAGATGATAATTCTTGTTTTTTTTAAATGCGGTAAAAAACTCGTTAAATAAGATCTTTTGATTGCAGCCTTTTGGTAAAATAAAACCAAATTCTTCTTTTGTTTGAATTAATGGTTTTTGAATTTTTACAAACTTGGTAGGATTGTTTTTGACGTAGAACCAAAAAGTAATAGCATCTACATAGCCAAAATATAAAATATTACGCGCTATTTCATCCAGTATTTTTGTGCCGCTTGGTTCTGCAATTAATTTTAGTTCGGGCAGGTAACTTTTTTTAATTTCGTTTACGTATTTATTTAAAGTGGTATTTGTAACCGTTAAGGCTGTCATACTGCCAAAGGTTTTAATTATTTCAGGCTGTGTTTTTGCTTTTATATCTGTGGCATTTCCATTAGATATGCAGAAAGCAACATTTTTTAAATAAGAAGTTGTAAACTCTATCTCTTTAGATTTTTCGGGAGCTATGGTAACGGCCCCAAGACCAATGGTATTATGCGATGAATTTTTTACACTTGCATAAAACAGCTCAGGATCTGTAAAAGCAATATATTTTAATATAGGATTTGTTTTTTTTACTGTTTTTTGCCATAGCAAATATTCATTAATGATATCCACCTCTATTCCTTTAGGGGAGCTACCTTCGAGAGTGGCAAAGGGTGGATGGTCCAGGTAATGAATATAAAGTGTATCATTCGCTTGTGAAAAGCAACAAATGCTACAAAAGCATACAAAAATTATGGCCGCTACACTTTTCAAATTAATTTATGAAATTATTCAAAATCTTTAAGGCAGGTTTGCTTAAACCAAAAGGTTATAATCAATTGATTGTTAATATAGAACAAGCGTTTTTTTAACCGTCAATTTAAAACTCAAGGTTTTTTCATTCCTACAAGCGTTAAGCTTCTTTAATTTTTAGGTTTTATCTTGTAAAGATACCATTTTTATGGTATTTTTGTACTAATTTAGATTTAATCTAATTAAGATTAATTGTTAAATAATTTAAAATCAAATAGTTATGATAACAGTAACAGAAAACGCAAAAAATCATGCCATTGAATTAATCAAGACAGAAAACCGCCCGGTTGATACATTTATTAGGGTTGGGGTTGATGGGGGAGGATGCTCTGGTTTATCTTACAAATTGGAGTTTGATAACCAGCTAAAAGAAGGCGACCAGATGTTTGAAGATAAAGGTGTAAAAATTGTAGTGGATAGAAAGAGTTTTCTTTACCTGATAGGTACTGAATTAGAATATACCGGAGGCCTTAATGGTAAAGGTTTTATATTTAATAATCCAAATGCTAACCGCACCTGCGGCTGTGGTGAATCATTTTCGGTTTAAAGTTCAAGATAGAAAATTTAAAGTTCGAAAAAGCAAGAAATGGGAACAGCAAAAAAATTTGAAGACCTGGAAGTGTGGATTGCCACAAAAGATTTTTGCGTAAATATTTATAAGATCACTGAAAATGAATTTTTGAAAAAAGATTTTGGACTTAAAGATCAAATTAGAAGAGCTTCAATCTCAATATTATCAAATATTGCGGAAGGTTTTGAAAGAAATGGTAATAAAGAATTTATTCAATTTTTGAGCTATTCAAAAGGCTCGGCTGGCGAGGTAAGAGCGCAGTTGCATATAATTAAAGAACTGGATTTTATAACAGATAAAGAGTTTATAGAGTTGAATGATAAAATTACCCAGATAAGCAAAATGCTTTCTGGCTTTATTAATTACTTAAAACAATCAGATCTAAAAGGAACAAAATATAAAATTGAGAATTAAGAATTTTAAATTTTGAACCTTTAATTTTAAACTAATATAATGGCAAACGAGATCTTACAGGAACATATTAATAAGGATTACGAATTTGGCTTTACTACCAATATTGATTCTGATACTTTTGCGCCTGGTTTAAACGAAGAGGTTGTAACAGCACTCAGTAAAAAGAAAAATGAACCAGAGTGGCTACTTGAGTTTAGACTAAAAGCTTTTCGCCATTGGCAAACCTTGGCTGAGCCAAGCAATTGGGCACATTTAAATTATCCAAAAATAGATTTTCAAAATATCAGTTATTATTCTGCGCCAAAAGTTAAACCCGAATTAAAAAGTTTGGATGAAGTTGATCCGGAACTTTTAAAAACCTTTGCAAAGTTGGGCATCTCTCTCGAAGAACAAAAACGTTTAAGTGGTGTACAATCAAACATAGCAGTTGACGCGGTTTTTGACAGCGTATCTGTTAAAACAACTTTTAGAGAAACCCTTTCTGAGAAAGGAATTATTTTTTGTTCTTTCAGCGAAGCTGTTCAGGAATTTCCAGACCTTATTAAAAAATATATGGGTACCGTTGTTCCTTATACAGATAATTATTTTGCCGCACTTAATAGTGCTGTATATAGCGATGGCTCTTTTTGCTACATACCCAAAGGCGTTAGATGCCCTATGGAGCTTTCTACTTATTTTCGGATTAACGCAACAGGTACCGGTCAGTTTGAGCGCACATTGATCGTTGCTGACGAAGGAAGTTACGTTTCTTACCTGGAAGGTTGTACTGCGCCGCAGCGCGACGAGAACCAATTACACGCGGCAATTGTTGAAATTATAGCGCATAAGAATGCGGAAGTAAAATACAGCACAGTTCAAAACTGGTACCCCGGTGATAAGAATGGAAAAGGCGGCATTTTTAATTTTGTTACCAAGCGCGGTATTTGTTTAGAAGATAATTCAAAGATCAGCTGGACACAAGTTGAAACCGGTTCGGCCATTACCTGGAAATACCCATCTGTAATTTTAAAAGGGAATAATAGTGTTGGCGAATTTTATTCGGTGGCTTTAACCAATAATCGGCAGGAAGCGGATACGGGTACAAAAATGATCCACATCGGAAAAAATACCAGGAGCACAATTATTTCGAAAGGAATAAGTGCTGGCTTTAGTAATAATAGTTATCGCGGCTTAGTTCAGATCCGCAAGGGAGCTACCAACTCACGTAATTTTTCGCAATGCGATAGTTTATTAATGGGCGATAAATGTGGCGCACATACTTTTCCATACATAGAAATTAAAGATAAAACGGCGGTTGTTGAACATGAGGCCACAACAAGCAAAATTGGTGAGGACCAACTTTTCTATTGTAAACAACGCGGTATTGATAATGAAAAAGCAATTGGTTTAATTGTAAATGGTTATTGCAAAGAGGTTTTAAACAAACTTCCGATGGAATTTGCAGTTGAAGCCCAAAAATTATTAGCTGTAAGCTTAGAAGGCAGCGTGGGATAGTATTTAAATTTTGAATTCATTCGTAAAAAATAATTATTTAGATCTTGTTATAGCATTTTGTGTTGTTGTACTTTTTTCTGTTGTATTTAGTTTTGACAGAAAAATTTCAATTGATGGCGATGCAAAAGATTATTATTCTTATTTGGTTTCATTTTTTATAGATCATAATTTTACACACCAAACCGGCAATAGCTGGTACCTTTTAGAAACCCCAACGGGTATAATTAATGTGCATACAATTGGTGTTTCCTTATTAATGGCCCCTTTCTTTTTCCTGGCGCTTCTTTCTGCCAAAATATTTGATTTCGACATGAATGGTTTTTCTTTACCATTTCAAATGGGAGTTTATTGTGCCGGTATTTTTTATTGCACAATTGGTTTGATCTTTATTAAGAAATTGTTGCTTCAACTAAATATCCATAAAGGTTATGTTGCAGCTCTTATTATTTTAAGTTGTTTAGGCACCCATTTATTCAGCTACACCGTTAATGAGCCTGGTATGGCCCATGTTTATGCCTTTGCATTAACAAGCATGTTCTTTTATTTTATTTTAAACCTGTTTCAAAAAAGAAAAGCAAAATATTTTTACTTAAGCGCTATTGTTTTAGGTTTAATTATTTTGGTACGGCCGGTAAATATTATTTTATTAACCTTTATTCCTTTCTTTTTTCAGAATAAATACGATCTTATTAGTACGTCAAAAGTGATCTTACGTACAAAACATTTTTATCTCTCAATAATTGCCCTTTTTTTAATTTGTTCTATTCAAAGTATCGCCTGGTATGCGCAAAACGGCAAACTTATTCAGGATTCGTACGTCGGAAATGGATTTTATTTTAATCATCCTCAAATTTTAAAAATGTTATTTGGCTTTAATAATGGTTTATTTATTTATGTGCCCCTTTGTTTTTTATCGCTTTTCGGTATAATTCCCATGTTTGTAATTAATAGGTTTAAAGGTTTTGTATTTGTTGTATCACTGGCACTTATCATTTATGTATTTGCTTCGTATTGGGCCTACAATTATTTTGATGGTTTTGGAATAAGAACGTTTGTGGATTTTTTACCAATGTTCATCATCGCGGGCGCTTATATGCTCCAGAATTTTAAACCTAAATTAAAATATGCCGTAAGCGGAATAGCTTTGCTTTTTTCGGCACTAAACCTCTTTTACATTTATCAATATCGTAGCGGAATTATTAAAGGCAATGGCATGAATTTTGAAAAGTATAGTTACATTTTCTTAAAAGGCAATAAAGCTTATGCCGATAGTTTAGGTGGAAGTAACGACCTGCCTCTTTACTCTAAAAAAAACCCACCTCTTGTTTTTGAAAATAAAATGGAGAATAAAGAAGTTGACGTACAAAACAACGACACCACTATTATATTTAATTACAATATAAATACCAAACGTTCCAATGGCTTTTATACTTTAATAGAATTTGAAAGGAAGGAATTAAATTTAAATTCTTCTTTCAGAAGTTTTGTTGTTCTTAATGCAACGGATTCTATAGGCACTCGAAAGAATTACCAGTCTTTTCGTTTAAATGAAATACCGTCAGAAACTTGCTGCGATTGGAAAAAATATTCCTATTCCATTGCATCAACCGGTAAATTTATGAAGGATGATAAATTAAGTTTAATGATCTTAAATCCTGACAGAATGCCTTTTTTTATTAAAAATTTTAATGTAAAAATATTTGATTACAGCAATAATATTTAAAACAAGAACATGATAACAATTAAAAATCTACACGCGTCAATTGGCGATAAAGAAATACTAAAAGGTATTAATTTAGAAATTAAAGCCGGCGAAATTCACGCTATTATGGGGCCAAACGGTTCGGGTAAATCAACATTGGCCAGCGTTTTAGCCGGACGCCAGGATTACGAAATTACACAAGGCGAAGTGACCTTTAATGGAAAAAATTTGTTAGATCTATCACCTGAAGATAGGGCGAGAGAAGGATTGTTTTTAGCATTTCAATATCCGGTAGAAATTCCAGGAGTTAGCAATATCAATTTTTTAAAAACAGCGTTAAACGAAATTCGTGCTTATCACGGACAAGAAGAAATGCCGGCAAAGGATTTTTTAGCATTAGTAAAAGAAAAACAAAAATTGGTTGAATTAGATGGTAAGTTAACCAACCGTAGTGTGAACGAAGGATTTAGCGGAGGAGAGAAAAAAAGGAACGAGATCTTTCAAATGGCAATGTTAAACCCAAAACTAGCAATACTTGATGAAACGGATAGTGGCTTGGATATTGATGCGTTACGCATTGTTGCAACTGGTGTTAACGCGCTAAAGAATAAAGAAAATGCTTTTGTTGTGATCACGCATTACCAACGTTTATTGGATTATATAGTTCCTGATTTTGTACATATTTTGTATAACGGAAAAATTGTAAAATCCGGAGGAAAAGAATTGGCCCTCGAATTGGAAGCAAAAGGTTACGATGAGATCAAAAGCAAATTTGAAAGTTTAGAAAAGTAATATGATAGTTGAAAAATCAAATACTGCACAATTAATAATTGATAAGATCTCTTCTACCGCCGGTAAAGTTAATTTTATTGATAATGATCAGCTTTCTAAAGCATTATTGTATTTAGAAAATAAAGGTATTCCAAATAATAAACACGAAGATTATAAATACTGTAATGTTGATGGCGTTTTTAAAAAGGAATTTAAGAATATTGAGCAGAAATTAAATACCGTAACTGATGTTACCAAATTTAAACTTGAGAATGCGTTAACGATTGTTGTTGTAAATGGTAATTATTCTGAAAGCTTAAGTGATAAATTAATTTTAAAAGGTTTACAACTCACTGCTTTTTCAAGTTTGGAAAATGAAGAGAAAAGATGGATCGGCTCTATAGCCAATGTTGAATCGGATGCATTTATTGCACTAAACACAGCTTTTAGTGGAAACGGTTTCCATTTAAAAATTATGGATAACGAGCAATTACAAATGCCCATCCATATTTTATATGTTTCAAGCGCCGACTCAGAAGCTTTGGTGAATCCAAGAAATGTAATCGAGCTCGGAAAAAATGCTGAAGCAACTATTATTGAAGAACAAATTTGCATTGGTAAAGGAAAAGTGTTCACTAATTTTTTAAGCGAAAAATTTGTCGGCGAAAATTCAAAGCTAACTTCTTACACTTTTCAGAACGAAGGTTCAAATGGCTTTTCTGTAAATACCAATCAGGTAACTATTGCCCGTTATGGTAAGTACGACAATACTACAATCACCTTTAGTGGTTCCTTGGTGCGTAACAATCACAATGTTGTTTTAGCTGCACAAAATTGTGAGGCACATTTAAACGGTTTATTCACGACTAAAAATAACCAGTTAGTAGATAATCATACATTGATGGATCATCAAATGCCAAATTGCGAAAGCAACGAATTGTATAAAGGGATTATTAATGATAAAAGCACTGGTGTTTTTAATGGCAAGATCTATGTGAGAAAAGATGCTCAAAAAACAAATGCTTATCAAAGCAGTAAAAATATTTTATTGAGCGATGATGCCACCATTAATACAAAACCACAATTAGAGATTTATGCCGATGATGTGAAATGTTCTCATGGCACATCTACAGGTAAAATAGATGAAGTGGCAGTTTTTTATCTAAACGCAAGAGGTATTGGAAAAGAAAGCGCAAAAAAATTATTATTAAATGCTTTTGCGCAAGAAGTAATTAATAAAATTGAAGTAGACGAATTAAAAGATAAAGTACTTAATTTGTTTGAGAACGAATTGTAATTGAAAGAACAAAATAAAATACGCGAACAATTTCCTATCCTTAACCAAAAGATAAATGGGTATGATCTGATTTATTTTGACAACGGCGCAACCAGTCAAAAACCACTTTCTGTTATTGAAAGTATTTCTGATTATTATAAAAATTCAAATTCAAACATTCACCGCGGTGTTCACACGCTTAGCAGGAAAGCAACAGAGTTGTTTGAACAGGCACGTAAAACAATAGCCAAACATTTTAATGTAAAGAACGAGCAGCAGGTTATTTTTACTGCAGGTACAACAGACTCTATAAACATAGTTGCACAGGGACTTGCAAAAAATTATTTACAAGCCGGCGATGAAATTATTTTATCTACTTACGAGCACCACTCTAACATATTACCCTGGCAGTTGTGGGCGCAGGCAAACGGCGGCAAATTAAAAGTTATTCCTTTATTAGAAGATCAAACACTCAATCATCATGCGATAGAGGGTTTAATTTCTGCCAAAACAAAATTAATTGCCGTTACCCATGTTTCAAATACTTTGGGATTAATTACAGATCTTGAAAAGATCAAAATAATTGCACAAAAAAATAATATCCCCATTTTAGTGGATGGGGCTCAATCAGCACCGCACATGGACGTTGATCTGCAAGAATTAAATGTTGATTTTTTTGTTTGTAGTGCGCACAAAATGTACGGACCAACAGGTATTGGGTTGTTATACCTTTCTGAAAAATGGTTGAAAGAATTACCAATTTCAAAACCGGGCGGCGGTACCATTAAAACTGTTACGTTCGAAAAGACTGAATATGCTGAAGGCGCTTTGCGTTTTGAACCCGGTACACCAAATATTTCTGGCGCAATTGGTTTTGCAACGGCAATTGATTTTATGAATTCTGTAGGTATTAAAACTATTTTTGATCATGAACACGAACTCGTGCAATATGCTCAAAAAATGATGAGTGAAATGCCGGAAATAATTATTTATGGAAAAAGTGATCATAAGGCTGGCGTAATTTCCTTTAATGTAAAAGGTCAACACCCTTTTGATGTAGGAACTTTATTAGATAAATATGGGATCGCTGTGCGAACCGGCCATCATTGCACACAGCCATTAATGAGTTGTTTAAATGTACCCGGCACAATTAGAATTTCATTTGCAATCTATAATACAAAAGAAGAGATAGATTTTTTTATTGAGAAGTTGAAAAAAGTAATAGCAATGTTAAGTTAGATAAACAGACCAATGACAAAAGATTAAGGGCTAATGAGTATAGAGGAAATAGAAAAAGAAATAATTGAAGAGTTTGAGATCTTTGGTGATGATTGGGAAGGTAAGTACGAGCACTTAATTGATCTTGGAAAATCACTTCCAATAATTAAAGAAGAATTGAAAACAGAAGATAGAATTATAAAAGGATGCCAGAGCAGGGTATGGTTAAATTCTGAATTAAAAGATGGTAAGATAATTTATACAGCAGATGCGGATGCAATTATAACTAAAGGTATGGTTGCATTAATGGTAAGAGTTTTATCAGGGCATAAGCCGGAAGAAATTATAAAAGCAGACCTGAAATTTGTTGATGAAATAGGATTAAAAGAACATTTAAGTCCAACACGGGCAAATGGATTGGTAAGCATGATCAATAAAATGAAAACAGATGCACTAACGTTAAGTCGATAGAGTTTAGTCTTTAGAAGATAGTCCAGTATAGATAAAAAAAGTAAAAATGACTGCATTTAAAAGTTTTGAAGAAATAATTTCTTGGCAAAAAGCGAGAGTTTTGTGTAAGGAGATCTATGTTCTTTCTTCAAACAATAAATTTGCAAAAGATTTTGGGCTGAGAGATCAAATTAGAAGAAGCGCAGTTTCTGTCATGGCGAATATCGCCGAAGGCTATGAAAGAAAATCCGATGGGGATTTTAAGCGATTTTTGAATATTTCAAAAGGCTCTTTGGCTGAAGTAAAGTCTCATTTGTACATTGCTTTAGACCTAGAATATATCACAGACGATAAGTTTAAAAAATTAGCATCTGAAATAGATGAAATTAATAAAACATTGTACGGATTAATAAATTATTTAAAACAGTAAATTAGCTTAGGATTAAAATCTAACGACTAACAACTTAAGACTGACAGAAAAATGAGTGCAATAATAGTTACAAAAAATACAGAATTAATGCAACGCATTATCGAAGAGATCAAAACCTGTTTCGATCCTGAGATCCCTGTGGATGTTTGGGAACTGGGTTTAATTTACGAACTGCATTTGGATGAGGAGGATAATTTAAAGATTGTGATGACACTAACATCACCAAACTGCCCGGTAGCAGAGAGCTTGCCGGCTGAGGTAGAAAATAAATGTAAATTAGTGGCCGGTGTAAAGTCGGTTGAATTAAAATTAACCTTTGAGCCAACCTGGGAAAAAGAAATGATGAGCGAAGTTGCCCAATTGGAATTAGGATTTATGTAAAAAGAGCCACAGATTTAACAGATGGTGCAGATTATTTTTTATAATTTATTAGCATAAATCAGCGAAATCTCTGGCTAAAAGAAATAGTAATGGAAAATGAAATAACAAATAAAGTAGCCGGTAGTGGAATTGTTACCATCGACCTGGAAGAATTTTATGTTTCGGGAGAGCGTGTTTTATTTGATATTAAACCACATTTGTTTCAGGAAATAATTCTAAAGGAAAAAGATTTTAGGGAATTTATTAAAACAAACGATTGGAGCATTTATGAAGATAAGATTGTTGGTTTAGTTTGTACAGCCGATGCGATTGTACCAACATGGGCATATATGCTGCTAACATTAGCATTAGAGCCTTTTGCAAAAAAAATAATTTTTGGTAATTTAAATGAAATAGAAAATATTTTATTTGCAGAAAAATTAAACGCTTTAGATCTTTCTCAATTTAAAGATGCCAGAATTGTAATTAAAGGTTGTGGCGAAAAAGATGTACCTAAAAATGCCTATGTGCAATTAACGTCTTTATTAAAACCACTAGCTAAAAGTATTATGTATGGGGAACCTTGTAGCACCGTGCCTTTGTATAAAGCAAAATAATAATTTTAAGTTAGCGATCACAAGTTTTGCTGGTACAAATAACGTGTATCATCCCACTCTTTTTCTTTTACCAAATAATAAATATGGCCATTAAAAACCTGAACATTTTTGGCAAATGGTTTTTCTAGTTTTATTTTTTTTGAGACAAAGCCTGTATATACGTTCAATAAACCGATCATTTGTTTATCGCCTTCTTTGTCTTTTAAATAAAAATTTTGTTTAGGAGCATCGTAAATTATTTCAAAATCACCTGATGGAGGAAAATCTTTTTGATTGAGTGAGACTTCCCGCAAAATCTTCCCGGATTTATCTAAAAAAATCACCAGATTTTCCTGAAAATTTAGGATAATAACGGTATCATTCTTTAAAAAAACCGGCGCATATATTTTTGCTACTTTTGTATAAAAAAGATCTACCAGCGCTTCACGCGCCTGTTCGCTTATTTTTAGCTTTTTTGAATCCTCTTCTTTATGCACATACATTTCCTGCATAAGCTTGTTAAAAGTTACGGTATAAAAATTTTGCCGGTAATTTTTGGAAACTTTCATGTATGTTAGAAAGGGAGAGTTCTTGGAATAATTAAGATATTGTTGTTTTACTATGATAGGTGAGAGTGTATGCTTGATCAAAAGCTGAGTATCTAGCTTTAAAGCGCACTTAGCAAGTGTGCTGTCAAATTTTGATCTTTTATTGATATCCAAAAATTCAAATGCACCGTTGGATATAAAAAATATTTGCCGCGAGAAATTATTTGTAACGAGATGAATGTTCTTAAAGCAATCCACAAAAAAATGTTCGTCTTTTTCTAGTTTTATTTTTTTTAAACAGGTAATCCCTTTATCTTTTTTAAAATAAGCTACTTCAAACCCTTTAAAGTTGATCTTTGAAGAGAGTATTAAAAAATCATTATTAGGCAATATAATATAATCATTCACATAAAAGCGTTTGTCATGCACAATGGTATCAATTAAATGCGGTGTTACGGTGATTTCTTTTAAACCAATGTAATCTTCTTCTAAAAAAATAGTGTCTTTTTTTACAAGCTCAACTTTCTCAATGGTTTTAGGGTAGTAACCAATTTTATAAAACAGGAATGATTTGGAAGGGTTATCGCTGAGTAAAATAAATTTCCCATCTTTTGTGCTTAATAAATTTATTTTTTTATCATCAGAACTTATGTAAACAAAATCTATCGGAAATCTTGTTTTTGAATCGAGTATTATTTTGGGTTTATTGGTTTGTGATAAAAAATAAAGTGGCAAACAAATAAGGATAACGATCGCTTTACAATGTAAATTGTGTTTTGCCTGCATTGCAACTAATTTTTTGGTATAATTAAAGATAATAAATATAGCTGAATGATCACATTCAAGGCAAATCCTTACTAATAAAACTTAGTGATTTAATTATCCCTTCTTTCGTATTGGCAAGCCTCTGGTAAATTAGAGTACGCGTAATCATTGCCAAAAAATAATTCGTTATCGTAACCGGCACTTGCAACTGATTTTAAAACAGCGTCGGTATTTAAGATGGCAGTATCTATTTTAAATTTTAAAAGTTTAGAGTCGGTATTCCAACTGGCATCAGTAACACCGTTTAATTTACAGGCTTTTTCAATATTGTGTTTGCAAATTTCGTTATTACCCCAAACATGAAAAGTTTTTTCAACTACTGTATTAGAATTAGAGCCACATGATATGCACAGTAAAAAAGAGAAAAAGAACATAAACTGTAATACTCGCCTCATGATTCTATAACATTAAATTTGTAGTGCAAATGTGCGAAATGTTTCAGATATAACGGCAAAGAATAGCGTAAATTTTTTTCAGCCTTGTAATTGTCGTGAAACAGCACAATACTGCCGGGTTTGGTGTTGGTAATCACGTTATTAACACAGGCTTTTTCGCTTATTTTCTCGTAATCATAACTGATCACATCCCAAAAAATAATTTTAAAGCCCTTATCCAGCAAAACCTTGTACTGGCTGCGTTTTAGCTGCCCATAAGGTGGTCTGAAAAGGTCGTTTTTAACAATTTTTCGACACTCTTCCGCTTCATTTATATAATTTAATGTTTCTGTATTAAAGCCTTTTGGATGATGCATGGTATGGTTTGCAACCCGGTGGCCTTCGGCTTTTATACGGTCAAAAATAGCAGGGTTTTTAAGGATATTTGAACCCACACAAAAAAAAGTAGCCTTTGCATCGTACTTCTTCAATTCGTCTAATACCCACTCTGTAAGACCCGCTATGGGCCCGTCATCAAATGTTAAATGAATGATCTTTTCGGAAGTTTTAATTTTCCATACAGCTTTTGGATAGATCAGCTTTAAAAATGATTTGGGCTGTATGAGCAAAATATTTTTCAATCTAAATATTTTAGTTACAAAAATTAACCACTAAGAACAAAAGAAAATTAGAGCATTGTGTGCTTGGTGCTTTCTTTTGTGCTTGGTGGTTAAAAGATTATTGCATCTGCGGCAATTGTTGCTGTTCTTCCGGCACTAATTCTTCCGGCGGAATAATTGCCGACATACGTTTAATGAAATCTTTAGAAACCTCTTCTTGTTTAAATTGTTGCGACATGCCAGCTAATCTTTTTAATAATTCTTTACACTGATTAACTTCTCTGCCAAACGCAATTCTATGTTTAGGTTTTTGAGCGTTGTATATTTTAAGGTCGCCTTCAAAAATATCAAATAATTTTTTTGCCAGGTCGTTTGCTTTTTTCATTTCGCCAACTTGGTAATAGCCAGCGCAAATTGTAAAGATGGTTGCATCGTAAGGGATATTCTCATCAGGCATAACTTCCAAACACTTATCTAAAATAGCTTTTGCTTTTTTATTCTTGCCTTCGTTAATTAATGCGCCGGCCAATACACCCATTTGCATGCGTAAATTACCGGTCATACGTATACAGTTTTCATCTAAATTAATTCCTTTTTTATCCATACCGCCCCACAAGAATTTATTCATAATGTTGTCATACATGGCATCAGTATTTACACGGCCGCCTTGCGACTCTTCCATTTCAGTTTGGCGTATGGGTACAAACCTGTAAGCTAATCCTTCCAGTTGAAAGTATTTTTTTAATCCTACATAAGCTTCATCGCCGGTTGTAACGGCAAAATAAATAGGACGATCCCATTTACTGTTCGCAACAAGATCCAATACCATTAGATCATTTTTAGTGATGTAACTTCTACCACCCATATCCCAACTTATTCTTTTTACTAAGCGCGCTGTATCTTTTACAGCAATCACTTTGTTCTTCATGATCCTTAAACTATCTACATTCACGTAAAAGTTTTTTGTAGGGATTACATCAATTAGGTCGCCACCATTATCATACTTGCTTGCCGGATCATCACTAATGGCTTGCTCTAGCGCTTCTTTTAAATTCATCGGTTTAGAGTTTTGGCCGTTAATAACCAAATATTCTAATTTGGAAGCTTCCAGTTTTTCTTCAGGAATTGTAAATGGCACCGGTTTGCTATCATATGCAGCCCTGCGCATTTGTTTAATATACCAATCGGTTTGCAATAAACTTAAATTTACTACGCGCACATCAGTTCTAATACCTTCAACTTCCTGTGCATACCAAAGTGGGAATGTATCGTTATCACCATTTGTAAATAAGATCGCATTTGGTGCACAGCTTTGTAAATAATTTATGGCGCAATCGCGCGACATGGTTCTTAAAGAACGGTCGTGGTCATTCCAGCCTTCTTTTGCCATAATGCCCGGAATTACCATGCTTAAAGCTGTTGAGCCTATGGCCATGCCCATCGTTGCAGCTTTCCTGCTTAAAAGATCATATATGAACAATACACCAAAACCTATCCAAATGGCAAAGGCATAAAAACTGCCGGCGTATGCGTAATCACGTTCACGCGGTTGATAAGGTGTTTGATTAAGATAAATTACAATTGCCAAACCTGTAAGTAAAAAGAAACTTAATACAATCCAGGCATCGGGCTTATTGCGTTTAAAGTGAAAGAACATTCCCAGCAAACCTAAAATAAATGGTAAAGCATAAAAATGGTTAGCAGCAAAATTATTTTTATCGCGGTAGATTTTTTGCGAAGTATCCGTTTCAAGCATAAAGTCATCAAAGCCTTTTATACCGGTAACCCAGTTACCTTCCATGGTATTGCGCATTAAACCCTGCACATCATTTTGTCTTCCAATAAAATTCCAGAAAAAATAACGCAGGTACATATACTTAACCTGATAAGCAATAAAATAAGTAAAGTTGGCACCAAAGGTTGGAATCTCTATGGTAGAGGGCTCTCCATCTCTTCCTTCAACTGTTTTTGTACGGTGATGATCGGCTACATCGCCCCAATATTTGTAAGCAGATTCGTGATGGCTTTGACTACTCCACATACGCGGAAAAACAGTACAGAATTCTTTTTGATATTTTGGGATCGAATTTTTTCTTGAATCAATGACCTTGTAATTTTTATTTTTTTCATCCTTGGCAAAAATAGGATCGCCACTACCAAATTCGCTTTTTGAAACTGTTGGTGCATTATAATACTGTCCGTATAAGATCGGCCAATCACCATATTGCTCACGTAATAAATACGATAACATGTTTGGCGCATTCTCCGGATCGTTCTCATCCATTGGTGTATTTGCCTGCGAACGAATAACTAATACAAAGAAAGAAGAGTAACCAATTAATAACGTTGCAAAACTTAAGAACACAGCGTGCAACGTAACGGTTTTTGTTTTAAATTTTTGAATGGCATAAAGAATTCCGCCAAGAACAAGTAAACGTGTAAACATGCCGCTGCCGCTTGGCGCAGTAAGTATGGCAAATACCGAAAGAATAACACCGGCATAAAAACCTATTTTATAATGCTGTTCTTTTTTATTTACAGTATAAAGAATTAAAAAAGTTAGCGATATAATTAAAAGCAAAAAGAAAAAGATGGTGCCGGTGCTAAAGCCCATGCTCATTTTATTGGTAAAGAAAACTTCGTAGTCACTTACAAATTTTACAACCTTAGGAATGATAAGATTTTGAACAAAACCCAGTACCAAAACAGAAGAAATGCCGGCTATAAAAAAACCTTTCCAACTGAATGTGTATTTTTTAAAGTAGATCACAAAACCGATCGCAGGAATCACCAATAAGTTTAGTAAATGGACACCGATAGAAATACCAACTAAATAACTGATCAAGATCAACCAACGTAAAGCGCTTGTTGGGTTAACAGAATCTTCTTCATCCCATTTTAAAATAGCCCAAAATACAATAGCTGTAAATAAGGCCGACATAGCGTAAACCTCGCCCTCAACAGCACTAAACCAAAACGAATCAGAAAATGTATAGGCTAATGCACCAACTATACCTGCACCTAAAACAGCCCATTGTTGCGGTTTGGCAAGCTCTGCCACTTTTTTACCGTAAACTTTTATAGCTAAACGCGTAATGGTCCAGAATAAAAATAAGATCGTGAATGAGCTGGATAAAGCGCTCATAATGTTTACCATCATGGCCGCATGCGAAGGGTCGCCGCCACCCAATAAAGAGAAAAATCTTCCTAAAAGCAGGAAGAAAGGAGCTCCCGGAGGGTGCCCTACCTCTAATTTATACGAACAGGCAATGTACTCACCGCAGTCCCAAAAGCTGGCTGTTGGCTCTATTGTACAGCAATAGGTATACGTGGCAATGGCCCAAACAACCCAGCCAATAATGTTATTTAGTTTTATAAACTCCTTTGTCATCATAGTTAAAATAGTGTTGCGAAGATAGTATTTTACTTGGTTTATTTTAGAACGTTTTTTTGTAAAAAATATTTGAAAGAACTAAAAAAGTTGTATTTTTGCATTCTTAAATTAATTGCCCGATCGTCTAATGGCAGGACTTCGGTTTTTGGTACCGACTATGTAGGTTCGAATCCTGCTCGGGCAACAACAAAACCCGCTTCACAATTGAAGCGGGTTTTTTGTTTTACCCCAACGAACGAAAGCTTGCTTTGGGTGAGGAGCGATAAAACAAAAAACCCAATTTTCGCAAAGCAAAAATGGTTTTGTTGGGCATCAAGCTCCTTGTGGATCAACGAGTAATCCATTCAGTAATAAGACTTATTAGATTTTACAATTTGCGAATATAAATATGACAGCTTTCTCGAAATGACAGCTAGTAAACAACTTCGTTAATCTGTGTTAAATTAAAACATTAAAACAAATATTGCTTTCCGGAAAAGGTGTTAGATTTTTTGTAATTAACTCTTTTTACGCAAGCTGATCACAATAGGAACACCGCTAAAATCATACTCTTCACGGATCTTATTCTCTAAAAAGCGTTTATACGATTCAGTTACATATTGCGGTAAATTGCAATAGAAAATAAACAAAGGCTCTGTTTTTAATTGTGTAATGTATTTAACCTTTATGTATTTACCTTTTACAGCAGGTGGTGGGTATGTTGCCATAACGCCTTGCAAAAAATCATTCAACTGGCGGGTTGGAATATGTTTCATTTTATTCTCATACACCATCATAGCCACTTCTACGGCTTTCATGATGCGCTGTTTATCTAAAACAGAAATAAAAATAATAGGGATATCGTTAAAGGGCTTAATACGTTCTCTTATTTTTTCTTCGTATTCTTTAGCGGTTTTAGTGTCTTTTTCAACTAAATCCCACTTATTTACAATAATAGCAAGGCCTTTACGGTTCTTTTCAATAAGACTTAAAATGCTTAGGTCCTGCGCCTCTACACCATCTTGTGCATCTATCATTAACAGACAAACGTCACAGTCCTCAATAGCTTTTATAGTCCTTAAAACACTATAAAACTCGAGATCTTCGTGCACTTTCGCTTTTTTACGCATGCCGGCAGTATCTACCAGGTAAAAATCATGTCCAAATTTTGTGTAGCGCGAATTAATGGTATCGCGTGTGGTGCCGGCAACATGGGTTACAATGTTACGTTCTTCCCCTAAAAGCGCATTGGTTAAAGAAGATTTTCCAACATTTGGGCGGCCAACAATGGCGATCCTTGGAATGTCTGCATCTTCAATAGCCCTTTCATCTTTAGGTAAAATTTTAATTAAAGCGTCCAGCAGATCCCCGGTACCGCTGCCTGTAATGGCCGAGATAGGGAATACCTCTCCTAACCCAAACTGGTAAAACTCTGCAGAATAAGCCGCTTTATCGTGGCTATCTACCTTATTGGCAATAACCAAGGCCGGTTTTTTACTTTTACGAATAATATTGGCAACCTCGGTGTCAAACTGAGTAACACCATCTGTAACATCCGAAACAAATAAAATAGCGCTGCATTCTTCAATCGCAATTACAACTTGTTTACGAATTTCTCCTTCAAAAATATCATCACTCCCTTTAATGTAGCCGCCGGTATCAATTAAACTAAATTCAACTCCTCCCCATTCAGATTTGCCGTAATGACGATCACGGGTAACACCCGACACCTCGTCAACAATGGCTTGGCGGGTTTCTGTTAAACGATTGAACAGGGTTGATTTTCCAACATTCGGTCTTCCTACTATTGCAACTATATTTGGCATACGGCTGCAAAAATACTAAAAAAGGCGGGATGGATGTATTGCAAAACAAACTAGTTTAATGTATATTTGGTTAATGCTTAAAAAAGGGCTGATATTACTTTTTTTTATGGGGTGTTTTGTGGAAATATTCCCACAGGTCGATTCTATTCGTCATGCAGCTATTACAATTCCCCGTGTCAGTCCGGCCTTAAAGTTTACCGAAAATCTTGGGCAGTGGGATGATAAGATATTATTTCGCGCCCAGTTGGATGGTGGGGGTTTATTTATAGAAAAGAACTGCTTGACCTTTAATTTTTACGATAAAAAAAAATACAGGGCTTTGCATCATGGCAGGGTTCCCCAAGATCAAATAAAAGATTTTTTTATAAAAGCGCATACATATAAGGTTAATTTTCTTGGCTGTAACGCTTCATTACTGGTAGAAAAAAAACAACAAGGCCCTGATCATGAGAATTTTTTTATTGGTAATGATAAAGCAAAATGGAAAGGAAATGTTAGAAATTATCACCAGTTCTATTTACGAAACTTATATAATAATGTCGATTACGAAGCCTATACAAGCGCAACTGGTATAAAATATAATTTTTATGTAAAACCTAATGCAGATGCCAATGCTATTCAATTAAAATACGAGGGCGTTGAAAACATTAAATTAAAAAACGGCACGTTAATTTTAAAGTTAGAAGTAAATGAAATTGTTGAACAAAAACCTTTTGCATACCAACAAATTAATGGCACAACAAAAACAGTTAAGTGCCGATATGTATTTAAAAACAATGTATTGGGTTTTGAATTTCCAAATGGTTACGACAAAAATTACACACTTGTAATTGATCCTGTTATCATTTTTGCTGCCCAGTCTGGCTCTACTTCCGATAATTTCGGTATGACCGCTACATATGATAAACAAGGTAATTTATATTCAGGCGGAACTTGTTTTTTCCAAGGCTATCCTACAACGACAGGGGCATATAATATAAATTTTTCCGCACAGCCCACCCAAACTGCGGCAATTTCCGGCTTAACGGATGTGGTAATTACAAAATATAATTCTATTGGCACATCGTTAATTTATTCAACCTACCTGGGAGGAACCGGAACAGAAATCGTTACAAGTTTAATTACAGATTCTTTAAATAATTTATATTTATATGGGGCCACAAGTTCAGTAAATTTTCCAGTGCCAAATGGTTTTGATCAATCGTTTAATGGGGGAACAAATATTAGTTTTGTTTTTAATGGAACAAATTTTAGCGGGGGTACAGATATTTATGTAAGTAAATTTAATGCCGCCGGAACCTCTTTATTAGCTTCAACCTATATGGGCGGTAGTGGAAATGACGGCATTAATTATAATAATTATGCACCACCGGTTCACACTGTGTTTCCATGTCTCCAGCCTGCAGGGTATAATTTATTTAACGAATATCCTGCCGATTCTTTACAATACAATTACGGTGATCAATATAGAGGGGAAATTCAGTTAGACAAAAATCTGGATGTTTATGTAGTTAGCTCTACTAAGTCAACAAACTTTCCAATATTAGGCGGTTTTCAGGCAGCGCTTAACGGCGTGCAGGACGCAGTTGTTTTTAAATTGGCGAATAATCTTTCAGGTATTATTTACAGCACCTATTTAGGCGGAAATAAAAATGATGCCGGTTACTCTTTAATAGTAGATGATACATTGCAGGTTTATGTCACAGGCGGAACTTACAGTACTAATTTTCCGGTTAAACCAGGTTGCTATCAAACTACACCAGGTGGCGGTAAAGCTGATGGGTACTTGGCCAAAATAAATGCTGCAGGAAACCAATTATTAAAAGCTACGTACATTGGAACAAGTAGTTACGACCAAAGTTATTTTGTTCAAAGCGATAGAATAGGGCGTATTTATATATTCGGACAATCGTTAGGCAATATGCCAGTAAGTCCTGGAATATATTCAAATCCGAACTCGCATCAATTTTTAATGCGGTTTAATAATCAACTTACCACACTAGATAAATCTACTGTTTTTGGAAGCGGTTCTCCAACCCTCGACATTTCGCCATCGGCTTTTAGTGTTGATAAATGCAGCGGCTCTATTAGCTTAACAGGATGGGGCGGAAATTTTATAAACTGCTCTTACATTAATAATATGCCCGTTACTACCGGCGCTTTTCAAACTACTCCGCCTGATGGACACGATTTTTATTTTATGGTGTTACAACCTAATTTTTTGAGTTTAAAATATGGAAGTTATTTTGGAGGTAATTTATCTGAAGAGCATGTTGATGGCGGAACTTCAAGAATTAGTGAGAGCGGAGTTTTGTATCA
Source organism: Bacteroidota bacterium (assembly GCA_013697245.1). Taxonomy (GTDB): domain Bacteria; phylum Bacteroidota; class Bacteroidia; order B-17B0; family Aurantibacillaceae; genus Aurantibacillus. The sequence goes on from JACCXH010000001.1 coordinate 120,808, forward strand.
GTCTATTTGTGCTGGTTGCGGTGGTAATGATGATTTTCCAGTTACACCAGGGGCATGGCCGGGCACGCCTGGTAATCCAAACCACAACTCTAACTGTAACAATGGCGTTGTTAAATTTGATTATCAACCCAAAGTTACGGCCGCTATAGTTACTAATACTATTGCAGGTTGTGGCTCCGCAAATATTACTTTTACGAATTTATCATCTCCGGGTTTAATATATTTATGGAATTTTGGCGGCGGCCCTAATGACACTGCTTCCGCATTACTTAATGCTGTTCAAACGTATACAACCCTTGGAACACATACCATCACATTATTGGTAATAGAAAACAAGTACTGCCATACCAGAGATAGTACACAAATAATTATTACTATTTATCCGAAGCCAATAGCAGCATTTACTTCAACTATTCTACAGTGTCAAAGTACCTTCAGCACAACAAACAATTCAACCGGCCTTGGTAATTTATATTCCTGGAATTTTGGTGATGCTACATCAACAACAACTTTGTCAAACCCGGTGCATACATATTCTGCATCGGGAAATTATACAGTAACTTTAATCACTACTAATTCTTTTGGTTGTAAAGATTCAATAAAAAAACCTGTCACTGTTTTTATTTTTAATCCTGGTGTAGCAAGCGGCTCAATTATTTGTTCTGGAGAAACCGCAACTATTTCTGCTAGCGGTGGTACAAGTTATACATGGTCGCCAAGTTCGCAGGTAAGTAATACAAGTATTGCAAATCCTGTTGTATCGCCAACCACAAGTACAATTTATACTGTTACCATCTATAATAATACCGGCGGTAATAATTGTATTGCTACTTTAACAACAAATGTCACCGTAAATCCAAAGCCAACTGCCAATTTTAATTTTACTATTAATCCATGCGGCGGCGGTGTTTTTTTTAATGATCTTTCTAGTGCAAACATCACAGCATGGCAATGGTCTTTATCTTCTACCGCAACAAGTACAATACAAAACCCGTATTATTTTTACACCAACGGAGGCACACATACCATTTCTTTAATTGCCACCAATAGTGATGGTTGTAAAGATACGTTGGACCAGGTAATTACTGTTCCTGCTCCACCTCCTGTTGCCATCAATGCGCCAAAAATAATTTGTAAAGGATATAGCGCTCAATTAAGTGCAAGTGGCGGAGTTTCTTATGCCTGGACGCCAACACTTACTTTGGATCTGCCAAACATAGCCAACCCTAGTGCCACGCCAACTATTAGTACTCAATACTCGGTGGTTATCACATCTACATTATTGGTAGGTGGTATTCCCTGCCAATTTTTATTAACCACCAGCGTAAATGTTACACAACTTTCTTCTATACCTATTAGCGCCAACGCTAACCCAATAGTTGTTACAACCGGCAGCGCTACAACATTAACCTACATTGGCGATCCGGGGGCTACAGTTATGTGGTTGCCGCCAAACAGTACAATTCCTGCATTTGGTTATACTGTAACTGCTTATCCCGACAGGCCTACAACTTATACGGCTGTAGCAACACTTGGCGCCTGTAAAGATCAAGCTGTAGTTACTGTAGAAGCATTTTCGCCGGGCTGCATAGATAATGATGTTTTTGTACCAAATACATTTACACCAAACGGCGATGGAAAAAATGATATTTTATTTGTGAGAGGTATAAAAGTAGATGAGGTTTATTTTGCTGTTTACAATCGTTGGGGCGAAAAGGTTTTTGAAACCACCGATAAAACTAAAGGTTGGGATGGCATATATAAAAGCCGCGCGGCAGATGTGGGCGTTTTTGGCTGGTATTTAAAAGTAAAATGTATTAACGGCGAAGAAAATTTTAAAAAAGGCAATGTAACCCTTATACGTTAAGCCAATTAAATTTCTATTTTATTATTCCTTTTATTTAAAAAATTATTACATTTGCCGTCTCAAATGGTAGATGTAGCTCAGTTGGTTAGAGCATCGGTTTGTGGTACCGAGGGTCGTGGGTTCGAGCCCCATCATTTACCCAACAAATTTTAAACCTTGCGTCAGCAAGGTTTTTTTTATTTAGCTGCAAAAAATACAAACATCTAACGCTACGTAAAACAATTACTTTGTGGCATTTGTGTTTTTATTGCGGTCTTTGCGGTTAAATTTATAAAAAGTTCGCTGGCACCAAATTTGCAGTATATTAACGGTTATATAAGCAAAAATTTATCTATCTTTTTCTCTCTCAATATCCTTCTTGAAATATAAAATATATATTAAACGTTTTTTTATCGGATTACTAACCTGTATTCTTTTAATAGCTACGAGTGTATTTATATTAGTTACCTTTTATAAAAAAGAGCTTACAACTGCATTAATAGATAATTTAAAGGAAGATCACGGACTAATCTTAAAAGTAGAGGATGTTAGCGTTTCATTTTTTAGTAATTGGCCAAACGCATCTATCCAATTACGAAAAACAGTACTTGCAGGAGAGCTCTATTTAAGCAAACCAATTTTAACCGCTGGCTCTATCTCATTTTCTCTCGATTTGATGCGTTTATTAAAAAAACAATTTATAATTGAATCAATAAGCATTAAAGATGCCAAAATAGATCTTGAAAAATTTGAGGACGATACTAAAAACTTTGAATTAAAAAAGAAGATTACAAATGGATCCGCCCAACCTATAAAATTTGAGATCAAGAAAATAAGCATTAAAAACACCCAGTTTAATTTTTCAGATAAAGGACGAGGATCAAATATTGATGTTTTGTTTATGGAAAATACAATTAAACTTATTCACGCCCAGGATGGCTTTGAAGCAGAGTTTTTTGGAGATGTAAATATTGGCGGTTTATTATTTAAAAAACAGAAAGGTGCTTTTTTACAGCACACAAGAGCCACTTTAAATTTACATGCCAGCGTATTTACTAAAAGTAAAACTATATTTATTCACCCTCCTTCTTCAGTTATAATTGGCAATCATCCTTATATTTTAAATTCATTTATAGAATTGAACGATAAAAGGCAATTAATGCTTTCTATTAAAAGTGATAATATTGATTATGAACAAGGGAAAAGTATATTAAATACTAATCTTCAAAAGATGCTTTCTAATTTTAAGGTCACTAAATCCATTGATGCAAAAATTATAATAATTACTAAACTGGGTGTAAAACAAGATCCTATTATCATCGCGAATATTAACGGTAAAAATAATAACATAACCATTGGTCATAGTAAAATTCCTTATTCTAATGTTTCTTTCAAAGGGCTTATTGTAAGTCTTGACTCAAGCAGAACACAAGGAAATACAGAGAAAGCAAAAATTATTTTTACAGATGTAAAGGGAAATCTTTATGATTTTCCATTTACAGCATCTATTACTGTTTCTAATTTTGATCATCCTTACATTAACATTAACTCCAAATTATTTATTACAGCTTCTAAAATTAATTTTAAGCCTGGCGAAGACCTTATTTTAAAGGGAAACTGCGTTGCCAGTGTTAAATACGAAGGGCCAACAAATAAATTAAATAAAAAAGAATTTTTGGATGCGCCCATGATATTAAACGCAGGTTTATTCTTTAATGCTTTAAGTTACCAGGAAAAAGGTAAACCTTATGTATACACTGTAAATGGCAATGCCAACATTTTTAATAAGGACCTACAATGCGAGAACTTATATTTAACTACCGACGCCGGTAATGTTATTTTACAAGGTAACATTAAAGATTTTACAAATTATGCCCTTGGCTTTAGTAATGGGTTTAAAACAACACTCACTGCAAGGTCAGAAAGCTTTAATTTAAATCCCTATCTAACCACCAAAAAGTCAGAAAAAAGTAAGGAAGCAACAACAAAGGCTGTAAAAAAAACCATAAAAGAAGAGCAGAGCAATTTTGATTTTAATGTTTCTTTATTTGCAAAAAAACTGTTTATTCGTAATGTAAAGGCTACAAACGCAAGCATTAATCTTTCATATAAAAACCAATTATTGGATGTTAAGTCTTTAAACATGAATGCGTGCGACGGCAAATTAGCTGCGAAAGGCACAGTATATGACCTTAATAAAATTACCGCTGAAGTAAAAATTGAAGGAATGGACGTGAATAAATTATTTAAAGAATTCGAAAATTTTGGCCAAAAAGCAATAACCAGTGAGCAATTACAAGGCAATATTTTTATTGACGCAAATTTTAATACCGAACTGGACAATAATATGGAAGTAATAGGCAGCTCAATGGATGGGAAGATAAAAGTAAAATTAACGGATGGGCACTTGCTAAATTTCGAACCAATACAAAATATATCAGATTACGTTTTCCGTAACAGGGATTTTAAAGACGTGTCGTTTAGTGAAATTAATGAAACATGCACCATTAAAGGTTTTGAAATGCTGATACATGAAATGGAGATAGGCTCGAACGTTTTAAATTTATTTGTGAGCGGCAATTATAATTTTAAAGACAACTCAAATATTAATATCCTGGTACCGTGGAGTAATTTAAAAAAGCGCGGTAAAAATTTTATTCCAAAAAATAGCGGGCAAACAGCCGAAAACTCTAAAGGATTAAAACTTAATTATTCCGGTCCGCCAAAAAAATTAAAATTAAGTTTGGGGTATAAATAATTATTTGAAGAAATTATTCAGCGGCTCGGCAACGGTTGAGTTAGGCTGATTGATCTTTAATAATTCACAAATGGTTGGCGCAATTTGCGTAATTGAAATGTAATTATAAGAAACACCTTTTTTTATACCGTTACCATAAAATAAAATTGGGATATGTGTATCGTAATTATAACCGGCACCATGCGTAGTGCCTTTTTCAGCATTGTTCATCCATGCTGGGGCAAACGAAAAACAAATATTGCCGCTTAGTTTATGATTATAACCGTTTTGTAAAAGTGACCGAAGATCATTTTTCTCGAAAGATTCATTTTTCATAACTTTTGATGGATAAGCTTCAGCAATTCCATTTATGGTAATTAAAAATTCAGCCAGATTATCTTCTACTTCGTCTTTATTTAATTTTAAAGCCGCTAGTTTTTTTTCATTAATATAAACCTGTTCATTAATAACATGCGCTAAAAGCAAACTGTCGCCATAAGTAGTTTGAAGATATGTTTTTAATTTTTTAATTACCTTCTCTTCTTTTAAATAACCTGCAGGAATCTTATTGTCAAGTAAGTGGTTTGGCACATCAGCTCCACCATGATCGGCAGTTAAAAAAACAGTGTAATTGTTTTTTCCTACTTCTTTATCTAATGCATTAAATAACTCTTCAAGATCTTTATCTAATCTTAAATAAACATCTTCAATTTCTATAGACCTTGGGCCATAGGCATGCGCTACAATATCCGTACTTGAAAAACTTATACAGAAAAGATCGGTTTCATTATCTTTTCCAAGCTGTTCCTGTTTTATACATTCAATGGCAATATCTTTTGTGATTGAATTGCCATAAGGTGTTGCTTTTATAACACCAAATTTATTTTTAGCAAGTAATTGTTTATAGTCGTAAGGAAAAATTGCTTTCTCTTTTTTGGTTGGTGCCGTTTCATAATTATTTTCATCTGCGATAGAATTGCTGTAAGTTGCAATTGGATATAAAGTTGCCCAACCTTGTTCTAAGTATGTTTTCGCTGATTTTTTAGAATTAAAGTTTATTAACCATTGTGGTAATTCTTTGATGTACCAGGTAGAAGAAATAAAATTCCCCGTCGAATCATCAAACCAAAAAGCAGCGTTGGCCGCATGTCCTGCAGGAAGAATAGAGCTTCTGTCTTTTAACGCCACGCTAAATACTTTCCCTTTTTGATTAGAACTCATTTTTAATTCGTCACCAATGGTAGAGCTCAATTGATTTTTTGGAGACATTAATCCACTTCGGCTTGCTGAGCCAACTGTTTTTACAAGTGTATCCTCACAGCAATAAACATGAGAAGAGGAACTCTTATCAAACCACTCATTGGCAATGATACCATGTGTTCTTGGCGTTGCGCCGGTATAGATACTAGAATGGCCCGGTCCGGTATACGTTGGAATATAATTGTAGTGCGCGTCTTTAAAATAAAAACCATCGTTCACCAACCTTTTAAACCCACCGGCACTGTATCTATCCCAATAACGATAAATGTAATCGTTTCGCATTTGATCAACCACAATTCCAACCACTAGTTTTGGCTTTGTATTGGCGGTTACCGATTTTGTGGTTTGTGAAAATAACGTTGAGGTTTTTGAGAGAAATGCAAAAAAAGCAAAAAGAAATAAAATGTTTTTCATTATCAATCTAATTTTTGAAATATAGAATTGTTGCTTTTAAATTCAGGAACCAGGTCCTTCATACGCTGCACAATTAATTCGTTGTTTTGTGTGTTAAATAGTTTTATGAGCTCTTCAATAATGACTTTTACTTCTTCGTAATCGTATTCTCTTACTTTACCAATTAAGATCTGGTTATGATGTGTTGGTAAAGTATTTTCATTGTCGGCCAATAATTCTTCAAATAATTTTTCACCGGGCCTTAATCCAGTATAAACAATTTTAATGTCTCTGTTCTCTTTAAGCCCAGAGAGCAAGATCATTTTTCTTGCAAGATCAACTATCTTAACAGAGTTGCCCATATTAAACACAAAGATCTCGCCACCTTTACCAATGCTTCCCGCTTCAAGTACTAACTGACTGGCTTCCGGAATGGTCATAAAGTAACGGGTAATGTCAGGGTGTGTAATGGTGATTGGGCCACCAGCTTCTATTTGTTTTTTAAATCGTGGAATTACCGAACCGTTAGAGCCAAGTACATTTCCAAAACGGGTGGTAATAAATTTGGTTTTTGATTTTTTGCCTAAACTCTGAATATAAATTTCTGAAATACGTTTACTGGCACCCATAACATTTGTTGGGTTAACAGCTTTATCTGTACTAACAAAAACAAACCGTTCAACGGCGAATTCATTGGCAAGATCTGCTGTGTTTTTTGTACCTAAAATATTTGTATAGATCGATTCAGAAGGGTTGTTCTCCATCATTGGCACATGCTTATATGCTGCAGCATGAAAAACGATCTGAGGCTTGAACGAATTAAAAACATGTCTCATACGTTCTGTGTTCCTAACATCGGCCATTACCACTTCAAAAGATGTATTCTTAAATTTTTCGGCAAACTCCAGATCAAGTTCATGTAAAGGGCTCTCGGCCTGATCTAATAAATATATTTTTTTTGGCGAGTAGTTCGCGCATTGCCTTGCCAATTCACTTCCAATACTTCCGGCAGCACCGGTAATTAAAATTATTTTATTTTTAAGTTGCAGATTAATAAGATCATCATCTAATTTTATGGGATCGCGTTCTAAAAGATCTTCAATTCTAATACTTTTAATTTGATTAAAACTTAATTCTCCATTTATCCAACTTGTAACCGGCGGAACAGTTAAAACTCTTATATTATTGTCTAAGCAAATATCGGTGATCTCGTTTTTCTTTTTAGGCGAGATCTTTTGAATGGAAATAATTACTAATTCTATTTCGTTCTCTTTTATCAATTCAGCAAGCTTACTTTGGGGATAGACAAAGATGCCTTCAAGACTTCTGCCTAATTTTTCTTCATCGTCATCAATAAAAGCAACCACTTTATATTTTATGGCAGCGTCTCTATCTAATGTCCGTTTGGTAATAATTCCCGCTTCCCCGGCGCCATAAATAATCACATGCATTTTTTCTTTTGTAGGATTTTTGATCTCAAAGTACAATGCCTTCACCGCAAGTCGAGAGCTTATCATTATAAATAAAGTTACCAGGCCATCAATAATGATAATGGAGTTGGGAATAAAATAATATCCTAGAACAAAATTTAAAGAAATAATATTTAAAATAAAAAGTAAAGAACTACCGGCAAGGATCACTAAAAATATCCTGGTGGTATCGCGTGTACTGGTATATCTTACAACGCCTTTATAAGTTTTAGAAATAAAAAAAGAAATAAAACGAATACTTAAAACGATCAAAAAATCAAACGGCAAATTTTCTTTATCTATTACCGACATAATAGAGTCGAAATAGAAACGAATAAAAAATGCAAGAGATAAAGCAAAGGCACAAACAAAAGTGTCAATAAAAAGTATTGACCAACGGGGTAAATTATATTGCCAAAACAGCTTAAATAATCTGTACATAAGGTAGCTTAAATTTACTTATTTTTTTTGAGCTTGCGTTGTAGAAGTTGGGGTGGTTTTTGGAACAGAAGTAGTACCGGTTTTAGTTGCTTCTATGGGAGGTACTAATTTTAAAACGGGCTTAAAAGGCTTATCAGAAGCCACAATTTCGCAGGAGGTGCAAATTTCTTTCCATTTTAATTCCATTTTGCAGGAAGTTGGCTGCACGTATATTTTTTTCATAGTGCTGTCGGGCATCATAAATTCCATATCGGTTGCCATTGTTTTTGGGCCGTCAAATGCAAAAGGCTCTTTAAAATAATCCTCTAAGTGAATGTCTTTAATATGAACCTTTTTATTAAAAAGCATAGTATAAAGCTCAAAAATGGCTCTTGAGATTTGTATAAAAATTAGATTTTTTTCGTTGTCGTAGGTAATTTTAACGTTGCCAACCACTTTCGTTTTATAGTCAAATGGACCAACATTTACCAAAGCATCGCAGGTAAAATCGCTGCTATCCGGACGGATATTTATTTTTGGGTTTTGCACCGTCCAATGATATTTTCCGGTTATTAGCAATACCTCGTAATCATTTGTTCCTTTAATATCTCCAATAGCGGCAATTATTTTATTTATTGCTTCTTCATGTAATACAACAGAAAAATCATTGATAACGTTCTTCTGATTTTGAGCGAAGGAGATGGTATAAAATAAAACAAAAAATAGAATAATAAAAGATCTGTTCATCATTATAACAAATGTAATAAATTAATATTCATCAATTCCTTGTTTGGCTTTATCTTCATCTGGGTGTTTTAAAAATTGTTCTCTTTCTGGATTTTTTGTGAGCCTTAAAAAGGCATCAAAGTATGCGTCCCTGGTCATGCTATCAAAATGTATCGTATTCCACTTTGCCTGCATGGTTTGAAATATATTTAAAAGAAGGAACAGAACCATTAACGTGTAAACAACAGATCTTTTAAATATGCCCAAGCTTTGAACGTGTGCAACAAATGCTGCAAAGGGTAGAGCAAGTAACGGATAAATATCTATTAAAGCCCTCTGTCCGAATGAACCGCCATACCACCAGCACCACCAAGAAAAAACGACATACAAATAAATAGGTGTAAAAACGATAAGGGCTGTAAAAAATGCTTTAGTTGTTTTTCGTAAATAGTAAAAACCTATTAAAGAAAAAGCCATAATTGGCGTATAAATTAACCAGCCTTTTCTAAAACTAAATAAGCCATTAATTATATGGGGGTTGTTAAAATAAAAACGTTCGCCAACATAAGAATTTATAAAATAACTACCGCTTACCCATTTCCAATAAATTAATTGAGGTAGAAAAATAAGTATGCCCAATAAAACGATAAGAAGGATCTGCCTGTGATTCTCTAGCAATAACTTTATTTTTGCACTTAATTCTTTAATGGAATTAACCTCGTATAAAAAAAATGCAATAAAAACCATAATATTTATTGGGCGGATAAGGGTGATCATGCCGCCAAGAACCCCGATCATAAATGCCGACCGGAATGTTTGTGTTTGGTGCCATTTAATGGTGTAATAAATAAATGCTGAAACAAAAGAAAACGTTGTTGCATGTGACATACCTGCGCCATTGGTTAAATAATAAATAATGTTAGTGCCAAAAACGATCAATAGGGCTGTGATAAATACTGTTTTATCATTGTAAAATAGTTTTAATACCCGCAGCAAGAATATTAGCCCGATTAAAAAATAAAATAAAGAAGCAAACTGGATTGCGAAATGATAAGGGTCTGAAAAACCGTTGGCGGGTTCGTTAACCAATTTACAATATACATGAGCTAAACCAAAAAATGGCAAATAAGTAAATGCCATACCCATGGTCATTTTGATGACCTTATTTCCATGAACATCTTTATTTGGCCAGTAATAACGCTGTTCGGTCTGTTTATTTAAAGTGTCATTTAAAAAAGAAAGAGAAAGATCATGTTCGTAAAAAACTGCCGGCAAATAACTGTAATAATTGCCAACATCATAAGAGATAATATTGCCTTTTTGCCAGCGAACAATATTAAAATTTACCCAGGTTATTGAGATCAGAGTGATAACAATAATCCAATTGGTATTTAATTTTTTTATTTTTTTAAATAATGACAAAATACTATTTTATTTTTTTACCAATTCGTATACCTGATATTTTTCGGATGTTACCATGCCGGTGTTAAATTGCTTAAGACTAATAATATTAAAATCAGGTAAAATATCTCTCATTGAAACACCAAGATTTTCTTTGATATAACTATTATTTAATATTAATATGCAGGTATCATTTGTAATTACGGTACTTATTTTTTCTTTTAATTGATCTTTATTCAATATAAAGGGCCATGTATTCCATTTACAGAAAGAGTTCTTTTCTCCTGTTTCAAGATAAATAATTTTTTTATCTAAATACGCCGAAATTGCCGGGCCTGAACTTAAATTTGAAAGATAGATTTCTTTTTGTTCTAATTTATTTTCTTTTAAATAATTTGCTACATTTTTTGCATTTGAAAAGGGTTGTTGCAGATCGGTCACAAATAAATAAATGCCCGATAAAATATGTAATACTAAAATCGATAACACAATTGTTTTGTAGGATCCGTTTTCAACTATTTCGCCTGTATACAAGATATTTTGAAGCCAGAAAGCAAAAATTAGTATCACAAAAATAAATCCGCAATGCCTTGTTGCCACTAATATAGGCGAAAAATAAATGAACAAGCAAATGGCGAGCGTTGAAAAGTAAAAAAAGAAAAGCGCGATCTTTTCTTTTTTGAATATAAAAAAAGGAATGAGCGCGAAAATAAAGGAAAGTACAGTTGCCAAAATTTTTGAAAAAGAAACCATTAAATTGGTATTCCAGATCTTGGCAACAGTAAAGTCTGGAATGGGTAAAAAACCTTTTAAATAAACAGAGAAGGCCTTGCCAATGCGCTTAAAACTTAAATAATGATCTGTATCAAATTTGAACAGAAAATGATCAGCCGGAACTTTTAATGAAAAAAGAATTAGGGCAGTGATCAAAATAATACCTGCGTAAAGATATTTTAACTTCGAGTTTTTATTTTGTAAGATCAAAATTAAACACAAGGCTACCACAACAATAATAGAGTAGATGTGCGTTAACGATAAAAGCAATAAATAAAGCGACAGTAATAAATGGTTTTTTGCCGGTTTATTTAATTGTACAAAAACAAGTGTAAGAAATAAAACACTAATGGCATAATTCCTGCTGATGACATGATATTCGTAAATAAAAAAATAGCCAAACACGATCAAAACAGAGATCAATTTTTTGAAAGGCGCGTGTTTTAAAAATAAAAATACCGTGGCAGACATGATAATAACATTTAGCAACTGCATATAAAATACCGATGCGCTAAAACGAGTCAGCAAGAATAATAAACCATCCCAAAGCAGGGGATGGCCATCGTATGCGGCGTTCCGATACAAGTCGATTAAACCGGAGCTGTCTTTAGCCAATAAAAAATGATGGGCCTCATCTAACCATATTTCGTGGTTAAGAATACCAATGATCCCAATAATAAAATGAAGAAATGCTACAACAGCACAAAAAAGAAAGGTGTTAGTTTGTTTTTGAGAAATTATCAAAACATTAAAACTTTAAATATGGCATTAAGCCATGTAAGCCGCCCTCTCTTCCAAAGCCACTTTCTTTATATCCGCCAAACGGCGAAGTTGGGTCAAATTTATTATAAGTATTTGCCCAAATAACACCGGCTCTTAATTTTGTAGTAAGGTTAAATATTTTAGAACCTTTGTCGGTCCAAACACCGGCGCTTAAGCCATAAGGAATGTTATTTGCTTTTTCTATCACTTCTTCAATTGTTCTGAATGTTTGGATGGTTAATACCGGGCCAAATATTTCTTCCTGTACAACGCGGTTACTTTGCGCCGCACCAATAAATAAAGTGGGCTTACAATAAAAACCTTTTTTAGGAACGGCCGCAGAGGTTTGAAATAATTCTAAACCTTCTTTTACACCTATCTTTAAATATTCGTTTATTTTGTCAAGTTGCTCTTTGCTATTGATCGCACCAATATCTGTATTCTTATCTAATGGGTCGCCAACTATTAAAGTTTGCATACGTGCTTTTAGTTTTTGAATCACTTCTTCTGCCACATTTTCCTGCACAAATAAACGTGAGCCCGCGCAACAAACATGGCCCTGGTTAAAAAAGATACCGTTCACAATGCCTTCTACAGCCTGGTTAATGGGCGCATCATCAAAAATAATATTGGCCGCTTTTCCGCCTAATTCTAATGTTGCTTTTTTATTGGTGCCTGCAATTGCTTTCTGAATTATTTTTCCAACATCAGTACTTCCTGTAAAAGCAATTTTATTTACTAAGGGATGCGCTACCATTGCTGCGCCTGCATCGCCAAAACCGGTTATAATATTTACAACTCCCGGTGGCAGATCGCATTCCTGTATAATCTCGGCCAACTTTAATGCAGTCAAGGAAGTACTTTCGGCAGGTTTTAAAACTACCGTATTTCCTGTAGCCAATGCCGGCGCTATTTTCCAGGCTGCCATTAATAAAGGAAAATTCCACGGAATAATTTGTGCGGCAACACCAAGCGATTCGGGTTTCCTGTTTGGAAAAGCATAGTCCAATTTATCTGCCCAGCCTGCATAATAAAAAAAATGATTGGCAGCTGTTGGCACATCAAAATCACGGCTTTCACGAATTGGTTTGCCGCCATCCATACTTTCAATAACTCCCAGTTCGCGGGCACGTTCTTGTATTACACGCGCAATTCTAAAAATGTATTTTGCCCTTTCTTTTGCCGGCATTTTTTTCCAGGTTTTATCATAAGCTGTTTTTGCAGCTGTTACAGCACTATCAACATCTTTTGCATTTGCTTGTGCAATGGAAGCTATTTTTTCTTCGGTACTAGGATTGACCGTATCAAAATATTTTTTGCTATTTGGTTTTACGAATTTTCCATTAATGAAAAGATCGTACTGTGTTTTTAATTTAATATGATCCTTTGCTTCCGGTGCAGGAGCGTACTTCCAATCAAAACCCGTTGTTATATCTTCAGTTTTCATTCTATTAACTAATTACTACTTAATCTATACTTATATAATCCTTACTATAATAAACCCCTTTTTGCTCTTTACCCAATTGTAAAACAATATCATTTGCTAAACTACTTGCACCAAAACGAAACCATTCATTGCTCATCCATTTTGGTCCGAGTGTTTCATAAAGCATTACCAAATATTGCAAAGCATTTTTAGCGGTAGAAATTCCTCCTGCTGGTTTCATCCCAATCATTACATTTGTTTTTAAGTAATGATCTTTGATCGCTTCAAGCATAACCAAAGTTACCGGCATTGTTGCAGCAGGTTGGATCTTACCGGTAGAGGTCTTTATAAAATCGGCTCCGGCTAAAATGGCAATATCGCTGGCTTTTCTTACATTATCAAGGGTGGAGAGTTCGCCCGTTTCTAAAATAACTTTTAACCTTACCTTGCCACAGGCATTTTTGATCGCAGCTATCTCGTCAAACACAAAATTGTAATTGCCTTTTAAAAACTCACCGCGGCTAATTACCATGTCTACTTCATCCGCCCCACTATCAATTGCAAGTTTAGTATCATCCAATTTAATTTTTAAGGTCGAATTTCCACTTGGAAAAGCAGTAGCTACAGAGGCTATTTTTACCTGACTGTTTTTTAAAACCTGTTTTGCGGTTTTAACATGGTTGGGGTATACGCAAACCGCGGCTACGGTTGGCAAGCCGGGAAGATCATCTGCTACATGCATGGCCTTGTAACACATTTGTTTTACCTTTCCTTCGGTATCTTTACCTTCCAAAGTGGTAAGGTCTATCATGTTCAAGGCTAGTTTTAATCCGCTTAACTTGCTCTCTTTTTTTATACTGCGTGTATTAAAACGGGCCACACGCTCTTCAATTCCAACCTGGTCAACGGCAGGACTATGTTTAAAATCATGCTTCATAATTGATGATTTAAATATACTCAATTTTAAAACTGTAGTTTAAAAATATTTAATGTTTTTTAATAACCACTTTGGCATATTAGAACGATTTAAATTAGTAATTTTAACTAAATTATGTTTGCTTTTTGTAAACCCGTTTCCTCAAAAAAAAGATTTTTACCATTTAGAAGCCTGAATGAGGACTTTTCGTTTTCTCTTTACGAAAAAGCAAGTGCTTTACCGGAAAAGGATTGGGAAGCCATAAGCAAAAAGAACACTATTTTTTTAGAGAAAGAGTTCTTAAAAATTGTTGAGACCGGTGAATATACAAAATTAATGTCACGTTATGTGATCGTTTATTTTAAAGGCGAGCCCTGCGGCATTATTTATTTTCAAATTGTAGATTTTAAGGCGGGTGTTTTTGGTAACTTGTTAGATCACCAGGTTGAAAGCATACGATCAAAACGTTTAAACTTATTTGAAAAATACATCGATTCAAACAAAGATGAAGTGTTACTGCGTTTATTTACCTGCGGCAATAATCTTGTAAGTGGCGAATATGGTTTTTTATTTGATAAAAAGATCTCTAAAGATCAGGCGCATGCACTTTTATTGAAGATAACCGATATAGTTTCGAAAGAAGAAAAACTGGCAAGAACGATCTCGGCCATTTTATTGAAAGATTTTCACTCACCCTTAATGCCTACTGAATTGTTTGAGGACGAAGGTTATTCTGATTTTTTTGTGGAACCGAATTTGATCGTTGAGATCCCTGAAAATGTTGATTCTGTTAGTGCTTACACAGCTTTGTTCTCAAAAAAATACCGGAACAGGGCAAAATCTATCTTTAAAAGCATTGAAGGTGTTGAAATAAAATACTTGAACAAAAACGAGATCAAACTGCACGAAAAAGAATTGTATAAATTGTACGAAGGTATTTTTGAAAAGGCAAAATTTAAATTAATTAAATTGCCGCAAAATTATTTTAGCAGCGTTAAAACTATTTACGAAAATGATTTTACGGTAAAAGCATTTTTTCACGAAAATAAAATAATAGCTTTTGCCAGTAGTTTTTTAATGCCTGATAAGTCTTTAGAAGCACATTATATTGGTTTTGATTACGAGTTGAACAACCAATTTAATTTATACCAGAATATTTTATACGCCATGCTGGACGAGGCGATAAAAAATAAACGTACAAAAGTAAATTTAGGAAGAACTGCCGCGGAAATTAAAACTACAGTTGGTGCTAAAGCAGAAAATCTTATCTGTTATATTAAACCGCAAAACACGATCTCAAAATTAATTCAAAAACCGTTTATTTCTTTTTTGCAACCTGCTAAATGGGTGCCGCGCAATCCATTTAAGGAAGAGGGTGTAGAGAAATAAGTTTTTTCATTGGTAATTTACCCAAGATCAAACTTAATACCTTGTGCTAAAGGTAAAGTATTGCCCCAGTTAAGTGTGTTTGTTTGCCTACGCATATAAGCTTTCCAGGCATCAGAACCG
The DNA here is from genome assembly GCA_013697245.1 of Bacteroidota bacterium. GTDB lineage: Bacteria > Bacteroidota > Bacteroidia > B-17B0 > Aurantibacillaceae > Aurantibacillus. The sequence goes on from JACCXH010000001.1 coordinate 136,447, forward strand.
CTTTCGCGTCCGCCACCGGTTTCTTTTTCGCCGCCAAATGCACCGCCAATTTCTGCACCGCTGGTTCCAATATTTACATTGGCAATTCCGCAATCACTACCTGCAGCACTTAAAAATAATTCTGCTTCGCGCATATTCAAGGTCATAATAGCACTCGAAAGTCCTTGTGGTACGCCATTTTGCAAAGCAATGGCCTCTTCCAGTGTTTGATATTTCATTAAATATAAAATAGGTGCAAAGGTTTCATGTTGCACAATGGCCATTTCGTTTTTTGCTTCGGCAATTGCCGGTTTTACATAACAACCGCTTTCATAACCTTTACCTTCTAATACACCACCGGGTACAATAATTTTTCCGCCTTCGGTTATCACACGTTCTAACGCACTCATATAACCTCTAACAGCATCTTTATCGATTAACGGACCAACATGATTTTTTTCATCCAAGGGATCTCCGATCTTCAATTGTGAATATGCTTTTACCAAACTGTCTTTTACTTTTTGATAAATGTTTTCATGAATAATTAATCTCCTGGTTGAAGTACAACGTTGACCTGCGGTACCAACAGCACCAAATACAGCCCCTACAAGGGTGGTATCAAGGTCGGCATTTTCTGTAATGATAATGGCATTGTTACCACCTAATTCTAAAATACTTTTTCCAAAACGCTCTGCTACTTTAGTGCCAACAATTTTTCCCATTCGGGTTGAACCGGTTGCCGATATTAAGGCCACATGCGTATCTTCGGTTAAATATTCACCTATCTTATGATCACCATTAACAAGGCATGAAATACCTTCCGGTAAATTATTTTCTTTTGCTACTTCATTCCAGATATTTTGACAAGCAATAGAACATAAAGGCGTTTTTTCCGATGGTTTCCAGATGCAAACATCCCCGCAGATCCATGCAAGGGTTGTGTTCCAGGCCCAAACAGCAACCGGAAAATTAAACGCACTTATTATACCAACAATTCCCAATGGGTGCCATTGTTCCATCATACGGTGGTTAGGACGTTCGCTGTGCAGTTGTAAACCATATAATTGGCGAGAAAGTCCAACAGCAAAATCGCAGATATCGATCATTTCCTGTACTTCGCCCAAACCTTCCTGAAATGATTTACCCATTTCATAAGAAACCAATTTGCCCAACTCGGTTTTTTTGGCGCGTAATTTATCACCAAATTGTCGCACGTATTCACCACGCTTAGGTGCCGGAATGGTGCGCCAGTATTTAAAAGCATCGCTGGCAGCAGATATCGCCTTTTGATAATCGGCTTTATTAGCAGTTTTTATTTTTCCAATTAATTTGCCGTCAACCGGACTATATGATTCAAGTATTTCACCATTAGCAAACCAATTTTTGCCGGTTGAACAACCTTCGTTTATTTCTTTTAGACCAAGAGCTTTTAATGTGTTTTGCATAAAATTATTTTTGAGCCACAAAGATAATTATTATTTGTGTAGTGAAAACCTGCAAAAGCACATAATATTTATTCCTTAAGGAATTTTATAAACGTTCCGCCGGTATTGGTTAAGATTCTTATACTATATAAACCGGCAGAAAAAGCACTAACGTCAATTGATAGAGCGGATCTTGAAGACTTCTCAGAATACACCAGTTTACCTTCCGGACTGTAAACATCCAATTTGTATTCTAAAGAATTATTATTGATATTAATTTTTAATTCATTTTGAACAGGGTTAGGAAAAACGCTTACTATATTATCTTGTAATTGCTCTTTAAGCCCGGTACATAAACTCACCGTTACGGTTTTAATATCGGTATTTGAACAATTATTTGTATTAGTGTAACTATAGGTTATGCTAAAACTTCCTGCACCAGCAGTTGATGGATTGAATGTATTACCGCTTATACCTGGGCCGGAGAAAGAGCCGCCGGCCGGAGATCCGCTTAATAAAATGGTTGGGCTATTTACACAAACAGGACTGCTTATAGAATTTAAGGTAACAGAAGGCAAAGCATTCACAACAACAATACTTGTGTTTGTAGCAATTACAGGGCAACCCGGCGCAAGGCCACTAACCGTATAATTAGTTGTTACCGAAGGGCTGGGCGTTATATTGGCAGAGTTTGATCCCGTGCTCCATGTGAAGGAAGATACACCTGATGCGGTTAATGTTGTCGTATTTCCTACACATATAGTGGCGGAGTTTACAGTGATATTTGGGACGCTTACTATATTTACGTTTGTTGTAGCAGAATTTGAACAACCTTGTACAGAAGTACCGCTTATTGTGTAATTTGTTGAAACGCTGGGTGTAACAATAATAGAGGAAGAATTGCTGCTTGTGTTCCAGGTATAGGTATTTGCCCCGGATGCAGTAAGCGTAGCACTTCCGCCATTACAAGTACTTGCAGAATTTACAGAAATAGTTGGTAATGGATTTATTATTAATGACGCAGAAGCAGTTAAAGTGCCGCAACCGTTTGAAACTGTAACCGAATAATTTCCTGTGGAAGCATTAGTAACTGTTGGGTTTTTTACCGAATTAGAACTAAAAGATCCGGAGCCTGTCCATGAATAAGTAAACGGAGCCGTACCCGTTGGATTTACATCAAGCGTTAATAATTGATTTGCACAAATCGGAGCATTGTTTAGTATAGAAGTTGCCTGAGGCGCTGTACAATAAGGTGAAAAAGCAATACCTCTAAAAAGTGTGTTAGGGTCAGAAGTGGCCAAGGTGGAGGCAGGAGAAGCCGCGCCAACATCTGCAATGGAAATTATCCTGTTTCCCACAGCTTCAGAAGTTGTAGCATAAACCTTTACGTTTGGCGTAGAAAAATCGGCAATTACCCCCCTTGCACCTACAGTTGATGTGGCGCCTGTACCAAGAGTATATGCCAAAGTCCATGTGTTGACACTATAAACCCATTTTTGAATTCCCCCGCCATTGGCAATAGATCTGTCATCCGCTATATAACAAACCGTTTGCGCCGGGTTAAAGTAAAATGAATAAGGACTAGGTGTTCCTATTCCTGTACCCATGGTGCTAATAATATTGCTGTTGGTTTGCGCAGATGTAACTGGTAAGCCTGTGCCCACCTGGTAAACACCAATAAGTGTACCAGAGCCGGTAGAGAAATATAAATTACTATTAAAGATACAAACGCTCCTCGTATTTGTATTTCCATTCTGCACATTTGTTGTTGCACTTACAACGCCTAAATAATCAGTACCGTCATTTCCTCCTGCACACCAGTAGTTGTCGTTTCCATCAGATGTTGCACTACGAATATTATTTCCCGAATAAAATGTGCTACTTGTAGCAACACGTGAATAACTTCCGGGAACACTAACAACCCCAACTCCCCTGCTTATTAAGGATGATGCAGAACCCGCCAATGCAGTTGCATTTGGCACCGATTGTGCATAACCGGCAAACACAAGATACTTTCCATTAGGTGATAACGAAAGCCCGCCTTCGGAGGAAGCGGAACCGCTTATTATTAAGGGATTTACACTTGTTGAAATAGCAACAGAAAACGCGGGCGAACCCACTGGCGTATATTCTTTTAAGATAATTTGATTTCCCGTATTTGTTAAAGTCGATACACCGTCGCCTGCTTGCAAAACAACTAAATTCCCTGAAGTAAATTGCCCAAAAAATGCTGTACAGCTAAAAATAAAAATTGCAACTAAAAAGTGTTTGTTAATATTCATCGTTATTTTTTTTAATTAATAGTTTTAAGATTTATTATTCGTTATAATAATTCCTGCGAAATTAATAGAGGATTATTATTGAATTGTTCACCCGGCGTTTCGCAAACATTAACAAAATATTAAGCACAAGAATAAAAGTGTTTAATGTGCACTGCCAATAAATTAACTTTCGATGCGCCTTGTAAACTCTAGGTAAAATTAAAGTATGTTTTTTTGGTTTTAAACCTACAATTTATAAGCGCATAATTCAAACTCGCTTAATATTGATCAATAAATCATAACCTAAAAGTAAGCTTAGCTTAAATCTTTAAATACATTATAAAGTCAAATTTGTAAAACTCTTTTAATGAAGACATTCTATAAAACCATTGTTCTATCCGACATACACTTAGGTATTAAAGCAAGTAAAGCAAAAGAAGTCGTTAACTTTTTAAAACATCACAAATGCGAAACACTTATTCTTAATGGTGATATTATTGATGGATGGCAGCTTCGCAAAAATGGAAAATGGAAAAAACAGCACAGTAATTTTTTTAAACATATTATTAATCTTATCTCAAAAAGTAAATGCAATGAGATCATATATATAAGAGGTAATCACGATGATTTTTTAGATGAGATACTACCATTTACAATGGGTAATTTCAAAATAAAAAAACATCACGTGCATTATGGTGTAGAAAAAAAATATTTTGTAACACATGGTGATATTTTTGACAACATTACTACAAAGTTTGCCTGGATCGCCAAACTCGGAGATGTGGGTTATACATTTTTACTTTGGTTAAACCGTCATTATAACACTTACCGCGAAAAAAAAGGTTTACCATATTATTCTTTGTCACAGGTTGTAAAAGCAAAAGTAAAATCAGCGGTTTCATTTATAAATGATTATGAGAACCAATTGGTAAAAGTTGCTAAAGCACGAAAGTGTCACGGCATTATTTGCGGCCACATTCATCAACCGGCCATAAAAACAATTAATGGTATCGAGTATTTGAATTCTGGTGATTGGGTGGAAAGTTTGACGGCACTGGCAGAAGATACAGAAGGGAACTGGAAAATAATTTATTATCAGGATTGGTTATCCGGTCTTGCGCCGAAAACCAAAAAAAGTAAAACAGAGTCGATAGAAGAAATTTTGCCGCAAGGCGTAACCATAAATAAAAATGACTAGCGAACCAAAAAAATATATTTTAGCCGTTCAGGGCGAAGGCCGGGGGCACATGACGCAAGCCATGACCGTTTATGATATGCTTCTTGAGCAGGGTCATACCGTTTGCGCTGTTTTATTGGGCTCCAGTGGAACAAGAGATATTCCTAAATTCTTTTTTGAAAAGGTAAAAGCACCTATCATTCAATTGCAAAGCCCCAATTTTGTAACCGATAAAAAAAATAAAAGCATTAATGTCACCAGATCGGTGATACATAATTTCAGGAAAATTAAAACATTCAAAAAAAGTTTAAGAACCATTGATGAGCTGATGAAAGAACATCAGCCGGATGTTGTAATTAATTTTTTTGATCTTTTAATTGGGCTTTATTATCGTTTTTATAAGCCAAAAGCAAAGATGATCTGCGTGGCTCACCAATATATTTATTTTCATCCTGATTTTGAGTTTCCCGAAGGGCGCTGGCTGGATAAAGCATCTATAAAATATTTTACTAAGCTAACAGCCTCGCGATCTACAAAAAATCTTGCGCTTTCATTTTATAAAATTCATACTAACAACGAAGATGTTGTTGTTGTACCTCCTTTATTAAGAAAAGAGATCTTTGAATTAGAAACCAAACACGACGATTTTTATTTAGTATACCTGGTAAATAACGGTTATTTTGAAGAGTTGTTAGAATGGCATAAGGCTAATTCAAATATAGAGATCCATTGTTTTACTGATCAGCCGGATAAAATTTATACGGCTTACCAATTCGACAAAGAAAAATTATTTGTACACGCCATTAACGATACTTTATTTTTAGAGATGATGAGTAAAGCCCGTGGCCTTGCCAGCAGCGCTGGTTTTGAAAGTGTTTGTGAAGCTATGTACCTCGGAAAACCTGTTTTAATGGTGCCTATACAAGGTCATTACGAGCAGTTTTGCAATTCGCGTGATGCCTATAAGGCCGGCGCAGGAATTTTCGCGGATAAATTTGACCTCACAAAACTTGCCAATTTTTCTATTACATTTGATGGATCAAATCCCTGGTTTAAAAATTGGATAGCAAATGCAAAACACAGAATCTATAACGAAATCATCAGCATCTGAAATGCCGCGTAAACTATTATTTATTGTTAATCCAAATGCCGGAAAAAAAATTTCAGGTCGGCTTATCGGCACAATAAAGAAAGAGTTTCCTCAAAATATTTATTACCAGATCGTGATCTGGAAAGACCGTGACCATTTTAAAGAAGTTCTCGATATTTTACATTCGCAGGATTATACAGATGCAATTGCTGTTGGAGGTGATGGAACCGTTAATGCGGTTGCCAAGAGTATCATTGGCACTAATATTACTTTAGGAATTGTGCCGGCAGGCTCAGGCAATGGCCTGGCGCGAAGTCTTGGCCTGTCAATGCAAGTAGAAGAAGCAATAAAGCAAATAGCCACCGGTAAAAAAACAAAGATCGATCATGGTACAGTAAATGGCATTCCGTTTTTTTGTACCAGCGGCATTGGTTTTGACGCACATATCGGAAATTTATTTGCAACTTCTGTTAAGCGTGGTTTGCAGAGTTATGTAAAAATTACTTTGCGCGAAATCTTTAAGTACAAAGCAAAAGATTATACTTTAACTTTTAACGGACAAACAATAAAACGAAAAGCATTTTTAATAACGGTAGCTAATGCCGGACAATATGGAAACGATTTTTATATTGCGCCACAAGCAAGTATGCAAGACGGCCTGTTTCATATTGTTGTTGTAAAACCTTTTAATGCTTTTGTCGCGCCGGGTCTTTTAGGCAAATTGTTAAAGCGTAAAGCACATCTAAGTAAATATATCGAAACATTTTCTTCTGATAAGATCACCATTACGCGAGATGGGAAAGATACCATTCATTTTGATGGTGAACCGGAAGTAGAAAGCAAAGAAGTTGTTTTCGAAAACAAACACAACTCTTTAAATGCAATCATTGGTGATGAGTTTAAAGTTTCCTGATATATTCCAAAAACAAATTCAAGGCTTTCTTTTTATCTGCATTTAAATTATAATCAATTCGCGCAGTTAAATATTCAATAGTTTGTTCTTTTGATAAATTTTTATTTGTATAATCAGTATCTACTGCTTTCGAAATATTATCTACGCCAAACTTTAAAACAGTATTAAATTCAGAAATGAATTCAGGATTAAGTTTTTCGGTACTTACCCATGCTGCAAAAACAAATGGCAGTGCTGTAAACTTTTTCCATTCGTTAGCAAGGTCATATTCATATTTATACTTTCCGTTTAATGTAAAAGTTCTATCGCCAATTATAACAGCGGCGTTTGTATTTTTAATGTCATTTTCAAAACCAGGTTTAGCATCTAAAAAACTAACATCTAATTTCCAAAAAAATTTAAACAATACTTTTGTTAAAGTAATGGATGATTTGGAATGGTAATCAAGCACTACCGTCTTTATTTCGTTCAAAGGCACATTGCTGTATAATTTTACACTGTCTACTTTTCCATTCGCCCCAATACAAAAGTCAGTTTCAATAAAATAAGTGTCTAATTCAGCCAGTAAGGCAACAGGTACAAGGGCCAGGTCAACCTGCTTGAATTTTAGTTTTTGTGCACAAATACTTGGAATATCCTCCTGCAGATTGATCTTTTCAAGCAGCTTACTGTGCTTTAAGGCCCATTTAAATGGCAAAGTGTTGGTATAATTAACAATAGATATTCTGATCATCTGTTTATTTGCGGCTGTGCAAAAATAAACAATATATATAAATTCAAATATTTATCTTTGAGCAATATTATGAGCGATAACAAATATAATCTTCGTGGTGTTTCAGCATCTAAAGAAGATGTGCATGCCGCCATTGCTAATTTAGATAAAGGACTGTTTCCAAAAGCATTTTGCAAGATAGTACCCGATCATTTGAGTGGAAGTAAAGATCATTGTTTAGTAATGCATGCCGATGGGGCCGGCACCAAATCTGCGTTGGCTTATATGTATTGGAAAGAGACAGGCGATCTTGGCGTTTGGAAAGGGATAGCGCAAGACGCAGTTATTATGAACCTGGACGATCTTATTTGTGTTGGCGCAACCGATAATATTTTATTATCATCTACCATCGGTAGGAACAAGAATTTAATTACTGGCGAAGTTATTTCTGCAATTATAAATGGAACCGAAGAAGTACTAAAGAATTTAAGGGAAAACGGGATATCTATTTCATCCACCGGTGGAGAAACCGCTGATGTGGGCGACCTTGTAAGAACATTAATAGTGGATAGTACCGTTATTTGCAGGATGGAAAGAAATAAGGTTATTTCTAACGATGCAATTAAGGCAGGCAATGTCATTATAGGTTTGTGTAGTTACGGCAAAGCCAGTTACGAATCTGAATATAATGGTGGGATGGGAAGTAACGGATTAACAAGTGCCAGGCACGATGTTTTTAATAAGAACCTTGCAAAAAATTTTCCTGAAAGTTTTGACGCAAGTTTGCCTGAAAGTGTAGTTTATACCGGCGGCCTAAACCTGACCGATAAAATTGAAGTGAGTTATACAAATTTAACCGGACAAATAATACAAGAAAAAATTGATGCCGGAAAATTGGTTTTATCGCCAACACGCACCTATGCACCAATTATTAAAAAAATTATTTCAGATCTTGGAAAAGAAATAGACGGCATTGTGCATTGCAGTGGGGGCGCACAAACCAAAGTATTGCATTTTTTAAATGAAGGCTTGCATGTAATTAAAGATAATTTATTTGAAGTGCCGCCTTTATTTAAAACCATACAAGAACAAAGTCATACTGAATATAAAGAAATGTATAAGGTCTTTAACATGGGGCACCGCATGGAAATTTATGCGGATGAAAAGTCTGCTGAAAAGATCATTGCCATTAGCAAAAGTTTTAATGTCGATGCAAAGATAATTGGCAGGGTAGAGAAGGGCGAAGGCAAAAAAGTAACTATAAATTCCGAATTCGGTACTTTTATTTACTAAAGTGCCACACAGTTTAACCTGAGGCCATCGGTTACGATCAAATATTTTTTATTATCGTTAAATAAATTACTGATGTACGGGAGCGCTGTTGCATGGAACGATTTTAATTTCTGTTTCAGCTGATCTAATAAGAACACTTCTTGTTTAGTATTACTGAATGCCAAAAACAAAGCATGGTTCTCATCACTATAAAAATCTGTTTGGCTTAATTCACTCTCAATTGTTTTTTCAAATAATAAATTACCATTTAAATTATACGCTAAGATCCCGTTTGGTTTGGTTACAATTACATCTATTGCTTTATTATCATCAACAGCGCTAAATTTAATGGTTGAAGAGCCAATCTCTGCACCCAATTTTTCAATTACTTTTTTGTCAGAGAAAGAAATTTTATTTATTAAATTGTTCTTATCATCAATATAAATTAAATAGGTTGAGTTAATATTGTTGGTGGCGTCTACATAAAATGCCGGGCAATTCTCTATAGTTTTATTCTTTAAGCCAATGCGGGCTTCGCCTTTCCTGCTGAAGGTGTATATCCTTCCTTCCTTGTCCGCGGTAATTAAATAATCGCTTAATCCTACTTTTGCATATTGAACTGAGAGAACAACCTCTCCGTCCGTTTTAACGGGAACAAACTTATCCACCTTTACTCCAAAAATAGAATAGTTATAGATCATTTTATTTTTGCAGGCAATAAATAAACGATAATCCTTATCGTTATCATAATCCAATAAAGATAATTCAGAACTTGCGGCCGCAGGAAGTTTAACCGGATAACCGTTGACATAATTCCCGTTCCTGTCAATTAAATGCAGGTAATTCTCAGAGCTAAATAATAATTGGTATTTGTTATTTTTAAAAATGTCAACGGTAAAAATTTTAGAATTTATTTTTTCTTTTAGTTTTTTCTGCCACAAAATAGTTCCTTTTGCATTTATGAGATAAAACATTTTTTCATCATCCTGCACTACCAGTTCGTTCTCTTTTGTGAGGTGGTTTACAAAACCAGTGCCCGGCATGCTGGCGGGGGCATCCAGGTTTAGGGTCCACAGAACATTTTGCTCTTTGTTAACAGTTTCGGCTTCGTTCATTAAATGCCAGCGAAATTTAAAATTATTCTTATTGTTACTTACCGAGAAAGAAAAATGTTTAAAATTCTCGAAAGGATTTTTTTGTTCGCTAAGCCCGAAATTAAAAAAAGAAGTTATTTCACGTTTATTTTTATTTGGGGCCATATAAACCAGGTAATTAAAATCTTCAGAAATATTTTGATTCTTGTAAACAATAAAATTTTCATTTTTGGAAATAATAATTTCGTTCTTTAGATCAAAAAGTAAACGCAAAAGCTCTTCTTTGTTTTCTGAAAATATTAAATGCGAACGATATAGTGCAGCGTAATTTGTAAAGGCGCTAAAGAATGTTCCAAATAATTTTAGGTTTTTCGTTTTTAACTTATAAATAAAAACAGAATCATCCGCTACCAGCGAATCGCTCATAAAACCCAGGTGCTCAGCTGCTTTTGTGGTATCTGACACCTTAAGGAGAACAAATTTTTCGCCGGGTATCTTTGATTCAAAATTTACTAGGTAATTTTGTGCATTCTTGTAAAATTCATTTTCAACATTAAAAAGTGCTGTATCAGTTACGAGTTTCCAAAATTTAGAATTTTGAGCCGTCGTTATTTTATTTAAGTTCTTATTTAAATTTTCAAAAGAACTAAAGCCAAAAGCTTTAAATGAAGTTGTATTATTTGGTAAAAAATTCAAGAAATCCGCGCTTTGTGGATCCTGGTTGTATAGAGCGGAAATAATTTCTGAACTATCAGGCATTAAGTAACCGTTAAGCGTTAGCTGTGAAGGTTCAATATTAAAGTTACCTGCCGAAAAGGCGTTCTTACAAATTAGCGACAGATTTAATTTTATTGACGCCTTACTTTTGGCATACACCCGATGATCTAAATAAATGGACAATAAATTATTTTCTTCCAAAGTATTTTTAAAAGCAAGAAACGCTTTATTTTTATGAAGTTTAGGCTTTGCTTTATTTAAAGCAAGCTCAATAGTTGCAGGCATATTTGATATAAGAACGATACCCGAGTTTAATGTAAAATAGAATTTATCTTTTTTATTTAAATTAAAACTATAAATATCATTTTCTGTTTTTTGTGCGTTTAAAATTTTAGCAAATTCGCCAATGATCAGTTCCTGGTTGCCTAATCGTTTGATGTTAAATGCAGCCAACCAGCTCAAATTTTTTTCATACAGCGCAAAGTGGATGTTGGTATTTTTCATCATTTGCGCAAGTAAACTATTGGCGGTAAAAACCGAATCAAAGGCGTTAAGGGTGTTGCAAAACAAATTGACATCGCTAAATAGTTTTAATTTATCGGCAATTAAACTTTGAGAATTTATTTTTTTATTTAGTTCAAAAAAATTGCCGGTGCTTAAATACACCAAACAATTGTCAGGTAAAACAGAAAGGGCTTCGACGGTTGGTTTTTTGCTATTCTTTAAGTCAATATATGCCCAGGTAGCAAATATCAATGCCGAAACAACAAACAAACTAAAAAGTATTTTTTTAAAGAGAGACACGATTTATCTAAACTACAAAAATTTGCATTTCAAAAATGGAATAAAATAAATGAGTTTTACAGAAAATTTGTGCATTACTCTTTTTCCAATTCAAAGCCCGTGTCATATTATTATTCAATATCCAATTCTAACTGTTTTGGCAATAACTGAAAAGTTAGTCGGTGTATAGGCGTTACGCCATGCTGTCGTATTGCCTCCCTGTGTTTTTTTGTGGGGTAACCCATATTGCTTTCCCAACTATATTGTGGATAGTTAACGGCCATTGTTTTCATAAGATCATCCCGGTATGTTTTTGCAAGGATGCTGGCTGCGGCGATACTTAAAAATTTCGCATCGCCCTTAATAATGCATTGATGTGGAATGTCTTTGTAAACTTTAAATCGATTACCATCTATCAGTAATAGCTCGGGCTTTACCTGCAGCCGATCAACTGCGCGGTGCATTCCTAAGAAAGAAGCGTTTAAGATATTTATCTCGTCAATTTCTTTATGGTCAACAACCCCTACAGCCCATGCCAGTGCTGCGTTTTCAATTTCAGGCCGCAATTCGTAACGATCAACATCACTTAATTTTTTACTGTCGTTTAACCATTTATTCTTATATTTTTTTGGCAGAATTACAGCTGCAGCATAAACAGGGCCTGCCAGGCAACCCCTTCCGGCCTCATCGCAGCCGGCTTCCACTAAATTTTTATCGAAGTATGACTTAAGCAAGATCTACTTTAGTTTTTCTAAACAAGCCTTTATGGCTTCAAAGTTAGGTAGATCGGTTGCTTTTTCTAATACTTCTGAGTATTGCACCATTCCGTTTTTATCCACCAAAAAGGCCGAACGCTTACTTACACCCTTCATTCCAAAAATAAAATCATCGTATAAGCAGCCATATGCTTCAGATGCTGTTTTATTAAAATCGCTTAAAAGATCAAAATTTAACTTTTGTTCTTCTTTATACTTGCCTAAAACAAATAAAGAGTCGATAGAAATGCCTAACACCAAGGCATTGAGGCTACTATACATGTCTAAATTATCACGTACAGAACATAGTTCGGCGGTACAAGTGCCTGTGAATGCTAACGGAAAAAACAGTAAAAGCACATTTTTCCCTTTGTTTTCGCTTAATGTAACTTCTTTTTTTGCGGTATTAAATAATTTAAAATCGGGGGCGGGTTTATTAACTTCTATACTCATACTAATAATTGTTAACTTGGTTAATTTTAGGCAATAATACTTTAAATCTGTTTAAAAAGTAATTTATACTTTTACACAATATATTAAATCAATTAAAAATTATAAATATGTCAAGTTTAGTAGGAAAAAAAGCACCGTTCTTTAGAGCAGGCGCAGTTGTTAAAGGTGGAGAGATAGTTGCAGACTTCTCTTTAGACCAATATCTTGGAAAAAAACATGTCGTTTTCTTCTTTTACCCAAAAGATTTCACTTTTGTTTGCCCAACAGAGTTACATGCTTTTCAGGAAAAATTAAAAGAGTTCGAAAGCCGCAATTGTGCGGTAGTTGGTTGCAGTACGGATACTGAAGAAAGCCACTGGGGCTGGTTACAAATGGAGAAAAAAGCCGGTGGTATTAAAGGTGTTACTTATCCAATTGTTGCTGACACTACAAAAACCATTTCGCTTAGTTATGGTACTTTGTTTGGCGATTACGATGTAAATGAAGATGGGGATCTTATCGCAACCGGACCTATGATCGCTTTTAGAGGTTTGTATTTGATCGATAAAGAAGGAACAGTTCGCCATCAATTGATCAATGATCTTCCTTTAGGACGCAATGTTGATGAGACTTTACGCATGGTAGATGCTTTACAGTTCTTTGAACAAAATGGTGAGGTTTGCCCAGCCAACTGGACAAAAGGCAGCGAAGGTTTAAAAGATACCCACGCAGGTGTGGCAGATTATTTAAGCAAACATTAAATATTAAAAAGATCAATTTAAAGCCAGACAGAAATGTTTGGCTTTTTTTGTTTTAAGTGGTATTTTCAATACATGAAATTACTTCTTTTAGTGATCTTTCAATTTAGCCTGACCTTTGCTTTTAGCCAGGAGATAGAAGTACTTAAAATATCTTCGTTTAAACACGATTATATTGTTACCGATCTTCAGTATCTCGAAGACATAAAAGATACAGCCAGAGTAGAATTTATTAAAGAAATTAAACTGAGCGGCGATCATCAGGATCTTTTAATAAATAACTGGTTCAATGCACTAAGATCAAAATCAAAGGAAAGTGGCGCTAATTTATATTATATAGAAGAAGTAACAGGAAATGAAACGACATACAGTATTACCATAAAACTTTTTTTTGCTGGTATCAATTTTATGAAAATAAATAAAACAAAGGCCAATAAGAATACGATCTATATTTTTAACCAAGGCCGTTCAAAAAATGATACTGCTATTTTTTTTCTAAATCAAAAAAAGATTATTTTTGAGAACAAAAAATATTATGCTATTGCAACAAAACCGTATCAACTATATAACATTTCCCTAACTGCTAAAAAAAATTTCAAACATAATCATAGCTTTCCAAGAGATGCGGCATCTGTTTTTTACATTTTACCGGCCGACAAAAAAAGTGTCATAACAAACGGTGCGATTAATACACAGGGCTCAATTAATTTTAATAAAAAAAAACCAATTGAATGTGATTATAATTTGGGAAGATTTTTACTGGAGATCTACAAATAATATTTCGTCCCTACGGGACTTCTCAATTTTTGTATTTGTTGCTACCTATATTTTGTCCCTACGGGACAAAAATTAATATGTTAATCTTTTTTAAATCCCATTAGGGATTAAATATTGTAGAACTAGAATGAAGGTGGCATTAAGTCCCGTAGGGACGAAATAAATAAACTTAAATTAGGCATCGTAATCAATAACCACTTTTTCCGTTAAAGGGTGTGACTGGCAGGTTAAAATAAAACCTTCTTCTACCTCTGCATCTGTTAATGCAAAATTAGCATCCATTTTTACTTTGCCTTCTAAAACTTTTGCGCGACAAGTGCAACAAACTGCCCCTTTACAGCTAAAAGGGGCGTCAACACCGGCCTCTATGGCGGCATCTAAAATAGTGATACTACTTGTTTTTAATTCAAAGTTAGTTTCAATGCCATACTGCATTACGGTAATCTTTGATTTCACATCAGCGCCAAGCGCATTGTTTTCTGCTTTATTAACCGCATCAATTACAGCCGTAAAATATTCGATATGAATTTTTTCTTTCGCAATTTTTAAACTTTCTAAAGTAGTTTTTACATTTTCCATCATCGGCCCTGGACCACAAATAAAATAGTCATCGGCATTTATACCGCCAAAACTCTCTATTAAAGCTATGGCTTTGTCTGGCGTAATAATTCCTGTTTGTAGATCAGAAATTTTAGTTTGTGGCTTATCAAAAACATAAGCCACTTTTAAATTTGGATTATTATTTGCTAAAGCATCTATTTCTGTTTTAAAAATTGTTGATGCTTCGTCTTTATTTGCATAGATCAATGTAACGGTACTTTGTTTTTCAACATATAAAATGCTTTTAACAATGCTCATCATAGGTGTAATTCCACTTCCACCGGCAAACAAAACATATTTTTTCTTATTTCCACCCGAAAGAACAGAATAGAAAGAACCCATAGGCGTCATCACATCTATAGTAGCACCAACTTTTAATTCGCCGTTAATGTACGTTGACATTTTACCGCCTTTTACCGCTTTTATGGCAACACGCAATTCCTTTTCATATGGACTTGAGCATAAACTGTAAGAACGGCGGATCTCTTCTCCGCCAACGGTCATTTTTAAGGTAATATATTGCCCTTGCTTAAACTGGTATTCAGGTTGTTGCTGAGGAGGAACTTCAAAAGCCACCGAAACCGCATCAGAAGTTTCGCGCTTAATATCTTTAACCTTTAAGGTGTGAAAACGTGCCATAATTTTGATAAATAGTGTGCAAAAATAGGGCTTTAGGAGGGATAAAAAAATTTATTTGATAATACGACCAAGGTACCGTATAAATCCACCAATTTTTTGGATTAAAACCGCATAAATCCTATCTTTGTAGGAACTATTACCTTGTTAAATATGGGAGTTATAAATTTTGAAGAGCTTTTTGAGTCCAAATTGGCCAAAAACGATATAATTGAACCAAAGGATTGGATGCCTGATAATTACCGTAAGCATTTGATCCGTCAAATATCACAACATGCGCATAGCGAAATTGTTGGTATGTTGCCGGAAGGTAATTGGATAACCCGTGCCCCAAGCTTGCGTGCCAAATTGGTGCTTTTAGCAAAGGTGCAGGATGAAGGCGGACATGGATTATATTTATACACAGCAGCCGAATCGCTTGGCACAAGCCGCGATGAGATGTTAGACGCTTTACTTACCGGAAAAGCAAAATATTCTTCTATTTTTAATTACCCCACTTTAACCTGGGCTGATGTTGGCGCAGTGGGTTGGTTGGTAGATGGCGCAGCCATTATGAATCAGGTAATGTTACAACGTACATCTTACGGGCCTTATGCCCGTGCAATGGTGCGTATTTGTAAAGAAGAAAGTTTTCACCAACGCCAGGGATATGAATTAATGACGCATTTGGCTTTTGGTACGCCGGCTCAAAAAGAAATGGCGCAGGATGCTTTAAACCGTTGGTGGTACCCGACGTTAATGATGTTTGGCCCGCCGGATGTTGAAAGTCCCAATAGCGAAAATGCAATTAAATGGCGTATCAAGCGCGAAACAAATGATGAATTACGTCAGCGTTTTGTGAATCAAAGCATGCCTCAAATAGAATATTTAGGATTAACAGTTCCGGATAAGAATTTAAAATGGAACGAAACAAAAAAAGGCTACGATTTTAGTGAGCCGGATTGGACAGAATTCAAAGCAGTGATAAAAGGTAACGGGCCTTGTAACAAAGAACGTTTGGCGTCGCGCAATAAATCTCATAATGAAGGCGCATGGGTAAGAGAAGCAGCAACTGCTTACGCAAAAAAACAAAATGAAAATTACGAAGCGGCGTAAGAAATAATTAAAAGAAAAGGTTTAGATACCACGAAAATAATATGAGTAACGATTCTCAAGGCCCATTATGGGAAGTATTTGTACAAAAAAAAGCGGGACAACCGTTTGTACATTGCGGCAATTTACACGCTTACGATAAAGAAATGGCTTTGCAAAACGCGCGCGATCTATATACGCGTCGTGGCGAAGGAATGGCGCTTTGGGTTGTGCCAAGTAGTGCTATTGTTTCAAGCAGTCCCGAAGATATGGGGTCGTTCTTTGAACCATCAAACGATAAAATTTATCGTCACCCAACTTTTTATCAAATTCCCGACGGTGTCGGACATATGTAATTTATGACATCACAGGAAGCATTATTTAATTATAATTTAAGATTAGGCGATACAAGTTTAATTCTCGCGCAACGTTTAAGCGAGTGGACAGGACATGGCCCTTTTTTAGAAGAAGACCTTGCGCTAACAAATATTGCTTTAGATATTTTTGGTCGCGGAAAAGCATTATTGGAATATGCTGCAAAAACTGAAGGTAAAGGAAGAACAGAAGATGACCTTGCTTTTTTTAGGAACGACCGCGAATATTTTAATGCATTAATTACCGAGCAACCAAACGGTGACTATGCAAAAACAATTGTAAGGCAAGCACTCATCGATTGTTTTGACCTTGCATTTTATTCAGAACTCTCAAAAAGTAAAGACGAAACTTTAGCCGGCATTGCCGCTAAATCAATTAAAGAAATTACGTATCACAAACGTCATAGTTTTTCTTGGGTTAACCGTTTTGGAAATGGTACCGAAGAAAGTTTTAACCGTTTGCAAAATGGCTTAAATGAGATCTGGCCATATGCCGGCGAATTATTTGAAATGAACGAAGTGGACGCTCTCTTAATAAAAGAAGGCATTGCGGTTGATCTAAGCATGCTAAAAGCCAATTGGGAAAAAGAAATTAGCCAGTTGCTTGCAAAAGCAAATTTGGTAGCGCCCGAAGGTACATATGTACAAACCGGGAGCCGTAAAGGGTTACATGGCGAACATTTAAGTTATATTTTAGCTGAGATGCAATCGTTGCCCCGCATGCACCCAACGGCAAAGTGGTAAAGTAATTTTCGAGATGAAAGATACCTGGAAAAAACTTTCGCCTTATTTCGTTGACGTTTGGCAATACCTTGTAATTATTGTGATCATGATCGTTGCTGCTATTTGGATTCTTTAAGCTTACCACTAAGGCACGAAGTTCACTTAGAATAACTAAGATGGATTTTTTCTTTTCGGATCTTTGTTTTCAAACGCTTTAGTGGCAAATACCTTCACTTGTAAATACTAATATTGATTTTTCTTTTTTCTTAGTGTACCTTTGTGTTCTTAGTGTCTTAGTGGTTTAAAAAATGCAAACAAAAGAAAATATCTTTTCGCTCCTTTCTGAAATTCCTGATCCGGAAATTCCGGTTATTTCTATTGTAGAGTTGGGTGTGATTCGCGATGTTACTTTTGATGAAAAAAATATTGAAGTAAAAATTACGCCAACATACAGTGGTTGTCCTGCCATGAAACAAATGGAGGACGATGTAAGAAAAAAATTAATAGAGAACGGCTTTGAAACTGTAAAAATTAATACTGTTTATACGCCGGCCTGGACAACCGATTGGTTAAGTGCTGAAGCGAAAATAAAATTACAGAAATACGGTATTGCACCACCAGAAGAATCTACCAACGATAAATCTTTTTTAACCGGTAAAACAAAAAACATTACTTGTCCGCGTTGCAAAAGTAAAAATACAATGATGGTCTCGCAATTTGGAAGTACAGCTTGTAAAGCGCTTTATAAGTGCAACGATTGTTTAGAGGCTTTTGATTATTTTAAATGTATTTGATTTTTCAATTGTATATTAATTTTAAAGAACATGGATAAAATAGAAATTAGTACAAAATTGAATATTAATGATTATATCAAAGCCACCTTTCAGCTTTTTTACCGGAAGTGGTCGATGATTTTATTAACTGTAATAGGAATTAGCATGCTGTTAATGATTCCGGCATCAAATAATTTTTTCAATAAATTTCCGATCGGGCAATTAGTCTTCGGCCTTATTTTTACTGTAGCGCTTCCGATTCTAATATATATAAACGCTCGAAAAAATTATAGGTCAAACAAAAGAATTAGCGAAACTATAAATTATGAATTTGATAACACCGAGATCAGATTGAACGGTGAATCTTTCAGCGCAAATTTAACCTGGGATAAAACTTATTCTGTTACTGAAAATAATTATTGGATTTTAATTTGGCAAAATAAACAAGTGGTCAATATTATCCCGAAAAAGGATTTTACTGTTGAGAAATTGAATTTTTTTAAAGAAATCGTAAATAAGCAAACGGGCCTTAAAAATAAGTTGAAGCGTGATTAATCTCAACAGTAGACTATTTCTATCTCTACTTCAACATATAATTTCTATTCTCCCCAACCCGCCAACCGGTTAATTTCTCAACCCAAAATAAAAATTGGTATTTAAAATTGGTTTTTACTTTTGTTTTATCGTAAACAAAATTCCAATTGGCTTTTTTAATTCGTTCTTCAAAAACTTTTGGATGCGGGCCTTTGTATGTTCCTAAAAAATCAATATTGCTATAATCAAATTCTTCTACTTTAGGAATATTACTTTTCATCCATTCGTCATCGTGCCACATTTTATGAAAACTGGCTTGCTTGGCCTGTTGCGCTTGTGGCGGCTTAACCCAGCCGTAATGGTAAATGAAGGCTCCCGTTCTTTTAACGCGCAATTTTTTATCATTAACCGTTCTAAAACCTTGCGCATCTTTATATGAACGTATGTGCTTGTTATTTTTTATGATCCGAATTTCATGTTTGTACCACCTTCGGCCAATACCAATGTAATTATATGCGCCATAAAAATGTTTATATTCAAATAAAAGTCCGTCCACATCAATATCATTTTCATAAAGCTCCATCGCGCTTTTTATTTTTGGCAGATCTGTTTCGTGCACGCATTCATCGCTCTGGATATAAAAACACCAATCAAATTCTTTTGGGATGGCGTCAAATACTTTATTTGTTTCTATTGATAAGATCTTTCCGCCTTCGCGTAATGTATCATCCCAAACGGTATCAATAATTATTATTTTATCGGAAGAAATATTTTCAATTAATTTTCGCGTGGCATCATCGCTATTTCCAACCCCGACAAAAAATTTATCACATATGGGTAAAATAGAAGTGATGGCCTCTACAACAGGGTAGTCGAACTTTATAGCGTTTCTTATGATTGTAAAACCTGCAACTTTCATCAAGCAAAATTAAAAAGGATATCCAATTCCAAAGTTAGCAACAATTTGTTTGTATGGTTTTTTATCATAGGTCCACCTGTCGCCAACTGCATATTTTGGATCTTTTACCGGTGCTGCAAGATCAAGACGCAGTACAAAAAAACCAAGGTCCCAACGGATGCCAACGCCGCTACCAATGGCAATTTGATCGGCAAATTTCGACGCCACAAATTCTCCATCGGGTTTAGTCTCGTCTTTTTTCAAACGCCAGATATTTCCTGCATCTACAAAAAATGCACCATTAAAAGATTTAATGATGTGAAAGCGGTATTCAAAATTTGCTTCCAATAAAATATCACCAATCTTATCAAATCGGGTTGAGCTGTTGCTTGGATCATAACCGCCCGGACCTAAAGTACGCGCACGCCATGCTCTTACACTGTTTGGACCGCCGCTAAAATAACTTTGCTCATACGGTAAACCGCTTAAGTTCTTTAACGGTTTTCCAATGCCGCCGGCAATGCGATACACGATCCTGCTTTTTGTCCTAACAGGAATATAGATCCTGTAATCTATATCTGTTTTTATAAATTGTGCAAAAGGGATCTTAAATAAAAGATAGCGGTCTAAAGAATCCGGCTTTACACCTCTTGCTTTAAAATATTCGCGCAGTATAGATCCGGAAGAGGCAATCGTCCATTTAAGATAATAAACCGTTTTGCGGCTTGTGTTTGAATTTTCTTTGGATGTATACGTTAAACTGTATTTGCTTAAAGTGGTAATGTGGTCGCGAAACGAATTCAATAAAAATGCATCGTTAAGGTCTCCTAAACTTTTTTCAAACGACTCTAATAATTTTGCGCGAACAAGGTAAGCTTCAAAAGGGATAAAATCGTGTCTTAATCTTCCTTTATTACTTCTAAAACTAAAACCATAATCAATGTTGGTAATAACCCTGCTAAACTCCGGCCTGGCTTGATAATTAAGCGATGTTTTAACATAAGTACGCGGTAGCTGATCTTTTTTAAATGGCAATAATGAAAACGGAAAAAAAGCACGGGGTACAGAAAAAGTAAATTCAGGGCCAAACTGAATCGTATTGAATGTGCGTTGCAAACGGTTAAGATCTACCGCATCATTTACAGAGTTAATGTAAGAAGTATCTTTTGATAATTGTTTTTGCGCTGAGATAGCTGCCTGCAATCTAAGTTCTATCAATTCACCACCTCTAAAAAAATTCTTATTCTGGTAAACAATACTGCCATCAATACCCAGGTTACCACTGGTGTTTGTTCCTTCTGTTTCGGCAGTTAGAGACTGTTTAAATAATGGATTGCAAATAATGTAACAATCTAAACGGTTAGTGTGATCTTCATTTTTTAAGAACTGGATGGTTACGTTCTTAAATATGCCAAGGCCTAATAATTGTTTGTAGGTTTGCTCAGAAGTGTCTTTTCTAAACCATTGGCCCCTGTAGATATCCGTATTATTTATTAGTATAGGCTGGCGATAGGCCAAATGGGAGTTTAATAAAAAAACAGTGCCATCTCTTTTTGTTTTTAAAGTGTCTTTAAATTTCGCTTCTTTAACAGGTGTGTATACCGGTTCGGTAATAATGAAAACGTTTTCCACTTTCATTCTTGGGTGGTTAACATAGATCAAAGAATCGTTTGATGAGCTGTAAGATTTTGCAAACTTCTTTAAATTAATGGCAACTGAAACAGAATGGTTATTATAATTAGAGTCCACATCAAAATTCACAAATGCATTTTCAAAATAAAAATACCCGTTGTTTAATGCAAAGTCTGTAATACGTTGTCTTTCTGCCTGTAATTTGTCAGTATCGTATTGCATTCCAACTTTTAGCAAAGTGTTTATTGTATCATTTAAGATCATAGCGCCCAGTTTTTCGTCTTCCATAATATAGGTGATCTTATTTACAGTGTATGGATCTTTTGGGTAAAGAATATATTTAACGGTGGCGCGTTTTGAATCTTTACTAAATCCAACAGAGTCAATCACTTTATTATTAAAATAACCTTTGCTGAATAAGAACTTAACCATCTGCATTCGGGTCTGTTCTGTAAGAGTTGAATCAAATATTACGGCAGGCTCTCCAATATCGCGAATACTTTCAACAAGCAATTGGCTGGATTTGTCTTTTAATTTAGGTGTTTTAGGCGCCTTGCCTTTTTTAACTCTTTCTTCATTCTTTTTTTCATACAATAAAACTCTGTCTGAATTTATTTTATCGTATTTTAAATTGCGGGTAATTCTTTTTTGTCTAATTTTTTCTTCATCAAACAAATTATACCACCACACAAAAAAGTGAATGCTTCTAAATAATTTACGATTTGGTTTCTGTCTGAAAAAAGCTTCAAAGCTTTCTTTTGGCTGGTTGGTTTGTTTGGTATTAATTATTTCTGCTTTTTCAAGCAAATATTCATGCGGTAATAATTTTTTTGTGGGATTGCATGAAATAAAGATCTCAGCAACAAAAAAAATTAAAACGGCAGCAATTATTTTTTTTAAATCCGGTCTGTTAGGTATTTTTGTAAACAATTTCAACTCTTTAAACAAGCTCTAAATAAAATATGCTAATTTAGGGTAAATTATGCTTAGTAAAAATCAAATAAAGGAAATACAATCGTTACACTTAAAAAAACAAAGGGATAATCAAAAATTATTTATTGTTGAAGGTGTAAAGTCTGTTTTAGAGGTATTGTTGCAAAAGGCTGGTGTTATCTCGGTAGTTTACGCAACCAAAGAATTTCTTTTAAACTATTCTAATGATCTGCAGCGTTTAAAGATCGAACTTCTTGAAATAACTGATGAAGAATTGCAAAAAATTAGTTTACAAAGCAACCCCAATCAGGTTTTGGCACTCTGTAGTTATTTTCAGGAAGCGAAACACGCATTTGATTTTAAAAAAGACTTCACCTTTTATCTTGATGATATTCGCGATCCGGGAAATTTTGGCACAATTATTCGCTTGGCCGATTGGTATGGAATAAAAAATATTTTTTGTTCGCCTGCCAGCTGCGATTTTTATAACCCAAAAGTAATACAGGCCACTATGGGAGCATTTATGCGTGTAAACGTTGTGTATTGCGAATTAGATGAGCTTTTAAAGACAGAAGGAATTGAGAATATTTATGGCGCGGTTTTAAACGGAGAAACTGTTTATAAAAATAAATTAGATAATGGTTTAATAATTATTGGAAACGAAGCTAATGGAATTAGCGAGAATAATTTAAAATTGATAAATAAACCTATTACTATTCCATCGCATCAAAACAATGGAACCGAATCTTTAAATGCTGCAATGGCAACGGCAATAATTGCTTCAGAATTTTACAGACAACTTAAGATAAGCTAAAATGTAAAGGGAAAATCGAATAGATTGACTTCATTTTACATGTGCCATCCTAACTTTTCCATTGTTTGTTATTTCCTCAAAACAATGCCTTTGTATCTTATTTTTGCGGGCGATTTTGGATCATTACTTTTTACCAGCACAACCCTGTCTTGCCGGTCGTAAACAGTTTTGGTATCAAAGCTCACAATAACTTTAGCCGATTGACCCGGTGCAATGGGCTGTTTTGGAAAATCTACCGTGGTGCAGGAACAGCTTACTTCAACATCCGTAATAAGTAACGGTTCGGTACCTGTATTTGTAAAGTCATAATCTAGTTTTACAACTTCTCCTTTTTTTACCATGCCAAAACTTTTCTTGGCATCCTTTATTTCCATTTTTGCCTGCGAGAAAGTGGATGCAAACGTTAGGCATAGCAAATAGCTTAGCACCTTCTTAAAACAAAAAATCCCCTTGGTAAAACCGAGAGGATCTTTTAAAAATGTATTAATATTAGTTTTCACCGGTTGCAGGTTTACCTTTAATTTCACCTTTAATGCGAATTTTTTTAGTTGCAAATTTTGCATTTGATGTTACGGTAACGTTCTTTTCAAAACGGCCTTCGCGCTTGGTGTCGTATTTTACTTTTATTACACCGCTTTTTCCGGGCAAAATTGGCTCGGTTGGCCAACCCGGCTTACCGTCAATAGTAGTAGCAGTACAGCCGCACTCGCCGGTTACAGAGGTAATAGTTAAAGGGGTTTTTCCTGAATTAGTAAATTTAAATTCACGAATTCCATTAGCATCGTAATCTATAACACCATAATCCAATACTTCGTTCTCAAACTTAAGATCTGGTGCGTTTGGATCAGGATTAGGAATAGTAGATTCCTGAGAACTTAAACCAAAATTTAAGCCTAATACCATTACTAATAAAGAAAATAGCTTTTTCATGTTCAAATTGGTTTTTTAGTATTAACCTTTCTTTTCAACCGGAGCACCAGTAGGTGTTTGGTTTTCAGGAAAAGCAACGTCTACAGGCTTAGCCTCAATGTTACCTTTGATAGTTAAAGTTTGAGTACCGCTTTTTGCGTTTGAATTTACAGTTACAGTTTTGTAAATGCCTCCAACACGTTGTGTATCATACTTCACTTTAATAATACCGCTTTTACCCGGCAATATTGGTTCTTTAGGGCATTGTGGCACAGTACAACCGCAACTTCCCATACAATTTGTAATAACCAAAGGCTCTTTACCATTGTTTACGAATTTAAACTCACATTCACCATTATCACCTTGTTTAAGGTTACCATAATCATGGGTAGTTTTGTCTAATTTAATATCAGCTAAACTAGTAGGCTGTACATTGTCAGTTGTTGCAGCTCCGTGGCCATGGCCATCATTTGCATTGTGCACCTCTTGTGCAATAGTTAATGCAGATAAACCTGCTACTAATCCTAGTGTTAAAATTAATTTTTTCATAATAATGTTTTTTTGTTGTTGTAAATTTATACCATAAATCGTGCCATAAAGATATAACATCAACCCAATTGTTTGCGTATTTTTGCGAAATTTAACATAATAATTTTTGATACTTTAACATGGAGATTGCTAAAACATATAATCCCGGGGAGGCTGAAAGCAAGTGGTATCCTTATTGGACAGAGAAAAACTTTTTCAAATCAACACCCGATCATCGCAAGGCATACACTATTGTCATTCCTCCGCCTAACGTTACCGGCGTTCTTCACATGGGCCATATGCTTAATAATACAATACAGGATGTATTAATTCGCCGTGCCAGAATGATGGGCTTTAATGCCTGCTGGGTGCCGGGCACCGACCATGCCAGCATTGCCACAGAAGCTAAAGTTGTAAAATTATTGGCCAACCAAGGCATAAAAAAATCTGATCTCTCCCGCGAAGATTTCCTTAAACACGCCTGGGGCTGGAAAGAGAAGTATGGCGGCATAATTTTAGAACAGCTAAAATATTTAGGCGCCAGTTGCGATTGGAGCCGAACGCGCTTTACCATGGAGCCCGAGCTAAGCGATGCGGTGATAGATGTGTTTATTGATCTTTATAATAAAAAACAAATTTACCGCGGTGTGCGTATGGTTAATTGGGACCCGCAAGGCCTTACCGCAGTTAGTGATGAAGAGGTTATTCACAAAGAGACAAATAGCAAGCTGGTATATGTAAAATATAAGATCGAAAATTCTGATGACTTTATAACCGTTGCCACCACCCGTCCGGAGACCATTATGGGCGATACCGCTGTATGTGTTAATCCTCATGATGAACGTTACACAAAACTAAAAGGTAAAAATATAATTGTGCCCGTAGTGAATAGAGTTGTGCCAATTATTTTTGATGAATATGTTGATGCAAGTTTTGGTACCGGTGCCTTGAAAGTAACGCCTGCACATGACATCAACGATTTTAACCTTGGCCAAAAATATAAATTACCTATAATTGATGCCTTAACACAAGATGGTAAAATTAGCGAAGCTGCCGGTGCATATGTTGGTATGGATAGGTTTGCTTGCCGTAAACAAATTATTAAAGACCTGCAAGAGCAAGGTTTGGTTGAAAAAATAGAAGAGATAAAAAATAAAGTAGGTTATAGCGAACGTACAGATGCTGTGATAGAGCCACGTTTGAGCATGCAATGGTTCTTAAAGATGGAAGACATTAGCAAGCCTGCCCTGGAAGCTATTTTAAATAACGATGTAAAATTAATTCCCGAAAAATTCATTAATACCTATAAACACTGGATGGAAAACGTGCATGATTGGTGCATTAGTCGCCAGTTGTGGTGGGGACAGCAGATTCCGGCATGGTATGATAATAAAGGCAATACAGTAGTTTGCAAAACAAAACAAGAAGCATTTGAAAAATTAAAAGAACAAAATGCAGAAGTTAAATTTTTAGATATTAAACAGGATGAAGATGTGCTGGATACCTGGTTCTCTTCATGGCTGTGGCCTCTAACGGTTTTCGATCCAAACATTATTAAGAATGGTTGGGAGAATGCCAATGCAGATCTTAAATATTATTACCCAACAAACGATCTTGTTACTGCTCCTGAAATTTTATTTTTCTGGGTAGCACGCATGATTATTGCAGGTAAAGAATATACAGGCCTTAAACCTTTTGACAATGTTTATTTAACCGGTATCGTTCGCGATAAACAAGGTAGAAAAATGAGTAAACAATTGGGAAATTCTCCTGATCCATTAGAACTGATTACCAAGTATGGCGCTGATGGCGTCCGCGTTGGCATGTTATTATGTTCGCCGGCTGGTAATGATTTAATGTTTGACGAAAGTTACTGCGAGCAGGGAAGGAATTTTGCCAATAAAGTTTGGAATGCATTTCGCTTAATACAAGGTTTTGAAGTGAGTGCTGCTGTAAAGCAGCCGGAATCAAGCAAAACAGCCATTGAATGGTTTGGAAATAGGTTATCTGAACAATTAGAGATAATAAACGATCATTATTCTAAATACAGAATGAGTGATGCGTTAATGGCCACTTACAAATTAGTTTGGGACGATTTTTGCGCCTGGTATTTAGAGGTAATTAAGCCTGAGTTTATTGATGGTAAAGCACAACCAATAGATAAAATAACGTTTGATGCAACGCTCAATTATTTAGAATCACTTTTAAAAATTATGCATCCATGGATGCCATTTATTACAGAAGAGATCTGGCATTTAACCAAAGAAAGAGCCGAGATGGATTGCATTATTGTAGCGGAATGGCCCGCAGTAAATGTACAAAACAAAGAAAGTTTGACAGCTTTTGAAGTGGTAAAAGAAGTGGTAACACAAGTTCGTAATATTCGCCAGCAAAAAAATATTTCACCAAAAGAAAAACTGGAAGTTAAAGAAAGATCAGATATTGGTGAAAAGTTCAATCGTTTCGATAGCGTTGTAATTAAGTTGGCAAACCTATCTTCTTATTCTTACATAAAAGAAAAGGTAGAAGGTGCTTTTGGTTTTATGGTTTTAAACGCTGAGTTTTTTGTACCGTTAAGCGGTAACATCAATGTAGCCGAAGAAAAAGAACGTTTAGCAAAAGAGTTAGAGTACAACAAAGGTTTTTTAAGGTCGGTGCAAATAAAATTATCTAACGAACGTTTTGTGGCTAATGCCAAACCCGAAATTATTGAGGTAGAGCGTAAGAAAGAGAGCGACACCTTAAATAAAATTAAATCAATAAAAGAGCAACTGGCCTCTTTGTAAAAAATAAGCCGCAGATTTCGGCGATCTAAAAGATTTTAAAAATCTGAGAGAATGTGTGAAACCTTAGGCTAAAAATAAATTAAATTTTTTATTAATCATTCGGCGCACCTCTGTCTAGCCAGCATTTAATGCTATCCAGTTTCGGTTTAGATAACTGTCCCGATGCCGGCATCGGGCCAGGGTTTGCATCTATTACTCTTGCTTTAAATTTACCGTTGGTTATCTTGCTATTAAGACCGGCATAAGTTGTAAAATCACCACTTGAAAAACCTGCCACGTGGCAACCCGGAAAAGCACAATTTGCTAATATAATTGGTTTTATATGTGCACTATATTTTATACTGTCACATACGTTTACAACGGCTTTTGGAGCAACAAACCTGCCTACTTTATTCTCGCAAGAAGGTAATACTGCGGCAATAAAAAATCCAAAAAATATAATTAAGTTTTTATTCATAAATAATAACGGCGCTGCTTTAATTATTAAAAATACTAAACTCTGGGTTTACATGATAAAGTTAAAAAAACTTTTCTATAAAATAACGGCCTATCTTAAAATTTTATTTGTATTTTAGATTTCGTTACAAATTAACATTATGAAGAAATATTTAATCATATTCCTGGCGCTCTCTTTAGCATCAACTGCTCAAACAACAGAACCGGAAAAAAAAGATAAAAAAACCAATGTCTTTACCGATGCCGGAGATGCCGCAAAAATAGTTATTGCCAAGCAAAAAATGTATGCCGGCGACTTTGTTGGGGCCATTAATACTTATCGCGAGGTTGAGAAAAATAACCCGAAAAACGCTACGGTGTTATATTATATCGGCTTTTGCCATTTTAATTTAAAACAAAATGATAAGGCAAAAGAATATCTCTTAAAAAGTATTGAAGCCAATGCCACCGAAAAGCCGGAAGCACACATTACTCTTGGCCGTATCTATCATGCCGAAAGTAATTTTGATAAAGCTATTGAAGAGATCTCTGCTTTTAAATCTGCTGCAAATACAGATAAAGAAAGTAATGAAGATGCTGATCTTTATTTAAAGCAAGCGCAAAACGCAAAGGCTATGACCACAGCGCCCTTAAACGTAACTGTTGAGAATTTAGGCACCGGAATTAACAGTAAATACAACGATAAAAACCCTTGTCTTACTGCCGACGGCTCTAAATTGGTGTTTACAACCAATCGTCCTGAAGGTACAAATGCCGTGGTAGATATTGAAGGAGATGGTAAATATTTTGAGGACATTTATATTGCAGGCTATGATTCGGCCACTAAAAATTTTGCTAAGGCAGCTGAGGTTCCGGGTTCTGTAAATACAAAAGCACACGATGCAGTCAGCAGTATTTCGCCGGACGGAAAGCAGATCTTTATTTATAAAAATGACATTAAAGATAAAGAATCACGCGGCGGCGATATATTTATTAGTAAAATAAATAATGGTAAATGGAAAACGCCAGAGCCTATTGGCAAGCCTGTGGCATCCAGCTATTGGGAAGGTGGCGCCTGTATCTCTCCTGATGGAAAAAAATTATTTTTCTTTAGCGAACGTGATGGTGGTATGGGAAGAAGCGATATTTATATGGTAGAAAAGATCAATAAAAAAGAATATGGTAAACCTGTAAACCTTGGCCCTACTGTTAATACAAGCTATGATGAAGCGGGAATGTTTTTAGCGCCGGATGGTAAAACACTTTTCTTTTGTAGCGATGGTCCCGGAAGCATGGGAAGTTACGATGTATTTAAAACCGTTTTTGAAAATGGAAAATGGACTGCCCCGGTAAACGTTGGATACCCGATCAACAGTATTGGAAAAGAAGGTCAGTTAACCTTAAGCGCAGACGCTAAGTATGCTTATATATCAAGTGATAGAGCCGGTGGATTAGGCGAAAGCGATATCTATAAAATTGATCTTAAAGATTACGCTATTCTTGAAAAAGACGGTAAAAAAATAAAAAGCAATGGCCTTAGTATTTTAAAAGGTACTGTGCGAGATGGTTATGAAGGATACGGATTGCCGGATGTAGAAGTTGTTTTAGCCGATGCTTCAGGAGCTCAAGTGGCTTCAACTACTACAAATGAGAATGGCGAATACTTTTTTACTTTAAAAGGCGGCAATTATAAGCTAACTATTAATAAAAAAGGATTTAAACAAATAAGCGAAGAAATAGTTTTAAAAATAAGCGATAAAGAAACAGTTTCGCTTGAAAAAGGTTATTTGCTTAAGAAGTAATTTTAAGGTTTAGTCGCAGATTTCGCCGATTCGCGCTAATGTTTTTATTTGTCTGTATCATCTGTGAAATCTGCGGCTTTTTGTTTACCCATTATTTTCTTCATTCACCTCCTGTTTAATTCCGTTTACCGATTTACTGTTTTGCAGTTCTTGTGATGTTCATACATTTGATGAAAATTAAGCGCATGACAACTTTAGAGGAACAATTTAAGAACGACCCTGAATTTAATGATTGGCAAAAGAGCCAAAGGAGAGGCCGTGTGATAGCTGGTATTTTTATAATAATTGCCGGTCTTGTTTATATGTTCAAGCAAATGGGATATTTTATTCCTGACTGGTTCTTTCAATGGCCAACTATTTTAATAGCTGTTGGTATTATTGTTCTAATTAAAAATAATTTTTATAGCGCAAAAGGATTAATATTGATCTTAATAGGTGCTTTGTTTTTATCAGGGCTTGCGTTTCCGGAGATAGCAATAATTCAGTATAAAATACCAATCGTCTTATTTCTTATTGGTATAGTTTTAATTTTTAAACCAAAGAACAAATATAAAGACTACGGAAAATTTGGTTGTAAAAAAAACCGGTTTAATCAATTTGCTAAAGAAACCATGCAAACCTCAAGTAATGAGGATTATATTTTTGCGAATAATATTTTTGCCGGCACAGATAAAAATGTTTTTAGTAAGGATTTTAAAGGTGGTGAAATAAAAAACACATTTGGAGGTTGTAAATTAAATTTAATGCAGGCCGAAATTGTTACCGAAGCTGTTATTACAATTAAACAGCAATTTGGCGGCGTTAAGCTTATCATTCCTCCAAATTGGGTCATTAAATCTGATATTGAATGCGTGTTTGCAGGTATCGAGGATAAGCGCCCCTTACTAAATGTGAATGATGCTACACAGAAAAAAACACTAATCCTTAACGGACACATTTTTATGTCGGGTATAGAAATAGTTTCTTATTAATATTAAAAAATAAAATTATGAATTGGTATTTAACAAAATTGGTTTTCAGCATCGATGTTTGCGAATCAACCGTAAAATCAGAATTTGATGAGCAGTTTCGCTTAATAAAAGCGAGCAATGAAGAAGAAGCTTATTATAAAGCAAAAAGCCTTGGAAAAAGCCTGCAAAGCTCTTTTTATAATGCAAATAATAAATTGGTTAATTGGCGTTTTATTGATGCAAGTGAATTAAATTTAATTAACGAACTTTCGGACGGTGTTGAAATTTATTCAAATACGATAGAAACAAAAGAAAAAGAAAGTTTTATAAATTCTGTACTTCAAAAAGCAATGGGTATTCAGGCAAAGAACCTTACTTTTTATTAATGTATTATTATGACAGTAGACAAACTTCCAACCAGAATGCAATTAATTGCCGCGCTAATTTCGTGGTTCATCATTTGGTGGGGTTTACAATGTTTTGTTATTTTTCAGATCTTCAACAATATAAACTTCGCGTTTATTGACGCCAGCATCTCTCTGGGTTTAACTTTAATAGGCATTTCTATTATTTATTTTGTTCAAAAGTATAGCGGTAGCTATATTAATAATTATGGTACAAGGTTTTTTTTTATTATTGCCATCATTGCAGGAATAATTTTTTCCGAAAGATTGATATTAACCGGACTGTATTCAGGATCTGATTTTGAAACGATGTTTAATACAACAATTACTATCAGGTTAGTTGCGGCTTTTTTACAAATAACTTTTTTTTCAGCAGTGTTATGGTTCTTATACTTTGTTAAGGTGCAAAATGAAAAGAATAGCTTGAAATTTGATGCAGAAACTACTTTAAGGCAAGCCGAGTTAATAAAATTAAGGCAGCAGTTGCAGCCTCACTTTTTATTCAACAGTTTAAACTCTATAAATGCTTTGGTTGTTTCGGAACCGCAGCAGGCCCGTAAAATGATCCAAAATCTTTCTGATTTTTTAAGGGGCACGTTAAAAAAGGACGAGAACAAAAATGTGCCTTTTAGTGAAGAGATAAATTTATTAAAACTGTATTTAGAAATTGAAAAAGTAAGATTTGGCCATCGTTTAGCGGTTAATTTTAATATTAGCGAGGATACTTTAAATTTAAAGCTTCCGCCTTTATTACTTCAGCCAATAGTTGAAAATGCGGTTAAATTTGGTTTATACAATGTTTTAAACCAGGTAGAAATTTCAGTCAACGCACACGTAAAAAATAATTTACTGGCAATAGTTATTACGAATCCGTTTGATGAAAGTACGGCGCAATCAATGAAGGGTGAAGGTTTTGGATTATCTTTAATTCAAAAACGTTTACATCTAATTTATCACCGTACAGATCTTTTAGTGATCGAAAAGAACAATTCAATTTTTACAACTATTATTTTAATACCACAGGCATGACCAAAGTAATATTAATTGATGATGAGCCATTGGCCAGACAAATTGTGAAAGAGTATCTTGCTGCTTTTAAAGAAATAGAAATAGTTGCTGAGTGCGGTGATGGTTTTGAAGCCGTGAAAGCAATTCAACAACATAATCCGTCTTTAATATTTTTAGATATTCAAATGCCAAAAATAAATGGTTTTGAAACTTTAGAGCTCATCGAAAAAAAACCTGCTGTTATATTTACAACCGCTTTTGATGAGTACGCTTTAAAAGCGTTTGAACAAAATGCAGTAGATTATTTATTGAAACCATTTAACCAGGAAAGATTTGAAAAAGCAGTTAAAAAATTCATAAATAGTAATTCCACTTTAGAAAAGGGGCTGAGGGGGATTGATAACTATAGTTCGAATCAACAAATAGAGCAATTAGAGTCTGTTCCAAAAAAACACAGCGAAGAAGCGCATCGTGTAGTTGTAAAAAACGGCACCAGCATTCTTATTTTACCAACCGCTCAAATTATTTATATTGAAGCTTATGATGATTATGTAAAAATATTTAATAACGAAACGTTTTATTTAAAGAAGAAAACGATGAGCTATTATGAGGAGGTATTAGATCCAATGCAATTTATTCGTGTGCACAGATCGTTTATTTTAAATCTTAATTACCTAACAAAGATCGAAGCGCTGGATAAAAATAATAACCTGGCTTTATTAAAAACAGGGGCAAAAATTCCTCTCAGTAGAAGTGGTTATTCCAAATTAAAAGAAATATTGAACCTTTAATCAAATCAATAAAAAACAAGCCGCTTATTTTGTTATTTTTGCAAATGTGTCATCAAAAATTATCTTTTGTAAGTATTATATTATTTACGATCCTTCTCTTTGGATCTTATAGTTGTATAAAGAAAAAAAAGAACATACCGGCAGATATTAATTGTGATGAAGCACAATTGTGTGTTGGAAATTTAACAAACGATACGATTTTTTTTGATTGGAATTCGAATACATTAGGCGATACTCTATTACCGGGCGAAGTAACCTGCATGAACACAGGGCCAATTCATATTACCTACGATAAAAGAACCGGCGAAGAAAAAAACGAAACGAGTTATGTTCACATGATAAATTCTTCGGCAGGTGGATGGTTTATTGAATTAAAAAAATGCTACAAAAGATCAAATTTTGAATATGACGCTAAAAACCCTTCCTCCGGTTTAATTCAGCTTTATTCTGAAGAATAATAAGGGGTAAAAATTCCCCTTAGCGCAAGCGCTTATTGTAAATTAAAAGAAATATTAACCTTTAGTCGATTTTAAATCCGAATTGATAGAAAAAACGTTAATTAAAGGGTGTCTAAAGCAATTTCAAACGCTCCTTAACGTTTAAAATTTAATTATTTTTTTTATATTTGTATCAATGGAAATTGTAAAAGGTTCAGGTTTTATTCCAGGAGAATTACTAGCTAAGATAAATTCGCCTTCCGATTTAAAAAAATTAACTGAAGATCAATTAGAGCAAATCAGCGCAGAGCTCCGTCAATATATTATTGACCTTGTATCTGTTAAGGGCGGTCACTTTGGCGCCTCTCTCGGCGTTGTAGAATTAACCGTTGCGCTTCATTATATTTTTAATACACCTTACGATCAGTTGGTTTGGGATGTTGGCCATCAGGCATACGGCCACAAGATCTTAACTGGCCGCAGGGATGTTTTTCATACAAACCGCGTTTACAAAGGCTTGAGCGGCTTTCCAAAACGCAGCGAGAGTGAATATGATACTTTTGGCGTTGGCCATTCATCCACCTCTATAAGTGCAGCTTTAGGTATGGCGGTTGCCAGCAAATACAATAATTTAAAAGATAAAAACCATATTGCTGTAATTGGCGATGGCTCTATGACTGCGGGCTTAGCCTTTGAAGGTTTAAATCATGCCGGTGTTACAAATGCAAACCTATTAGTTGTTTTAAATGATAATTGCATGAGCATTGATCCCAATGTTGGGGCTCTGAAAGAATATTTAACGGATATAACCACATCCCATACCTACAACAAAGCGAAAGATAAAGTGTGGGAATTATTGGGTAAAATAAGCAAGTTTGGCCCTAATGCGCAGGAAATTGCGAGCAAGGTAGAAAATGCTGTAAAAACATCATTGTTAAAACAAAGTAATTTATTTGAATCTTTAAAATTTCGCTATTTTGGGCCGGTTGATGGGCACGATGTCGTGCGGTTAACAAAAGTTTTAGCTGATCTTAAAGATATTCCGGGACCAAAATTATTACATGTTCTTACCAAAAAAGGTAAAGGTTATAAATTTAGCGAAGAAGGAAATGAAACCGTATGGCACTCTCCGGGCTTGTTCAATAAAGAAACCGGCGAGATCATTAAAGTAATTCCTAAAACTCCGCAACCGCCAAAGTATCAGGATGTATTTGGACATACGATGGTGGAGTTAGCCGAAAAGAATTTAAGAATTACAGGAATAACTCCTGCCATGCCATCAGGCTGTTCGTTGAACATTATGATGAAAGCCATGCCGGATCGCGCTTTTGATGTGGGTATTGCCGAACAACACGCGGTTACTTTTAGTGCAGGCTTAGCTACACAGGGTTTAATACCGTATTGCAATATATACTCCTCCTTTATGCAACGCGCTTATGACCAGGTGTTGCACGACGTTGCATTACAAAATTTAAAAGTTGTTTTTTGTTTAGATCGTGGTGGCCTTGCAGGTGCTGATGGCCCTACCCATCATGGGGCATATGATCTTGCTTATTTCCGTTGTATACCCAATATGATCGTTAGCGCGCCCATGAATGAGGAAGAACTAAGGAATTTAATGTACACCGCACAACTGGATGAAGTAACCGGCCCCTTCAGCATTCGCTATCCTCGCGGGCAGGGTGTAATGGTTGAATGGAAAACACCTTTCAAGAAAATTGAAATTGGTACTGGCAGAAAAATAAAAGATGGAACAAAAGTTGCTATCTTATCTATTGGCCATCCCGGTAATTTAGTTACTCAAGCACTTGAACAATTAAAAGCACAAGGTATTGAGCCGGCTCATTACGATATGCGTTTTGTAAAACCGATCGATGAGGCGCTATTGCACGAAATTTTTAGTAAATACAAAAAAATAATTACTGTAGAAGATGGTTGCATCATGGGTGGCATGGGAAGTGCAGTGTTAGAGTTCATGGCGGATAATAATTATTCAGCTCAACTCGTAAGATTGGGAATTCCCGATAATTTTATTGAACACGGCGAGCAGGCAGAATTATATGAAGAGTGTGGATTTTCTCCAAACAAAATTGCGGCCTCTGTTGTCGAAATTTTAAAAGAGAAAAAAGAAGACTTAAAAAATCACGCGTAAAATTTAGAAAGAAAAGTGGAAAAGATTAAGGTATCGGTAAAATTAAATTGTACTCCAAAAGAAGTGTTCTCGGGATGGTTGAATGATAAAACACATTCAGCTTTTACAGGAGGTTCGCCGGCAAAAACAAGTACAAGTGAAGGTGGAAAATTTTCAGCATGGGATGGCTATATTACGGGAACAAATGTGGAAATCTTCCCTCATAAAAGAATTATTCAAAAGTGGCGTACTACAGATTTTGCAGAAACAGATGAAGATTCGGTAGTGGAATTATTTTTTACATACAAAGATGATTTTACGTTATTGACAATTACGCATACAAACATTCCTGACGACCAGGGAGAGAATTATAAAAAAGGATGGAAAGACCATTACTTTACTTATATGAAAAAATATTTCGAAAAATAATTGTATTAATATATTACAATGGCAAAAGAAACAACCCTGCGCTGCTCCATGTGCGGGAAAGATAAAAAAGAAGCAAAGATCCTGATAGCTGGTATTAACGGACATATCTGCGACAATTGTATTAACCAGGCCTTTAATTTAATTAAAGAAGAGGCTATGGGCGAACAAAAACAACAGCTTCAACAAGCGTTAAATTTATTAAAGCCGCTTGCCATAAAAGAAAAGCTCGATGAATATGTAATAGGGCAGGACGATGCTAAGAAAGTTTTAGCGGTTGCTGTTTACAATCATTTTAAACGTATCGCTCACGTTCAAAAAAATAACAAAGAAGAGGTTGAAATAGATAAATCAAATTTAATTTTAGTTGGTGAAACTGGTACAGGTAAAACATTATTGGCGCGTACCATTGCCACCATGTTGAATGTTCCTTTTTGTATAGCCGATGCAACAGTTCTTACAGAAGCGGGTTATGTTGGCGAAGATGTTGAAAGTATCTTAACGCGTTTATTGCAGGCAGCAGATTACGATGTAGCTGCCGCGGAAAAAGGAATTGTTTTTATTGATGAATTGGATAAGATCGCCCGCAAAAGCGATAACCCATCTATTACCCGCGATGTAAGCGGTGAAGGTGTTCAACAAGCGATGTTAAAGTTATTGGAAGGTACCATTGTAAATGTGCCACCACAAGGGGGACGAAAACATCCTGATGCTAAAATGATAGCGGTTAACACCAAAAATATTTTATTTATTTGCGGCGGAGCTTTTGATGGTATCGAGAAAAAAATTGCACAACGTTTAAATACACAAGCAGTTGGTTATGCTTCTTCTGTTAATGAAGAAGATTACGACAAAGGAAATTTATTACAATATGTTTCGCCGCAGGATCTTAAATCTTTTGGTTTAATCCCTGAGCTAATTGGCCGTTTACCGGTGTTAACCTATTTAAAACCATTAGACAGAAGTGCGCTTCGTCAAATTTTAACCGATCCAAAAAATGCTTTAATTAAACAATACAAACAATTATTTAAAATGGAAGGCACTAAGCTGGACATTGATGATGATGTTTTAAATTTAATCGTAGACAAGGCCCTTGAATTTAAATTGGGCGCGCGTGGCCTTCGTGGTTTATGCGAAGCCATTATGACGGATATTATGTACAGCCTCCCTAGCGAAGAAAAGCCAATAAAACAATTTACTGTTACGATGGATTATGCTTTGGATAAACTTAAAAAAGCAAAACTCAGTCAGTTAAAGGTTGCTTAATTCTACCTTGTAATTATTAGTTTACGAATTGCCGTTCCTTTTTCAGAGTTTAGTTTCAAAAAATAAATTCCTGGCTCTATATTGTAATTTAAAATAATTTTTTCTGCAGATTCTTCATTAAAAGAGAAAGCCATTTCTTTGCCGGATAAATCAAAAATAGTTATATCATTTTTTGAATAAGAAATATTTTTATTTTCAATGGTAAGTGAATTTACACTTGGGTTTGGAAAAATAGTATTCTCATAAACTATATTTTCCTTTATGTCGGTTTCAACATTTGGCAAAACAGTTACCGTTCTGGTATTTGCCGGAAAATAATAACCTTGAAACAATGCCTGGTAATCACCTGGAAGAAGAGTTGTGTAAAAGGATTGGTAAATATAGTTACCAGTCACAGTTGTTGGAGTGCCGCTTGCTATTAGAACCCCGTTTCTATACCATTCAACAACTAAAGGGTTAATCAAAGTGTGGCAGTTATAATTAAACTGAGCTTCCAGCAATACGCCACCGCTTATGGGTAGGTATAATGTATCATGCCAAGTAGTAAAAAAACCAACATTAACGGGTTGAACAGGATTTGGCTTGGTTATATGAATACCCTGACAACTTAATGACTTTGGCCTTTGCGCTTTTGCTGAAATAACAATAAACAGAGACAGTGCGAAAATTAATTTGATCTTTTTCATTTTGCGATTTGTTGTTTAATTATTAAACGAAAAGGCGCTACAAAAAGTTGTTTAAATAGACGTGTATTTAATAAATATTAAATATTCGTATACGTTTTATAAATATTCGCAGGTAAGAGTTATAAATTTGACTAATGATAAATTTCAAGTTTTGGTAATAAAGGGCGTTTTCCGGACTAAAAGAGTGTAAATATCAAATTAAAATAAATTCGTAGATTATCTAAATTAATGTAATTTTATATTTT
Organism: Bacteroidota bacterium; assembly: GCA_013697245.1. GTDB lineage: Bacteria > Bacteroidota > Bacteroidia > B-17B0 > Aurantibacillaceae > Aurantibacillus. Next base: position 174,383 of record JACCXH010000001.1, read on the forward strand.
CTATAAATATTTATGACTATGAATTTCTCTCATTACAATTTTACCGTAACCGATCGTTTTGTTAAGTATGCAAAGATAGATACACAATCTGATCCAACTTCTTCAACTTGTCCAAGTACCGAAAAACAAAAGAACTTAGGAAAAGTTTTAGTAGAAGAACTAAAACAAATGGGAATTAAGGATGCTGAAATGGATGAGCATGGCTACATATATGCAACCATTGAAAGCAATACTACAAAAAAGGTTCCTGCTATTTGTTTTTGTTCGCATATGGATACATCTCCCGATTGTAGTGGTACGAATGTGAACCCGGTAATTCATAAAAATTATAATGGTAAAGATATTGTTTTGCCTAACGATCAATCGCAGGTAATTAAATTTAATGAACACCCAGCCTTAGCGGCGCAAATTGGAAATGATATTGTAACAGCAGACGGAACTACATTGCTTGGCGCTGATAACAAAGCCGGCCTGGCGGAAATAATGGACGCTGCAAATTATTTAATGCAACATCCCGAAATTAAACATGGTAAAATCAGATTATTATTTACACCGGACGAAGAAATTGGCAGAGGTGCAGATAAAGTAAACATAAAAAAACTAGATGCAGAATTTGGTTACACAATGGATGGTGAAACATTGGGTCATGTAGAGAATGAAACGTTTAGTGCAGATGGTGTAAGTATTAAGATTAAAGGGTTTCCAACCCATCCGGGTTTTGCAAAAGACAAAATGCAGCATGCCATCAAAATCGCATCACAAATTGTAAATAAAATTCCGCACGATAAAACGCCTGAAACAACCGAAAAGAAGCAACCTTTTATGCACCCGGTTGCAATTAATGGTGGATTGGAAGAAGTAGAAATCAAATTTATTATCCGCGCTTTTGATACTGCCACACTTTTAGCGCTTGAAGAAGAATTGCGGCAAATAGTAATTGGGGTATTGGCACATTATGATAAATGTTCTTACGAATTTGCGGTAACACAACAATATCGTAACATGAAAGATGTATTGGCAACGTGTCCACAAGTGGTTGAATATGCTTTGGAAGCTATTAAAAGAACCGGCGTTGAGCCTGTTTTATCAAGTATTAGAGGTGGCACCGACGGATCTCGCTTATCATTTATGGGCTTACCTTGTCCAAATATTTATGCGGGCGAACATGCTTTTCACAGCAAGCAGGAATGGGTGAGTGTTTATGATATGCAAAAAGCAACGGAGACTATTGTGAATTTAGCGAGCATCTGGGAAGAAAAATCTAATTAGTTAATAGATTATTTCAAGTGTAAAATTGGCAATCCTTAAATCGTAAATAAGTATAATGATTCAATATCATCCTGTGATAACCCGTTTAAATTATCATGATCTTAATATGGATGTTTTGCGTTTAGACCTTATCGATCAGGTAGTTGGTGGAAATAAATGGTTCAAATTAAAAAAAAATATTAAAAAGGCCCGGCAAGACGAACAGCGCACTATTATTACCTTTGGTGGACCATACTCTAACCATATAGCTGCTACAGCTGCCGCTTGTAGATCATTAAAGTTAAATTCTATTGCAGTTATCCGTGGCGAACAAACGCCTGTCTTAAATCCAACCTTGCAAGCTGCAAAAGAAAAAGGCATGCAGTTCTATTTTGTTGACAGAGAAACTTATTCTACAAAAGAAAGCCTCGAATTTAAAAAACATTTAAACCAAAAATTTGGCCCTCATTATTTAATTCCGGAGGGCGGAAATAATAAAGAAGGTGTTTTGGGTTGTACTGAGATCTTAAAACCGGAATGGGAAAACGATCTGGTATTTTGCGCCTGTGGCACTGCCGCTACTTATGCCGGTATTGTGGCATCCTGTAAGCCCGATCAAAAAGTAATTGGTATTAGTGTTTTAAAAGGAGAAAATAAATTACCGGAAGAAACGCTAGAGAAATTAAAAACTATTTTCCCTGAAAAAAATATTCTCATACATGGGAATGAAGAGTTGAACAAATTGCAGATCGAAAATAATTGTATCAGCAATAAGTATTGTTTTAACGGGTATGCAAAAATGGATAAAAAATTAGTTGAGTTTAAGAACAATTTTGAAAACGAGTTTAATATCCCATTAGATCATATCTATACGGCAAAATTATTTTATGCTGTTTTTGATCTTATTAATTTAAAAAAAATAAAACCCTGGTCAAAAATTCTAATTGTTCATAGTGGCGGCTTACAGGGCAATAAAGGCTTTGAAGCCCGGTATAACCTGAAGAGTAGTTTTTTATGAACCCGTTCCCAAAAGAAAGCCCCAATTGCACCAATTTCTCAAATTGCTCTTTGATTAACTGTATTTTTTTATTTGTGTAATTTATTTTTTAGCGAAACATCGCTAAAAGAATTATTTCACCAATCGAGATAAACAAAAAAATTGGCATCATTAGTGAAATTAGTGGCTATTTTTTACATCAAAAATGGAAAAGATTAATTAAAGATATTACCATTTAACGCCTATTCTGTAATTTACACTAAATGAAGCATAAGATTGTTTTGGACTTATTACTGCGCCGGCCGGCGATGATAAAATTCGAACTACACCAAAACCAAAGGCTAAATGCTGTACAACAGCTTTTTCCGGTTTCCCTATCCTCCAACCAAATTGTGTTTGTACCGTATAAGCTTCAGTTCCTTTTGCGAACATATCTGTTCCATAACGAATTCTTGGTCCAACAAAGAATTGCGAATTTTTTTTTCTGCCAACATAAAAATTTACATCAATTCCTCCAATAAAATTTACACCACTTAATCTTTTTACTGCATTTTTGCTGGTATCTATTCTTGAATTATAAAGTTTGCCGCTTGGATCAAAAGTAATTGACAAAGGAAAAACAAAACCAATCTTATTATCTTTTGTAAAACGCTCGTATGCGAAAGTAATTCTTCCCATAAAAACACCTAAAGGCTGAATGCCTATGGCGTTTCTTTTATAAAGGGTTAATTCAGTTTTTGCAGTTTCAACCTCTTTTTTTGCTTCTGAAAATATAAAGATCTCTCCCTTATAATTTTCTAACAAAAGCAATTCTGTTTTCGGGATCTGTTGTGTACGTGCAGAAGTATCCGAAGTTTTGTAAAACACAACATCTTTTGCAATAGAAATAACTACTCCTTTTTTTACGGTACCATTCTTAAAAAAAAGTTTGTCCTGCGCCTTTAAGCTGATCGTAAAAAGAAAAAATAGTATGTATATTTTTTGCATTATAACTTAAATCCAATATTTATTCCAAAATAAAATTTGGGCAAGGTATTATAAGTTAACGGTTTGTTATTTTGCCCTTGGTTATTCGTATTATTTTGATTGACGATCATATTAAATTGACTTTTGTAATCGCCACGCAGTTTAAAAGCGCCAAGGCCAAAGATCGTTTTAATAAAAAAATTCTTGGTAATATCACTATGGGTGCCAACTGTAAATATTGTAGCCAGCTGGCTTCCCTTAGCAGGCGTATAACTAATATTTACCGAAACAACATTTCCAACCTTCGTGCTATCTTCTTTCAGGCTACTATAGCTAAAAGAAGTATATTTTACCATGGCGCCAAAATATAAGTAAGTTCTTTTATCTGTTCTTCCTGAATAAAAATTTATATATGCACCAAGATCATAGTTCTTTTTGGCATTGTTTAAGATCGCTAAAAAGGCATTGGAAGAATTTACATACAAATTAAAATTATAAGCTCCCATAACACCCAGGCCAATTTTTTTCGAATGTAAAAGGCGTTCATAAAAAGCGGCTATATCTGCATTACATAATGCAAGACTGTTTAAAGACACACGGTTATAATTGTAAAATTCTTTTTCTTGTTGTTTGTAATGAAAATTTTCTTTTTTATCCGGCGAGGCGATCACATTTTTTTCAGGCGTATTTATTTTTTCAAAAGAACCATCCGCAAATTCGATCAGCAAAATAGTTGACCGAGGAAATTCGGTTTTCTCATAATCGGCTCTTAAAATGATCTGTTCAGGACCAATTTCAAGTACTTTCCCGGTTTTGGTTGTGCCATCTAAAAAAAACAATTTATCCTGGCCTTTAAAAACAAAAGCAAACAAGATGAACAGATATAACAAAGGTTGTCTCAATCCTTCAAAGATAGGAAAAAACCTAAAGACTTTACGGTCATACGAATGCGTTGGAGAGGTATTTCGAGGTTAATTCCCCCTTTTGGATTTAACTGCCAAAATCTGTATCTTTAGGCATAAATTTTTGAACTATGGGATGTAGTAGTGGCGGATGCGGAACCGAAAAGAATGGAATTCCGGCCGGCTGTAATAATAACGGTTCTTGTGGCACTGCAGATGGTTGCAACAAGCTAACTGTATTTGATTGGTTGGGAAATATGAATTTACCCGAAGGTCAAAGTCAATTTGATATTGTAGAAGTGCGCTTTAAAAATTCGAGAAAAGAATTTTTCAGGAATCTTAATAGTTTATCGTTAAGTGTTGGAGAGGTCATTGCTGTAGAAGCATCTCCGGGGCATGATATTGGAACTGTTTCCTTAACAGGTGAATTGGTAAAACTTCAGCTTAAGAAAAAGAACATTAATTTTGATAGTGAAGAGATCAGGAAAGTTTACCGCAAAGCAAAACAAAGCGATATTGATAAATGGAAAGAAGCGCAATCGCTGGAAGTAAATACGATGTTTCGTGCCAGAACAATTGCCTTAAAGCTTGGTTTGGAAATGAAGTTAAGTGATGTTGAGTTTCAGGGAGATAAATCGAAAGCTATATTTTATTATACTGCCGATGCGCGTGTTGATTTTAGAGAGCTTATAAAAGTTTTAGCAGAGGAATTTAAAGTACGTGTTGAAATGCGCCAGATAGGTGCCAGGCAAGAAGCCGCAAGGCTTGGTGGAATTGGCGCTTGTGGCAGAGAATTATGCTGCAGCACCTGGTTAACCGATTTTAGAACTGTTAGCACATCTGCGGCAAGGTACCAACAGTTATCTTTAAATCCACTTAAATTAGCGGGACAATGCGGAAAATTAAAGTGCTGTTTAAATTACGAGTTGGATAGTTATGTAGATGCTTTAAAAGAATTTCCGGATATGGATGGTAAAAAATTACTGACCAAAAAAGGAGAAGCTTTTTTACAAAAAACAGATATTTTCCGTCGGATGATGTGGTTTAGCTACCGTCACGATCCGGGTGTATTTATTCCTTTAAATGTAAAAACGGTGCATTCGGTGTTGGAAGCAAATGCAAAAGGTGATCTGCCGGACGATATTAAATCGGCAATTGTTTCTGAAGCCATGGCAAAGGCGATTGATCTGCCGGCCTTTGAAAATGTGGTTGGCCAGGATAGTTTAACGCGTTTTGACAAAAAGCCTAAAGCTAAACAGCACAATAAACCAAACAGGAATAACAAACCAAATAACAATCCTAACCAGAAACCAAACAACAACCCAAACGCAAAAACAAATACGAATCCAAATCAAAAGACTAACCTAAACCCAAATCAAAAACCGAAGATACAAGGGGCCGGTAACACTAAACCAAATAACAATCCAAACAACAAGAACAATAATCCAAATAGGAATCAAAATAACCCCAACAAAAAAATTAATAAGCCTAATAATGATAATAAGAACACGCCTAAGAACGATCCTCCAAAGACCGATACTTAAAAAGACTGTATTGTTTTGTATGGCAATTTTTTTATTGTCATCTTGCAATAATAACCTTGTTTACAGTAAGTACCAGAAGTTTAACGAGAACGAATGGTATGCGAAAGATAAAGCGGTATTTGATATTGAAATAACTGATACGGTTACCTTAAATAATATTTCGCTAATGGTGCGCCATGCGGATGCTTACCCTTACAGAAATTTATTTGTATTTGTAACCACAAAATATCCCGACGGCAAAACGCTTACAGATACCATGGAAGTTATTTTAGCCGACGAAAAAGGAAAATGGCAGGGAAGTGGTGCCGGAGATATTTTTGATTTTAAAATTCCTATCAAAAAAAATGTACGCTTTCCGTTAGCAGGAAAATATCAATTCTCATTTGAACACGGCATGCGTGTCGATCCTTTACCATTAATAATGGATTTTGGATTTGAGATAGAGAAGAGCAAAAAGTGATTATAAAAAAATTATTTATTTGATTTCTCTTGCAGCATCGTGAATTATTAAGAATGGCAATCTCTCCTTTGCCTCTCTCATTCCTTCGTCAATTTTTTCAAATATCATTAGGTGTTCAAGAAAGCCGTCAAGATTAAAGTTTTTAGAAAGCTCGTTTAAGGCTTGTATGATTGTAGGTTTTTGCATGATATAATTTACAAAAATAATGGAATTAATCAAATGTCTTTCGTCGAGATCTGTCTGAATTATTTGCTCACCGGTTTTCGGCTTGTCGTTGGGCGGATTAAAAAACTGTCAATTTTTTTTTTACAACCGAAAACTTAATTTAAGATAAAAAACTTTTTATTTTTTTGAATTAAATTTTTACCGTCAGCAGGTAAAATAAAACAAAAAATACCACAAAGACTTCTTGACCATTAGTCGCTGTTACTGACAGTGTTTTGTTTACTTTTGTAATTCTATTTTGTTAATGTTATTTAAGTTAATTGGTTTTATACTAATACCTAAAAAATGATCGTTTTTACCTGTTATTGTGCTATCCTCGATAATTAACGTGTCAAAATAAAATGTTTTTCGTTTTCCGTCTTTTTTTGTAATTCTTACGCCTGTATGATGCGTCACAGGAATTATACACTCCTTTTCATATTTGTCTAAAACCTTAACTTCATTTAATGAATTACCTGTGACGATACCAGGAAAAAAGAAAGGAAAAGCAATAATTACATTTACTTTTTTTTCTTTTTCTGTGTTCGCCAATTGTTCTAATAAACTTTTTGTTGTCATATGATATGTCTGACAACTTGTTAAGATTAAAAATGGAATAATAAGCCCGTAGATTGTTTTGTTAACCGTCATTTTATTTTTTATGTTTTGAATGTCTACATTACTACTAGCGATTTGGGACTTACGTTCCCGATAACTATTGTAGTACTGTCTATGCCCTAAAATATTTATTAAATGTACAAATGTTTGTTAGCAAAGCAAAATGGGCAAAGTCCTTTGGTAATGCTAGCTATCGGGATTGAGCTGGCTTGCGCAAAGCTTTAATTGAGCCGGCCAGACAATAAATTACGATGTACTTTTCCGCTTGCTGAAGCAAATGCGCCGTGTTATAGCTATGCTTTTGTCATTTTTTATTTAAAATAACTTCAACTCTTCGATTCAGTTGCTTGCACTCGTCTGTATCGTTTGAGTTGATTGGTTTTGCACTACCATAACCAATATATTTTATCCTTATTTTGTCAATTTGTTTTGAACTCAAATAGTCGGATACTGCTTTCGCTCGTGCTTCAGAAAGAGTTTTATTTTGATGTTCATTTCCTGTGTTGTCTGTATGTCCGCTAATAATGATAGTTGTGGCAGAGTCTTTATTTAAATACTGAACTAATTTATCTAGCTCTGAGAATGATTGTGATAATAATTCAGCTTTGTTCGTTTCGAAGAATATATTTTTTAGAGTTACTGCCTCACCGAATTTTGGTGAAAATAGTTTTGGAATTGAATCCACCACTTTTGTTAATATAAGGGAATTATTTTTCTTTTCTACCAATGTTACTGTTACATCATCGATATAATAATGCGTCATACCCGAATAACCTTTCGGCTGGTCGTAATTAAAATAACCTAAAATTAAAGCCGCTTCATAACCTTCAGCTGTATATATGGCGGAAAGCTTTATCCAGTCGTCTTTGTTTTTGTAACCGCTGGGGTTTGTAAAATCTACATTGGGTTTATGTGGTATGCCCTTAATATCGAACCCACGTCTTACTTTGTCGGCGAATAAAATACCAAATTCGTTAACGCTTGTAAGTGCCTTCTCTGCCTTACTGATATAAAACTCAATTAAGTAATTTTCGCCTTTTATTAAAGTAGAAGTCAATTTTGTTTCTATGTATTCAATAAAATCGCCTTGAATACAGATTCCAGCATATCCACTTCCCGAATGCGGTTCTTGATTACCGAAAGTGTTTTTTGGAACACCTCCATGCTTTCCTTTAGCAGCAATATTGTAATAATCCGCATTGGTTAAGTTGGGTGGAACCCAGTTTTTTGTACAGTAAATATAGTTAGTCTCTTTGCTTGGAATTATTTGCATCATTTCGAAACCTGGGTCTGGAACGAGGTTTTGTCCAGCCAGATTAAATGAAACAAAAGAAAGTAGAAGCAGTTGAGTTGTTTTCATTTGTCATGCTATAATTTGTTGCTATAATTATAAATTGTCTAAAAGTTACAAACCTGTTAAAGTTTTTTTTATTGAGAAGTCGCCCTTAAGAATTAGCTACAACGGTTTTCAAGCAGGCGTTTTGCTAAGCCAAAGTTATGTATTTGAGCGTTAACAGGCAACAAATTACGCTTGCTTGCTGTTATAGGTTGTAATCGCTATAGAGCTTATATTCTATTTATTTATTAGTGAGTTCTAAAAACAAACATGTCAGGGCAGTCATTAATACTAATTGAGTAATCCCCATAATTAGAAGATAATGTGTAACATAATTGTATTCTCTTTGCCTACCTGATTTATTTGTTATTTGCTTAGATATAATATATGTTGAAGCTGTAATAATTAGTGAAGCGATCGCGGATATTAATATAAAATTCATGTTTATGTCACCAACACAAGTTATCGCGTGAAAGCAAAGGCCTAACGTCGGTAAACAAATTAGTAGAAACATTTTCAATATTTTTGGTTTAATTTTTTTTTCGAAATGAAGTAAGTCTTCATCTGAAAGTTTTTTCTTTTGTCGAATGGCATAAAAAAATACCGAAAAGGTCAATATAAAAGCAATTACAAATAAAATATTACTTAATATTTGACTACTTTCAAATGTCATAAAATATAAATTTTTATCGTGTCAACTACTATTGCTACTAACTTCTTATTAGGAAATTTTTTCTCGTCCTGGTCGTTTTATTTACTACTTTACTTTTTCAATAAAGCGTTCCAGCCTTGCGCTTTCAGATCATGCACAGAACCGGCCCTTGCCACCATTAAGCGGCCTTTTGCTTCGTTGGTAATATGGCCAATGATGGTAAAATCAGGCAGGTTCTTTACTTTTTCGTAATCGCCAATATCGATGGTAAATAGTAATTCGTAATCTTCGCCACCGCTTAAAACACAAAGGGTAGGATCCAAATTAAATTCCATAGCGGTATCATACGTTAATGGATCGATCGGAATTTTATCTTCGTATAACTCAACGCCTACATTAGATTGTGTGCATAGGTGTAATATTTCTGAAGATAAACCATCGCTTACATCGATCATGGATGTTGGCTGCAATTTTAATTTTTTAAATAATTCAAAAATATCTTTTCTTGCTTCGGGTTTTAACTGGCGTTCTAATATATAATCTTTTCCTTCCAGATCGGGTTGTAAATTGGGGTTCTCTTTAAAAACAGATCTTTCTCTTTCTAAAATTTGTAAGCCCATGTATGCGCCGCCAAGATCGCCGGTGACACATAATAAATTGCTTTCTTTGGCGCCATCGCGGTAAACAAGTTCTTCTTTTTTTGCAGCACCAATAGCGGTAATGCTTATTACCAGGCCTGTTAAGCTGGACGTGGTATCGCCACCAATAAGATCTACATTATATTTTTTGCAGGCCAATAACATACCTGCATATAACTCTTCAATAGCGCTTAATTTAAAGCGGTTGGAGATAGCAATAGAAACCACTATTTGTCTGGGCTCCGCATTCATAGCATAGATATCGCTTAGGTTAACCACTACACTTTTGTAACCTAAATGTTTTAAAGGCACATAAGTAAGATCGAAGTGAACACCTTCTACCAGCATATCGGTGGAGATAACGGTTTCTAATTTGCCGTTATTAATAATAGCAGCGTCATCGCCAACTCCTTTAATGGTTGAGTCGTGATTTAATTCGATGTGTTGTGTTAAATGTTTAATTAAACCAAATTCTCCTAATTCGGAAAGTTCGGTATCTCCTGTGTTGTCAAAATCCATTCGCTAAAATTTTATCTATTTTTTTTGCCAGTTTAAAATCCAATTCTGTTAAGCCACCGGCATCGTGTGTGCTTAAAGTAATAGAAACCTTGTTGTAAACGTTCTTCCAATCCGGGTGATGGTCTAATTTTTCAGCTTCTAATGCAACCTGCGTTATAAAACCAAAAGCCTGTACAAAATTCTTAAACACAATTTCTTTGGAAAGACTTTTGCCGTTAAGTGTCCAATCTTTTAAGTTTAAAAATTCGGTATCAATTTCCTGCTGCGTGTATGCCTTTGGCCTCATGCGTTAAAGATACGATTTATATTAAAATTAGAAAGTTGGAAAGTTTAGAAGGTTGAAAATCCGTAATACGATACATTTCTTATGATCGACGTGACTTTATTCTTCGCGTTTCTTAGTGCTCTCTATGTCTTAGTGGTAAAGGCTAATCCTTAATAACAACAGACACCCTTTCAACATCTCCATTCATAGGCGGCAACAGCTTGGTAACTTTAACTTCAAGGGATTTTAGGGCAGAGAACTCTTTTCTTATTTTTTTGTGGATGCGTTCACAAACTTGTTCAATCAACTTGCTTCTAATGGCCATTTCGGCTTTACTGATCTCGTAAACGGTACAATAATCTAAGGTTTTTGTAAGATCATCGGTTTTAGCTGCTTCCGAAAAATCGGTAGTCATATAAACATCCACAATATAATGTGCGCCAATTCTTGCTTCCTCTTCCAAACAACCATGGTAAGCATATAATTTTATTCCTTCAATATTTATTTCGTGTGTCATAAAAAATTATTTACCAAAGTCTAATCCATCGCTATTACCCTGGTTTTGATCTAAGCCTTTTAATTGTTTTCCGCGTTTAAAGATGGATGCATCCATTTTTCCGAATAAATGTGTAATACTTAATTTTACAAAACGGCTTTCTCTTCTTCTTGAAAGATCTTGTGTGTAATAAGGCGTTTCATAATGTGCACCCATCCTGCGGGTATTAAAAGCATCGCTTAAGGTAGCGTTTATGATCCATTTTGTACCTATCATTTTGTTTAAAGATACATCCATTGAATAAATAGGATTACTGGCGCCTAACAATAAAACTTTTGGCGATTCGTAATTACCGTTTACCTGCAACGTTAATTGTTTCGGAAAACGATATGATAAAGTACCTTTTGTATTAAAAGCATAGCCTTCTGCTTTTACATCAGGCTGCCCCGGCACAACGGTGCCATTAATATAGATATAAAAGATATTGGCATTTAACGTTGCATCTAAATTTTTAAAGAAAGTATATTTAATAGTGTGTTCCATGCCATAACGCACGCTGTTCTTTCCATTTACTGTTGTGTTTACTAAAACAGTTGGATCAAATTGTGAAGGATAGGCAACATCCACTATTGGCTGTTCTTCGTAACGAAAATAACCGGAACCTAAATAACTTCCTTTAGTATAAGTTTTGTTATAGTTTAACTCGGCAATATTTTTAAATTCAGGTTTTAATTGCGGGTTACCAATACGGTAATTCTGTTTATCGGCAAACATAACAAAAGGCATTAACTGGAAAAAATTGGGGCGGTTGATCTTACGGCTAAAATTTAGCTGCAGTTCCTGGCTCTTTTTTAATTTCTTCGAAAAATAAATTCCGGGAAATAAAGATTTTAAAAGATCAGCAGAAGAAGAAGGATAGTTATATGAAAAACTTTGTTTCTTATCGGTGATGGTGCCTTTGTAATACGATTGCTCAAAACGTAAACCTGCCTGGTAAGAAATATCCCAAAATGTTTTAGAGTTATAGTTCACATAAGCGGCATTTACCATATCATCTATTACATAATGGTTACTCATAATGCTATCGTGTGTATAATTATCCTGGTTGGAAACAGCATTTGAGGTATTATTTTCGCTGATGGATTTTTTATAAAAGAATTTTGCCCCGGCCTCAAATTTTTTTGTTTCGCTGATGGGGTTCACATAATCTACCTGAAATACGCCTTGGCCGGCATTACTTTTGCCAATGTTCTTTTGATAGCTATTTGGAATGGAAAGTGTATCGGGATTTGTATGTGTGGTTGTAGTAAACAGGTAACCGTTATGCGAATCGGTATAATTGTAACTTCCATCCATCGTTAATTCTTTACCGGCTTTTGGATAGGTTTTTTTGTATACCACCTGGGCGTTATAGTTTTGAAAGGCCGCGTTCTGCTCATTTAAACGGCCGCCATACAAACGTTGCGTAGCATTTTTATCTAATATTTCGTAATTCTGACTATCGTTGGTTTTAAATTGCCCGGCAACGATCATTCCATTCAAAGAAATAGTATTGCGGTTATTGATACTGTAATCAGCTCCCAGTCTTCCAAAATGAAAAGCGTTGGCAAAATTGGTATTGTTGTTTTGATTAAAATAACCTGTTGGATTTTTTAAGCTATCTAATTGCTTACGGTAAGTATAACCCAAAGTTTTATTAATGGCCTGGTTGTAAGAATACATGCTTGAAAAATTCCACTTACCTTCTTTTAAATTAAGCATTACCATGCCGCCATATCGGTCGCCGGTACCGGCATTGCCCATGATCATTCCGTTATAACCTGGCTTAAGGTTCTTTTTCATAATAATATTTAAAATACCACCGGTTGTGTTGGCATCAAACTTAACAGATGGGTTGGTAATAATTTCTACCCGGTCTATTTGATCGGCTGGGATCTGAACCAAAGTAAGGTTGGTTGGTCTTCCATCAACAAATATAGTTGGACTTTGATTTCTTAATTGCGCATTACCATCGGCATCCATGGTTACACCGGGTACGTTTTTCATAACGTCTGCCGCTGTGCCGCCTTTAATGGAGATATCCTTATCCACATTATAAGTGCGTTTATCAATTGACATGACAACTGTATTTTTTTCGGCGGTTACTTCTACTTCATTTAAGAGTTTTTGATCGATCTCAAATGTTATATCGCCCAGATCTTGCTCCGGTTTATTTGGTAATTGAATGTATATTTTGGTCTCGTAGGGCTTATAACCTATTTGCGTAGCCCTAAACCTAAATCCACCCATGGGGGGAAGATTTTCAATATTAAATTCGCCATTCTCTTTTGTTAAAGAGCCGCCCAATAAACTATCTTTATTGTACCACAATACAACTACAGAAGCAAATTCTACCGGTTTTTTTGTTTTAGCATCAATTATTTTTCCGTAAACCCGGCCTTTAATGTCTTTTAATGCCTTCATCATATCCTTGTTTCCACCGGCCGGTGGACCTTGGCCACGGAAAGTAAGTGATAGGATGAGAACAAAAAAAAGTAAGATTTTTTTCATGGTAATTACGGTGCAAAATTACGAGATTTTAAGGTTTTATTGGCTTTATTTTATTAGTGGTAACCGTTAAGGATGGCTGGGTGTTTTTATAGTATGTTAACTATAATTTAATGAGCTTATGAAATCGGACGATTTGTTTTATATTTGTGAATGCATAGCGGCAAACTTATTATATTTTCAGCGCCTTCCGGATCGGGTAAAACAACCCTTGTTAGGCATATTTTAAAAACCTTTCCTGAGCATATTGAATTCTCTATTTCAGCCACAAGCCGTCCAAAACGTGGGGTAGAGGAGAATGGCAAGGATTATTACTATTTAACACCCGAAGAGTTTAAGAAAAAAGTAGCCGATCGCGAATTTTTAGAGTGGGAAGAGGTATACGCCGGAACACATTACGGTACTTTAAGGGTAGAAGTAGAGCGTATTTGGGCAAAAGGCAAGGCCGTTATTTTTGATATTGATGTGGAGGGGGGCTTAAACCTGAAGAACCAGTTTAAACGCGATGCTTTAGGGGTTTTTGTTATGCCGCCAAGTATTAAGATCTTGGAAGAACGTCTTCATTCAAGAAGCACAGATAGCACAGAAAGTATTGCAAGAAGGGTAGAAAAAGCCGAAAAAGAATTAAAAACAGCAGAACTGTTTGATGTTTTTATTTTGAACGAAAACTTAGCGGAGGCCTGCGCCAAAGCTGAAGAAATAGTGAAAGATTTTTTACAGTTAGAACCCTAATTTGTTCCAAAAAAAATCCCTTAAGTTTTTTTAAGGGATCTTTACAATAATATTTTAATGTTGAACTATGCTTCTGCCTTTGTTTTATCGGCATCGCGCAATTTGGTCAACTCTTCGTTTATTAATTTACGTTTAGCGGCCAATTCTGCAATTTTAGCTTTTTCGCCGGCAATTTTATCTTCAATTTCTTTCATAAAACTGTTGCTGCCTTTTGAAGTTTTGAAAAAGCCAAGGTTGTTGTCGTAAGTACGAATGCGTCCGTTAATCTCATCGCTTACTTTTTTCAAAAAGTCAGATTCCTTGCGTAAAAGATCAAAACCATTTTCAGAAGCGATCATTCTATCCAGCTTAGTTCTAAATTGCATAATAGCTATTTCCTGCTTATCAATGTTCATTTGCTCATACAACTCATCTAAACGGTTATAAAAAGCATCGTTCAAACGTTTTTTATCTTTCATTGGCACCATGCCGGCAGCATTCCATTCGGCTGAAATAGCTTTTAACTGTTCGCGGTTGGCAGCGCCATCTGCGCTTAATTTAAGTTCCATAAAGCGCGCCAGAATAGCTTCTTTAGCTACTAAATTAGTTTCAAAAGAGGCATCTAGGTTTTCGTAATGGTTCTTTTTTGCATCAAAAAAATGATTGCAGGCTTTTCTAAAACGCGCAAATAATTTCGGCTCTTCTTTGTCGCCATTGCTTGGATATTTTTTCCAGCTATCCTGTAAGCGAATAAGATCAGTACTTGTTTTTTGCCAATCCGTACTATCTTTCAACGCTTCGGCTTTTGATATCAGTTCGGATTTAATTTTTCTGTTAGCGGCAAATTTTTCATTTAAACCTGCAAAATATTCTTTTTTCTTGTCAAAAAAAGTGTCGCAAATTGCCCTGAACTCTGCCCAGATCTTTTCGTTATCTTTTTCGGTTGTTCTGCCAACGGTTTTCCATTCATTTTGCAATGCAATTAACTGGTCGGTTGTTTCGTTCCATTTTACATTACCTTCTGCAGCAGCAGTAACAATACTTTTAGCCTTTTCTATAAGGTCTAATTTAGATTGGAGGTTATTTCCCTTTTTCTCTTCAATACCATTATAGTGCGTTTTTATTTTCGAATAAGTTTCATCCAAAACAGTTTTATATTCCTGCTTAATAATTTCCCATTTACTGTTTGGAACCGGACCAATTTCGTCCCACTCGTTACGGTAAACTTTTATTAAACGCTCTGCTTCTTTAATGTTTTCGATAGATTGGATGGCCTTTAATTTTGTAAGCAATTCAGATTTTAATTCAAAATTCTTTTTAAGGTCATGTTCCTGAAGGTCGCGAAAGATTTTTAAATTATAATAGAATTCTTCAACGGCTTTACTATAATCCGACTGAACCTCTTTGTACTTATGGGAGGAAACAGAACCGGTATTTTTCCATTGGGTTTGCAGTTCCTGCAGCATTTTAACGGCGGCGCCAACATTATCGCTTAACTTGCTTAGGTCTTTTATCTTTGAGATTATCTCTACCTTTATAGATAGGTTCTTGGCCTGATCTGAGGCTACTTTTGCCTCTTCCTCTTTTTTTAATTTGGCATGTTTATCTACTAAACTTTCAAATTTAAGGTCCTTAGGTTGTTTTGGGTAATCAAATTCTTTTGGCTTGCCGCCCTCGTCAACAAAGGCTTGTCTTGCAGTTTCAAATTCAGTTGTCCAAAGTTTTTGATACTCTTTCTGCAGAGCACGCACATTAGCAGCAACTTCACCTGCATCTTTCGTTAGCAGTTCTTCCAGTTTTGTAATTAATTCGGTCTTCATTTATCTATATATAGTATTATATCAAAATTAAGATATAGAATTAATACATCAAAATTTTTAATTATTGATTTAATTATTTTATGTGTATTTAATTTGATATTTTACAAGCGAAGGCTAAAATATCATCAATTTGAGTCTCGTTGGATGTCAGCTCCTCAAAAACCTTTTGAAGGTTGTCTTTTTGCTGCGAAAGAGCTGCATGATCATTTTGCCGGATAAAAGTTTCAAAACCTTTAAAGCCAAACTTAGATTTATTGGACTTGTATTTAAGTTGATCGTTCAAACCATCCGTTGTTAAGTAAATGGTATCCAAATTTCCTAAAGGAATAGTATGTTCGGTAAATGTTCGAGCGTTGAGCAAATCTTTACCCAAATTAATTTTGTTGCCATTAAAAGTATTTAAACCTGCCTTTTTGCTGGTGTAAAATAAATTTATTTTTGCGCCGCAAAAAGTAAACTCGTTTTTTGATCTGTCAATTACGCAAACCCCAATATCCATTCCTTCATTTAAGGTTTTAATATTTTGCTGCTTTCTTTTTAAGTAATTGTAGATCTCTTCGTTTACCAAATTTAATATTTCAGAGGCCTTGCTTATTTTATTCTGAATAATGATCCTGTTTAAGAATTCATTCGCAAATACGGTTAATAATGAGGCAGGCACGCCGTGCCCCGTGCAATCGCCAATTATCAAAAAGGTTTTTTGTTCAATGGCCTTTAACCATAAAAAATCGCCACTTAAAATTTCGCATGGCTTAAAGAACATAAAATGCTGCTTAAATGTCTTGGTTAACTCGGCTTCTGAAGGAAAAATAATGTACTGAATTTCCTGAGCCATTAAAATACTTTCGGTAATATTCTTATTCTTTACTTCGAGTTCTTTTTTTTGTTTTTCGGTTATTTCATTTTGCAATTGAATAATATTTTTTTGTTTACGTGTTACCCTAAAACGGTTATAAAAAAAGATTAAAAATGCGCTTATGAGTGTCAGGCCAATAATTAGGGTGTACCGTAACATTTTTTGTTGCTTTATCTCTGAGTTTTGAAGGGCGATCTTTGTGGTAGAGATCTTTTTTTCTTCGGTATTCTTTATACTATCTGCCAGTAATTTTTTATCGAATTCGTATTTAAATTGTTTTTTAATCGCTTCGCGTTTATAACCATTGTTCAAAATACTATCTCGCGTAGCGTAATAGATATTGGTCATTTCTAAAGCTTGTTTATATTGTTGCGTTCTTTCATAAATATTTTTAAGCAGTTCGGCCGCGTTCCTAATATCAATGGGTGTTCCTAATTCTTTAGCGAGTTCATAAGATCTTAAAGCGTTTTTAAGGGCTTTTGGCGTATCATTTAAAAGTAAATAAACTTCACCTAATTTTGTATGCGCATTGGCTTGCCCGTCTTTAACGCCAATGGAAATGGCAAGTGCCAGGGACTTTTCAAAATAAGTAAGCGCCTCGTTGTATTTTTTTTTGTCTTTATAAACCACGCCAATGTTTGCATAGGCGGTTACCAATTCATTCTTATTACCGGATTCTAAACTTAAATTCAAACTTAAATTCAAATATTCTAAGGCATTTGTGGTATCCCTGCTTTTTAAATAGATATAACCTAAATTATTATAGGCATTACTTAAGATACTTTTGTACTTATATTTTTTTGCAATTGCTAAACTTTTTTCGCCAAATTCTTTTGCCTTTTGATAATCTTCGATATCTAAATAATAAACACATAAATTGCCATATTGGTTAGCAATACTTTGTTGGTCTTTTAACTCTTCGCTTATTTTTAAACTTTTAAACATATAATCGATCCCTTTTAAAATATCACCTTGGCTGCGATGGATCATACTAATGCCATTATAGGTTTGTGCAAGGCCCCTTTTATCGTTCGCCCGTTCATACAATGCCATGCCCTGGTTAAACGCTTCCATCGACTTATTTATCTCTCCGATAAAGTATAAATTGGCGCCAATATTATTAAGCGTTGCGGCCATTTCTAATGTATCATGGTTATCGCTTTGCGCTTTTAAAGCTTTTTCAAAAAAAGCAATGCCTTGCAGGTTATTGCCCTGACTGATCTCGTAAATACCCTGGCTATTGAGTGCCCTGCCGTAATAATTTAAAAGACTTTTTTTTGCTTTCGGCGGAAGATTGTTATTATTTATTTCTGAAACATTTGTTTTAAGCGAATTGGGCTTATCATTCTTAAAAATAGTTTCCGCGATAGCAAGCGCTTGTTTTGAATATAATGGAATATCGGTTTCATCACATACCTCTGACAAACGAGAATATAGCCGCAACTTTGTGCTATCTGTTTTCGCAAGCTTTAAACAATTTTTTAAAGAATCAAGTTCTCTATTCTGGGAGTGAATAAGAAGTGAGGACAAACAAAATAGCAGTATGTAAATACGTTTCAAAGCTTTTTAAATCTATGAAAAAAACACAGAACGTCAAAATATAAATTTAATATTTTAGAATTCTTTAATATAAGACAAAGTTAACCTGATATTTGCCCTGTTACCTGATAAAAATTGAAGCGAAGCAAAAAATTAATGTATAAATTTGTATCAATGAATTATAAATTTGTTTAAAATTTTTAATTGAGAAAGGTAATTTGAAAAATAAATGATTGATCAAAAAAACATAGAACTTCTTCAATTTGATAAGATAAAACAGCTTGTAAAGCAAAAGTGCTGTGGAAAACAAGCAAAGCTACTGTGTGAAGAGATCTTTCCAAAACACTACTCAAAAGAGCTAATTGCTGATCTTGAGCAAACCAACGAAATTAAAGCGGTGTTAGCTGCCAATGGATTTTTTCCGGATGTAGAACACCAAGACATTATTGAACAATTAACGGTTTTAAATATTGAAGGCGCATTAGTACATGAATTACAACTACTAAAAGTTTTAAAGACCACTGGCGTAATTAATTCCTTATTACGATTTTTGAAAGGTAAAAGGGCTGTCATGCCGCATTTGTATGGGCTGGTTGAGAATGTGGAAGCCTGCGGCATAGTGGTAGATGAAATAGATCGCATTATTGATCATGAAGCGCTGGTAAAAAGTAACGCTTCAACAGAATTAAGCAGGGTCCGAAAACAGATCATCGAAAAAAGAAAAGAAAGTGATAAACGTTTTTACAATCACGTGAACGATCTGCGCCGGCTTGGTTATTTGAGAGAGAATGAAGAGGGGTTTTTTAACGGACGCCGTACTTTAGCAGTTTTGGTCGACTATAAAGCAGAGATTTCTGGGTTTGTGCATAGCAAAAGCGAAAGTGGCAAAACAATTTTTATAGAGCCGGGCGTTACCATTGCTATTAATAATGAAGTTGCTGAACTGGAGATAGATGAACAAAGAGAAATAAACAAGATCCTACGAGAACTATGCGCTTTAATAAAACCATATATACCTGAACTCAGAAAAGGTTTTAATGTTTTAAGCATCATTGATTTTTTAAAAGCAAAAGCACTTTTTGCAGTAGACCTTAACGCTAATTTGCCCGAAATAAAAGAAGGTTTCGAGCTGAATATTATTTCTGCCTACCACCCTTTATTATTTTTGCAGAACAAAAAAAATGGCAGAAAAACAGTTCCGTTAACCCTTAAATTAAATTCTGAGAATAGGGTTTTGGTAATTAGTGGTCCAAATGCCGGCGGCAAAACCATCGCTTTAAAAACCATTGGTATTTTACAAATGATGTTGCAAAGCGGTTTACTTATACCGGTAAAAGAAAATAGCAGTTATTGTTTTTTTGAGAAAATATTAATTGATATTGGCGATACACAAAGTATAGAGAACGAATTAAGTACGTATAGTGCAAAGTTAAAATCGATGACCTATATATTAAACGAGATGAGCGAAAGCACGCTTGTTTTAATGGATGAGTTTGGCAGTGGCACAGATCCTGAATTAGGCAGCGCTATTGCAGAAGCTGTATTGGAAAGCATCGAAAATTCAAAGACCAAAGGCATTATTACATCGCACTTTAGTAATGTAAAATTATTAGCCGAAAAATTACCCGGCACATTTAATGGTTGTATGTTGTTTGATATTGAGCATTTAGAACCAAAATATATTTTAAGTATTGGTGAGCCCGGAAGCAGTTATACTTTTGAGGTGGCAGAGCGGGTTGGTTTTCCAAAATTCATAATTGAACGCGCCAAACAAAAAGTAGATAAGGATAAATTAAAATTTAACCGTTTGCTGGCAGAGGTTCAAACTCAAAAAACAAAACTGGACGAACAACTGGAAAAAGTAGAACATGAAGAATTTCTAAAAAAAATAGCAAAAGAAAAATACCATACGTTATTTGAGACCTGGCAGGATAAGATCATGCGCGAGCGTGATCGGAAAATAGAGTTGGCGCGACTGGCAGATTATGGACAAAAATATTTGCGTTTAATGGACGACTGGAATAAAAAAGGCGACAGGAAACAAGTGATCAAACGTTTTATTGATGGAATTACCGCTGAGACAAAAAAGCAGGACGAATTAAGAAAACAAAAAAAACTGGATAATTATTCTGAAAAGAAAATTGCGCATATTAAACCTAAATTAAAAGTTGGCAGCAAAGTAAAAATATTAAGCGGCACTGAAATTGGAGTGATCGAAGAAATAAAGAACGAAAAAGTATTTATTAAGTTCGGTTTAATGAAAATGACAGTAGGTATGGAGAACTTGGTGCTCGCGGAGAATTAACAATAGAGTTATTGGTAGCTGAACTTTTCGAAGCTACTTCACCGCAAAATTACAGATCGTGTTATAAGGACAAAAAGCATGAATATCTTCATCATCCGTTTGCACAAAGGGTTTATCAAGCGCAAAAATTGTTTCAATAAAATGCTTTAATTCATTTTCAAAATCAGTCAAAAATTCGTTGGTGAAAACAAATGGCTTTTTATCCCTTGTTAAATATTTTGGTTCATCCAAAAAATTCTTGAAAGGAATAATGCAAGGATGCATTTGTTCAGGCGTGCAGAAACTATTTTTATATAAGAGCCAGGCATAAATAAACAATTGAAATTGTTTGTTATGATCAGTATTAGAAAATAATTCGGCAAAAGAAGTGAAGTCAAATTTATCAGAGCTTTTTAAAGAGCTTTTGTAATCAATAATCCTTGTTTTACCGGAATAAGAATCAATGCGGTCAATTTTCCCTTTTACATAAATGGTTGTTAATGCACCTTTTATTTCAACCTGTATGGGTGCTGAAAATTCTTGCTCCAAATTCTTTAAGGTGATGAACTGGTTCTCTTTTTGCAGTTTATTTACTAAAGTAATATCGCTCTTAATTAATTTTTCTACATAAACCTTAATGACTTCTTTTTGTAAAAGCCCTTTGCCAACAATTTCGGGGTTATCAAAAAATGTAGTAAAGCTATTGTGAACAGTGCTTTCGGTTAATTTTAATTTTTCCCGCAGCTCTTCCGCATTTAAAATTTTACCGATATTTTCTTTAAATAAATTTTCTAAGCTTAAATGTAAAATAGAACCAAAGGTATTTGCTTCGGCACTTTCTTCTACCTCTTTTGTTTCTTTAAGTTTAGCGCTATATCTAAAATAAAATTTTAAGGGACATTCCTTAAAGGTAATTAAGCCCGAAGGAGAAAGCGCGCCAAACTCATCGTTACTAACAGCCTTTAAATAAATGGGCGCTAAGATCTCATCATCCTTAATAATTGTAATTGTATTATCTAACTCTTTTGGAAATTCGGGATACAGCGCAACCTCTTCCGTAATTTTAATGTTCGGGTGCGTTATCTGCATTTCTAATTGCAGCTGTGTAACAAACCTGCTTTTTTCGCCCTTGCCAAACGTATCCGTCTCGCTATCGTAAGTAATTACAACATCGCTTGCCCTTTGTAGTAAACGGTAAAAGTGATAAGCGTAAATAGCATCTTTTTCTAAATATAACGGCAAACCAAAGGCACGTTTAAGATCGTTAGGGATAAATGAGTTAACTGTTTTTCCTGACGGTAAAACGCTTTCATTTACGTTCACCAAAATAATATGATCAAAGTCCAAGGTGCGTGTCTCTAATACGCCCATAATTTGTAATCCTCTTAAGGGCTCACCAATAAAGGGAGCAGAAGCATTGCCTACCACCTGGTTAAACAATTGTTTTAAGGCAAGGATATCATTAAAGTGTGGATACTTTTGAAGGATCTCACTCAAGCGATTAAAATTCTTAATAATGATCTGCAAATATTCCAGCTCCAGACTTGATTGATTATTTTGAGGTTGTGCAATAAAGATCTCTTTAATATTTTGAAGTAAGATCAAAAACTGTTCGCATAAGGCAGGTACAGATCTTGCCGGCTGCAATAATTGCATAACCTCATTATCTGTAGTATTAAATAATTGAAATAAGATTTTTGACGAGATAAAAGAAATATTTCTTTCTGTAAGCTGATCAATTATTTTTGAAACAGACAACTCTTTATTTTTTTGCGTTAAATAAGTTGCAAAAATGGGTTGTCTTAAAAGTGCGATCAGATCTTTATGATAAATTGTTTTATGCTGGCGGTTTTGTTTCGAGAAACTTATTTGCAACTGCAATAATTGTTCTATTAAACTGTATGTAGAAGTATAACGTAAAGGGTACTCCATAGTAATGTTTACATATTCTACAGCTGCCGGTAATTGCTGTAACACGGGCCATAACAATTTTTCGTTGGCTAAAACAATGGCAACCTTATCTAACGGAACTTTATCATCAATGTATTTTTGAATAGTTTGTTTAATCACTTGCGCCTGGCCAATTTGTTTTGGAACCGAAATGATCTTTATTTCTTTTGCCTCGGTAAAATGATCTCCAATAAAAGAAGGCTGATGTTGTTGGAACAAATTAAAATTATTCCGTAAAAATAAACCGGCTTCCTGATTTTTATCTTTCAAGTAATAATTATCAGCATCCCATAAAATATCTGCTTTTTTTTGAAGGTACAGTTTATTAAAAATGTTTAACTCAGCCGCATTTAAAGCATTGAAGCCACAAAAAATAAGTTTATAAAATTGATGAGGGTAAGCGCTTTTATCAAAATTTAAAACAGCATGTTTGTATGCAAGACCCTGGTAAGCCCATTTTTTTGTAATTAAAAAATTGCCAAAGTGTTTATAAATAGCGCCCAGGCTATTCATGAACTTTAAATAATTGCTTTGATACTCACTTAAGGTTTCTGCTCCAAGGCTCCAGTTCTCAAGTACTTTAATGTCTTTAAGGTTTTCGTATAGTTGTTCAGAATCTGCTAAATACCTGTCTATCTCATTAAAATCCTGCAAAATTAACTGGCCCCATTTGGCAAAGCTGTCAAAATTTTCGGCATTTGGACCATAACAAATTTTATAGCTATCGTATAAATAACACATAAGATCGATCTCTTCGAGTGTTTTTAGACCGCTTAATTCGCTTATCAATTCTTCTGCACTTATAATAGTTGGCAGCCAAATGGTTTTACCATAAGTTTGGGCCAAATAGTTCTTTAAAAAAAGCGCGCCACGTTTATTTGGTAAAATAATGCACAGTTGTTCTAAATTATCTTTGTAATTTTCGAAAACATATTCAGCAATTAATTTTAAAAAGGGCTTGGCCATGGATTTTAAAGATATAAACTTTCCGGTTTACCGTAAGTATAAAAATAATAAGAGTTATTTTAAAATTATACAACCAAATTTATTTGAAGAAATACAGCTAATTGGCAACAAAAAAACAATTAAACAAATTGAGGCAAAACAATACCCCGAAATGCTCTTTATTCGCGACCTGGTATTTAATTATTCTGAAATGGCAGAAAAAATATCGGAAGCAGAGTTTCTAAAGATCAGGAATTAATTATGATATTATTGTAGTTGTAAAAAAACCAAGCAACTATTACGATTTTAGGTAAATTTAAATAGATGGGATTAAACCTTATTCAGTAAGCCCAACCAATTGCTAAACCGGATTCAGCAATTATTAAAACAGAGTAAAACAATTTTTTAGCAATTCAAAATATCTCTAAAAGGGCCTTGTGTTTTGTAAATGTCCTCTGCTAATTGGTAAAATGGTTGTTACAAGCTTAAAAGACTCTCGATAAGATAAAACAACCCTCCCAAACCTCATATAGTTTTTTACATTTTGAACGTTTAACGCAATAACATCCGTTTTTTAATAAAATCTTACATATGTCGGTTTTTCTTTAAAAAATAAGATAAATAAATTAAGAATATGATAAAGTTTTCATAACTTAGTATGATAAGAAAAATCAATTTATTTTTATAATTAATAAATTATTTGCCTTTTAAGTCGTTATTAATTTATAATTGTTATAAACGTTTTATTATGAAGGGGTTAATTTTAGTTTTAATATTATTTATTTCATCGGATCTTTCATTCGGCAATAATCATTTTTCTTTTTTTTATTCGAAGTCTTTGTCTCCCGGGGATACAAATGATATTATTGTTGGGATTAATGTTAGTGATAATGTCTCTGTTCAAAACATTAGAACTAAACTAGTTTCAGTTACCAATTTAACGGTAATGTGTTTTTGCAAAAATCTTGGAGTTTTTATAGTTAGGGGAGTAGGGCCAGATTATGGATCGAAGAGTGAGGTATTTCAAGCGTGCCAAAAAAGTATGAATGGCGGTTATGATTTGTTTCTAAAAACCGGAACAAACAAGGAAATTTTATCTCAATGTAATAGTTCAATAGACGATGATCCGGCTAAAATTAAAGAGTTATTAAGATAATTTATAATATAGACCTATTATGAAATTTAAATTCACTTTTTTTGGCTTAATAATAAGTCTTTTTACTACCGCTCAGATAAATTATGCTTTTACCACGGCAAGCATTGCTTTTGCAGCAAACGCAGCGCCAACGGTTTTACATGTGGCTTCAATTGACGATGGTATTTCGGCCTCTACGCCTATAGGGTTTAATTTTTGTTATGGTGGTATAGTATATACTACGTTTCAGGCCAGCACAAATGGAGTAATGTTTTTAGGTACCACAGCGGCAGGCTCCAACCTTTCTAATAATTTAAATACAAGTTTTGATAGGCCTGCAATTGCTCCTTTATGGGATGATTTAAAGACATCAACAACCGGAAATGTTAATTATAAATTAACTGGCGTTTCGCCAAATAGAGTTTTAACTATTGAGTGGTTAAATATGTTGTGGAATTATGTTGCCGCAGGCCCGGTTATTACATTTCAGGTAAAGCTTTACGAAACAACGAACATTGTTGATTTTAGATATTTGCAAAATGGTACAGCTGTTAATGCCGGTAGTGCCTCAATTGGTCTTGGAGGGCAAACGCCAGGAGACTATTATTCTTTAGACGGAACAGGGGCCGCTCCTACAGCATCAAAACTTATTGAAACCAATACATTAACCACAAAACCCGCAAATAACCAAGTATATATTTGGACTCCGTCTAATTGCGCAGGTGCTCCCGCAGGTGGAACAGCCTTAGCATCTCCGTCATTTTCTTGCGTGACATACAATACGAATTTGTCGTTAAGTGGATCTACTTCAGCATGTGGTATTACATATCAATGGCAATCTGCTCCGGCTGCAGCAGGGCCATGGACGAACATTACAGGTGCAACGGCTCCAACAACTATTGTAAGCGTTTCTTCAACAACATTTTATAGATGTGTATTATCTTGTGGTGCATCAACAGGAACAAGTTCTGCAGTAACAGCAAGTCTTTCTGCGGCTGGAGCTTGTGGTTTATGTGGAATAAGTTCAATAGCATCTTTACCATTTTCATTAGTTGGTCAAACAACTTGTGGGCAGGGTAATGATGTAACTTCTGTTAATGTAACAAATGTTTGCGGTAGCACATTGTATTATGGAGGTGAAGATGTTGTGTATTCATTTACGCCGGCATTAAGCGGGTTAATAAATATAAATGTTACTTCCACAGGCTCTTTTATGGGTATAATGTTATATAACGGCTGCCCGGTTTCTGGAGGTACATGTATAGGAAATGCTCAGAGTAGTGCTGGTAATCAAACTTTATGTGTTAATGTTACATTAGGGCAAACATATTATTTGGTTATTGATTCTTGGCCGGCACCAGCGTGTAACCCGTTTGATGTTAGCATAAGTGCGCCTGGGCCTTGTTCTGGTTCAATTGCAGGGGCTACAGCTGTAGCTTCGCCAACATTTGCTTGCGGTACGTTAACTACTAATTTAAGTTTAACAGGGGTAAACCCTTGCGGTGCCACTTACCAATGGCAATATAGTACCGCAATTGGCGGTCCATATACAAATATTGTTGGAGCAACAACTTCAACCTATCTTGCAACAACTACAGTTTCTGTTTATTATCAGAACCTACTTACTTGTGGAGCGTCTACAGCAGTTAGTTCGGTGGTGCAAACCAGTGTAAACCCAACTCCTACAGTCGCTTGTTCACTTTCTACCTATACAGCAGCGGCAATTACCTATAGTTTTGAAGTATTTGTTGGAACTACACTTCCGACAACCGATGATATTTTATTTAATACAATAGTTAATTTTGGGTTTCCTGTTTGCTTTGGGGGGAGCCAATACTGGGGTGGTTACGTTGCTAGCAATGGGGCCTTTGTGTTTGATGGAGTGCCTTGTTATCCCAATATTTTAACATCAACCTATGCTGCCGGCGGTGTAGGCACTGGTTACACGATTCCAAATCCGGCTCCGGTTGTTGGCACTTCGATTCCAAGAAATGCTATTTTGGCGCCATGGCAAGACATTAATCCAGCGCTTGGGGGTGTAATGCGGTATTATACTACGGGGGTAGCACCAAATAGAAAATTTGTTGTTTCTTATGAATCTATTCCTATGTTTTCATGCGGAACATCAAGCCCTTCCATTTATTATACCGGACAAATAAAATTATATGAAACTAGTAATATTATAGAAATACATGTAGGTAATAAGGGTGTTTGTCCAACATTTAATAACGGAGAAGCTGTTATGGGTTTACATAGTTACGATGGTACTATTTATAGACCACCAGTAAATGCAACCATGCATAATGCTGTAGGTGGTGTTGGACCATATAATCAATGGACTATGACTAATACTGCCTACCGGTTTCAGTCTCCATGTGCCTCTAGCTCCGGTCCTTGCTCAACACTCCCGTTAAATTTTAAAAATTTTCATGGCGAAAATATTTCTAGTTTAAATAAGTTAACCTGGGAAACATCTGAAGAAAACAATATGACTGAGTTCATCATAGAGCGAAGTACTGATGGAATTAATTTCCTTACAATTAGCAGACAATTGCCGAATAATAAACCCTCTAACTATACTTTTAATGATAATACATATAAATCTAACGTAATAAACTATTATAGAGTTACAGGTATAGATAACAAAGGAGAGTATAAAAGCACATTCGTTATTCCTATTGAAGGTAATTACGATAACTTAACGGTTTCTGAAATTTACCCAAACCCGGCAAAAGATAAATTTTCCATAAACTTTAACTCAAAAACTGAAAATAGTTTTACTTTAAAAATTAAAGACTTATACGGGCGAGAAATAAAAACATCTCAGCATTTAGTAAATGTTGGAATTTCTCAAGTTTATGTTAGCTGTAATGAGTTTAGCGCTGGTGTATATATTGTTGAAGTGTTAGATAATTTTTCGAAAGTCATTTCGCAACAAAAACTTATCGTAGCTAATTGATTTTTCACTTAAGTGTTTTTCAAAACCCCAGTTATTTTTGTAATACTTTGAAAATCAATAGCTGTTTCTTTTCAATTTTCAAAAATAATTTCATTGATGCTTTTTAATGATTAGTAATTGTTAGAGGCTTAAGATGATTTATTAATTACAAATAAAAAAAAATTAACCAAATTTCGTGTAGCATATTATCACCAGAGACAAATTTTAGATGTCTTACTCATGTTTCGAATTCATTGAACGTGTTGATGCATCGTGTAAATTTTCCATTCATTATCACAAAATCTTCTTAAATTTGCGGTCTTAATTAAAATTAGTATGGCGCGCCTTAGAATAAAAGACATTTTAAAAACTATCCCTACAAACCAAACTATAACGGTTAAAGGATGGGTTCGTACATTCCGGAACAATTCTTTCATTGCGTTGAACGATGGCTCTACTAATAATAATTTACAGATAGTAGTTGATTTTACCAATACAGCAGAGGAAACTTTAAAACGCATAACTACCGGGGCAGCTATTAGCGCGACGGGTATGCTTATTGCATCACAAGGCAAAGGACAAACAGTAGAGATTAAAGCTACTTCTGTTGAAATTATTGGTGATAGTGATGCTGAAAAATATCCGCTACAACCAAAAAAACACAGTCTTGAGTTTTTGCGCGAGATAGCGCATTTACGTTTTCGTACCAATACATTTGGCGCAGTGTTTCGTGTGCGCAACAGTCTTGCTTTTGCAGTCCATAAATTCTTTAACGAAAAAGGATTTCTTTACATGCATACCCCAATTATTTCTGCTAATGACGCAGAAGGAGCCGGGGAGACATTCCACGTTACAAATTTTGACTTGAATAATATCCCGAAAGATGAAAGTGGGGCTATAGATTATAAACAGGATTTTTTTGGTAAATCGGTTAACCTTACTGTTTCAGGGCAATTGGAAGGTGAGTTGGCTGCCATGGCTTTTTCTGATATCTATACCTTTGGCCCAACTTTTAGGGCAGAAAACAGCAACACGGTTCGTCATTTGGCGGAGTTCTGGATGATAGAGCCGGAAATGGCTTTTTATGAATTGAAAGATAACATGGATCTTGCAGAGGAGATGTTGCAATATGTTATTAAATATGCTTTGGATAATAATTTAGAGGATATTGAATTCTTATCACAGCGTTTAGAAGAAGAGGAAAAACAAAAACCGCAAAATGAACGCAATGAATTATCTTTGTTGGATAAATTAAAATTTTGTCTCGATAATAAATTTGAACGTGTTACTTATACACAGGCTATTGAGATCTTACGAGAATGTAATCATAACAAGAAAAAGAAATTTACTTACCTGGTAGATAAGTGGGGCGTTGATCTTCAAAGCGAACACGAGCGCTATTTAGTTGAAAAACATTTTAAAAAACCTGTTATACTAACCGATTATCCAAAAGAGATAAAATCTTTTTACATGCGCCAGAACGACGATGGAAAAACCGTGGCTGCAATGGATATTTTATTTCCGGGTATTGGCGAAATAGTTGGCGGAAGCCAGCGTGAAGAACGTTTAGATAAACTGGAAACAAGAATGAAAGAAATGGGTATACCTGTAGAAGAACTTTCCTGGTATTTAGATACCAGACGTTTTGGTACTTGTCCTCATGCAGGCTTTGGCCTGGGGTTTGAGCGGCTCATATTATTTATTACCGGTATGACCAATATCCGCGATGTAATTCCTTTTCCTAGAACTCCAAAAAATTGTGAATTCTAGCTCTTAATTGGCATAGCTTTTGAAGTTTGTTTTTTTTAAAAAATAAACATGAAAAAGCTAATTTATCTCCCATTAATTACCATTATTATATTAAGTGGCTGTAAGGGAAATTCTTTTATAACACAGCGTTATACGAAGTACAGCCATGCTTCGCATAAAATATCTCAAAAAGGAAACCCGGTTACGAAAACAACTATTCCTTCCACTACAACTGTTGACGAAAAAATTGTAGATAACGAAGAAATAGAACCTGGATTAATGAGTTCAAATTCCTCATCAATAAAAGAAAATATTTTAAAATCCGATGTCGCTACTCATATTTATTCGGCTCGTGCTAAGATAAGCAAACCCGAAGTACTGAATTCTGATAATTTAAAACTGGTTCATAAGTCGAAAAAAACCTCCCACGAAAAAAAGCAAGCTGCAAAGCGAATAATTGGAACACTTTTAAAGATCGTGCTTTGGGTTATTATACTAGCCGTAGTTGTTGGGGTATTACTCATTATCGGAGCGCTGGCATAGATTTTGAAGTCTTATTAATAAAAACCATAAAAACATGAAAAATTTTATCTACCTACCATTAATTGCCCTTATTATTTTAACCGGTTGCAAAAGCAATTCGTTTACAACACAGCGCTATACAAAATTCGGGCATGCGTCGCATAAAAATTCGCAGCAACAAAAAGAAATTGTAAAAGCGAATGAGATCAAACAAGAAGAAAAAGAAGAGATCGTTGAAACGGAAGTTGTTAAGCCTTCACCAACCCCAATCAAACTTATAGCTTCAGGTTTCTCATCTTTAAAAGAGAATATCTTAAAGCCTGAACGCGAAGTTTATGATCTAAACAACACTTCGGTATCTTTATCGAAAGAAGAGACTTTAAATACGGAAGCTTCTAATTCCACTATTAAATCTCAAAAAACCTTTAAACAAAAATCACATAAAGCGGAAGGCATTATTGGCGATGCTTTTGCAACGGCTTTATACATTGTTTTAGTGATCATATTTATATTACTAATCATCTTTGTTATATCATTACTTGGGTAATAATTAGTGGAATAAGTTCTACAGAAAGTGCTTTTCCCCAAAATGTTGACCTGAAATTAAAAAGGGGTGAATTCAATCTTCATCCCTTTTATATTAGAAATAAAATGAACATGAAAAAACTGATTTTATTTTCTTCGGCCATAATCGCTTTCATTTTTAATAGTTGTACTACACAAACGTATGTGTCTAACGCTGCAAATGTGCCCTTATTAAAAGAAAAAGGTGAGGTTCATATTAATATTACACAAAATGATCTTCAGGGCGCATTTGCCTTAGGAAAAAATTTTGCGGTTATAGCAAACGGGTTTTATATGAATTACAGAACCGGCGACACGTATAAGCATAGCGGTTTACTTGGCGAGGCAGGGATAGGTTATTTTACACCACTTAACACTAACTTTATTTTCGAAGGTTATGTTGGTGGCGGTGCTGGAAGAGTTTCGAAACAACAAACTTTTAACGATAACAATAATAATTCTTATACCGCCAACTTTAATGCTAATGCGATTAAGATGTTCATTCAACCGGATATTGGATACAAGACTAGGTTCTTTGATGCTATTATCAGTTCAAGAATTTCAACAGTTAAATACACCAGTTTTAGTCAGCAAAATTATTCTGAACAAGATCTTAAAAATGATTATTTAGATAATAACCAACTAACCGGCCCGGTATTTATGTTTGCAGAGCCGGCTATTACACTAAGAGGAGGTTATAAATTCCTGAAGATACAATTGCAATACGGCCAAACAATAAATATGACGCCACACAATATAAAACAGGCAAATAACTTTTCGTCCTTAGGTATTGTGATCAATATTGCTAAATGGTACAATAATAATAACGATCAAAAAATTGAGGAAAAGAAAAGTATCGATTAGGTTTCAATAAGTTTGGCGCTGCCTTCACCAACAATAAAGATCTTGTTCTCTATTTGTTTTTTGTTCAACAAATGTTCTATGCGATCTAAATGCGTGTCTGTAATAAAAACCTGTCCAAAACTATTGCTGCTTACCATTTCTAATAACTTTGTAAAGCGCTCTTCATCTAATTTATCATAAACATCATCCAGTAACAATAATGGTTTAGTGTTTTTTTGCTCCTTAATAAATTCAAATTGGGCTAATTTAAGCGCCAATAAATACGATTTTTGCTGGCCCTGCGAGGCAAATTTTTTTAAACTAAAGCCATCCAACGTAAATTCAAGATCATCTTTATGCGGACCAACAGTTGT
This sequence comes from Bacteroidota bacterium, assembly GCA_013697245.1. Lineage (GTDB taxonomy): Bacteria > Bacteroidota > Bacteroidia > B-17B0 > Aurantibacillaceae > Aurantibacillus. The sequence continues at coordinate 206,005 of JACCXH010000001.1, forward strand.
ATAGTGCACAGCTCTATCGCGCGCCAGCGAAGTGATGATCGCAGTTTTAAAATCTTTTTCACCCAAACTATTTTCGTAATGCAGTGCAACCTCTTCTTTACTTTCGCTAATAAACTGGTAGTAAGAATTAAATAAAGGAATAAAATGTTTTAAAAATTGTAAGCGGATCTCTAAAATAGATCTGCCATAATTAATTAATTGATCGTCCCATATCTCAATTGTTTCAGAATCGAAGGTCCGGCTTTCAAAAAATTGTTTTAAAAGTGCGTTGCGTTGTTTTAAAACATGAGTGTAAGAAATTAATTTATCAAGATATACTTTATCGTATTGCGAAATAATGCCGTCTAAAAACCTTCGGCGAATATCGCTGCTTCCATTTATCAATTCTGCATCACTTGGAGAGATCATTACCAGGGGAAATTGACCAATGTGTTCGCTTAAACGCTCGTATTCTTTTTTATTTTTTTTGAAGATCTTTTTTTGGTTGCGTTTTAAACCACAATATACTTCGGTTTGCTCGCCGGCTTTTTCAAAATTCCCCTGTAATACAAAAAAACCTTCGTTATGCTTAATATTCTGACTATCAATTGAATTAAAGAAGCTTTTACAGAAAGATAAATAATGAATAGCATCCAATAAATTGGTTTTTCCCATGCCATTATTACCCACAAAACAATTAATTTTTTGGGAAAATTGGCCCTCAAATTCGGAGTAATTTTTGAAGTTTATTATGGAAAGTTGCTTTAAATACATGGATTTTAGCAAAAATACGCCTTTTTTGGGTGGTTTTTTGAATTACAAATTAGATTTTTACGGAAAAAAAGCTATTTTTGCAGACTAATTTTACGTATAAATGGCTGATTTAAAAGACGAAACAACCGTGGATAATACTGAGAAAACTGAGGTGAACGAAAACATCGAAGAAACGGTAGAGGAAACACCCACAAAAACAATTGATCCTAGCTTAGAAGGCATTCAACTTTTTTATGAGACAAATAAAAAAATGATCACCTATGTGGGTGGTGGTTTACTACTTATTATTGGGGCATTTTGCTTTTTTAAATTGTATTATTTGCCTGAAAAAGAAAACGAAGCTTCTAACGAAATATTTTGGGCTCAAAATTATTTTGAAGCAGATAGTTTTAATATCGCTTTAAAAGGTGGCGTAAGTGTAATGTCTCCTGATGGTCAAAAAACAATTATGGGTTTTGAAACTATTGCAGATGAATATAGCATGACAAAAACAGGAAGCCTTGCAAATTACTGCGCAGGTATTTGTTATTTACGTACCGGTAAATTTGAACAAGCTATTGAGTTCTTACAGAAGTATGATGGTGATGATGAAATAATTGCACCTATTGCTGTTGGAGCAATTGGAGATTGTAATATGGAATTAAATAAAGTAGATGATGCGATAAAATATTATTTAAAAGCCGCCGAAAAAAGTAAGAATAGTTTTACAACTCCTTTCTATCTTAAAAAAGCCGGATTTGCTTATGAGCAAAAATCTAATTTTACAGAGGCTTTAGCTTTATACGAGCGCATTCAAAAAGAATATATTAAAAGTAACGAAGGAAAAGAAATTGAAAGAGATATTGCTAAAGTAAAAGCTTTAGGTAATCTATAATTCGTAAAAATGTTTTATAAAAAGTCTGCTTTCGGGCAGACTTTTTTATTTTAGAAATATGAGCAGTAAAAATAAAAATCTATCCAGTACAGAAGGAAGCCCCATACCAAATGCAAAAGCATATAAATTTGGCATTGTATGTTCTGAATGGAACCACGAAATTACCAACGCATTAAAAGAAGGCGCTATAAAAACATTATTAAAGAATGGCGCTAAAAAAGAAAATATTATTGTAAGAGCAGTACCCGGAAGTTTTGAATTAACCCTTGGTGCGCAATACCTGGCGGAATTTACAAATGTGGACGCTGTTATTTGTCTTGGTTGTGTTATACAAGGCGAGACAAGACATTTTGATTTTATTTGTGATGCTGTTGCAAAAGGTATTACTGATCTGAACATAAAATATAACCTTCCCTTTATTTTTGGTGTTTTAACACCAAACGATCAAAAACAAGCCCTTGCAAGGGCAGGAGGAAAGCATGGTAACAAAGGCGATGAAGCTGCCGTAACCGCAATTAAAATGCTGGCCTTAAGAAATAGCTTTAAGAAATAGTTTGTATGTTATTCTGAAAAAAAGGAATCTAAAAAATAAAACTCTCGCTTCTCATAACGATATATTAATTCTCGCCCTTATCAAAATTTAAATTAGTATTTAATAAAGAGCCAAATAAGTCTTTAAAACTAACACCTTGCACGAGTTTATTTTTGCTTAATAAAGAATGTTCTGCCAGGCCATGTAATGCAAATTCCATTAACACATATTTATCTGCCCCTTTTACATGGGGATGATATTTTTTTACAAGATCTTCTAATCCATCAACGATTGTTAGTGCAGATGAATATACCTTATCATTTTCATGATCGAGGAGATCTAAAATATTGCTTTGCGAGAACCAATTAGTAATAGCAGAATAATCTGACGATTCTTTTTTACGTTTTAATTTTGCAGGATCAGGAAACAATTGTACAAAGGTATTCCTGATCGCTAATGAAATTAAATTTTGTGCGATCACGGCAGGGCCTTCCTGTTCGCCTTCATACACCAACTCTATTTTGCCGTTAATGGCCGGAATGGCGCCATATAGATCGCTTACTCTTGCAAAAGAATAACTTAAATTATTTTTTAAGAAACGTAATTCTGCCGCGCTGATCAAACTTTCGTAAGCGCTAATGGTTAAACGCGCACTCACACCACTTTTGGAGTCAACAAATTCGCTGCTGCGCGCTTCAATAGCAATTTGTTCCACTAAATTTTTTAAGATCTCAGGCACTTCAATCTCTTTTTGTTGTTTATTAAATTTAACCTGGTCTTGTGTAATTTGTTTTGAGTGCTCTAACGATTTAGGATAATGCGTTAAGATCTGAGAGCCAATTCTATCTTTTAATGGTGTAACAATGCTTCCGCGATTGGTGTAATCTTCGGGATTAGCTGTAAAAACAAATTGAAGGTCTAACGGAATACGTAAATTAAACCCGCGAATTTGCACATCACCTTCCTGTAGAATATTAAATAAGGCAACCTGTAAGCGTGCCTGCAGATCTGGTAACTCATTAATTACAAAAATAAACCGGTTGCTGCGCGGAATTAAACCGTAATGAATTACATTTTCATCAGCAAACGATAATTTTAAATTCGCAGCTTTAATAGGATCAAGATCGCCAATTAGATCTGCTACACTCACGTCGGGCGTTGCTAGTTTTTCGGCAAAACGGTCGTTGCGATGGATCCAATTAATTGGCGTGGCGTCACCTTTTTCAGCAATTAAATTTTTGGCGAAATTAGAAATAGGTTGTAAAGGATCATCATTTAAAGGACTACCGGCTACAACCGGAATATATTCATCTAATAAGTTTATTAATTGACGGGCCATTTTTGTTTTTGCCTGGCCGCGTAATCCTAAAAATAAAATATTATGGCGACTTAAAATAGCACGCTCTATTTCGGGAATTACGGTTTCTTCATAACCAAAAATACCATCAAAAATGGGTTCTTTCTTTTTTAATTTGGCAATTAAATTCTCGCGTAATTCGTCTTTAATACTTAAAAATTTGTAATCTGTTTTTTTTAATTCACCTAATGTTTTTGCTGTTGGTTGAGTCATAATATCTTTTGTTTCTCGTTTAATGTTTCTTGTTCCTGCTGCCTACGGCAAGCTGCTTATTTTTGTTGTGTCCATGTTATAACTGCATACTGCCAACTGGTTTCTGCTTACTTATATCTTCTTTCGTTTCTTATTTGTGTAATCTCTAAATATCATTTCGCCAAGGCCTTTTAATCCTGTGAAATAAGCTTTGCCTTGATTGGCCTCTGTAAATTCATCAATAAAATTCTGGAGATAGCTATCATTAGCCACCATAAAAGTTGTGATCTCAATTTTACTTCGTTTGCAAGCAGCGGCAAGCGTTAAGCATTTATTTACTATGCGACGATCCAAACCAAAGCTGTTCATATAATACTCGCCATTCTCTTTTAAACAAGAAGGTTTGCCATCGGTGATCATAAAAATTTGTTTATTGGTAGCTTTCTTTTTACGAAGAATAGACATTGCTAATTCCAATCCCGCAACGGTATTTGTGTGATATGGACCAACCTGTAAATACGGAAGATCTTTTAATTGTATTGGCCAGGCATCGTTCCCAAAAACAATAATATCCAAACTATCTTTTGGGTATTTACGTTTTACCATTTCTGCCAAGGCCATAGCTACCATTTTTGCAGGTGTAATGCGGTCTTCGCCATACAAGATCATGCTATGGCTAATATCTATCATTAGGACGGTAGCCGTTTGCGTTTTAAATTCCTGTTCACCAACTAAAAGATCATTTTCGGTTAATTTAAAATCTTCGGTGCCGTGATTTATTTGCGCTTGTTTGATAGAATCGATCATGGCAATGCTTTGCGGTGAATCGCCAAATTCATAGGCGCGCAGGTCAGAGCTTGTTTCTTCTCCGTTCTTACCTGTAAATTTTGTTTTGTGATTGCCGGAAGCGCCCTTTTTTAATTTGCCAAAAATATATTCTAATGCATTATCGCGAATAGCTTGTTCTGTTTTTGGAGTAATGGCCATGCCACCTTGCCCGTCGTTCTTATCTCGGAGGTAACCACGGTTTTTTAGTTCGGCAATAAAATCATCAATGCTATAATCTTTATTAGTAAGCTCGTATTCTTTATCGAGTTGTTTGAGCCAATCTAATGCCTCTTCCACATCACCACTGGTATGTGTGATGAGTTGTTTGAAAATCTTAAAGAGCTCATCAAACTTCGATTTTGGATCGGCAATAAAATTTTTAAATCTATATCCCTGCACTTTTAATAAACGTAATTATAGGCTATAAAGTTGTAAAAAAATAAGGAAAACTAATGTTAATTTATTGGAAAGAAGTAGGTTCGGTTTCTATAGAATTATTTTGAAAAAAGGGATTTTCTAATGCCGTAGCACAAGGTATATGCTGAAAACAGGTCTGGTGGCAGCTTAACCTGGTTTCTTTCGATTTAGCTTATATCCTATTGTTTTTCGCGGTTTTCGATCAATTTTTTTTTTCAAGAAGTTCATCCAAATATTTAAAAACCAATTCAATATTTTTTGAGTTGTTATCAGTCTTTTTTCTAATTTCTTCGATAGCAAGACGGAGTTCTGTGTTGTCGATCAACATTTGTCGAATCCGAATAAAGAGTCGCATAATTTGAATGTTTACATTTATAGCTCTTTTACTATTTAAAACACTTGATAGCATTAAAACACCATGCTCGGTATAAACATAAGGTAGTTTTCTTCTCCCGCCCCAACTTGAAATCACAATTTGTGACTTCAAGTTTCCCCATTCTTTTTCATCTAATTGAAACATAAAATCCGTAGGAAATCTCTCTTCATTCCTTGCTACCGCTTGATTTAAAACTCTTGTTTCTACATTGTAAAGTTCAGCCATATCACTATCCAACATCACCTTTTGATTTCGAATAAAATAAATTTTATTCATTACAATCTCATCCGGAATGATAGTGCTTATTTCTTTCTCTTTCATAGTAATAGTTTAAAGTATACTAATTTGCTATATCCTTTATAATATAGGAATTGGCCGAGCCAGAAACAGCCCAACAAAAAAGAGAACAAAAATTAAAACAAACTCAATTGCACATCGTTGGCTTTATAATTAAAGCTATTGCAGTTAAACTCAAAACCTGAAGGTTTTATAAAACGTTGTTTGGAAAGTTTAAATAACTGGCGAATGGATTCGGCTATTTTTCCTTCGCCACGCATGCGCACGCCTTTGCGACTATCGCTTACTTTACCGCCATGGCATTCGCAGATCTGGTTCCAAACTTTATCGGCTCTATCCGGAAAATTTTTAATTAGCCAATCTTTAAAGATTTGTTCAATAGCACCATTCAGTCTAACAATGGTCATACCAGCACTGCTAGCACCGGCATTGCCAACCATTTCCATTATTTCAGGAATTTCGTGATTATTAATGCCGGGAATAATAGGGGCAACCATAACACCACAAGGGATATTATTTTTGGCTAGTGTTTCGATTGTATTTATCCTGCTTTTATAAGAAGCAGTTCTTGGCTCTAACAGCTGACGAACTTTTTCATCAGTACCTGTAATAGAAACCATCACATGTACTAATTTATGTTTCGCCAGTTCTGTTAGAATATCAAGATCTCTTGTAACTAATGCGTTTTTGGTTATAACGCTAACAGGGTGTTTGTATTTTAAACATACCTGCAAAATTTTACGTGTTATCTCTAATTGCCGCTCTATTGGCTGGTAACAATCTGTATTGCCTGATAACATAATAGGGGCAGGCTTCCATTTTTTGTTACTGAAAGTTTTTTCAAGTAGTTCAACAGTATTTTTTTTGACAATTATCTTTCTCTCAAAATCCAACCCTGCACTATAACCCCAATATTCGTGGGTATTACGGGCATAACAATAAATACAACCATGCTCGCAACCCTGATAAGGATTTAAAGAGTATTCGCCTCCAACATCTTCGCTCTCAACCTTGTTAATGATCGTTTTGGGATAAGTATAAATGATCTCTGTCTTTTCTTTTTGAAGAAATTCTTCGTCCAAACCTTCCACATGTTCCTGAGCATACTTTTGCTTATTAAATTTATTATTTATGTTTACTTGAGCTCCGCGGCCTTTAAAGTAACTGGTTATTGGCGTTTCCATGTTTTTGCTTAATGTAAAGGTAGTACAGATCATAGCAGGGTAATGCTACAAATTGTAGTATTATGAATATTTCATGAATACGTTATGGAATTCCTACATTTATAACATCTAAACACTAAAATAACATGAAAAGCAAAGCCGACTTTATAACATTTATTCTTTGTTTTGTATTTGGTATAACAATTGCACAAACGAAAAGCAACAGTGTAAAAAAAGTAACTATAAGTGGTACTGTCTTGCATAGTTTTTCTTATTGTGGAGGCATTGAACCTTCCCCGGAAATGATGGCAGAGTTCACAAAACTTAAACCCTATGCGGGCAAAATATTTTATGTGAGAAAAGGAAAAACAAATACAACCAAAGGAAAGATCATTTTAAGTTTTAAAGCCGATACCACAGGAAAATTCTCATTTCAACTCCCGCCGGGTAATTATTCTATAATTCAACAACAACAAGTGAAAAAACTAGATATTACACTTTATAAAAAACAATTTATAACCGCCGATGAAAACTGCTTAAAAACCTGGTGGGAAAAACCTTACCATGTTTTAGAGATAAAAGATAAAAATATAAGCAAAATTGAATTTAAATTCAATCATCCTTGTTTTATATCTGACGATATTCCTTGCCTGCAATATGACGGGCCAATGCCACCATAAAAATTAAGAAAGTAAAGAGTTAAAGATTCGCTTTAAATTCTATATGCATGTTAAAGCCATTATCATTTGTGCATTTTAGGGTACCCTCTAACTGCTCTTCAACAAGAACTTTAACCAGGTTCATACCTAATGCAGTATTAGTTAAAAAAGATGTTTCGTTGTTAATGCCTTGGCCATTATCTGAGTAATAAAAATTAATGGCATTTGTTTCGGTTTTTTTTATCTTTATACAAATAGCAATGGTTTTATCGGGATTATGTTTTAATGAATTTGTTATCAATTCATTTAAAATAAGACCAACAGTATTTGTTTGATCAATATTAAGTGTAAGCGATCTTTCAATTTCAGTATCGTAACGAAGATTTGAATAATCAAAGTTTCCAACCAGATCATTAATATAGGCTTTTAAAAGAATGTAATCAAGATTATCAGACTTGCAAAGTACCTCGTGTACTTTTGACATGGCATATAACCGGTTCTTTGTTTCTTGTAAAGCACTAATTAATTCCTTATTTGTAGATTCATTAATTTGAATATTAATAAGACTGATAGTTGTTTGAAGATTGTTTTTTGCGCGATGATACACTTCACGTAATAATAGTTCTTTTTCTTTTAAAGAAGTTTTAATTCTTTGTTCATATAATTTTCTGCTGGTAATATCTTCAGAAATTGAAGTGCCGCCAATAACTTTACCATCAGGGCCAAACAGTGGTGCATAAATTGTTTTTAAATACGTGCTTTTACCACTTAGTATTGATTTGTATTCACCTTCGTGTGTGCCAATCCTTCCTTCAAGGGCTTCTTTTAAGGCGGTTAATTGGTTCTCATCTTTAACATCAGCAGTTGTTTTAACGTTACTGATCTTTTCTTTTGAAGTACCTAAAATATCCATTAACACTTTGTTAAAGGCGGTAATATTTCCTTCGGAATTAAAATGAGCAATACCAATTGGTGCTTTCTCAAAAATAGAACGAAATTTTTCTTCACTTATTCTCAAAGCTTCAATCGAACTTTTTAATTCAGAAACATCTTTTGTTTGTGAGATAAAATATTTTGGCGTCCCCTTTTCATCTTTAATAAGCGCAGAGTTTAAAAGGGTATAAACAATACGACCATCTTTATGAATGTATCTTTTTTCAATTTCAAAGTGTTCAATTTCACCGGTAATAAGTAGCTTGGCCTGTAAAGTGCCAATGTCTTTATCATCAGAATGGGTAATATCGTTAAATTTTTTTTCAAGTAATTCTTCTTTGCTGTAACCAAACATCTTGCATAAATGCGAATTAACTTTTATCCACTTTCCATCCAAAGAAAGAACCGACATGCCAATAAAAGATTGCTCAAATAACTGGTTCATGTTAAACTCACTCAAAAAAGGATCCTGAGTGCCCGGTATTTTAGTTGGTTGCATGAAGAGTAGTTGTATATCAAAAATACAAATAATTAATGGTATTTACTCAATAATTATATGATGCCGGTATAAAAGATTTGCGAGATCCTGCTGTAAAAATTTCGCTTTCTTTATGTTGTTAACCTCAGGGTCTATAAGAAAGTTTCTGCTGCTTGTAAAATCTACTGTGCTCATATTCGTATTGTCAAATAGCGATTCAAAAAGATCACAATTAATAAAAGTAGATTTTGAAAGATCAGCTTGTGTGAAATTGGCATTATGGATCTTACAATTTTTAAAAGAACTTTTATTTATTTTCTTCCTGTCAAACGACGCGTAATCTAAAATACAATTTTCAAAATGTAACTCTAATGCAAAATCAATAGCGCCCGAAAAATTTAGCCCCAGTAACTTACAATCATAAAAAGAAACGTTTTGCAAACGGCTATTGGTTGCTTTTAAATTACTAAGATCACAGTCCCTAAAATCACAATCTAAAAAACTGAGGTTAGAAAGATCGGTAAAAATACACTTACTAAATTCGCAATTATCAAAACGCTCTCTTGCGTTCTTTTGAGAAGAAAGATCAATATTTTTTAGCTGTTCTTTATTTTTTAATTTGCTCATATAATAAAATAGCTATTTTGAATATTTCCAGTTTCTTATTTTCCCTTCGCTCAACCATTCTATTGCTTTAGTTAAGCGACTCATACGGGTTTCTTCGGTTTTAGCTTCTGTTAACCAACTCACATATTCTTTTTTGTTAGAATTACTAAAATCTTCAAATGTTTTTAATGCTTTTTTATTTTTTGAAAGTGCTTTCATAAAATAATCTGGCACTACTAAGTTTTTTTTTACAGCAGGCGTTTTTGCTCTTGGGAAAAATTTAACGCCTTCATCATTTAATTTCATGGCCTCTTTTATATATTTAGCAAGTATGGTATCTTTTGGAAGATCTTTTAACGACTTTAATTTCCCTAAATGACCCATGGCTTCTTCGGTTTTAGCCATCGCAACTAATTTTCCACCGTCTTTCATTAAGGGCGCTTTCCAAAAACCAACAACAGCGTGTTGTTTAAATGCGGCCATGCTGCACATCATACTGCCTTTGTAATCAAAATGCGGAAAGCTCCACTTCATAGTCTCTTCCGCATCCGGACAAGTTTTATGGACTACTTCGCGAAAATGTTTTAAAATAGGTTGTGCAAAACCGGCAGACTTAGCAATATAATCATCAATGCGTTTATCTTTTTTTGCCATAAAAATTAATACTTTGATTTTAAACTTTCTAAAGTTAATTCGTACTTTTTTAGGTCTTCGGGGCTAATATTAATTGCCGAAGCAGAATGGTTGGTATTATCTACCATAATAGGCGTAATATTAACCGAAACCCTATAGTAAATGGTTTTCATATTTGGAAAAGTTTTTGAAATGTAAGCAAGGGCTTTCTCTACAACATCAGGTAAATGAATAATATCTGTTGCATTAATAGCAATTACCTGTTCTTCAGTAGCGCTATTATTTTTATCAATTACCTGTAAGACATCAAACTTTATTTTTGTGCTGTCGATTATTATTTCTTTTTCCATAACTTTTTTGTTTAACTAAGTTAAAATATTTTATTAAGGTAAACAATAAGTTTTAGAATTTGCGTGCTAAATAAAATTACAGAGAAACGCAAGCGAAGAAATATAAAAAAGTTGTTTATTGTTTTATCAACTTTACGGTTTTATTCATCGTGTGATCGCTAAGGTTTATAATATAAACACCCGGTAAAAGATCTGTAAGATCAAAATTGTTTGACCTTGTTCTTAAGAAAAGATCACCCAAAGTATTGTAAACAGTAATGTTAAGATCTTTGTTTGAGCGAATATAAACGGGGCCGCTAGTTGGGTTGGGGTAGATCTCGAAACCCGCGTCGGGCACATTTTTATGGATGCCACTTGTGCCAGTTCTATATCTTAAATAAATTTCAAACAACGCGCCGTTTTTACGATGATAATACATTTTAGTTTTATCGCTGCTTAACGTTGGCGCTTCAGGAACAATATATGGCGCGCCAATTAAAACACTTCCGGCACTAAATGCTGTAACGGTATTGCTTCTCGTAGCTACCATAATTTGAGTTTGTGTAGAATTTTTTAATAATCGTGTATAATACAACTCCAAACCATCTTTAGTTAAGGCCGGCGCATAAACAATATAATTTGCGGTATCATTTACGTTGGCCATTATAATATTTGTGTTAGAGTCTTTATTGAAAGTGGAATCGTTTGCTTTATTTGCAAGGCCTAAAGATGCCCTACACGGCGAAGAGTTGACGCAACCATTAAAAAAAGCATTACAATAGATAAGTTGATCGCCGGAAAAATTTATACCGGCATCCATAATTATCCAGCCGGGTAGGGGAATATAAAAATTGCCATGTAGCGGACCGAAATTAGTATAACTGCTCGTTAAAAATCTAACTCGTTGAAGATTTTCAGAATTAGCCGGATAGTTGCGTGTAGATACCCAATAAAAATTATTTAAAGAATCAACAGAGGCAACGGCATCCAAACGTGGCGTAACGGTTTGATTAACCACCGGCACAGGGCCAATAAAATTAAAAGTAGAATCGTTTACTTTTGAAGCGTAATATAAACTTGTGGTTGTACCATCATTTATACTATTAAAAAAAAGGGCGTTGCCATCTGTAGATATAAACGGCTCCATAGCATCAAAAGCTAAACCATTTATTTTTACATGAAACTCATTACCAAATAACGGTGTTTGCGCGTTTAAGCGGATAGAAAAACTCAGAAGAACAAGAATTTTTAGGTAGAGTAGTTTTTTCATTGCATGAAATATTACGCTTTATACATATTGGTCGTGTAAGAACGCAAAGACCCTATACCATAAAATGTACAATATAAAAATACAACAATTTTGGCTTAAAGTTTTTCTTCTAATGTTAAATTCGGGAATTCGGTTCCTCCCCATTCAACAATAGTAAAGCCTGAACGTTTAAAATTTTCTATTTTTTGTTCTTTAACTTCTGCGGGCCCTACTTTAGACCAGAGCATGTAAACGCGAAAAAGATGATCGGGTTTTGGAGCGACATTCATTTTTGCGTATTCGTCGCATTCATTGTTAAACATAAAATGAACATAGTTGCTTTCATTTACATTCATTAACGGACACCAATAGGTAATATAATCCTGTATCTCTTGCGAATTTAAACCCATGTATTTTAATTTCTGTTCAAAAAAAGTGATTAGCTCGTTTTTTTGTACAATAAAACCTTCGTTTAAATTAAGTTTACTTTTTTCAATCTTTACATTGCCATCCCAAAACAAATAATGGTATTTTTTTTCGCCCATTTCAATACTTCCATCGGGGTTAGCAATAAAGTTCCAGCCGTCTTTATATTCAGGATACGTAAACAAAAAATTTCCTTTTAAATTTAATTTTATAGAAACCTTTTCGGTTTGTAAACTGTAAACATAAATAACCGGTTTTTTCATAATAACCGGCCGTGTTGAAGATCTAAAATCAACCCGCATTTCTGTTCTAAAGCCGGGGTTTATGGCAATAGAATCTGTAGTTATTTCGTTGTGACTGGAATTATAGAAAAACTTAAATACATATTTTCCCGGCTTAACAGTTAAAGATACCTGACCCTTTTCATTTGGTATTTGCTTACTATTAACTGCATTGTACGAAAAAATAATTTGGTTTTTTACGAGCCCGATCTCTTCATCGCTATAAAATGTGATCACAAATACGGCCTCTGTTTTTTTTAATGATTTATCCTGGTTTGAACTGGTAATATTATAATCAGGCGCAAATCCTTTGCCCGACAATGAAATACTAAGCACTACAAATAAATAAAATATAAAATGTTGCACAGTTTAAATTATTTAAAAAAGTTAATTTTGTCGTTCATTTCAGTCCCGCCCCATTCAACAACAGTAAAGCCACTACGTTTAAAGCTTTCTATTTTTTGTTCTTTAACTTCAGTATTTCCTGCTTTAGACCATAACATACAAACGCGGAAAAGATGATCGGGTTTTGGATCGATGTTGATGCTTGCATAATTATTATAAGTTTCGTTAAAGATAAAATGAATATAATTTTTTTCGTTTGCACTCATTCTTGGGCACCAATACGTAATATAATCTTCTATCTCTTGCGAGTTTAAACCCATTTGCGCTAATTTATCTTCAAAGAATTTTACTTGGTCTTTTTTATTAACAATAAAACCTTCGGTAAGATCTAATTTTGCAGTTTCGATATTTAATTTTCCGTCCCAAAATAAATAATGGTATTTTTTATCATTCATTTCAATACTTCCATCGGGGTTGGCTGTAAAACTCCAACCATTTTTATATTCAGGATAGGTAAATAAAAAATCACCTTTAAGATCTAGCTTAATGGATACTTTTTCTTTGTGCTGGCTGTAAACATAAATAACAGGTTTGTCAACGATCATTGCCTCGTTGGCTTTTCGGAAGTAAACATTTATTTCTGTTACATGGGCGGGTTTTATTTGAATAGAGTCGGTGTATATTTCGCCATAGGTTGCATTATAAAAAAACTGGAAGATATGTTTACCCGGTGTAACTTTAAGTATGAATTTGCCTGTGGCGTCAGACTTAAGCGTTTTGTTTATTTTGTTTTGAGAAGAACTTATGTCGCTTTTTATAATCTGGCCTTTTGGATCAATAAATGTAAATATAAACATAGCCTCTTTTGCCGTAAGTGCTTTACTTGGCGCTGTTTTGGTGATGTGATAGTCTGGCCCAAGTTTTTCGGTTAAATCGGCAAAGCCGGTAATGGCGAATGTGCTAAAAAGACTTAAAAGGAGGGTTTTCATGGGTTTTTAGGGTTATTTTAATATATAGATGCCGGTAAAAACTTTATTCCATAAAGATCCCGGAAAACTTAATGTTAAAGATAGAATAATCCATTAAAACATTAGCAGGGAGAATAAAAAAAGGGGATCTTGGCGATTCCTCTTTTGCACATTAATGAACGGAACAAATCTAATTGATCAATGTTAAGTTTTTTGGCACGAGGCATTTTTCTTTATAATTGATAAAATATAGACACCTTTTGATGTTCCGGTAAATTAATTTCTTAGTAGATTTTTATCATGAATTAATATTTATATAAATTTATTACAAATAAATTTTGAAAGAAAGATCTTTAATAATTGGAAAAGCATTTTCACTCATTTATTTACATAAATAAACGAAAACGGCAATAAATTTGTAACAGAAAAAATTAGGAAATTTTTGTAGGAGTAGCTACGGACTTATTGCACTTTCACCCATTTCATGCGGATCTTAGCGCCGCTTAACCTGTTCTTTGGGGTTAACAATAAGGTTTTGCCTTTGATCTCGAAATCGCGCTTTAAAATGGCCCCAATACTTTCGGGATTGGTAGAAGAAAGGATCTTATGCTCTAAAGTAGACCCCTCCACCTTATAATCTGCAAAATAAATTAGATTATTGCTGTAATAGTTTACTACAACCTTCATCCCAACGCTATCAGCTTTTTTATTGATATCAAATTCGTGATAATCTGCAGGTGTAATTTGCACTGCCATGTGCCCAATATCATCAAATAAAATATAACCGATATAACCCATACGGCTGGTTTCTATCGACCATTTGCCGGAAAGCGAATCATACATTTCGTATTTATCCAATATCCACAAGCCTTTAAGTTGTTCATGGCTTGTCTTTTTTTGACTTTTACCGTTAATGAATAACAGTATGAACAAAGCGCTAAATATTATTTTTGAAAGGTTCATAACGATCTTAAAGATAAAAATTATTTCTGACCAAACAAATCCTTTCCATATCACAAAAAAGCACGCGCTTGAGCGCGTGCCGGGTAAAACTACAAAATTAAGAACTTGTAGTTTATCAAAAAACGGCCTAATGTTTGATAGGGCCGCTTAATTTTATTTTGGTTGAACTGTAGTTGTTCCTTTTGCTTTTTTCTTATCCTTAGCGTTGCCGATAGCAGCACCTGCACCTGCGCCTGCTGCTGCGCCAATTAAACCGCCTACAACTGCACCTTCGCCTTTTTTGCCATCTAAAACAACACCTGTAACGGCACCTAAAACGGCACCTGTACCAGCGCCGATAATTGCGCCCTTGGTTTTATTGTTCATTTTTTTCTTTTCTTCTGGGGTGGCTGATGTATTGCTATTGTTGCCGGTGTTACTAGTAGCAACATACGCGACATGTTGTTGGTGTGTTTTTTCTTTTTCAGAAGTAACGATCTGATTCATTGAATCGATACTTTTTTGTCGCTCTATATTAGCTATGTTAACAGCGTTTACTGCATTTACAGAATCGATCATAGCTTTTGTTTGCTCATCGTTTGTTTGTTTTTGTGAATTACCGCAAGCGCCAAATAAAAGCGAGCAGGCAATTATGTACATCAAATTTTTCATAATATTTAAATTTTAAGCGTTATTTATATTCCGCTGTAAGTAACAATGTAAATATCATGCCACGATCATATGGCTTGTTATTAAAGAGATACAGTATTGCTTTATTTTTTAATGTATGAAAACTGCGACAATATGAGTAAAAATATACCCAGATCGCAGAATTTATTTAGTTAATGGGGAATTTTGTTTAAAAAGTTTTATGCCCCTGCGAATCATCCACCTTGAAAAGGCTATCAGTAATAGTGGGCCAAATAAGGTACCTATTGAATAACCAATGCCAACACTATTAAACTCTGTTGAAGATAATAATGCAAAACAACTTGCCAGCACCATTAAAGAATAGATCACAAAACCGGAACCCAGAAATATCAAAAAAAGAGCAAGAATCTTTTTCATGCTTAATTTACCGATAATAAAACAAGTTCATCTTTCTTAACTGTTTTCAGTTTATATTTATAAGCTAATTTTCCTTTATCGTCAAAAACAGTAATTATTCTTGTTTTTTTATTCATGCCCCATTTCCCATCTACATAATAATGTATATCTGTAGGCCCCACATGTAGATATTTACATTTACCGGTTATGAAAAATTCTATTTCTAACCTAAACATGCTTGGTGGAAATTTGGTGTATGTACAAGGCCGATAAACTTCCGTTTTTGCTTTTTCATTATTTTCTTCGTGAGATGATTTCCAGCAGGAATAAAATTCGGCAGGAGGGAAAAGGGTTTTTTGTTGCCCGATACAAATTAGTGAGAAAAAAAACAAAAAGCTAATAAAAATTTGTTTAACCATGATTTATAATTCTTTTACGGGTTTTCCTGCAGGGAACTTTAGAGGGTCCTCAGTTAATTTTTTAGCTTCAATTTTTTCGAGTTCAAACGTGATAGTATATTTTGAAAGCTCCATGATTAATTTGTAGAAAGGGGCTTGCATTTTAAAAACAACTTTATTGTAAAATAGATCATTAAAGTTGGCATATAATTTCCAATCAACAAATTCTTTATCGGTAGGGTAAAAATACTGCAAGCTAGTAGGCTGCTTGCTTCTGGCATCGCCACCAGAAATGTAATAAGATCTGCAAACTACACCCTTAATTGTTTCGTCTGGTTTATCGGTTTCTTCTTTTTGGATCAATGTATTTTTAGAACAATCGGAGGCTTTAATCGTGTCGCTATTTCGAATCTTCGTGTAAAGCCGATTTACCGATTGCATATAAATATTAAAATCAATACCAAATATTAAACCGCTGGATGGATATTCGCGTTTAAAATTACCGTTCTTATATTGTGTAAGCTTTAAGCTGGTACCATATTTTTGTGATTGATGTTTGGTGTATTCTTCGTTACCCGGTTTAGATGTAAAAACAATCTTATAAGTAATAATACCCTCAAAAGATTCTTTTGGCGGCATAAAACTTGTGAACAGAAAAAAAATTAATACGGTAATTATCTTTTTCATTTTCTTAAAAGCGGAAATAAAGATAGGGAATTTTTTGAATCCCGAACAAAGCAGGAAATTTTTAAGAAGGATTGAGTTTTCTTTTAATTATTGGCTTAGCCGTAACGCCATTTTTTTAAATAGTTGCCGGGATTTTTTAGGCCGACAATTTCAATTAATTGTTCAAAATAATGGTAGATCCTGTCCAAATCCTCTGAACTTAGCTCAGAATAGTATGTGTTAAAACGTTCGAGACCGGCTTTGATTTTTATTTGATAACTTTCATCAGATGGATTACTTGCGGCAACTTGCATAAAATCTTTAGCAGACTCATTAACTAATTCGGTTAATTTAGTTTTAAGCGGCTTAGAATTTATACCCGGATACATTAACACCTCATCAGGTTGAAATTTTTTTTCTTTAATAAATGATTCAAGCTTACCGGTTATAATATTTTCGGGGCTATTATTTTGTAATTTATTTTCTTTATTAACGGCAACTGAATGGAGTGCAAATAATGATATAAAAAAGAAAAGCAATTTTTTCATGGATGGCATATTAATACTTTAATTAACATGAAAAATAACGTTTTTGTTTTATCGAAAAAAGTCATTTTGTAAGGTTTTATCCACATAAAGATTTGGATTTAAAATAATGTTACAATTTCTTAACCTAAAGACATGTATATTATTTGGGTTTAGACCTTATCAAGTTGTCATTATTTTAAATTTTTCGCTATATATTTTTCGGTAGGCAATAAACTCTTCTGAATTCTTCGGGCATAATAAATGCTATCCAGAATCTCTTTTTGTTTTTCTTCGATGATTATTTTTTGATGTTTGGTGATCCTTAAAGTGCGCAAAATAAATCCGGCAAAGATAACGACTAAAAGTAAGCCTATTGCGACAGACCAGATAACAATTTTCTGAAAGCGATCTTTTTCCGTTGCCAGGGCGCGTTCTTTTTCCTGTTGTTCTTTTATTACAGCTTCTTTTTTTTCGAATTCATATTTTAATTGATTTTTTACACTTGCCTTGCGGGTATTTTCATTCTCTATACTATCATGGTACATAATGCATTGTTTTAAATGATAAAATGCCTCTTTAAAATTACCATTAGCAGAATCTACTTTGGCAAGTATGCGCTCTGCTTTTAAAATATTTGCAGGGTAACCCAATTCCTTTGCGATTATAAATGCAGTATCTGCATAAGCGTAAGAAAGTGTGTATTTTGCTTTTTTCCCAAATGGTTTTATTGTTTCGGTATTTGGCACCATGGCTTGCATAAAATAAATTGAGCTAATATTAGTTAAGGATTGAGCCAAGGCTTTTTTATCACCTGTTTTTTTAGCCAGGCTTGCACCTTTGTAATACATAACAAGTGCTGCTGTATAATCTTTTTGTTTTTCGTGTATATTTCCAACATTGTTTAGAAGGAGCGTAACATCTGCAATACGTCCCAGTTTTTTTGCCAACTCAAGACTACGGCTGTAATACTCAAGGGCTTTTTGCATATTTTTCTGGCGACTATAAGCAGCGCCAATATTATTTAAGCAAACAATAATACCTTCCTTACGATCAATGGACTCATTTAATTTTAATGCTTTTGTAAAAAACTCTAATGCTTTTGTAATGTCATTCTGACTAAGATACACCGAGCCGATATTGCCAAATGATTGTGCGAGGCCATTTTTATCACCGAGCTCTTCATGTATTTTTATGCTTCTGCTAAAATAATCGATTGCCTTTAAAATATCGCCAAGATTATTATAAATGCCTCCAATGCAGTTTAAGGTAATGGCCATACCTGTTTTTTCGCCGATCTCTTCTTCCAATTTTAAGGATTCAAAATAACATTCAAGCGATCTGCTTGGATCTCCAAGGTCCTGATAGATTAACCCTAAATTGCCTAATGAATTGGCTTTACCTTCTTTATCGCCAATCTCTTCCTGGATGGCCACGCTTTTTTTATAATAATCAAGCGCTTTTTTAAGGTTACCCTGGCTTTGCCAAGCCGCTCCTAGATTATTTAAGGAGAGGGCAATATCGTGTTTATCACCAATCTCTTCCTGGATCTTTAAACTTTTTATGTAATAAGCAAGCGCGTTTTCATAGTCGTCATTTTCCTGAAACGCAAAACCAATATTACAAATACATAATGCTTTATGCTTGAGAACATTTTTTTTTGCATTGGCAGACAATTTCTCCGAACTATTTAAAATTGCGTCCGCTAATTCAAGACCCGGTTTGGCATATTTTAAAATATCTTCTTCGGCACATTCATTGCTCATCAAGTAAAGTAAGCGCAATTTTATAGTGTCTTGTTTAACATTTTTGATAAGCCGTGCTAAAGAATCTATTGCTTCGCCCTGTTCAAGGTTATTGGCAGCGGCGCTTACGATAAACCCGATCATAAAAAAGATAAAATATTTTAAAAAACTTTTCACGGATTATTTTGAAATTGTTTTAAATTTTTTTGAATATATTTTTCAGATGGCAATAAACTTATTTGAATTCGTTTAGCATAATAAATACTATCCAATATTTCTTTTTGTTTTGTCTCAATAATTATTTTTTGTTTACGTGTGGTTTTTAAAGTGCGCAAAATAACAGCGGCAAATATGGTCACCAATAAAAAACCTAAGCCAACCGATAAAATAACGATCTTTTGAAACCGATTTTTTTCTTCTGATACGGCTCTTTCTTTTTCTTGTTGTTCTTTTATTACTGCTTCTTTCTTTTCAAATTCATAGTTTAACTGGCTTTTAATACTGGCCTTTCGTGTACCTTCATTGTTTATGCTATCTCTATAAATAATAAAAAGTTTATAGTTTTCAAATGCTGCAGCAAAATTACCCATTGCAGAATCTATTCGCGAATTTAAACTAGCAGCATGTTGAATATTGTACGGAAATCCCAGATCTTTGGAAAGCAAAAGTGAACTATCAGCGTAAGCGTGGGCAATTGAATATTTTTTTTGAGCAAATAAGATGTTTCCAATATTGTTGAACGATGTAGAAATACCTTCTTTTTCATCCAAGCTCCTTTTAATGTTCAAGCTTCTTGTAAAAAAGGTCAGAGACTTTTCATAATCGCCTTTAATCTTATAAATAAGGCCAATATTGTTTAATGAAATGGCTATGCCTTGTTTATCATTTAACTCTTCGCGAATTTTCAGGCTTTTATTATAATATTCTAATGCCAAATCCAGCTTACCTTTGGTTTTGTACAATATCCCAATACTGTTAAGCGATTTGGCAATTCCATTTTTATCTTTAATTTCTTCCCTTAACTTTAAGCTCCGTTCAAAATAATCAAGTGCTTTAACAAGGTCTTTTTGCTGACTATAAATTGACCCCATGTTATTAAGTGTTTGGGCTATTCCTTTTTTATCTTTAATTTCTTCGCGAAGCTTTAAGCTTTGACCATAATAAAGAAGGGCAGCAGCAATATCACCACGGTGTGTATTAAGGTCGCCAAGGAAATGAAGAATAGACGCAGTGCCTTTTTTATCTTCGATCTCCCGGCAAATTACGATACTTTTAGTAAAATAGTCAATTGCCAATTCTACATTTCCTGATCTTTGGCAGAAGGTAGCCATATTATTAAGCACAACTGACTTTTGACGTTTAATATAATTTTTTTGACGTGTAGAATAAGACTCTTTTAATAATTTATCGGCTAATTCTAGTGTTTGTTGCCCATATTTTAAACCTTCTTCTACACCACTTGATTCTATTATAGCCACCAATATATCCAATTTAACCGTATCATGCTTGGCTACTTTAAGAAGAAGTTTTAATGAAGCTATAGAATGGCTCTTATCACTCAAAAAGTTTTGAGAAAAAATCAAGCATGGTAAAAAGCATACAAGGCAAAATAAACATATGTGCTTTATCCTTTGTTTCACTTTATATTCTTTAATTCTTTACCAATATATTTTCTGAAGGTAATAAACTTGTTTGTATACCCTTAGCAAAGCTTATAACAATGGCAATAATGCTCTTAAGAAGTATTTTTAAAAAATGAAGGGTTCGATCCTGTTCTTTAACATTATTTTGGCTAAACGAAAAACACGAAAGAAGTATTGAAAAACAAAGTAGGCAATATGTTGGGAATTTTCGCAAACATTTTAAAGATACGCATGTTTTTTGGGCTTGCAAACCTTTTAAGCGGGCAGTTACGCTTTGTTAAACATGACTATAATAGCGCAATTTTAGCATTTTTTAAAATTTGTTGACTTGACTTTTGTATACCTTCGAAAAAAATCTCTTATGAAAAGAACTATCGCCTCTTTATTATTCCTTGCCGGAACGTTTGTTGCTTGCAGCCAAACACCATTATGGACGAAAGA
Source organism: Bacteroidota bacterium (assembly GCA_013697245.1). Taxonomy (GTDB): domain Bacteria; phylum Bacteroidota; class Bacteroidia; order B-17B0; family Aurantibacillaceae; genus Aurantibacillus. The sequence goes on from JACCXH010000001.1 coordinate 227,107, forward strand.
TCAATTAATGCCAACTAAAGACCTGGCTGAAAAGATTAAGACCAACGCAAAAGATAAACCTATTATATTAAACGTTGGCCCAATGGAACTCATAAAAACAGCTGTTGAAGTTGGCAGGGCAACAAGTGTTACAGGGATCGAAAAAATTAAATCTACTGTTGCTATGGAAAATAAAAATAAGGTTGTGGTGGTTTACTGTGGCTGCTGCTCTTATGCCAGTTGCCCAAATATTAAACCGGCTTATGATGCTTTAATTTCTACCGGATTTAAAAATGCAAAAGTATTAGAATTACCAGATGGAATTAAACCGGATTGGGTTGCAAAAGGCTACCCGATGGAGGAGTAAAGGTAAAATTTACAGGCAAAGGTACTTTGGGCGTATTATTCACGTTAATTATTTAACTTTAAGTTAAATTAAACCATTGCCAAGCCTAATTCAGAAAATAGTAGTATGCCTATTAACGCTCGCGTTATTTTCTTCCTGCGCAATTCATGCGGGGTTTCCTTTTATTTGTTTTAAAAAAGACTGTATTAAATCCGCATGGACAATGCCCCGGAAAGATGCCGGTGGTAAAAGGGGTTTAAGACAAAAAGCGAGTATTTTTTTAGCTAAAGCAAATGCAAAAAGAAAAAAGAACCAAAATAAAAGTATAGATGTTGCTAAAGTTAAAGTAGATCACACTATTCTGGAGGCGTTACTTTCTGATACCGTTCGTGCTGATAAATTCATTAAAGTTGCTTTTCATCACAAAGGTAAAACACAAATTAAAGAAATTGAGATCGATAGCCTGTATATAAAATCTCCTTTTTTAACGCTTTCTAAGAATGACCGTATTTTAATAAACTATTATTTAAATAAGTACCAGGTAAAGAACATTCTTGAAATTTATATTTCGTTCATTATTGCCGGCGAGGAACAGGATGAGCAAACTAAGCGAATGGCTATTATGAAAATGAAAAAAGTTGAGCATTACCTGATTAAGACACGCGTAAAAAAATCAAAGATCAGGATCAAAATAAAATAAGTTTTTTAAGCTTTAAAACGCTTTAGCGTCTTAGGTTTTTATCAATATATTTTTCGGTAGGCAGTAAGCTGGTTTGAATACGTTTGGCGTAATGAATACTATCCAGTATCTCTTTGTGTTTTTCTTCAATAATAATTTTTTGATGCCTGGTAATTTTTAGTGACCTAAAAACAAACAATGCAAAAACAATTACCAAAATTAAACCTGCCAGCACCGATGCAATAATAATTTTTTGGAACCTGTTCTTTTCTTCAGCCACTACCCTTTCTTTTTCCTGTTGTTCTTTTATGACCGCTTCCTTTTTTTCGAACTCATACTTCAGCTGGCTTTTAATACTTGCTTTACGAGTATCTTCATTATTTATACTATCTCTATAAAGAATGTATAACTTGTAATGCTCAAAGGCCCCCTTGGTATTGTTTATAGCAGAATCAATTTTATAAAGCGCCCTCTCAGCATTTTTTATATTATCCGGTAAACCGAGTCTTTTAGAAAGTATTAATGAACTATCGCAATAAGCGAAAGCCATTGAAAACTTTTTTTCGTTAAAATAAATAGCACCCAGGTTATTATAACAATTTAATATTCCTTCTACAGAGCCAATTTCATAAAGTATCTTCAGGCTTTTAGTATAACAATCAAGCGCTTTTGCTCTATCATTTTTCTTGTAAATTAAACCAAGGTTGTTAAGTGAATGAGCAATGCCTAGTTTATCGCCAATGGTTTCGTGTAATTTTAAACTTTTTAAAAAACACTCCAATGCCTTTGCCTTGTTATTCTGATCAAGATAATTAGTGCCGATGTTTATAAAGGACTGGGCAACCCCTTGTGTATCATTTATAGCTTCGCGTATTTTTAATGCTTTTGTGTAATAGATCAAAGCATTGTTCAGATCGCCTTGCTCATTATAAATATAACCAATATCGTTAAACGATCTGGCCATGCCATATTTGTCGTTAATTTGCTGTTGTATCTTTAGTCCTTTATCATAATAGGCTAATCCTTTTGAAATATTACCCAGGTTAGTATATTGATACGCTACATTATTAATAGCGATAGCTTTTTTCTTTAAGAGATAGGTTGTAGTTGTTCCAGAAGTTTTTGCCAAAAGTTCATCAGCAAGTTTTATTGCGGGCTCAGCATATGAAATGATCTCAGAAGTTTTGCATATTTCACTTAATTGTAGTAGCAAAACCAGGCGCGTTGTATCCTGCTTACTATTTTTGAGGTGTAATTTTAAGCGTTCAATATCAGCTTCCTGTGCAGAACACAAGGAAGAAACCAAAACGAACAGGTACAAAAGAATATCTCTGAATTTTTGTTTCATTTATTTTGATGGAATGTTTTTCTCAAGATATTTTTGTGTAGGTAATAAACTTGTTTGAATGCGTTTGGCATAATAAATACTATCTAAAATTTCTTTTTGTTTTTCTTCAATTATCAGTTTTTGACGTCTGGTTAATTTTAATGAACGGAAAATAAATGCAGCAAAAGTTACCACTAATACTAAACCAAACATAACCGACAAGATAATAATTTTCTGAAAACGATCTTTTTCTTCAGCAATTATTCTTTCTTTTTCCTGTTGTTCTTTTATCACCGCTTCTTTTTTCTCAAATTCGTAATTGAGCTGACTCTTGATGCTTGTTTTTCTGTTTCCTTCATTATTAATACTATCCCTAAAAATAATATATTGTTTGTAATGTTCAAAAGCACCTTTATAGTTATTCATAGCCAGATCAATATCGCAAAGTGAACTTTCGGCAATACTAATATTTTCGGGAAAACCCATTTCTTTTGCCAATTGCAAAGAGCTGTCTGAATACATATACGCAACTTGATATTTTTTTTGTGCTATGTAAATACCTGCTATGTTATTTAGCGTACTGGAAATTCCTTTTTTGTCCTTTAATTTTTTTCTTATTTTTAAACTGCCGTTAAAATAGGTAAGCGCTTTTACAAGATCTTTTTGTCTTTTGCTGAGCACGCCAAGGTTATTTAAAGAAGAGGCAAGGCCACTTTGCTTTGCAACCGTATCGCGCATTTGAAGACTTTGCTCAAAAAACTTGCGTGCTTTAACCATATCATTTTGATCAAGGTAAATACTGCCAATATTATTTAGCAAACTTGCTATTCCATCTTTATTATTAAGCTCTTTTTGAATATTTAAGCTTTTATTATAATAAGCTAAAGCATTGTCCTTATCATTTTGACTATCATAGATAACACCAATGTTGTTAAGTGATAAGGCAATGCCCGCTTTATCACCGTTTTTTTCATGAATTTTTAATACACGGTTCAAATACTCTAAAGCTTTTTTAATATCTCCATATTTATAATATAGCGTGCCTATATTGTTTGCAGAATTAGTTATACCCGTTTCATCACTAATTTCTTCCTGTATTTTCAGGCTTTTTAAGTAATAATCCAATGCTGAAGAACTTTTACCAATTATTTCATAGAGCTGCCCAAGACGATTATATGTGGAAGCAATGTTTTTTTTATTACCGGCCTCTTCAGATACTTGTATGCTTTTTCGGTACTGCATTAATCCCTTTCCAAAATCACCTTGCGAAACATAATAAAAACCGGCATTATTTAACGCGCCGGCTTTATAATTTAAGAGTATTAATTTAAGATCTTTAGTTGGCGATTGCTGTTGTATTAGTTTATCGACAAGGTCTATTGCCGGCGAAGTATAATTTAAAATCTCATTCAATTCGCATACTTCACTTAGTTGTTGAAATAAACTTAATTTGGCGGTATCCTCTTTTGTTTTTTTGAGCAAAATTTTTAAAGAGTCAATATTTTGCGCCTGTATGGTTGTTGACGCCTCACAAAACAGGCAAAATAATGTATATATGAAAAAATTTCGCAAACTGTTTAAAGATACATAAGTTTTTGGTCTTGACAAATGAGTTTAAGGAGACTCGATAATTGCTTACTATATGGTTTTTATGGAATGGCCGGAATTGCGCTTCTCGTTTTGCGGAACTAGTTGCCCATTATTTTAAAAATTTATTCAAAACAATTAAAAATTCGATGGCATATTATTTTCAACATACTACCAAAATATTAAAACTAAAATTTATGAATAATTTATTTAAAGGATTGATAGCAGGTGGTGCCGCCTGGAAATGGGGCGGTGGCTGTATAGGAACTATTTTAGTATTTGCACTTGTGTGGATGCTGTTGGGGCAAACCTGCCAGTAATTAAAACGCTTAAGGTTTTAAATGACGCTCAATATATTTTTCGGTCGGCAATAAACTTGTTTGAATTCGCTTGGCGTAGTGAATACTATCAAGTATTTCTTTTTGTTTTTCTTCAATAATTAATTTTTGTTTGCGCACGGTTTTCAACGACCGAAAAACAAAAATGGCAAACAAAACAACTAACAACAAGCCGGTAATAACCGACCAAATAACTATTTTTTGAAAGCGGTTCTTCTCTTCTGCCACGGCACGTTCTTTTTCCTGCTGTTCTTTTATGACTGCTTCCTTTTTTTCAAATTCATAATTCAGTTGGTTCTTGATACTTGCTTTTCGGTTTTCCTGATTGCCAATACTGTCCTTATAAATTATAAATTGTTTATAATGCTCGAATGCATTTTTAAAATTACCAGTAGCCGAATCAATTTTTGAGATCAAACGCTCTACCCGATGTCGTATTTCAGGAAAGCCCAAGCCTTTAGCTAAATTAAGCGAACTATCTGAATAAGCATGTGCTAAAGTGTAATTTTTTTGTTTAAGGTAAAGGTTAGAAAGGTTAAGAAATACAAAAGCGTTTCCTTGTTTATCGCCAAGTTCTTTGTGGATTTTTAAACTTTTATTATAATAATCCATCGCTTTTGGAATATCGTTATTATTCTTATAAATACCGCCAATATTTACATACAATCTGGCAATACCTTGTTTATCGCCCAAAGCTTCATTAATTATTAATCCTTTTTCGAAGTAATTTAAGGCTTTCACGTTATCACCTTTGTTTTTATATAAAACACCGATATTATTTAAACAAGCGGCCATACCATTTTTATCATTCACTTCCTGCTGCAGTTTTAAGCTCTTAGTATAATAATTTAATGCTGCATTAATATCCCGCTGACTTTCGTAGACAAAACCAATATTTAATAAAGCAGTTGCAATACCTACTTTATCTTGCATCTCTTCTTTTATTTTTAAACTTTTACTATAATAATCAAGCGCCTTAACCATATTGCCTTGGTTAGAATAGGTTGATCCGATATTATTAAGTAAGGTGGCCTCGCCTATCTTATAGCCAATTTCCCGGTATAACATAAGGCTTTTAGTATAATAGTCTATCGCCCGGTTTATATCGCCCTGGTTATTATAAACCGCGCCTTTATTATTGTAACAGTTGGCAACCCCTTTTTTATTATCCAGGTCTTCGTATATTTTTAAGCTCTTGTCATAATACTCTAATGCTTTAAGGTCTTTACCTTGGTTTCGGCACATTACACCGCAATTGTTTAGAACATTTGCCAGACTCTTTTGTGCCTTTACTCGAACCTTCATATCTGGGCTTTGCAATAATTTTTCGCAAAGTATTAAAGCTTGCTCATTATATTGAGGCCATATATTATCGTCGTTAATTGTTTCTGTAAGTTGAAATAAAATATTAAGTTTTGAAGTATCTTCATTTGCTATTTTTAAGATATGCAAAAGAGAATCAATTTTTTGCGAGAAAGAAACATCCGGCACTAAAAGGCAGTAGCAAAGCACTAAATATTTTAAACAGTTTCTCAATTATTTTTTCGTAAATGTTTTTCCAGATATTTTTCGCTCGGCAATAAACTGGTTTGAATACGCTTGGCATAATGGATACTATCTAATATCTCTTTTTGTTTCTCTTCGATGAGTATTTTTTGGTGGCGGGTGATTCGCAGGGAGCGAAGCACAAAACCGGCAAATATTATTACCAATAACAACCCTGCTAGCACACATGCAATAATGATCTTTTGAAAACGGTTCTTTTCTTCAGCAATTAACTTTTCCTTTTCTTGTTGTTCTTTTATAACAGCTTCCTTTTTATCGAACTCGTATTTTAACTGGTTTTTAACACTAGCTTTCCTTGTTCCTTCATTATTAATACTGTCTCTATAAATGATGTATTGTTTGTAATGTGCAAATGCACCCGAATAATTCTTTAGCGCCGAATCTACTTTAGCGCAAGCAAATTCTGCCTTCGTAATTAGCTTTGGAAAACCCATTTTTCTCGAAAAGATCAAAGCGCTATCCGCACATAAAAATGCGAGTTTTGTTTTGCCCTGCTTAAGATAAATAAGCGAAATGTTTCCGAGTTGGTTTGATACGCCTAATACATCTTTAATTTGTTTTAATAACATTATACTTTTTTCATAATACGCTACGCCTTCTGCTTCTTTTTTCTGTAAAAAATACACATCGCCAATGCCCGTAATCGCACCGGCTGCACCTTTTTTATCGTTATTTTCTTCGTGCATTTTTAAAGCCTGCTCAAAAGTTTCAAGAGAAAGCTCTAATTTTTTTTGGTACATATATACATAACCAATAAAATTTAATGCATAAGCAACACCAAATTTATCACCACTTTCCTCGTGCATTTTTAACGATTTTTTATGATAAATTAAAGCTGTCTCAAGATCATTTTGTACTTCATAAATGCTCGCAATATTGTGAAGGGCATATGCCATAGTATGTTTGTCGTTTATTGCTTCAGAGATTTTTAAACTTCTACTGTAGCAATTTAAGGCTTTTGGAATATCGCCTGTATTATCATAAACCGAACCCATATTAGTAAGCGAATTGGCAACGCCAACGCTATCACCAATTTCTTCGCGAATGGCAAGACTTTTTTCGAGAAAGGACAAGGTGTTTATGGCATCGCCATTATATTCATAAATAAGAGCCATGTTATTATAGGAATTGGCAATACCCATTTTATCATTAATGTCTAATCTTATTTTTAACGACTTATTGTAATAGCTCATTGCCTGCGCCATATCTAACTCTTTAGAATACATATAACCAATATTGCCAATAGCATCGGCTTTAAGGGTTAATACCCTGTTTTTATTTTTTTGGGTAAGATTATTCTGTAAGAGCAGATCGGCCGTTTTTATTGCCTGTTCTGAATATTTGCGTATTTCATTCACCTCGCACTGCTCACTTAATTCGGCTAATAGTGAAAGTTTAGTGGTATCGTGTTTGGCGGTTTTAAGCGCCCGTAAGAGCGAATCTATAGATTGTGCTTTTGAAGCAGTACTGTAAAAACAGGTAAGTAAGCCAAGCAGTAAATATGTGATCTTTTTTAACAAACAGTTTAAAGATACTAATGTTTTTTAAAACCAGGATGAGGAGATTGAAGCACGGTTTGAATTGTTATTGATTTTTTTTGGTTGCGTTTAAAAGAGTTGAGTTTTGTTAGCTCTATGTACACCCGGCATATTTAAAATAATCATAAGACGCACCTAAATAATTTTTTGAAACCAGCTACAAAAGTAATCAGAAACGATGGTGTTTGATTGTATAATAATGCTTAAATTAGATATATGAATGGCTTTGCTTTTGCGGGCACTAGAAAACCGATTTGGAATGGGATTGCTGCTTTTATAATAGCGGCGGCCCTAACTTTTGGAATTGCCTCCCAAAGTTATGTCATTTCTAAGGAGCGCGAACGTATGATTGTTCTTCGCGAAATAAATTCGGTTAAAGACAGATTAAAAACGGCCTTGAATTATGACTTAGCGGCCGCCAAGACCTTAGCATATATAATTGAAAATTACGGTGTCCCGAAAGATTTTGATAAAGTTGCAAAAGGAATATTAAGTTCAAATAAAAACATTGACGGTTTACAACTAACAACAAAAGGGGTAACAACCCATGTGTATCCATTAAAGGGCAACGAAAGCATTATTGGCTTTGATATCCTTAGTAACCCCTTAAGAAGCAAAGAAGCGTATAAAGCCCTCAAAAAAAAGCAATTTTTTTTTGCAGGTCCATATGAATTAAAACAGGGAGGAATTGCTATTGTTGGTAGACTACCCATTTTCAAAGACAGTACCTTTTTTGGATTTTCAGTTGTTCTTGTAAAGCTACCTACGCTCTTAAAAGCGTCCGGAATTGACACTCTTGAAAGCAATCATTTTATTTATCAATTGTCAAAAATAAATCCTAATACTCAAAAAGAGGAGTTTTTTTTACCAAATAAAATCCAACTTGATAAGGAACAATTTGTTTCAGTTGAAATTCCTGACGGTGAGTGGAAATTATATGTGATGTCAAAAAATAAAAATAAGTTTTTTGATACGATTGTTTTTTCAGTACTGGGTTTTGGAGTATCATTTATATTCGCCTTATTTGTTTGGTATTTAGCCAAACAGCCAGAAAAATTAAATAAATTAGTAGAAGAAAAAACATCTCAATTAATTTCTGTACAAAAAGCAACTAGTACAACATTAAATAGAATTAATGATGGAATGATATCTCTTGATAATGATTGGCGTTATACTTTTTTAAACGATGCCGCTCTTGCTAATCATCCAAAAGGAAGAGCCGGTACGCTTGGTAAAATAATATGGGATATACACCCGCAAATGATAGGTAGTATATTTTGGTATAAATATCATGAAGCCATGCAAACAAAAAAAGTTGTAGAATTAGAGGGCAAATATGATTATAGGGATGTTTGGCTGTTAGTCAAAATTTATCCGTCTCAAGATGGATTAACAATTATTTATACAGATATTTCTAGAAGAAAAGCTGCTGAAGAAAAAAATGTAAAGACCACAGAGCAATTAAGACAACTTACTTCACATTTACAAAACATACGAGAAGAAGAAAGAACAAGAATAGCGCGAGAAATTCATGATGAACTGGGCCAACAGTTGACTGCTTTAAAAATGGATGCTTCGTGGATCAGTAAAAAACTTATTACAGATGATAAACCAATCACAGAAAAATTATCAAGCATGATAGGTCTTATTGACAGTACAGTTAAAACAGTACGAAGAATTTCCTCCGACCTTAGGCCGGGAATTCTTGACGACCTAGGACTAATTCCTGCCCTGGAATGGCAAGGAGCGGAATATGAGAAGCGAACAGGGATCAATTGGCGCTTTCATTCTAATTTGAACGACATTCCTCTGGATCGAAATGTTTCAACCAATGTATTTAGGATATTTCAAGAAGCTTTTACTAATATTATGCGGCACGCCGGTGCCACAGAAATTGAGACCTCAGTCGAAAAGAGAAACGAAAATTTAATACTCACTATAAAAGATAATGGACAGGGTTTTGACGTGGATAAATCAAGAAAAAAAAATTCCTGGGGAATCATAGGAATGAAAGAAAGAGCTACGTTAATGAACGGCGAATTAATCATTGAAAGCGAAAAACTAAAGGGTACAATTGTAACTTTAAAAGTACCACTAATTACAAACCAACTATGAAATTTTTAATTGCTGATGATCATGCCATTGTTCGCAAAGGATTAGCAGAGATGTTACTCGAAGAATTTCCGGATTGCGAAATTACTGAAGTTGCCAACGGCACTGAGGTATTTCATCAATTGAGCAATCAAATATGGGATATTATTTTATTAGATATTTCAATGCCCGGACGAAACGGTATCGAAATTTTGAAGCAAATAAGGACCAGTGGAATTAATGCGCCCATCTTAATGATCAGCACACATTCTGAGGAGCAATATGCTTTGAGAGCCATAAGAGGCGGGGCTTCGGGTTTTATAAATAAAGAAAGTGCAACGGAAGAATTTTTAACTGCAATTCGCAAAGTATTATCCGGAAGAAAATACATCTCGGCTTCGTTAACCGAAAAACTAGCCGAAACGTTTGGAGAAAAAACAGACCATGAACAGCTTTCTGACCGGGAAATGCAGGTACTTCAACTTATCGGCTCAGGCAAAACCGTATCGGAGATTGCCTTAGAAATTTCTCTCAGCGTAAATACCATAAGTACCTACCGCACACGCATTCTTGAAAAACTAAAATTGAACAACAACGCAGAACTTACCCGATACGCCATAGAGCGTAAACTCATCTAAATTTTAGATTGTAGTACAAAACACTACAAGCTTTTGGTGTTTTGTACTATTTTGTACCCTATTTCATTTACGGTTATTTGAAAAAAAATTACCGTGAACGAAAATATAATTTCTCCTTTTTTAAAAGTAGTTACTGTAGATGACTCTCCGCTTGTTGCGGAAAGGATGGGAGCTATCCTAAACGATATTAAAGGCATAGAGTTTTTAGAAAATGCCAAAACCATTATTTCAGCCAGAAACCTAATAAATACGGTTAAACCTGATGTTGTTATTCTTGACATTAATCTTGAGGAAGGTGAATTTAGGCAAACAGGAATAGATCTTCTGGTTGAACTTCGCCAAAACTATCCTCAAATGAAGATCATCATATTTACTAATCATAACGAACTTCATTACCGTTTGGTTTGCCTTGCAAAGGGAGCAAATTACTTTTTCGATAAATCATCCGAATCCCATAAAATTTCTGACGTAATAAAACAATGGATAATAAAAAAATAAAAATTCTATTGCTTGAGGACGACCAGGACGATGCCTGGCAAATCTCTCATGTATTAAAACAGCAAAATCTTGAATTTGAACTTACGCTAGTAGGCAAAAGAGATGCCTATTTAAATGAACTTATAAAATCGCCTCCTGATATTATTTTAAGTGATCATTACTTTCCGGCGTTTAGCTCGTCCGAAGCGCTTGATATGGTAAAAGATCTAGGGTTAAACATCCCTTTTATTTTAGTAACAGGCGCCAAGTCTGAAGATTTAGCAAGTTTAATTATGAAAAGCGGGGCTTCTGATTATATTTTAAAAGACAGGCTTCAACGCTTACCAAGTTCAGTTTTAAGCGTAATGCAAAAGTTCAGGTCAGTTAGATTGCATGAAGAAGCAGAATTAAAAATTCAGGAAAATGAAAAAAAATATGCTTCATTAATTCAACATTTGCCGGCAAACATTGCAATTTTAAACAAAGATGGGATCATAGTTGATGTAAACAAGTTCTGGAAATTATTTGCTGATGAGAACGGATTTAAGGGAAATAATTATGGCATTGGAACTAATTATATTGAAGCGTCGAAAGGAAAACCAAAAGCGGATAATGGAGAGGACATATTAATTGAAGAGGCAATAGAAAAAATAACAAAAGGTGAATTGACTAATTTTTCAATGATATACTCATGCCATTACCGGCTTGTGAAAAAATGGTTCAAAGTGATTGTATCTCGCGAAAATGATGAATGCGATTCAGGAATTATTATCATGCATATTGATGTAACCGAACAGCAAGAAGCTCAATTGAACGTGAAAAAATCAGAAGCAAATCTTCTTTCTATTTTTAACAATACAGGTATAGCTTTTATATTGCTGGATATTGATCTAAAAATAGTTTCTTATAATAAAACGGCCCGTCTATGGGCAAATGATACCTTAGGCTTTAAACTAATGGAAGGAGTTAATCTTATTTCCTTAATACCTGAGGATAAAAAAAAGCTTTCGGAAACTGCCATGAAACATGTACTTAGCGGAAAGTCTTTTGATAAGGACGATAGCTACACCATGATGGATGGGAGCACAAAATGGTTTAGGGTGAGAATGAACGAGGTTAATAACAATAATCATATTATTGGAATTTGCCTTTCGGCCACCGACATTACAGAACAGGTATTATCCAGAAAAAAAGTAGAGCAAAGCGAAAAGCGATTTCAGTCGCTTATTGAAAATAGCACAGATATAAAAACGCTTGCCACACAGGAGGGTAAAATAATATACGCCAGCCCTTCCGCTACAAAATCACTTGGGTATTCACAAGACGAATTCTTAAAAACACCTGCTATTGATATGGTTTTTAAAGAGGATGTTCCCGGCCTGGTTAATAAAATGCAAGAGCTAGTAAAATTTCCAGGCAAATCATTCTCCAGTCAGCATCGCTTAGTTCATAAAAATGGTAGATTGATCTGGTGTGAAGGAACTATGACTAACATGCTTCATGAGCCAAGCATTAAGGCATTTGTGTCAAACTTTAGAAACATTACAGAAAGAAAAAATTTAGAAGTTCTATACCAAAAAGCCAACCGGCTTGCCCGGTTAGGAAGCTGGGAAATGGACCTTCAGCACAACCGACTTTATTGGTCTGAAATTACTAAAGAGATCCACGAAATTGATTCAAATTTTGAACCGGATCTGGAAACAGCAATTAATTTTTACAAAGAAGGATTAAGTAGAGATACTATTTCAGATGCGATTATAGAAGCTACTACAAGCGGTAAAGCCTGGGATGTTGAATTGCAGATCGTAACTGCAAAACAAAACGAAAGATGGGTTAGGGTGATTGGAGAAGTGGAATTCGTTAACGGAAACTGTACCCGTATTTTCGGTAGTTTTCAGGACATCGAAAGCAGAAAAAAAGCAGAAATAGAGCGTAATCGCATTGCAAGCGATTTACTTAAACATGTTGAAAATCTGGAACAGTTTGCCTATATCGTATCTCATAACCTACGCGCCCCTGTGGCTAATATACTTGGACTTGCAAATGTTTTAAAAAACAAACTAAGCGACGTGGATCGTGAAAGGGGCCAAAAATATCTATTTACCGCAGCCGCTCAAATGGATGAGACAATTAAAGATCTTAATAAAATTTTGCAGATAAGAACGGAATACTCTGAATTTAAAGAACCGGTTTATTTACCCGGGCTGTTAAAAGATATTGAATCAAGCATTCAAAATATAATGTCCAAAGAAAATGTAATAATCTACTCGGCGTTCAGCAATGCAAGTACGATCACAACTATTAAAAGTTACATGCATAGTATTTTTTACAACTTAATAATAAATAGTATAAAATATAGAAAAAAAGGAGTTAACCCCATCATTGAAATTAGGACTGAGATGGATAAAGAAAAAGTACGATTCATATTTAATGATAATGGAACCGGAATAGATCTTGAGAAGCATGGAAAGAAAATTTTTGGCTTATACAAACGCTTTCATATGGAGGTTGAAGGCAAAGGCTTGGGCTTATTTATGATAAAAACTCAAATTGAAGTTTTAGGCGGAAGTATAACAGTTAAAAGCAAGCCTAATGAAGGCGCTGAATTTACAGTAGAATTACCATATAATTAAATACTAATTTTTTTCAAACCTCTATAATAACAATGCTCAAACTAAAAATAATAATAAAGAAACTCAATGCTAACGATTATGAGTCTTATTAAGAAATCAATACTTAAAAAAACATTATGAAAAGAATAATCGAAAAATATAAGTACAACAATGTGCTGCTTATTGATGATAATGAGCTGGATAACTTCATAAATGAGAAAATAGTTGAAGCTCAGTTTTATGCCAGGAATATACATGTGAGAACCAATGGAAAAAGTGCACTGGAATTTATAAATAACCTTATTATTTCTGATGGTTCAATGAATAGCACCTTTCCTGAGGTAATTTTTGTTGACTTAAACATGCCGATAATGAATGGTTTCGAATTTATAGAACTCTTTAAGAAAATAAATGACCCTAAATTATATGTTTGTAAGATCGTGATCTTAACATCATCTATTAGTAATTCTGATAAAGTTAAAGCAGAAAAAATGGGAGGCGGTATTATTTTCGTAAATAAACCACTCACGAATGAGATACTTAATAAATTGTAGAATGATATCCTTACCTTATATATCTTTCACAGCAACACTTTAAAAATGCGCTACGCCAAGTTGATTTTGGATTTGTTTGGTGCTTGTTAAGAGAAGTATATTTCAGATCAAAAAAAACATCACCAACCGAGGGCTTATCAGGAGTAATTCCTCATCACCCATTGCTACTTTTTTTCTGTAATAAGTTCAATCTGTTTACTTGTTCTTCGGAAATTTTCTAATTATTTTTCTGTTTGCAACAAGCTTGTTTGAATGCATTTGCGTATAACTCTAGCGTTTCAGTTTTTAATATGTTTTTCCAGATATTTTTCGGTTGGTAATAAACTTGTTTGAATACGTTTGGCATAATGAATGCTGTCAACGATCTCTTTTTGTTTTGCTTCAATAATTTCGTTTTGTGTTTTAAGTTTTTTTCTGGCACCGTTTATTTTGGCCAAAGCAAAAATGATCATTCCAATTAAAATTATGGCTAAACCAAAGGCGAGCATTAAAATATTCTGTATTTTTTTATCACTCTCTTTCTCTTTATTTAAAAATTGTATTTCTTTTTCTTTTTCCTTGCTTTCATACTTTGTTTCCAGCTCGTTAATGTTTTTATTATTTTGCAAAGAGAATAAAGAATCTTTTAGATGTATTGATCTTTTATAATAGAAAAGAGCTTCATTGATCATACCGGATGATTCCATTACATTTGATTTTACTTCGTAAATAAACGGCAGGGTCTGAAAAATACTGTATTTAATACTGTAATAAATAGCACTATCTATATTTATATTTGCTTGCTTAAAATTTTTAAGTAGGATATAATTTTCTGCAATATTGCGGTAAGAGATAATAATGCCAGGGTATTCACCAACCCTTAACGACATTTGAAGGGAGCTTTTGCCAACGTCTACCGCTTTTTGATATTCTTTCTTTTCGTTATAAAGTCCGGTAAGCGCTTCGAGCGCCCATTTTTTAGAAACATTATCATGCAAACTATCACTTTGTGTAAGCGAACGGTTAAGGTAATAACTTGCATTTGAATAATCTTTTAATTTTGTGTAAACAGAACCTATCCGCATTAATAAAAGATTGCTTAGGTAATCGCGCTTAAGTTGTTTATCAATGTCAAGCGCTTTAAAATAGTAATAAAGTGCTTTTTTATAATCAGGGTTTGGCTTTGCGTAAAACGCAAGCCCCATGAGGTTATATCCCCATGAGACAGATACTGGACGCTTAGCCTGGGTCGCTTTTTCAATGCCACTTAAATATGTTTTTATTGCGGATTCATAGTCTGCCAAGGTATAAAAGGCAAAGCCAAGTCGCATGTGTGCTGCGGCCGACATAGAATCGTTCTTTTGATCGTTAAAGAGTGTAATAGCCTGCCGCAGGTTTTTTTTCGCATCGTCGTAGTTAGAACTCTCAATACCTTCAATACCTAAACGATAATTGATAAATGCTTCGCCTAATTTATTATTTGCTTTTTTCCAATCGCTTATAAGTTGTTGCCCGTAGAACTTTACCGAATCGTAATTACTGCTGTAATATGAAATGATCCTGGAAGAGGTATAGATCTTTTTTAATTCATTTTTTTCTTCCAGGTATTTTTTTTTCAAACTATCGCCTGTATTTGAAAATAAATTAGCGCTTGCCAATAAAAATAAGAAGAAAATTATTTTATTTTTAAATCGTACCATTTTATATACCAATAAAGATAGTATTATTTTTTGTGTGCAAAAATTATGCGGTAATAGCATCGTATTGCGAGGATGAAGCAATCTCAAAATATAGAAAAAGGACTATTCGCTTTCCTTTTTTTTATTTTTTTCGATCTGTAAAATAATAAAGAAAACGGCAGCGCCAACAAAACCAATGCATATTAGCTCAGATGCAAATGGCCAGCTCATTATTTTAAATAAGATGCCGAAAGCACCAACACGCACTAAAAGTTTACAAAGAAAAGCAAGCGATGGTAATTTGTGCATTTTATTTTTTGGTTAACGCGTTGATCCTTTTTTCAGCATTTGTGTTTCCAGGCTCAAGGAGTAATGATAGCTTTAATTTTTCTAATGCAAGAACGTTTTGTTTATTTCGCTGGTAAGCTACTCCCAGCCAATAATTCGCCTGGTAAGAGTCAGGAAATAACTCAGCATTTAATTTTAAGATGTTAATGGCGCTGGCATCATTTGGTTTGCGTAAATATTTTAACCCTATTTCTTTTATCCATGTATCCAATTCGTAATACACTTCTTTAATTTTAGTTATTTGTGGTTGTAGCATATTTGTAATTTGTTTTACAAGCACGGAATCTTCTGCATTCTTTTCTTGGTTCAGTAAAAATAATTTATTTACCAAAGTATCTACTTCATTTTTCTTTTTGTAAAAAGCGTCGGATCTTGTTTTGTTCTTTTCAAAAATCACAAAATTGCCATAGTTGCTGGCATGAAAATTTGGGTTGCGCATTTTTGTAAGGTAAAAGCCATGTTGCTCACAGCGCCTGATCTCATTGACAAGTAGGGGAAAGGGGTGACAGCCGTCCTCGTAACATTTTATGGTGTCTCCCGGAAAAGAAAAACCATCGTTGATCAACAATTTTCCATCGGGCTTTAGTTTTTTATAAATATCATCCAGCATTTCATCTTTTTTATCAAAATCATGGTACGATAATATAATGAAGATCTTATCGAACAAACCATCCGGTAAATTGGAATTGGTTATTGTACCAATAACGCGCTTAAAAGTATTGGTTTGTCCTTTTGTTTTGAACTTTAAATAATAAGCAACCGTGCTGTTCAAATGATCCTGCGACAGGGTCTTTTCATCAATATCCTGCGCGTAAAAAGTAACGCTATCACAAAAAGTAGACATAATACCCGGGTTAACGCCATTGGCTGCGCCGATCTCCGCTACTACATCACCTTTTTTAATTTCTGTAAAATTCAAAAATGTTTTTTTGGTCTCACTCATTTCATAGAACGAGTTGAGCTTTTTACCTTCTAAATTAAATTCGGTCTTAGCCAACTCGCCCGCATATTTTTGCGCGAAATAGTTTAAGGAGATAAAAGATAATATTATAAGGAAGAGAAAATATTTTTTCATAAAAAATTAAAGATACAAATGTTTTTTATTTCCTGCCTGGTAATTTATATCCTATCTGTTTTATGGGTTTAGTAGTATTTTTCTTTTCCAGGAGTTCATCTAAATATTGAAAAACCAGCTCCATATTTTTGCCCTGGTTATCGAGCTTCTTCTTTATTTTTTCGATCTCTAATCTTAACTCTGTATTATCAACCAGCATTTGCCGGATCTTTGTAAAAATTCTGATTATTTGAATGTTTACTTCTATTGCTTTTTTACTGTTTAATACGCTGGAAAGCATGGCCACGCCTTGTTCTGTAAAGCAAAAAGGCATATACCTTTCGCCGCCTGAATTTGAGGTCACAATTTGTGACCTCAAATTATCAAACTCGGATTTATTGAGTTCAAACATGAAATCTTCCGGAAAACGTTCAATGTTACGCTTTACTGCTTGCTTTAAAACTTTGGTCTCAACCCCATAAAGCGCCGCCAGATCTCTATCCAACATTACTTTTTGATTGCGAATAAAATAAATCTTGTTCATGACTATTTCATCCGGAACACTTATTTTATTTTCTTTATTCATTGCTAGAATAAAATTAAAAGAAAAAAGAAAGGCTGATGGCTATGGTTTGTAGTATTTTATTCGCTCTCCTTCTTTTTTTTCTTTTTTTCGAGCTGTAACATAATAAAGAAAACAGCGGCGCCAATAAAACCAATGCACATCAGCTCGTTGGCAAATGGCCAACTCATTATTTTAAATAAGATGCCGAAACCACCAACACGCACTAAAATTTTACAAAGAAAAGCAAGCGATGGGAGTTTGTACATTTTATGAAGATAAGAATTTATTGCTTGCGGATCACAGATCTGTATGACTCATGAATTATTCCGCAGGATTACAAATCCTGCGGAGCTTGTCAACTAATAAATTTCAAAGTAAGGTTCTTCTTTTGATAGGCTATGAGAGTCTATAGGGAGTATAAATTGATTCATATTTTTTTCTACGATTTTAATTTTTTCTTCTGGAATTCCAAAACGTGTGAATAAAAATTCTTTATTTGCGTTAGGATCTTGAAAATAAATCTTCTTAAAATTTGTCGATTCTTTTAATAATTTGAAAAGTCGTTTATCAATGTCATCATTGAAGGTTGGAAATGAATAGCCTATTATGACTAATATATTTGTTTCTTTTAATATATTTTCAGCGCAACTTATCGCCCCTTGTGAAATAGAATCATTTTCCCATGCAAAGGTGAAGTATTTGTCATTTGAAATTGTTGGTGAATCTATTGTATATAAAGATTCTTTAAAAACATTTAGAATGCTTTTCTTATCTTTTGTTCTTTCAAAAAAAGTTTTTGTTTCGTTTCCTGACACGACATATAAACCGGCAATCCCATTTAAATGTACAATTTTAGGTTTAAAATTATTATTGTAATTATAAGGATATACATTAAATTCATTAAGAGTATGTTCTAAATTATTTGAATCAGTAAATAAAGATAATGCCCTTTCAATTTGACTATCATAGTTCCAGGTTATAAAATTTACGTCTTCGTTTAGAAGTATCTTATTGTTTTTTTTATCTAGATAATTAGCAAATAACCCTAAATACCTCTTATCAATGTTCTCAAATATTTTTTCTCTAATTTTTATCCCTCCATCTTCAATATTAAAATATTCTTTATCAATTTCTTGCCATACAGTAAAAAAAAAGCTTAAGGATTCTTTTAATAATTTTAGCTGTTGAGTTTTATCGTTAAGCCAAAGATATTTTGCGTAAGTATCAATTGTTCCATAGACTTCACTTTCCTTAGCATTTGTGTTAAGTAGGCCAAGTGTTTTTTTTAGTTGTTCTTCGAGATCAAGCTTTTTTATATCATCATAAAAGCGGATAGCTTGTGTATTAAGATTTTTAAAGGCATTCGTTAACTCTCCAACAACTGGAATGGCATTATAACTGGCACCTGCGCCTAAATAATACCAATTTGAAATAATATATAGTCCAATATTTGCATATTGGATTATTTTGTATTAACTTTGGACTATATAATAAATCAATATGTCATTACCAAAACAAATCGTGATAAAAGAGAGTCTCTCAGAG
>JACCXH010000019.1 GCA_013697245.1 Bacteroidota bacterium
CTCCAATGTTACTTGGAATCGAGGTTGTAAAAACGATTATAGGAATAGCTTCAAGTTTTTTGTTTTCTTTTATTTCAATTAAGCATTCGTATCCTGTTTTTCGGGGCATACTTAAATCAAGAAAAAGCACGTCGGGAAGATTCATTGGGTTTTTTAAAAGGTAATCCATAAGCACTTCTCCATTACTAACAGTTGTAAGGTGGGTGGCAATAGGTATTTCTTTTAATGCTTTCTCAAATAAGAAGCAATCGTCTGTATCATCATCTGCAAGCAATATATTAAAAGGCGCGTTATCTTTCATTCTGTAAAGTAATTAAGTGCGATTTATAAAAAAAATTATGTACTGCGTTTTATACAAAGAAAGCCTCATCTCCATAATTAGGAGAGAGTTAAAAAAGTTTAGAAAAATATCTTGCGAAGCCATTATCTCTTCTAATAGAAATATTTTGCTGATGAGGGGGGGGCAAGTGTTTTTCGCAAATGATACGCCACCATTGATCTTATTATGTTTTAATGGCATTTTTATGAGGAGATTGAGCGGTTAAGTTAAACAATAAATTGGTCTTCCGGCTTTATCTTTTTGTGGCCTTCGCTCTCCACGTTCCAATTTGCTAACTAAAGCAGTATCCACTTCAAGAAATGCAGCAGCCTGTCGTAAAAGCAATCCCTGTTTTTCACGAGCTTGTCTTATTTTATCTCCGAGTGTATTCAATTTGAATAGTATTGACTTGTCATAATTAGTCAAATATATCACTTTTCAATTCTTGAGCAATTTTTAGAGGATTTTATTTTTAAACTACTTTTTAACCTTCCATTTCGATTATTCTTTGCTTGTGCAATCTAAACTCATTTTGATAAACCTAAACAGCTTTATATAGCATTTGAGTGCTCTTCTCGGCAGTTTCCGCCCAAAACGGTAAAGCGAGTAAAAACCCTGCCGTTACTTTACGGTAAAATCAGAAAACAACACAAAAAATAACAAAACAAATGAAAAGGATCGCAATCAAGGTCAAAAATCCGGCAAACGTAAAATACAGTTGTTGCACCTTTGTTTTTGTAAACGATAAGTGTCAATACCTTTCAATAAGCACCAATAAGTGCCAATGCGTTCGGGAATAGGCAAACAGTAAAATACAGTAAGCGACCTTTGAATTTTTAAACGTAAAATACAATAGCCATGAAAGAAACGAAAGAAGAACAAACAGAACAAAAGCAAAACACAAACAAGACCGAAAAAACGTTATTGGGAACAGATACAGAAAAAGGTGTTTGGGAAAAAGCAGCGGAAACCGTTGCAGGAGATAATAAATTAATGGGAACGGTTTTAAAACTTATACTAAGTCCCATTACATTGTTGGTGGGTGTTGGTGCATTAATTTATGCTTTTGTGAAAATAAAAACGCAAAAGGACGAGATAGAAAAATTGAAAACAGAAAACCTCAAGCTAAAAGATGACTATACTGAGCTTGAAGAGGATTTTGAAAAAGTAAAGAAAAAGTACAAGAAGATAAAAACGTTAACGGAAACAGAATCTGAGAGTCCACTCTTGGGTATTGGTATTACTAATAGTAAATCGTTAATACCAATAAATCAGCCCGAAAAAAAGAAGACATATGAAACCGCCTATTTATAAGACTAAAGAAATGGAAAGTAAATTGATTATAAAACGATATAAAATTCCGGAAGATCTGCTGATGGATATTTTACGAATCCTGTTCGGTAATAATATCAAGCATAAAATCATTGGCATTCAGCAAGTACAAAATAGTGTATTGCTAAATGTAAATTTTGATTTAAACTCTATTAAGAATAGAGAAGCAAAAGAAAACATGGAAGGTATTTTAGCTGATTACAGCGAGTATATGAAAGGCTTACTTGGCGATACCGTTTTGATGTTGGATGAAGATGATGACGAAACTGAATATTAAACCGATTAGAATTTAAAGAATGGAAAGTACCTGTTTATATTGTGAAGGACATTTTACGGCAATACGGTCGAGCAAAAAATATTGCAGCGATAACTGTAAACAAATGGCTTACTTTAAAAGAAACGGCTTAGTGCTTTCGGGAACAATAGAAGTAGAGTCAAGTATTGTTGTACCGGAAGTTACCGTAAAGCCCAGTATTACTAATGAAATTATCGTAAAATACGATAAGGAAAAAGATACCGTAAAATACGCTAACGAAGAACTTACTGTAAAATACAATAAGGATAAAAAAAGTGAATTTGAATTCTTGCCTCTCTCAAATTCAGAAGAAGAAGAAGAATCGGAATCGAATGAATTTAAGGAAGCTGAAAAAGAAGTTCAGAAAACGGAGCTAAATAAAAGCCGAGTAAAAATTGAAGAAGAAAAGAAAGTAGAAGACGAACCTCGTTACAAATGGATCAACAGTAAACTCATCAGTTTAATTGAAAAAAATTATGAGCAGAATTCCGGTGGCATTAAAATAAAAGAGCCTTTTGAGTATTGGGAATACGAAAAAGCAAAATGTATTGTTTGGGTAAACATTCGCTTTAGGTGTTTAGCCGAGAGTTTAATTAAGCTCAGTAATTATAGCCGGATTGATTGCCATACTTTGCTTTGTATAACGGATGCGTTTAAACGCTTAGTTACAAGCGCAACATTTAACAAGCTACCAAGTGATTATCCTTTTAAAGAATTCATAATCGAACTTTTTATCGGCTTAAATAAAGTGCTTTCTGATAAAGTGCATTTGAATTTACTCGCCTTTAAAATAACTAAAGAAAGAAAAGCACAACTGATTTTTATTCGACATCAATTAATGCTGCACACACCTGAAATAAAATTTACAGAAATAGATTTTATTGAAGAGAAAGTACACTATGATTGATAAACCTTCCATCTGTTTAAATTATAAAACAAAATTAGTAGATGAAGATATAGCCATCACTCACTTTTTTTCGGCTTTTAATATGTTTGATTTACATTCACTAATATTTCAATCATTATTTTATGTAAGCAGGAAATTTACAAATTCTTGTTTTATCAATTCTAAAGATGGATAATCCTTCGAGTTGAGACTTTTAGTTTCAAAATTAATTGCGGGGTATTTTTCTAGTATTAACTCAGCAAATTCTACACTTTGATTATAAGAAAGACTACTGCAAATTGTCATCCAAGCAAACTTATTTGGTTCACGCAAACCATAATTAAAATGGAACGCTCCTTGGTATTCATTGTATTCTAATCTAATCATTTCCATAACAATGAAGTTTTAATATCTAATAGTAAAACAAAATTATTCCGTTATGATTATAACATCACTCATTTTTTTCTGACTTTTAATTGCTTTGGTTAATTTTTAAAATTTATTTTTTACAAAACCATGCAACACTGTCAACTTTTTTCAGGACGATACAGTATAGTTTAGACAGCAGTTGGATAAGCATTGGGGAGTAATGTGAATACTTCGACAAACAATGTGTTTGTATAGAGGAATATATGTGTAAATGTCTCGTACTGAATAAACCTTACACTTTTAAGAGTTATTACTGATATAGCTTTACAGTTTTTTCAGCATTAAAGTTTATTCCTAAAATAGCTTTACAGTCAATTTTTATTACTGTTATAGCTTTA
>JACCXH010000025.1 GCA_013697245.1 Bacteroidota bacterium
TTTTGCTTTACAAAACAACCCAAAAAAGTGGCCTAATTAAAATGAGAACGACTGGCCTATTTTGGATGAGAATGACTGGCCTAATATAAATGAGAATGGGTGGCCTATATTAGATGAGAATATCCAATCAATCCCTCCAAATAAGATTACAATAGCAAAATCAATTGTAGCAATCATTTGTTCATTGATATTATTCCCTCCAAATATTGCGACTATTAAATCCAGTATTGTAAGCAATTAATATTTAAGCGTGTAAAAACAAGATTTAAAAGTTAATACCTCATCAATGTTTTCCACCACAAGACACCAGCGTTAAAAGGAGTGAAGTATCCAGTCCCGACCAAAAATCAATGTTTCATTTTTGTACTCATAAATCAAAAACGAACATGATAAAAAAATGCGAGTATTGTCAATCTGAATTTACCAGTAAACGAATGACCCGAAAATACTGTTCGGACAATTGTAAACAGATGGCTTATTTTAAAAGAAGTGGAACAACTTTATGTGAGTTAAAATCAGAGCCGTCTATTTTAGTAGTTCCAAGCATAAAAGATTCAAAAATCATACAACAAGAAATACTAAACGAAATAGCCGTAAAAGTTATGCAGCTTATTGAGTTGCGAGAAACTGAACAAAAACAAAATATAATGAGCCACGCTATTTGTAATGTAGAGCCATTTAGTTTTAATCTTAAAAATAAAAGTCAAAAATAATGGAAGAACTATTTAACGAAACAAAAATTTTGACTTTAGAGCTAGGACGAAATTTATTAAAGAATACTACGCTGTCGGATATAAGCGATGATGACTTACAACAAATACTGGAAGACATAAAAACGTTTTGTGAAATAAACTTTGAAATCTATTTAGATTACATACACAAAATAAAAATGATGCAATGTGATAAAGATGAGAAATTAGACAAGGTTAAAATAATCTCATTAGAAAATAAAGAAGATAAAAACTCATCGCAGGCAGCATAATTTTAACGCTAAAACAGAGCTTATCTTTTGTTTATAAATATATTGATAATCAATTAGTTAAGTGCTATTTTGGCGTAATATTTGCTTAAATTTATAAAAAATAAATTATGGAAACGATTACAACAAAATCAAGAAAAGGACTACATCCAAACGTAAAAGATGAGCTAACAGAGATTACCATTTTTGACCAATTTGGGAAAGGTAAAATATTAGCCTCAAAACGGTTAACCAACAATTGTGTTATCTACACTCGTGTATCTTCTAAAAGGCAGGAAGCTGGTTATAGCTTAGACACGCAGTTAAAGGACAACATGGAATTTGCTCGTAAGAGTGAGTACAATGTGTTAGGCTATTTTGGCGGAACTTATGAAAGCGCATCCACAGATGAGCGTAAAGAGTTCAATCGTATGTTGCAATTCTGTAAGAAAAGTAAAGACAAAGTAACTTATATCATCGTTCACATGGTGGATAGGTTCTCAAGGTCGGGAGCAAATGCCATTTACATTAAAGAACAATTAAAATCAAACGGCATTTATATTATGTCGGTAAGGCAGCCAGTAGATGTTACAACTACAAGCGGAGATTTTCAGCAAAATATACAAATGATTTTTTCTCATTACGATAATCAAGTAAGAAAGGAAAAATGTGTATCAGGTATTAAAGAAGCGTTAAGTAGAGGAGAATGGTGTCATGGTGCGCCAAAAGGTTATGAAATTGTTTACGAGGGTAGCAGTCGTAAATTAAAAATGAATGCTGAAGGTAAACTTTTACGTAAAGCCTTTTTATGGAAAGCAAACGAAGGGTTAAGTAACGAGGAATGCCGACAACGATTAGCTAAACTGGGATTAAAAATTACGTTCCAAATGATGTCAAGAATTTTTAAAAATCCATTTTACTGTGGATTAATAGCGCACAATTTATTGGAAGGTAGAATTTTAGAAGGCAATCAAGAAATAACAATCTCAAAAGAAATATTCTTAAAGGTTAATGAAGTTCAACAACAAAACTCACATGGCTTTAAATGGATACCCGAACAAG
>JACCXH010000072.1 GCA_013697245.1 Bacteroidota bacterium
AAAGTATATATTCCTTTTATTAACTCCAAATTTATTATCACCTTTTTTATAAAAAAAATAATAATAATCCTCAATCTCCTCTTTCCTCCCTAATAACTGCTCAAAAAACGGGAGGGCAAAGATACTACTTCTTTTTTATTAGCCAAATAAATTTGCCGATTATTTTTAATAATTCAAGGCTTTTTTGCAACTATTTATCTTAAAGTTTGAAACACTTTTTACGAAAAATTGTTTTTACACTTATGTGCTAAAATTGTTACTAACAAAGGGTTGCTCAATAAAATACCAATAAAGGTAGGGTATGCCTCAATTTTGAGTATCTTTAACTTTTATAAAATGATGGAATATAACACACAATTAGACAGATTAATTATCCCTGAATACGGTAGAAATATACAGGGAATGATAGAGTATTGCTGCAAATTAAAGGATCGCGAAGAGCGCAACCTATGCGCCAGGGCAATTATACAAGTAATGGGTCAATTAAACCCACATTTAAGGGATATTGCAGATTATAATCACAAATTATGGGATCACCTTTTCATAATTTCGCAATTTAAACTGGATGTAGACAGTCCCTACCCTATTCCGAGCCCGGAAACATTTAAAGAAAAACCGAAAATTTTAGATTATCCTAAAGGAAAAATACGTTTTAAGCATTACGGTAAAACTATTGAGGATATTATTAAAAAAGCAAGAGAGCTGCCTGAAGGGGCTGAAAAACAAGAATTAACGCGCCAGATAGCCAACCACCTGAAAAAATCTTATTTTAACTGGAACAAAGATTCTATTACCGATGATGTGATCTTTAAGAATTTAGCAGATCTATCAAGTGGTGAATTAAAATTAGATGATAATACTGTATTAAGCTCGCACCAAGAGTTACGTGGCACCAAGAAATTTTTCCACAAAAACCCAAAACACAAAAACAATAATAATAATCACAAACATAAAAATCCCAGAAAATTCTAATACTTTCTTATGGCAATTTTTGAAGTACATGGCGGACATAAACTGAAAGGTGAAATTATACCGCAAGGAGCTAAAAATGAAGCGTTACAAATTCTTTGCGCTGTATTATTAACCAAAGAAAAAGTTGTTATCGGAAATATTCCGAATATTGTTGATATTAATAAACTGATAGAATTACTTGCCGAACTGGGCGTGAAGGTTGAAAAAAGTGGACATGAAGAATTTACTTTTCAAGCAGATGATGTAAACATTGATTACCTGGTATCGCCCGAATTTAAAAAGAAAGGCGGCAGTTTACGCGGTAGCATGATGATAGTTGGGCCAATGCTTACACGTTTTGGAAAAGCTTATATGCCAAAACCGGGAGGCGATAAAATTGGTAGACGCCGCGTAGACACTCACTTTATGGGCTTTGAAGCTTTAGGTGCCAAATTTAATTACCATGCCGATAACGAATTATTTGAGGTTGAAGGAAAAAATTTAAAAGGCGCTTACATGCTTCTCGACGAAGCATCTGTTACAGGAACCGCCAACATTGTTATGGCCGCTGTTTTAGCCGAAGGCAGAACAACCATTTACAATGCAGCTTGCGAACCCTACTTACAACAACTTTGTAAAATGCTTAACAGCATGGGCGCAAAGATCTCGGGCATTGGCTCTAACTTACTTTATATTGATGGCGTTAAAGAATTAAAAGGCACAACGCATCGCATATTGCCGGATATGATAGAGATAGGCTCATTTATTGGAATGGCCGCTGTTACTCAATCAGAGATCACCATTAAAAATGTGAGCTACGATAATTTAGGAATTATACCAACCATATTTGGCCGCCTTGGAATTAAAATGGAGCGTAGAGGCGATGATATTTTTATTCCGGAACAGGATCATTACGAAATTGATACTTTTATTGACGGATCTATTCTTACTGTGAGCGATGCCATTTGGCCTGGCTTTACACCCGATCTTATAAGTATTGCTTTGGTTACTGCTATTCAGGCACGAGGCAACGTACTTATTCATCAAAAAATGTTCGAGAGCCGCTTGTTCTTTGTAGATAAATTAATTGATATGGGCGCAAAAATTATTTTATGCGACCCACACAGGGCAACAGTAATGGGCCTTGACAGGAAAGTGCAATTGCGCGCCATACAAATGGCAAGCCCCGATATAAGGGCCGGTGTTGCATTACTTATTGCTGCCATGAGCGCAAAAGGAAAAAGTGTGATCTTTAACATTAATCAAATAGACAGGGGTTACCAAAATATTGACACACGTTTAAATGCAATTGGCGCTCACATAATAAGAAAAGATAATACATGAAACAATTAATTGTATTTGTAGGCATTTTTTTAATTTTCATTGCTTCGTGTAAAAGCAAAAAAAATACAGTTGCCGAAGTACCTGTTAAACCAACAGGTGTTGTAACGCCTTTACCAGCAGCTGATGTAGAGCCCGTAATTGGCTTAAATTTAGGAAATGCAGCGCCCGAAATTGCACAGGGTAATTTAAATGATAGTGTTATTAAACTTTCTTCGCTTAAAGGAAAATTAGTACTGATAGATTTTTGGGCGAGTTGGTGTGGCCCGTGCAGAAAGGAAAATCCTACGGTTGTAAAGGCTTATGCAAGATTTAAAGATCAAAAATTTAAAAATGCAAACGGTTTTACGATCTACAGTGTATCCCTGGATGCTGATAAAAATCTTTGGAAAAAAGCAATCGAAAAAGATGGTTTGGTTTGGCCTTATCATGTTAGTGATCTTAAAGTTTGGAATAACGAAGCCTCGCAAAAGTATGCTGTGCAAGGCATTCCATACAACGTATTAATAAATGAAAAAGGAATAATAATTGACAAAAACCTTAGAGGAGAAGATCTTATTGCTGCCCTGGGAAAATTAGTCGTTAGCCAATGAAAAAATATTTATTCGTAATATTTACTTTATTGTTTGCGCGCTTAAATTCGCAAACCGATGGGGCACCATTAAAAGCAGGTGATAAAGCTCCCGGCTTTATTTTAAACCAACAAAATTCTATTCAAAGTTTTGCCCTGCCTTATTTTAACCGTTTAGTTCTATTACATTTTTGGAGTACTACTGTACATCAATCAAAAGTAAAAAATAAAGCTCTAAATCGCCTAACCGGCAGGTATAAAAATGCTATTTATAAAAACGCAGATGGCTTTGATCTTATAGCTATTGCCGTTCAAAGCGATAAAAAAGCCTGGAGTGAAGAAGTAAAGAACGATTCGCTTACTAATTTTATTAATGGTATTGCTCAAAGAGGATATAATGATGACGTGTGTAAAAAATACGGCGTTACATCATTACCAACTGATATTTTAATTGATGAGAACGGAATTATAATTGCTATCAATCCAAAAATAGTCACCCTTGAAGATCTGTTGGACGAAAAGAAAAATTTTCTCCCAATTAAAAAAGATGTTGTTGGAACCATTGGACATGTTAGTAATCCGGACGAAGTATTAAAGTTTGGCAAACTTTATTTATTTGATGCGTATTATGATTCTCTCTCTGCAACAGTTACAAATGCAAATGGCGGCTTTTCTTTTTACGATATAAAATTAAATCAGGATTTTATTTTAAAAACAGATAACAAAATGGACATTATTACATCTGATCCGCTTGCTATTTACAATACAAGAGGCGAACATATAGTTGACAGCAAAACAATGGACAATGGTTTTGTTTTTTACATAGCCTCTAATTTGAGTTATAAATTAACCAGCGATAATAATGATGAAGCTTTAAACGGAATAATTGGAGAGGTAAATGTCGTTAAGAACTTAACTTTCTTAAATAATGGTGCGGCGCTTAACGCAAAAGATGAACAAGAGCTTCAGCCTATTTTAGTAATGCTTCAAAAAAACAAAACCCTGGTTGTAAATATTACCACGCACACCGATTCAAAACCGGATGATAAATCGGCGATGGACCTTACCGTTAAGCAAGCAAAAACGGTTAAAGATTATTTTGTTAAAAAAGGCATACAGGCCTCCAGGATCAAAACTTTACCAAAAGGTAAAACTGAGCCGCGCAAAATTTGTAAGGCCCATACAGATTGCTCAGATGCCGACCATAAACAGAACCGCAGGGTTGAATTTATGGTATCAAAGAACTGACAAAATTTCCCCAATAAAAGTCTGGCAAAATTATTGATTTACTACTAGTGAAAAACTATTTTAAATCGATAAATACCATGGAGAACCACGAAAATAGCGTACCTGAAGAAAATTTAGACAATATTGAGAACAATGTAGAATCTGACAATAAGACTGAAAGCGCCATAGAAACTGACGAAACTACCACTATTAATACTGTTGATACGGATGCCAAAATAAAAGAATTGAACGATAGGTATTTGCGTTTATATTCTGAATTTGATAATTACCGCAAACGCACTGTAAAAGAGAAATCAGAGATTATTAAAACTGCCGCTGAAGATGTTTTTAAAGCCATATTACCTATTATTGATGATCTTGAAAGGGCTATTAAAGCGAATGTAACTGTAACCGATGTAGAGCCTATTAAAGAAGGTATGCAGCTTATCTTAAATAAATTAAAGAACTCTACACAAACTAAAGGACTTACCGCTTTTGATAGCCTTGGTACTGCATTTAATCCCGATACTATGGAAGCAATTACTCATATTCCCGCAGTTAACGATGAACAAAAAGGCAAAGTTATTGACGAACTTGAAAAAGGATATAAACTGGGAGATAAAGTAATTAGATTTGCGAAAGTTGTAGTAGCACAATAAAGTATGGCTAAAAGAGATTATTACGAAGTATTAGGAATTGCCAAGAACGCAAGTGATGAGGAAATAAAAAAAGCTTATCGCAAACTGGCAATTAAATTTCACCCGGATAAAAACCCTGACGATAAATCGGCAGAAGAAAAATTTAAAGAAGCCGCAGAAGCTTACGAAATTTTAAGTAATGCAGATAAGCGCCAGCGTTACAATCAATTCGGGCATGCCGGTGTTGGCGGCGCCTCTGGCGGCCACGGCCATGGCGGCATGAACATGGATGATATTTTTAGTCAGTTTGGCGATGTTTTTGGCGGTGCATTTGGTTTTGGTGGCAGCGGCAATCGAAGTGGTGGCAGGCGCATGAACCGAGGCAGTAATTTACGTGTTAAAGTAAAATTAAATTTAAAAGAAATTGCCAACGGTGCTGAGAAAAAAATTAAAGTAAATAAATATGTTGGCTGCAAAACCTGCAGCGGTAGCGGTGCAAAAAATGGACAGTTTGATACCTGTAAACAATGCAATGGTAGTGGTGTTGTTACACGCGTGCAACAAACTATTTTGGGTGCTATGCAAACACAAACAACCTGCCCCGGTTGCAGTGGCGAAGGAAGAATTGTAAAAGATAAGTGTAATACCTGTCATGGAGATGGAATTGTAAGAGAAGAAGAAATCATAACTATGAATATCCCTGCAGGTGTTGCAGAAGGAATGCAGCTAAGTATGCAGGGTAAAGGAAACGCTGCACCGCGAGGTGGCATTAACGGCGATCTTTTAATTGTGATAGAAGAAGAAGATCATGCAGATCTTAAACGCGAAGGAAATCATTTGATCTATAGTTTGAACATTTCTTTTCCGGATGCGGCAATGGGGACCAATGTTGAGATACCAACTATTGATGCAAAAGCAAAAATTAAAATTGAGCCGGGCACACAAAGCGGAAGGGTTTTACGTTTAAAAGGAAAAGGTTTGCCCGATATAAATGCTTATGGAAGAGGCGATCTTTTGGTTGAAATAAGCGTTTACACGCCAGCACATTTAAGTCCTGATGAAAAAAAAATGCTAGAACAATTAAAAACTTCAAAGAACTTTGAGCCAAACCCAAACAAAAAAGAAAAAGGCTTTTTTGAACGGATGAAAGATTATTTTGAATAATATTTTCATTTAACTTAACTATACTTAAAACCACAGGATTTTTTCTGTGGTTTTTTGTTTATTAAAACAAAATAAATTTCATTTTTATTTATTTAATTTAGCTTGTATAATTTTTAGCATGAGTAATTGTAATTATAGCTGGTTTAAATTTAGAATGTATGTTGCCTGCTTAAAATGCGGCACTAAGATACCTTTACAAAGCCTTGAGGGTGCGCCTCACTGCAACGACTGTGGCGAAACAAGCGAAAGCAGCTGGGAAGAGTTGTGTTCTATTGCCGACATAAAAGATCTTAGAAAAGGTAACGGCAGTAATAAAAGTGTATATGCTGTAATGCAAATTGCGCTAAATACCGAGCCTATAGACGAGATTGCTTGTTATCATTGCAAAAACAAGATCGATCTTCATGAAGATCTTATTCAACAAAAAAGTTGCGATTGTCCTTCCTGCAACGAAAAATTAAATTTTGAAACTATTTCTTCGTACAACGATTTTACTTTTTACCGTTACATTAATCAAAAGATGGATCCTGCGCAACTAAAAACAGTGATTGCTGTGCACTGCGCAGCCTGTGGCGCTCCTATGAAAAAAGATCCGGGTAAAATAAATTACCATTGCGATTTTTGTGGTGTTGAAAATATTTTGCCAATTGCATTAAGGCAAAAAAGGGTATTGGATGATATTTTTGCAGGCGTACAGGAGAAAATAATTTTGCCTGAAAAATTATTGGAAGTAAATGAGCTTCAAAAAATAATTGCCTGTTTAAAAGGAAATAAAAAAGAGGCGTTTGCCGCAAATAGTTTAAATACAGTCATGCTAAAGTTTCCTGATAATTTACAAGTGTATCATATTATTGTAAATGATCTTAAACATACTTTTCCTAATGAAGTATTTGAAAAATTATGGGAAACTTCTAAAAGCGCAGTATTCTTAAAAATCATCGGGCAAAAATTAAATAAGTCTGAAAGCGAGATCACAAAGCGCATAAAAAAATTTGACAAAAATTATAAGCAGCAAGAACAGACTTCTAAAAAAGAAGAGAAAGGCTTTTTTGATTCTTTGAAAAAAATTTTTGAGTAACCCAACCAGCCTAAAATCATTAACCCTTTAAACCTGCACAGACAGGGTCACTTCAGATTTTACAAAGTGGAATAATTTTGATATTATTTCTCCATAATCATAAACTCTGTTCTACGATTTTTTGCCCTACCCTCTTCTGTTGTATTCTCGGCTACCGGTTTATTTGAACCAAAACCTTTTGCGTTTATCCTATCACCATCAATTCCTAATTCTTCCAGAGAACTTTTTACCGAAAAAGCACGATTGGTACTTAGTGCCTCGTTTGCTTTTGGATTACCTACATTATCCGTATGACCGTGGATCTCTATTTTTATACCCGGGTTTTCTTTTAAATAACCCGCAAAGGATTTTAATACTACCTTACTTTCTTTCGTTAGCTCAGCGCTGTTGGTGGCATAAAAAATATTATTTAATACAAACGTTTTTCCCGGCAAGGCTTCCTGCACTACCATTTTTATTTCTTTAGCAGGAGCTTCGTAGGTAAGATCTTTTACGCTTACTACTTTTGATAAAAAAGCTTGCTCTTCTTTTTTTACCGTAATTAAAATATCATCTTTTTGTTTTAAGTTTACCGCCGCCATAAATTGCCCACTCACACTATCAACTACTGCGTAGGTTTTTTCTTCGGTCCTAATATTTTTAAGCTCTACCACGGCGCCGGTAATTTCGTTACCAACATTATCTTTCACATCTCCTTTTATGAATGCGATCTGTTGCGGACGCGCTTCTTTATAAAGGTCAAATTTATAAAGATCAAAGCGCCCAACGCCTTTACCTCTTACTTTACCCTCATCGAAACTAAAAAAGTAACCCATTTTTGTATCTGTACTCACAAAAAAACCAACATCATCTGTGCCTCCATTAATTGGCGAACCAATGTTTTCAGGATCCTGCCATTCGCCTTTTTCGTCTTTACGCACATAAAAAATATCCATGCCGCCAAAACCAAAATGTCCATCGCTGCTAAAATAAAGTGTTTCGCTATCACTGTGTATGAAGGGGGTTTTCTCATTACCTTTTGTATTTATTTTTGGCCCAAGATTTTTTGGTGTACTCCAAATATTTGTTCTAGGATCCTTTACAGTTACATAAAGATCAACGCCTCCAAAACCACCCGGCCTATCGCTTGCAAAATACAATGTAACACCATCTGCAGCAATAGTTGGCTGGCTATCCCAATAAACAGGGTGATTTACCACATTACTTAACTTACGAATAGGTTTCCATTCATCATTTTGATTATCGCTAATATAAATATCAACGTTTGGCTGGTTGCCGCCTTCATCACGCTGCATAGCAAAATATAAATGTTTGTTATCGATAGAAATACTACAACCACCTTGGTTATCCTCTTTCTCGTTAAAGGGGTAAGGCATTTCTTCTCCTTTATCAAACTCACCGGTTTTATCACGCACCGAATACATAAATACTTCTACTTCTTTATCGCTGGTGTAAACTTTATCTTTATTGTTTGCTGGCATTTTTCGCACGTAATAACAATTTTTATCATCCGGCGAAATGTAGGCTAAATACTCGTCGCGCTCTGTAGATACGCCTTTCACTACCTTAGGATCAAAAGGTACACCTTTTTTTAAAGCGCTTTCTTTCTTCATCGATTTCAACATTTCTTTTGCGTTATATATTTCACCGGCATAATCTTTTGCAAATTTTTTATCATCGTCATCTTTAAAGGCAACAAATTTTTCTAAATATTTTTTTGCCGAATCGTTCATGCTTCGTTCGTAATAATCAAAGCCAATATAATAATATGGCTCGCTGTGTATTTGCGGACACGATGCAATGGCTTTCATAAAGTAAGGCGTCATGGGTTTAAATGGCAGGCTTTCTAACTTAGCCCGCACGATCATTTCAAGTCCCATAAATAAATTAGCTTCTGCAAAATCAGGTTCTATTTGTAAACTCTCCATCAAAAAACTGATACGTTCGGGTTTTTTGTATTTCTTTTTATCAATGGCTTTTTCGTAAAGCTTCATGGCTTTTTTATCAATATCATCCCTGCAAAATGTTTTTGGCCCTGTATCGTCGTCTTGCGCAAAAGCGAAAATGTTGAGAGCAATAAATGGAAGTATTAAAAATATTTTTTTCATATCAACGCTGTTCCAAAAGAATATAATCAAATATAAAGGCTTTGGCTACACTAATTTACTAAGATTTAATTTGTTTGTTTACGGGCTAATGTTAAAAAGCACTAACAAATGTTTATAACATAGAAAAACTAATACAATGGTACATGTTACATTTACTTAAAATAAAAAAAATTTATGGAATATATTTTAAGATTTTGGTGGATAATCATCCCCGTGTTTTTATTGGTTTTTTACAAATTAATTTTCAGGTTATTTGGTATCATTATTATACCCGAAGATAAAATTGGTTTAGTAACCAAAAAATTTGTTTTGTTTGGAAAATCGGAATTACCTCCGGGCCGCATTATTGCGGTTGAAGGCGAAGCAGGTTTCCAGGCACAAACCTTAGCCCCGGGAATTTATTTCTGGAAATGGATCTGGCAATTTGAGATCACCAAACAAGCTCTTACTGTTATTCCGCAAGGTAAAATTGGATTACTGGTGGCCAGGGACGGAAAAGAACTGGAAACAGGACATATTCTAGCACGTAAAGTGGAGTGTGATGGCTTTCAGGACACGGTGGCTTTTTTAACCAAAGGCGGCGCCAAAGGAAGACAAAGTGCCTACATTACTGCCGGGACTTACCGAATAAATACCTTTTTGTTTGAAGTTTTTACGGTAGATATGTTTACCATTAACGAAAGTATGGTGGGCATTATTACCACTTTAGACGGTATGCCAATTGAAGAAGGAAGTATTGCCGGTAAAGATGTTGCCGGGCATAATAACTTTCAGGATGCCGATGCATTTTTAAGAGCCGGCGGAAATAAAGGATTACAGCCTCAAACCATTTTAGCGGGCTCTTATTATATTAACCCATGGTTTGTAGGTGTTGAACAAATAAAAATGATGGAGATCCCTATTGGATACGTAGGAGTTGTTATTAGCTATGTAGGGAAAGAAGGAAAAGATCTTAGCGGTATTGAATTTAAACACGGTAACATTGTAACCAAAGGCGAGAAAGGTGTTTGGGCAGAGCCATTAGGGCCGGGAAAATACCCTATCAATACTTTTATTATGCGTGTAGAACTAGTGCCTACTACAAATTTAGTTTTAAACTGGGCCAATGCCCGCAGCGAATCGCATCAATTAGATAAAAATTTAAGTACGATCACCGTTCGTTCAAAAGACGGTTTCCCGTTTAATTTAGATGTAAGCCAGATCATTCACATACCAACAACAGAAGCACCAAAAGTAATTGCGCGTTTTGGTAGCATGATGAATTTAGTTGGACAGGTGTTAGAGCCAACCATTGGTAACTATTTCCGTAACTCGGCGCAGGACAGCGATGTAATTGCTTTCTTAAGCACCCGTAAGGAAAGACAGGACGCCGCTAAAAAACGGATTAGTGAGGTGTTAGACCAATATAACGTAAACGGGGTTGACACATTAATTGGTGACATTGTGCCGCCGGAAAGTTTAATGAAAACTTTGACCGATCGAAAAATTGCTGAAGAGCAAAACACCACCTTCGAAACGCAAAAACGTGCAGAGGTTACCCGCCAAACACTTGAAAAAGAAACAGCGGTTGCCGATATGCAAAAAGAGATTGTGAAGGCCGACCAGGGTGTGTTAATTGCCGAACGTATTGCCGATGCAGCTGTTAAGAAAGCAACCGGTGAAGCAAGTGGTGTAAAAATTTCGTCGGTGGCAGAAGCGGATCGTTTAAAAATTATTGCGAATGCTGATGCAGAAAAAACAAAAGTTACCGCCAATGCGGAAGCTGAAAAAATTAAAGCCCTGGCAAATGCGGAGGCCGAAAAAATTAGCGTAACCGGTAAAGCAGAAGCAGAGAAGATACTGGCAATTGGTAAATCAAATGCAGAATCGTATAAACTATCGGTTGAAGCTATGGGCGGTGATAACTTTACCAAGTTAAAAGTAACCGAACAAATAGGAAAAGAACGCATTAAAATAATACCGGAAGTATTAATTACCGGGAACGGTGATGGCCAGAATGGCCCTATTAACGGGCTTTTAGGCTTGCAATTATTGGATGGCATTTTGGATAGAAATAAGACCAAAGATGCCGATGATAAAAATGCGGGGGCTAAAACGGATGGGAAGAAATAATTGGCCTCACAGCCTCACCCTAAATCCCTCTCCAAAGGAGAGGGATTTTATTATGTTTGCTTACGCGTAAGTAAACATAGTCATGTGGCATCAAAGAAATTCCGTAAGATTTTTTTGATTTGTTTTTACGAAGGGTTAATACTTCCCATAATTCTTATCAAAATCACACATTATTAACCTAAAACTAAAGATTTGCTAAGAAAGCCCAGTGCTTTTTCGTATATTTGTATCTAACAACTTCCCCAAAGGGAACTAAAATTTTTAAAGAACAAATGGCTAAATCGCAGGAAACGTATAGTAAAAAAGAAAAAGAAAGCAAGAAATTAAAAAAGAGGCAAGAGAAAGAAGAGAAAAAAGCCGAGCGTAAAGCCGGTGGTAAAAAAAGTTTTGAAGACATGATCGCTTATGTGGATGAATTTGGAAATTTAACCGATACACCACCAGATCCAAAAAAGAAAAAAGAATTAAATCTTGAAGATATACAACTTGGCGCTAAAATAGAAGCCGCCATTGATCCCGCCGACCTTATCAGGAGAGGCAACATCAGTTTTTTTAACGAAGAAAAAGGTTACGGATTTATCCGCGACGAAAAATCGCAGGAAAGTATTTTCTTTCACGTTAACGGGTTACTAAGCCAGGTTAAAGAAAAAGACAAAGTAAGTTTTGAAACCGAAATGGGCCAAAAAGGTTTGAATGCCATTAAGGTAACTTTGGTTGCTTAGAAAGAAAGCTAAAATTATTTTATTTCGTATTTTTTGCAGACACAACTAGTTTCTGTTGTTGATTATTTTTTAAAAATGGTTAAATTCGATAGTACCCTAAACATTACAAAAATTCAGGTTATTAATCAAAAACAAGCAGATGACCTTACATTTTGTAAAGTAGTCAGGTGTAAGTGGTGTGATAATTCCTTGTAAGACAAACTGACTAGCTGACAAAAACGAAAAATGACAATAAAAATTGCGTTGAATGTATTACTGACAGCTGTAATAGTAGCATGCGGAAAAAAGACTGAGGTAAAAGGTGTTGTTTATTCAAGGCACAATATCCCAATGCCAAATGTATCAATCATACTGCAACAATACAAATCATCAGATTATCCGGAAAGGACGTTTAAAAATGTTGCCGTTACAAATAACATTGGTGAGTATACTTATAATACTAAATTACCTCGTCGATATTCCAACGAACTTGAATGCAAATGTGACAGCGGTAGTGCTCAACGTAAAAAAATAAATATTGGCATAGAAAATACTATTGACATTTATTTAAAATAAATATCCATTCAATTAACGCGGACAATTACCAAGAAGTATCTGCGTGCAATCACCAAACTATAACATAGTGCAATTGCGTCAGGGGGCGGACGAGATCATTTCAAAGCCAATTTATTGTCTGGTCACTTCTACAAGCTCAGCGCAAGCTTACCAGAACTTTTTTCATTTGGCTTTGCTAATAAACATTTGTACATTTAATAAACGTTTCGTAGAGTAGACAAAGGATTTTTAAAAACGTATTGCGACTAGCTGCAAATCGTTATAACTAATAGAGTATAACTTCTCAGCTGAAAAAATTATGAATAAAAAATTAATTCCAACCCTTCGGAAGACTTTCATATTAATACCTACTATTGTTTTCCTAATAGTTCTAACTTCATGTCAATCTAATTCGCAATCGGAAAACCTTCAAGAAGAAAAGGAATTGCCTGCGCCATTGATCGAGATGAAGGACTTTTTTAAAAACGGTAACAAGACTTCTCTTCTCATTTCTCCTGATGGTAATTATTTTAGTTATAGAGCCGACTACCGGGGAATGATGAATATTTTCGTACAGAAAACTAGTGATACTGTTGCATGGAGAGTTACCAATGATACGGTGCGTAGTATTCGTCGCTATTTTTGGAAAGGTAACAGAATTGTATTTTCACAAGATATTGGAGGTGATGAAAATTACCAGTTGTTTTCGGTGAATGCTGACGGCAGCGACCTAAAAGGTTTAACAGTTTTCCCAGGTATAAATACAAATGTGATTGATGCACTAACGGAAATACCCGGCAAAGAAAAAGAACTTCTTGTTGGAATAAATAAAAGAGTTAGAGAGTGTTTAGACCCCTATTTACTAAACGTAGAAACCGGAGAGCTTAAACTATTATACACTAATAAAGAGAATTATAATACTTGGGTTACAGATAATCAAGGCGTTATTAGATTGGCATCCAAACCAGATGGCTTAGATATTACGTGGTACTATAAAAATAACGAGAAAGATGT
Source organism: Bacteroidota bacterium (assembly GCA_013697245.1). Taxonomy (GTDB): domain Bacteria; phylum Bacteroidota; class Bacteroidia; order B-17B0; family Aurantibacillaceae; genus Aurantibacillus. The sequence continues at coordinate 13,461 of JACCXH010000072.1, forward strand.
TTTTTCGCCAATGATAACCGTATCTTTCGATGACCAATTTACCGTTGGTTCATTTGATAAGGATAACAAAAATATTTATACCCTCAGTAACATTGGAAGAGACAAAGTGACTTTATCTGAATATGATCCTTTAACTAAAAAAGAAGTGAAAGAAATATTTAGTGATAACAACTATGATCTAGAAAAAATATTTTATGACCGAAAAAAGAAAAAGCTGGTTTCTGTTTCTTGGACAGGGGAAAAAAACGAAAGACATTTTTTTGATAAAGAATGGGAGAAAATACAAAAAGGACTTGACGACAAATTTAAAGATTACAGTATCATTATTGGTGGTTATGATGACGCAAGGACAAAAGCCATAGTTGTAATATACAATGATCGTACTTGGCCAAAATTTTATTTTTACAACTTCAAAACAAAAGAAACAACAGAAGCTGCTAATCCTTATCCATGGTGTAACGAAAAACAAATGAGCCATACTAAACCTATTACCTATAGAGCAAAAGACGGGTTGGTTATACATGGTTACCTCACATTACCGGTTGGTGTAGAAGCAAAGCGATTGCCTGTTGTTATAAATCCTCATGGTGGCCCTTGGACTAGAGATGAATGGGGTATCAATCCTGAAGTACAATTTTTAGCAAACCGTGGTTATGCTGTTTTGCAAATGGATTTCAGAGGAAGTACTGGATATGGTAAAAAGTTTTATAAGGCTGGATTTAAACAATGGGGCAAAAAGATGCAAGATGATATTACGGATGGCGTTGAATGGTTGAAGAAGGAAGGAATTGCAGATGCTAAACGCATAGCTATTTATGGCGGAAGCTATGGAGGTAATGCAGTGCTATTTGGCGTTACATCAACACCTGACCTTTATGCCGCGGGTGTGGCAGACGTAGCCGCAAGTAATATGTTTACATTTATAAGATCATTAGCTCCTGAGTGGGGGCCTTACATTAAACAATTTTACGAAATGGTTGGCGATCCAAATGACCCGAAAGACAGTGTTATGTTAGCGGAAATCTCTCCATTATTTCATGTCGATAAAATTAAATCGCCATTATTTATTTCCTGCGGCGCCAACGACCCAAGAGTTAATAGAGCTGAAAGCGACCAAATTGTAGCCGCATTGAAGAAACGAGGTGTAGCTGTGGAATATATGGTAAAAAATGACGAAGGACATGGTTTTAGTAATCAGAAAAATCAGTTTGATTTTTATGAAGCTATGGAAAAATTTTTGGACAAGCATGTTAAAAATAAAAAATAAAGCGTGTACCTGCAAATACCAGGCTTGGCGGCTAAAACACTTAAAGCAAGCAATCGCAACAAGGATCTCACATTAGGATTTACAATCTTCTTTTCATACATTTAGTATAACCAAAACAAAAACCATGAAAACAATTAGACAACTAATTATTATTACTTGCTTAATTTTAATTTGTTCTCATGTAAAAGCAAATTCGCTATCCAACTCTCATCAAAAGAATACAATTACCCAAAAAGCACATAAAGGTGAGATAAATTTACTTTGGGCTTCAACAAGTAAAGATGTTTTGGTAATTGCATCTACAATCGAAAAACAAGATCTTCCTGCAAAGGGCGTAAGCTATTTGGCCGATCTGAAATTTGGTTCCGGTACTGCAATTAATAAAAGCTTTGTGGTTTATAAAGGAAACGAGAGTTCGATAATAGTTACCGGCTTACAATCCGGAAAAGAATATTATTTCACCATCTATGAAGCAGATGCAAATGGCGATTATACTATAGCCGGACCTTCGCTCAACTCTTTGCAAGGTAAATACGATATGGGTAAAACAATACTTAGTTTAAAAACAACATTAGATAAAAACAACAACTATTTTATTGTAGAACGTAGCGATAATTCAGGCAACTGGAAAGAGATCGGAAAAATTGTTCTCTCAGAAAATTCTGCTAAACATGGAGAATACTTCTTTACTGATAAAGGACTTTTGGGTGGAACTTATTATTATCGGATCAAACAACTTTTGGGCAATAAATATAATTACTCTTTACCTATTGAAGTAGTAGGTTATGAATTAACAAATGTTTTTGAAATTATAGCCTACCCTGATATTAAAAGTAAAACAGAATTTTCTGTTTTCAGTGATATGAATACGGAGCTTTCGATAACAGATGATATAGGTACTCGTGTTAAAAGCATTGTGCTCAACGATAAAAATGGTTACCAATTCAGCGTTAAAGATCTACCCGCAGGTATGTATGCTGTAAGCGGCAGCAATAGCCGTGGCACAATAACTCAAAAAATAACTCTATCAAAATAACATCTTTATAGGTTTGTAAAAACGTAAGGCCATTTGTTGGGAAGCTTTAAATGTAGCAGACTCTCAATAACCTTGATGGCGATCAACTTTAGGTGAGGACTTGTCTCCCATAATTGTAATGCGTATTTTTATAGTCAAAGACCGTTATTCATTAAAGCTCTTTATGCTTACCAATAAATGAAAAAGATCAATTTAGTAGTTATTTTACTTATTAGTTTCTTCATACAAAAATATGAGGCCCAAACTAATGTAAAAGATTCGCTGCTAACATTACTTAAAAAAACTACTGAGGATACCAGCCGGGTAAATACTTTAAATGCGCTGACATTTGAATTAAAAACCAATCCCGATTCTGCCCTTTCAATATCGCTGCAGGCTCTACAGCTTGCACAAAAAATAAAATTTGCACATGGGCAAACCTGTGCCGAATACACTCAGGGTAACGCCTTGCTTAGCTTAAATAAATTAGATGAGGCGCTTGAACATTTAAATAGAGCTTTAAAACTTAGTCAAAGAAAAAAAACAAGCGCCAATATTTATGCGTCAATTGCAAACGTTTACCTTGCCCGCAAAGAATTTGAGGAAGCAATGAAAAACAATTTAACCTCCTTAAAAATCTTCGAAGAAATTGGTGATAAAAAAGCTACGGCAAGCATTTACCATAGTATAGCAGTAGTGCATACCAAGCAAGGAAACGACTCTGCAGCAATAAGAAATTATAATATTGCTATCCGCATCAATAAGGAATTTGGAAATAAAACATGGGGAGCAAATAATTATTTTAATTTGGCACTAATTTATGGTTCTCAGGATAATTATCCTGAAGCTCTTAAAAATTATAATATATCCTTAAAACTGAGGGAAGAAACAGGTGATAAAAAAAATATTGCTGTAACCTATAATAACATCGGCAGCATTTATAAACAACAGGGTAATTTTACAGAATCATTAACAAATTATTTCACCGCTTTAAAAATACGTGAGGAACTGAACGATAAGCCAGGTATTGCCTCATCCTACAACAATATTGGCAATGTTTATTTGGGCATTAAAAATTATGCCCCAGCAAGAAAAAATTATTTAGCCTGTTTAAAAATTGGTCGTGAGATAGCCGACAAAAAAATTATCTCTTCCTCTGTAAACAATCTTGGAAATATAGATGAGGCGGAAGGAAATCACGCTGAAGCCTTAAAAAATTATGCCATCGCCCTGGAAATAAATAAAGAAATGGGTAATAAAGATTGGCTTGGTAATAATTATATGAATATTGGCGCAGTTTATCAGGATATTCATAAAAATGCGGAAGCGCTTAAAAATTATTTTATTGGCCTCAAGATCTTTGAAGAACTTAAAAATAAAAGCAGCATTGCCACGGCATTTAATAACATTGGCACTGCATACATGAACCTTGGTAAATTTAAAGATGCCGAAGACTGTTTAAAAAAAGGCCTTGTATTAAGCGGAGAAGTTGGGAGTATTGACGGAATAAAGAACGCCTACAGGGGGCTTAGCCAGCTTACAGATACCATGGGGCGGGGCAAAGAATCATTACGTTATTACAAACAATACATCGTTTTTAGGGATAGCTTGTATAATTATAACAACGCAAAAAAAATAGTTCAGCAGCAAATGCAATATGATTTTGATAAAAAAGAAACGTTGGGCAAAATGGAACAGAGACAAAAAGATATTGTATTAGCTCAGGAAAAACAAAAACAAAAGATCATTTTATTCTCGGTAATATTATTTTTAGCAGTAGTGATCGTTTTTTCATTCTTCTTATATCGCCGCTTTAAATTAACCGAAAAACAAAAAGAAATTATACAGGAACAAAAGGACATTGTGGATGAGCAGCGAAAAGAAGTGTTAGACAGTATTCGTTATGCCAAACGTATTCAAATTTCGTTAATGCCAACCGAAAAATATATTGCACGTATTTTGGACGAAAAAGATAAAAAGATCAGTTAATTTAAATTAAAACGTTATGAAAGGAAAAGCGCTAACCAAAGGTAAACTTACAAGAGAGCAATATAATACCCTCAGAAGAGATCATGTTATAAAACGAGAACTTGTAATTATTAAATTAATTTGTGAAGAACATACCAGTGACGAAATTGGTGAAAAAGTTGGAATTAGCGGAAAAAGAGTTGACGCAATAAGGCTTGAACTTCTGAGAAAAACAAGATCAAGAAATGCAATAGGTATAGTTAAATATGCTATAAAAAATAAACTATATAAAGTAAAATAAGTTTAAAAATTAGCGTGATGACATCAGAAAAAAGCCTTTTAGAACCTGCCTGGAAAAAATTCGAAAAACAGGATCTTGACGGAACTATTTTACTTGCCGAACAATTTAAAGAAGACGCAAATACTTCAGTAAAACGTGAGGCAAATAAATTAATTGCTTTGGCAAAATTCAGACAACTTAAATTTTCTGAGGCTGAAAAAATATTTAATGAATTAGCGCAGGGCTCTGAAAATTCAGACGATTGGTTTAATGTTGTTACCTCTGCCGCTTTAAATAAAAACGTTGATCTTAGTAAAATTGCTTTTGATAATGCAGTTCATTTTTACCAAATTCATCAAACAAAAGGAAATTTGGGTATCCCCTTCATGGCATTTTACTATATACTCGCTTTAAGGGATGTAAAAGAGTACGAACGCGCGTTTGAACAGTTTGGGTTATTACGAGACATATATGCAAGTGTTAGCATTACAGATAGTCATTTTTTATACATTAGAGGTATTCCATCCTTTGAAACAGCAATAACAGAAGCAAAAATTATTTTTGAAAACAATCCAAAAGAAAGTGTGATAGCCCTTTTTACTTATTTAACAAAAAAAGTGGATGAATATGGCGCAAAATTTATTGAAGAATATATGACAACCCTTAAGTTATAAAAATGAGAATAAAATTAAAACCTGTTATTATATTAATAGTGCTGGCACTTTTTAGCTGTAAGAACAAAGACAAAAAAACCGAAGAAGAGGCTCAGGTAGCAACACCACCGGCGGCACAAGGAATTGAGCCCTATGGCTTCAATGTCTTAAAAAAACTAAGAGGTATCTGGAATGGACCTGTTACTTCCACTACTCCTCTTGGCGGTTATCCGGAATGGATAGTAGATTTCAGGCCAAACGCTGAGAACCAGATCTCGGCAAAAAATGAGTTGGATACCTTGAACGATATTTTTATGTCGTTCTTTGTTGCTAAATATAATAACCAATATAAAGTGGCCTTTCGCAATGGCGGCTCATTTAACGCCATGAAACGTGTATCTTATTTTTTGGCAGACAGCGTTTCAGAAAATGGCAGCAATTCGTTCTATCGCTTTTGCGAAATAATAAAAGGAAAAAGTCGTGCTTATACCGAAGTGATCTTTAGGGCAGACAGTTTATATATAAGATCGTACACAAATAAATATAATACTTTACCATCCTCTTCACCACACATGGCATGGAGTTCTAAACTCCAGGATACAAGCTCGGTTCAGCCATCCATTTTAGCACTTGGCTTTCCTAAAAAAACCTTAACAAAAGACTTCTCTACAAGTTTTGCGAGTTTAACAGAAGCAATTTATTTCTCTACCTCCGGCATTCCGGCAGGAGATCCATATGCAGAGAACACACAACCTTATTTAGGAAAAACTACTGCTACCTATAATTACGCGGCAAGCTATGCGCCTGTTTCCACAAAAAAAGTATTGTTGATAATCACTACTCAACCTTTATTTTCGGGTGTTACATTTAATGCGGCAAGTTTAAAGACCCGCTCTCGCTATGTTATCTTATCTGCCGGCAGCAGTACTTTTACATTTAATTATATGCATCCCGGGGTTTATTATTATTACGCCCTTTACGATAACAATGGCGATAACCTTTATAGCAGCGGCGATTGGATAAGCACCGCAAATACCACCTTTACACTTGGTGCGCTTGGAACCACAAGTGTAAGCACACAAATTAATTTTACTATCCCATAATGAAACAAGAGTAAATGAAATTTTTTCTTATCATATTAACGCTGGTTTCTTTTGAATGTTTTTCGCAAAGCAAAAAAATCGCTTCTCTTATTTCAGAATTAGATAACAGCCAGTTTACAATCAGTCACGAGGCCAAAGCCACCTTTAGCATGCACAGCAAGGCTGCCCATAAACTGATAAGAATTGGCAAGCCCGCTACTGAAAAATTAATATTAGCTTTGAGCGATTCCACTAAAGTTATTATGGCGCAGTTGGTGTTATGCCACATTTATTTTAATGCAGCAACATTTGCCGGGCCAAAAGTAATTACTGTTAACAACCAGCACGTATCTAACTATTTTTTGGGCCAGGAAAAAGGTGAAGGCCTTATAATTAGCGAAATAAAAAATAATAACGTTTACACCAAATATATTGAAGCAAATGATCGCGAAATAATAATTACTTATTGGAAAAATAAGGCAGCGAAAAAATAATATTATATCTGTATCTTTGTAATTATGGAATCATTAAAAGAACTCGAATTTATTGACAAGATCGAAGATAATTTTCCTGTAGAGAATTACTTGCATTGTATTAAACTGATAGATGAGGCCATTATGATCTCGCCCAACTCGGTATTTGCTGTGGTTGAAGAGATCTGTAAAAAAGCAGCAGAAGATGTCGTGCATGAAGAAACGCTCGTAAACCTTTTAAAACACATAGATAAAAAATTTGAACATCCTCTACGCAAAATGATCCTTGAAATTGCGCAGGATATTATTTTTGAAGACGAAATTTCTTTTGAAACTGCCGCAGCCAATATGGAATCGGTAAGGCAGTATAAAAATCAATATGCTGCGCTGAATATTTTATTTTTTTCTACCGAAGATGTGGACGGAAAATTAGAAAAGCTTTGGGATAATATTACAACAGAATGGAATGATGGCCAATCTTTATTTGACGAGGATGACGAAGATGAGAACGAAGAAGATGAGGACGAAGAACCAAATGATTAATTAGACCTGACAGGTCTCTGAAAAAATCCGGAAGAACTTTACCAGCTACCGCCGGAGCCGCCGCCACCTGAACTGCCTCCGCCAAAACCTCCAAAACCGCCGGAGCCGCCTCCGCTAAAGCCGCTACCGAAACCACCACCACCCCAAAAGGTTGTGCTTCCGCCACTTGAAAATGTTCGCCCACCACCACCGCCAAAAAATATTCTTAGCAGCAAAACAATAACTACTATAATAATTACCAAAGCAGTAGTATTATTTTTATTATTACTTTGGCGGGAGTAATCTTCTACATTGATCTCCCCTTTTGCCAAAGCCATTAATTTATCAGTAGCTTTATCTATTGCCGTATAATTATCTCCGGCTTTTAAATAGGGGTACATTTCCTCTTCGCGAATGCGTTTTGTAGCCAGGTCAGGGATGGCTCCCTCTAAACCATAACCGATACCAATAAAAAGATCTCTCCCGTTTGCACCGCCTGTTGGTTTTACTAAAATAACAATTCCGTTATTAGATCCTTTTTTACCAATACCCCACTCGTTAATTATTTTTGTAGCGTAATCGGCTGCATCTGTGCCGTTAAACTCATCAACAATTACAACACATATTTGATTAGAAGTTTGATTGGAGAATTGTTCCAGTTTTTCCTCCAACTGCATAGATTGCTGAGCATTTAAAAATTCGGGGAATTCTTTTGAAAGATTGTTGTATAACCTTTGGGGATTTGGTCGCTCGGCAATTTGAGAGGAAACAACGCCAACCAAAATTAAAAATATAAAACTTAGTATCCTCCGCATCATTAATAAGAAATAGTGTTGGTTAATTCATTCTTATCATCACTATTTCTTGGAAAATATTTACCTAACTGCTCACCGCATTCAAGTATACATTCTGCCATAGCTTCGGCTTTTTTGTTTTCTTTAAATTTTTTAATAAGGTCATTTACTATTTTCTGCCAAAACTCGTTACCTAACTTTTGGTGAATGCCTTCATCGCCTATAACCGCAATTTTTTTATTAAGTGTGGCAATATAAATTAAAACGCCGTTTCGTTCAGCGGTCTCATGCATTTTTAATTTTGCGAAAACCCTTTGCGCGCATTTTATTTCGCTTCCCAAACAATAGTTCTCAATATGCAGACGTATCTCACCCGATGTTCTTAACTCCGCTTGCGCAATAGCATTTACCAAAATTTCTTGTTCTCGTTGATCAAAAAAATTACGGGCCGTTGGCATTTTAGATTTAAGGTTTTAGAAGTTATATTTAAAATTCAACTTTCGGTGCTTTTTCTGCCCCAGCTTCAGCCTCAAAATATGGCATTTGTGCCATACTTCCGGCAATTAAACTGCCGGGAAAGAACTGTATTGATTTATTAAAATCGCGGGCAAGGTCATTATACTTCATCCTTTCGGTAGAAATACGGTTTTCACAACCTTCCAATGTAACACGAAGGTCGCCAAATGCCGCATTTGATTTTAAATTTGGGTAATTTTCCGTGACCATTAATAAACGCGATAAAGCACCGCTTAACTCACCTTGCGCTGCTTTGTATTTTTGTATAGAACCCTCATCTAATTTATCCGGATCGATGGTCATTTGTGTTGCCTTTGCACGAGCAGAAACTACTGCCTCCAAAGTACTTTTTTCGAAATTAGCTTCTCCTTTTACGGTTGCAACTATATTTGGAACAAGGTCGGCACGGCGTTGATATTGGCTCTCTACCTGCTGCCATTGCGCTTTCGCATTTTCGCGTAAACCAACAAAACTATTACGTTTATTGCAGGCCCATACGCCACCAAACAATACAATTACTCCAAAAATTAAAACGGTTATTAATCCTTTGCTCATGATATAAAATTTTAAGTAAAGATACTTGTAAAAGTGGTTCACTAACATAGTCTTTAACATAAATTCTATTTCTTTTTAACTTATAATAAACAACCGGTTTTCTTTATGTAAATTAGATTTGCGTTATACAGTTAATTTTAAAACTATGAATAGCAAACGAAATTTTTTAAAGACATTGTTGCTTACAGCCACCTTGCCCTTAACTATAAAGGCAAAAAGCATAACAGATGAGTTACCGGCTGTTTGGGCAACGGAAGATGAACCGGATTATTGGAAAAAGATCCGTAACGATTATAAACTAAAACCCGATTATATTAACCTTGAGAATGGTTATTACAGTATCATGGCACAACCGGTAATGGAAGGCTATTTGAAAGACTTGCAACTGGTTAATATGGAAGGGTCTTATTATATGCGCACGGTGCAATATGATAATAAACAAAAAAGCAAAGAGCAATTAGCAGAGTTACTAGGTTGCGCTAGCGAAGAATTAATTATTACTCGTAACACAACCGAATCTTTAGATACAATCATCTCAGGCTTTGATTGGAAAGCCGGAGACGAAGCAATTATGGCAGAGCAGGATTACGGAAGCATGTTGGATATGTTCAAACAACAAGCTAAACGTTATGGCATGGTAAATAAAATAATATCAATTCCGCTTGATCCAAAAAGTGATGAAGAAATTGTTGCTTTGTACGAAAAAGCAATAACCGCAAAAACAAAATTGATAATGATATGCCATATGATAAATATTACGGGACATATTTTACCAGTAAAAAAGATTTGCCACATGGCCCATAGTAAAGGTGTTGAAGTGATGGTGGATGGCGCACATTCTGTATCGCACATAGATTTTAAAATCAGCGATCTTAATTGCGATTATTTTGGCAGCAGTCTGCACAAATGGTTAGGTGTGCCACTTGGAGTTGGTATTTTATATGTAAGAAAAGAAAAAATAAAACAACTTTGGCCAATTTATGGTGAGTTTGCTTTTAAAGAAGAAGATATTCGCAAACTTAATCATACCGGCACTATTTCGGTAGCCTCTGATATTGCCATTAAACATGCCGTTGCATATCAAAACGCGATTGGTATAAAAAGGAAAGAAGAACGCTTACGCTTGTTACAAAATTATTGGACAAGTAAAGTGAAGGATATAAAAAAAATAAAATTAAATACACCGCTTGATCCGCACAGAAGTTGCGGCATTGCAAACGTTGGCATTGAAGGCATTACACCCGGCGAACTTGCAAAATTATTATTGGATAAATATAAGATATGGACTGTTGCTATTAATACTGCTAATGTGCAAGGCGTTAGAGTAACGCCGCAATTATTTACCACAACTGCCGAGTTGGATAAATTTATAATAGCTTTAAAAGAAATTGCTGCAACATAATATGGAAAAGATAAATATTAAAGACAAACTTTCGTTATTTAGCGATTATTGGAATCCGAGAATTGTAGGAGAACTAAATGGGCAACATGTAAAGCTCGTAAAATTTAAAGGAGAGTTTACCTGGCATAAACATGATGATGAAGATGAATTGTTTTATGTGATAGACGGGAAATTTAAAATGGAATTCAGGGACAGGACAGTTGACGTATTGCATAATGAATTTTTAATAGTGCCAAAAGGTATTGAACATCGCCCGGTTGCCGAAAATGAGGCATCGGTAATGTTATTTGAGCCGGCAGCAACCTTAAATACCGGCAATGTGCGCAACGCATTTACAAAAGACGATCTATCAAAGCTTTGATAAAAGCAAATACCCATAAAGAAGCCATTAAAGAATTAAGAAAAATTCCGGGTGTTGGCGTTTCAATTGCAAACGATCTTGTAAACATTGGTATTACTTCTATTGAACAACTTAAAGGTAAAGACCCTTATATCTTATACGATGAATCAAATAAATTTTCAGGTGCTGTGCAAGATCGTTGTCTTTTATATGTTTTTAAATGCGCGGTTTATTATGCTGAAACACCTAGCTCAAAACAGGATGATGAAAAGCTAAAATGGTGGAGTTGGAAAGATAATAAGAGCCAGTAATCATTGTAAGCTTAGCATTCCTCCGTTTCTCCTTACCCGACTTATTAACCATTTGCAGGTTTATAACTTAATCTGTTTAAAAACGAACCTTTTAAAATTGCCAACGTACAAAAAGGTAACACTAAACACAAACATACCCGATACCCTTATCTACCCAAAGACTAGAAAGGGCTGGTAAAAAAAGGAATAACCTTGTTTTTTTTCAATTATTTACAAATTTAAATTTTATTTAAAATGAAAACATTTACACACGTAAAACAAATTCGCTATGAAAACAAATCTCTATCTTCCAACATTGTTGGCAGTTATCATTCAGGTAATGGTAAACGGCCAAACACCAGGCAACCAAATTACTCAGATTAGAAAAACGCTGATCAGCACAGAAAGTTCTATTGTGAATGTAACCTACACAATGAAATCAACTACGCTTGAGTTGCCGGCACTTTTAAAACAAGCCAAAGAATTAAATACCACCATGCAGGAATTTAAACATGCTGCAAAGATCAAAACCGGTGATGAAAAAAAAGAGTTAATCATTGAAGCCCTTTTCTTCGAAAAACAATTTGTTCTAAAACAAATTGAGATATCAGAATTATTAGCAAAAGACACGTACCAAAAACTCTATCAAAACAGAAATTATATTGGTGTATTGCTTAAAAGCATTAAGGACGATGATTACACTAGCAATTTAGCTACCAATCTGAATTCTGAAGCTGAAAAATATATTAGAATGGCAAAAGAAATGCGCGAAGAAGCATACTCTCAACCAAATAACGTTGCTAAACTTGGCAACATGACCAATGCAGAAGATGAAGAGATAGTAGCCCTTAACAAACAACAACAGGTGTTTGATATTATTGAAAGGGTTAATCCAAAAGTGAGTGTACGATAATATTCTTATGATAGAACACAGAGGAAACGGATCAAACAGGTTAACACGGATCATTTAATCAGTAAAAACCTGTAAAATCTGAGTGATCTGTGTTCCATCATTTTGAACTCTTATTTCTTTTATTTAGCTTTAAATACCTAAAAACTAAATACAATGAAAAATTCAATGAAATCATTTTTTGCGATCGTCGCATTTACATTAATTTCTTCTGTTGCCTCTGCACAATATAAAATGGATAGCGATGGAAGAACACTTCGTAATTCAAGTAATTCTTCTGTTGGAAGTATTGACAGCGATGGAAAGACCATTCGTAACTCAAGTAACAGCTCTATCGGAAGTGTTGATAGTGATGGAAAAACTATCCGCAACTCCAGCAACTCTTCTGTCTTAAGAGTAGACGGGAACGATATCCGTAACTCGAGCAATAGCACTATTGCTAAAATGAGCGATGTAACAAGCGCGATACAGGGTGCAAAACCAGAAGCTGCTTACGTGGCGCTTTGGTGGTTCATTGTAAAAGGAAATAAATAAATTATTAATCTTATTTTTAGTCACAGCTCTCACAGATTTTTATATTTCTTAAATTAATCTGCTTAATTCCCGAGATCTGTGGCTTTTTTATAAGTCTTAGGGCGAGCAATTTTTTGCTATCTTTTGTTCTTATTGTACATTTCTTTCAAGCGTCTTATCTTCTCTTGGCTGCGTTTTCCCCCCAGTTGTTCTTTTTTATTCTTTGCTTTCTTTTCATGAAAAGCTCCTCCACCTTCCAGTTTAATTTTTTTCTGTTTCGCTAAATTCTTATCGCGCGTTACAGGCATCTCATCTTTTGTTAGCTCAGAGTTGATCTCTAGGTCTTTTGGTAATTTAAGAATGGGAATTTTTTTATTCATTAAGGTTTCTATGGCAATCTGAAAAGGTTTTTCAGCATCCGTAATAAAACTCATCGCATTTCCTGCTTTATCTGCTCTGCCCGTTCGACCAATGCGGTGAATATAAGCACTTGCCTCTTTTGGAATATCAAAATTAACAACGTGTGTTACATCAGCAATATCTAAACCACGTGCAATAATATCTGTAGCTATCAATAAACGGTGTACGCCCTCGTCGAAATATTTTACCGCAGCAAAACGCTGTGGTTGCGATTTGTTGGAGTGAATAATGCCTGTTTCAGTTGGAAAATCTTCTTCCAATGCGGCGTAAATATCGTCTGCTATTTTTTTGTTCTTCACAAACAATAAAACTTTTTTAAATCCTTTTTCATGAAGCAGCAACCATTTTAATAAATTTATTTTGGTGTAAAAATTCGGAACAAAATACCCGTGCTGAATGATCTTTTCTAAAGGTGTGCCTCGCGAGATGAGTTCAATATATTGTGGCTTATTAAAATAGTTAGCGATCATGGTTTCAACATCCTCATTTAAGGTTGCCGAGAATAAAAGATTTTGTCTTTTAGGCGGTAAAATATCCAGTATCTGCGTTAATTGCGCTCTAAAGCCAAGGTTCAGCATCTCATCCACTTCATCTATCACCAGGCGTTTTACAGAGCCCAATTGTAAAGTTCTACTTAAAGTAAGATCAATTAATCTACCGGGAGTAGCCACTAAGATATCAAGGCCATCGTATACTTTTTGCTTTTGTGTATTGATATTTGACGCGCCATAAACACCACAAACCCTGACACTCATGAATTTTGCCAGTTTTTCTATTTCACTTACTACTTGTGCCACCAATTCGCGGGTTGGCACAACTATTAATACGCGTGGCTGGCGTTGTTCTGAATAGGTTAATTGTTTTAGTATTGGTAACAAATAAGCATATGTTTTACCTGTACCTGTTTGTGCAATCCCAACTGCATCGGCACCTGAAGAAATTACCGGAAAAGCTTTTTCCTGAATAGGTGTTGGCTCTGTAAACCCAATCTCATCAATGGCGCGTAAAAGTTGTTTAGAAAGATTAAGGTCGTTAAAAGTGCTCATTTGTATTAAATTTATACAAAGATACTTTAATTAATTAAATGGCTAATTTTCAAGCATACCGCCTTCTATCCAACAACGGAACTGTCGTAATTCATCAGCGGAAAGGGTACCTGAACCATATGGCGGCATATTTTTTTGTATTAAAACATGTTCTTTTACCTCGCCTTCATCACCTACATGTTTAAGATTGCTGTATATTTTAAAGTTCATGCGCTTCCTGCTTTCATCATGGCAGCCACTTGTATTACAACTTTTTGCCAATAAAGGCTGTAATGTAGCGTAGGTTACTTTTTCATCACAGGCTTTTGTTTCTTCTGCGGTGGTAGCTACTTTTTTGGTCTTACAAGCAATAATAGTTAATACTGCTATAAAAGAAAAGAAAATAATTGATCTTGAGTACTTCATTGTTTTTGATTTTAAAAAACGAAGTAACAAATTTATTGCGGAATAAATAAATCACTTTTATTAACACTGTTCCAATACCATCCTATTTTTATTTTTTTAACTTTACTTACCTTTATAAAAGGCAAATGGACAGAAGAGATTTTTTAAAACTATTAGGATTACTTCCTCTATCCGATGCAGCGATGAAATTGAACGAATTAAATAAATTAACCGAAAATTTGGAGGTTACTGAACAAATGCCCGTTCTTTTTATCGGTCACGGTAACCCCATGAATGCAATTAACGATAATGAGTTTGTGAAAGGCTGGAAAACAACGGCTAAAAATTTACCAAAGCCTAAAGCCATCTTGTGTATCTCTGCTCATTGGGAAACCAATGGTACTTTTGTTACCGCTATGAAAAGTCCTAGAACCATTCATGACTTTGGAGGTTTTCCGAACGAATTATTTGAAACAAAATATCCTGCACCCGGCAGCCCTGAATTTGCATTAGAAACAAAAAATACAATTAAGAAAACTACCATTGAACTTGATGAAAAATGGGGGTTAGACCATGGCACCTGGAGCATTTTAAAACCTATGTTCCCAAATGCTGATATACCTGTTTTTCAATTAAGTTTAGATTATAATCAACCGCCAAAATACCATTATGAACTGGCAAAAGAGTTAGCCTCGCTCCGTAAAAAAGGGGTTTTAATTATTGGTAGTGGCAACATGGTACATAATTTAGGAATGGTAAAAGCCACATCAATGGCGGATATTGATAAAGAATTTGGTTTTGATTGGGCACTTGAAATGAATAGCATTTTTAAAGCAAAAATTACTTCTCAGGATCATAAGGCATTAATAAATTATGAAACCTTAAGTAGTTCTGCCAAACTAGCAATACCAACACGAGAGCATTACTTACCTTTACTTTACACTTTAGCGTTGCAAGAAAAAAATGAACAAGCAACTTTTTTTAATGATAAAGCTGTAGCGGGTTCTTTAACCATGACATCTGTTCTAATTAAATAAACCAATAAAAATAACATTATGCAAAAAATAGCAATTTTAGGAACTGGAACTGTTGGGCAAACATTTGGCACAAGATTAGCCGGCCTTGGCCATGAAGTAATGATTGGCACAAGAAATGTGCAGGAAAAATTAACTGCTCCAGGAAAAGACGGTGCTAAAAATGGATTTGCAAGCTGGCATGAAAAAAACCCAACTATTAAGTTAGGTACTTTTGAAGAAGCGGCAGCTTTTGGCGAAATGATCTTAAACGTTTCGCAAGGCGCAAATACACTAACTGTTTTAAACCTTGCTAAAGCAAAAAATTTAGATGGAAAGATCCTTGTGGATATTTCTAATCCTTTGGATTTTAGTAAAGGTATGCCACCGGGATTAATTCCCGAATTAAGTAATTTTAATTCGTTGGGTGAAGAGATCCAAAAAACATTTCCAAATGCGAAAGTTGTAAAAACTTTAAACACTATGTGGTGCGGTATTATGGTTGATCCTGCTTTAATAAAAGGTGATCATGTAAATTATATTTGCGGTAATGATGAGGCTGCTAAAACAACAGTTAAAACATTCTTAAAAGGATTTGGTTGGAAAGATGAGAACATTCTCGATCTCGGCGACCTAAGCGCTGCAAGGGGCACAGAAGCAGTGTTACCTGTTTGGTTAAGGATCTATGGCGCTAAAAAAATGGGTGCATTTAATTTTAATATTGTGAGTTAATACATTTACGTCACCCTGAGCTTGTCGAAGGGCAGTACATCATGGTTCGACAAGCTCACCATGAAATAAGACAAAAAAAAGTCCCGGAAAAACCGGGACTTTTTTTTGGATCAAAAATGAAAACAAGTTGTGTTATCTCTACTTAACCGTCTTAGTTTTTTTCTTTTTGAACTTTTCTTCTTTTTGAAATTAAAAAAGCTGCGGGTCCATTTTTTTGAGCGAAACTTTTTAGTAACCTCTTTATTATTTGAATTTATATCACTCCCCCCAACAAAAGAATTATGAAAATTATTTCTATCATTATCAGCAGTTATTTTTATTGCCACTGCTGAGCTTATCGAAGCATTTTTTCCTAAAAATTTTTTGTACTCTTCATCTGCCAACTTTTGATACTTATGACAAGGGCAGTTTGGGTTTCTTGGGTCTTTAATATCAAATTCACTCTTTAAAGAATCTTCTTTTAATTCAAACACATTTGCAAAAGAAAATTGATAAATGAAAAGACCAAATATTAAACTTATTTTTTTCATATTTATTAATTACACTGTTTTGAAAAGAGTTATTCCAATTCTTACCACTAAGACACTAAGAACACAAGGTTTTTTGTTTTTAGCGATAAACGCCTAAGTATGTAAATTTCTTTATGTTTTTGAGTGACCTATGTGCCTTAGTGGTAATTTTTTAAATTGTTGTTTTTTTGATCGTGATCTTTTCTGTTGAACTCCATGTTTTAAATTCGTTCGTGTAATACAGGTAAGCTGAAGAGGCAGGAGCATCGTACTCTCCCGGCATTTCTGCTTTAAGATCTAAATTAATTTCTTTAACCGATGATGGTGCCATGCCTCTGTAATAAATTGCAATATTATTACCGGAGATCTCATAATAATCGAACACATGTTTTTCCTGCATTTCTTTTAATTGCCAAGGTTGAGCAGTAAAACCTGCAGGAATACCCAATAACAC
The DNA here is from genome assembly GCA_013697245.1 of Bacteroidota bacterium. GTDB lineage: Bacteria > Bacteroidota > Bacteroidia > B-17B0 > Aurantibacillaceae > Aurantibacillus. The sequence goes on from JACCXH010000072.1 coordinate 30,599, forward strand.
CATGGTGCTTGGAATGCCTTCGTTCTTTTTATTTGTAACCGTTGCAGTTAAACGAACAGTTTCGCCAACGCTGGTAGTTTTTTCCGCTAATTTAGTTTTAAGATCTACAGCGCATTCTTTATTACTGTTTGGCAAAGAAGTGTTCCAACCAATTGCAACAGAATAAGGCAGCGGTGTTTTAACACCAAGGTATTTTACTTTTACGGTATGCTTGCCATCACCAACAATAAATTTCTCTAAACTATCAATTATTAAAGCGCCTTTATCGCCTGCTTTATAATTTCTGATCCCGATCTTTTTATTATCAATAAAAACTTCAATAGTTCCATCTTCGGTAGTTTTTTTACTCGCTTTTGCAAATTCAGTTAAAGCTTTTAACGCTAACACTGTGCCTTGTGTGGTACTAAACACGCCGTAACCGCTACGGGCACTTACTAAGAATTGAACAGCATCATTTAATTCTTTAGCATTTTTATTTGATTTGATCATGGCCATAATAGCCATTGCCGTACTTTCAACCGTTAAGGATTGCCCTTGTGAGTAGGTGATAGAATGTGTTGAGCCTGTCCAGCTACCGTTCTTATCTTGTAGAGCTAAAAGCGTTGTCATTAATTCATCACCTTTTTTTGTATCCTTAAAACTATAAGCGGCGTTTGCCATCATAGCAACCAAGTAAGCATCTTTAGTATCTAACGCTTTTTTGCATGACGCATTAAATTCTGTTTTTACATCTGTATAACCTGCCTCTGCAACTGCATAAACAATATAGGCGTTCATGACATCTTCGCTAATTCTTCCAAAATCGTGGTAAGCTTGTGTATTTCTAGAAAATCCACCTTTACCATCTTTGTGTTTCATGATCCACTCAGCGGTGCGGTCTATCATTTTTTGATCTACATCGCCACCGGCTTTTTTCATGTCAACAAATTCCATTAAACCAAAAGCTGTAAGACCTTCGTGGCCTGGAGATGCACCGAACCATTCGTATCCTTTTTCTTTTGTTTCGAAAGTAACAAGGCGTTTGTAACCTCTGCCTAAAAGTGTGCCTGCATAAGCCAGTGTTTTATCATCTTTGCTTTCAGTAGCTTTTAAATAGTCTAACACCATTGCATTAGGATATGCACTCATAGAAGTTTGTTCAAAACATCCACCCGGTTCACGAAGAATTCCTTCCACGCCTTTCATCAGATCTGCAACCACATTTGGGTAAGCGGTAAAAATTGCTTTTGCTGATCCGTTGATCACTTTATTCATCACAAAAGAAAATTCTTTTTCAACATCTTGTCCCGAAAAAGAAGCGGTAACCGGAAAACCTTTTGGCGCTATTTTAATTTTTTGAGTAAAAGCATCGCCTAAACCACAAGCTTTAAATCCAATTGTAAATTCGCCATAACCAATTTTATCCAATACTTTGTAATCTAAATAAATTGTTTTTGCCTGGCCCGGCATAATTGTTTGTATAGTAGCTGTGGCTGCAACTGCTTGCAATGCTGCAGGAGCAGTGATCGCTAATGATCCGCCAATAGGCTTATCGGTATTATTTTTTAATGTTAATGGAATCGATACCATATCTTCTGTTGCAACTTCCACCGGAATTTTTGTTGTCATAAAGAAAGGTAATTGCGAGAAGAAATTCTTTTCTGCTCTTCCTAATGTCCCGTCAGTTCCAATTCCTTCGATCGTTGTGCGAAAAGAAGTAATATCATCAGAAGTGTAGAACTCAATCGTTTTCTTTCCAGAATAGCCGACTTCTACATTCGGATTCCAATAAATAGTATTTCTAAAATCTGTCCTTGTTTCAACGTTCTCGTCATTTTTATAAATTGGAGCGGCAAACTGACGTGCGCGGTGATATTGCACAAGGTTTTCGTTATTAGCTATATTTTTATTTAAACGCGCGCCTTTTGCGAATTGGTTCACACGAAGATCTGCAACTTCAGAAGCTACACTTTTTTCAGCTTCCATATCCATGCTTTTCATATTCATTTCGGCTGCCATATCTTTTTTAGCATCTTCGTTCTTTACTATCATGGGTTTTTTCTCGGCAATTTTATCTTTATTAGCCACTTCTTTTCTAACAATTTTCCCAAGATCTACAGGTCCCGCCATATTTTGAGCCGGAATTGCCATCCCTGCCACTTCTCCAACTGCCATTGCATTGTTATCATCTTCAAAATTCATTGCTGCTTTACCGCTTTTTGAACGAGCAGATTTTGTACTTGGCCGCTGTTTGTAATTATAATTGTAAGATTGGATCGGGTATAAATAAACCGTCATGTCCTGGTTATAATTTTGTATATATTGTGCCTGGTCAGAATAACCGGGTGCTTTAAATGTAACGGTTTGTGAATTTGAAAGATCAAGATTCTTCACAAAGAATTTACCTTCCCAATCACCGGCATATTCTAAGCCGCCGTTAATTTTTACAATTGAATTGGTAATTATTTTTCTTGTATAAGCATCTAAAACTTTTCCTGAAATAATTGTTCTTTCTTCTTTATAAGTGGCAACCGGTACTTCGTTCTCAATTAATTTTTCCCATGTAAAACGTCTCCAGCCGGATGTCATTAAAAGATAATCTAAAGCTTTATCCGATTTTTTTTCTTTCTCATCAAAATAAAATGCGGGCTCTTCTACTTTATCTTTGATATCCTGTTGCAATAAAAATTGAGAAAGCATATTACCTGATTTGTCATCCGCAAAAGAAAGTAGTTGATCATTTACTACTGCCATTGAAAGATTGGCAGGCATTGGTAAACCGCGCTCATCCTTAACAAAAAGGGTCATTTTTACTTTTTCTCTTGGCAAATATTTATCCTTATCTGTTTCAATAGAAATATTCAAGTGTTTGTCTTTGTTCACAAACACTAACCTTTCAGCACGTGGAATTGAATGCGAATCGAATAAAGTTATTTGCGAAACACCAATTGGAAAATTTGTAGTTGAGAAAGTGATTTTGTTAGATCCCTTTTTAGCATTAACAACTGTCGTATAAAATGATTTTCCACGAACCTGTGCTAGCAGTGATAATTCTTCAGCTTCAGTAGAATTAATAGTGATCGTTACTTCTTCTTCTTTTGAATTATCAATATTCATGGCATAACCGCGCTTTAAAGCTTCGGGCAATTTAAATGTTTCTTTAATGCCTTCCGGTTTTGTGATCTTTATTGTATATTTTTCTTTCAGGTTTGGGTTAATTTTAAATGCCCCCATTCCCTGATGAAAACTACTAAAAGTTGTAACCGCAATACCTTTCTCATCCAGCACCACACCTTCAATATCGGCAGGTTTACCAAACTCATTCAGTGCACGAAAAGCAACGGTGTTCTCAAAACCACAAAGCAAGTCGCCACCTTCAGGAAAAGCCGTAAAATCAATATCGTTTAAAATAATAGGAATAGAACGCGAAACACTTTCTGTACTTCCGTTATAATCTATCAATACATTTAGTAAACCATCACTAGTCTCTAATTTTGCAGGCAAATTAAATTTAATATATTTAATACCTTCTTCATCTGTTACTTCAGCTTTCTCAATTATTTTTTTTCCGTCAAGATTAGCTACAAATTTTATTTTATAATCCGATAAAGGTTTATTTTCATTTGTATTTAATTCAAGCTTAGCAACAACCTGGTCGCCGGCGCCAAAAGCTTTTTTCTCGAAATTTAATTTCATCTTTAAATTTGGAAGTATAATGTCCTGCACCTGAAAGTCGCGTTCAAAAGTATTTTCTTCGCCTTCATTCTTCATCCAATTGGTATAGGCACGTATCTTATACATACCGCCTAACGCTTCATTATCCAATAAAAAATCGCCGGCAGCTTTACCATTTTTAGAAATGATGGTGATTTTTTTTTCGATACCACCTTTTGGATTTAATAATTCTACATGCACAATATCACTTTTATGCGATGGTTTTAATGTTTGACCATCGCGCACGTATGCGCTGAACCAAATACTTTCGCCCGGTTCGTAAAAAGGTTTATCAAAATGCAGATAAACCCTGTCTTCAGGCAGGGCATCGTTATATTTGGTTAATTTACGTTTGATCATGGAAATAACTTCGTTATCCATGGCCAGCTTATATATACTGGTTGGCGTTACCCATGCCGCAAGTGATAAGGTAACCAAACCTATTGCAGCCATGCGGGTTGTTTTTGAGGTAATTGATCTGATATTCATTTTATATATAATTTTAGTTGTTAGTTTTCTATTTAGATGGCAGATCTTTAAAAATTCCATAAAAAGATTATTAAAAGATTAGAAAGTGCGTTATTATTACAAAAAATAACAACATTCTTTCATTTATATTATTACCTTTCGTTCCAAATTTTAACAAACCGGAACATAAACATGTCTAACGATACTAAAAAAATAACTACCCAAAAATGTGAGGTTACTTTTTTAGAGGAAGGTATTGTGGAGAATTATATTAAGCCGGGAATTGTTGTTGAAGCAGTGGACCTTGAAGAACTAAAAAAAATAAGTTCAGAGCTTGCAGGAAATAAGCCCTATGTGATCATAGTTACTTCGGGCGAATTGGCTTCATTTAGCAAAGAAGCAAGGGAGCTTTCAGCCAGTAAATCGTTTATTACAAATGCTGTTGCAAAAGCGATTGTTGTTGATTCTATTGCAAAAAAAATAATCGGTAATTTTTACCTTAGAGTAAACAAACCTTACTTACCAACAAAACTATTTTCAGATAGAGCAGAAGCTTTAACCTGGCTGAGATCAATCATCAACAAACAATAATGAGTTTTTACTATTTAAATAAGGAAAGTCGTATTTAATTAGTTTCTAAAATAAAGCAAGCCTTACATTTAGAAGAAGAATTATAAATAAATTAGGAATGAAAGCCATTTGTTTTTTAATATTAATTCCCTTTTCGATATTTAGCCAAGGGGTGAAATATAACCTGGGAAAATACCTTGAGGCCCAGGAAAGCATAAATAATTTTTATGGAGTTGTTTTGGTTATGCGAAACGACACCGTCCTTCTAAAGAAAGCCTATGGGTATGCCAACAGATCGAAAAACATCTTAAATAATACGGAAACGAAATTTCAAATTGCCTCCATCACAAAAGAATTTACTGCAGCCTGTATTCTTCAAATGGAAGAACAGGGAAAGCTTAAAGTGACTGATAAACTCTCAAACTATTTTTCCGGTTTTCCAATGGGAGATAGCATTACTATTCATATGATGTTGTGTCATATATCAGGTATTAAAGGCTATTGGCCATCGCGCATGTATTATAGCTTTACACATTATAGCGAGAAAAAAGCAATTAACTATCTCAAAAAACAGAAACTTGAATTTACACCTGGAACAAACACGAGCTATTGTACAACCAGTTATTATCTATTAAGTCTGATTATTGAAAAAGTTTCGGGACAGACCTACCTTGAGTATATTGCTCAGCATATTTTTCAGCCTTTAAAAATGACCAACAGCGGTTGTTATGCAAAAGGAATTAAAACAGATAACAAAGCAAAACCTGCCAAAACTATGAGTTATGGCTTTGACATTAGTAAGCGCGAGAATTTTAATTTAATTGCAGGCGCGGGCATGATCTATTCTAATGTAGATGATCTTTATAAATGGGATAGGGCTTATTATAACAATAGTGTACTATCAGATGCGTCTAAAAAGAAAAAATTTACTACTTATAAAAGTAGCTTCGGTTATGGAGAAAGTGTAGATACATTTCAAACGCATTATAGAGTACGACACGAAGGTATTGGAGAAGGTTATACTAGTTGTTTGTACCATTATACAAATGATAACGTTTGCATTGTAATGTTATGCAATAATGGCACCAATACATTTGCTATGCCTGAAGCCCTTTCTGCTATTGTATTTAATAAGCCATACGAATTACCGTATCATCACAAAAAAATTAAAATCGATCTGTTATTGTTAGATAACTATGTAGGGAATTACTACAGAAAAATTCAGGATAAAAAATACATACAGGTAATTAAAAAAAACAAAAAACTTTATTTAATAAATGGTAACGAAGAAGGCGTTGAAATGAAACCTGAATCAAATACAAAATTCTTTTTAGAAGATGGTAGCGATCGTCAAATGGAATTTGTAGTGGATGCAAACGGAAAAGTGCTTCAAACATGGTTAATAAGAGGTGGTGTAAAAACAGAAAGAATAAAAGCCTTATAAACTAAAAAGCGGCATTCATTTGTTCCCAAAGCATATCTTTTAATTGCAGGATATTTTTTTGGCTGGCAGATGAAAAGAAAATAAATGGTACTTTATTTTTACCTGTTAATCTTTTCTTAAGATCCTTGTTCATTTCACTTTCCAATTCATCATCTAAAAGATCGGCTTTACTGATTGCTAAAATTCTTTTTTTATCCAACAATTCGGGATTGAATTTTTTTAATTCGTTCAGTAAAATTTTGTATTCATCAACAATATCTTTACTGTCGCAACTTACTAAAAATAATAAAGAAGAGTTTCGTTCAATATGTCTTAAAAAACGCAAACCCAATCCTTTGCCTTCATGTGCCCCTTCAATAATACCGGGGATGTCGGCCATAACAAAACTTTTATGATCGCGGTAACTTACAATTCCTAAATTAGGCACTAAGGTTGTAAATGGATAATTGGCGATCTCAGGTTTTGCAGCACTCACTACAGAAAGTAAAGTAGATTTTCCGGCATTTGGAAATCCAACCAAACCAACATCAGCTAAAACTTTTAATTCCAATATTTTCCATTCGGTTTTTCCATTCTCACCGGGTTGCGCATATTGCGGATTTTGCTGAACGCTATTTTTAAAATTTGCATTGCCCATGCCTCCTCTTCCACCCGGTACCAAAACTATTTCCTGTCCATCTTCGGTGATCTCGCATTCTATTTCTCCGGTTTCTTCATCGCGGGCAATTGTTCCTAATGGCACATCTAAATATTCATCGCCACCTTCTTTACCCGATTTGTTTCCACTTGAGCCATTTACACCGCCATCAGCAATAATATGTTTACGGTATTTTAAATGGATCAATGTCCACAATTGTTTATTACCTCTTAAGATAATGTGGCCACCTCGTCCGCCATTTCCGCCATCCGGGCCACCAAAGGCAGTTAATTTATCTCTGTGAAAATGAACTGAACCTGCGCCGCCTTTACCACTGCGACAACACACTTTAACGTAATCAACAAAATTATTATCCATCTTCTCTAGCTACAAATAAAAAAGTCTAATGCAAAAAGCATCAGACTTTTAATATGTTTATATATTTATTTTCTTCTGCCTGACTTTTTTGCTTTCGCAACTTTCTTTGCAGGTTTTTTAGTTACTTTTTTTGCAGCTGGCTTTTTTGCCGCTACTTTTTTCGTTGCAACTTTCTTAATTACTTTTTTTATTGCTTTTCTTTTTACTATCTTTTTTGCTATTGCTTTTTTTGGTGAAGCTTTTTTAGTTACTTTTTTTACCGCTTTTTTCTTAGCAGCCACTTTTGCTTTCTTTACAGGTTTAGCAATTTTCTTTACAGGCTTAGCAACTTTTTTAGCTGCTGATTTTGCAGGGGCTTTTTTTGCTGGCAAGCTTACTTTTTTTGCTTTAGCGGCTTGTTTTTTGTTTTCTTTTTCTTCTTCAGCTTCTTCAGCCTCAATTCTCTTTATAGCATCAATTTCCAATAATAATTCAGGTTCAATTTCGTTTGCTACATCAAAATCCTGTATAGTAAGATCCAAATGCTCCAGATCGCTTTCCAAAGCAGTAAGGTCCATTTCTGCATTTAAAAAGGTAATTCTATCAACCAATAGTTTAAAGATCTCATCTATTGTACCAATGCCTTCTATTGAATGGTATTTACCCTGCTCGCTATAAAAAGTTTTAAGTGGTAAAGTTTTTGTATTGTATTCTAAAATTCTTCTGCGAATAACATCTTCGTTCCTGTCATCTGCGCGCCCGCTTGATTCACCTCTTTTTAATAAACGCTTTGTCAACTCTTCATCATCCACTTCAAGTGCTAACATTCCACTAATACCGGTACCTTTCTTTTGTAAAAGGTCATCTAAAGCAATTGCTTGCGCAGTTGTTCTCGGAAACCCATCAAAAATAAAACCTTTGGCATTTGTGTTATCGTCTAACTTAGATTCTATCATTCCAATTACAATCTCATCGCTAACCAATTCGCCTCTATCCATGATCTCTTTGGCTTTTTTTCCTAAAGCCGTTCCCCTGTCTATCTCGCTGCGCAAAATATCGCCGGTACTTAAATGCACTAAACCGTATTTGCTTATTAGGTTTTCTGATTGTGTACCTTTACCTGCGCCCGGAGGGCCAAATAACACAAGGTTTAACATTTTTTTCATATACTGTTGTTTTTATTCTTTAATGATTTTTTAAGCAAGAACGTATATTTCTTTTAAATTTCTTCCAAATCCGTCATAGTCCAAGCCGTAACCTATTACAAAATCGTTTGGGATCTTTATGCCGTAGTAATCTATTTTAAATTCTTTTTTATAAGAATCCGGTTTTAATAATACGGTGGCAACTTTTATTTGTTTTACATTTTTTCTTTTTAAAACGGTAATTAATTTTTCTAAAGTAATTCCGGTATCAACTATGTCCTCAACAATTACTACTGTTCTTCCCGTTACATCTTCCGATAAGCCTATTAACTCAGTAACATTTCCGCTACTTGTTGTGCCATGGTAACTTGCTACTTTAATAAAAGATATTTCGCAAGGTATACTTACTTCTTTTAAAAGATCGGCAGCAAACATAAAAGAACCATTTAGTACAACCAAAAAAAAAGGCAGCTCTTTTTCAAGTTCGCTATTTATAGAATTGGCAATTTTTTTAACAGCATCAGATATTTGTTGTTGAGAAATATATGGCTTAAATTGCTTATCTTTTATGGTAACGAGGTCGCTCATACGTAACAAATATAAGGTTTTTTGATATTTGTATATTTGCATTGTGGCAGAAACAGGAAAAAATATTGATCTGGCAGCAGAATTACTCTTAAAAGGTAAGCTGGTAGCCATTCCAACCGAGACCGTATATGGCCTGGCGGCTAATGCTATTAACGAAAAAGCGGTAATTTCTATATTTGAAGCTAAACAAAGGCCCTTTTTTGATCCGCTGATTATACACCTTCCCGATATTGAAAGTATTGCCAAATATGCCGATCTGAAAGATATTCGTTTACAAAAGTTGGCAAAAGCCTTTTGGCCGGGGCCTTTAACCTTATTGCTTCCCAAAAAAGAGATCGTTCCAAACCTTGTTACCTCGGGGCTTAACCATGTAGCAGTAAGAATACCAAAACACACCCTAACGCTAGAACTTCTTAAAAAAATAAATACGCCCCTGGCAGCCCCAAGTGCCAATCCTTTTGGTTATGTGAGTCCAACAGAGCCGGCCCATGTTAATCGTCAATTGGGAGATAAAGTTGCTTATATTTTGGATGGCGGGCCTTGCGCCGTTGGCCTAGAATCTACCATTATTGGTATTGAAGAAGATAAGGTTTGTATTTTTAGGTTAGGTGGATTAGCCATAGAAGATATTGAGAAAATAGTGGGTAAAGTTGAATTACAGATCAATCATTCGAGCGATCCAAAAGCGCCGGGGCAACTAAAAAGCCATTATGCGCCAAAAAAACCTTTGTATATTGGTAATATTGAGCAATTACTTGCCAAGAATACAATAAAAAAAATAGCGGTAATTTGTTTTGGCGAAGAAAATTTTCAGGCCAAAGATCACCTAATTTTTAATCTTTCAAAAAACAAAGATTTACAGGAAGCCGCCATTAATTTATTTAAATACTTACGCTTAGCGGATGATAGTAGTGCTGATGTTGTGATGTGCAGCGAACTACCTGAAGTTGGATTAGGCCGCGCTATTAACGACAGGTTAAAAAGAGCCGCCGCTCATTAAATTACTCAACAATTAATTTTTTGAATTTAATGCCGGTTTTACTTTTTACTTCTAAAGTATACACACCACTTGTAATTTTAGAAAGATCAAGCGAAGCATATTTATCATAAAAAGAATTCTCAAAAACAATCCGGCCGGTAATATCTATTAATGAGATTTTATAATCATCGCAATCCGTCATACTGATATTTAAAGTTTCGTTTACAGGATTTGGAAAGAAATTAAATTCAAACTCTTTTTCGTTTTCTTTTATTCCAACAAAAGAAGTATTGGTGTACCAAATTGGCGAGGTTACTATCCACTGTCCGTCAGCTTGTTTTATTTCAGCGAAATAATAATATTCCATATTCTGTATCATCGGGCTTACATCGGTATATGTTGCGGTGTTATTATTTAAAGATGTATAAACAACAGTAGCATAGGTTCCCGTACCATTATTTATTCCTTTCCAGATCTTAATAGAATCGGCCTGTTCGCCATCCATATCATTGTGCACCACATTAAAAACAGGATTAGTACTGCCGGTTATGATAGAACCCATAATATTTCCATTGGTATTAAAATCAATTTTTGCATTCCAGTCATCACTTCCATAAAAGTTCATTCTTTGCATAGCAGTCGTTAAATTTGCGCGGGTTAGCGAAGGCATTAATACCACTAATCTTCCACCTGTACTTCTTCCAAAAGTGGTGTAGTGATTGTCATGATCATATCCACAACCAAGATGGTAACCTACAGATAAAAGTTTTTTGTAATACGAAAAATAATCTCCAAAAGGATAATCACTGTAATCTGTAAAAGTACTAAATGCTAAACCACTGCGTAATGGCGTTCCAACAATAGCGCTGTCATATGCTGCGTTATAGGCAGAGTAAGCCAAAGCTGTAGAAGATGTGCCGTTGGTCGTATAATCGCTAAAGCCAGGATGCGCCAGGTAACTAAATGCAGCAGAATTATTTTTTATTTTTCTGAAGATACCGTCGTAATCTGTTTTGGCATTAAAAATATCATAATTATTACCAACCACTCCCGGTACTGATGTTTCCCAACCTATTAACTGGTTAAAACCGTAAATAACGATGTGACCATTATAGGTTGATGACACGCCCCACTCCATTCCAAACAATGCTAAGAATGTGCCATCCTGGTTAGCAGCATTGGCCATTGTAAAACCCGGCTGGTAACTTTGAACTTTAAACCCCGGATTACGAGAGCTTGAATAATGGTTGTGTTCTGAAATACCCAAAAAATCCATATGCTGACTTAGTTTTGCAAAGGCATAAGCACCTGAAGGATCGTGAACACCCGTTGAAGCAGAATCTTTATTGCCATCACTCAAGGCTGTGTGTGCGTGCAAATTACCAAAGTAATAATTATAAGTTTGTGCCGAAGCAGTAATGGTTACAAAAAAAATGATGCTAAAAAAAATGTTGGATCTCATGTAATAAAGGTAGTAAATTAAATGTTGTTGATTTTACTAATAGTCTACATTTAACAATTACTTTATGCGATTTTTAAAGCTTTTTTTAAGTACTTTTAAGTATAATTAATCTACATCGATTTTAATGAGAAAAATAATCCTATTAATCTTTCTTTTTTTGAAAGGTTTTATATTTGCACAATTTCCTAATGTATTGATAAGTACATTAAATCAACCCGAAGAAGTTGCTATTGCTATCAATCCAAAAAACACCAACCAGATCGTAGCGGGTTCTAATTTAAAAAATGCTTATAGAAGTAATGATGGCGGTGTTACCTGGAGTTACCAGCTATTGGCCTGCAACGCTTATGATGTTTATGGCGACCCTGTAATGATATGGGATACAGCCAATGCCTGTTATTATATCCATCTATCAAATCCAAACTCTGCCATTACACCCGGTGGTACCTGGGTTGACAGGATAGTGATACAAAAATCGGGTGATTTTGGACAAACTTATACTACTTGCGTTGGTGTGGGAAAGAATGGCTCCAAAGTTCAGGATAAAGCCTGGCCGGTAATTAACCCTTACAATAACGAAATGCATATTACCTGGACTCAGTTTGATAATTACGGTAGCGCTTCACCACTTGACAGTTCAATTATTTTGTATTCAAAATCAAGTGATGGTGGAAATACTTTTACTACACCAAAACGTATCTCAAAATTTCCGGGCAATTGTATCGATTCAGATTCAACCGTTGAAGGTGCTGTTCCGGCGGTTGGTCCGCTAGGTGAAATTTATGTTGGATGGGTTGGCGCCAATGGATTAATGTTTCAAAAATCAACAGATGGTGGTAACACCTGGCTTGCAACAGAACAATTTATAAATACATTTCCGGGAGGTTGGGATTATGGCATTAATGGTTTGTACCGTTGTAACGGATTGCCGTTTACATTTTGTGACTTAAGCAACTCGCCATATCACGGCACGATCTATATAAACTGGAGCGATCAGGCTAACGGTTTAAATGATGGCGATATTTGGATCATAAAATCAACCAATGGCGGAGCCACGTGGAGCGCGCCTTTTAGAGTAAATGATGATGTACCGGGCAAACAACAATTTATGAGCGCTATGACCATTGACCAGGCTACAGGTTATCTTTACATTCTTTTTTACGACAGAAGAAACTATGCCTCGGGAAATAATACAGATGTATACATGGCTGTATCAACAAATGGCGGAACAAGTTTTACAAATTATAAAGTTAATGCCAATGCATTTTCACCAAACGCGGGTTATTTTTTTGGTGATTACATAGGTATTTCTGCGCATAATAATGTGGTAAGGCCTATTTGGATGCAAATGACCAATAACGGGGCTTTAAGCGTTTATACAGCTTTGGTAAATCCGCTTACTTTAGGTATTGAAGATAAAAAGAAAGATAATCTAAACGCAATAAATGTGGCACCAAATCCTTTTAAAACAGAGACAACAATTGAGTTTTCTTTGCTAAAAGAAGCGAAATTAACCATTCAATTAGTGGATAACGTTGGTAGAATAATTAAAGAGTTAGTGACCGAAAAAAATTATTTTATTGGAAAAAATAAAATTACAATTAACGCAACCGAAAATAATTTAAAACCCGGAATTTATTATGTAGCTTTTTATGATGGCGAGAAAAGTAAATTCACGAAGATAGTGATGGAGTAAATATTGTTATTGAGCCCTTCTAGCTTCATCAATCAGCACCTTATATGCCTTCGGCCTATAGTCAAACAAAATATAATCTTTACCTGAAATGTTGTAATCGCCAATAGGAGAATCTGCTAATTGTATTTTTGAAACGCATATTTGATATATTGCCAACGAAGGCGATGTTATCTCATCAATTTTTATAAATATAGTAGATCGTTGCATACTAATCAAACTCACTTGCCTAATTTGATGAAAGTAGATTTGTTTTTTTCTAACTAATCCTTTTTGAACAATAGAATTTTCTGTAAGGTGAATTTTTGTCAACGAGTTATAAAGTAAAATAAACATTAGGTCCAATACGTAAACTACAAGCATAAATGTTTCTCCAGTACTAATGTAAGCGATAGTAAAAACAATTGTAAATAGCAAGAAGCCCAATCCCATAGTAATATATGGAAGTGTAAATAAATTTGTTTTAGAAAATGTCATACTACTTTTAGCTTGGAAAAAAAATAAATTTGAACTCTATTTAAATTCTAATATAAATATACACCTTTTCCGCTTTTTCTAAATGCAAACCTCCGGTATACTTGTATTACCAAATAAACAAAATATGTAGTACAAACACTACATTAATGCTAGAAATTGGTGTTAATGTAGTGAATTAACTACATTTTTTTATTTGTATTAATATATTACGTATATTTGTAGTTAAAATACTACATTAATGTTAAAAAAAATCTATAATGTTAGAAAAAGACTACAAAAAAGACTGGTATAGCATGAGTGAGCCTGCCATACTGAGAGAACTTGCTTCTTTTGTAAAAGAAACCAGGCTAAAGAAAAATTATACGCAACACGATCTTGCTGTTAAAGCCGGTGTGCACCGCGTTACTTTAAGTGAATTTGAGCAAGGCATGCGAAGCATTTCTATCGGCACGTTTATAGAATTATTAAGAGGCCTGGAAGAACTGGAGCTATTAGATGTTTTTAAACTAACAACAGATATCAGTCCTTTACAAATGGCAAAACTGGAAGCGCAAAAACGTAAACGTGCTTCGGCAACAAAAAAGATAAAAAAGATCGTTCGTAAAACTTTAGCAACAAGAGCAAAAAAGAAAAAATAATGGCAAACTTAACAGCAACCGTAAAATTGTGGGGCGAATTTGTTGGCGTGGTATTTTGGGATGAAGAAAAAGAACTAGGCTCGTTTCAGTATAACCCAAAATTTATAAAAACCAATTGGGAAGTGGCGCCGTTGATGATGCCCTTACCAAAGTCAGTTAAAAAAGATAATCCTGTTTTTAAATTTGAACGCTTAAACAGGGAAACCTTTTATAGATTACCGGGCATGCTCGCTGATGCTTTACCTGATAAGTATGGTACTACTTTGATAGATGCCTGGCTTGCCTCGCAAGGAAGAACAGCCCAAAGCATGAATCCTGTGGAGCGCTTGTGTTATATGGGAAACCGCGGCATGGGCGCACTTGAATTTGAACCGGCAACACATAAAACTAAAGAAAGCGCTGTTAGTGTAGAAATAAAAAGTTTAGTAGAAATGGCCCAACAAATTATAGGTTCAAGAAAAAAGTTTTCAGTAAACTTAAAAAATGATGTAAAAAAAAGTTTAGAAGATATTATAAGAGTTGGCACGTCGGCAGGTGGTGCAAGGGCAAAAGCGATCATTGCCTACAATGAAAAAACAGGGGAAGTGCGTTCGGGGCAGGTAGCGGCGCCAAAAGGATTTAATCACTGGCTGTTAAAGTTTGATGGCGTGAGTGACAGGGCACTTGGCGATCCGGCAGGATACGGAAGGATCGAATTAGCCTATTATTATATGGCATTAGATTGTGGTATTAAAATAAGCGAATCACGATTATTAGAGGAAAATGGCCGTGCACATTTTATGACAAAGCGATTTGACCGCATCAAAGGAAAAGAAAAACTGCACGTACAATCTTTATGTGGTATTCGTCATTTTGATTTTGCGCAGGTAGGCACCTATTCCTACGAGCAGGTATTTGAAACCATTCGTTCGTTGCGATTGCCCGCCGGGGCAAAGGAACAATTATACATACGTATGGTGTTTAATGTAATTGCCAGGAACCTTGATGATCACACGAAAAACTTTTCATTCTTAATGAATAAAAAAGGAGAATGGCAACTTGCACCCGCGTATGATCTTACCTATTCATATAATCCCGAGAGCAAATGGGTAAGCCAACATAATTTATCTATTAATGGAAAAACCAAAGATATTACTAAAGAAGATCTTTTACGCGTTGGCCATGAAATGAATGTAAAAAAAGCAAAAGCTATTATAGAAAAAGTACAAAGCGTTATAAAAAAATGGGCACAGTACGCAAAAAAAACCGGGGTTAAAGCAGATCAAATAAAAGCTATTGATAAAACGCTTTTGACCAAGATTTAGCCGCCAGAGCTTAGCAGAATATTATTAGACGCACTAACGTTATGCGAAAAAATTATTTTTTATAGATCAAAGCAACAGCATAAGCATTCACACCTTCGCCTTTACCAACATAACCTAGTTTTTCGTTGGTAGTTGCTTTTATAGAAATTTCGTTTGGGGTTACTTCGCAAATGGGTGCTAAAATTTGCTGCATTTTTTTTATGTGCGGGTTTATTTTAGGATCTTCCAAACTCACAGTTGCATCAATATTGCCGACATAATAATTATTTTCTTTTAATAATTTAATCACTTCCGTCAATAATAACTTACTATCAGCACCTTTATATTTTGGATCAGTGTTCGGGAAGTGAAAACCAATATCGCGTAAATTTGCTGCGCCCAATAAGGCATCGCAAATAGCATGTAATAACACATCGGCATCGCTATGACCCACGCAGCCTTTATTAAACTCAAGTTTAATGCCCCCTAACCAAAGCTCTCTGCCTTCGCCTAAAGGATGTACATCATAACCAAAACCTACGCGTATATTCATATTATTAATTTATGGTGAATGTTATAAAATTACCACTTGAGATCATACTTACATTGTTAGCACAAATTTCCTTCGCTTTTTTCTTTGATGCTGAAACTGTTCCTACCTTTATAACCTGTCCCTTATCAGTTGTACAATTACAATCATAAGTTTTATGGCAACCAAACAGCGTAATTAAAACTAAAACAAAACAAGTTACTAAAAGTACTTTCATTTACTGTTGTATGTTGCATTTGGTATCGCCACTGGAAAGATCCTGACAATATTTTTTTGCCTGGTTGCGAGTACCTTCTTTTTCTCCTGCTACATAAGTTGTATTTGAATTTTTACATTCGCATATATATGTTTTTTTGCAGGAAAATAATCCGCAGGCTAAAAAAATCAAAACATAAAAAATTGTTCTCATACTCATTTGTATTTAATTTGCATTAAGCTTTAATTGCCTCTACTCCCGGCAATGTACCTTGTTCAATATACTCTAACAATGCGCCACCGCCGGTGCTTACATAACTTACTTTATCGGCTAAATTATATTTATTAATGGCCGCAACACTATCTCCTCCACCAATTAACGAATAAGCACCGTTCTTTGTCGCCTCAACAATATCAAATGCTGCCTGTTTGGTACCATTTTCAAAACTACTCATTTCAAAAACACCCATTGGGCCGTTCCATAAAATCGTTTTTGAGTTCTTAATTATCTCACCAAACATTTTTACGGACTTAGGTCCAACATCCAATCCCATCCAGCCATCCGGTATCTTATCAATATCTACTTCTTTTTTATTGGCATCGTTTGCAAAATTATCGGCAATAATGGCATCAACCGGTATACATAAATTTACACCTTTTGCTTTTGCTTTACTAATTAATTCTTTGGCAATTTCCAAACGGTCGTCTTCACAAAGCGACTTACCAATTTGTCCGCCCATTGCTTTAACAAAAGTAAAGGCCATACCACCGCCAATTAAAATGTTATTAGCCTTACTCATTAACTGTTCTATAATTAAAATTTTATCGCTCACTTTTGCACCACCAACTATTGCGGTAAAAGGTTTTTGAGCTTGATTTAAAACTTTATCAATACTTGCTACTTCACCGGCCATTACAAAACCAAAACATTTTGCTTCGGGCTTAAAATATTTTGCAATTACAGCGGTTGAAGCATGCGCGCGGTGCGCAGTACCAAATGCATCGTTCACATAAATATCGCCATGCTTACTTAATTTTTCAGCAAATTTTTCATTGCCTTTTTCCTCTTCTTTGTAAAAACGTAAATTCTCTAATAATAAAATCTCTCCGCTTTTTAAAGCTGCCGATTGGTGAAATGCATTTTCGCTGATGCAATCATCCGCAAATAAAACGGACGTTCCTAATTGTTTACTTAATTCTGAAACAATATGTTTTAATGAATATTTGTTAGTTGGCCCTTCTTTGGGGCGGCCTAAATGACTCATTAAAACAAGACTCCCGCCATCTTTTAAGATCTTTTTTAAAGTTGGAACGGCGGCGCGGATACGCGTGGCATCAGTCACTTCAAATTTATCGTTTAGAGGTACATTAAAATCAACGCGAACAACTGCACGCTTGTTTGAGAAATTTATAGAGTCAACAGTTTTCATATATTTAAGATAAATTTAAACTAATTTTTTTAAACTTTTTCCAAATGCGCTAATTGTTTTATCAAGATCTTCGGTTGTGTGTGCTTGGCTTACAAAACCAACTTCATAGCCACTCGGGCCGAGGTACACGCCGTTTTCAAGCAAAGCATGATAAAGTGTTTTAAAATGACTCATACTGTTGGCGTCAATTTCATCGGCATTATTAATAGTTTCTTTTTCGGTAAAAGCTATCCAGAAAATAGAACCTAAATGAAATAGCTTAAATAATTTAAATGGATTTATTTGATTGATACCATCTACCAAATACTTTGTTTTTATTTCAAGGTCCTTATAAAAATTTGGCGCCAAACATTCTGTTAGCTGTGCAATACCTGCACTCATAGCAACCGGATTTCCGCTAAGTGTTCCGGCCTGGTAAACCGCGCCTTCAGGCGAGATG
This sequence comes from Bacteroidota bacterium, assembly GCA_013697245.1. Taxonomy (GTDB): domain Bacteria; phylum Bacteroidota; class Bacteroidia; order B-17B0; family Aurantibacillaceae; genus Aurantibacillus. Next base: position 48,647 of record JACCXH010000072.1, read on the forward strand.
TTACTCATAATTTCCTTACTCGCACCATAAGCGCCAACAGGAAAACCGCCACCAATTATTTTTCCGTAAGTAATAATATCGGGTTGAATATTATACATACCGGCCACACCACAAAAACCCATTCTAAAACCGCTAATAACCTCATCAAAAATTAAAAGGGTTTTATTTGCGCTGCAGATCTCGCGTAAAAATTCTAAAAATTCTTTTCCTTGTAAAAGCAGGCCGTTATTGGCCGGTACAGGTTCTATAATAATGCAGGCAATTTCGTTCTTAAATTTTTCGAAGGCTTCTTTTACGGCTTCTTTATTGTGTAAAGGCACAACAATTGTTTCGTTTACAAAACTTTCGGGCACACCGGCACTGCTGGAGTTACCAAAGGTTACTAAACCACTGCCCGCTTTTACCAAGAGCGAATCTACATGTCCATGGTAACAACCCTCGAACTTTAAAATTTTATTACGCTTTGTAAAGCCACGTGCCAGGCGAATTGCGCTCATTACTGCTTCTGTACCACTGCTTACAAAACGGATCTTTTGTATAAATTTATTGTTTGATAAAATTAATTCTGCCAATTCATTCTCTAATTTTGTTGGTGCACCAAAGGAAGTACCATTGCGCATGGTCTTATCCACTGCATTTAAAACTTTATCGTTGGCATGGCCTAAGATAAGAGGTCCCCAACTGCAGCAATAATCAATATATTCATTACCATCCGCATCCCAAATATGAGAACCTTTTCCCTTTTCAATAAAAAGAGGGTCTCCTCCAACGCTTCTAAATGCACGAACCGGCGAATTAACTCCGCCCGGAAAATAATTTTTTGCCTTGTCAAAAAGCTCGGCAGACTTAGCTGTTTTCATAGAAAAATTTTTGCAAAAATAGCGAAATAAACTAAAGAAATTAGCCACAGATTTTGCTGATTTCACAAATAGCCTAAATAAAATGCTTTAATGAAATTATAAAAATAAATCTGCGGTATCTGTGAAATCCGCGGTAATATCTAAAATTTAGATTTCGTATTAGAAAAGGCTATTTATTTTAACTTTTGTACAAAAAGTGTTAAAGTGGATATTAAAGATATTTTTGTTATCATTGTGGATCAATTATTGGTAAATACACCTAAACATTATATTATGAAAAAAATAATTTTAGCTCTTTTATTAGTTACGGCATTTTCATTTACTTCTTCGCGTTTAGACGGTGATAAAATCCCTGCTGCTACTTTAAAAAAATTAGACGGTAGCAAAATAAACTCTAACACGTTTAGCAATAATGGCAAACCTATTATCATCAGCTTTTGGGCTACCTGGTGCAAACCCTGCAAAAAAGAATTAGATGCTATTGCAGAAAATTATCCTGATTGGGTAAAAGAAACAGGCGTTAAATTAATTGCAATTTCTATTGATGATGCAAGAAGTTCTGGTAAAGTTGTAACCGACGTTAAAACAAAAGGTTGGGAATATGAAGTGTATATTGACGAGAACCAAGATTTTAAGCGTGCCATGAACGTAAATAACGTGCCTCACACCTTTATTGTTGACGGTGAAGGCAAAATAGTTTGGAGTCATAATTCATATTCAGATGGCGACGAAATTAAACTGTACGAAAACATACAAGCACTTGTTAAAGGAGAAAAACTAAAACATTAATTTTTTTTAATTAGTATATGACGTTTTGTAAAACTGCGCTTAAACACGCATTATTTTTATTATTGCTTTTTAGCGCAACATTTTTCAAAGCCCAACAATTGCCCGCCACCGGTGATCTAGGCTCTATTCACGGAAATTTCCAGATAGACGCACAATATTATCAACCCGATTCTTTAATTGGTGCGCCAAGAGTTCCTGAAAAATTCTTGTCAAACGTTTTTGGAAACATCAATTATTCAAAAGGTAATTTTTCCGCGGGTGTTAGATATGAAGCGTATAACAATGTAAGGCAAGGTTTTGATACCAGGTATAAAGGTCAGGGTATTGTTAACCGTTTTGCGAGGTACAGAACAGATCTTTTAGATATTACCATTGGTAATATTTACGAACAGTTTGGAAGTGGTTTAATGCTTAGAACTTATTACGAGCCGGGTTTATTGTACGATAATTCATTGGATGGTATCCGTGTTATTTCTTCACCCATAAAAGGTATTACATTAAAAGGTTTAGCGGGTAAACAACGTTATTTTTTTACCGTTGGCCAGGGCATTGTACGTGGCGCTGATGCTGAAGTTAACATCAATGAATTATTTGATACGGTTTTAGGACAGAAAAAAACCAAAGTTATTTTGGGTGGAAGTTTTGTAAGTAAATTTCAAGCCGATCTTGATCCTAATTTAGCCTTGCCACAAAACGTTGGCTGTTATGGCGGCCGCATAAATATTATTCGCGAAGGCTTTAATTTTGCGTCTGAATATGCTTACAAAATTAACGATCCATCATCTGACAATAAATATTCTTACAAAACCGGCGAGGCATTATTTTCAACGATCTCTTACGCTACTAATGGACTTTCTTTTTTAGTGCAAGGAAAACGTGTAGATAATATGAGCTTTAGAAGTGACCGTAACGAAAGTTTACAAGCTCTTTTAATTAATTATTTACCGGCCACTACACGCCAGCACACTTATTCTATGTTAGCGCTTAACCCTTATGCCACACAAATAAAAGGTGAGATAGGCGGCATGGCCGAGATGCAATATAAATTTAAAAGGAACACACCAATGGGTGGAAAGTATGGCATGGAAATTACCCTTAATTATTCGCAGGCAAATGGTTTAAACCAAATACCTGTTGGTGATTCAACATCTACCATGACCTATTACAAAACGAGTTACACAGACGTTGGACAAAATTATTATCATGATTTTTTTGTAGAGATCAACAAAAAATTCTCAAAAAAATGGAAAGGTACTTTTGTGTACTCAAATCAATTTTATAATCGTAACATTATTCAGTTTGGAGCCGATGAAGGATTTAAAAACCTAAAAACACAAATTGGTGTTGTAGATATTACATACAAATACAAAAGCACAGGATCTATCCGTTTAGAAATGCAAGGTTTATTTGCTAAAGATCAGGATATGGTTACCAATTCTAATTTAGTTGCACGCGGTAACTGGGGTACTGCTTTATTGGAATGGACACCAAGTGGCAATTGGTTCTTCGCTGTTTACGACCAATATAATTATGGTAACCCTGCCGAGAATTTAAGAATCCATTATTACTTAGGCACTTTTGGTTATAATAAAGATGCCAGCCGCATTTCAGTAAGTTATGGTAAACAAAGTGCCGGTATTTTTTGTGTTGGCGGTGTTTGCCGCACAGTGCCCGCCTCTAATGGTTTAACACTTTCAATTACCAGTAGTTTTTAGTATCTTTATATATAATTAAATGAGCATGAAAACATCGATCATATTTATTTTTTTTGCTTCACTCATATTTATGAGTTGTGATAAAGTAAAACATCCCGACACCAGACCTCCTGTTATTCCACATTGCGTGGATTCAACAAGCATGGTAGTAAAAACAAAGTCAAGTACTACAAGAAAAGTATTGCTGGAAGATTATACCGGACACACTTGTATTAATTGTCCCAGAGCTGCTGAAGCTGCGGAATCTTTAACTCCAAAATCCAGTATTATTATAATTGCCAATCACGTTAGTGCTTTTGCCGATCCGCAATCTTTTAATGATCCATTAAACGATACAATCTATAAAGAAAATTTTCAAAATACAGCCTCTACAACATGGGATAAAGTAAGTTTAGGTGGGTTTGGCATGTCTAGCGCCGGCTTACCAAAAGGTTTTGTGAACCGTGTTGGTGGACCTCAAAATTATGGTACCTGGTCTGGTTTGGTTGCAACAGCATTGGCAAAACCATGGAGCGCTAAATTAGACGTAACAACTTATTATGATACTGTAAGTCATTATACCAATGTAAAAGTAAAAACCACTTTTATAACGGCCTGGCCTAATAATGTTAACTTGGTTGTTCTTTTTACACAAGATAGTATTGTTTCTGATCAAAAAGATGGTTCGCCGCCTCCCGGCGCTATTATGGATCCTAATGGGGCATCAAGGCGTTTGCGTTACCACTTTGACAACATCGTTATAGAATCGTTTAATGGTGCCTGGGGAGATCTTGTAAAGGCAACTCCGGCAGCTAATGATACTGTAACTAAATCTTACGGTTGTTTTTTACTAAATAAATGCTTTTTTACTTCGTCTACCAAACCAAATGTTTGTGTAAAAGACAAATATGTAAATGTTGTGGCTTTTCTGTACGATGTAGTAACAAAAGAAGTGTTGCAGGCCGAAAAATTAAGAATAAGGTAATTTAGTACTGTTCTTTATCGCTTGGAAAATCTTTACTTTTTACATCGGTAATGTATTGTTTAAAAGCATTTCCCATACTTTCATATAAATTTAAATAACGTCGTAAAAAACGAGGACTAAATTCATGCGTCATACCTAACATATCGTGTGTAACCAACACCTGCCCATCAGTTCCGCCACCGGCGCCAATACCAATTACAGGAATGGAAATACTTTGAGAAACTTTTGTTGCGAGTACTGCAGGAATTTTTTCTACGACTAAAGCAAAACAACCGTATTGCTCTAATAATTTTGCGTCTTCTAATAAACGTTCTGCTTCATCCTGTTCTTTCGCTCTTACGGTGTAGGTTCCAAATTTATAAATGCTTTGTGGCGTTAAACCAAGATGTCCCATTACAGGAATACCGGCTGTTAAGATACGTTCGATACTTTCTTTTATTTCGCGACCACCTTCTAATTTTACAGCGTGCGCACCACTCTCTTTCATTATTCTTATAGCAGAATTTAATGCTTCTTTAGAATTGGCCTGGTACGACCCAAAAGGAAGATCTACTACAACAAGCGCTCTATCAATAGCACGTATCACACTTCCCGCATGATAGATCATTTGGTCTAAGGTAATTGGTAAAGTTGTTTCATGTCCTGCCATTACATTACTGGCACTATCTCCTACTAAAACTACATCAATGCCGGCACTATCAATGATCTTGGCCATTGTATAATCGTATGCTGTTAGCATGGCTATTTTTTCACCTCTCTGTTTCATTTCCTGTAAAACATGAGTGGTTACTTTTTTTACTTCTTTACGAGTTGGCATGTTTAAAATATAAAATGAGTTAAATAAAAAACCCAACCTAAATTAGATTGGGTTTTTTAAAAATATGTTTAAGACTAGTAAGTAGAGAAACCTTGTTTATCAGTAATCTTGTGCTCAATTAATAAACCAACACAGGCAGCATCAGTAGCTTTGTGTTTGTCTTTTTCGGTAGCGCCTTGCGGAACAACCACTTCAATAATTAACTGACGCGTGCTTACACTTTGAAACTCAAATACAGGAGTGTCTTCAGATGCAGCATTGTTAAATAATAATTCGTTTGTGCGCGAATCAAAGATCTTGTAATTTACTTTATCTCCCAACACAGTTTCGCAGCATACAGAGATCCTGTAGTCCATGCCTTTATAAATTACACAACGCAATTTAGAAACCATGCCCTGGTTAAATAAACCACTTTTACTTTGAGCATTATATTGCCAGTTGGCGCCTTTATCTTTTTCAAGAACGCAATATTTTTTATGAAAATTTCCGCAAACACCCGCTTGCGAGAATGAGGACGAGCTTATTACAAAAGCTATTAATATGGTTAAAAAGTATTTCATGATACAAATATTATTTAGTTAATGTATAAGAGTTACGTACAGATTTAATTTTAGCTACTATTGCTTCGTAAACATCTTTGGTAATGAATAATTGTTTTCCACCACCTAACATAGCTGTTTTACTTCCTTCTTTTGCAGCTGCACCGGTAACATCTTTTTCGCTGATCTTGTTGAATTCAGCTAACAAGCCATCAAAATCTTTCTTTACAGAAGCTACATTTGCATCAGACTCATGCTTCTTTAAAAACTCAACAAGGTTTTCTAAAGTATATTTTTGATCTGCTAAACGCTCTATTACAGGGCTTTTTTCTTCGAATTTTGCAAGGTTAGTTGCAATGAAAATACTTTCTAACCAACCACCGGCAACAACCAGTGCTAAAGTTGGACCTTGTTTGCTGTCTTCTAAAGCTTCGAATGAAGAGAAATAAACATCATCTGTAATTACTGCTAATGAATCAGAAGATCCTACATTGCTTTCTAAACGCTTTAGAACTTCAGGCTTAATGGCTGTAGAAACGCCAATTTGATCGCCCATAACTTTTACAGTTTTAAAATATTTTAAAGCTTCAGAGCCTATATTAAAAATACTGCAGTAACTAAGGTCGCAGCTGTAAATACCAAAATTTAAAGCTTTTGATTTGTTATCCGTGTAATTTTTTTCATTACTTGGAACATTTAAAAACGATGTGTTCTTATTGTTCGTGCCACCAACCATTTTAATAAAAGTTAGCATCTCTCCCGGAGATGGGACTTGGAAAAAAGTTTCGGACACAGGGTTGATCTGTGGCTCTTCTGTTTTTAAAGAGTCTCCTGTTTCAATTTCTTCGGATTTTTCACCGCCACCGCAACTGCTTAAAGTAAATGCAGTTATTGTAGACAAAAATAATAGAGTTGATTTGTTCATCTGTTCTTATATATTTTTTAAAGATATTATTTTTTTTAGTTTTTTAATAATTTATTTACCAAAGAGGCGGCCTCATGAAATTCAATGGCAGAGTAGACTTTTAGGCCTGATTCGTCAATTATCTTCTTTGCAGCTTCGGCATTGGTGCCCTGCAAACGCACAATTATGGGCACATTTATGGTTCCCATGTTTTTGTAAGCATCTACAATACCTTGCGCAACGCGGTCGCAGCGTACAATTCCACCAAAAATATTAACTAAAATAGCTTTAACGTTGGAATCCTTTAAAATGATCCTGAATGCCTTTTCAACACGCTCTGCATTTGCCGTACCGCCCACATCAAGGAAGTTAGCAGGTTCTCCACCGCTTAATTTAATAATATCCATGGTAGCCATGGCCAAACCCGCGCCGTTAACCATACAGCCAACATTACCATCCAGTTTCACATAATTTAATTCGGCCTGCCGTGCTTCAACATCTGTAGGATCTTCTTCTGTGATGTCGCGCATAGCTTCATAATCAGGGTGACGGAACAAACCGTTATCATCAAAAGACACTTTACTGTCTACCGCAATAATTTTATCATCGCTGGTTTTTAAAACAGGATTAATTTCAAATAAAGAGGCATCAATACTTTCATAAGCTTTGTATAAAGACGCAACAAATTTTACCATTTCTTTAAACGCATTACCGCTAAGACCTAAGTTAAAAGCAATTTTACGTGCCTGAAATGCTTGTATACCAACGCGTGGGTCTATCTCTTCTTTCCAGATCTTTTCAGGTGTATGTTCGGCAACATGTTCAATATCCATACCACCTTCGGTACTGTAAATAATGGTATTCCTGCTTTTAGCGCGATCTAAAAGCACACTCATATAATATTCTTTTATCTCTGATTTGCCAGGGTAATAAACATCCTGTGCAATTAAAACCTTATTAACTAATTTGCCTTTTGCACTTGTTTGTGGTGTAATTAAATGCATACCAATTATGGCAGATGCTTTTTCTTTTACCTCATCTAAGTTCTTTGCAAGCTTTACTCCCCCGCCCTTTCCACGGCCACCGGCATGGATCTGCGCTTTAACAACAACCCAATCGCTGTTATATTTTGCTTTTAATTCTTTGGCCGCAGCTACTGCTTGTTCGGCAGTTTCGGCAACTATTCCTTCCTGGATAGAAACGCCAAAACTTTTTAAGATACTTTTTCCCTGATATTCGTGAATGTTCATTTTAGTGGTTTAAATGAGCTTTTATACTTACAATAATGTGCTTCAAATTTAAGGTTTTATTTGTAAAAGAAAAGTTTGAAACAAAAAAAATCCCGATAAAATAATATTACCGGGATCCTTTAAATTCGGGGATCTATCTGTAAATACTCACATTTCCTTTTTGATCGTAATCTTTATCATCTTTACCCGTGGCTTTAATGATATAAAAATATGTTCCGGCAGGCAGGTCTTTACCAGACATGTTCTTACCATCCCATTCGATATTACCGGTATTACTATTGCTTTCATAAACTTTGTTGCCCCAACGATCAAATATTAAAGCATGAATTTCGGATACATTGCTCACTTTTAAGAAGAAAACATCGTTACTTCCATCACCATTAGGCGTGAAAACGTTTGGCACTTCCAGTTTTGAAGGAAGCTCTACTTTTATTACTTTTTGAACTGTATCCAAACAACTGCCTTTGCTTACGTAAAGTGTAACGGTATAAGTTCCCGCATTGCTGTATGTTGTTACCGGCGATATACTTGAAGAATTTGTAACCTGGCTATAGCCATTTCCAAAGCTCCAAACAGAGGTAATGCTTGAACTGCCTGTGGCTGTTGAAGTGGAAGCACTAAGATTAGTAAAGTTCACCGTTAAAGGTGCGTAGCCCGTTATTGAACTGGCCGAGAAATCTCCGGTTATTGAACCATTTAAAACTTCAACCACACCAAAAGAAACACAACCATTTGCCGGATTTGTTACAATAATTTTATACGGACCCGGTTTGTTAACAACAGTTATAGCTGTTGTATAACTACTGAATGAAGCTGTTGGTACTGCAACCCACGAATAAGTGAACCCTGTTGTAGTTCCTGTAATAAGAGGAAAAATAGTAGCTCCAGGTGCTGCACAATCTAAGATGAATGGTCCCGGTTGAACAGGTGTATTCACAATTGGGTAGATCCTGTTATCGGCAATGGTTTTTGTAGCTACTGCGGTGCAACCATTATTAAGATCTTTTACCACTAACGTATACTGGTTTGCCACACCGGCAGGCGTAAAAGCAACATATGTAG
>JACCXH010000071.1 GCA_013697245.1 Bacteroidota bacterium
CCCCCCCCCCCCCCCCCCCCCCCCCCCCCCCCCCCCCCCCCCCCCCCCCCCCCCCCCCCCCCCCCCCCCCCCCCCCCCCCCCAATTTTATAAAATGTAAAATCCCGGGTTAAATAAAAAAAAATGAAAACTTGTTGAAAAATAAATATCACAATTTTATTAACTGGCAGTTAAAAAATCGTTATATTTGTATCAGTTCTTTGATAATCTTTTGGCGACGAGTAATTAAATCCAAACTGTAAAGTGTATTTATTTAAAATACACAACCTTCGGGTTCTGTTTGACCGATGATGTATGACACTGTGAAGCTAGCCCCTGCCTGGACCAACCAGCAGACTAACATCGCAACTTCAACTTATACAATAACATAAACTTCAGTTCTTTCTGAAAAATTATTTTATTACATATCATTATTCTTACAACTGCTTTTTTTGTAGCAGGAATTTTTTAGGGGTGCTTAATAACGAACACCGTTTATGGATTTGATTACGCGCTTCATTGAAAAGTAGCAGGCATAAAAGCCGTAAATCAATGTCGAAAAAAGCCAAAAGTCTTGATGACCTGGAAACAGGAATTGAGCTTCTCCTATTGGAGAACCGTTGTTCGTTTTCGGACGAAGAGAAAGTTTTGTTAAACGATTGTATTTCTATAATACAACAAGCAAAGAAAAGTAGAAACATTGACTCTGTAGTCAAGATTATCGAAATTTTAAGTAAGTTATTTGTAGCTAGTGATCATCTCAAAGACCTCTTCTGACGACACCCCTAATTTTTTCTTCATTAACCAACCTTATGAATTTAGGTATTACTATAAAAAACTTTCGCCAGCAAAAAGGCATTAAACAAAATGTCTTAGCAGAAAAATCTGGCATAACACAAACTTATCTTTCTCAAATAGAAAATAACATTAAAGAACCAAATATTTCAACACTAAGAATTATTTGTACTTATTTGGAAATACCTCTTCCAGTTTTATTTTTTTTATCTTTTGATGAAAATGATGTTAAACCTGAGAAACGTTCAGCGTTCAAACACATTGAGCCGTCAATTAAATCAATGATTTCCGAATTTTTTACTTAGTATGATAAATACTTTAAATCATTTAGCTTTTGTTTTAAAAGTTGAACTCTCTGAAGTTGAAACGATAATTCAAAATATTGACAAGTTTTATTATGAAAAGGTAGAACTGAAATTAGATAAATTGGGTCAACCAAAAATAAAAAATGGAAAAGTTCAAAAAAGAATTTTAAATCCAAGCGTGAACCGTTTGAAAATCATACAAGCGAGAATTCAAAATAACGTCCTTAAAAATCTCGAAATACCTGATTATGCATATGGCGGAATTAAAAAAAAAGATAATATTCAAAATGCAAAAAAACATCAAGGCAAGAAATACAATTTTACTACAGATTTAAAAAGCTTCTATCCTTCTATTGATCATAAAAAAGTTTTCGAAATGTTTAGATCATTTAATTTTTCCCCAACGGTTTCTAGGTATTTAACACAACTAACAACTTATAAAGGGAAACTGCCTCAAGGGACACCAACGTCACCTTTAATTGCAAATTTAGTTTTTATTAAAACCGGAAAAAAATTACAAGATTTTGCAAACGAAAATAATTTAACTTTTACATCTTTTGTAGATGATCTTACTTTTTCTGCGCCAATTGATTTTAAAGACAAAGCGCATTTTATAATTGATACGCTTTTAAGTGATGGATTTAAAATAAGTCACAATAAAACATTTTATAAAACGAAAAACCCTATTGTCACTGGAATTATTGTAAAAAATAATAAACTTTCCTTAACAAATGCTTTTAAAATAAAAATCCAAGTTAAAGAAGATAAAACAGATGCTCAAATAAAAGGGCTCAATTTGTATGCGGAAAGAATAGAAAAAACAAATACACACAAAAATAAGATTAAAAACCTTTAGAAGGATATTTCTAATTTTCAAAATATGTTTGAACAAACCGGTTTCATAACATTACCCAATATCTACACTAATAGCGAAATCGAAAACATTCTTTCTGTTATCGATTCTACAGATTTTTCTAATTCAACTTTTCGAAAATCAAAAGATCTTTTTGCGATCCGGCAATTTTTAAAAGAAATTCCGCAGGTAATTCCATTTGTTTTTAATGAAAAATTAAAAGCCTTGATAAAAAAGTTATTTGGCGATGATTTTTTTGTGGTCAAGTCTATTTATTTTGATAAGCCCGAACAAAGCAATTGGTTTGTGGCTTATCATCAAGACTTAACTATTTCTGTCGACAAAAAAATAGAGCTTGCAAATTATGGTCCTTGGACAGTGAAGCAGGATCAGTTTGCGGTACAACCCCCTTTAGAAATTTTACAAAATATTTTTACTATAAGAATTCATCTAGATGATACAGATGAGAATAATGGTCCTTTAAAAGTTATTCTGGGTTCACACGCTAAAGGAATTTATAGAGCAGAAACCATTGACTGGACAAAAGAAACAGAAACAACTTGTACTATTGAAAAAGGTGGTGTAATGATCATGAAACCACTATTGCTTCATAGCTCAAGCAGAACAACCAACAATAACAAACGCCGCGTAATACACGTTGAATTCTCTAACCAACAATTACCGGACGGATTGAATTGGTCGGAGTTTTTAAGTATCTTTAATTGACGATGGGATTAGACAGTGTTGAAATAGTAGTTGAAACAGAAAAGAGGTTAGGAATAACAATTTCTAATAAAAACGCTGAAAAAACAGAGAAAGTTCAGGAACTTTATGATTGCGCATGGAAATATGTTGAAGCAAAGCAAAATGCCGACCCTTCAATTAATAAACTTTCAAAAAAAGAAGTAGAAGAAATTGTTTTGCAAGTGCTTTACGAAATAACCGGTGTTGAAAAAGAAGCAATTACCTCTGAAAAAAGTATCGCAAGCGATTTAGGGATCGATTAAAAATTAAAAAGAAATCAAGCAGTTATTTTCGCATAGATCTCCGGGGCCCGAGAATTGTATTATGCTGTTTTTTTAATCGTCTTTCTGGAATGGTGATGTTTTTTTCTGATCTGTAAGGCTTTAATTTCTGCTTCCATTACATGACTGTTCTTTGGTAAACGCGAGATCATTACATACAATAAAAATAAAGAGAAGAACAAAACCGCTGTGAGATAAAAAACAAACATATTTTCTTTCATTGGGTTGGCTGCTATATTAAGTGTGCTTGCTGTAGTAGATGTTACTACCAACATTATTGCGCTAACGAGAACTATTCTCCTTGGAATCCTTCTCACGTTTTCTTTTGTTTCCATACTGGTTATTTTGTTTATTGTTTCTACATATATATACGCAGGTGCAATACAAAAGGCTGGCTTTTATAGCCGGTTTTATATATCCGGTAGACTTGTGCAAATAAGTGGTTTATATTTTTGAATTGCAGAGGCTTTTTGGCTACCTTTAATTGAGTTAATTTGGTAAATAAAAATAAAATGGAATTTTTTGAAAATATCTCCAACGGGCATGCAAGTAAGTATGGAAAAGAACATGCCGTTATTATCAGCTTTCATTATCCGCATAACGATCTGGATATTTTACATGAACTGGAGATAAGGCTTATGAAAATAATTGCAGATAATAACGTGGGCGATTATGACGGACATGAAGTAGCCATGGATGATACCGATGCCACCCTATTTATGTATGGTGCCAACGCTGAGCATTTATTTAAAGCTGTAAAACCAATATTAGAAGCAACCTCTTTTATGAAAGGCGCTGTTGCTAATTTATATTTTGGTGCCGCAGGAACAAATGCTCCAATGATAGAAGTTGAAATATAAATGATGTGTAAAAAAAATTATTTTATTTTTATCCTGTTAACCTCCTGCTTCGTTTCTTTTGCGCAATATGTTTTACCAAACGAAGAAGTTATTTTTTCGTTTGAAACGCAAAGTGGTAAAAAAGTAACACTTAACAAAGACAAAGAAAATAAATACATTATTTACCGTTTCGGTACAAAAAATAAAGTAGAGCTTGAGTTTTCCGACAAAACAAAAAACAGTTTCAAGCAATTTAACTATTCGTTTTACATGCGCGGAGGCGGCGCACAAAATGAGGACATGGATCTGAATTATGTTTCTTTTACAAACGTTAATTACAAATACGTTATTTATGATCCCTATTATGCAGTTGGCAACAAAAAAGAAATTGGCATAAAAGTAATAGACCTTAAAACAAGCCAGCCACAAACCATAAAAGGTAATTATACTACAAGAAAAGGAACACTCATAAACTTTAGAGATAATGCACTCATTAGCGTTGATGAAGTGTTGCCTGAATAAAAACGGTTATAAATTCTTTGTTAGAAGTTGTTCTTTTCCCGTTTTTTCTTTCCTCATTTTATAAAGCTCGTATAGTTTACCGCCTAACATCGCCAAAGGAATTCCGGCCAGGGCTTTGCTTAAATTATACCAGGGAGCGGTATGGTGCCATAGCAAAACAACTCCCAAAATCCACATAATGGCCTCTTTTGTCCCCAATATAAAACAGCTTTGCGCGCTCTGTCTTTTGCCAGCATGGCCGTAACAAAAGCACCAATTACTGCATATACACTATGATAGAAAAAAGCTATCAGCAGCAAACATGTATCAAAATTGGGTTTTCCAGGTGCCGGGAAGATGTTGAAGAGGTGCAAGACCTCATGTGTGGCCGCAGACAAGGCCATTGCAGTGGCAATACCTACAATAACAGAAAGCATCAACCTTATAGGGATCTTATGTTTCATTTACATTTTACAGAAAGAATTATGCCAGCAAATTTTTAATGTGCCTGACATTAAAAACCGGAGCCGGTTTACGAGTTAGCAAAGCAGCGGTAATAAGTAAAGTAGAAGCATTTTTCACATCTCCGGTGTTGATTACATGAGGCACACAAAAAAAACATTAGTAACAGGTAAAGGAGCTTAATATAAAAGCAGGCTTTATTATTCAAAAATAAATCCCTAAATTTAATTTCAAAATTATCTCAACATTAAAAAAATCTTTAACATAACTCTTTTATTTGCGCTTGTAGTCATATTATCCTGCAAGGAAAATGGTTTTGGAACGGTAGAAGGCTATGTGTTTGAAGCCGGTACCAATGTGCCAATACCAAATGTATATATTCGAATGAACAGGTATTCGAATGTTTTATCATACTCTCCTTTCAAGGAAGGTACTACTGATCATCATGGTTATTTTAAAATTAAATACTTTAATAATTATTTTGGGGCCAGGTATTATTTAGATATTATTTCCGGTGAGCATAATTCAAAATTTCAAATACCTATCAAAGATAGGAAAAGCCATTCCACCTCATACTTGTATGCTTATTCGCATTTTAAGATCCGGATCAAAAATAATTTATCGAATAATGCAACGGTTATAATGAATTTTAACGCGACAAGGGATTACAATGATTACTATAATTATTATTACCCGAGTTATTTTTATCCGAAGGCAAATGAAGATATTACAGAAACTACAATATTTAGAGGAATGGCAACTATGGCACTTCCATTTACATGGTATTATTCTACACCCTCATTACCCAGTTCTATTGTTTATTATGATACTATTCCTGCCAGTACCAAATTAGATACCATAACACATCTTATCCAGATAAATTAAAAAAATGGAAACTACAAGCGACGCAATTACAATTGACACAACCGTAAAATCGGCGATAGAAAAAGTTTGGAACTATTGGAACGAACCACAACACATTATGCAATGGTGTCAGGCTTCGGATGATTGGCATGCCCCAAAAGCAGAAAGCGATCTTAAAGTTGGCGGAAAGTTTACAACGACAATGGCAGCAAAAGATGGAAGTTTTAGTTTTGAATTTGGTGGCACTTATACAAAAGTTGAACCCAACAAAGTTGTTGAGTATACACTTGGCGACGGCAGAAAAGTAAAGATCATTTTTTCGGGCAGCGGTAACGAAACAAAAGTGGCTGAAACTTTTGAACCTGAAAGCGAAAACACAATTGAAATACAAAGAGCCGGTTGGCAAGCGATACTTGATAATTTTAAAAAATATACTGAGAACAATTGATGCCCGAAATTAATGCATTTATTTGAAGCAGATCCAACCGAGAATTTATTACCCTTTGATGGCGCCGTAAATTATTTTGGAAAGATAATGAACCATCAAATAGCAACTAATTATTACGAAACATTATTAAGTACCGTTGAATGGAAAAATGATGAAGCCGTAATTTATGGTAAGCATATTATTACTCCAAGAAAAGTGGCCTGGTATGCCGATGCAAATTTTCCATACACCTATTCTAACACCACCAAACAAGCGCTAAGCTGGACAAAAGAACTTTTAGAGCTAAAACAACTCACCGAAAAAATAAGTGGTGCTAAATTTAATTCCTGCTTGCTTAATTTATATCACAACGGTAACGAAGGAATGGCCTGGCACAGCGATGATGAAAAAGCTTTAGAAAAGAATGGCACTATTGGCTCTTTAAGTTTTGGCGCCGAAAGAAAATTTGCATTTAAACATAAACGCACAAAAGAAACAATTGCACTGATACTTGAACACGGCAGTTTATTAGTTATGAAAGATGCTACACAAACAAATTGGTTGCACCGTTTGCCTCCAACCACAAAAATATTTACACCAAGAATAAATTTAACGTTTAGAACAATGGTTGTCGCCTAAGCACGCGCAATCTTTTAGAGTTTTATTAAGACGAAAGAGTGCAGTTAAATCGCATAAGATTTTTTTGTCACTTTTTTCTTGATGACGGCAATGCAACACTTTGAGCGGGACCGGTGCGCTGGTAACCAACCCCGATAGCTATCGGGGCAAGGCCTTGTCTGCTTACACGGACTTGTTAGCGGATATCTTTGCGGTTAGATGTTTGAGTTTTCTATCTTGATCTTTTGCAGAGATAGCTGCAGGTTAAGCTAGGCAGTTAGTTGATTGGGCGTGCAGAAAAGAGCTTAGACTGGCAGCGGTTTTCTTTCGCTGTTCTACCTCGCGAAAGAGGGCAATGCAAAGCATTGAGCCTGCATGTGGGTAGCTTTCACACTTTCTGGCCTAAATATGCACTGCATATTTATCCTGCGCCAAAAGTGACAAAAAATATTAAAATTTAGCTAATTTTAAAAGGCCGGCAAGCATTGGGAGCTTGCGCGGAATTGAAAAAAGAAATGGTACATTTATAGTACAAAATTCTTTATATGATAAAATTTGCATACACAATTTTCTACGTAAAAGACGTTACTAAAACAATTTTATTTTACGAAGAAGCATTTGGTTTTAAACGCAAATTTATTGCAGAAACAAATGAATACGGCGAATTGTCTACAGGCGAAACAACTCTTTCATTTGCTGCGATAGATCTTGCAAGTAAAAATCTTTCGAACGGTTTTATAGAAAGCGATTCTAAGAACAAACCTTTTGGTATGGAAATTGGTTTTACGACAGATGATGTAGAAAAAGCAATGGACAAAGCTATTAAGGCCGGTGCCATTTTAGTTGAAAAAGCAAAAACAAAACCCTGGGGACAAACTGTGGGCTATATTAAAGATTCGAACGGTTTTTTAATAGAGATTTGTACGCCGATGGGTTAATTAAAACAAAAGAACAAAATCAAAAAACTGTTGCAGGTTAAATAAGATTTAATATACTTGCATAAAGCAAATCTTATTCATGCCTGAGAATACCGACTTTAATGTGTTGTATGAACAATACAAAAGCATGGTGTATAACCTTTGCCTTAAGTATTTACAAAATATTGAAGATGCCGAAGATGTAACACAAGAAGTTTTTATTGCCATCCATAATTCCATTCACACGTTTAAAGGTGAATCAAAACTTTCTACATGGATCTATCGTATTGCAGTTACACGCTCTTTAGAATTTTTAAGGGCAAAAAACCGCAAAAAAAGATTTGCTTTTTTTCAAACTATTTTTTCGAACGAAAAAGGTGAGATAAAAATTGAAGCCCTCCATTTTCATCATCCCGGTGTGCAATTAGAGAACAAAGAAAGGGCTGGCGTTTTATTTGCCGCTATTGATCAATTGCCGGAGAGCCAAAAAACAGCCTTTATATTAAGTAAACTGGAAGACCTAAGCTATACCGAAATTGCCTTGGTTATGAAGATCTCGGTCTCATCAGTAGAATCGCTGCTTTTTAGGGCAAAACAAAACTTACAGAAAATTTTAGGGGATTATTACGAAAAAAACGAAAAATGACCGCAAGTTTTTAAACCAATAAACATCTAACCAACTATGAACGCCAAAGAAAAATGGATACAGGATACAGAAAACAGCCTTATAGGTTTAAAACCGGCAGAGGTAAATTCTTATTTGTATTCTAAAATAATTACACGTTTAACCACAAAGGTAGAGCAGGCGCCGGCAAAATTAATATGGGCCGCTGCTGCCTCTTTTATTGTTCTTGTAGTTTTAAATTTCTTTATTATTAAGAGCTCCAATAGTGGAGTTAATACAAATAAAGCAGAACTGCAAAGCTTAAAGCAACAATTTCAATTAATGAACGATAATAATATTAACTATAACTGATAACGATGAACAAAACAAAATTGTTAAGTATTGCAGTTATTGGGCTTTTGCTTATTAACCTGGCAACACTAGGACTTATGTTCTTTAAACAAGGTCGCCCTCACCCCGAACATGGGCCGCGTGGCGAAGGGCCTAAAAAAATAATTATAGAGCGTTTAAATTTTGATGCCGCTCAACAAGAAAAATATGAAGTAATTATTAAAGAGCATCGCAGCAAAATGCAGGAACTAAATAAAAATTCGCGCGGGTTGCACGATGAGTTGTATTCTTTATTAACGAGCGCAAATATTGACAAAGTCAAATCGGATTCACTTATCCAAACTATTGCCGATAACCAAAAAGCATTGGATAATTTAAATTTTGATCATTTTCAGAAGATCAAAGCAATATGCACTGATAAGCAATTAGAGAACTTTAATGGCTTGGCGCGCGACCTGGCCCAGCTTTTTGGTCCGCATGGCGGGCCGCCAAAATAAATCACCTTTAACCGCAAGTTTTAAAATATAAAAGCATCTAACTAATAAAGCAATAAATACAATCCTATGAAAAAAATAAATTTATCCCTCCTGTTCTGCGCATCAGCCTTAATTGGCAGTGCACAATTAAGCCCTTTAATTACCTCGTGGGCAATTAACACAACAAGTGCAACTGGCTATAATAGTTTGCCCTCTAACGTGCAAACCGTGCAATATTCGCCTACACAAGTGTATGTGAGTGCATCTTGCATTCCAGGCTATAACATCGGTCCGTGGACCGGTAATCCAAACACACCTACCAATCAAAATTTTGTTTGCAAATTTACTTTAGCGCCTGTACAAAATACCTCAACTCCAATTTTTACATCCCTTGGCAACATGGGCTTATGGAGTAATGGCGTTGCTATCTTTAATCCAAAAGACGGGCAATACTGGAATGGCAGTGCCTTTACCATGGGTGCAACCACAACCGGCTTTAACCGTAACGCTTTAGTATATGAAGGCGTGAGTTTTGATAATTGTTTAGGGCATCCTGCTCCGGGCGGCTGCTATCACAACCACGTTAACCCTGCTTGTTTATATAATGCAACTTTAACAACAGTACATTCACCAATTATTGGGTATGCCTTTGATGGCTTTCCGGTTTATGGTGCCTATGCATATACGAATACAAATGGAACAGGTGCCATAAAAAGAATGACGCCTAGTTTTGTTCTAGCGCCAAGCACAGGCTCGGTGCTAACCGGCGCAAATGCGGCTACCGCAGCAGCCTCTCCAACAACACCTACCACCCGTTCTGGTGGCCCGCCAGTAAATGCAACTTATCCTTTAGGCAATATGTTAGAAGATTATGTTTATGTTGCCGGCTCTGGCGATCTTGATATTCATAATGGCCGTTTTTGTATTACCCCCGAATATCCTGCTGGAACCTATGCTTATTTTGTAACGATAGATGTAACAGGTTATCCTGTTTATCCTTTTGTGATCGGGCCAACATATTATGGTACCGTGCAAGCAGGCAACACAGGTCCTGGTGGAAGTCATGTTACTATAAGCGAAGCTACCACAGTTTATTCGCCTCCAACAGGGTTGAACGAGTTGCAAAAATTACCTATTAAATTTACGGTAATGCCAAATCCTACACAGGATTATTTATTCATTTATATGGATGTAGAAAGTAAGAACAACGTAAAAGGTAAATTGCTTGATGCAAAAGGCAGAACGGTGAGAACAATAGATTATTTGCAGCCAAGCATTGCTTATTCGTTAGACATGACGGACCTATCTAACGGTATTTATTTTTTAGTTTTAGAATCAGATTCGCAAAAAACAACACAAAAAATTATTAAATCAAATTAACCAAAACTCTCTCAAAATTATAAATATGCAAAAGCTACTCTTAGTTTTTATTTTATTAATTGCTTTTTCTGTGAAAACAAAATCGCAGTCGTATAATAATCTTTGGATTCCCGATACAATTACCGGAACCACTTTTAACCTAACCGTAAAAGATACGTTCAAACAAATTATCACACCGGGTAATCAAACAATTACAGGAGGTATAAATAATAATTTTTGGGGGCCAACTTTGTTTTTTAATAAGGGCGATACCGTTCACATGAAGGTAAAAAATAAATTAAATGATAGCACCACTATTCATTGGCACGGTATGCATTTACCGGCAGTTATGGATGGCGGCCCTCATCAAGTTATTCCTCCTGGCACTTTATGGCAACCTTATTGGAAAGTTGCAAATAACGCAGGAACATATTGGTATCATCCGCATTTACACCAAATGACTGTGGACCATCTTACAAAAGGCATTGGTGGATTTATTATTGTGCGCGACCCTATTGAATCGGCATTAGCTTTACCAAGAAAATATGGAATTGATGATATTCCATTGGTGCTAACAAGCAGAAGATACGATGCAAGCAATCAGTTTGTAACTCTAAATACTTCTTATGGCGATTATATGTTAACCAACGGTACACCAAGCGCCCAAATAAGTTTACCCAAACAATATGTGCGCTTAAGAATTTTAAACGCCGAGATAGAAAGAGGTTACGACCTTGGTTTTAGCGATAACCGAACGTTTTATATTATTGGTACCGATGGCGGATTAGTAAATACACCTGTAGCCGTTACAAGAGTAAAATTATTAGTTGGCGAGCGCGTTGAAATAATGGTGAATTTAGGAAACGATGTTGTTGGTTCAAGTATAGATCTTAAAGCTTATAACTCAGGTCAGACTTTTGGTTTTCCCGGTGGCGAGCCAGCTACCAGCGGGCAGTTTGGAAGTTTATTAAATAATATTGATTTTCCTGTGCTACACATTAATGTAATTGCAACAACTGCCAACCCCATAACATTACTACCAGCAACATTAGCAAATAACGTTTATTGGACTGCCTCTAATGCTACAGTTACCAGAACAATAAATATAACCAACGGTAACCCTGGACCAAATCCTATTCCCTTTAATTTCGACAATACTTCTTTTGTACTTAACACCATTAATAAGACTGTAAATTTAAACGACATAGAAAAATGGACAGTTGTTAACAATAATGTTTTTGGTCACACCTTTCATATTCATGATGTGGAATTTAAAATTACGGATAGGAATGGCAGTACTTCTGCGGTAGGCACGCATGAATCTGGTTGGAAAGATGTCATGTACGTTCCAAAAGGAGAATCAGTTTCTTTTGTTGCTAAATTTGATGATTTTGCAGACGCCATTCATCCGTTCATGTATCATTGTCATTTCTCAAATCACGAAGACAGTGGAATGATGGGACAATTTGTGGTTACAAATCCAGCGGGTTTCAACGAACTAAAAAAAGAAGTGGTTGATTTTTCTATATTTCCAAATCCGGCAGAGGACAAATTATTTATTCAATTACGTAATGTAAATACAGAAGTTTACTATGTTACAATTGTCAATATCAACGGCAAAGCAGTAATGATGTTGCCGCAGCCAGAGATTGCTAAAGGGATTGACGTTTCCGCACTTTCAAGAGGTGTTTATTTTGTTCAGCTCATGGATAAAAAAACAAAAACTATTACTACCCAAAAATTTGTAAAGCAGTAAATGAAAAAAATTAAGTTCATATATTTTGTGTTGCTGATTGCATTTTTTGGTTTTAAAGGAATAATAAATTTTTCCGAACCTAAAATTGGTAGTACGGTAAATGACTTTACCTTAAAAAATACAGACAATACTCTTGTATCTTTAAACAGTTTTAAAAATGCAAAGGGCTTTATTATTGTTTTTACCTGCAATCATTGCCCTTTTGCAAAATTGTATCCAAAACGCTTAAATGATCTTAATTCAAAATACAAAGCTTTGGATATTCCTTTACTGGCCATCAACTCTATGGACACCATGATCTATGAAGAAGAAACGTTTGAGTTGATGCAAAAAAAAGTAGCCGCTGAAAAATTAAATTTTCCTTATTTATATGATGCTTCGCAAGTCGTTGGCAAAAATTTTGGTGCCGCGCATACACCACATGCCTATATTATATGGAAAGAAAACAATAGCTGGGTAATAAAATATAGCGGCGCTATTGATAACAATGGCGAACATCCCGAGAAAGCAACTAATTATATTGGCAGCGCACTAGATGAGCTTTTAAAAAATAAGCCGGTCTCAAACCCTGTAACGGAATCGTTTGGTTGCAGAATATTTTATAGAAAATAAATTCTTACATTAGTTGGCACTAATGCGAAGTAAAATTGTCATATCAATTATCCTGGTCACTATTTTATCTATTAAATTATTTGGACAATATTCCACCTTGCAATTAAATTTTGGGCATTATATCGGTGATCAAAAATTAGTTTTAGATTCTGTTATGTTTAAAAACGAGCTCGGGCAAAATTTTACGGTAAGCAAATTTAAATATTACGTTAGCAATTTTCATTTTAAGAGTTCTTCCGGAAAAGATATTTTTATAAATGAAACTTTTTTAATAAACGAGGATGAAGAGGAAAGCAAAAAGATCATACTAAATAAATTACCCGCAGGAAATTATACTTCCTTTGATTTTATATTAGGTGTGGACAGTCTGCATAATTGCAGTGGCGCACAATCTGGCGCCCTAGACCCCGTTAATGCTATGTTCTGGGCCTGGAACACTGGTTATATTTTTTTAAAATTAGAAGGCTTCGCACCTAATTCCTTATCGCCAGGTAAATTTTTTGAATACCATATTGGCGGTTATAAACAACCTTCCAATTGTATCCGAAAAATTTCTATTGCGCTTGGCAAAGAAGTTAAAACAGATGCTGCAATTACCAAAGAAATAAAATTGAAAGTAAATATTTTGGAGATCTTAAAAACGCCAACAACCATTGATTTTTCAAAATTATCTTCAGTTACGGATCATAAGAACGCCACTTTGGTAGCCGATAATTATTCCGACATGTTTAAATTAATGCCAAATGAAAAATAAAGTTATTTATACTTTATTTATTTTAATTGCAATTGCTGCTTTATGCAATAGTTTCGTAATTGAAAATCCTTATTTTAAGATAACGAAAAAAGATGTGAAACTTAAAATTCCGAAAGGTTTTCCAAAGCCAAATTACACGTTTAAAAAAAATAAATTAACCCCCGATGTTTTTGTTCTGGGCAGAAAACTTTTTTACGACAACTTACTTTCAAAAGACAACACGGTAAGTTGCGGCACCTGTCACCAGCGTATAGCCGCCTTTGCGCATATAGATCATAAGCTTAGTCATGGTATCTACGCTAAGATAGGTACGCGAAATGTACCGGCCTTACAAAACTTAATTTGGAAAGATGCTTATATGTGGGATGGTGGCGTAACTAGTTTAGAACTGCAACCCATCAATCCAATTACCAGTCCTATTGAGATGGATGAAAGTCTTGAAAATGTTATTTTAAAATTGCGGGCAAATAAAGAATATGTAAAATTATTTAATAAAGCCTATAAAGATACGTTGATAAATTCTGAAAGGCTGCTAAAGGCGCTGGCGCAATTTACGGGATTGATGATAACAGCCAATTCAAAGTACGATAAATACATGCACAAAAAGGATACTTTCTCGATCGCAGAAAAAAATGGTCTGCAATTATTCAGAACAAAATGTGCGGGCTGTCATAAAGAACCTTTGTTTACAGATAACAGTTACAGGAACAACGGTATAAAGATGGATACATCTCTAAAAGATTTTGGCAGAGGTCGTTTAACTGAAATTGAAAAAGATTATCGCACATTTAAAGTACCCGGTTTACGTAATGTAGAAATTACCTACCCTTACATGCACGATGGTCGCTTTAAAAAATTAAAAGATGTGATCGATCATTATTCTAATTCAGCTAATCATGATGATAGAGCAGATACGCTCATTAACAAAATAGGTGTTTTAAGTGCGCAACAAAAAAAAGAGATTCTTTCTTTTTTACTCACCTTAACTGATAAAGAATTTTTATACGACAGGCGTTTTGCCGATCCTGCTATGTTACAATAGATCTTTTGTCTTCTTCCAATTCCTTTTCAAATTGTTTTAAGCATTCTGTTAATTGTTCGAAGGAATCGATCACATAATATTCATTCTGCAAAACATCTGTTCTAAAATCATGTTCCATAATTCGCTCAATATCAAAATCGCTTTTTAAAGAGCTGTTGCCGGTAGCATGTGCGGTTTCTTCTTTAGAAGAAATAATACCGGCACCAAACACTTTAATTTTGTTGTTTTCATTAATTAAACCAAACTCAATAGTAAACCAGTACAAACGCTGTAGCTTTAAAATAATTTCTTTTTGATGTATGTGCCTTGCAGCAATCTTACCCATTGCCTCAAAGAACAACGCGTAGCTTTTATTGCTGAGCAATGGCGTATGGCCAAATACATCGTGAAACATGTCCGGTTCTTCCAAATAATCTAATTGCTGCATACTTCGCAACCAACAAGTAGATGTAAATTTTTTTTGCGCTAAGTATTTAAAGAACTCATCTACCTCACTTATGTTTGGTACGGTAACCAATTGCCAACCGGTAAGTGTTTTTAATTTTTTATTCACCTGCATAAAATCAGGAATTGTTTCGGCATTAAATTCTATTCTCTCTAATGAATACATAAATTCAGAAGATACTTTGTTCTCTAAATTTTTTAACTGGCGGTTAAATAAGGTTTTCCACACCAAAATATCTTCGGCTGTGTAGTTAATGTAAATTTGTTTTGTTGGTCTCATGTATTTTGTTTTTAATTGATGGAAATAAAAAAACCGGCTATTGGGCCGGTTTATAATAAAAATTATATGTAAATAAAATTACAGCCCTATGAGTAGAGAAACTGATAATAATATTTAGAAGTGAATAACATTAAACAGAAATTTTTTTGCTTGCGAATTTAATTTTTGATTCTTGTTTATTTACAATGCGGATAATATTCTTGCGATGAGTAATAATTAATAATAAAGCAACCGCAATTGAAAAAGTTGTAAGAATTGGATTTGTGTTCCCAAAAATAAACTGTAAGATGAATGGGAAAGCTGCCCCGGCCATCATAGATGATAAAGAAACCATTCTGGAAGCAAATAATACCAATAAAAAAATCGCTAAAGCAACGCAGCAGGATAAGGGTAAGATACACATAACAATACCTAAAATGGTTGCTACCCCTTTTCCACCCCTAAAACCGGCGAATACAGGAAAAATATGTCCTACAAGAGCGGCAATACCTAGTGCCAATTGAAGGTTAACAAATTCATTACTTGCAAATAAATAAGGACTCAGAAATGATAGTAAAACAGCCATGCTGCCTTTTAAAATATCGATAATTAATACAGGAATACCTGCTTTTTGACCTAAAACCCTGAAAGTATTGGTGGCTCCCGCATTACCACTACCAAACTCGCGCACATCAATATCATAAAAAGCCTTACCAATCCATACAGCGGTGGGAATTGAACCGATTAAATACGCTGATATAATTAAAACTGCTATCAAGTTATTGTAATTGTTAAATTAATTATAACAAATCTATAAATTATTTTAGATAAAAAAAACACTTAAACTTTTTTTTATTAAAGTCTAAGTGCTTTTTAGTCAGTTAATTAACAATTAGTAAGCTCCTTTTAGCTTAACGCCTTGCTCTATTTTTTGTAGTGCTGTAATATACGCTGCAATTCTCATACCCGTTTTAAAACTAGAGGCATTATGCCAAACTGCTTCAAAAGCTATCTCCATTTTAAGATCGTGTCTGGTATTCACCTCTTCTTCTGTCCAGTAATACCCGGCTTTATTTTGAACCCACTCAAAATAACTTACAGTTACACCACCGCTATTAGCTAAAATATCCGGTACGCAAATTATTTTTTTATCATTTAAGATCGGATCGGCTTCCGGTGTAGTTGGTCCATTTGCACCCTCTACTATTAATTTAGCCTGGATCTTTCCTGCATTCTCTTCAGTAATTACATTTTGTAAAGCCGCAGGAACCAAAACATCACACTTACTGATCAAAAGATCTTCGTGTTTAATTTCAGTTGCGCCTGTAAAGCCTTTTAATACACGGTTGTTTTTAGCAGCGTACTCTAAAGCTTCTTTAATATCAATTCCTTTTTCGTTATAAAAAGAAGCTGTGTGATCGCCAATACCAACAATTTTAATCCCTTTTTCAGAAAGTAAACGTGCTGCATGCGACCCAACATTACCAAAACCCTGCACTACTGCGGTAACTTCGGTTGGTAATAAGCCCATTTTTTTAAGGGCAGCTAAGGCATTAACCATAACACCTCTTCCTGTTGCAGCATCGCGGCCTAAAGAACCACCAATAGCAATAGGCTTTCCGGTAATTACACCGGGGCTATCTTCACCATTTATTTTATTAAATTCATCTAATATCCAGGCCATTTCTCTTCCGCTTGTTCCCATATCCGGTGCAGGAATATCCCTGTTAACACCAAATACATCTTTCATAGAAACAGCATAGGCGCGGCTTAAACGCTCTAACTCGCCAACGCTCATCGTACGTGGATCGCACTTAATACCACCTTTTGCACCACCATAAGGTAAATTTGCAACGGCACATTTAAAACTCATCCATGCAGCTAATGCCATTACTTCATCTGCGTTTACATCCATCGCATAACGAATACCACCTTTGCTCGGACCTAAGTGCGTGCTGTGTACTGTACGGTATCCTTCAAAAACTTGAATTTTACCATTGTCCATCATGATGGGCAGGCTTACTTTAACTTGTTTGCTGGGATTTTTTAGTACTTGTAAAACCTCATCGCTAAGGTTCATTAGTTTGGCGGCCACATCTAAGCGGGCCAATACAGCATCAAACATACTTTCCGAGTGTGCTTGAGTTGCATTTACTGTGTGTGTTGACATAAGTAAATTTTAGTGTTGTTTGCTGGGGGGCAAATTTAAGTAAATTATTCAATAATGACAAGCTATAAATGAATACTTTAGGTGTATTAAAATAACAATTATTGGTAAGAATAAATTTGCTTTACAACCCTTCTATGCGTTAATTTGACGAAAACTTGGCTGAATTCTTAAAAATATTTTCCGTTTTTCTTACCTGCACTTTCTTTTTTGTTAAACTGGGTATGCCTACGGCTGTTATTGTTTTTAAATATAATTTTATGAAAGTTATTTTGGTTGCCTGTTCAGGAGGTATTACCGGCAATATAATTTTCACCAACCTAAGCGCCGTTATCTTAAAATGGACACATATATACCGCGAAAAAAGGAACATCAAAAAAAAGATCTTTACTAAAACTACCCGCCGCATGATTCGTATTAAACAACGCTTTGGCCTTGCCGGAATCGCAGCAATAACACCTTTAATATCGCAACCCATTGGCGCTTTTTTTGCAGAGAAATTTTTTAAGGATAAGAAAAAAGTTGTTTTATATTTAAGCATATCGGTTATTATCTGGGCTATTGGACTTTATTTTATTTTATTCCTTTTTCATGACCAATTAGAGGTTTGGGGAATTATATAGCCTAAAGTTAAAAGCATGGAAGGTTTAAGATTCTGGAAAACATTAAACACATATTCTTTGATCTTGACGATACGTTATGGGATTTTGAAAAAAATTCGATTCATGTTTTGCAGCAATTATTTTTAGAGTTTGATCTTACCGATAAATTAAAAACCGACTTTGATACTTTTCACACAAACTACAAAAAAACCAACTCTAAATTGTGGTTACAATATGCCAAAAAAGAAATAGATAAACAGTATTTACGTAACCACCGGTTTAATTTGGTTTTTAACCAGTTTGATTATGATAATTATGATGAGAATTTAATTATTACCGATCACTACCTTAACCGCGCGCCAAATGGCACACATTTAAAAGAAAATTGTATTGAAGTGTTGGATTATTTAAAACAGAAATACCAATTACACATTATTACCAATGGCTTCAAACAAATTCAATTCATAAAAATTGACGGCTGTGGTTTAAGAAATTATTTTACAAATATTATTATTAGCGAAGAACATAATTTAACCAAACCGGATAAAGAAATTTTTAGGTTGGCCGAATCATTTGCCGGCGCCAAAAAAGATGAGTGCATGATGATAGGCGATAATTTTGAAAGCGACGTAGAGGGCGCTATAAATGCAGGCTGGCAGGCTATTTATTTTTCAGAGGATACCTCCCGAAAATTTGAAGGAAAACAAATTACCGGTTTACAGCAACTAAAACAATTATTTTAATTTCTGTTCGGTTATTTCGTTACCACTTTTTTGATCGCAACTTCTCCATTTACAGTATAAATTTTTACCAAATAAATTCCTTTAGCAAAAGTTCCTAAATTTAATTGTTTTGTATTGCTTTTAACCATTTCGGTTAGAAAGATCTGTCCGGTTAAATTAAGCACTTCGATCTTTTTAATTTCTTCGCTACTTTTAATTGTAATAACATCGCTGGCCGGGTTTGGAAAAATAGAAATAGTATTTTCTAAATAATTTTCTTTTATACCTACTGTATTTCCAATAGCAACTGTATTAGTGGCACCAACTGTTAGTGGCGAAATTATACCGTTTGCATTGGATTGATTAGCATTCATTAAATTAAAATTAAATAAAGTATCAAACACTAAACCCGGATTTACTTTAAAATGTAAAACCGCGATCTTGCCATTACCACTTACATTTGTATTATTAGTGTGTGTAGTTGCAGTATAAATTATCCCGTTATTGAACTGTTTTTTTCTGAAATGTAAATTTTGATTTGTGGCATTCAAAAACGAAATAGGATATTCGATATAAACACTATCAAATTGAAGATAGGTCTTATCAAAATTTATAGTAAAGGCAACGCCATTAATAGTATTTATAGTATTTGTACTATCGCCCAAATAAATGGATGCTGTACCCCATTGCCCGCTTTGCACAAAGTTTTGATCAGGCACCACATTTAATTGCGGACTCGTAAATGTGGTTGTATTATTTTTAAAAGTATGCGTTAGATTATAATTATTGTAGATCGCCAGGGTATCGTTCAAATCAATTAATCCGCTACCATTACAATCAGAATGACTTAAATTTTTACCGTTACTGATAAAACCAACCCAATTATTGGCGAAATACGATTGCCACAAATTACTAATACTTGCTCTGGCAGCCCCAGTTTGTGATAGGTGTAGGCCAAGCTCTAAAATGTCTAAATTATTTGCGCTGCCATCGCTGTTGGCATCACCCGGCCAAACATCGGCACAGCTTGTATTCACATACACATTAAATGTTTGTGTATTAACACAGCTTGGTGAATTAGATCCCGAAATTGTGTAGGTAGTATTTGCCAACGGTAAAATATTAATTGTATTTGCACAAGCTGTTGCATTTAAAGAATAAGAAGCAGCGCCACCTAGTGTAAATGTTGAGCTCGAACCAATGCAAACAATATTTGCTCCGTTAATGGTCACATTTACAGCGCCAACTAAAATCGTTAAACTGGTTGTGGCTATACAATTATTTATATCAGTCCCTGAAACGTTATAATTGGTTGTAATAGCCGGATTAAGCACTACACTGCTGGCATTCGATCCATTACTCCACGTATACGTGCTTGCGCCACTAACTGTTAAGCTTGCTCCGGCAGTTGCACAAATAACGGTGTTGCCAGATAAAGACAAGGGAGATGCTGAAGGTGTAACAGAGAGCGTAATTACTTTCGTAACCGGAAAACAAGAACCTATTGGTGTCATAGTTAAAGTGTATGTTCCTGCAAAATTGGTTGTAAATGTTTGGTTAGAAAATGAAGGAGTAGTGTATGGCGGCCCAACACTTACGCCTGACCAGGAATATGGTCCCTGGCCAGGAGGGGCAACAATTGAAAAAGTAGTTGCACCACAGGTTGGAAAAACAATAGACGAATTAGCTGCAGAAACAGCAGTATTGTTATTAGAAATCGTCATCGGCGAACATTGTGAATCAAAATAACTATAACCATAATGACCGCCTGCATCACAATCAGTTGCAACAATATCAATAGTTATATTTTGGCCAATATATGCCGAAAGATCGATTGAACTCATTCTCCATTTATTAAAAATAATAGATCCTGTACCAGTATATGGTGTTCCTGACGGCGCATTGTAATACTGGGGGGCATCAGTCCCGGAGGGGCAAGAAACACTTGGGGCAGAAACTGAAAAATTTGGGCAGGTAATGGGCGCGCTTGTTGTTGCATTAGTTAAATTAATTTGAAATGCCCCGGCATCACAACAGGTATGCCCGGTAGAAAAAACAGATAAAAATGCAAATTGAAACAATGCGTTGCTTGAAGTAACAAGAATTGTTTTTGATAATTTTTCGATACTGTAATCATTAATATTATTATTAATTCGGATAACACGATCTCCATACATATTCTGAATACCGGGGTTTACAGAAGTACCCGTATTTGCTATGGTTCCAAAAACAGAATAAATGGGATAAACGCCACCGATCACCGGATCTATATAACCATTTGTGGTAGCAATTAATTCTGATTCGGATGGTAAGTTTGGGGTTGTAATATTACATGAATTGCCAGGAAATTGATTGCTACCACCACTTAATGTCCAACCGCCGATTTGATTTGGAGTTGTAATAACTCCCGGGGCCGATGTTTCAAAATCTTCATTCACACAAACAGCAGCAACTGCAGGGCGTAAATTGTAACTAGAGTTTTTATATTTATGGGTCTTTGGCGTAATGCCATATTTACTATTTATGAATGAGCGTTTTAAGCCCCACATCCTTACTTTAAATTCATCTCCCAAAAAACCTTCAGAGATGGCAGAATTTTTTGCCGCCACTTCATCAAAACCTGCTAGCGAATCTGCAGAAAAAATATAGGCGAACTGTTTAGTTTTATTGTTTTGAGAAATACCCGCTTGTGTAAATAATAAAAGCGCTGCAATGGATAAAAAGTTTTTCATATTGAATGATTTAGTTTTTTGCTCGAACCGCCTAAATGTAAAGAAAAAAAGCATATTACTTCTTTCTATTGAGTGAATACACCCTTTCACCGTTTAAATAGGTATGTAGAACTTTTGTATTTAAAACATCGGCTATTTTACACTTCATAATATCGGTATCTAAAATAATCAGATCGGCACATTTTCCTTTTTCCAAACTACCTTTTTGTTTCTCTTCAAAGTTTGAATAGGCGGCCCAGATGGTCATGCCTTTTAATGTTTCTTCGCGTGTTAAAGCGTTCTCCATTTGAAAGCCGCCCTCCGGAAAACCTTTACTATCCTTTCTTGCCACTGCTGCAAAAAAAGTTTTAAAGGGTGAGATATCTTCAACAGGAAAATCAGTGCCCAATGCAACTACTCCAACAGCATTTAAAAGATCATTATAAGCGTATGCCATTTTTACTCTATCTTCTCCTAATCTATCTTTTGCCCAATACATATCGCTTGTGGCATGTGTTGGCTGAATGGAAGGGATCACTGACAAAGCTTTAAAATATTCCAAATGCTTTTTGTCAATTACTTGCGCGTGTTCTATTCGCCATCTTCTTTTTTTACAGATCTCTTTAAATAATTTTCCACCTATATCGCCAAACATTTCAGGTTTACTTCCATAAACAGCTAACATAGACCAAACTGCCGAATCTCCTATGCAGTGCGTGTTCATTTGAAAACCACTCAGGTCCATTTTATCAGCCATCTTCACATAATAGTCAAGGTCATTCAATAAAAATCCTTTCCAGTCTTTTTTATCTGCATAATCTTTTAAAAGACAAGCTCCTCTTGATCCCAATGCTCCATCGCCATAAAACTTAAATGAGCGAACCGTTAGTTTATCGGTAATATAAATTCCATTTTTTAAATAATGGTCAAGGTTTTCTTTATTGGGTGTTAACATGGCATACACCCTAATTTTTAGCTCATTGCTTTTATGAAGTTCGTCAATAGCATCAACAATACTCTTTTCTAAACCTGCATCGTCAACAGTTGTTAAGCCAACCGCCAGGCAATTTTCCTGCGCTATTAACAATGCCTTTTTTATTTGTTGTTTGGATGGTTTTGGGATTTTTTCGGTTACAAGATCAACCGCATTATCAATTAAAATGCCGGTTAAAACAAAACCTTCCTTTAACATGGATCTATCGCCACCCGTTTCATTATAGGGCCAGGGCATAGATTCTATGGTGCCTCCCTTTATTTTTTCCGGGCTGTTTATTCCTGCCAAATTAAGCGCCGCAGCATTTGCAAGTGCGGCATGCCCATCAATCCTCTGCAAAATAACCGGCGTGTTCGGAAATAAAGAGTCTAATTTCATTCTATCAGGATATTGTTTGTTCTCCCAATCGTTTTGATCCCAACCTCTGCCAATGATCCAATCTTCTTCCGCGGTGATTTTTTTTAATTTATTATTATTTGTTTCCGGAAACATATTCCGTTCTTTCGCAAAAGCAATCGTTCTCTCAATCACTTCTTCAAATGACTTTGTTCCAACAAGGTTTAATTCGTTCAATCCCTTTCCATAACTGTAAAAGTGGCAGTGCGCATCAATAAAGCCTGGAAAAACCGCTTTTCCATCAAGATCAATTGTGTTCTTAGACCCGTATTTTTGTAGGATCGTTTTATCTGTATTCAATTCAACGATCTTTCCATCTTTAATTGCAATAGATTCGTAAATAGTAAACAAAGAATCAACCGAATAAATAGTAGCATGATGAAGTATCGTATCCACCTCCACTTTTGCCGATGAACAAGAAACCAAAAAAGAAATTGTTACTATTAAAATAAAAGCGTTTTTTAGCATCATCAAATTTAAGAAATATGCTCCCCGAACAAAATAAAAAAATTGCTCAGAAATGGTTTGAGGCATTTAATGCGCAAAATCTAGAGGAATTATTATCGCTTTACGACGAAAATGCCGAACATTATAGCCCTAAATTAAAAATACACAAGCCCCAAACGCAGGGTTTAATAAAAGGGAAACAGGCTTTACGCGAATGGTGGCACGACGCTTTTAACCGCTTGCCGACCTTAAATTACGAGGTAATAAAACTAACAGCAGATGACGAACAGGTTTTTATGGAATATATAAGGCATGTTAAAACCGATGAAGACCTTCGTGTAGCTGAGGTTTTACAGGTAAAGAACGGCCTTATCGTTTTTTCGAGGGTATATCATGGCTAAAGCTTATTTTTCACCCTTTTAGGGGTATTTAGCGCATATTTATTTTAAGTTATTTTAAGATTAATTTCATAAATTCACCAACAACTTATTACAATGAAAAAAACAGTATTTATTCTACTTTCAATTCCCGTTTTAGTTTTTTCGCAGCAAAAATTAACTTTAGAAAACATTTGGTATAAAGGTATCTTCTCGGCAAAATATGCCGAAAGTTTTAATGTTATGAACGATGGTGTAAATTATGTTGACATTACCCAAAACGGTGTTGAATTAACTTTGAGCCAGTTTGAACTTAAAACAGGAAATAAAATTAAAGATCTTGTAAAGTCTGAGGATGTAAAATTCAACGGCAAACAACTTGATCTTAGAACATACCAATTTAGCCCTAACGAAGATAAATTATTGTTGTTCGAAAACTTGGCAAATGTATATCGCCGCTCGCCAAAAGCAAATTATTACGTTTACGACATTACCACAAAAAAAACCATTCAACTTACAGATAAAGGTCAGCAAATGTTCCCTCAATTCTCGCCAGACGGAAAAAAGATAGCATTTGTACGCGATAATAATTTATACATCAAACATCTTGAGACCATGCTGGAAACAATTGTTACACGCGATGGCGAAGCCAATAAAATTAAGAATGGCTGGGCCGATTGGGTGTACGAAGAGGAATTTTCTCGCGCCGATTATTTTGATTGGAGTAGCAATAGCCAATATTTAGCTTACGTGAAATTTGATGAGACCCGTGTAAAAGAATATTCCATGGATTATTATAACGGAGAATTATATCCTACTAAATACACTTTTAAATATCCAAAAGCAGGTGAAGATAACTCTATTGTAACCGTTCATATATTTGATGAGGTAAGCAAAAAAACTACTATCGCAGATATTGGCACAGAAAAAGATATTTACATTCCGCGCATTCAATTCACCAATAATCCTTTGGTACTTTCTATTACGCGTCTTAACCGTTTACAAAATAAACTGGAATTACTATTTACTGATGTTGTTAGCGGTAAAGGTGTGGTTGCTTATACAGATGAGAGTAAAACTTATGTTGATGTTACCGATGACCTTAAATTTGTTGGTGATAAAGGATTTATTATTTCTAGCGAGCGCGATGAATACAACCATTTATATTATTATGACATTAGCGGAAAGTTAATTAACCAAATCACTACCGGGCAATGGGATGTTATGGAGTTTAGCGGCTTTGATGAAGATACCAAAACACTTTATTATATATCTACCGAGAACGGTGCTATTAACCGCGATGTATACAGTATTAAATTAAATGGCAAGGATAAAAAACGTTTATCAACCAAACCGGGATTTACAAGTTTTGAATTTACACCCGGCTTTAAATACTATATTTCAAACCACAGCGATGCAAATACGCCGCCTGTATTTGAATTGAATAGTATTGACGGGAAAACCGTAAAATTATTAGAAGACAACAAAGATCTGAAAACGAAAATGAAAGATTACAAATTGTCGACCAAACAATTTTTTAAATTTAAAACTTCTGAAGGTGTTGAATTAAATGGTTGGATGTTAAAACCAGAAAATTTTGATTCAACAAAACAATACCCAGTTTACATGTATGCTTATGGTGGGCCGGGAGCAAACGAAGTTAATAACGCGTGGGACGGTGTTGATTATTTTTGGCACAGTTTATTGAACCAGGAAGGCTATATGGTTGTTTGTGTTGATAACAGAGGTACGCAAGGCCGCGGACGTCAATTTAAACACAGTACTTATTTACAGTTAGGAAAACTAGAGACCATCGATCAAATTGAAACTGCAAAATATTTAGGTAAATTATCTTTCGTTGATAAAACAAGAATCGGCTTCCAGGGCTGGAGTTATGGTGGTTATATGGCCTCGCTTTTAATTTCAAAAGGTGGCGATATTTTTAAAACATCTATTGCCGTTGCACCGGTTACCAATTGGAAATATTACGACAATATTTACACCGAGCGTTTTTTACGCAAACCACAAGATAATAAAAGTGGTTACGAAGATAATTCGCCAACCAATTTTGTTACAGGCATAAAAGGAAAATTTTTATTGATCCATGGCAGTGCCGACGATAATGTGCATTTACAGAATAGCATGGAATTAGCAAATGCTATGGTAAGTCATAATATTCCGTTTGATTTTATGTTATATCCAAATAAAAGCCATGGTATATATGGCGGCTATACAAGATTGCATGTTTTTTCAAAGATCTTAAAATTTACAAAAGAGAACCTATAATATGTCCAAAAAACGCCTGATTGTTTTTACTGGTGCAGGAATAAGTGCAGAAAGCGGAATTAAAACATTTCGCGATTCAGGTGGGCTATGGGAAGAACATAAGATTGAAGATGTGGCAACCCCCGAAGCGTGGGTAAAAAACCGTGAGTTGGTTTTGGAATTCTATAACCAACGCCGCAAACAAGTCATAGCGGCCAAACCAAATGCCGCACATGATTTTATTGCTGAGCTTCAAAATAAATTTGAGGTACAAGTGATCACTCAAAATGTTGATGATCTGCATGAACGAGCCGGAAGCAAGAACGTCATGCATTTGCATGGAGAGATTATGAAGGCCAGAAGTACTGCCGATCCAAGTTTAGTATATTCGTTAAAAAAAGTGGATATATTAATTGGTGATCTGTGCGCAAAAGGCTCGCAGTTGCGCCCGCACATTGTTTGGTTTGGCGAAGACGTGCCATATATGGAACAGGCTAATGCTCTTGCAGAAAAAGCAGATCTTTTTGTAGTGGTTGGTACCTCGTTAAATGTTTACCCTGCTGCAGGCATTATTAATTTTGTAAATGTAACCACACCAAAGTGGTTGGTAGATCCGGGTGATTTTAATTTGGATTATATAAAACAATTACGACACATAAAACAAACTGCTGTTAATGGGGTAAAAAGTTTAAAAGAAGAGTTGTATAAGAATTTGTAGAAATAAGGTTAATGACCTTAAACAAAAAACCACCGCAACATGCAGGTGGTTTTTTATTTTTACTCAAAACAAACTATTTATTAATGTTTCCTTCCGGGACATTTTTTACATCGGTCACCTTTTTTAAAATTTTTGCAGCAATCTTTTTTCTTTTTACAGCAATCTGTAAAAACACTTAAAGGACAGTTATTCTGAAAAAATATCAGTGCTTTTGGCTTTTCTGTGTTCTCTAAGTTCATACGGTAAAACTAATTCAATCATTTTGTTTTTTAAATACCATAAAAAGGGTAATTTTCATGTCTAAAACCGGCCATTTGGCAATTTGTACCTAAATGAAAATTGAACCTTTAATTAACTGGTTGCCCTCAAATACAGCGCCATTGCTTATTGCAGGCCCCTGCGGCGCCGAATCGCTTGAGCAGCTTGTTGCCACGGCAAAAGGCTTAAAAGAAACGGGTAAGGTTTGTTTATTCCGTGCCGGTGTTTGGAAACCCCGCACCCGCCCTAACGCCTTTGAAGGCAAAGGCGAAGAGGCTTTGAAGTGGCTTGTAGAAATAAAAAAAGAATTTGGTTTTAAAATCACCGTTGAGGTTGCAAATGCCCAGCATACTGAATTAGCATTAAAATATGGCATTGATGTTTTATGGATAGGTGCCCGCACCACTGTTAATCCCTTTAGCGTACAGGAAATTGCCGATGTTTTAAAAGGTGTGGATGTGCCGGTAATGGTAAAAAACCCCGTCCATGCCGACCTACAACTATGGCGCGGTGCCATTGAAAGGATTCATAATAGTGGTATTACAAAATTGGCAGCTATTCACCGGGGGTTTTATGTGTATGGCAAAACAAAATACAGGAATAAACCCATGTGGCAATTGCCCATTGAATTAAGAACTTTATTTCCTGAATTGCCAATTATTTGCGACCCAAGTCATATTAGTGGTAATCGCGAATTAATTCCATCGGTAGCGCAAAAAGCATTAGACCTTGGTATGAATGGTTTAATGATCGAGTCACATTACGATCCTTCTGTTGCATTAAGCGATGCCGAACAACAATTAACACCTGTGCTGTTGAATGAACTAATCTCAAAATTAATTTTACGTAAACAAAGTTCTACCGACGATGCCGTTCTTGATAAGTTAGCTGAACTGCGAAATATAATTGATGAGGTGGATGAAGAATTAATAAATGTTTTAAAAAAACGCACTCAAATTATTGAAGAAATAGGTGCTTATAAAAAAGAACACCACATTACCATTTTTCAGTTAGAGCGCTGGCAGGAAATTTTACGCACGCGCGCCCAATTAGCAGAAAAATTAGGAATCTCAAGAAGTCATGTAGAAAAAATTTGCCAGCTATTGCACGAGGAAAGTATTCGTATACAAAATTCTGTCATGAACAAGTAAACCTATTCCGCACTCATTCCATTCAGCGCTTTTTTTGCATTCTCATATTCGGGGTCTATTTTCAAAGTTTTCTCCCAACACACTTTTGCTTTATCATGTTCTTTTAAACGATATAAGGCTTTACCTAAACCATACCATGCATGCGGATCTTGCGGAACAACAATGCTGCATAAATTGTAGGCCACAGCTGCTTCGCGGATCTTACCTGCATCAAAAGCTTCCGCCCCTCTATTCTTTAAAATGCTGGAGTATACCCTGTAATAATTTTGCAAATATGGATTATCCGGATATAGTTGTTCTGCCAACTTCCAATAATATATTGCATCCTTATCGTTGTTTAATTTAAAGCTCGCTAAGCCTAAATTTAAATAACCGTTCACATAACGTGGATGTAATTCAACAGCATGTTTTAAATAACCCATCCCTTTTTTAAGTGCTGCTTCTTTTTTTGTTTTGGATCCGCTTTCGCGCATCTCTTCGTTAGTAATTCTAAGTCTGCCATTATAGTCGTTCACAATTATTGGGTCTTCGCCCTCAAGGGCCTCACCGGTTATCTCTTTTGTGTCAGCCAGATCTATCCAGCGGGCCCCTGCATTTCCTAAAACCAGAACAGAGTTGGGCGAAGTTTTTACATCTTTTAAAAATAAGGTCACATCATTTTTCCAATCCCAGTTACGTTCCCAGGTTTTGCAACCGCATAGAATTAAAATTATTAATAACGAACTCATCATAACTGTTCGTTTTACATTAAATGAAACAGATTGTAATTTTTCTAAACCGGCTAATGCTAACCATGCAATGGCAATGGCAACACCAATTGAAGCATGAAATAAAAGGCCCTCGCGCAACACAACACCTATATTGAATATAAAGTTTGTTACCAATAATAAAAAAGCAAAATACACCGCAATAGCAAAACCCAAAACGTGACGTTTAATGGATAACCTAATTCCTAAAAATAAAAGGCTAAGATTTAACACTAATGAAGCAATGAAACCAATATCCGTAAAATTACTGTATGGGATCTGCGCGTAAGAGTAATCGCAGGTCAGATCTTTTGGAAAAAAAGAAAGCAACAGGTATTTTAGTAATACAACAACTTCCGTAGCAAATTTTTGTTCTCCGCTAGCTAATAAAAAAGGGTTATTTAAGATTTCGGCATCCGGCATACCTGGCAAAATATTTACTGAGTTTAAGCGCAAAGCCATATATAACGCTCCGAAACTAAACAAGCTCAAACTTAAGAAACCCATATTAGCAGCCCTCATCCTATCTTTATCAAAAACATATAACGCAAGCGGAACAAGACCTAGCAATACAATAGCATATTCTTTAGATAACAAGGCAAAGAAAAAAGCTAGTCCTGCACAGATCAATGAACTCACTTTTTTAGTATCGTTATATTTGAATGAGAACAAAAATGTAAGCGCAATAAATATCACCGAAAAAATCTCCTCGCGGCCTTTTACGTTGGCAACAATTTCGGTGTGAACCGGATGAATTAAAAAAATGAGGGCAGCCAAAAAAGCCACGTCCTGCTTACCTTTAAACATGTAGCGTGCAAATACCAAATAAAGCAAAACACATGCTAAAATGTAAGTCCACATATTATTAAAGTGTCTCAAAAAAGCGCCTTTTGTCTGACAATCTACTTCGTTAAAAACACCATCGTGGTTAAGGTCTTCAGAGGCGTCATCCCGAAAATTTTTATTTGTATCCCAGCAATTATTGCATTCTTCCGCTTGTGCAATGCCATCTTTATTAAGATCAACAAATGTGTTGTATTCATAGCCGACTGAACTTTCTAATTTTA
Source organism: Bacteroidota bacterium (assembly GCA_013697245.1). Taxonomy (GTDB): domain Bacteria; phylum Bacteroidota; class Bacteroidia; order B-17B0; family Aurantibacillaceae; genus Aurantibacillus. The sequence continues at coordinate 29,863 of JACCXH010000071.1, forward strand.
GTTTAGAATTAGGATCTTTTAGTTTTAAGTCAACTTTCTCATTATCAAGTTTACCATTATGATTAAGATCTTCAACCAACATATAACTGCCCGTTCGATAAGTTCCTATTATTTCCTGTTCAATAGCAAAGCTTATTGCTGCCAGCGGACGATACCTTCCGCCGCCCAATTGCTCAGTAGCATTCATACGCCGGTAAAAGCTATCGTACGCATCTTTGCTCATAATATCTTTTATGCCCGATACACCTGTTAATACGTAGTTGTTTTGGTGTATTATAATAGCATCATCTAAAGCATACTCATTATATAATGAGGTACAATAAAAGATAATACCCACAAGCACCAAAACAAATAAGGGTTGTTTTTTATTAAAGAAGGGAAAATACTTGAATTTATTTTCGGTTTGCTCAATCGGCAATTTTTCTTCGCTATTAATTTGACCTGTTTCCATAAGTTTTTTCTTTAGTTAATGCAAATGTTGATATACTTGATAAAACGGTTGAGCTTCGAACCGAAGCAATGTTAGAAACGTATTCACTTGCATGTGTTTCTTTATTAGTTTCCTTATCCTCCCTTGTAAAAAATAAAATAATGCCTCCAATGATAATGGTGGCAAATACCGCCTGATAAAGTTTTATTTTAAAATTGAGGAAGGCTGCTATTAAAGAGAAAAAGTCTTCAATTTCACCGCTTTGTTTTTTACGGGCCAGTATTTTTTTTCTTGCGACTTCCGAAAGATCGGGCACTTTTAAATCCAATTCATCAACAGATAGTTGGTTGATAAGGAATTTTTCGAGATCGTTATTGTTTTCCATAATCATTTAATTTACTAGCTTAAATATTTTTAATTTTTCTTCCAGAATTTTCATTGTGTAATGTAATCTTGATTTTACGCTGCCTTCGGGGCAGTTTTGTATCAAAGCAATTTCACTTATTGTTTTTTCTTCCTGGTATTTTAAAATAAAAGCTTCTTTTTTTTCGACCGGCAGATCGTTTAACACGTCTTCGAGCATCTTTCTAAACATAACCGCATCCATTTTACTTGCAGTTTTTAAAAAAGTAGTGTCGTTTATCTGTTCGTTCATATATTTAATTTCTTTAGCGCTTTCCGATACAACTTTTTTGTGCCGGTAATAATTTTTACAACTATTTGAGGCTACAGAAAAGATCCAGGTTTTAAAAGAACGGTTTTTGTCAAATCTTTCCGGCGCTTCAGCAATTTTTAAGAACAGATCTTGCAAAGCATCTTCGGCAAGGTTTTTATCAAAGTTCAACATGCGTATAAAATATCCCAGCAGGCGTTTACTATAACGTAAATACAGTTCGTCAAAGGCTAATTCTTCTCCATTGCTCAAGTAGAACATTAATTCTTCATCACTAAGAAGAGAAAACTTACCGGTACTCATTGGCATATATACTTACGCTTTACAATTCGTTATAATTATGCTTGTGTTTTTTAAGCTATTTAATAACCTGTACACGCATAAAAGACCAAAGTTCAATTGGTTTTTAATTAATTTGAAAAATTACGAGATAAGAAGGGAAAGAAGGTGTTGTTTAATATATTTTAACGCTATTTAAAAGAAGGCCTTAATATCTCCCAAAGCACAATACCAATACTTACTGATATATTTAATGAATGCTTGGTGCCTGCCTGCGGAATTTCAATAACCCCTTCGCACATGTCAATCACCTCCTGGTCTACCCCATACACTTCGTTACCAAATACCAATGCCGTTTTTTCATTATTTGGAGTAAAACTATTTAACGATATGCTTTTGGTAGCTTGCTCAACTGCATAAGTAGTATATTTTTTTTTCTTTAAAGCATCCATTGCTTCTAGCGTTGTTTTAAAGTAACTCCACTTTACGGTTGATGTGGCACCCAATGCTGTTTTTTCTATTTCTTTGTTTGGCGGCGTTCCTGTTACACCGCATAAAATGATCTCTTCAATTAAAAAAGCATCTGCAGTTCTAAATGCCGACCCTACGTTATTAAGACTTCTTACATTATCCAAAACAATAACAACAGCCTGCTTTTCAGCGGTTTTAAAATCGTTTACGCTCATGCGGTTTAGTTCCTCGTTCTTTAATTTCCGGCTCATTTTAGCGCTGTTTGAATCAATAAAAATACCTATATTTATCCTTTAAAAATAGATACTTTTTTTGTGAAGATAAGTAAAGAATTTAAAATAGGTATTGTAGTTATTTGTGCCATCGCAGCCTTTATCTGGGGCATTAATTTTTTAAAGGGCACTAATCTTTTTTCGCATAAATATTATTTGTACGCTGTTTATCCTAAAATTGATAATTTAATTCCTGCCAACCCATTATTAATAAATGGTTTTAAAATCGGGCAGGTAAACGAGATCTCGCTTATTCAACAAGGGGGGCAATCCAAAGTTCTTGTAAAATTTTTATTGACTGAGGACGTTAAGATCCCAAAACATTCTATCGCAAAAGCTATTAGCTCCGATCTTTTAGGCTCAAAAGCAGTTGAAATTATTAATAGCAATGAAACCGAATATGTAAAAAGTGGCGATACTTTAATTGCCGGTGCTGAAGAAGGATTTAAAGAAGCTTTAGACAAACGTATTGCACCCATCCAGGCAAAAGCAGAGAACCTGATCAGTAGCATGGATAGTGTAATGACTGTTGTAAGTTTGATTTTAAATACAAAAACACGTGACAATCTTGATAAATCATTTGAGAGTGTTAGAAAAGCGATCTTAACTTTAGAACAAACCGCTTACAAATTAGACGACCTAGTAGGTTCAGAAAAAGTAAAAATATCGAGCGTGCTTTCTAATTTGAACCAGATAACTTCTAACCTTAATAAGAATGGACAAAGAATTGATAATATTATCAGCAACATTAGCAGCATGACGGATAGTTTGGCAAAAGCCCAGCTTAAAGACGCTATTGCAAATGCAGATAAATCTATGAAAGAATTAAATATTATGTTGGCTAAAATTAACGAAGGACAAGGAACAGCGGGTAAGTTGCTGAAGAACGATTCATTGTATAATAATTTAAATAAATCATCGGAAGATCTTGATAAATTATTAAAAGATCTGCGACTGAATCCTGAGCGTTATATTCACTTTTCTGTTTTCGGAAGAAAATCCCGTAAACCAGTTAACCCTTAAAAAACAGATATGATAAGCTCGATCATCTTCGCTTTACTTTTAATTGGAGCATCTGCCTATTTTACTATTAACGTAAAAAAGATACGTAGAAATATTCTTTTAGGAAGAGATGTTTTATTTGCCGACAATAAAGGTGAGCGTTTAAAAACAATGACCTTAGTTGCTTTTGGTCAGCAAAAAATGTTCTCAAGACCAATACCTGCCATCTTACATTTCTTTTTATATTCTGCATTCATAATAACACAAATAGAATTAATTGAAATTATTGTTGACGGCATTAGTGGCAGTCACCGCATTTTCAGAGAATCTTTAGGTGGCTTATATACTTTTGCTGTGAGTTTTATTGAAATACTTTCTGTTTTAGCATTTATTGGAACCATTGCATTTTTATCGAGAAGAAATTTATTAAAAGTACCGCGTCTTGTAAAAAGCGAATTGAACGGTTGGCCAAAATTAGACGCTAACTTAATTTTAATTGGCGAGATAATACTTATCTGTTTTATTTTTATGATGAATGGTGCCGATGAAGTTTTATATTCAAGAGGTTTATCGCATGCCAGTAATTTAAACGATGGCTCTTTAGGTCTATCGGTAAGCAAACATATTGGACCTTTATTATTTAGCGGTTTATCAGAACACAGCTTACATGTTGTTGAACGCATTGGTTGGTGGGGACATATTTTAATGGTATTTGGTTTTTTAAATTATTTACCATTCTCTAAACATCTACATATTGTTTTAGGATTTCCAAACACTTATTTCTCTAATTTAAAACCAAAAGGTGAATTTACAACGCTTGACGCTGTGACGGATGTGGTAGCGCCAAATTTTGATTCGGCTTATGTTCCAAAAACAGACCCAAACAACCCGGTACGGTTTGGCGTTAAAGATGTGCAGGACCTTAACTGGAAAAATTTAATGGATGCCTATAGTTGCACCGAGTGCGGAAGATGCACTTCTGCCTGTCCGCAAAATATTACAGGCAAAGCATTATCGCCACGTAAAATTATGATGGATACCCGAGATAGGTTAGAAGAAGTTGGAAAAAATATTGATAAGAATAATGGAACTTTTGTTGATGACGGAAAATCGTTATTAGGAGATTATATTAAACCGGAAGAGATTTGGGCTTGCAACACTTGTAATGCATGTGTGCAGGAATGTCCGGTAAATATCGATCCATTGGCAATTATTGTAGAGATAAGAAGATACCTTGTGATGGAAGAAAGTAATACACGACCTGAGTTAAACACCATGTTCACTAATATTGAAAATAACGGTGCGCCTTGGCAATTTAGTCAGGCCGATAGAGCTAATTGGATTAACGAAGCCTAACCACTAAGACACTAAGAGCACAAGGAACACTAAGAAACAATGATAGTATCAAACAACTATATAACAAAAGGAGATGTGTTAATTACTCAAAAGTATATTAATGATGTTTCATACAAAATAGTTGGGTGTGCTATTGAAGTACACAAACAAATTGGTCCTGGGTTATTAGAATCGGTTTATCATTCTTGTTTAATTGAAGAGTTAAAAAATAATGATCTTAATGTTAGGTCTCAAATACAAATTCCTATTAATTTTAAAGGAAAAGATTTGGGAGGAATGCTGAAACTTGATATTTTAGTGAACAATTTGATTATTGTTGATTTAAAAGCAGTAGACGTAATGATACCTCTTTATAATGCGCAATTATTATCATATCTTAAGTTAGCTAATATTCCTAAAGGATTATTAATTAACTTTCATAGTGAAAATATCGTTCAACAATTAGTGCCAATGGTAACAGAAGAATTTTCTAAACTGCCAAAAGAATAGTTAAATAAAAGCTTAGTGCTACTTAGTGACCTAAGTGCCTTAGTGGTAAAAAAAAGAATATGAGTACAATAAAAGTTCCAACAATGGCTGAAATGACAGCTGCAGGCGAAACTCCCGAAATATTATTTTGGGTAGGTTGTAGCGGTAGTTTTGACGATCGTGCAAAAAAGATTACCAAAGCTATTGTTCGTATTTTAGATCATGTAAAAATTAAATTCGCTATTTTAGGTTCTGAAGAAGGTTGCACCGGTGATCCTGCAAAACGTGCCGGAAACGAATTTTTATACCAGATGCAGGCTATGCAAAACATTAATGTAATGAATGGCTACAGCGTTAAGAAGATCGTTACAGGTTGTCCGCATTGTTTTAATACAATTAAAAATGAATATCCTGCTTTAGGTGGAAATTACGAAGTAGTGCACCATACGCAATTAGTTCAGGAGTTAATTAACCAAGGGAAATTAAAAGTGCAAGGTGGCGAATTTAAAGGAAAAAAAATTGTTTTTCACGACCCTTGTTATTTGGGAAGAGCAAATAATGTTTATGAAGCGCCGCGCGAAATAATCGAAAAACTAGATGTGGAGTTGGCAGAAATGAAACGCAGCAAAGCAAAAGGATTATGCTGCGGGGCCGGTGGAGCACAAATGTTTAAAGAAGCCGAAAAAGGAAATAAAGAAGTAAATGTTGAGCGTGCTGAAGAGGCGCTTGCGCTAAACCCCGATGTAATTGCAGTTGGCTGTCCATTTTGCAATACGATGATGACCGATGGCGTAAAACATTTTAATAAAGAAGATAAAACCAAAGTTTTAGATATTGCCGAATTAATTGCTACAGCTAATGACCTTTAATATTTATAAAATATCTTTCCCGGTTTTTTTAAGAACCATCTTTTTTTTGCTGGTTTTAAATGCTTGCAAAAATAATTCAACTCAGCAAACAGAAAGCGAAACTAAAACTACCGATAGTTTAAGTATAAAATTAAACTCTCCCGAACTGAAAGCAATTAATGCAAAATTATTACAAGATCCTGACAATGCTGATCTTTATGATTCGCGGGCAACTATTTATATTTCTTTAAAACAATTTCCGGCTGCTGTAAACGATGCCAAACGTGCTATTAGAATGGACAGTACTAAGGCCAATTATTATATGACCCTGGTAGACGCTTATTATACGCAGAATAATACCCGCCTTGCAAAAGATCTTTTAGAGATCGTTGAAAAAAAATTTCCGGATAATGTAGATGCATTATTAAAATTATCTGAATTATTTTACGTGGTAAAACAATATCAAAAAGGAATTGATTATGTGAACAGGGCATTAAAAATCAACGATCGTTTAGCAAAAGCCTATTATTTAAAAGGCAGTATTTATAGAGAAAGTGGCGATACTACACGAGCCATATCAAGTTTAGAAACAGCTATTGAACAGGATAATAAATACGAAAATGCATTTATTGATATTGGTATAATGTATGCTGCGAGAAAAAACCCTATTGCCTTAGAATATTATAATAACGCATTAAGAGTTAATCCTTCTAACGAAAATACCGTTTATGCCCGCGCCAAATTATTACAAGACATTGGTAAAATTGATGAGGCTATCATAGAATACAAAACTATTTTAGCAAAAAATAAAAATTGCGAAAATTGTTACTATAATCTGGGTGCAATTTATTTAGAGATCAAGAAAGATGATAAAACAGCACTCGAAAATTTTACAAATGCAATAACTCTTAATCCTAGCTCTGCTCAAGCCTATTTTGCCAGGGGTTATACCTATTTTAAACTAAAGGATAAGGAAAGCGCAAGGGCAGATTATAATATGTGTCTGAAAATTCAACCCAATTATGACGCCGCAATACAGGCTCTAAACGCGCTTTAGGCCTATATTACCCTATATTTTAGCCTAAACCCCTTTATTTGTTGACAAAAAGATTTTGCCTTGGGCATTAAAATTTTATATTTGATAGTGTATATTTCTAAAAACAAAAGAACGTGAAAAAAAATGTTGGTATAGCCTTACAAGGTGGAGGTGCTCATGGTGCTTTTACATGGGGAGTTTTAGACAGGCTCCTTGAAGAAGATCATCTTGTTGCCGAAGCAATGTGCGGAACAAGTGCCGGCGCAGTAAACGCTGTAACCTGCGCATATGGTTTACATATTGGCGGGCCTGCAAAAGCAAAAGAACTTTTAGAAGAACTCTGGAAAAAAGTTGCTCAAAGTGGAAGCTTTTTATTTAAACCCGGCATGATGGATAAAACTTATGGTAGCGGAGATATATATAATAGCACCGGTTATATGATGTTCAACGCTATTACGCAAGTTCTCTCACCTTATAATTTTAATCCTTTTAATTATAACCCGCTTCGCGATATTTTAACTAACCTCATCGATTTTGAAGAGCTACAACGTTATAATAAAAAGAAACTTTTTATTTGTGCTACCAACGTAAAAACAAACAAAGCAAAAATATTCTCTAACAAAGAAATTACAGTAGATGCTGTTATGGCATCTGCCTGTTTGCCATTTTTATTTCAGGCAGTAGAAATTGATGGCCAATTTTATTGGGATGGTGGTTATATGGGAAACCCTCCCATCTTTCCAATTATTACCAACACAAGTTTAAGAGATATTGTATTGGTAAAGATCAACTCTATCAACATTAATTCTGTGCCAACCACCGCAAGAGATATTGCAGACCGAGTAAACGAGATCTCATTTAACAGCAGTTTAATTAACGAGATGAAATTAATTCATTACCGTAACGAACTGATCAGAAATGGTATTTTGAAATCAGATGACAAGATCAATCGCGAGATCTTTGTGCACACCATTAGTGGTTATGATGCGCTGAGCCAGCTAAGTTACAGCAGTAAGATGAACACTTCCTGGGAGTTTTTATCGAACCTAAAAAATAAAGGCAGGGAAATTGCTGAAAAATGGTTGGCTACAGATTACAAAGAAGTTGGCCTAAAGTCAACTTTTGATGTGGAAGAACATTTCTTCGATAAATTTTAATTGCCCTAAAACACAGTAAAAACGGGCTATTCAAAATTTAAAACTGCATTTAACTTTCTTTAAATCGTAGTAAGTAAAATTTTATTAGTTTTACTTTATTAATTACGTTAATGGGTACAATGTATTTTATTTTCTCACAAAAAACATCGTTTTATTTTTTAAAAAAGATCTGGCTGTGCCTGTTCATTTGCGTGGTTTTTATTTCCAGGGCTCAAACTTTTTATTCTACCGATCCAACTTATATTTCTTTTAAATCGGAAAAGAATAACCTTATCACCAACTTTTATAATACTTATCCGGATAGCAGCATTACCAATATCCATAATTATTTTCAACGCAATTTTTTAGGCAACATTGGCTTACCTTCTCCAAATTATTTGCTCAATTATGGCACCAACGACCTGGGTTTTAATTTTGTTCCACAGGCCTATAAAAATGACATATATAACGATAACCAGGTAAATTACTATCACACAAAAGGTCCGTATGCCAATTTAACGGGTGTTGCCGGCAGCAAAAAATTCCAGGTATTTAAAATGCTTTTTACCCAAACTTACAAAAGGGTAAATTTTGCATTAAAGTTTAGTCGCTATACGTCGCAGGGTTATTATTTAAAGCAACAAAGTTATACCAACAATTTTTATCTCTCGAGTAATTATCTTTCAAAAAAGGAGCGCTTTGGCTATTATTTTTATATTCTCACCAACGGAAATAAAAATAAAGAGAACGGAGGTATTGTGGGTGATAGCATAAGCACCGATAACTTGTTGCGGAACAAAGAACTTTTTCCGGTAAAATTAAATGGTGCCACCCGCGATAACAGGGAATTAAAAGTAATGTTTAATCCATATTATAAGTTAAACAAAGGGCAAGATTCAACAACAAAGATGAATCACTTTTTTCAGTTAAAGTCAACTTTTGCATCTAACAGTTATAAATATACCGACGAAAATATTGCAAGCGATAAATATTATACGATCATGTATTTAGATACCGCCAGAACCCACGACAGCTCTCATGTACGAAAATTTATAAATGAGATAAGTTATGCGGCAGTTTCTACCAACTCAAATTTTGCTTTATCGGTTGGTTACAAAAATGAAATAAATCAGGTTTGGCAAAAAGCCGATAGTTTATTTTATAATCATATTGCAACTGCCGATCTTGTTTTTAGAAAACAGTTTACTGCAGGGCAAAGAGCTATTCCCGATCAACGTTCGCTTCAAACACATTTTAATTTTCAATATATATTTCAAGGCGCAAGCAAAGGCAATTACAAAGCGGAAAGCAAATCTGTTTTTGTTTTGAACCGCGGCAAACAACGTTATATATATTTAAATTTATTAGCCGAGAGCCGTTCGGCTGATTATATTTATAATTATTGGGTAAGTAATCATTTTACCTGGTTTAATAATGGTTATCGTGCACAACAGCAAACACAGGCTAATTTAGGGATTGCCTTAAATAAAAATATTTCTGCTTCTGTTTTTATTCAAAACATGAACAATTATTTATTTTTCGACAATGTTGGATTGCCGGGTCAGTACTTTACACCATTAACCAATGTTGGTTTTAATTTAAATTTTACCAAGGTGTTTTTTAAACATATAGGCACTTCGCTAGAATACCGTTTCCAAAACACGTCTAACACTTCTTATGTAAGACTTCCAAAAAACCAGGGCACGGCAAAATTATTTTACACAGGAATATTATTTAAAAATAATCTGCAATTACAAATTGGTGGTCAACTGCAGATGTATGATTCTTTTTATTCTTACGGTTATATGCCGGCTACACAAGCTTTTTATTTACAAGAGAATTTTAAAACAACATCCTACCCTTTTTTAGATGTATTTTTAAATGCGAGAATAAGGCCCGTAACATTTTTTCTTAAAGTTGAGAATGCTTTATATGGTATTGCAGGAACCAACTATGCCTTTGCATCGGGTTATTACCAAACCGATAGAGCCTTTAGACTAGGCATAAGCTGGAGTTTTTTTGATTGATGCTTTACTACTGAGATACTAATAGCATAGAGAAACACTAAGTGGTTTTTTATGTTCGCTCATAAAACCTCCCGAAATCTATGCGATCTTCCATTCCTTCTTGTTCAAAAATACTGATTTATGGTTTTTTAACTCTTATGCGTGGTGGTACTTTTCGCCTTTTAAAATAGTAAAAGCGCGATATAGCTGCTCTACAAAAAAGAGCCGTATCATTTGATGCGAAAAGGTCATTTGTGATAAAGAAAGTTTTGAATTGGCCCGTTTATAAATGGTTTCGCTAAAGCCAAATGGCCCGCCAATTAAGAAAATAAGCCTTTTTACCGATGCGTTTTGTTTTTGGGCAATAAGCGCAGAAAAATCCATAGAAGAATACTCTTTTCCCTTTTCATCTAACAAAACAAGTTGGTCGTCGGGCAACACTACAGCCAAAATAAGCTTGGCTTCCTCTTGCTTTTGCTCTGCCTGTGTACGTTGGCGTACTGCCTTTGGCACATTAATTGTAACTATTTCAAATGTACAGTAGTTCTTTAGCCGTTTGGCATATATTTCAATGCCTTCGGCCAGGTAACTTTCCTGTGTTTTATCTATTTGAAGTAACAAGATCTTCATTGGTTAAAAGTGCGAAAAAATTATTAAATTTGTATAACATCATATGAAAATAGCGATAAACATTTTTTACTTCCTCTTTGCTTTCTTTTTTGCCGGGGTAGAACCCAGCGATGAGATCTTGACTGCTTTAAAACAAGGCAAGACGGCAGATATGGTAAAATATTTTGACGAAAAAGTTTCTATAAAGATCATTAACCAGGAAGATGTGTTAAGCAAAGCACAAGCTGAGGCGAATATTAAATTCTTTTTTGAAAAGCATACAATTAAGGCTTTTTCATCCAGCCATGTTAGCTCAGTAAATAATGGGGCACAATATATTACAGGTAATCTTGAAACTAATAGTGGCAAATTCAGGGTTTCTGTTTTGCTGAGACGAAATTTAATTGCTCAATTTCGAATAGAAAACGATAATGACTGATCTTATTAAACTTCACCAAAAACATTTTAATTTTAAACAATTTATTCTCGATTCTTTTGCCGAAGACGTTGGCGATGGCGATCACACTTCCCTTTCTACCATTCCAAAGAACCATAAAGGCAAAATGCACTTATTGGTAAAAGAAGATGGTATTATTGCCGGCATTGCCGCTGCTGAAAAGATCTTTAAACTGGTTGACAAGAATTTTAAACTTAAACTGTTTATAAAGGATGGCGCTAAAGTAAAAAAAGGCGATGTTGCATTTATTATTGAAGGCAATACTCAAAAATTATTAACGGCAGAGCGCCTTGTTTTAAATATCATGCAGCGCATGAGTGGTATTGCTACCAAAACCAATTACCTGCAAAGTTTATGTAAAAGCACAAAGGCCGTTGTTATAGATACCCGTAAAACAACGCCGGGCTTTCGTTTTTTTGAAAAATGGGCTGTTGTAATTGGTGGTGGCGCTAATCACCGATACGGTTTATTTGATATGATCTTAATTAAAGATAACCATATTGATTTTGCCGGTGGAATAATTGAAGCCGTTGATGCTGCCAACAAGTATTTAAAAAAAACAAAAAAGAAATTAGCAATCGAAGTTGAAACCCGTTCACTTGAAGACGTAAAAAAAGTTTTAAAACATGGCGGCGTTCAACGCATTATGCTGGATAATTATACACCGCAGCAAACATTAGAGGCCGTTAAACTTATTGCCGGAAAATTTGAAGTGGAATCATCCGGCGGTATAAACGAAACTAATATTTCTTCTTATGCCAAATGTGGCGTTAACTTTATTTCTATTGGTGCGTTAACGCATCATATCAAAAGCCTGGATTTAAGTTTAAAGGCCATTAAATAATTTACATGTTATTTAAAAAAATTATTTAATTGATTTAAATTATTTTTCATATTCTTAACGCGCTTTCAAATCTTTAAATTATTCAAAGATGATTAGACTTATGCTTTTTATTTGTAATTTTAACACCTAATCCAAACAATATGTATAAAGCCATTTTAGAAGTAGAGGGCAAAGTGTATTCTTTATCAAGTATAAACATTAATACATACAACCGAGGATTGGGTTATGATCCGAACCCTAACGACCAAACCATCCTATTTCAAATTAGGACCACCAAAATGGACCAGTTCATCTGGGATTGGATCAACTCTCCAAATATTACAAAAAAGAATGGTAAAATAAAATTGCTTAATACCGATGAAAACGTGGTAATAAAAACCATTAGTTTTGAAAACGGCTTTAGCAGTTCATATAATATGAACTTTTATCAGAATAGTGATAGCAATGACACCAGCATTACTTTATCCGCCACAAAAATTACTATTCAGGTAGCGGCGATATCCCCATCAACCCCGGGAGCAACAAAAGATTAATTTTTTTGGCTTTTAGATAATATCTTTATTTTACTATTTGCAAAGTTTAGAGGCAAATTTTAAAATTTCTCTTAGGGCTTTTACATCAATATCTTTTTCGGGATTAATATAAAGTATTTTAATTTGTTTTCTTCCTTCGGCAACCAATTTTTTATGATTGATTTTATTGCCATCTACAAAACCAATATATAGCTGTTTAGTTTTTTTATTTATTGAAAAATAACAAAACATTTTTTTCTTGTAAGTAAAAAATGCGGTAGTGTATTTCCAGTGTTCTTCAATTTCGGTAGAATAATTTAATAAAAAATTTCTAAGGAATAGAAGACAACTTTGATACGGTTCAGGTTGAGAGAAATAATAGCTATCGAGGTGATTTAGCATTTTTAAAATTTTCCAAATAAGAATGTTGATGAGCTTTTACGCAATAGTCTTTTACAACCGTTTCTCTTCCCTTATTGCCTATTTCTAATCTTAGTTCGGCATTCTCAATCAATGCAGATAGAACATGGATCCATTCTTCGTCCGAACTTACCAAAAAACCATTCTTCCCATTTTGTATGATCTCTTTGTTTACGCCTACCGCACTCATGACTACCGGAACCCCACAAGCCATATACGACAAGCCTTTTAAACCGCATTTGCCATTGGCCCATTCATTATCAGGTAAAGGCATTAAACCAATATCTAAAGAATTTAATTCACTTACCTCTGTATTTTCTTTCCATTCTATTGCCTCCACATTTAAATTAGGATGGCTATAATATTTATCGCCAATTACTTTAAATTTTAGTTTGTTCTTATATTTTTCCTGTATTTTTAAAAGAACCGGCACTAGCAATTCAAAATGTTTTATGGTACTAATACTTCCGCTCCATCCAATTGTAATTAATTTTTTATTGCGATGTTCTGTTTTTGGCACATGCCATTCTGAATTTACCGTGGTGGGAATAACCACAACGTTTTTATTATAAGGCCTTGCTTTCTCTGCTAAATAAGGATTACCGGCAATTACACAGTGTGCATTAGCAACATTATTGAAAAATTTTTCCGGCCTTTTTATCCATTCCCATTTTTTATTTCCGGGACTAGTATCGGCCAACCAAATGCTATCGTCAAAATCAAAAATAACATAAGCACCGGAGCGAAATGCTTTTTTTTCGAAATAAGAAGTTCCTAAAAAAGAGGCTTCGCGTTGAATAAAAATAATATCGTACTTTTTAAATTGAAACGAATCTTTTAATCGAATAAAAACAGATCTGATCAAAATAAAAACCTTTGCTAAAAAATTTCGGCTGGAATAAAATGTTGCGTCATCTTTTTCACTAAGTAAATAAGAGAATTTGAACTTAAAACCATTCTCTTCTAAAAAAGGCAGATACTGCTCGAACCGGTAACGCTGACTGGGCGAGCGTTTTGGTCTATGAGCACAAAGTATCAATACATTGGCCATATTATTCCTCTATATCAATTCTAAACTTGTGTAAAAAACGGTGTACTATCGGTGAAATTATTATTGCAACAGAAGTTAAAAAAGTAACACCGCTATAAATAGCATAAATAGAGGCAAAGATCTTTCCGCCATTATTTATGGCTTTATCTACCGGGCCCATACCGGTCAATATCATACTGGCGTTATATAAACTATCAACCCATCCTAAATTAAAATAGTGATGATAACCGATCATTCCAACACATATAGAAAAAGCTAAAATTATAAGGCCTGCAATGGCACTTCGTACAATTTTACTTACGAAGTGCCTATGAGGTGGCAAAGGTTTTAATTGGGGCTTGGTCATTTTTAGCTTCCAAATTTAAAGCCTAAACTCTGCCTGTTACCGGTTGATTGAGTTTGTAAGTGTTTAACATCATCAAAGATCAATTGCGTAAGATCTTCTTTTTTACGTTGGTCACTTGCCATAGAAGCTAAACGTAAATTTTGTTTCATTACAACATCACTCACTATCTGCCTTGCCGTTCTGGCATTACCAAAAAACTTATCGCGTGTTTCGTAAACATTGGTCAAGTATGTTCTTAGATGCGCCTCCGCATCAGGATTTGCAGTTAAACTTTCTTTTTGTAATAAGTTTTTTGTGATCACCCATAATTGGTCTGCCTGGTAATCTTCAAACAAAAATGTTTTATCAAAACGTGATTTAAAGCCCGGGTTACTTTCAATGAACATGTGCATGTTCTCAGGATACCCTGCCACGATAATGCCAAATTTACCACGTTGATCTTCCATACGTTTTAAAATTACCTGTATTGCTTCCTGACCAAAATCATTTCCGCCATGCCCTGCTAAACCATAGGCCTCATCAATAAATAAAATACCGCCCATCGCTTCTTCAATAACGGCGGCTGTTTTTGTAGCTGTTTGTCCAACATAACCTGCCACTAAACCTTCGCGATCTACTTCCACCACATGGCCACGTTCAATAACGCCAAGTGCTTTATAAATTTTTCCCATGATACGTGCTAAAGTAGTTTTACCGGTACCGGGATTACCTGAGAACACAGAGTGTAATGAAAATTTATTTACAACATCTTTACCTGTTTCATTATAAAAGCGAATTAATTTTACCAGTTCCTGGATATCTTGTTTTATTTTATCCATTCCAACAAGATCATTCAATTCTGCCAACGCATCATTTAATTGTTTGTCGTTTACTGTTAATTTTAATTTCTTTTTTTGCTCGGTCATAAACACTTCTTCCAAGTCAGCTAAAACAATTGTAGAAAGATCTTCTTTTGTTAGGTTAGCCAGATCGGTAGATTTCATTAAACGTAAACCCATATTTTGTTTTGCTTCCTCAACAACGGCATTTACAAAACGGGCATTACCAAAATGTTCATCACGTTTACGGTAGGCTTCAATTAATTGTTCTTTTAAAAAATTATCGGCTTCGGCAGAAAAAGTAATTTGTTTTTGACCAGAAGAGTAGACAGCAATTGCATGAAGTTCTTCCGGTAAATAATCATCAAAATGAAAATATTCAGTAAAACGTGATTTTAATCCCGGGTTACTTTCTATAAAACTTTTAATTTGTTTAGGATAGCCGGCGCCAATAATAGCAATATCTCCGGGGCCATCACTCATTTCTTTTAAAAGCATTTCAATAACTTCTTTACCAAAATCTTTGCTATCATCATCTGAACGCGCCAATGAATAGGCTTCATCAATAAATAAAATTCCACCACGCGCAGAGTCGATCATTTTTTTGGTTTTTGGCGCAGTTTGTCCGATATACTCACCAACCAATGCTGCACGGTCAACCTCAACCACATGTCCTTTAGTTAACAGACCCATTTTATTATAGATCTTGCCTAACATTTTTACAATGGTTGTTTTTCCTGTACCGGGATTCCCTGTGAAAATACTATGTAACGCAATTTTACCGGAATCATCAAAACCTTTTTCTTTACGCAATTTTGTAAAATTTAAATAGGTAATGTTCTCTCGAATGGATTTTTTTACGCCATCCAAACCTATTAATGCATCTAGATCGACCAATAATTCTTCTAAAGTTTTTTCGGTTGTACCTTCATTATTATTTGGGGTTTGGCTTGCGCTGGAGTTTCCGGCAGTTAAAGTTTGCTCAATCGTTTTTAATAACGGTGTTTCTCCTTCTTCTTCAACATTGGCACAATTAAAAGTGGTTGCTCCAATTAACACATCGTTAAACACAACTTCTACTAAATATTTATCGTCTGTCCAGATACCGGGAGTATCGCTACCCCAGGCTTTTTCAAAAGTATAAGTAAAATCTATTTTATTGGCATCTACATAACCGGTTTGAACTACCGATGCTTTTGGCTGACCCGAATCGTCATAAAAATTCACAAACAATTCGTAATGGTAATCAAGAGCTGTAATATTTTTAAATTTAACTTCAGCCCAAACATATTTTGTATCGTTCTTGCTAAATGTTTTAAGATATTTGCGGTTACGTTCTTGCCAGCCATCGTGGTGACTGTTATACAATTTAATATGCTCAACTTCCAGATATGGATTGGTGTGAATGGTTACTTCGCCAACATCATTTATGTGAAACAATTTTTCGCCAACAAACACATCGTCAATGTAAGCTTGCCATAAATAACTTCCTTTGGTCCAAAAAGTTCCTTTAGCTTCAACTCCCCAACCATCGCGTAAATAAAAAATGTTCTCATCTTTTTTTACATTTATGGTTAACTCGCGGTTACATATTTCTTTTTTACCCACGTTCTCAACACATTTAAGATTTACTTTGGCTGTCCAATCTTCTTCATCAAAAAATTTATTAAAAATTGCCAATTCAACCCTTACATAATCTATCTCTGCTTTATCTAAAGTTGTGCGGTAACGTTTTTGGTTGTTCACCATCCATTCATTATTGCAGAATGTAAGCAGGCTTTTAAACTTATATCTTTTCTCCATTATCAAAATATTTTATCTATTAAAAATAAAGAAACTAATTAAAAAAAGGAAATTATTTGGAATTATTTTGGTTTGGGGCTTAACATAGAAAGATGTACTTTTATAGCACATGAACCTTGTTTTTGATATTATAGAAATATTAAAAGTGACCACTGTTTTATTTGCGGTGATTGACGTAATAGGCTCAATACCAGTCATTATCAGTTTAAAACAAAAAACAGGAAGTATTGATCCTTTTAAGGCCTCATGGGTTTCGTTATTAATAATGGTTGTTTTTTTATTTATTGGCCAAAGTATTTTAAATATTATTGGCATTAAAGTAGAGGATTTTGCCATTGCGGGCTCTTTTGTACTGTTTTTTATAGCGCTTGAGATGATACTGGGTGTTAAGATCTACAAAGATGAGATGCCTGCAACAGCTTCTATTGTACCTTTGGCATTTCCTTTAATTGCAGGAACCGGCACACTTACCACTTTACTTTCTATTAGGGCTGAGTATAATTTATTATCGATTATAATTGCCATTTTTATAAATGTGGTTATAGTATATTTTGTTTTAAAATACATTAGTCTTTTAGAAAAGCTACTTGGCGTTGGCGGCATTGCCATTCTTAAAAAAGTATTTGGAATTGTTTTGTTGGCACTTGCTATAAAATTATTTAGAAAATATACAGGTCTTTAATTTTAAATTAAAAATATGTCAAGAGGATTAAGTACCATTTTATTATTGATAGCGTCTAATACATTTATGACCATTGCCTGGTACGGACATTTACGTTACAAGGACATTAGTTTTTTAAAAAATACAGGAATGATAACCGCTATTTTGATTAGTTGGGGCATTGCTTTATTTGAATACAGTTTAATGGTGCCTGCAAATAAACTTGGCAGTTCTATTAACGGCGGACCTTTTAACATGTGGCAATTAAAATTGATTCAGGAAGTAATTTCAATTTCTGTATTTGTAATTTTTACGCTTGTATTTTTTAAAACGGAAACATTAAAATGGAACCATTTAATTGGTTTTGTTTTTTTAATTGCCGCAGTTTATTTTTTCTTTAAGAAGTGATTTTCGACAAGATCAATCACCAATTATTTCTCAGTTGCTTCTCTTAAATATTCAATAAAGGGATGCATGGCTTTAAAACCGGCAACAATTTCTTTTACTGAATTTTTATCCATTACCTGTTTATTGGTGAAAGCATGGCTTACAATAAAATGCCGGTTGCGTATGAGATCAATTAATGGGTGTTCTTTATCATAGCCTTTTGGCGCGGTTTTTAAAGCGCCGTCCTCATCCAGACCTTTATAATATTTTTTAAAAGAAGTTGATTTAAGTATCTTTAATAATGGAGCCGAATTGTAATCGATCTCTTGACGTATTGCATTTAATTTATTCGGCTCAGGCATCCAAATGCCTCCTGCAATAAAATTTGAATCGGGTTGTAAATGAAAATAATATCCTGCGCCTACTGCTTTTTTTCCACCGGGATTAATACTTGCGCCCATATTATTTTTGTAGGGTGTTTTATCTTTACTAAATCTTACATCTTTATAAATTCTAAAGGTGCAATCTTTGGCTTTCATATCCGGCGAAATATTTTTATCGAATTTGACAATGCCATTAATTATTTGTTGTACAAAAACTTCAAACTCCTCTTTTGCCTTAATATAAGTGTTCTTGTTTTTTTCGAACCAATCGCGGTTATTATTAGCTTCCAGCTTTTTTAGAAATGGGTAAACTGTTTCCATAGTGTTTTTATTCTGTTATAGTTTCTGAAATTTTTCTGAAGAACTTAAGATGCGTTAAAAATTCTGACGCAATGATACGAATGATCGTATACACCGGCAAGGCGATAACCATACCAAAAATGCCACCTAAAGTGCCGGCCATAAGTGTAACAATAAATATCTCTAAAGGGTGCGCTTTTACAGAGTTTGAAAAAATAAATGGCTGAATAATAAATCCATCTATCAAATTAATAGTAAGCAACGTAAAAAATATGGTATTAATAGTAGAACCTATAAGCTCGTAATTACCGGTGCTTATGCAAGAGCTAACTCCTAAAATAATGGCTATGCCCATGGTTATGGCAGAACCTATGTAGGGAATAACATTTAAAATACCAGCGCAAAAAGCAATGATTAACGCATTTTTAATGCCAAAAATAGTGAGGAATAAAAAAACCGAACCTCCAACAATGAACATATCAATAAATAAACTCACAAAATATTTACTCAGCATTTTTTTAGAGATCTTTAAAACTTCGCGCATTTCATTTTCTACACCAAGCGGTGTAATCGTCAATAAACTATTCTTAACTATTTTTTCGTCTTTTAATAAAAAGAAGGTGATGAACAACACACATAACATGCCGCCAAAGATCGTTCCAAAATACTGAAAAGTATTATTTAACACCATGCTGACATTTTTTGTGTTAACATATTCTGATACCTGCGAAGAAAGATTTTGTTTGAGATCTTCTTCATTTCCCAATTTTAATAACATGGATTTTATGGCCGGAAATTGCGCCAGAATATTATGAAAAACATCGTTAAAATTGAGTTCGGCCAAAAAATTTATTTCAGTGGCCAAGGGTGGGATTATTAAAAAAAACAAACCAAAAAGCACACTAACTATTAATAATATGGTGATCAATGCCGAGAGTGTATCTGGCATATGCCTTTTACCGAATTTTATTTTCTCTAACTTATAAGTTATTGGATAGCCTACCAAAAATAACACCAACGAAATAGCTAAATAAATAACAATTTTAAAGAATAAAATAGCGAAAGCTACAATAGCTAAAAGGCCAATAATTCGCCAAATATTTATTTTTAAAGGCATGTAAACAAAGATAGTTTTAATTGGTTAACTTTGGAAGAGTGAAAAAATTAATCCTTAAAATAGTACCGCTTTTTTTCATTTTTTTGATAGCAGGTTGCATTACTAAGAGACAATTTGTTTCGAAACCTACAAAAAGCGTAGTTAATCCTGATAGCGAATTATTGGAGGTAAATGCCGTGGCCTATCATTTAAATGATAGTGTTACAACAACCTACTTAGAAATAAAAAATGAAAATCTAATCTATAAAAGACCCGATACTTCTTTTGCCTTTTATGCCGACCTGCGGATCTCTTACAAACTTTTAACCGAGCCAAATTCCAGAAAGATACTGGATAGTAGTTCTTATCATGTTATTGACAGGGCAAGTGAGCAAGTAGAGTTAAAATCGCTTGTATCACGATTTAATTTAAGCGCAAAAAACAATGCTAATTATTATTTAGAGATACAGGTTTTTGATCTCAATAAAAAAATAAAATATACCAAAGGCTTAAATATTTATAAAAAAAACGGGTTTACAGAACAGAATTTTTTGGTAACATATAATGATGCCATTTCTTTTAAAACACATTTTTTAAAGAACGAAACCGTTGTGGTTAGGTTCTCTAACCCTGCTATTACACAAATAACCGTAAATTGTTTTTTCAAAGAATTTGGCCCTGCCCTCCCGCCATTTTCTACCAAAGCTATTGATGAGTTTAAATATAAACCCGATAGCATTTTTAAAATAGACCTCAGCACAAACCAGTTTCAGTTAACCATGCCCAACTATGGTTTTTTACACATAACTCCCAACACAACCGTA
This sequence comes from Bacteroidota bacterium, assembly GCA_013697245.1. Classification (GTDB taxonomy): domain Bacteria; phylum Bacteroidota; class Bacteroidia; order B-17B0; family Aurantibacillaceae; genus Aurantibacillus. Next base: position 50,351 of record JACCXH010000071.1, read on the forward strand.
AATGATGGCTTAACGTTGTATACTTACGATAAAACATTTCCAGGTGTAAGCAATAGCGATGAAATGATAAGCTGTACACGCTACTTGATGGTTAAAGCCGAATTTGATTCCTGCAAAAATGCTATTGATAAAAAAGTTGCTATTGATAATTTCTGGATCGGCATTGCCGGAAGTAAAGAGCGCGCTAAAGAATTATTAAAAAGATATTATGGTCGCGTAAAAGAAGCCAATAAATATTACACCAGTTATACCCAGGGATGGAAAACAGATCGCGGCATGATATTTATTGTTTTTGGTTCGCCCACCAATATCTATAAAAGTACTAAAGGCGAAACATGGATCTATGGTATAGAAACAAATCCAAATGCAACACGTTTTGTGTTTAATAAAACACAGAACCCTTTTACCGATAATGATTTTATTTTAGAACGATCTCAGTTTTTTAGAGAACCTTATTATACCGCAGTTGATTTTTGGCGACAAGGACATGTGTTTATAAGCAATGGCAGATAATTCTATTTTTGCTGCAGATTGCACAAATTCACACAGATATTTTTTAAATGTTTAAGTTCTTATGAATTAAATATTAATCGGCGAAATCTGTGGCTATTTTTTTATATAAGCCCCTTATTCTTGATTGCTTCATAACCTTCATCAATTGGCAAATTTGGTAATTTTGACGCTGCCACTGCCAATTCATCGCAACGGTTATTTTCAACATTATTAGCGTGACCTTTTACCCATATGAACTGATGTTTTTTAGCATCATAAATCCTTAAAAAACGCTGCCAAAGGTCAACATTAGCCTTGTTCTTAAAACCTGTTTTGCGCCAGCCAAAGATCCATTTTAGATTAATAGAATCCACCACGTATTTGCTATCGGAATAAACTTTAACCGGCAGGTCATTGCTTGTTACACTCTCTAAACCTACTATTACGCCCAATAACTCCATACGGTTATTGGTAGTTAATTTAAAACCCCCGCTTATCTCTTTACGGTGCTGCTTAAATTTTAAAACCACGCCAAACCCACCCGGGCCGGGGTTACCGCTTGCCGCGCCATCTGTATATAATTCAATAAATGTTTCCAATTATGGGTTTAAGTTAATCTTTTCGCGCATAATATTAAGTTTAAAATGCAGGTTTATTTTATTGGTAAAATGCAAATTAGTAGGTATATTCGTATCTCTAAAATTAAAAAATATGTCAGTATTAGTAAACAAAAATTCGAAGGTAATCGTACAGGGTTTTACCGGTGGAGAAGGAACTTTTCACGCAACCCAGATGATAGAATACGGTACCAATATCGTTGGCGGTGTTACTCCTGGTAAAGGTGGAACAACACATTTGGATCGTCCTGTTTTTAATACGGTTTCTGAAGCAGTTCAAAAAGCCGGCGCTGATGTATCCATTATTTTTGTACCTGCTGCTTTTGCAGCTGATGCTATTATGGAATCTGCTGATGCAGGCATTAAAGTGATAGTTTGTATTACAGAAGGTATTCCGGTTAAGGATATGATCTATGTAAAAGAATATTTAAAAGGAAAAAGTTCGCGGTTAATTGGGCCAAATTGTCCGGGTGTTATTACTGCCGGTGAAGCAAAAGTTGGAATCATGCCTGGTTTTGTATTTAAGAAAGGTAAAATTGGAATTATATCAAAAAGCGGAACTTTAACATACGAAGCTGCTGATCAAATTGTAAAAGCAGGTATGGGAATTACTACTGCTATTGGTATTGGCGGCGATCCAATTATTGGAACGCCAACAAAAGATGCTGTTGAATTATTAATGAACGATCCTGAAACTGAAGCTATTGTTATGATAGGTGAAATTGGTGGAAATTACGAAGCAGAAGCCGCACGTTGGATAAAAGCTAACGGAAATAAAAAACCTGTTGTAGGATTTATTGCCGGTCAAACTGCTCCAAAAGGTCGTACTATGGGCCATGCGGGTGCAATCGTTGGCGGTGCAGAAGATACTGCACAGGCAAAAATGAAAATTTTACGTGAGTGTGGAATTTTTGTTTGCGAAAGTCCTGCAGAAATTGGTAAAACAATGGCAGCAGTTTTAAAGGGTGAAAAAGTTATAGCTTAATTCTGTATAAAAAATTAAAACCGCATTCGGATTCGAGTGCGGTTTTTTATTTTCATTTTGGTCCGATAAATTATTTCGTCCCTACGGGACTTCATTCGCCTCATTATTATTCTAATAATATTAGATCCCTAACGGGATCAGAAGTCAATTATATTCATGGTTCTTTCAGGCCAACAAACCGTGAAATTAACATTGATTGATTTTGAGATCAGTTTGCTGATTTTGAAATTTTTTGTCCCGTAGAGATAAAATATTTATAGAAAAAACGGAAGGAGGAGATCATAAGTCCCGTAGGGACGAAATATTAAACCCTTTCAACGTTTGTGAAAATATTTTTCAATTTTTTAAATAATAGAACCGCTATTATGCAACCAAACGCATTCGCTACAAAATCCTGCCAATCGGCACTGCGCTGACTAAAACATTTAGCCTGCATAACTTCTAACAGACCGCCGTATAAAATACAAAGCAAAAAATAAATGATCATCCACTGTTTTGTTTGAGCGCGTTTTACAACAACTAAAAACAATAGACTATTTAAAATAAAGAACATAGTAGCATGCACCCATTTATCAAAACTCAGTAACTCTAACCAATTGGTGCTTGGTATAAACCGCCCGGGTGTGGCGCAAAGCACAAAAATAACAGTTGCCCAAATAATTGCGAATAATAAACTGTTATTATAAATAAGTTTTTTCAATTTTTTAATTATGCCTCCTTTAGTTCCGAAACGTAACCGAAGGAGTACCGAGAGGTTTTTAAGAATGTTCTCGATACGCTCCTGTCGTCGCTACTCAAACTAACAGTGTTGGTTAAATAAAAAACCCTTTCGAGTAAAACAAGAAAGGGTTTAAAATTTTTGAACGCTAAATTAAGCGCCAATTAATTTTTTATAATCTTCAACGCTTAATAATTCGTTCACTTCGGCAGCGTTGGTAAATTTAATTTTTATCATCCAACCTTTTCCGTACGGATCACCGTTCACGCTTTCCGGTGCAGAATCGATAGATTTATTTACTTCTAAAACCTCACCGGTTAAAGGCATAAATAAGTCACTTACAGTTTTTACTGCTTCTACAGTTCCAAAAACAGCATCTTTATCTACAGTTTCTCCAACGGTATTTACATCCACATAAACAATATCTCCCAACTCGCGTTGAGCAAAATCGGTAATACCTACTGTAGCTTCGCTACCGGTTATTTTTATCCACTCGTGGTCTTTGGTGTATTTTAAGTCTGCAGGAAAATTCATATTTAATTTTTTTGAAATACAAATGTAATTGTTTGTTTGAATTATCAAATATTTTTTTGACGAAAGTTGATATTTACCCGTTTTTAGAGGATAGTTGCTTTATTGGAAATTGATCCTTAAGCTAAAGCCACCGGTAGCATTGGCGGTTGGAAAGGAAGCTGAAGTTTGAGGCTTGGTCTTGATCCAATCATAAAAGAGCCTTAGATTAATATTTTGCGTTAACTGATAATCTGCCGACGAACGCAGGGTTAAAATATTTGTACCACCTGTTGGGATACTGATACCATCAGAAACCCTCCGGATGATGGATAGATTTTGACGGTAACTTACATCGAGCTTGATGAGTAAATTACTTTCTAAAACCTTGCCCTGGATCTGAATACCTTTTATTTTTAATTTAGGATACATGTAACCTAAACCAACAATGTACTCCTGCCCTTTTGTTTCGATAATTTGTGGGCCGGTTATATTTAAGCTGGTAGTTTTATCACGCTTGGTCTCAAGGTTGGCACTCCAACCCTGTTTAAGGAATTGAAAATCGAATTTGATCAATGGTGCAAATGCCTCGGTAATTGTAACGGCATTAATATTATAATACGGCACAAAGTTAGAATTTAATTGCGTGGAGCCGGTTGCAACAGCAATTGGGGCCCTTGCATCTTGCGTTTTGCCATCTATATTAAATAAAATGTTATTGTTGAACCCCGCAACGTTATAAGTACTTCTATAACCATGGCGTACAGTTATACTTCTAAATGTTTTCTTAAAGATGGGTAGTTTACCTAAACCATCCCAATTAATTGTAAAGTTGGGTAAAGGTGTTTTTGGGAAAATATTTGTTGTGCTATAGTTTTTGATCTTCCTGCCGGTGTAAGTATTGTAAAACGCACCCAAGAGCACATCCTGCTGGTTATCCTGGTAGCCATCAACATAACTTGCCGTTTTACCTTGTAAATTTGTATAAGTGTACGAACCGGTTGAGCTTGAATTTGCCTGACCCAATTGATCTGCAACGTTTCTTCTATCCAATAAAAATTCATTAAATAAACTAGAGTTAACCCCTTTTCCTTTATCGGTAAATGAACGGAAAAAAGTAAATGTAGAAATATTAAAATTACCGGTTTCGTTTCGACTGACATCAAATAAATATCCATGATCGCCGGGCTTTGCATTGGCAGGATCGTACAACATATACTGACTTATATTTCTTGATTTCGTATAATTTCCATTTAATTCTATTTTCAAACTTCCATGGGGTTCTATACTCGATCGATAAGTGTAGGTTGTGTTCTTGGATTCTATATAAGGTGTTGTTTGCTGCGGCAGAGTTGAGAGCCAACCGTTCTTGGCGCTATTTTGTCGTATATTAGGATCGTGCATACCTGTTGTAAATAAAAATCCCGGTGCATAGTTTTGACTTTGACCTTCAAGACCTTGATATTGGTTCCGATCTGAACTTCCGAAATCCATTCCCATATACTGTGAGCTTGGTCGGAAATTAGGTAGAGCCTGACCATTCTGTTCCTGAAAAGTGAGGGATACATTTTTGATCATCATAATGCCCCTGGCTAAAAATTCAAAAAGATCTTTAAAATTACTTTCTTTTTTTGTTGTGTCTTTTGCAGCTGTGACGGTAGCTGAACTTGCAGCAGCAGCCCCCTTACCCGGTTTTGGCGCATTTAAAGGGCCTTTGCCGTTGTTGGAATTTAATTTTTTAAAGTATGGAATCTTATTATAAAGCGTTACCATATTAAAGTTGCCGGTAATATTATGCGTGTTGGTATTTTGGATGGTATTACCAATACTGTCATTTGCTGCAAAAGGCCTACGTTGCCATGTATAAGTGCCACCATACCTATATGTAACCGTTGAAAAATCCAGTATAGGAATTTTATTAAGCGGTACATTCACATTCATATTCATTTGTTGTCGGTAAGCAGTATTCTCGCCAAATCTTCCTTCAGTTTTCCCAGATGCACTTTTACGTCCATTAAAGAAAGTAGCTCTTGTACTATCTAATACTTCTTTTTTATTTACACCATCTATCACTTCGCGTAAACGTTCGCTGGTTGGTTCTAAGATCCGCCCTTCGTTATTAGCAGTAAAATCAAATTTAATGGCTTTGCTAAGATCCCATCGCAAATTATACGATCTGTTTATTAAAAAATTCTTATTAATTAACGCCGGGTTCGAAAAATCTACCGCACCTGCGTAAAAACTAGTGATATCGCGGTTTTTGAGCGCTGCATAACTTCGGTTAAAATCAATAGAGGTTCCAAAACTATTTGGTAGCAATTGTAAGTTAAAATCTTTTATTAAGGCAAACCATTTATTTTGGAAAATTTTCATTTTACTAAATGGTTTAATGGTGTAAGGTGTTGGTAAATTAAAAGAGTACTGCAAATTACCTCGGTACTGCCTCACAATATTATATTCAACATTTACATTTCTTTTAAACAATTCGGTATAGGCGTAGGTAGCAGAAAAATTGCTTACATCCCACGGCATTGGTTTGGCGCCTTTCCGTTTAAGCCCATCTATCCTTACGTTGGTCATGTTAAAGCCTTTACGTTCGGTAAGATCCAATACCTGTTTTTTAATTTGTGTTTTTGTTTCGTCGCTAATGGCAGAGTTATTATTAAAATCCGTCATCCTTACATCCGGATCGATCGGATTGAACAAAGGCGTAACAATTGTTTGACCAAAATTATAAAATATAGGTAACGTAACTTTCAATTTGTTTGGGAAAAATTTACCCGCGTTGATGGACGTACTCATGTCCCAATTTAAATTGGTTTCTTTACTCCGCTCATTTATTTTTTGTTCTACGCCACCCCAAAAAGGTGTTTTATAAGTACCCGCCAACGATACCATTCCAAGATCGGCGAGCTTAGCTTGTACTTGCCCTGTGGTGGCCCAACCACCTTTATTAATGAACTCGGTTAAGCGTAATTCGTTTACCCAAACCTCAACACAATGTGCTAAATTATCAGTGCCCTTGGCATTTCTAATACCAACCATCACACTTTTTATAGTTCCCAAGTTTGGATTACCCACAACGCTTATTTTATATCCGCCAAAATCTTTTGTAAATGGTTGGGATAACTGATTTAAATTACTGAAATAACCCAACTGCGTATTCCTTTCATTTTTTACAATTGTAATATCGCTGAATTTAAAATTAACCTCGTTGTCCTTAGGCCAAACAATATAACGGTCGTCAACATTGTTAGGGTCGTAAACGCCTTTTGACGTAAGCTTTAAAGGCACCTCATATTCATAAAAATTATTATTGTAATCGGTACCCACTCTAAAAAATAAAGTAAGGTCGCCATCGTTTAAAGGAATGTCGTTTAATTTTTCGGCATGCACATTCATTTTAATGTTGTTGAACATACGGGTATCAAGGTCCACATTTTTAAATACGGCCCTGCTGTCACCATCCTTTAAATTACAAACACGCAGTTGTAAAGCCTGCTCGTTTTGTAAAACCAGGTTAGTTGTTTGTACGTTTTGTTGCTGCTGAATATCCGGAGGCAAAACATAATTTACCGGTGTTTTAGTTCCGTTTTCCTGTAAGCTAACCGCCGAAACATCGAATGTTGTAGAGTTGTCGTCGTTGGCAATATATTCGCCGGTGTTCTTAAGATCATAAGCATAACGTCTCCAATCGGCACGCACTAATTCGAAACGCGCCAAACGTACTAACACCGATCTGTCAAAACCTTTCATGTAAACACGCATAAAGCGAATGGAGTTAAATCCTTCGATGCCACCAACAACAGATTCGAATTGCGAAACTGGAATTTTAAATTGGTACCATTTTACACTTTTATTGATGCCGCCAAAATCGGCAGTACCTGTAAACTGGTTAACAATAAAATTTGTACCAACAGAAGAGGGGTTAATATCGTTAGGAGAAATTTTAACATGATACTGGTAATAATTTTCAGTCTCACTCATGGTATTATCCTTATTTATATCTTCGATGTTAGGGATAGTTGTTGCAAGTGTTTGGTAATTTCCTCCGTTAGGGTTCAGGTCTTTGTACTGTGCTTCGGTAGCTGAATTTCCTTCAGGATTATTATAACGCGAATAACGTTCTAAAGTATAGGCTTGTTTGCCATCGTAATCATCGCCTCTAAAAAAGTGGTATCTATCTGAAGAAGGGTCTGAAATAAAATCTTTAATAGCTTGAGCATTCTGATCATATGTTGAATTTTGAATGTCATTAAGGGTAGATGCAAAACGGGTCTGCTCTCTGGAATCAGTTAAACCATCATAACCCACATCCTGATATGGCCTGTCGTTATTATCTGAGGAGAAGGCATTCACCGTTGGTGGAATTATAGGATAGTTAGCAACAACGTTGGAGTCGATGGGTAAGTTCTTAGTGTTTTCTGATGTACCGGGTAAACCATTTTCGTAAACCATTCTACCGTCTTTTACAATATCTTCAGAAATATTTCCAATATTAATATACATATCTCCCGATGGATATTTTGTTTTATCAAAACGCGGATCGGTATCTGTATTATAATCATCGTTAAAAGGATCCATCATCCAAAATTGGATATACTCCACGTTAGCTGCCTGGAAGTCGTTGGTCTCTAACCTGCGCATGATACCGCCCCAACGGCTCTGTGGGTTCTTTAAACTACCGTCCTGATTTATACCGGCAGAAACATTTGTTGGTTTTACATCATAATTATACGGGCCACGTTCGCTAGGATAAAAACCAAGATCTAGCACCGGTAATACAACCTGCTGACCGTTAGGAGGTGTTTTGCCCGGGAATAATTCTGTTTCAAAAACCTGGCGCCACATGTTATTTGAAAAAATATTATTATTATAATAACCGGGGGTAGTACCGCTTTGCGAACGCGTGAACTCGGCATCAATGGTGTACCAGTTAAACCTTGCCCGGTTTATGCCTGTAGTTGTAGTAATTGTTTGAGCCGCTTCAGGAAAAAGGCTAGGTATACCCTGCGGGATACTTGCTAAATACCAGCCCTGCGGGTTCCTGATATCGATAAGAGAAATAGAGCCTTCAAAATCATCAATGTATGAGTTACCACTTTTACCAATGGCTTTTGCATTACCGGGAAATAATTTTGCAAACTCGCCACGTGTGGAAATGCTACTCATTTCTTTAGTGCTATAAAATGGAAGCTTATCTAATAAACGTGTTAGGATAGGCGCATCTGTTTTATAATTAAAATCTAAACCGGCAACAATATTACTTACCGGCTCATCGCCAATACTTACTTTTTGTGTAATAGGGCGTTCGTTAAAACGAAGAATGGTACTACCGAATGTTAAATTTCTGCCGGCTTTATAATCGAGGCGTGTGCCCCACAAACTTTTTTGTTGCACGTTAAAGAGTGAGTTACTCTCCAGCGACACTTTTACCTGCGCACCTGAATTTAAGATCCCCTCATTAATGATTTTTACACGACCAAGCGTATAATCCACCGTATAATCTGTGTTTTCAGTTAAAGCAACCCCATTAGCCGTAACAACCACAGCGCCTTGCGGAATGTTTAAGGCGTTTAACGCGATCTCTGATCCTGAAGCAGAACGGTATGTTCCTTTTATTTTATAACGGTTCTTGTTTTGAATAAATGTAGCGGCTGTTTTTGTAGAGTCATATAATTCTGTAAAAATATATTTATTGGCCGCCGGAAAATCGTTGAACTGATCGAATTTTTTAGCAAGACTTCTTCCAAAAGGTTCAACCGTTGGAAAATAAACACGACCATTGTTTGGCATAATGGTATAGTCTTTAATAAAGTCAAAGACTCCGTCATGACTTCTATCACCGTTAACACTTAACTCATCGCAATTTAAAACGCGGATCAATTGTTGACCGTTGATTGCGCCAAATGGTAAATACGGCACATCAACACCTGTTTCAATATTGTTATAATAAACATCCAGTTTAAAATCTTGTGGATTTAAATTGTAAGCACCCAAAGCGTAAACGTTTTTCATCATTAACTTCCACATGGGATGTTTGACACTAACGTTATTGCTTTTTAATAATTTACAAACCAATAATTTGCTGTTATCAGGCACCTGGTCAGAGAACTCACCTACCTGGTATGTTTTACCACCATAAGTATACTGGTAAGAAACAGCTAAAGACTGTTCGTTACTTAATTGTTGGTTCAATGAAATAAAACCTGTCCGTGGGTTATAAAAATATTCTGTTGCATTTAATTTACGCGCGTTTTGAATCACGTTATAATCACGCGCAGCATCCATATAAGCTCCGCTAGAGTTAGCTGGGTTTGTTGCGATAAAGCTGGTTGGTAATGCCGAAGATACAGTGCTCAACAACCTGTCTTTTAATAAACCATTAGTTGTATTGGTCATAATAGCATATAAACTATTAGCGTTATTTCTTGGAATTGCATCCAACCCAACGTTTGAAGGAATGCTAAAACTATCAACTATTGCCGGTGTAAAATTAGTGACTGCAGTTGTAATTAATGCACCACCTTTAGTTGAAGATAATCCTGAATAAACATGAGCCGAATCTTCACCCAGATCTTCAAAGGCAACGACGTTGCGCGTTTGCTCGGCAGTACCGTTAATGTTTAAAACATAGATCTCTACTTTTGTAATTACAATAGGCGTATTAATTACAGGTAAACTACTCATCCATCCATCGTAATTATCTCTAAAATAGTGGCCTAAAAAATAGTGTTTGTTTTGCTCGTAGTTATCGCCATTTATTTGAAAGTTTTGTGTTTGCGCACCACCCTGAACCGTTACCTCTTGTTTTTTACCACGTTGTTGCGAGAAAACAGTTGTTGCCGTTAGTTTACCAAATTGCAATTGGGTCTTTACACCAAATAAAGTTTGGCTACCCGAAATTAATGTACTGTTTAGAGGCAATGTTACATTACCTGCTTCAATTTTTTTAATGATCTCGTCTTCGTAACCGGTGTAATCTAATTTCACTTGGTTTTCCCAATCAAATGAAGCTTCGGTATTGTAGTTAGTAGTTACTTTTAATTTATCGCCAATTTTACCAATAAGGTTTAACTGGATACGCATATTAAAATCGAAGTTGGTTATTTTTTGTTGTTTTTGCGGAATAGCAGGATTGAAATTTTTATTCCGGTTCAAACCAAAAATTAATTCGGCTGTACCTGTTGGTTTTATATCCACTGTATTACCACCAAAGATCCGATCGAACAACTCGCTGTTAACCTGCAATTTCGGGATCATACCCTTGCGTGGTTTTTCATTAAGATCATCCGCAGCAACTCTTGAGCGCCAATAGTCGCGCATTGATTTTTTAAATTGATAATCCTGATATTCCTTCATGCTCATGTAGGTTTCAGGCCTGTAATCCATATCACCGATCTTTTGTTTTACATCATACGTTCCGGTTTTTGGATTGTATTGCACATCGGTTTTTATATTCTCGGGGTTTTCTAAATACAGTTTTGATTTTGGATCGTAAACAGGTGGTTTACCATTGTTATCTTTAAAATCATAGTTCAGATCTGTAACCGGTGAATCGGGAAGAAGGGTATGTTTGGATGGTAAATGTTCGAACACATCAGAGCTTGCAACATTGCTGGAGGCAGACTTTGTTACAACAGCTAAAAGGCAAGCTGTTGCACTAGTTACCACTACAAAATTTATTAGCCCGCTTGCTCTCACAAAAAGATACCTAAAAGTTTTTTAACGCCGATTTAATTAATACTTCCACATTTTCGGTACCTATGCCCTGTTGCTTAATAGCTTTTTCAATTGCTTTTTCGGCTGCAGTCTTAGGAAAACCTAACGTGACCAGAGCCAATAACGCCTCGTCTTTATTTTTATTGTATGATGTTGTTAAAATCTGTGAAATACCTCCTTCGTGCTTTCCCATTTTACCCTTAAGGTCAACAACGATACGCTGCGCGGTCTTATCACCAATACCTTTTATGCTTTTTAACATAGACACGTTTGCGGTGTTTATAGCACCTGCAATTTCTGCCGGGCTAAGGCTGGAAAGCATGAGTAGCGCGCTTCCGCCGCCAACACCGCTTACCGAGATCAATTTTCTGAATAATTCGCGCTCATCTTCTTCGGCAAAACCATAAAAACGGGGGTTATCATCACGAACATACACGCTTTCTATAAATAGCTGAGCTTCTGTTTGTTGACTTAGCTTTGAAAATGTGTTTAAAGACACCAGCAAACCATAACCTACCCCGTTTGCTTCGATCACAATATGGGCCGGATTCCTGTACGTAATTTGTCCTTTTACATAATTAATTAACGACATAGCTTTTACTTTCTGTTTTGAGCGTCAACTACAGCTATAATTATCATATTTACAATTTCGCGAACGCTGCTTCCTAATTGCAACACATGCACAGGTTTGTTCAAGCCCATTAATACCGGGCCAATGGCTTCGGCGCTGCCCAACTCCTGTAACAATTTGTAAGCAATGTTTCCAGCCGCCAGGTTGGGAAAAATGAAGGTATTTACATCCTTATCTACCAAATGGCTAAATGGAAATTGTTCTTTTAATAAATTATTATTTACCGCGAAGTTGGCTTGAATATCGCCATCCACAATTAAACCCGGGTAATTTTTATGTAAAATATTTGTAGCATCACTTACTTTTTTTGGCGTATCGCCTTTTGCGGAACCAAAATTGCTATAAGACAACATGGCAATACGCGGTGTAATATTGAATTGTTTTACGGTGTTAGCCGTAAGAACAGCTATATCAGCCAACTCTTGGGCAGTTGGGTCTGCATTCATCGTGGTATCTGCAAAAAAATATGGGCCACGTTTTGTTACCATCATATAAAGTCCTGCCACCTTACTTACACCGGGCTGTACACCAATGATCTCTAATGCAGGTTTAATTGGCGTGCCATATTTTTTGGTTAAGCCAGATATCATGGCATCTGCCATTCCCAACTCAACCATCATGGCGCCAAAATAATTACGATCGCGCATCAATTTACGTGCATCGTATTGCGTTAAACCCCTGCGTTGACGCTTGCGCCAAAGCATATCGCCAAACTCGATACGTTTTTCATCTTCAGAATTTAACCTCGAATCAATAATAGGCGCATCCCCCAAATCCAATTGATATTCTGCAATCAACTTGTCAATACGTTCTTTATTTCCTAATAAAATTGGTTTTGCAATACCTTCATCGCGCGCTACCTGTGCAGCTTTTAACACTTTGTAATTATCTGCCTCTGTAAACACAACACGTTTTGGATTGCTCTTGGCTTTGTTAGCCAAACTACGCATTAACTTATTATCTTTTCCTAAGCGGTTATCTAATTCTGCACGGTAAGCATCCCAATCTGTTATCGTTTTTTGAGCTACGCCACTATCAATAGCGGCTTTTGCAACAGCAGAAGATACAGTAGAAATTAAACGACTATCAATTGGTTTTGGAATAATATAATCGGCACCAAAACTTAAATTTTTTGAGCCGTAAGCCAGATTTACATAATCCGGCACCGGTTCTTTTGCTAAAGATGCAATAGCTAAAGATGCTGCCAATTTCATTTCTTCGTTAATGGTTGTAGCACGTACATCCATTGCCCCGCGGAAAATAAAAGGAAAACCTAATACATTATTTACCTGATTAGGATGATCGCTGCGGCCTGTAGCCATAATAATATCAGGCCTTGCCGCAATAGCCTCATCGTAAGAAATTTCGGGAGTTGGATTAGCTAAAGCAAAAACAATACAGTTTTTTGCCATGCTTTTTACCATATCCTGCGTTAAAATATTTCCTTTAGATAAACCAACAAATACATCGGCGCCTTTAATGGCTTCAGCCAGGGTATTTACTTTAATATTATCAGAAGCAAAAAAGGATTTGTATTGATCAAGATCTGTTCTTGATTTATTGATAACACCTTTGCTATCAAGCATTAAAATATTTTCTTTTTTTACCCCAACTGCAATGTACATTTTTGCACAAGAGTTGGCAGAAGCACCGGCACCATTGATAACCAGCTTCACATCCTTCATTTTTTTCTTAGAAATCTCAACAGCATTTAATAACCCGGCAGCACTGATAATGGCTGTTCCGTGCTGATCGTCATGCATTAAAGGAATATTTAAAACTTCTTTTAAACGGCGCTCTATTTCAAAACACTCCGGGGCTTTAATATCCTCGAGGTTTATGCCTCCAAAGGTAACAGCAATATTTTTTACGGTATTGACAAATTCATCAATATTTTTTGTATCTACTTCAATATCAAATACATCAATGTCTGCAAAGATTTTAAACAATAACCCTTTACCTTCCATTACCGGTTTTGAAGCCAGCGCGCCAATATCGCCAAGGCCAAGAACCGCGGTACCATTAGAAATAACGGCAACCAGGTTACCCTTGGCAGTATATTTATAAGCATCTTCAGGATTTTTTTCTATTTCAAGACAAGGCTCGGCAACACCCGGCGAATAAGCCAATGTCAGATCGCGCTGTGTACTATAAGGTTTTGTAGGAATCACCTCAATTTTGCCTGGACGGCCCTGAGAGTGGTAATCTAAAGCATCTTCTTTTCTAAATTTTGCCATAGTTTTTTTATTAAGGATGACGAAGATACTAATAATATTTAACCTAAAGAACAGCGAAAAAACCCTTTAAAAATGGTAAAATACGGCGTTTTTTTAATGAAAATTTAATACTAAAGAAATATTAGAAAATGCTTCGCAAAAAGATCACAAATACCTGAATTCTTTCCGACTGGGTTGCATTTTTCTCCTTCATAAACATCATCTACCGCTGTGTAAATGCGGTACTAATTTTTGAGGCTAACTTCGATCAAAAAAATTTTTATCTACCACCATCTTTGTGTGAATATTTTACAATTGCCCAAAAACCTTTGATTTATGGCTTGCCATTAGGAGATCCGACCTTCGTTTGGTTCGATCATGCTTTTAAAAACTCAAGATAAAAAGTTGTGCCTTTTTGTGTTTCAGATTCAAACCAAATTTTACCATCAAAGCCCTGCATAATGTTTTTTACCATGGCAAGACCAAGACCTGAACCTGTATTTTTAGTAGTAAAATTAGGCGTAAATAATTTTTGTTTCAATTCTGCATTAATGCCGCAACCATTGTCAGTAATGGAAATTATGACTGAATCGTTATTAATTATTGCTTTAATTTCAATTTTTGGATCTTTCGTTTCTTCTAATGCCTGCACCGCATTTTTTAAAATATTATTAAATACACGCAATGCCTGATCTTTATCTCCCAAAACAAAAATATCGCTTTCGGTAATTTGATTGTTGATGGAAATATTTTTATGATTTTCGAAAGTAAGAACAGAAGTTTTAATTATTTCAGCAAGGTTTATGGTTTGCAAATTTGTTTTCGGGAATTTGGCAAAACTGCTAAACTCGTTGGCAATATTGGCTAAAGAATCTATCTGCTCTATTATTCCGGCACTTGCTTTTTCGAATTTTTCTTTAAAATCGTCCGGATTATTTTTCATTAAATGTTGCAGGTATTGCAAATTTAATTTCATGGGCGTGAGCGGATTTTTAATTTCGTGAGCTACTTGTTTTGCCATTTCGCGCCAGGCACTTTCACGCTCGCTTTGCGCTAAGAGGTTGGCACTTTCCTCTAACTTTACAAGCATTTGGTTGTACTCGCTTACCAGTTTTCCGATCTCATCATTACTTTGCCATTTAATTTTTTCATTCTGTTTACCCAATGTAATATTGGCAATTTGTTGTTTGATTAATTGCAATGGCCTCGTAATATAGCCTGCCAGGATCAAGCCGGACAAAATACTGATCACAAATAAGATCACATACACATTTATAAAAGCGCTAATGATGCCTGAAAGTTCATTCACCAAGTCGGTTTGTTTAGCATAATATGGCAAATTCACAAAACCAATTAGTTCTTTTTTAGAATTAAATAATGGAGTGTATAACGATAAATAATTTAATTCGCCGGCCTTTTCACTAACACTTGTGGCAGATGTTTTATTCTCTTTCAGATCGGCATAGGCCTGTGGATTTACCAGCGACGCCGCCAAACCCAGATCGTATAAGCGCGGCTCGCTCGTGTTAAATAAATGGCCTTCTTTGCTAAACAAACTTATATCGGTACTAAACAAATGGGCGTATTCTTTTAATTTTAAGTTGACCAATTCTTTTTGCGACACATCAAAAATTTCGGAAGGTGTAAATTGTGTTGCGAGTTCATTTAAAATAGTTTGCGTTTTTTCCTGTAATTGTTTTACGTTATCGGCCTCGAACTGGTTTGAAACTAATTTAGCAGAAGTAAGGCCCACTGCGGAAATGGCGAGTAATAATAAAATAATAATAATAGCCTGTATACGTCTTGTGAACGAGGAAGATTTAAATCTTTCGGTAAAAAATAAACCATAAACAAAATAACTACAGTAACTTATAAATGAAAAAAATAAAAATAAATAAGAGTTGTAGGTAAAATAATAATCGCCATTTTTTGTTTTTTGGCTGATTACAATTTCCGTTTCTTCATCGGGATTAAAAAAGAAATGAATGTAATCGGGGTTTGTTTTTGCAAGAGCTAAAGAATCGCTGCTAAAATATGGGTAATTAAAATCGCCATAGCGGCTGGCTATTTGCCCGGAGCGGTATACAGCGTGACTGAACTTTTTTAATTTATCGGGTTTTTGCTGCGATTGATCCAATAAAAGATCCGGAAAACTACCCAATTCTTCAAACTGTTTAGGCTCTAAACGCACATATAAATTTTTTGTGCCCAGCGAAATTTTTCCAATATACCGCGAATTCTTTTTGTTCTTAGCAATAAAAAAGAAGTTTGGCGATACAGAATCTGTTTCAAGATACTTTACCTGATCTTCAAAAAAACCTTCGTTTAAAAGTATGGGATCTTTTGGGGTTATTAAAGGCTTACAATCCTTATCAAACAATGAAAATTCGACATTATAGCGATTAAAATAGCCGCCAAAATATTTTTGTTTTAAGAGCTGCTCAACCTCTTTTTCGCTGTTAGGTAAAAATTCTGTAAGCACTTTTAGCTTTTCATCATTAACTATTTTCTCAGGCACAGCGGCAAATTCACTCTCAAGAATAGCGTCTTTGCGCTCACTTAAATTAAAGGATAAATGCTTCAGATCTTGCTTTTGATTTTGACTGATATAAAAATTAAAAAATGCCGAAGTAATAACCGACATGATAAGAATTTGCAATCCTAAGCCCAAAGAATTTTTGGAAAGATCGGCCTTTGCCAGGATAAATAAAGGCAAAGCAAAAATAAGTAACCAATAATATTCAAACAGTTTAGCGTACTTAAATCCAAGCTGGATTGCCAAACAAATTGCGAAAATAAGGGCTGCAAAAGCAACAAGATCCTGCACAAATTTTCCTTTAAAAAATGCTGTTAGTTTATGAATAAGAACAAAGGTTGTTAAACAATAACACGTAAGGGCAAACAAGGCAATAAACGCCGGAAATTTAATACTAAAAATGCTCAAAAAATCAAAATTGAGTGTAGAGTTACTTACTAAACTAATTACAGCATTATTAAATTGAACAACCACAAATCCAATGGCGCAACAAAGAAAAAAAGCGCTTAAATAATTTAAATTTTTATTACCGTTTCTTTGGATCTTGTAATTAAGGGCCACGCTTATAAATAATAAAATAATGGCGTTAAATAAAATATCACCCAGGTAAGAATTAATGTGTGACTCGGCATTACCAAACAGTTGCACATCGTACAACATACTTCTGTAAAAAAAGGCCGGCCACTTTAGCCATATCATTAATGCCCTAAAAATAAGAATGACCAAAAGCCACATAAATAGCCTCCAACCGGAAGGTTTTGCTTGTATAAGCAATAAAACCGCAAGTAAAAAAATAATAAAACCAAGTAAAAAAACAACAAAACAAATATTACTTATTATCGTTGAATGATAGAATTGTTCGCTTCCTGTTAGGAAGAACAAGATCTTCTTATTTAATGAAACACCATACTCCGGCGGCCCGGTAACGGTAATGTCAAGCTCTTTAGGTATTGCTGTCCATTTATTAAAATTATTTTTTAAATAATTATTTTGGAGATCATAGTTTGGTTTTATCAAACAAACCGCTAAAGCAGAATTACCTTCTTTTTGAACTTTAAAATACAAATAATAACCTTGCTTTAAAGTGGCAATACCAAACTGTTTTTCAAATAATTTTTTATCGTATGTAAGTGGTATTTGTGCATTGTTCCAATACACCAAACTATCATCATTAAAATAATAAAGGCCAATATTTTCCTTCTTAAAAAGATCTTCAAATTCGGTTCGGTTCTTAACAATACTTTCATTTAACAATTTGTTAAGTGCTTTATTTGAAACTTCTCGCTTAGTTTTAATTTTTTTGCTTGCGTTTTGAGCGATCTGATCAATAGAATATGAAAAACGGCTATTTATTATAATTGCTCCCAGCATTGAGAGAACGCTGATCATCAATAGGATGTAGTAAATTTTGCCTTTTTGCATTAACCATAGCAAAATAGTAAAAAATCCTTTATCCTTAGAGAATTTTATATTTTTTTTGCAATCAATTTGCGTTTATATTTGTATTTTGCAGATATTTTTAATTATGGCACAACCTACAAAGACGTTAAAACAACCGACTTTTCCTGAGTTATCTCAAACCTTTAAGTATTTTACTTTTTTAACCCATAAAATGGCCATGATCATTATTGGCGTAGTGGGTTTTACATTTTATATTACTTCTATTAATGGTGAATATGCTTTGGATGACGGGATCATCATTCACCAAAACGATCACGTAATTAAAGGTGTGAGAGGTATACAAGGTATTTTAACCAAAGATGCTTACGAAAGTTTTTACCGTAGAATGTGTGCTACCGATCAGTTAGCCGGTGGTCGTTACCGTCCGCTTTCTGTTATAAGTTTTGCTATTGAACAAGAATTTATGGGTGCCTACCGAACCGGTTTATATTTAAAGGTAGAAGACTCCAATAAGAATGGTGTGCTAGATAAGGACCTCGTAAATTTTACTTCGCCCTGCGGCAGACCTGAAACCAATTACGAGTACAATGATTTTGTGGATCTGAACGGTGACGGAATGGCTCAACAAAATGAGTGTTATAACTGTTGGGATACAAATCAAAATTTTAAAAATGATTCGGACGAAGATCTGAACATTGATGGTGTGTTTAACGAAGTAGATTGCCAGGTTTATAAAGCTAACGTTCGTCACTTCAATAACATCTGGACATTTGCTTTAGGCTGCGTATTCCTTTATTTGGTTTTTTCGCGTTATTTTTTCCGTACCAATCAGGATCTTGCATTTTTAGCAGCCTTGCTTTTTACTATGCACCCTATTCACTCAGAGGCTATTGCTAACGTAAAAAGTCGCGATGAGATCTTCTCATTAATTTTTATTTCGCTCACCTTCCTCTATTCCTTTAAATATTTGGAAACAAAAAAGCCGCTCGATCTTTTCTGGGCAGCATTCATGTTCTTACTCGCACTGCTTGCAAAAGAATATGCTATAATGTTATTAATACTCTTACCATTTGCAGTTTATACGTTTACCAATAACGAGGTTGATTTAAAAAAATATTTTTCAAGCAAGCTTGCTTTAAAATTATTGATCGCAATAATATGTACAGTATTTGTGTTCATCTTTCATAAAAAAATAATTGATTCACTTGAATTCTCAAAAGCTATAAAAAGATTTATTAGTCTTGTTATTCTTTTTGTAGTAAATTATTTGGCAATAAAAAAAGCAAATGAAACTAAATTAATGACTCGTTTAGAAAAATTTGAATTTACTAAGGACATTAAAGATATTACAATAATTGCAGTTTCATTTATTTTCTGTGCGGTTTTTATGTTGGTCTTAAAAAGAAATTTCGACATGGATCCTATGGCAGCTTCTAAGCCACCCATTAGATCTTTTTGGGTTCTTCCTATTTTATATTTGGTTATTGCTTTAATATTCTCAAAATCTTTCAAGAGTAATAAATTTGTTAACCTGATGTGTTGGCTATGTTTTATTATGTTATTTTATTTAGGAATGCGTTTAATGGCGGTAAAATTAAAACCGGGTGTGCCGGATACGGAGATCTTAAACAATCCGTATTTATTGGCAAATGGCCAGGAGCGGTTTTGCACAAAAGTATATGTATTATTAAAATATTTTTGGCTTCAGTGTTTCCCTCATCCATTGTCATCTGATTATTCTTACAATACCATTGAGTACCGTCATTTTACTAGTTGGGATTTTATTCTGTCAATGTTACTCCATGTTGGAATGGTAGTTGGGGCAATTTATTATACATTAAAAAAACATATCCTTGGTTTTGCATTAATGACTTATATCTTTTTTGCATTACTGATCGGTAACGTATTAATGGATATTGGGGCCACCATGGGTGAACGTTTGATCTTTCACTCAAACATAGGATTTTGTATTGGTGTTGGTTATTTGATTATAAAAAGCTTTGACAAACTATCTGCAATTGCAGTTAATGTTAGAAGGGCCGCTTTAGTTGCAATTGTATTGGTTGTTGGCTTTTTATTCGGCTGCAAAACATGGGAACGCAATTATGACTGGAAAAATGATGTTACCTTATTCTTAAAAGACGTAAACACCATGCCTAATTCTGTTTTGGTTTTAGGAAATGCCGGTGCACGTTGGGTTGACCTTGCGGACACAAAAGAAATTACCGGCGTACAAGTTGTTGGCCAGGATTCTACACGCTATAATGATTATAACGGCACATTACATATTAGTGATGAGGAAGTAAAACAAGGTGGTTATGGTTCAAAAAGAGATGCAGCTTTATACAAAGGCATTGGTTTCTTAAAACATGCCATTGAATTGCATCCACGTTACGTAAACGGTTACTTAAACTTAGGTTTGGCGTATTTTAAATTAAGAAAAGATTTTGAAGCGCTTTATTATTGGAAGAACGCTGAGCGTTTATATCCAAACAATCCTTATTTAAGAAATTATTACATTGTGTATTATAATGATCTTAAAAACCGTGGCGCTACCGCATTTAACCGCGGCAGAATGGATTCGGCAGCTGTTGCTTATAGAAAATGTACTTTATTGGATCCCTACAATCCCGAAGGATGGTACAATTTGGGGGGCGCGTATTTTAACAGTCAAAAATATATTAAAGCAAAAGAATGCTGGGACAGGGCTTTACAGTTAAATCCAAATTACCAGGAAGTTAAACGCGTAATGCCAATGATAACACCACAAATGTTAGGGCAAGTGCCGGCTACAAGTATAGTGCCATCGCAACCAATTAAACATAATTAATGCGGCGTTGGTTATTAATATTTTTGATATCGTTCATTTATTCTGTCAACTCGCAAACCGTTGTTAATTTAGATACACTAAAGCTGCCGGCAAGTACAGAGAACGTTTATAATAAATTATTATTTAATGATAGTTTGGCAAGTAGTTTTTGTGTGATCGTAAAAAATGAAGTTAAACCTCATAAACACCAATATCACTGCGAGCATATTTATGTTGTTGAAGGCGAAGGACAAATGAAATTAGGAGACAGAGTGTTTAAAATTAAAAAGAACGATCTTGTATTTATTCCTAAAAACATTATTCATTCGGTTAAAACAACAAGCAAGCAACCTTTAAAAGTACTAAGTATTCAGGCCCCTTTGTTTGATGGAAAAGACAGGGTTTTTATAGAAGAAAAATGAAAAAGATCTTAATAATTATAATTTTTTTAGTTCCGGTTACGCAATTATTTTCGCAAACACTTTTTAGCAATAGTTTTGGGAATTTAGGTTTGCAAACATATACTACCGCTACAAGTTCGGTTCAATACACCACAACACCTTCTATTTTTTCTATTATAAACGATGGTCATAATAATAATGTAGGTTCAGCAACTAACCCAAATAAACCTTTTAACGTGCCCTCATTTAAAACCCAAGGCTGGGCTGTACTATATAATGCACTTGAAAACGATACCTTTTTAGTTAGTACCAGTTGGTTAGATACTTTATTGGCGGTAGACAGGTGGGTTATAACCCCTCCCATCTCTAACATTACTGCAAATACTGTAATAACCTGGTTAGCTAAAAGCCCGGATCCAAATTATCAAGAAAGCTATTTGCTTTATGGCACAAACAAAACAGGAACATTAACGCCCCTTGATTTTGCCATAGGTGACCAGTTATATAGCACAAGCGCCGAGAACAGTACATGGACAAGGCACTCGGTGAACCTTGGCGTAGCAGTAGGCCAAACATTACGTTTTGCTTTCAGGAATAATTCATTAAACAAATACCAGGTGTGGATAGATGACATTGAAGTGTTAACGTTGCCAACCAGTGTTGATGCTGCTCTTGGCTCAATTGAAACATCAAAATACATCCTTGCAAACTCTAACGATACGGTTAAGGTCAACTTATCTAATCTTGGCGCAACGACTATTAATACTGTAACATTAAATTACACCATTGGTAATTCTTCCATCAACTCACAAGTGTTTTCATTTGCTAACGGACTTGCCTATAAACAAAATAATCTTTCTGTATTTCCTTTGCCATTTTCAGTTTCTACGGCCGGAAATTATAAATTAAAGGTTTGGTTAAGCGCAAACTCAATAAATAATACTTCAGTAGATCAAAACCAATTGAATGATACGGTTTTCACTTACATTACCGTTCAAAATACTGCTCCAAGAAAATCCGTTTTGGTAGAACAATTTGTAAGTGCCTTTGATGGCGATTGCACAGATGCCCTTCAAAAAATACTAGCATTACAAAACGATTCGGTAGTTGTTGTAAATGTTCATGATCTTGATTCGTTGAAAGAACCAAATTCAATAGGTATCATTTCGGCTTACAAAAAAAATACTGCTACCGCCATGTTCGATCGAAATTATTTTTCAACTCCCGGAAGCGTTGCTGTTACTCGTCCGTATTATGCTAATATGCTCGCTAAACAATTACGTAAAGTTTCACCGGCAAGCGTAAGCATCATCAATAAAACATACAATTCAACAACCAAACAATTATCGTTTACGGTAAAAGCCGATTTTGTTGGTGAGGTGATCGGCGACCTCCGCTTGAATGCTTATTTGGTAGAGAACCAGGTGCATGGTGCATGGGGAGACACCACTGTTAATGGTTATAATCAGTTAAACAATTATTATAATGTGCCTTGGTCGCCATTTTATCAAATGGGTTATTATTCTTTTACTTATTCTAAACATGTTTTAAACGGCTTTCAATTTCCACATCAAAATACTTTGGTTTATTCTTTTGATGGTTCTTTTGGCAATGCAGGCATAATTCCAACTACAGGTGGAACCCAGAATCAATCGTACCAAAAAACATACACTTTAACTATACCCACGCCAACCAATAACATCAATAAATTTAATTCGGATAATTTATACATTGTTGGTTTTTTAGCAGAATACAGCGCCAATCAAAATAACAGGAATGTTTTAAATGTTATAAAAGAGAAGCTTAGTGCAAATAATGAAACGCTTGGTTTAAAGGAGACTACTACCAACTCCTTTTTATCTGTTTTTCCCAATCCATCCAATGGGATGTTATATCTAAAAAGCTCAAAAACGATCAATACCTACGAGATTAAAGTGATTGACCTGATGGGAAGATCTATACTTATTCAAAACCTTCATCAGGTTGGGAATATGGAAATGCTTGATATTTCGAACCTTAATAACGGCATCTATTTCCTACATATTAGCTCTGAAAGTGGCAATTTTGTTGAGAAAATTGTGATCCAAAAAAACTAAGCTATTTTTTGCTGAGTTTTAAAAAAAGCCCTATCTTTACCGTTCCTAAACTGCGGGTGTGGCGTAATGGCAGCCGCACCAGACTTAGGATCTGGCGCTGAAAGGCGTGGGGGTTCGAGTCCCTTCACCCGCACTTTAAAACCTGAATCAAAGATTCGGGTTTTTTTGTGCCCTTTTTTTTCTAACTTTAAATTAATGCTTGTAAACTTTAAAATAATATTTATTTATTTCTTTTCGTTGCTCATTTTTCTTGAAATAAGAAGTCAAACACAACAACCATATATTTTAGTTTTAGGCGTGGCGCAAGATGGCGGCTATCCTCATTTGGGCTGCGAAAAAAATTGTTGTAACATGGCCTGGAAAAATGATTCGTTAAAAAGATCTGTTGTTTCTTTAGCACTTATTGATCCTGCAACAAAAAAATGGTGGTTGTTTGAAGCTACTCCGGATATGAAAGAACAAGTAAATTATTTTAAAACATTAACTAAAGGTGAATATGATTATTTACCTGCCGGTATTTTTTTAACGCATGCGCATATTGGGCATTATACAGGCTTAATGCAGTTGGGTAGAGAGGTTATGAACGCAAAAGAAGTGCTGGTATATGTTCTTCCAAAAATGAAATTATTTTTAGAAACGAACGGACCCTGGAGCCAGTTGGTGAGTTTAAAAAATATTTCTTTAAAAAATTTAAATACAGATTCTGTTTTAAAATTAAACTCTCAACTTTCGGTAGAAACTTTTACGGTGCCGCATCGCGATAAATTTTCGGAAACCGCGGGATTTAAAATAATGACAACTGCAAAAAAATATCCTTTTATTCCCGATATCGATAAATGGCAAAAATGGAATAAAAGCATTGTTAAAGAAGTAGAAAGCGTTGATCTTGCATTCGTAGACGCAACCTTTAACGAGATAAGCGAATTAAAGAACCGTAAAGCAAAAGAAGTGCCGCACCCTTTTGTTTCAGAAACAATGCAGTTATTTACAACGAGTGACCCTAAAACAAAAGCCAAACTTTTTTTTATTCATTTTAATCATACCAATCCATTAATGTGGGATAAAAGTGCAAAAGAAAAAGTTGAAAAAGCAGGTTTTAATCTTGCAAAACAAGGAGCAAAACTGTGACAACAGTTTTAAATTTATTCAGAACGGCCTTTTACTTTTCCGGATCTAAAACAAAACGTTTAAATTCTTTATCGTTAAAATAAGCATTTGTCAAACGTTTTAATTCGTTGCTGTTTAAAGCTTTTACCCAATCGTTATAAACATCTATATCATTTAAAGATTCATTATAAGTATCACTTGAAGAAATGTAAGATAACCAAAAACGATTTTCTTTTAACTGCGCTTCTCTTTCTTTTAATAAGGTTTCTTTTATTTTCCCTAAATTGATTTCATTGCAGCCGTTTTTCTTAACTTCATTTATTTCATCTTTGGCTGCCGCAATTAATTTTTCAACATTATCGGGAGCGCACGAAAATCCACACACATATTTATAAGTACCTTTAGGAAAGTACTCTGTTTGCGGCGAGATACCAACACCATATACGCCACCTTTATCTTCTCGCAGATTTTCTCTTAATCTGATATTTAAAAGATTAGCTAAAGCGCGCATCTCAAAACGGTTCTTGCGGGTAAATTCAAAATCGCCCGTCCACATTAATTGCACAGTGCTGCGCGGGTCATTTCCCTTTTTAACCGTTTTTGAAAGATTGCCTTTTGGCGCTTTAACACCAAGGTCTTTGGCTGTCTCGTGCTTCATCGTCGCAGAAATACCTCCAAGATAACTTTCAATAATGGGTTTAATAGAATCTAACTTAAAACTACCTACAAATGTAAATACAAAATCGCTTGGGTCTAAAAAACGTTCTTTAAAAACTTCATATGCTTTAGTAATGTTTATTTCGTTTAAACTAATTTCCGTTTGCGGTGCATATCTATAGTTATGGCTCGCCATGATATAACTTATTGAATCGCTAAATACTTTGCTTGGATCTGATGAGCTGTTTTGAATAAATCCTTTTTGAATTTGAATATAAGAGTTAAACCCTGCAGAATCTTTTCGGGGCATAGTAAATGTAACATACATCAATTGCATCAATGTTTCAAGATCCTTTTTGCCGCTGTTACCATTTATGTATTCGCTAACAGGCCCAACACCTAGAGAAAGTGACGCATTTTTTCCCTGCAAATATTTATCAAGAGCGATGTTATTGAATTTCCCATATCCCATTTGATCCTGGATCTCTGCACTTGCTCTTGCAGATTGAAAATCTTTATCGCTGTACAAATTGGTTCCACCCCAGCTCATGCCAAACATTACAATTTGATCGTCTTTAAAATCTGTAGGTTTTAAAAGCACACGCACACCATTTCCTAAGGTCCATTCGGTAACACCACAACCTTTATCTAATGTTTTAATTACTTTTTGTCCTTTTGGTTTTTTAGCCACTAATGGTTCGTTAATAGCATTATCAACATAAGCAGTAATAGTTGTATTCGCTTCTGTTTTTTCGAATACCGATCGCGCTTCTTGTTCTGTTGGAATTTTATTTCCATCTTTTTCTGCCATCATTAAAACGATCATACCATTCTCACCTTTTTCCCTTATCCATTTTTTTGCCAATGCATTCACTTCCTCAATAGTAATTCCGGGTAAAAGATCTTTAGTATAGTTATATTCGTTTTCAATTCCAGGAACTGCTTCGCCGGTTAAATAATTTTGAACCAATTCGTTTACAATTGATTTTGATTCTGTTTTGTCGCGTTCATTATATTGCTGCTCGTTATCGCTTAAAATTTGTTTCTTACTTCGCTCAAATTCAGTTGCAGTAAAACCGAAACGCTTTACACGCTCATTCTCTTCAACAACAGCTGCAAGGGCTTTATCAGCTTTTCCATTCGCAAATAAAGCAAAACAGGTATAAGCATCAATATTTCTAACATTTCCATAATATCCGGCACCCGAGTACATAAATGGCGCATCCTCTTTTTTCGAGAGTTCATTTAAACGTGCTGTGATCATCCCGTTAAATAATTCTTCTTTTAATTTCTCACGGTAATCGTCGTAGGTCTTTAATTTTTCTGCCGGTTGAAAATACATGAACTGCAAAATATTGTAAGGTGATTCGGAATCGCTTGTAACGCTTACACGCAGATCTTTTTGCGCAGGCACATTCCATGTTTTTAAAGATTTGGCATCTTTTTTTGCAGGGATCTTTGAGAATTGTTCTTTGATCAGTTTTTCTGTTGCATCTACATCCACATCACCCACCACAATAACCGATTGCAGGTCGGGACGATACCAATCGTAATAATACTGGCGCAGCACACTTTGTTTACAGTTCTTTAAAATTTCCGGTTTTCCAATCGGAAAACGGTTGGCATAACGCGAGTCTTTAAACATTATGGGCCAAAATTTGCGGCTCATGCGTTCAAAAGCACCTTGTCCAAGGCGCCATTCCTCCAGCACAACGCCACGTTCTTTTTCAACTTCAGCACTATCAAAACTTAAATTATGAGCCCAATCTTCCAATATCAAAAAACCTTTTTTATAAATATCTTCCTTATCAGTTGGTATTTGAAGCATGTAAACAGTCTCGTCAAAACTTGTATAAGCATTAAGATCGGCGCCAAATTTTGTTCCAATTCCCTCCAAATAATCTACCAGCTCATTCTTTTTAAAGTTCTTTGAACCGTTAAAAGCCATGTGTTCTACAAAATGCGCAAGGCCTTGTTGGTCGTCGTTTTCCATAGTTGCCCCCGAGTTAACTGCTAAACGAAGCTCAGCACGTTTTTCGGGCTTGGCATTATGTTTAATATAATACTTCATGCCGTTAGCCAGGGTACCGGTTCTAACACTTGGATCCAATGGTAATATTTTATCGGTTTTGGCCTGGTGTTGCGAGAAAACGTTTATGGAAATTATGAATAAACAAAGAATGGTTAATTTTTTCATATGGATAAATTTGTAAGAAAGTTACGCTTATTTTTGTCTATAATTTTACAATTTTTATAAAAGGTAATTTATAACTTTATAAGGTGCTAGAGACCTTTTCAGAACATATTCAATCACAGATAAAAAGCCTGCCCGATCTTCCGGGCGTTTATCAGTATTTTGATGAGGACGAACTTTTATTGTATGTTGGCAAAGCAAAAAATTTAAAGAAAAGAGTGTCTTCTTATTTCGTAAAAGAGCATGATAGCAGCCGTTTACGAATGATGGTAAAAAAGATCCGCGAGATAAGGACCATAAAAGTAAATTCGGAATTGGATGCTTTATTATTGGAAAATAACCTGATAAAAAATCTTAAACCAAAGTACAATATTAATTTACGTGATGATAAAACCTACCCCTGGATAATTTTAAAAAAAGAACGTTTCCCGAGATTATTTTATACACGCAGGCACGTAAAAGATGGCAGCGAATATTTTGGGCCTTATGCTTCGGTAAAATTAATGCACGTTTTGCTTGATCTTATCAGACAAACATATCCTTTGCGCACGTGTAGTTATGACCTTAGCAAAGAAAATATCGATAAAGGAAAATTCAGGCCCTGCTTAGAATTTCATATTGGCAAATGTAAAGCGCCCTGCGTTAATAAACAGGATGAAGAAGAATACGATCAAAATATAAAGGAGATAAGACAAATTATTAAAGGCGATATTAATTTTGCTTTGCGCGACCTGAAAGATAAAATGCAAAAAGCAGCTGATAAATATGATTTTGAGAGTGCCGAGCTCTTAAAAAATAAGATCGAGCTACTTGGCAATTACCAAAGTAAATCAACCATTGTTCACCCATCTATTACCAATACCGATGTTATAAATATTGTTAGTGATGAGAAAAGTGCTTATGTTCATTATTTTAAAATAATAAATGGTGCTATTATTCATGCACAAACTATAGAACTAAAAAAGAAGATAGAAGAAAGCGATGAAGATCTTTTGTTATTTGCCATTATTGAATTCAGGAATCGGTTTAACAGCAGTAGTAGAGAGATTTTAGTTCCTTTTATTCCCGAAATAAAATTACCCGATTGTGAATATATTATTCCCAAAATAGGAGATAAAAAACAATTACTGGATCTTTGCTTGAGGAATGCAGCTGCATATAAAATAGAAAGAGAAAGCCAGATAGCATTAACTGACCCCGATAGGCACACCGATAGGATCATGAACCAGATGATGAAAGATCTGAGAATGAAAGAGCAGCCACGCCGAATTGAAGGTTTTGATAACAGTAATATACAAGGAGAATATGCAGTAAGTGCAATGCCTGTTTTTATTGACGGTAAACCTGCCAAAAAAGAATACCGTCACTATAATGTAAAAACAGTTGTTGGCGCAAATGATTTTGCCACCATGGAAGAAATTATTACACGCCGTTATTCAAGAGTTATTGAAGAAAATTTACCAATGCCGCAATTAATTGTCATAGATGGTGGTAAAGGGCAATTAAGTGCGGCTTACGAGAGTTTAAAAAAATTAAAATTAATTGGCAAGGTGGCTATAATTGGCATTGCCAAACGTTTGGAAGAGATCTATTTTCCGGAAGATTCCCTGCCATTATACCTGGATAAACGAAGTGAGACATTAAAAATAATTCAACAAATTCGTGACGAAGCCCATCGTTTTGGAATTACACATCACCGCAACAAGCGCAGTAGGGAAACTTTTAAAACAGAACTGAATGAGATAAAGGGCATAAGTGATAAAACCGCCGAAACGCTTCTGATAGAATTAAAAAGCGTAAAGAATATTAAAGAAGCGGGTTTGGAAGAATTGGAAAAATTTATTGGCAAAGCAAAAGCAAAACTGGTTTTTGATTATTTTAGAAAAAATGATGATAAGAAACTTAATTAACTTTAATTTAAAAAATGAAAAAATATCTTTCAGTTTTATTTGTTGTGTTGCTAAATTTTGTTTTTTCGCAAAACAATGTTCGTGTTTTTTCCGGTAATGGCGAGTTGTTTACGGTAAGCGCTTTTAACCTGGTTCAAAATAAAATTCCACAGGCAAATGTATTAATTCAAACTATTTTGGATGACACCTTAAAATTAAAAATCGAACTCGATAACAAAACAAAATTTGAAACAACTCTGTTTCTTTTTGAAAAAGGAAAACCAACAAAGAATAAAGAATTCAATTACAGGATAAACATTGAACAAGGAAAAATAAAGTTTAGTTATAATGGCTACTATGATATTATTAAGTTACCTGATCCTCTTGTGCCCGTAAAACCAATTATTGATACCACATTTAAATATAAGAATACACGTTTAGGGCATTTTTGCGAACTAAAAGATAGCAAACCCGTTTACTTCAATAACATTCCAAAAAATGCAAGCTGCATTAATGCTATGCCCGAAGAGTATTTAAATTACACAAATTTACTCATGGTAAAAGCCGATGTGGCAGATGAGAAATTCATTATTGCCGAAAATGTTTGCAGGAATAATTGCTTAAGTGTAGCTCAATTAAATTTTCTGTTAAAATATATTGAATTTGAATTAGATAAGTTAAAACTGCTTAAGATTGCTTATTTTAATTTAACCGACCTGAACAATAAAAAAGATCTTGAAAAATCATTTCGTTTTGAGTCATCCGTTTCTGAATTGAATTCTTTTTTTAAAACTGCAGTCGACCCAAAAACTTTTGCTTCTAAAAATTGTAAAACTCCGTCTAGCCCTGAAGATGTAAAGACCTTCCAGAGTGAATTGAGCGTTTATACAAATGATGCCCAGCGTTACGAAACTTTTAAAAAATTATATGATGGCTTTTGCTATTCAAAAGACCAAGTTGTAATTATTTTAAACACCTTTATTCATGATCGCGAAAAATTAGACGCTGCAAAAATGCTTTATTTTAAATGTGCCGAAAAGGATAATTTTTTATTAATAAGCGATGTATTTTCATACAATGAAACCATTAGCGAGCTAAAAGATTTCGTTAGCAAACAAAAAAATTGAAAATAAGGCGTTTTACGTCTATAAAAGCAGCTATTTAGCCCCTAAATAACTTTGCAATATGGCTCTCTTTTTTTATATTTACGAGATTGAAGCCAATTCTTGAAATAAAGGAACTTAGTAAAAAATTCCAGATCAATAGCAACATCAAACCTTATTTGAGTTTGCGGGAGAATTTGTTCGCTTTTTTAAAACGTTCTTCAAGAACAGAAGAGTTTTGGGCTTTAAAAGACATTAATTTTGATGTTATGCCTGGCGATACAATTGGTATTGTTGGCAAAAATGGTGCGGGAAAATCTACTTTACTTAAAATACTTTCAAAAATAACACCACCTACATCCGGTAAAATTATTTGTAGAGGAAGAATAGCAAGTTTGCTGGAAGTTGGCACCGGTTTTCACCCGGAACTTAATGGACGGGAAAATATATTCATGAATGGATCTATTTTAGGTATGCGCCGCGCTGAGATCTTAAAAAATTTTGACGCTATTGTTGATTTTTCAGGTGTTGAAAAATTTATTGATACGCCCTTAAAACATTACAGTAGTGGTATGCAATTACGCTTAGCTTTTGCAGTTGCAGCTTTTTTAGAAAATGAAATACTTATTATTGATGAAGTTCTTGCTGTTGGCGATGCAGAATTTCAAAAAAAATGTATGGGCAAAATGGGCGAGGTAAGTAAGAGTGGGAGAACCATTTTATTTGTGAGTCATAACATGAGCGCTATTGCACAGTTATGTAAAACAGGTTTATTATTAGCAAATGGCGGTGTAAAAAAAAGTGGCACAACTAATGAGGTAATAACAGAATATATAAACCTTAACAATCTTAATAACAGTAAAAATTTTAATCCTGCTAAACGTTTGGGCCCGGGACTTATTACTATAACCAACCTACTTATAAATAAAATGCAACTGCAGGCAGGCGAAAAAATGACCGTTGAGTTTATTTTATCAAAAGCAGTTCCATTAAACAAAATAAACCTGGACTTTAGAATTGATAATAATATTGGTGAAAAATGTTTGTGGATAAGTGACAAATTAAGTGAGCGCGAACATGCAACATCTACAGTAAACAAAATTGTTTTCGAGATCCCTAAATTAAATCTTAATGTTGGGTATTATAATATTACCTATTGTTTGTTCTTAGATCAGGAAGCGCAAGATCTTGCGGAAAATTGTCTAAGCTTTGAAGTGCTAGAGGGCGCATTTTATCCTAACTGGAAATTTCCGCCAAGCGAACAAGCTAATGTACTTGTCGAATTTAAAATACGCTATGAGTAAATTATCAAAATATATGGATCTGAAGCTGACCAATCTTTTTGAGCGCGCATTCAGAAAGAATAAGGATCAGATCTTAAAGAAGATCGTGTCAGCATCTTCATATGATTATTTAATGAATCATCTTAGCGGTGATATTGTGGTGCCTTATAATACCTGGAGCATATCCCCGCAGGGCATGATGGTAATTATAAATCACATCCTTATAAATAATGTAAAAACTGTTGTAGAATTTGGTACAGGTATTAGCACTGTTTTTTTAAATAACCTATCTATAAAAAATGGTCTTAACTTAAAAATAATTTCAATAGATCATGATGCTAAATGGCAAAATACGATAAAGGAAAAATACAAAGCTCCTAATGTCGAATATATCCACTCTCCTCTTAATACAAAAATGAAATTTAAGAACGAGGAGTTTTTTTGGTATGATCCTGAGGTATTAAATAAAATTGATAAACAAAAAACAGATCTTATTATCGTTGATGCGCCAATAGGAAAAAATAGTCATTACGAAAGAGCCGGTGCGTTTGAATTTTTTAAACAAGAACTGAATAGAAATAATTTTAGCTGTTTTTTAGATGATATAGATCAGGAAGCTTTAAAAGAAGTGATGCAACATTATTATCCAAACGCAAAGTTCTACCCGGGCTTTGCAATTGCAGGTTCGGGCAATACATACGAAACAGAGCCGGTTATTTTTACAAAATAAACATGTGCGGCATTTTAGGATATAGTGGCGATTTTGAAAAAGAAAAGCTTAACAAAGGGCTTGAAAAAATAGCACACCGTGGTCCTGACGGGCAAGGAACTTTTTTTCATAACGAAACCGCGCTAGGCCACAGACGTTTATCCATTATCGATCTTTCTGAGAATGCAAAACAACCTTTTGAAATATTGGACAGGTATGTTGTTATTTTTAATGGAGAAATATACAATTACCTTGAGCTAAAAAAAGAACTTGCCACTGAAGGTTTTATTTTTAAAAGCAATAGCGATACCGAGGTTCTTATTTATGCTTATGTAAAATGGGGGAAGAACTTTGTGCTTAAACTTAACGGCATGTGGGCTTTTGCTATTTATAATAAAAATGATGGCTCACTTTTTTTATCGCGTGACAGACTTGGAAAGAAACCCCTTTTTTATTCACTTTCAAAAAAGGGAATTATTTTTTGTTCCGAAATGAAAGGCATTTATCCCTTTCTTGAAAAAGTAAGCATTAATTATGCGGTAGCTAAAAATGCACTGAACAATAGTTTTGGTTATGAAAGTACAGAAAACTGTCTTATTAATGATATTTTACGTTTTCCTGCCGGAACAAACGCTACCTATAGAGATAATGAATTAAAATTTGAAAAATACTGGGATCCGGAAAAAATAAAAATTCAGGTTCCTGAAAATTATGAGAAACAAAAAGAAATTTTTCGTGAGCTTTTTTTAGATGCCTGCAAAATACGAATGAGAAGTGATGTTGCCATTGGTACTGCATTGAGCGGCGGACTTGATTCAAGTTCGGTGATCTGCACCATGTCTCATGTAAGTAAGATCAATGATAAAGTTTCTCACACCCAAAAAGACTGGCAACATGCATTTGTTGCATCATTTCCGGGCACATCTTTAGATGAGACCAAATATGCCAAAACTGTTACAGATCATTTAAATATCCAGGCGCATTTTTTAAATATTGATCCATTAAAAGACTTGGATTCTATTTTTTATAAAACCTACCTGTTCGAAGAATTATTTTATGCACCGGTAATACCTTTTGTACAATTATACGAGAATATCAAACGTCATAATATTACAGTAAGTATTGATGGGCATGGTGCCGATGAACTTTTTGGCGGCTACCCTTTTGACATGAATGCAGCCCTGGTGGATAGTTTGCCAAGTATGAGGTGTTTTAATCAAGTACTGCAGGCGATCAATAACACGGAGGGCTCTGCGGTAAATAACGATCGTAAGAACAAGCTTAAATATGCCATGCTGAACAAATACCCTGTGTTGCAGCATTTTTCAAAACATTTAAGTCTTATTCCAAAAAAAGAACAATTTGATTTTTTAAATTCTACACTTTTTCAATCATCATTTAAAACAATTCTTCCTACCTTACTTAGAAATTACGACAGGTATTCGATGATGAACAGTGTTGAAATAAGAATGCCCTTCTTAGATCACAGGATCGTTGAATTTGCTTTCTCAATCCCCTATACTTCAAAGATCAGGAATGGTTTTGGAAAAGCAATAGTTCGTGATGCTTTGGCCGACTTGATGCCTCAAAGTATTGCGTATCGTAAAGCCAAAATAGGTTTTAATGCCCCAATGCATTCGTGGATGAACCAGGAATTAAAGAGTTGGATCGGTGACTTGATACATTCAACTGATTTTAATAATTCAACACTTATTAATAAGAAAAAAGTATTTGATTCATTAAACACAATAGTTTCCCAAAAAGAAATTAACTTTATGCAAGGCTCGAAATTATTTGAACAATTAATACCCGTTATTTGGGAAAAATCTTTAAGCTATGCCAGATAAAGATCTCGCGCCGGTTGTTTTATTTATTTATAACCGACCTAAACATACCGAACAAACCTTAGAAAGTTTAAAAAAAAATAAGCTTTCTGCCGAAACTATTCTTTATGTTTTTGCGGATGGGCCAAAATCAAACGCAACTGCCGTAGATAAAAAAAATATAACCGATACACGTCAACTCTTAAAAACACTTACCGGCTTTAAACAAGTTATTACTGTAGAGAAAGAAAAAAATGAAGGCCTTGCCACTTCTGTTATTTCGGGTGTAACCGAAATTATTAATAAACATGGTAAAGTGATTGTTTTAGAAGACGATCTTTTACTCTCGTCTTATTTTTTAGAATACATGAATCAAGGACTTTCTATTTATAATAATGTTACTAATGTTTATTCCATTAACGCTTATATGTTCCCGATCGTATCTGATAAGACCGACACCTTTTTATCGCCTTTAGCTACAAGCTCATGGGGCTGGGCAACCTGGGCAGATAAATGGTCGGCTTTTGAAAAAGAGATCAAATTTAAAGAGGTCATTCGCTCCAATCCATTTATCAGGAAACGTTTTAATTTTTCGGATTATAATTATGCCGATACACTTGAAATGAGTTCTTCTTGGGCTATTAAATGGTATTATTCTGTATTTATCCGAAATGGTTTAGGCGTATTTCCAACCCGCTCATTAGTTCAAAATATTGGTTTTGATGGTAGCGGTACCCATGGTGCTAAGGCCTTTGAAGAGCCCGTTTTATTTGAAGGGGAAATTAAGATCGAGAAAAAGCAGGTGATCGATATGGAATATTATGCGAAAATGCTCGACTTTTTTAAAGAGAAAAAAACAAGTATCTTTAGTTCTATATCCAAAATAATTAAAAAAAATTAAAACATCTGGGCGCTTTTAAAAATATACTCAAAAAAATAATTGGTTATAAAACCCCTTTGCAAAAACTTATAGAAGAAGGCTATGTTGTTGTTGGCCAAAATTCTAATATTTCAGGTCTATCTGTTGTTATTAAGAAAAAACAAAAGAGAGTTTATTTAAAAGTTGGCGACAATTCTATCATTAACGGCACTTTTGTTTTAGAAAGAGAGCAAGCAACTATTGAGATAGGATCCGAGACTTTTATTGGTGGTGGTTTATTTGTTGCAGCAGAAAATATTAAGATCGGTAATCATGTGATGTTCTCATGGGGCTGCACAGTTTCTGATACTGATGCTCATTCGTTAAGCTGGGAAGAAAGAAAGAACGATGTTAAGGAATGGAAAAAAGGATTAGACGAAGGGAAAGAAGGTGAATATAAAAATTGGAGCAAAGTAAGAACACAACCAATTTTAATAAGTGATAAATGTTGGATAGGCTTTAATTCTATTATTTTAAAAGGTGTTTCTTTATCAGAAGAATGTGTAGTTGGTGCCGGCAGTATTGTAACAAAGTCATTCGAAAAAGGAAATATTATTGCAGGAAATCCAGCCTCATTAATTAAAAAATAATTATGACCTGGGAAGAAACAATACAATTTGCACGTGAAAAAAAAGAATTTAAAGAGCTTATAAAATACTGCTATCTTACAGATGATCTCGTTTGGAATGTTAAAGAGTATGGCATATCTGAGGAATATATAGAAATATTAAGGCTCATTCGCGAATGTGCGCCCAAAGCAAAAGAACTTCTTGAATTTGGGGCAGGCAATGGAATAGCCAGCATTAATTTTGCAATAAACGGATACAATGTACTAAGCAGCGAACCTGATAAAAGTGAAACTGTTGGCGCCGGCGCAATTAAAAAATTAGCAACTCATTTTAATCTGAAGAATATTTCCGTAATAGAATCTTATGCTGAAGACGTAAAAGAGTCGGCTAATAAATTTGATATCGTTTTCGCAAGGCAATGTATGCACCACGCAAACGATCTTGAAGCATTTACGCAAAACGCTTATAGACTATTAAAACCAGGTGGTCTATTCTTTACAGTACGAGACCATGTAATAAATTCCGAGAATAATAGACAGGAGTTTTTAAGAACACATCCTTTTCATCAATACTACGGGGGCGAAAATGCCTATACTTTAAAAGAATATGAACTAGCGTTGATAAAAGCAGGGTTTAAAATTGCTAAGCGGTTAGGTTATTTTGATAGCATTATAAATTATTTTCCGGAAAAAGATCCACTAAATAAATTAACTACCCAACGAAACGGTCAAATAAAAAGTAAATTTCCGGTTTTAAGCAATTCTACAATATCAAAAGGCATTTTATTAAGGTTATTCGACATTAAACACGGACCGGTAAGTGATGACAGTAATATTATTGGCAGAATGTATAGTTTTATAGCAACTAAATAAAATGAAGATACTTATCATAGGCGCCTCAGGATTTATTGGAAACGCGTGTTTTAATTACTTCTCAAAAAAAAATGAGACCGTTGGCGTTGATCGTATAAATAACACCTCAAATACAATTATTATTGAAAATGATAGCACTATTATTCCAAACCTGGTAGCCAAAAAATTTGATGTGATCATTAACTGCGCTGGCTCTTCAAACATCCAGGATAGTTTTATTAACACAGATAATGATTTTAAGCTGAACGTTACTTTTGTAAAAGATCTAATGGAACTTATAAAAAATTCATCACCTAATACAAAAGTTATCAACTTATCCAGCGCGGCAATATATGGCAATCCCAAATCGTTGCCAATTAAAGAAAGTACACACCCTAATCCCCTTTCGCCGTATGGTCTTCATAAATTGCAAAGCGAAAAGATCCTGAAAGAATACCATTACCTTTTTAATTTAAACACTTTATCTGTGCGCATATTTTCTGCTTATGGTCCAGGGTTAAAAAGACAATTTTTTTATGATCTTTATACAAAATTTACTTCCGGTAAAGATCAAATTGAACTATTAGGCACCGGTAATGAATCGCGCGATTTTATTTTTATTGCAGATATTATTGATGCATTGGATGTTCTAATACACAAAGCGAAATTTGACGGCGGAGTTTATAATATTGGCAGTCAACGCGAATCTTTTATTCAACCTACAGCAAAAATATTTGCAAAGATCTGTAATTATAAAGGAGAAATTAAATTCACCCAAAAACAATTTGACGGCTATCCCCTTAATTGGGAAGCAGATATTAGTAAGTTAAGATCTATTGGATTTTTCCCTAAAACAAAACTTGAAGAGGGATTAAAAGTATATTTTAACTGGATACAAAATAATAAAGCTTAAATGAGAATAGGAATAATACTTACAGGCGATTATAGCTGGGCTGGCGGAGTATATTATTCCCTCAACATCATAAAACTACTTCATACCATTTCGCTAACAGAAAAATTAACTATTGTAGTTATAGTTAATTCAGGCACACCGGAAGAATTAATAAACGAATTGCCCAAAGAAAATATTGAACTTTCTTACCTTGATAAAAGATCTTTTATTTACAGGCTTTGGCACAAATTAAAGAACGATCGCTTTGTTGCAGATATAAATGCCTTAAACCTTGATGTTATTTATCCCTTGATAGCTTACGCTCCCTCGCACTCTAAACTTAACTGCAAAGCTTTTTATTGGATGTATGATCTTCAGCATAAATTTTTACCGGAACTTTTTTCTACTGAAGAAATAAAAAGCAGAGATAAAATGTTTGAAGACATGGCCGCAAATTCCAGCGCTATTGTTTTTTCGAGTCACGATTCTAAAGGGCATTTTGAAAAGTTCTTTGCAAACAGCAAAGCCAACAAACTTGTCTATAATTTTGTTTCGCTAATTGATCGTGGAGTTAATGAAGCCGTAACTAAATCATTTAACCTGCCTTCTGCTTACTTTATTGTTTGCAATCAATTTTGGCCACATAAAAATCATATGGTGGTTCTTAAGGCGCTTGACCATTTGATAAAGGAAAAAAAGAAAATACACATTGTTTTTACCGGGCGGTTTGATGATATACGGAACAAAAAATATGTTGATGAATTAAAAGGATTTATTGCAGAAAAACAATTAAGCAATTATATTACCTTGACAGGTTTTATTTCAAGAAAAGACCAAATAAGTTTGATAAAGAATGCTAAGGCAGTTTTACAACCCAGTTTTTTTGAAGGCTGGAGTACAGTTGTTGAAGACGCAAAAGCCTTAAATAAATTTTTAATTATCTCAGAAATTAGTGTTAATCGCGAGCAGGTAAAAACTAATGTTTTGTTCTTTAAACCAGAGGATCATTTGCAACTTTCAAATCATTTGAGTAAATTAACTGATGATGAAACAAATGGTATTCAGTTCAACTATGCACAGAATATTGAACAGTCTAAACAAGACCTCATTAAGTTATTTAATATTTAGTTCATGCAGGCCGACCTATTAAAAATATTTTACGATGAAACTATTATAAACAATCGTTTACCTGTAAATTTCAGGGAAAAAGATTCTGCAATTTTCGGAAGTGCAAAAACCATCAAAGTACCTCAAAGTGGTTTATTCCTGTTTAAAGATGTTCGCGTAACCGATCTTGGCATACTTTATAAAAACATGCAGGTCTTAAAAGAGAATATTATTTGCTATGATATTGACTTTAAAATTTACCGATTTAAATACTTTTTAAAAGCATTTTTAAAATTTAAGAAGTTAGATTTTAAAGGGAATAAAGCCATTTTACTTTTTGATAATTATAGTGGCCCTAACGGTTTTGCGCACTGGATATGTGATGGCTTAACCCGCTTTGCAGAAATAAATGATACTTTACATGACTATACTGTAATTGTACCGGCTTATTTTAAAGACCAAGGAATATATTTCGAAACTTTAAAACTTTTCAATATTTCGTCCATTCATTACCTTGAAAAGGACACGCTTACTCATTTTAAAGAGCTCTATTTCCCTTCGCCTATTGGCGAAACAGGTAATTTTCATCCAACTAATCTTGATAAACTAAGAACCATTGTTAGCACAATGCTTAATTTAAATACAGCGGCAACAAAAAATATCTATATCAGCCGGGCAAAAGCAAAAAGAAGATTTATAAAAAATGAAAAGGACGTTTTAAAGGTATTAAGCAAATATGATTTTGAGATCTATTACCTTGAAGACCATACTTTTTCAGAACAAATTAAAATAGTGAATAGTGCTGCTAATATCATTAGCATTCACGGTGCTGCGCTTGCGCTACTGGCATTTGCAAAAGAAGGCGCTTCAGTTATGGAACTAAGGAGTAAGAGCGATGATATAAATAACATGTATTATATTCTGGCAAACGCAAGTAAGCTCAATTATTATTATTTAAATTGCTTAAGTATCTTTAAAACAAATACAGGTAATAATTTTGATTTGGCAGTGGATATTACAGAACTTGAAGAAAACGTAAAACAAATGGTTTTAAAAGCGAAATGATAATTATTTCTAATAAGCCGGGGCAACTAGGAAACCTTTTATTTATCTATGCTAATTTTTTGGCTTATAGTCTAGAAACCTCTGTATTACTTGCAAATCCTGCTTTTTACCCTTACCGTTCTTATTTTAAAAGTACAGCCGGCTTTTTTATCAATAAAATAACTTACACATTTTGTTATGTTATAGCTAGGGTTTTATTTAAACTAAAAATTAAAACCAAACTCATAAGTGCTATTACACTGGATTGGGGCGAAACAGTTGAGCTGGAAAATGCCCCACTACTAAAAAGTAAATTATGTTTTGCGCAAGGCTGGTTATTCCGCTCAGACACGCTTATGAAAAAACACAAACAAAAGATAGTTGATTTTTTTGAGCCTAACGAATTATTTAAAGCTAAGATAAACTCCTTTTTTAAAAACAACAAAATTGAAAATGATCTTATTATTGGCATTCATATCAGGCAAGGCGATTACAAAACATTTGAAAACGGAAAATATTATTATTCCACCGAGCAATATTTAGAAATTATTAAAAAACTCGCTTCTTTATTCGAAACAAAACAACCTCATTTCCTTATTTGTTCTAACGAAACGGTTAATATAAACGAAGAAAGCATAAAAGGTCTTAAAATTACCTTTGCGCCCGGGCATGAACTGATGGATATGTATTGTTTGGCAAAATGTAATTATATTGCTGGACCTCCAAGTACTTATAGTATGTGGGCCTCTTTTTATGGTAACGTTCCACTATATATGATAGAGGATACAAATAGAGAAATTGGAATTGATGATTTTAAAATAAATTTATCTGCTTAATAAAAATTATGGTAAAAAATTATTTCAGGATATTATTTG
The DNA here is from genome assembly GCA_013697245.1 of Bacteroidota bacterium. Lineage (GTDB taxonomy): Bacteria > Bacteroidota > Bacteroidia > B-17B0 > Aurantibacillaceae > Aurantibacillus. The sequence continues at coordinate 90,507 of JACCXH010000071.1, forward strand.
AACTTTTTAAAGAAAAAGTAAGGCCTTCCGTACATCCTCAAATATATAAGCACAATAAAGCGCTTTTTATGGAAAGAAAAGAATTCTATGCAACTTTTCTTTCGGCAAACGACCTGGTTTTTGATGTTGGCGCCAATTTAGGGAACAGGGTTGAAGTATTTTTAAGTTTAAAGAATAAAGTAATCGCTGTTGAACCGCAAAGCTATTGTTTTACATTTTTAAAAATAAAGTTTGGAAATAAGATCTCTTTGCAAAAAATAGCTTTAGGTTCTAAAAAAGATAAGCTTACTATGTATATCAATTCGCACTCATCTACCATCTCATCTTTATCAAAAGACTGGATAAATGTTATGAAAAATACGAGGTTTAAAAACCAGGAATGGAATGAGAAGGAAGAAGTTTTGGTAGATACTTTAGATGCACTTATATTACAATATGGTACACCAAGGTTCATAAAAATTGATGTGGAAGGATTTGAAGCAGATGTTTTAAAAGGGCTTAGTAAACCAGTGCCTTTTCTTTCTTTCGAATATTCAACGCCCGAACAAGCAGAACGCCTGTACGAATGTCTTGAGATCATAAATCAGCTCGATCCTAACTACCTTTACAATTATAGCGCCGGCGAAAAGAACAGGTTTGTGCTCGATAATTGGCTTACTATAGCAGATTTTAAAAACCTTATTGCTAAAAATATGAATGTTTTAGAGGGCTTTGGAGACATTTATGCAAGAACACAAGAAAGCCGCCTTAACAAATAATTAAAGAATTGAGGCTCATAATTTTTCATTAATCTTACTGATGGTAATAAATTTGTTGTTAAATTAGACATTGTAACAAGTAATAGTTAATAATGAAAGGCTTTATTCTACGTTTATTACAATCATTAGTGTCCAAGCCATGGCTTTTTCTTAAAATCAAAGACACGATTTTTTGCAGTTCAGCCGAACATTTTTTTCGTTTAACAAAATACGCCCACACAAACTATTCACACGCTTTGCATTTCCCTATTTTGGATATTGGTGCTGCAAATGGAGAATCTGCAGCCTACCTTAGTAAAAACTTTGTAAACACTCCTATTATTGCCTATGAGCCCTTCTTAAAAATGTTTCACATTGCTCAAAAAACAAATCTTGGTAATAAAAATGTTATTATTAAAAATCTTGCCTTATATGATTCAATTGGTAAAAAAGAATTAAATATAACGGCCAACTTTGTATCCTCTTCCATTAATGAATTAAATGCGGCAGAAATAAACGAACAACCCGGCGAACAGAAAAAAAAATTCGAATTACTCGAAAAACAAGAAATAAATACTTCAACACTTGATGAAGAAACAAAAGATCTTAAAGAGATTCTTTTAATAAAATTAGATACACAAGGCAGTGAATTAAATATTTTAAAAAGCGGGATTGAAACCTTAAAAAAAACACATTTAATACTGATAGAGATGAGCAACCATCATATGTACAAGAAAGGTTGCCAATATTACGAAGTTGACCAGTTTTTGCGGAATAATAATTTTAAGCTCATAGATATTATTGTTGTTTACAGGCCAGAAGGTGTGACCATGGAGTATGACGCGATTTATGAAAAAGTTAAGTAGTTCTCTAAAAAATAAAGATACGTGTCGTTAACTGATAACATAAAAAAAATGCTTAGGAAAGCCATTTTAGGGGTTGACCTTTCAAATTATTTCTTTTCCCAGGGAGGTGAGGATGCCATTCTACAAAATATATTTCGTAAACAACTTGATCAAAAACAAAAAGGTTTTTTTGTGGATGTTGGCGCGTTTCATCCTTACAAGGATTCAAACACTTATCTTTTTTACCGTAATAGCTGGACCGGTATTAATATTGACGCTACGCCCGGCAGTATGCAAGCTTTTAATAAATTAAGGCCAAACGATATTAATTTGGAATGCGGAGTTGGTGAAGTTGAACAGGAAGTAAATTATTTTATCATCTCAGATAATTCAACCATGAACTCATTCTCAAAAGAAAATTTAGTTGAGAATGGTATGTTTAAAGAAGTAACTAAAACTATTCCGGTAAAAGTATGGCCCTTAAAAAAGATATTACAGCAATACGAATCAAAATTTTCTCAAATAGATCTTCTTAACATTGATGTGGAGGGTTTGGATTTTGAGGTCCTTAATTCGAATGACTGGACAAAATATAAACCAAAAATTATTGCTGTAGAATTAAATATTCGATCGATTGACGATCTTTTAACACATCGCTCAGCAATCTTTTTAAAAAATTTAGGTTATATAATTGTTGCTAAAAATGTAATACTTAATAATGTGGCGACCGTTTTTTTTGCGCGTAATGACTTTAACTACTAAAATTGATCTTTATCAATAGTTCTGATGCCTAATCTGTAATGATAACCAACCCTAAAATATCTATTATCATTCCTACTTTAAACCAGGGGCAATTTATTGAAGAAACTATTCTGTCGATCCTTCATCAAACATATAAAAATTTTGAAATTATTGTTGTTGATGGTGGCAGCACAGACAACACTCTTGCAATTATAAAAAAGTACGAAACACAACTATTTAAATGGCTTAGCGAAAAAGATAAGGGTCAAAGTAATGCCATAAATAAAGGATTACAATTTATAACCGGAGATATTGTTACCTGGCTTAATAGTGATGATTATTATGAGTTAAATACTTTAGAACTAATTAAAAATGAATTTGTGAGCGATCCGGATCTAATGATTGTTCATGGTAAAACAAATTTGTTTGGTAATGGTATAAAAAGAAAAATAATTGGTCTTACAAAAAATATTCCTTTGCATGAATATCTCCCGTACATGCGATTCCCACAACCCTCTTCATTTCTTAAAAAAGAATTGTTTGCCACTAACATGCCAGTAAATGAAAAACTGCATTACGCCATGGATTTTGAATTAATAGCTAAGGCTATTTTACTTGGCTCTAAAATAAAAAGAATGGATGCTTTGCTGTCGAATTATAGATTGCATGAGAATTCTAAATCAAATAATGAAATTAAATTCCTTGAGGAGTGGGCTATTGTTGTACGTAACATTTTTCTTTCTCTGGGGAAAAACTTTTTTGGAAAAAAACTTGAAGAATTGAAGTTAGTAAATACTTCCACAACAGCAAACTTTGAAATTAAAATTAATTTTAGCAACAGCGAAGTTGAAACTATTTTTTTGCAACATCTTAACCTTCACTTTCATTACAATTACAGGGCCTTTAATTATATGGCATGTGAGAAAATAAGCGCATTTTTAAAAGAAACATATCCTGATTTTTATAAGTTAAATAATTACAATAAATATAATTTTAGACGTAAATTTATTCCGAAGTTTGTTTTTACTATTTTTAGAAAACTTAAACGTTAATTTATGTTTTTTTCCATCGTAATACCTACCCATAACAGAGCTGCAATTATACAGGAAACATTGTACACGGTACTTTCTCAATCATTTAATGATTACGAGATAATTGTAGTGGATGATGGCAGTACTGATAATACAGGGGAAGTAATAAAACAATTTAAAAACTCGAAAATAAAATATTTTTATAAAGAGAATGAAGAAAGAAGTATTGCCAGAAACTTTGGAGCAGATAAGGCTGCTGGCGATTATCTTATATTTTTAGATTCGGATGATAAAATGAAAGAAGACCATCTTTTATCTATTTATGAATTTGTTCAAAAACAAAAATCTATTCCAAAATTTATATTTGCCGGCTACATTATACTCAATCCCGATAAAAGTCCTTTGTATGAATATGGCGTTGGCGGTTTCTTTCCGGCAACTAAATTATTTTATGGAAACTTTTTAGGCTGTAGTTCTATTATCGTTGAAAAGGATCTTTTTAAGAAATATTATTTCAATATACATAAGGGATTAATACTTTTTGAAGATTGGGAGTTATGGCTACGTATCATTGCAGAAAATAAATTGTATTGCTTTCCGGGTAAATCAATAGTAATGATCAATCATGGCGGGCGTAGCGTTTTAAATTATGGCGCTATGCAAATAAATGATAAGATCTTACACTTTAAAAATCACATCCTCAAAACTTCAAGGGTGATCAAAAACTCCTTTTTTCACCGAAGCACTTTTTTAATGGGTATTTATTCATACGCAGCGCTTCACATTGCTATGACCAAAAAAAACCCGATGATCGCATTTAAATACCTTTGTTTAAGTCTGATCAATAATCCAATGATACTTTTTAAGCGCAGATTTTTTGGTGTTATAAAGCATTTATTTTGAGCAGAACTAAAAATATACTGGTTATTACTTATTGGGGATTTAACAGTTCTATATTACAATCCTATGCCTTGCCTTATATCAGGCTGATTAAAAAAAATTTGAGTTCTAATAGTAAAATATTACTTTTTACTTTAACTCCACGGTCTAGAAATGCCACTAAGGATTATTTAAAAGCAAAGGAAGATTTTAATAAAGAAGGTATTACACTTATAAATTTTAATTATTCTCCATTTGGTTTTATAATGGGTTTAAAATTTATTTATATATTTTTTTCTCTTATTTTTTTGACAATAAGTAACCGGATAAATTATATTCATGCCTGGTGCACTCCTGGCGGAGCAATAGGTTATATTGTTTCTATCTTCACAGGCAAACCGCTAATATTAGATAGTTTCGAGCCTCATGCGCAATCGATGGTGGAAACCAAAACCTGGAAAAAAGATGGTTTTATGTTTAAGATTTTATTTAAACTTGAAAAACTTCAGTTAAAAAGAGCCGTTAACGTAATTTGTGCTGCTGAAGGGATGATAGCTTATTCGCAAAAAGTATATGGCCTTGTAAAACCAAAATATTATGTGAAGCCGGCCTGTGTTGATCTTGACTTATTTTCAAAAAAAGAAAAAGATCTTTCTTTGGTTAAGGAACTTGGTCAAAGTTCCCGTGTTTGTATTTACATTGGCAAGTTTGGCGATATTTATTTATCGCAGGAAGTATTTGATTTTTTTAAAGTAGCCTCCTCTTATTGGGGCGAAAAATTTAAAGTGTTATTATTAACCAATCATTCTGATGAAGAAGTGAACAGTTTTTGCGAGAGTTCGGGCTTAAACAATAAAGTGATCATTAAACTTTTTGTGGAGCATAAATTCGTACCGCAATATCTTTCACTTGCTGATTTTGGTATATGTCCGGTTAAATCGGTGCCAACCAAAGAATATTGTACACCTATAAAAAATGCCGAGTATTGGGCTATGGGGCTGCCGGTTGTTATTACTAAAAATATTTCTACTGACAGTGCTTTAATACATGACAATAATATAGGTTATGTTCTTAATGAGCTTAATAATGAAGAATATACCAATGCCGTAAAAAAAATAGATTCATTATTACAGGACAAAACACTTGAAAACAAGATCAGAAAAATTGCAGAAACTCACCGAAACTATTCTATTGCGGAAAACATTTACCATTCTATTTATTCTTGAAACTTGCTTTATTTAAGTAATATAAAATAAATAAAGAACATAGATAAAAAGGGATACAAGGTATTTTCAGCCTTACAAGAGCGCCATAATTTGCCGTTGTTAAACCAATAGAGAATGCAAAGAACAAAGCGAATAAAAAAGAAAAGATCAACAAAGGATTACTAAATAAGGACTTAATCAAGGTAGAGAATTTTACTTTAATTAAAATATACAAACTAAAACCAAGCATAAATAAATTTTCTAAGCCTGAAAGAAGCATTACTGCGTTTCTTGTATCCCAAATATATGGTCTGAAAAAAGCCATGTTTAGTGCGGCGGGTAATTTTGAAATAATACCCGTCAAAGTTGGCTCAAATATCCCAATATTATAGCTGTTTCCTCCATACTCCACCCTGATAAGATCTTGCTGTGTTTTTACAGCTTTAAGCAAAATATAATCTAAGCTGTATTCGCCAAGATATTGTCCAAACACTTGTAAACCCCCAATCACCAAAATTATTGTTGTAGAAAGTAGTATAGGTACGATCATTATTCTTAAAATGGGATTTTGTATTTTAGTTATTTTCTGAAAAAAAATCCAGATCAAAGAACCGGGCAATAAGGCAAAAAAATAGTAAGGTTTTATATAAACAAATATAACAATTGATCCTAATATCAATAATAGGTATTTTAGTTTTCGCTGCTTTAATATTTGAAATTTATACAATCCATAAATGTAAAAGCCAATAGCACTTAAAGTATAAGTATCTTTTAATATGCCTGAACCCCAAAAGAAAACAGAGGGAATGAAAAAAATTGCTATGGCAAACTGCCTGCTTAAGTTAGGAAAGTGGTCTACAAACACCTCGTATAATTTCCATAAACCAATAAAACTAAAGCTGGAGAGTAAAACAGTAGTGGCAATAAAACTTTTGCCCGCCAATAAACAAAACGGTATTGTAATTGAAACAGTAAACAGCGCATAATAATCGCTTGGCGCAAAAAGAAAATATCCAAACGTATTATTATTGGATAATATTTCCCAAACATTATTATTCTTATAATCCATTAGTTCAAAGAACTTGTTAAAGTTGCCTTCTAATATTACGTTAACAAAGGTTCTGGTGGATAAAAAATAATTTGTTACGTCTCCGCCCTCTGTATAATAAAATGTATAAACTATGCACAAACCAATACCACCAATAATTTTACAGATCAAACCGGGCAAAAGGTATCTATAATAGGGTTTACTCTTAATATTTCTAACTACTATCGTTCGTGCCCACAGGAAAATAAGTATAAAATAAAATGGGGGTAATAAAACGTCAAATATGTCTAATACTGAATCCTGCACAATCTCTAAAAATATGAAAAAAAACCTTATAATATTATTACTTACAGTTATATTGTTTCATTACTTTTAAGAGTGCATTTAAAAGAAGTAAGCCATATCAATTATCGCCGGCTGTTGTTTTCGGTAAATGATAGTTTTGTGAGTAGTAATACCTCATTAAATGCCGATATTAACTATTTTATCCAGTGCCCTAATAACATCAACGCTTCTCTTACTGAGTTCTATACTCTATTAGTTAATCTTGCTTTAACCGAAGAGGATATCCGCAAGAATATTTATCACCGTACTTTTTCAGAAATAAATTCTTTTCTTAATAACCAGCAATTTGAATACAAGATAGAATTAGGCCCATCAAAAAACGATCTTAACCAGTACATAAAAATGTTCGATCGTTTTGCCGGGTATAAAAAAATAAGAAAAGCAGAAGCTTTTCGATTAAAGGCATATAATACTAATGGTATCCTAGCTGTTTCTTATATAAAACAAAACGGTAAATTTTTGTGTCTTAATTTTTACAGGGCCACAAAACAAAGAGCAACCAATCTCTATTCATTTCATTTAAAACATGAGCTGAACAATGATTTTAATAATTCACACATTGGCCGAGCGCATCGCGCACTACATTGGTTAGATATACTTGAATTTAAAAAAGCAGGTGCATCTTATTACGATTTTTGCGGCTGGTATAATGGCTCTGAGGATAAAGAACTTTTAAATATAAATAAATTTAAGGAACAATTTACCCAAAACAAAGTGAAAGAATATAGCGGTGTGATTTATAAAAATAAATTACTCGCTTTTTTAAAGAAGATCAGATGAGCGATCCTAATTTAAATACTTATAATTCTGCAACAGTTATTAAATGGTATGATCATCTTGATGCCCTAACTCCCATTGAAAAATATTTTTTTGAATTACATAAAGACCTTATTTTAAGATCGAACATTTTAGATATTGGTATTGGTGGCGGACGTACAACTGCCTACCTGGTGAGTATCTGTAAAAATTACATTGGCATAGATTATTCTAAAGGATTTGTTGAAACAGTTAAAACTAAATTTCCGAATGCTGATATTCGCTTAATAGATGCAAGGGACCTCAGCGCCTTTGAGAACAACACCTTTGACCTTGTTAATTTTTCTTTCAATGGTATTGATTATGTTAGCCTAGATGATCGGAAAAAAATATTATCAGAAATAAATCGGGTATTAAAACCAAATGGCGTTTTCTTTTTTTCAACGCATAATAAAGATCATACGACCTTTGATCAACTTCCATGGAGGAACAAAAGCAACAACCTTATTACTAATTTAAAAACGTTTATTAAGTTATTGCCTTTTTTACCAAAACATTTAAAGCAAAAAGAAAAAGAAATTCGCTTAAAAGAATACGCTATTATAAATGATAGCGCTCACAATTACGGACTTTTTACTTTTTACACCTCTCCACGGTTCTTAAAAGAACAACTTAATACCTATCACTTTTATGACATAGCCTTGTTTTCAAAAAATGGGAAAATCGAAAATGATGAAACCCTAGATGACTGGATCTTTGTAACCTGCAAAAGGTCAGTTACGTAGTTTTTTATGGAAGCCATTCATTAAAAGGAACACTTCCTCAGCACTATCATGATGAACGTTGAATCTGGCGAGGTCATATGAATAGTTCTTATCTTTTTTTATTTTATCAAGATCCACAAAATCATTTATTCTTGTAAAACATACTTTGTATAATTTTTTTGCGATATTGATCGATACTTCATTATAATTAGCAAAAGGAAAAGCAAAAGCATTCACTTCCCGCTTCGTTTCCTGTTCGATGATATCTTTTGAGTCTTTTAATTCGCTTTCTACAAAAACAGGGTCAAATTCTTTTTTAAAGCTTGGGTGCGTTAAACTATGAGAGGCTAAAGAAACCAATTCGGGGCTTAACATCCGCAATTCGTCAAACGACAAAAGTTCATTTTCAATTACACGGTTATCTGTAACAAATTTTTGCCTCATTTCAAATATAATACTCATCCTTTCCACCTGCGTCATATTGCATAAATGCGTCGTGATGTCAAGGTTTAATTTAAAATAATTGCCCTTGTTAGTAAATTTGATATGAATATTTTTTTTTGTGAAAAATTCCTCTATTTCAGGAAAAGAATAATGCTTTACAAAAAAGATCACTGCAGAAGTCCATATATGACCGCGGTTAGTGATTTGATAGGGTAAAATAAATAAAGTAGATGGAACGTTGTGTTTTCTTAAGATCGGGTAGGCATAATCCAGGTAATCCTTATACCCATCATCAAAAGTAATAAAACAAGCGTTTTTTAATTCAGCATTTTGTTTGAGGTAAAGATCGTTTAACGGTAAAATGGTATAATGTTTTTTAACAAGCACCAGTATTTCTTCAAAAAGTTTGGGGTGTATGCCGGGCCATATCTCATCGTATTCGGGGATGATCTTATGAAATACCAAAACAGGAACCCTGCCGTTTTTACGATTGAAATGAAGCAACCACTTTCCAATCCCAAGTATATAAAGAATCTTAAAAAAATAATACCTAAACTGGTGCATAATTGTCTTAAAAATAACCTAATAAACCATTATTCCCAAATTTTTATTTATATATTTATGCCTCTAAGAAATACCAAAAGCAAAAGTATGCAAACGATAGTTGTTACAGGAGGTGCAGGATACATTGGTTCGCATACTATTATTGAGTTGCTTACTAAAACCAATTTTAAGGTGGTTTCTATCGACAATTTTTCTAATTCTACAGAAGCTGCTTATAAAAGGATAAAAGAAATTACTGGAAAAGATTTTGATGCGTTGAACTTTGATCTTTGCGATGAACAACAAATTCATTCACAACTTTCAAAAATTAAAGATATTATTGGGATCATACATTTTGCCGCTTTTAAATCGGTACCCGAAAGTATGGCTCATCCCCTGCTCTATTATCAAAACAACTTAACCTCTTTAAATAATCTTTTAAAATTTGCACAAGAGCAAAAAATAATGAATTTTATTTTTTCATCTTCCTGCTCTGTTTATGGCAATGCCGATGAGTTACCTGTAACGGAGAACACAGCTTTAAAAACAGCCGAAAGCCCTTATGGCCATACAAAACAAATTGGAGAAGACATAATAAATTTTGTTTGTAAAGCAGATCCTGCTTTTAATGCCGTACTGCTTCGCTATTTTAACCCGGTTGGCGCACACTTAAGTGGAAATATTGGCGAGTTTCCTTTGAACCGGCCAAATAATCTGGTGCCCATTATTACGCAAACGGCTGTAGGCAAAAATTCTTTAACCGTTTTTGGAAATGATTTTGATACGCGGGATGGTTCTTGCATTCGCGATTATATTCACGTAAGCGATATTGCCGATGCGCACGTAAAAGCTTTATATTATTTGATCGAAAAAAAGAACAAAAAAAACGTTTCTGTTTTTAATTTAGGTACCGGCAATGGTGTAAGCGTTCTGGAAGCTATTTCCTCGTTTGAAAAAGTTTCCGATAAAAAATTAAATTACACTATTGGTAGCCGGCGCGAAGGCGATGTGGTTGCCGTGTATGCGGATAATAGTTTAGCGAAAAAAGAATTGAACTGGACCCCAAAATATTCTTTGGATGAAATGATGGCCAGCGCCTGGAAATGGCAGCAAACATTAGAGAAGGAAAATTAATAACTAGGCTCTATACTTAGCGTCATAATCCGCAATACTTCTTAAAATAACTTCGTGTGCTTCTTCAACACCATACGTGTGAGTAATTTCAACTGCTTTATTTTCCTGACCGGGCATATTTTTATAAGTTAAAAAATAGTGTTTTAACCTGTCAATTAAATTTTTTGGACAATCTTTTACATCTGTAATATGTCCATATATCTCATCCTGCTTTAAAACAGCAATAATTTTATCGTCGGCTTCACCTTTATCTATCATTCTAAAACCACCTATTGGAATAGCTTCTAAAATTATATCGCCACTTGTAATATTTTTTTCTGTTATTACACAAATATCTAATGGATCGCCATCTCCCTTCATTACTTTTTTACCTGACTTGCTTTCAGAGAATTCTCTTATTTTTTCTCCACAATAGGTTTGTGGCACGAAACCATAAAGCGCCGGTACAATGTTCGAAAATTTTTGTGGACGATCAACTTTTCTGTATCCCGTTTCTTTATCTATTTCATACTTTACAGTATCGCTGGGTACCATTTCAATATACGCGGTAACGATCGTAGGGCAATTGACCCCAATTGGAATGCCATGCCAGGGATGTGGTTTAAATAGTTGAACTTTCATCATTAAAACTTAAAATATTTTTTAAACAGCCAGTAAAATAAAATTATTGCTGTTAAAGATATCAGCAACATTAATATGGTTTGATTTGTAGTAGGACGGGCATTCCTATTCTCAGTTGTGCTTGGTTTAAGAACTAAAAAACGGTGCAGGCCCAAATTTTGTCTTAAAAATTTTAATTCATCGTAATAATCATTACCATAGGTGGTAGTATAAAAATCTTCTTTTGCATTCTTAAAGAATTTTCGGCTTCGGCTGCACCAATTCATTAAAGCTTTATCCACCTGCTTATAATTACTGTAAATAACCCATTCCTCACCTTCGTTAAATTCCATGGCACATTCAACGCCACACTCATACAAAACCGTAAATTGTTTACTGGCATTTCCTTTGTACAATTCTTCTATCTCAAAAACAGCTGTTCCAAATTTATTATCGCAGGTTGTTACCGAAACAACTTTACCTTTAAAAATAATTTCGTATTTATTGCATTCTTCTATACCCAATGTAGTTAAAGGACATTGGCAGGCATAGCCATAATAATTATTTAAAAAAAATAGCCAGCTAAAAAAAAATAATTTAAAAAAATTAAGGCTCATTTAAAATGACATGTTTTGCAAAAACTCTTGTGAAGCCTGCATGAATTCATAAACCACTTCATCATTTTTCATAAAAGGAACTGTTTTACGATATGAAGAAACTACAGCCTCTATTTTTGCAGACGACTTTAAAGGACGCTTTAGTTCTAAAGCCTGCGCTGCATTTAATAATTCTATTGCCAATATCTTTTTTGTGTTATCAATTACCAACAAACATTTTGTTGCTGCATTAGCGCCCATACTTACATGGTCTTCTTGTCCGTTACTAGAAACAATGCTATCTACGCTAGCAGGAGTACATAATTGTTTGCTTTGACTTACAATGCTTGCAGCAGTATATTGTGGGATCATAAAACCGGAGTTCAACCCTGCGTTTGGTGTTAAAAATGGCGGCAAGCCTCTTTGGCCGGAGATTAATAAATAAGTTCTGCGCTCAGAGATGCTTCCTAGCTCGGCCATTGCAATACACAAAAAATCCAAAGCTAAGGCAAGTGGTTGTCCGTGAAAATTTCCTCCACTTAAAATTTCATCCTCCTCCGGAAAAATGGTTGGATTATCTGTCACAGAATTTATTTCCGTTTCAAAAACAGAATTTACATAGTTAACCGTATCTTTTGTAGCGCCATGCACCTGCGGCACACAACGAAATGAATACGGATCTTGAACTTGTTTTTTTTCTTGTTTACCAATCTCGCTTCCTTCCAAATAATTCCTGATGGCGCGTGCAGTTTGTAACTGGCCTGCATGCGGCCTTATTGTATGAAGATTATCTTTGAAAGGGTCGATACGCCCATCAAAAGCATCCAATGAAATAGAAGTAATAAGATCGGCAGCTTTATTTAAAAGATCAGACTTAATTAAACAATAACAACCATAAGCACTCATAAATTGTGTTCCATTTAATAATGCCAGGCCTTCTTTTGATCTTAATTTTATTGGGTTGATATTTTTTTCTTTTAAAACCTCAGCAGTATTTGACTGTTTACCTTTATAGTTTACTTTTCCTAAACCCAAAAGCGGTAAGCTCAAATGTGCCAAAGGTGCCAAATCACCGCTTGCACCAAGAGAGCCTAGCTGATATATTACCGGATAAATCTGTTCATTGATAAGATCGCACAAACGTTCAACCGTTTGTAATTGCACGCCACTTTTACCGTAACTAAGTGCTTGGATCTTTAAGAATAACATTAATTTTACAATGTCCTGCGGCACTTCCTGCCCCATACCGCAAGCATGGCTCTTTACTAAATTTTCCTGTAATTGCTCAATATCTTTATCAGGAATAATAACGTTGCATAACGAACCAAAACCGGTGTTAATGCCGTAAATAGCTTTAGTATTATTTTTTAATTTTTCATCTAAATAATTTCGGCATTTCAAAATAGAATTCTTTGCGCCATCGGTTAAAGCAACTTTTGCATCTTTATCTTCAAGAAATTTTTTTAGATCGTTAAGCGTTAATTTTTTTGTATGGTCAATATTAAAAGTCATTCCTACTAGTATTTAGTTCGTCAATTATTTCGTTCAGGCTTAATTTTTTTTGCTCACCGCTTGCCATATTTTTAAACGCGTAGGTTTGGCTGGCTATCTCATCGCTACCCACGGTACAAACAAAAGGAATGTTTTTTTTATCGGCGTATTCAAATTGTTTGCCTAATTTTTTTGTTACATCCGGGTAAACCTCGCAGGAAATATTATTTTCTCTTAATCTGGCTGCCAGTTTTAAACAATGTTTTTGTGTTTCAAGATCAAAATGCGTGAACAATAACTTAGTGCTTGAAACTTTGCTAATGTGATCTGGAAATAAATTTAATTCTTCCATCACATCATAAATACGATCAATACCAAAAGAGATACCTACGCCACTCATGTTCTTTAACCCAAAGATTCCGGTAAGGTCATCATAGCGACCACCCCCCAAAATACTTGGTGTAAATGTTCCTGCATTTGCTTTTACTTCAAAAATAGTTCCGGTATAATAATTTAAGCCACGGGCAAGGGTAATATCTAATTCTATTTTAGCGTAAGAAACATTTAAATTATTTAAAAGGTATTCAATTTCTTCAATGCCTTTTTTTCCTTCATCGTTAGTGCCAACCAATTTTCTTAGCACTTCTACTTTTTGTTTATTATCTCCTTTAAAATCTAAAAGTGGTTGTAAGGTTTCAATGGCTTTTGCGGAAATTCCTTTTTCTATCAATTCTTTATTTACGCCATCTTTTCCAACTTTATCCAACTTATCAATTGCAACGGTAATATCAATGATCTTAGAAGGCTCATTAATTACTTGTGCCAAAGCAGTAAGAATTTTACGGTTGTTAAATTTTAAAATAACCGGCACACTTAATTCCCTGAACGATTTATCCATTAATGAAATAAGATCGAGCTCATTAATTAAAGAATCAGAACCTATAACATCCGCATCGCATTGGTAAAATTCGCGGTAGCGTCCTTTTTGTGGACGATCAGCTCTCCAAACCGGTTGTATTTGATAACGCTTAAAAGGAAAAGATAAGTTATGTTGGTTCATTACCACATAACGGGCAAAGGGGACAGTAAGATCGTAGCGCAATGCTTTTTCGGTTAGCTCTTCTGAATTGCGCGATGATTCTAAAGAAAGATCAAATTCTTTTTTTAGCAGATCTTTATTTTTGCTTTCGTGAATGCGGGAGTTTAAAATTTTAAAGATGAGTTGATCACCTTCTTCGCCATACTTACCGGTAAGCGTGGTAATATTTTCCATGGAAGGTGTTTCGATTGGCTGGTAGCCGAACAATTCGAAATTATTCCGGATAATATCCAGAATATATTGTCGTTTCTGCATTTCTGCCGGACCAAAATCACGTGTACCTTTAGGTATTGATGGTTTCATTAATTAAAAATATTGTGAAATACTGGCAAACTTACAAAAAAGATACTTATTTGAGCTTATAACATAGGGGTAAACCCTAAATGAATCGTCTTACCTACGAAAGATGTAACTTGGCCGATTAAAAAACAGTTTGACCAGCAAAATTTTACATAAAAGGTGTTTTTTAAGTACGGAAACTTGTGGGACAATAAAAGTTTCCATAGTTTTGTGCCGGAAATGCATCATTTTTAAGCAAGATCCACTAATACTGACATTAATATAAAAAATATGAGATTTAGAGTACTACTTTTTTTAAGTTTTTTTGTTCAAAGAACTTTTAGTCAGGACAAGTTCAGTATTAGCGGTTACGTTAAAGATTCAAAGAACGGTGAATCCTTAATTGGTGCTACAGTTTATAAGTTGGGTTCAAGCGTTGGTGCTTCTGCCAACGAATATGGTTTTTTCTCGCTTACACTTCCCAAAGGCGAACACACAATTGCCGTTTCGTTAATAGGTTACGCCACCTATACTTTTGCAGTAAATCTTGATAAGAACATAACTAAAAATTACGAGTTGGCAGAAGAAGGCAAACAGTTAGATGAAATTGTTGTTACCGGTGAGGCAGAAGATAAAAATATTAAAAGTACCGAAATGGGTACAACCAAATTAGACATTAAACAAATAAGCAAGATTCCTGCCATGTTTGGCGAAGTGGATATTGTGCGTGCCATACAACTTTTACCAGGTGTTACAACTGTTGGCGAAGGCGCCAGTGGTTTTAACGTAAGAGGTGGTAACATTGATCAGAATTTAATTTTATTGGATGAAGCGCCGGTGTATAACTCCTCTCACTTATTTGGTTTTTTCTCTGTATTTAATCCTGATGCCGTAAAAGATGTAAAATTAATTAAAGGCGGTATTCCCTCGCAATATGGCGGAAGGGTTTCGTCTATCTTAGATATTAGAATGAAAGAAGGTAACAGTAAAAAATTCGCAGTAAATGGCGGACTAGGCACTGTGTTTAGTCGCCTTAGTATTGAAGGTCCTATTATTAAAGATAAAATGAGTTTTATTATTGCCGGCCGTAGAAGTTATATTGATGCGTTAGTAAAACCATTTGTAAAAAAAACAAATCCAATTAAAGATGCGCAGTTTTATTTTTATGATCTTACTGCAAAAATAAATTATCGCATAAATGCCAAGAACACCGTTTTTGCCAGCAGTTATTTTGGAAGAGATGTGTTTGGTGCGGTGGCCTTTAAATTTAATTGGGGTAACGCAACAGCTACATTAAGATGGAACCATATTTTTAATAATAAACTATTCATGAACGTTTCTGGCTTTTACAGTAATTACAAATATTTTCTCGGATTTAAATTACCACAGCTGAATCAAAAATTTGAGTGGACCAGCAACGTTATTAATTATAGCGTGAAACCCGATTTTACTTATTTTTTAAATACAAAGAACACTTTACGTTTTGGCGCACAAGCACTGTTATATGATTTTTTACCTTATGATGCTATTGGGCAATTTGCCGAAGGATCGAGCGTAAAATTTAAATCAGAAAAACGTTATGGTGTTGAATATTCAGCATACATTGGTAACGAGCATAAAATACGACCAAGACTTACTTTTGAATATGGCTTAAGGGTTAGCTTGTATAATTATATAGGAAAAGGAACTGCCTATTATTATAGAGATACCATTCCAAACGAACCAAAGCCTTTAGACAGCACTCACCATTTTTCTAACGGCCAGCCTATTAAACAATATATTAATCCTGAGCCACGCTTCTCTATGAATTATGTAATTAATTCAGAAAGCTCAATTAAAGCTAGTTATAACCGTATGGCCCAATACCTTCAATTGATCAGCAATACAGCTGCAAGTACACCTTTGGATGTTTATACCATCGCTTCTAATAATTTAAAGCCTTTAATTGCCGATCAGGGAAGCGTTGGTTATTTCAGGAATTTTAAAGACAATACTTACGAAACATCTGTTGAAGTATATTATAAATATTTACAGAACCAATTGGATTATGTTGACAATGCCGATCTTTTTATTAACGAAAGAGTAGAAGGTCAATTGATCCAGGGTTTAGGTCGCGCTTATGGTGCAGAGTTTTATGTAAAAAAGAACAAAGGAAAAATTAAAGGTTGGATAAGCTATACTTTAAGCAAAACAGAGCGTTTGGTAAGAGGTATCAGCAATGATAATTGGTTCTTTAGCCGTTATGATAGAACGCATTGCCTTAATACAAGTTTAAATTATGATATTTCAAAACGTTGGAACATCTCTACCAATTTTGTTTTCTTAAGTGGAACGCCGGCAAGTTTTCCTAACTCAAAAATTCAAATTCAAAATTATAATATTCCATACAATACCGATAACATTCGTAATAATTATCGTATTACGCCATATCATAGATTAGATCTTGGCGCAACTTACACATTTAAGAAAAATGAAACGCGACGCTATAAACAAACACTCGTGTTTAGTGTATACAATGCTTATAACAGGCGAAATGCTTTTAGTATTTATTTCCAAGCCAAAAACGGCGAACCAAACCAAACTGAAGCAGTACGCTTTTCAGTTATTGGTTCAATTGTACCTGCAATAACTTATAATTTTAATTTTTAAGAATATGAAAAATATAATAAAATTATTTATCCTTGTTCCCTTTTTAATTCTGACATCGTGTACAGATGTGATCCAGATAAAACTGGATGAGGGGTCAAAAATATACGTTGTTGATGCGTTTGTAAATAATCTGCGTAGTAATCAGGTTATAAAAGTAACAACTAATGCCAATTATTTTAGTAATCAGGAAACACCGGGCGTAAGCGGTGCCAGTGTCATTTTAAAAGACCTTACTGCTAATAAGCAATATGTTTTTAATTATACATCTAACGGAAAATATGTATTTACTTTAACGCCGGCAGATACCATTGCAAAAACAGATCATAGTTATGAATTAAATGTAACCTTGGATGGTGTAACCTACACGTCGTTTGCAGTTCAAAAAAGAACTGCTGTTATTGATAGTATTCTTGTTGTTCAACAAGAGGGTAGTTTTGGTCCGGCAGCCAAAGATACAATGTATAACTGCCTGCTTCTTGCCAGAGATAAAGCAGATAATAACCCCGATTATTATTGGATAAAAACTTTTCGCAATGATACCTTAGCCGAAAACCCGGATGAATTGAACGTAAGCATTGATGGTACAGGTGGCATTGTTAACGACCCACCGTCTGATACTATTTATTTTACACCACCGGGAACATTTTTAAGTTTTAAATCATTTCATAAATATGATAAATGCAAAGTAGAAGTACACTCAGTATCAAAAGAAACTTATTTCTTTTTTATACAAGCAATTGCGCAGATAAATAACGGCGGCCTGTTTGCTACCACTCCCGAAAATGTAAAAACTAATATTGTCACCCCCGATGGCGCTAAAACAAAAGCCATTGGCCGGTTTAATATGGCCGGTGTGGCCACAAAAACAACTCTTGTACAATAACACTATTGCTTGTTTTTTTAAATAAAATATGATTTTGGAAAAGGAATTATTTTCCCATCAGTAAGGTCAGATCAACCAAGCGGTTACTATAACCCCACTCGTTATCATACCAGCCAATTATCTTTACCAGATTTCCAACTATGCTTGTAAATTCGGCATCATACAATACACTATGCGCATTGCCAATCACATCTACACTTACAATAGGGTCTTCTGTATATTCAAGTATACCTTTTAAATGTGTTTGAGCTGCCAGTTTAAAAGCCTCATTAATTTCTTTTACCGTTGGGATCTTGGTTAACACACAGGTAATATCCGTTAACGAACCATCCGGCACCGGCACCCGCATACCACAGCCACCAATTTTTCCCTCCAGATGCGGAAATATTTTTGTGATCGCTTTTGCAGCCCCGGTTGATGTTGGAATAATACTCATCGCTGCAGCCCTTGCCCTGCGCAGGTCTTTATGTGGCGCATCCTGTATGCGCTGATCGCTTGTATAAGAATGCACGGTTGTAATATATGCTTCTTCAATACCAAACTGGTCTAATACCTTTAACATAGGCGCAGCGCAATTAGTGGTGCAGCTAGCGTTAGAAACAATTACATCATTACTTTCAAGAACATTATCATTTACACCCAAAACTATTGATCTTATGTCATCATCTTTTGCAGGTGCAGATAGTATTACTTTTTTAGCCCCGGCAGCAAGATGTTTGTTGGCACTTTCTTTATCTAAAAAATGGCCGGTACACTCCACAACTATATCAATGCTATTTTCTTTCCAGGGTAACTGTCCGGGATCGCTATGCGAAACTATTTTTATGGTTTGTCCATTTATAACCAAGCTGTTTCCATTTACTTTAATTTCTCCTTCAAACTTCCTGTGAATAGAGTCATATTTTAATAAATGCGCAAGTGTTGAAGCGTCTGTAAGATCGTTAATAGCCACTATTTCAATAGCAGGGTTATTAATACTATTGCGTAAATACATTCTACCAATTCTTCCAAAACCATTTATGGCAACTCTAATTTTTTTCATTTCAGATCGGTTATAATACATTATTTTTTATAAGGCTTTCTTTGCTTTGAAGCTAGATCAAAAACAAACCACTCGTTCTTGGTCCGCAATAAAACCTCATCTCTTTCGAAGGGTGTCACTTCATCAGCAGTAAAAATTGTTTCTTCTTTATTTTTTAAATTTAAAAGTATATAATACTCTTTTGGTTCAAATATCTTATAAATAACAAAGTTCTTAGTTGCCATATCAACATGTCGTTTATAACTTTTAATTTTTTTTCCCTGGTAATCATAAATATCATCATCGCCATTATTACCAACGCCTGCACTGCAAGCAACTATTACCGAATCTTTATTATTGATCTTTATACCGGAATAATGGTAAGGAATTATTTCTTCAGCTTTAAAATTAATTAATCCGGTGTAAACTATGCCTTCTTCAGTTTTTATTTCGGTAATAATGTACTTTGGCTCGGCCGTTAAATAAATTTCGTGATAGCCTTTCAGCAATGTTTGGCTAAGATCTTTATTAACCAAATATTTTTTGCTTTTTGAACTAACAATAAAATAATTTGGGTTTTCGGTGTATTGTTTTACAGTTAACTTTCCAAGCGAAAAAACCGAACAGGTATCTGCCCCCTCTGTTTTTATATTTAATTTTTCGCCTGATTTATTTAAATAATTACAGGCGTAGGTTACTGTAACTGTTTTAATGAATTTATTGGCAGATGGGCCTTTTGCTTTAAAGCAGGCTAAACAAATTTTGCCGGCAGTATCAAAGTTAAAAACAGTATCATAAACCGGTCTTATGACCACTTTATCATTTTCTATAATACCCCATTTCGAGTTTTCTTTAAAAGGCAAAGATTGTGCAATTAGTTTTTGTGAAAAAACCAGGCTAACAAAAACTACTATACTTATAACGAGTCTCAACTTATATTGAACATTAAAAGTAATTAAAATTTGATTTATAAACGAAATTCCCTTGTTTTTTATAAGGAACTATAAATTATGGCAGTTCAAGGCTTTAACACAATAAATTTAACTACTTTTGAGGCTGGCTAATTACTAAAAATTTGCTTTTTTGGCTATTTATTGAAGAGGTATCAAATTATCATGTATAACTAAAGAAGCGTTCATGAAAAAAGAAATTTATACTATTCCGCTCCCAAATCATATGAACACAACGGTATTTTTAATCTTTACGCAAATACCGTATCGCATAACGGGCAATTTTTTACCCACGGGTTGCTTTTTGCTCAACAAAATAATTATACCTGGGTCGAGGGGCCTCTCACTATAAATATGGCGGCAAAAAGATTAAAAAAAGTGATCCTATCTGCTATTAGTCTTATAGTTATAGGACTGGTTCTTATTATTGTGTTTATTTCGCCTCTTTCAAAATACATTATTGAAAAATACGATGAAAAATTTTTGGGCCGTAAAATTACACTTGACTGGGCTTATGTAAATCCTTTTACAGGTTACGTGCATCTTAACAACGCTAGAGTATATGAGCCAAATGGCGACACGCTTTTTTTTGTTGCTAAGGGCATAAGCGCTAATTTTTCGATGCACAAATTGTTTTCAAGAACTTATGAAATTACCGAGCTGATATTAGATGAACCCCATGGTGTTATTATGCAGGATACATCAAAGAAATTAAATTTTACCGATATCATTGAACGCTTTTCGCCAAAGCACAAAGTAAAAAAAACAAAAAAAGGACCTGTTCATTTTAATCTTCTTAACTTAAAAATAAATAACGGTTATTTTGTTTATCGCGATCTTTCGATTCCGGTGTACTATCCAATAAAAAATGTAAACATCGAAAGTACCGGTTTTAGATGGGATTCTGATACCATTGCGGCAAAATTTTCTTTTCTTGCCGGTTTAGGTAAAGGCGATGCAAAAGGCAACTTTAAAATAAACATCAAAAATCTGGATTATCAACTGTCTACCATTTTTAATAAATATGATCTTAAGTTTATTGAGCAATATTTAAAAGACCTGATAAATTACGGCACCTTTTATGCCAACCTGGATTGCGATATTAAAGCTACCGGAAATTTTAGAAGAGCGGAAGACCTTATAGCAAAAGGTTTGCTGGCCATTAACGATTTTCATTTTGGGAAAGACAAAAATGATGATTACGCCTCTTTTAAAAAATTTGCAATAAAAGTCTATGAACTAAGTCCGAAAAATAAAAAATACAATATTGATTCTGTATCGCTTAACAAACCGTTTCTTAAATATGAGCGCTACGATCACTTGGATAATTTGCAAACCATTTTCGGAAAAAAAGGTACTAAGGTCTCATCGGCAAAAGAGTCGAGAAGGTTTAACCTTATCTTTGAAATTGCGGATTACGTTGTTAAGCTATCGAAAAATTTCTTGAAAAGTAATTACAAAGTAAACCGTGTAGCCATTTATAACGGCAACCTGCTTTATAATGATTATAAATTAAGCGAAAAAGTTTCTCTCGGTTTAAGACCGTTCTCCGTTATTGGCGATTCAATCAGCAAAAATAATGATCGCGTAAAGTTTGACCTAAGGTCCGGACTTAATCCATACGGCGATATTGCTGTTCATATAAGCATTAATCCAAAAGACAGTTCAGATTTTGATATGCAATACAATCTTCAAAAGATTCCGGCAACACTTTTTAATCCTTACCTGGTTAATTATACTTCTTATCCGTTAAACAGGGGAACCATACAAATAAATGGCAACTGGCGTGTACGCTCGGGTATCATACAAAGCAATAATCATTTATTAGTGATCGATCCTCGGGTTGGTAACCGCGTACACAACCAAAATACTAAATGGATACCCTTACCATTGGTAATGGCTATTGTGAGAGAAAGGGGTAATGTTATAGATTATGAAATACCTATTACCGGTAACTTAAACAAACCAAAGATCCATTGGCACGATATAATTACGGATGTATTCACAAATATTTTCATAAACCCACCCACTACACCTTATAGGTTAAAAGTAAAAAAAATTGAAAAAACCATCGAAAAAACCAATTACGTAAAATGGCAAATGCTTCAGGTTGAAATCTATCATTCGCAAGAAAAATTTCTGAAAAAAGTTGCCAAATATTTGGAAGATAATCCTGACGCATCTATTTCAGTCTATCCACAAACATACGAGGCAAAAGAAAAAGAATACATTTTATTTTATGAAGCCAAGAAAAAATATTTTTTAGCTACTAATAATAAAAAAGAAAACGATTACACCGAAGAGGATTCTTTGGCTGTAGTAAAAATGCCGATCAAAGATTCTTTGTTCTTTCATTATGTTACCAAACATTGCCATGACCCACTTTTATTTACCATCCAGGGAAAATGCGAATATTATATTGGAAAAGCGTTTGTTGATAAGCGTTTCGCGCAATTATTACATACCCGAAAAAATGCATTTTTAGAGCCGTTTAAAGAAAATGGAACTAACAAGCGTGTAAAGATCCACCAGAATGAAAACTCTATTCCTTACAGCGGCTTTTCGTTCTTTAAAATAGATTATAATGGTAAGATGCCTGAGAATTTAATTGAGGCTTACAAAGATATGGATGAATTAAATGATGAATCGCCAAGAGATAAATACAGTAGCATCCGAAAAAAAATAAAGAGCATGTTTAAAAAGAAACCATAACAAGCTCATATTAAGTATTTTTCGCATCAATAATTTTACCTCAGTTCTTCCGCTAATTTTTCTCTTTTTTCAAGATGTCCGCTCAAGGCAACGGGGTATTATAAAACAATAAAATTAAATCCCCACATTAATTGTTTGGCATATTCTTAGCATACATTCATTATAATATGAAAACCTTTCACATCGGCTGTTCGGGATATTATTATCCTAATTGGAAAAATAAATTTTATCCGGCAGGAACAGCGCCAAAAAACTGGCTGGAATATTATAGCACGGTCTTTAATACAGTAGAATTAAACGGCACTTTTTATCGCACGCCAAAACTTTCAGATCTAAAAAAATACGCAGCAGTAACACCCAAAGATTTTACATTTTCGGTAAAAATGAATAAATATATTACGCATACAATTAAAATGAAGGATTCAGGTGAAGACATCCTTAAATTACAAGGCCTTATAATGGAAGGTTTGCAAAATAAACTGTCTTGTTTTTTATTTCAGTTACCGCCTTCATTTCATTATTCGGATGAGAACTTAGAACGTATCATTAATAATATTCCGCCGCATGCACAAAACGTTATCGAATTCAGACACATTTCCTGGTGGAATGACGATGTGGTTAAAGCTTTTAAAAAGGCAAAGCTCACTTTTTGCAATATTGATCATCCGGCTATCAAATCATTTTTTATCCGCACAACACCTTATTTCTATTTGCGATTGCACGGCAATCCAGAATTATTTAAATCATCTTACGCCAAATCCGAGCTTGAAAATTTTTCGGATAAATTTCCCGCAACTGCTAAGTTTTATTCTGTTTATTTTAATAATACCTACTATGAGGCAGGATATACAAACGCTTTACAATTAATGAACATTATTGAAAAATAAAGATCGATGCCGGAAGGACCGTCCATAGTTATATTAAAAGAAGAGTTAGACGCTTTTAAAGGAAAGAAAGTGCTAGAGGCAAATGGAAATTCAAAAATTGATATTCAAAGCCTGATAAACAAAAAAATAACTGATATAAAAAGCTGGGGCAAACATCTTTTAATATGTTTTGACAATATGTACCTCAGGATCCATCTTTTAATGTTTGGTAGCTACAGGATCAATGAAAAAAAAGATACAACACCAAGACTAAGCATGAAATTTAAAGCAGGCGAGATCAATTTTTATAATTGCAGTATTAAGCTCATTCCCGGTGATCCGGATGATACTTATAAATGGGAAACAGATGTTATGTCTGACCAATGGAATTCTAAGATCGCAGAAAAAAAACTTGCAACGCTAAAAAAAGTAAAAGTATGTGACGTGCTTTTAAATCAGGAAACGTTTTCCGGCGTTGGTAACATTATTAAGAATGAAGTATTGTTTCGCATAAAAGTGCACCCTGAATCTTATGTTAGTGCATTATCGCCTAAAAAATTAAAAGACCTGGTAAAAGAAGCGCGCGAATACAGTTGGGATTTTTACAAATGGAAAAAGAAGTTCGAATTAAGAAAGCATTGGTTAATATACAGGCAAAAAGAATGTCCGAGGTGTAAGATCAAAACAATTACCGAATACATGGGAAAAACCAATCGGTTAACCTGTTATTGTTCAAACTGTCAGAAATTATATTCTACAATAAAAAAGTAAATGCTTCCTCAGTTTAAATGTATACGTACCAGCACAAGATACAACACCAGCATAATAACAGACGGGATTGAAAAAATTAAAGTGAAAACATAGGATAAGGCCTGCGCATCGCTGGATGCGCCATAGTGAAAATTACTGTAAGAATATAAGGTATAAATTATTAGACCAATATAAATTATTTGGGAAGCCAGGTAGATCCAAAAACCGATGACCTTGCGCGTGAGCATAATAATTGCCGCTGTTAAAGTAGACAAATGACATATTATAAAAGCATATCCCCTCCAGTAATCAGTATTGTTTGAAAAATCGGCCACTACTTCATACAACAAACACCTTATCAAACCAAACACCGAACCTATAATAGTTAGTATGCAAAGTACGAGCACTACCGCAGGCATTGATTGTTTTTTGGTGTTTTCGTTAGTTAACATATTTTCTATTCATTGCGTCTCGCTAAATTAAAAAATACCATCGCATCCGCCTATTAAAATACAAGTGTATACATTATTCCACACAGTACACAAGTTGGGTATCTTTTTTGCAATATCGCATGTTGCATTTAATCAATATAAATTTAATTATAGTCTATATCTACTATTATTAGCCTTTAAATGGTATTTATTGTGTATTTATCTTCATAGCCACAAGCTGGTATTGTATTTGCATATTATAAGTAATAAATTAAAAATAAAAAACATGGGTAATATTCTTTATACAGTAGCAGTAATTTTAGTAGTTGTTTGGGCAATAGGTTTCTTAGGTTTCCACGCCGGAGGCATCATTCATATCTTATTAATAATAGCAGTAATTTCTATATTACTAAGACTTATTCAGGGCAATAAGCCTATTTAAGCAAATTTTTTGGAATAAATTAAACGCTTGTAAGGTTAGTTAAACTATGATAGTTTTATACTAATACGCCATAGTATTTTATTTTATTCACGATTTTTTGTGTTTGGTTCGACGTAATCTTATAAATAGATCTTGGTCTTTTTCTTGATACATAGCATTGTATAAAAAAATCTTTAAAACAAAGAAGTTTGAATAGCTTCTATTTTCGGATGTTTTATTTTTTCGGTAAAACTTTGGCTACCGGTAATCTCATAGATATCTGTTTCATTATCACGCGAGGCTATATAAATATTAGTTTTCCCGGCGTGTTTTAAAAACATTTCTTTCACGATTTTTGGGTCGTTATTATCTCTTGAAAGATGGGATAGAAAAACATGGCTCATAAATTCAGGTTTGTGTTTCACGAAAATTTCTAAAGCCTGAATGTTGGACAAATGGCCTTTGTCGCTACTAACGCGCTGTTTTAAATAATAAGGGTAATGCCCGCTCTCTAACATTTCTACATCATAATTCGCTTCTAAAAAAACCGCATGGCATTGTTTAAAATTATTTACTACATGCTCGCAGGCCGATCCGATATCGGTTAACACACCAATGGTAACCCCATTTCCTGCAATTATAAAACTGTATGGGTCTGATGCGTCATGAAATTTAGGAAATGCCTTTACACTAAGTCCACCAATCGTAACTTCTTTATATGCGCTAAAGATCTTGTTTAGTTCTGGCATAAGATACAGGCCGCTTTGGTTTAAGGTGGCCGGAGTAATATATACAGGTATTTTAAACTTTCTTGATAATACTTCAACACCTTTAATGTGATCTGAATGTTCGTGTGAAATAAAAATAGCTTTTACTTTTTCGATGTTTAGTCCAAGGCGTTTCATTCTTTTTTCCGTCTCGCGACAGGAGATCCCGGCATCTACTAATACAGCTTCCCGGCTATTACCAATGTAATAGCAATTACCATTACTACCAGAGTTAAGAGATGCAATAAAGAGTGACATAATTATTGTAAAGAAACCGAATTTAAAACAAAGAAACAGTGCCTTATTTAGAATTTATAAAAAACATATGAATGCTTTTTCATGATTTTGATACATTTAAATTGTTAATTACCTGTTTAAATCATTTTGGTTAAAAACCGTTTCACAACATTGGGTTTACAAATAACAAAGGTTGTGGTAACAAAATGGTTTTATCTTTATGTTGGTTATGGTTGTTCTATAATATAATTCCAACAAACCGACACCAAAGCCTTAGTAATGGTGGGATACGGTTCAAAAATTTGGTTATGGTTATTAAAAAGCCGGGTTAACTACCCCGGCTTTTTTTGTAACCATTCTCGTTTTCTAGATTATATAATTATGAAACAGATACTAATAGACGCGGTTACTTACCTGAGTGTTGCTTTTCTTCTTTCATTAGCGTATGGTTTTATATTGTTGATCATGGATTAGAAAGTGTTTAAAATGTTTTTTGAAAAAAGATCCATTACAAAGATCAATAACCAAATTATCATAAAGTTCAAACATTAAATACAAAGTTCGATGGTATTTTGCGCAACATTTTTTGTTGATTTGGAAGATTTTTGACACGCATTAAAATAAAAAAAGCCAACTTGCATTGACTTTTTTATTTGTTGTCATCCCGCTGAGATTTTTACCTATTTTACGTTTGAAATTGCAAAGTATGTTGAATTAATAATTAACCAACTATTAGCTAGTATAGTTTAAATTTCTGGTTGAAACCTTTTAATGCGCTCGTTCATCCCTGATTAAATTTAAGAAGGTAATATAGAATTTGTATCGCTATTCCTATAAAAAGGGCTTAAAGCAAAAAGATTGGTTAAGTTATCCTTTGTTTAAGGAGGATCCGAGTTCAATATGAATTTTTAATTGCTTCTGACTAACCTGTGCTTACTTTAATTAACCGAAGAAAAAAGCATTATAAATCGTTTCCGGAACCCTCGTTAATTTTTTATTTAGTGTCGCTTAAAACTGCAAAACAAAAAATTCTGAATAGTATTAAATGGCGTAGCGTGGTCTTCAGATATACATTTAATCCTATCAAACTTAACTTCAAATCTTGCGCTCATCGAAGCTTCGTTGTATTGTTTTATTTCTAAACCACTACATTTTTTTGGGCCGTTTTCGGAAAATGTACCAAGAATTAAATACCCATCTTTATTAATAGCGTTTTCAGCTATTGAAACATATTTATACACTTTATCTTCGGAAGTAAGAAAATGAAATGCAGCTCTATCGTGCCAAAAATCAAATTTTACTTTTGGTTCAAATTCTGTTATATCAGATACGATCCAATTTACTTGTGATGCTTTATCGCCCAAGCGTTTTTTTGCACGCTCAATAGCATTGGCTGAAATATCCAACACATAAATGTTCTTATAACCTTTTTCTATCAGAGTATCAACAAAATGACTATCTCCGCCACCAACATCGATAATGTTTGCATTCAACGGTAAATCGAATAGCTCTAAAAAAGAGACCGAAGTTTTAGGATAGGATTGAAACCAACTTACTTCGTTTTCCCCCTTTGTGGCAAACACTTTTTCCCAATGATCTTTGTTTTCCATATTAGTTTATTATTAGTTTATACGAAAGGTATGAAATTTAGATTTAAAAGCTCTTACAATACTCTGAAAACTAATGATTTAAGCAATCCTAAAATAGATTTAGGAAACATGTGACCTATCCCTTTAATCATCAATTATATAGCTCACAGAATAGACTACAATTCTTAAAAATTTAATACAGACTTTATTTGTACCTTTGTTTTAGCAATGAAAAAGTCAAGTATTATATTCTTGTGTGTTTTTTACCTGTTTGTTTCTTCAGGTCTTGCTATGAATGTTCATTTTTGTGGTGGAAAATTAAAAAACATTTCATTTTTTCAGGATGATGAAAAAGGATGTTGCGGTTCTAAAAAGAAAAGTATGGGTTGCTGCAAAAGCCATTCTTTGATTTACAAAATAAAAGATAAGCACAATTCTGTTAACTTACTCAAAGCACCCCAAGTTAATTCTAAATTAGTTTTTTTAATTCCGTTTCAACTTACTTTTAATATTGGAAAAGAAGATAAAGGATTTACATCTTCTTATCTTTTTGATCATCCCGTCTGGTACGACAATCCGATATACCTTAGATGTAGGGTATTAATCATCTGATTTTATTTTTTCCCATTATCTCCCGGCTATACAATTAGTATCGGGACTTAATTATTTGTACCCAATCGTGTACTAAATTTCACTTATTAATTATTTTAAAAAACAACTAAAAATGAAAAAATTATTATTATCAATAGGCGCTGCAACTCTAATTTCAGTTTCAGCATTTGCACAAATACCAAATTCAGGATTTGAAAACTGGACAACTGTTGGATCATATACTAACCCTACAAGTTGGGGAACGATGAATAATGCTACCGCAACATATAGTATTTATACTTCTGCTGCTGGTACTCCAGGAAGCCCAGGATCGTATTATTTAAAACTAACCTCTAAAACAACTGGTACAACAGTAACAAATGGTATTGCAGTAAGTGGAGTAATAGATTCAGTTAACATGAAAGCAAAATCAGGATTTCCTTATAATATGCAACCCGTTAGTTTAACAGGAAAGTGGCAACACATGATTTATGGATCAAGTCAAGGATCGGTTAAAGCAATTCTTACAAAGTGGAATGTTGGATTAAGCAAGAGAGATACTATTGCCACTGCCGCTCAAACCCTTGCAGGAATGGCAATGTCTTGGGCTAATTTCACAATTAATTTTACTTATTTAAGTGGAGCGATGCCTGACTCATGTATTATAGAATTAAAAGCAAGTGGCAGTAATCCTACTAATAATGATTACTTATGGGTTGACAATTTAGCTTTTGTAGGATCAGTTACAGGAATTCAAAAACAAGAATCATTTTTAAACGGTCTGGGTGTTTATCCAAATCCTTCAACCGAAAGTTTAAACATGAACCTTAACTTAAAATCCCAACAACAAATCACTATTGAATTAGTTGATATGAATGGGAAGTTAGTTCGCTCTAAAAACGTTGGTATTGTTCAGGGAGAATCAACTCAAACAATAAATGTAGCAGGTCTTGCAAAGGGATGTTATTCAATAAAAGTAATTGGCGAGCAAGCAATTGAAATAAGAAAAATAGTAATCGAATAATTAAAATTTTCTGTTTTTAGTTGACATATAAAATATAAACATGAAAAAAAATATCATAATGAGTTTTGTTGCATTAACCTATTTGGTTAATGCACAAACTCAATTGTTTATTCCCGATACACTTGTTGGCCCAAATTATTCTTTGAATATGCATAAGGACAGTGTTCAGTTTTTTCCAACAGGAAAAAAATCAAACACCTATGCATATAACTTATATAAATACTTAGGGCCAACACTTATTTTTAATAAGGGAAGTAACGTGAGCATTACAATGAATAACCAAATTGGCGATACAACAACTGTTCATTGGCACGGCATCCACCTTCCTTCAAAGTGGGACGGTGGACCACACACGCCAATACTACCGAACGCAGTTTGGAATCCTCAGTTTACCGTAATGGATAATGCCGCAACTTATTGGTATCATCCTCACATGCACCAAAAAACTGCTTTACAGGCTATTAAGGGTGCAGCAGGTTTAATTATTGTTCGCGATGCAATTGAGTCAGCTTTAATGTTACCAAGAAAATATGGCGTGGATGATTTCCCTTTAATTATCCAATGCCAACAATACAATTCTATAAATCAAGCAATGCCACTTGGTATGCAGGATAGTACAATTTTGGTGAATGGTGCAAGAGCAAATTATGGTTATACCGTAAATGCAAATATGCCGGCACAGGTTGTAAGGATGAGAATTTTAAATGCTTCCGGCGAGCGTTCGTTTAATTTTGGATTCAGCGGCAATAAACAATTTTATCAAATCGCCTCTGATGGTGGGTTATTGAACACACCAAATCTTACAACAAGAATTCGTTTAGCACCGGGCGAAAGAGCTGAAATACTTTTAAACCTAACAGGTATGAACGGGCAAACGCTTTATCTAATGAGCCACGCCTCAGAACTTCCAATGGGCATTCAAGGCGGGCCAACGATGCCTATGCCTTCTTGGGCAACTCCAATGGACAGTCCGTTAAATGGCACTGATTTTAATATTCTCAAAATTACCGTCATTCCTCAAACTACTAATCCTATAACAACTATTCCTTCCACACTTACAAACAATGTTCCTTATACTATTGGACAAGCAAACGTAACAAGAACAATTCGTTTCACTGCAGATAGCGCAATGGTAATGGATGGGCCATTTTATTTTAATGATAGTACTTTTGATATGATGCGCGTAGATTATCAAATTCCGATTAATAACATTGAAGTTTGGAAGTTGGTAAATGAAACAATGGTCGCTCATCCATTTCATATTCACGATGTGCAGTTTTATGTGATCGATAGAAATGGAAATCCTCCTGGGCCTGAAGAAAAAGGAAGAAAAGATGTGGTGTTAGTTCCTCCCGGTGACTCATTGATGTTCATTACAAAGTTTGAAGATTTTACAGATTCTGTAATTCCATACATGTATCATTGCCATATTTTAATGCACGAAGATGATGGTATGATGGGGCAATTCATGGTGAGATCAAATCTTACGGGTATAAAAGAAACCAAACTAGATAACGGAATAGTGAGTATTTATCCGAACCCTGCACAAAATTCAATCATAGTGGATTTGAAAGAAAGCGGTAATTCAACTTTTGATATAACCGTACACGATTTGTTAGGAGAAATAATTTATTCCGAAAAAAGAGTAAACAATAAACTAATTATTAACTCTTCGCAATGGCAAAGCGGTTTATATATTATCTCATTGCAACAAGATAACAAAAGCATTAATAATAAAATTATTATAGAATGAAAATAGAAAAAGTAATGGGAGTTCCTCTATTGTTTGCAATAGTAGTACTTCTAAACGGATGTGGAAATTCTAACTCGAATTCCAAAGTAGAATTTAAGGTCTGGGGAAACTGTGGAATGTGCGAAGAAACGATTGAAGGTTCTTTAAAAGTTGACGGAATTTCTGACGCTGAATGGGATAAAGACACGAAGTTAATGAAGGTATCCTTTGATAGTACGAAAATAAGTCTTGATCAAATTCAAAAAAAGATCGCCGATGTAGGATATGACAATGATAAATACAAAGCGGATGATTCTGCTTATAACAAGTTGCATGAATGTTGCCAATACGAAAGAAAACAATAAGTATTTTATTTAAAACATGAAATTCGCAATAAAAAATATGGTTTGTTCTCGGTGTATCATGACCGTAAAATCAATCTTCGAGAAGCACAAGCTAAAACCGATTAATATTGCGTTAGGGGAAGTAACTTTAAAAGAAGGCCATATTCCTAGTAACAAAATGGTTTTCTTGAATAAAGATCTTAGAAATATTGGTTTTGAATTAATTGATGATAAGAAAGGGAAAATTATCGAGAAAATTAAAAATTTAATTATCGAACGGGTACATCATTCAGAAGATATACTCAAAACAAACCTTTCTTATTTTCTTGCGGATAAACTGAAGCTTGAATATAATTACCTTAGTAACCTATTTTCGGAAGTAGAAGGAACTACTATTGAAAAGTATTTCATCATGCAGAAAACAGAAAGAGTAAAAGAATTACTAGTTTATAATGAACTTTCTCTTTCTGAAATAGCAGATAAGTTAAATTATAGCAGTGTGGCTTATCTCTCAAGCCAATTCAAAAAGGTTACAGGACTAACACCTTCCTATTTTAAATCTTTGAAGGAGAATAAGCGTCGCAATATAGAGGAACTGTAAATATCATAAATCATTATAAAAATACCATAAGCTTTCAACGGAATTCATGCTGTAATTTTGTATAATAAAAATATGATTATGACACATACATACAAAATTACAGGAATGACTTGCAGTAGCTGTGAAGCTAAAGTTAAAAGCAGTTTACTTTCATTACCCGATGTAAATTCAGTGGAAGTTTCAAAAGATAATAACTCGGCGACAATTACAATGGAGAAACACATTGGATTAAATTCTTTACAGGAAGCATTAGGAGGCGCAAATAGTAAATACAAAATTTCTGCGCCAAACCATAACGAGATCGCTGAACAGACTAAAGGTTGGTTAGAGACCTACAAGCCAATTCTACTTATTTTCAGCTTCATTACCATTATTTCTTTTTTAATTCAATTAGAGAATGAAGGTTTTAATTGGATGCAATGGATGCGGCACTTTATGGCGGGTTTCTTTTTGGTGTTTTCTTTTTTCAAATTACTAAATTTAAAGGGATTTGCCGAGAGTTATGCTATGTACGATATAGTGGCAAAAAAAATTAAAGGCTGGGGATTCATCTATGCATTTGTTGAATTGGGCCTGGGATTAGCATATCTTACCAACTATGAACCTTTAATTATTAATTACGTTACTATTTTAGTAATGGGTGTAAGCATTATTGGCGTATTAAAGAGCGTCTTAAGCAAGCAAAAAATAAAATGTGCCTGTTTAGGTGACGTATTTAATTTACCAATGAGTACAATAACAATAATAGAAGATGCTTTAATGATAGCAATGAGCGCATTAATGATTATAAAAATGATATAATAACCAATAAACAGAACAATGAAATTAATAACAAAGATAATTATAGCAACTCTTGCGGTTTTTACGTCCACAAATGGTGTAGCGCAAATTAAAAATGCAAAAACAGAAACTGTAAAAATTTACGGAAACTGCGAAATGTGCAAAAGCACAATTGAAAAGGCAGGTAACGTAAAAAAAGTGGCGAAAGTGCTTTGGAATAAAGACACCAAGGTTGCGACACTCGCTTTTGATTCAAAAAAAACAACTGAAGATCAAATATTAAAACGTATAGCTTTAGCAGGTTATGATAATGATAAATGTTTTGCACCAGACGATGCCTATGCTAAACTGCCTGACTGCTGCAAGTACCAGAGAAACAAAAAATCCATTGTTAAAACTGATACGGCAAATAAAGAGACGCATCACCATGCTGTTATTTCAGAAACAAAGGCGGCAACTCCTTTAAAAAGTATTTTCGACAACTACTTTTCTTTGAAAGATGCATTAGTGAAAACAGATGCCAATGTTGCTTCTAATAAAGCAAAGGATTTATTAACCTCAATAAATTCAGTAAAAATGGAGGCTTTAAAAATGGATGAACACATGGCTTGGATGAAAGTAATGAAAGATTTAACTACGGAGGCTGAACAAATTTCGTTAACGAAGGATATAAAAAAACAAAGAATGGCTTTTACTTCATTATCAACCCATATTTATGAGTTAGCAAAAGCATCAAAACAACCTGAGATCATTTATTACCAGCATTGCCCTATGTATAACGATGGCAAAGGCGCTGATTGGTTAAGCAAAGAAAGTACAATCAAAAATCCATACTACGGTTCTCAGATGATGACCTGTGGAAGTACAATGGAAACAATTAAATAAGTTTTCACTAAAGGATTTATCATTACAGAATTTAAATGAAAAATATTTATAGCAAGCTAATATTGAGCCTGATTTTATTTGCGCAGAGTGTTTGTGCTCAAAAAACTGTTCGTTACGATCTTTACGTTCGCGATACGATAGTAAATTTCACGGGCAAAGAAAAAAGAGCCATTTCAGTGAACGGACAAATACCAATGCCTACATTAACATTTACTGAAGGTGATACAGCAGAAATATATGTGCATAATGAACTAAATGAAAGTACAGCATTGCATTGGCATGGTTTGTTTTTGCCGAATAAAGAAGACGGTGTTCCTTATCTAACACAAATGCCAATTAAGCCGCATACAACGCATTTGTATAAATTTCCAATTATACAACACGGTACGCATTGGTATCATAGCCACTATGAACTACAAGAGCAGATTGGTATGTATGGAAGTTTTATAATGAATAAAAAAAAGACTGATCCAACGTTTAGAAAAGGCATTGATGATCTTCCTGCTATCCCGATTGTTTTAAGCGAATGGACAAATTACAATCCAAAAAACGTTCACAGAATGCTTCATAATGCTACAGATTGGTTTGCTATTAAAAAAGGCACCACTCAAAGTTATGCGGAAGCTATTAAACACAAACATTTTAAAACCAAACTTAAAAACGAGTGGAAAAGAATGTTGGCAATGGATGTGAGCGATGTTTATTATGATAAATTTTTAATGAACGGAAAAAATGAAAGTCAACTTTCGCAATTTAAAGCAGGAGATAAAGTTCGATTGCGGATTTCAAACGGTGGTGCTTCCACCTATTTCTGGTTAACTTATGCCGGAGGTAAGATGACTGTTGTTGCCAACGATGGAAACGATGTTGAACCTGTTGAAGTAGACAGACTGATCATTGCGGTATCTGAAACGTATGACGTAATACTTACTATACCAAATGATAGTACTGCTTATGAGTTTTTAGCGACTTCCGAAGATCGAATAAGCTCATCGTCTTTGTATATTGGTAACGGTATAAAACAGTTAACATCGCCTTTACCTAAACTAAAATATTTTGAAGGCATGAAGATGATGAATGGGATGATGAAAATGAATGGTGATTTAGATGAGATGGGAATGCACATGAGCCTTAATCAAATGGATATGAATGTGGTAATGTATCCAGAAATTACAGGAAACGCAATGCCCTCAATGGATAATATGAAAGATATGAAAATGGGAGAAGATCAATATAACAGTAATCAACTTTCAGACATTGTTACATTAAATTATGCAATGCTTAAATCGCCAACAGAAACTGCTCTTACGAAAGATGCACCAATAAAAGAATTTCATTTTGAACTTACAGGAAACATGAATCGTTATGTTTGGAGTTTAGATAATAAAGTTGTTTCCGAATCTGATAAAATCTTAATTAAAAAAGGAGAAAATGTTAGAATCATACTTTATAATGGCTCGATGATGCGTCACCCTATGCATTTGCATGGCCATGATTTTAGAGTATTAAACGGACAAGGTAATAAAGCTCCTTTAAAAAATATAATTGATATTATGCCAATGGAAACAGATACTTTAGAGTTTAACGCTAATGTAGATGGCGATTGGTTTTTTCATTGTCACATTTTGTATCATATGATGAGCGGAATGGGTCGGGTATTCACGTATGAAAATCAGCCGGCAAATCCATTAATTCCAAATCCGAAATACGCTTTTAGAAAATTAAAAAGCGATGATAGAAAATTTCATTTTATGGGTGAGAATGATATTGCAACGAATGGTAACGATGGAATGGCGATGCTACAAAACACACGATGGAGTGTAATGTCGGAATGGCGATTAGGGTATATGGATATGCACGGCTATGAGATAGAAACACATCTTGGCAGATACATTGGTAAAATGCAATGGTTCATGCCTTTCATTGGATATGATTATCGTTATAGAAAGCAAGAAGGAGAAATAAATTTTCAGTCAAAAAATATTTTCGGACAAACCGATACGAAAGATACCAGACAAGCATTTTCAGCCGGATTTTCATATACCCTGCCAATGCTAATTCATTTTGAAGCGGAAGTATTTACAAATGGAACGGTTTTGTTACAATTGAAGCGTGAAGATATTCCCATTACAAAACGATTAAGATTGGGTCTAATGTATAATTCAGATAAAGAGTATATGATTGACTTGCGATATATCCTGAATAAAAACATGGGTATTAGAACTCATTATGATAGCGACATGGGGTTTGGAGTTGGACTTAGCTTAAATTATTAAAACTAATTTTACTTCTTGCCATCGATAATAAATTAATTTAATAACTCATCTTCCAAAGATATTGTAGCTCTTCTTCAAAATTACGTGCGACTATAAATTGCAGTCAATTATAAAAAGACGCATTCAATAATTAATATTTGCTAGCAGTTTCGTTGATCAAAATCTGATCCGCACTAATTTTTTCATTGAAAAGTTTATCAAAGAAATGGACATGCCTTGTTTCTACTGCCATTATAAGTTGTTATAATGTAATATGAGAAAGCGGTTTCACTTTTTACAACCCGACTCCTAATGCGACTCCCAAAAACAAAAAACCCTCTGAAAGACTTGCTATCAAAGGGTTTCTATATTTTGTTTGTGATCCCGCTGGAAATTGAAACCCCCAGCTAGGATACTTGATATCATTGAGTTTTTTTTGTTTTTTATTTTTTGGGGACACATTGGGGCATCAAATCTTAATCAAATATACAAAATCTTTCTTTTCTGATTATAACCAAAAAGCTACCACTTATAAAAAAAGTATGTTAAAACCAAACTACACTTCACTTTTGTGCGTTATAAGTAGTAATCACAATTGTCCCATTTATGTATTCTAAAGATCCAGTCTGGTTATTACCGGAGGCCTTAATAGGCACGTCTAAAGATTTTTGCTTTAAAAACAATATAACTGAAAGGGTATTACGTAGTTTAGTAGATGCTTTCCTTTTAAGAGCAAGATCAAACAGAAATTCTAAAAAAACTGAAATTTTACAAGAATCTTTCGAGCAGCTCCAGCGGCACATTAACTATAATTTTTTAAAAAGAACGGCCAATATTGGTTCAATAATTCCGGAGCCAGAATACATAAATAAAAAATACAAGATTTTTTATGATAAAAGTCAAACATGGTATACGCCCAAGGAAATATTGGAAACCTATCCATTCTTAAAACTTGAGAAAAGCTATACTTGTGAATTTATTGGCGACCTTGTCCAAATAGGTATGGTTATTGGGAAATTTCAAAGATCAGAAGATTGTTTTTTTATTTCACTACCTTCCTTTGTCTGGCTTCTCAAATACCATGAATTTACTGTTAGCCAATTTGTGTTTTTACGCCCGGATGACGATTTTTGCTAAAACTTAGTAATTAGCCATCACTTTTGTAGCAAAATACCTTTAAATTGTAAATGAATTGTCTCTAATTCTAGGTTGTATCTATCGATTGCCTTTAGATCAAACACGTCGACTTTGTTTTTAACTTCTAAGACAGTCTTTTCAATCCTGTCCAGTTCAGCGTTAATTTTTAACTGATTTTCTATTACCTTTTTTAAGGCTAGTTCTCGCGCGTTTTCCATATCACCATAATCTGTATTTAGAATTGAACTTTATAAATTGACCTACGACGGTTCCTTTAAAGGATTGCATAGATGTTTCATCCACAGGGAAATGTATAACATTAATTTTACTCATATTGTTATCCAAAACATAAAGCACCATTAATGGCCAGTTTCCTTTTAAAACGTATGCGTACATAATTGAACTAGCATTGGGCACCTCAATTTTTAAAATTTGATCTGGCAGTATTTCCGAAGGGCTAATCCTTTTTAAATGCTTGATATCCTCATTGATAATTGATTTTACTACATCCACAGCTTCAATTGTTGAAGCGTTAATTGCCCTTGAGGTAAACTCTTTAATTAATTCTTTGTAGGCAGGTACTACAATCATCTTCAGAGCCGATAGATACGCTTCAGTAAATTGGCTTTCTTCTCGTTTTGCTTCTTCAAATTTTTCACTAGTAATTATGCAAGGATCTTGCTTCTTTTCTACCTTCCCCATCTATCATTCTTTTTTATCAAAATTAGATATTGATCAGTCAACCACTTGCTATGGATTATAGCATGTTTAAAAAAAATTGTTGTAATTCTGAAATGTTCATCTAATAATCAGCGTGTGAGTTCGCCAAAGGAGCCATAGCGCATTCAGGCTCTGTCAATAACTTTTCCGGGCAACTAAATTTCAAATATTATGGTATGGAATGACTATTCTAAATCAATACAGTTGGCAATAACTGGTTTTTATACTGTTCATATCCTCCTTTTTCTACCCTGACTCTATTCGTCAAAGGCGCGAAGCCGGACTGTGCGGCTTCGGAGATTTGTAGTATAAAAATTAGAAATCATGGAAGGTATAACAACAGTAAAGGTTTCAGATTTAGAACAATTGTTTAATCTGAACACTCAGTTGCTCTCTGAAATAAAGCAACTCAAACAAATTGAGGAAGACATAAGGGCATACTCAATTCAAAAAACAGCCGATATGATTGGCCTACATTACACAACTATAAGAAGTTTTGTAAAGAAAGGAATCTTATTTGCAAAATACGTTGACGGGACAAGGGGTAAGTGTATCATTCCCTATTGGTCAATCAAAGAGTATTTAAAATCCACAAAAAATTCAAACCAATAAAACCTAGAAATCATGGACAGAAACATTTTTGACAACCACGCCGCTTATAACCGTTACTTATCAATTGAAGGTAATAGACCAAGCGAAACATACACAAAGCCGAGCCTATACATTTGTGATAGTAAAATGAAAAAAGCATTTAAAGATCTAAGCGATGAAGAAATCAAAACCATCTTTAAAAATCCCTTGGCTCAAATTTTAGGAATACGAAAATACAGAGATGAATTAGCAGAAAAATTGAATGAGCTGGTTGAATGGCAAACGTTTAATGCTTTGGTGATTTTATTTTCAGAAGGCAATTTTGAATGTGCAAAATTTGTAATGAATTGTAATTGGGAAGATAATTGTCCTTATGAGGACGAAACAGAGCTTTATAAATTAATTAGTAAAAAATGGTAGGAGGTATTTTCATAACCGTAAATGATGTACAGGTATTACTTGGATGTGAACGTTATGCCACTGCATGGGCGTACTATAATTCGGTTAGGGATGCCATTAATAAAAAACACTCAAAAAAAATAACGATCAAAGAGTTTTGCGAATATGAAGATTTAGAATTCGAGTATATCTGGAAACTCTTACGGGTTAATAAATAGATCCGTTATAGTACATCATAAAGCCCCATTATTTTATAATAATGGGGCTTTTTTACTTGGAGATTATACTATTTTATACGCTTTTATACGATTCGTTACTTAGTGTAACTTATTTTTACTTCTTTATACGGCTTCGTACTCTCCTTAAAATCCACCTCCCATAGTCTTCTGACCTTTGTAGTATAAAGCAGGAGATAAAATGAATACCACAGACATACTACTCATTATCAACAGCATTTTACTAGGCTTAATTAGTTTGCTCTTTATTCTGATCGGTTATTTTCTAAAAGATCTGCATAAAGATTTTAAGCACATGGTAGAACGTGTAAATAAACTCCATTCAGAACTCTACACACATACAACCATTTTTGAAAACCTAACCAAGATCTTCCAAAGGCAAATTGACGGACTAGCAGAAAGATTAAAAAAAATAGAAAAATTTATTTACACTCTTGTGAGGCTTTTTAGTTAAACTTTTATTATAATATTTCGGCTCAAAATTATTCCTATCAAATTTGTTACCGTAATTTTTATCTTGATAATTTCTTTTTGTATTATCAACCTCCAGTTGCGCACTTTTTATAATGTCCTGACAATGTAACATTGCATCTTCAAAGGCATCTTTATCGTTTTGCGCACTTAATAAAACTCCCAATTCAGTGTTACTTATTTCAGATGCTTCTGAGAAATTCATTGATCCAATAATACACTTGGTTTCATTGGCAAAAAACTTAGCATGTAAATTATTAAAATGATAAATTTTTAGATTTTCAATGTTTTCAATACCATTATTATCACTTTTAATTGATTTACCATAAACTAAATGTATTGTAACACCTTTTTCCGCAGCTTGTTTCAATCTCGCTATAAATGATTCACTAATAATGAATGAAAAACTTATCAAGTATAAATCCTTTTCAGCCTTGCGAATTAAGTCTTCTAACGCAGCCGCTGATCCTTTAGTTGTTAAAATTTTCGCCATTTAATATAACTATTCAATTTCAATTTCATCAATTTTTTTCATTATTCTATCTGTTTCAGAGAGAGCAACGATTATTTTTTGATAATGCAAAATATCAGCAAAACTTAGTTCTCTATCCTTTCGATCCTTGAGCCATTTTTGCGCTGGTTGATATCCACCAATAAAAAATTCCCAAGCAATCTGAGGTACCTTATCAAAATACTGTGTATCGTTAATGTAAACTTTATTGTTCTCATATTTTATTTTGCTTACAACATTATTCCCGTCAATAGGGTATTTTGTAATATACTTTTCTACTATTGAAGATTCTAATAAATGTATTTGCCTTATTTCACCTCCAAGTTTTACCAATTGCCAAAATGTGCTTAAATTTTTTGGATAAGGGATGCGTGGAAAATCGATTTTTAAAAACTCTTTGTATTTTTCGCGGTATTTTGGCGAGTGCAAAATCGCATATATATAATCTAAAATGTCTATTGGAGCAAATGAATTTTTTGTAGTTTCTTTTTCGGTAGTGAAATTTAAAACTAATTTTTCGCCAATTAATTTTAATATTTCAGGATTTAAATTTGGCCTTCTTATTTCTGCTTGCTCGATAGTTTGTTGGTCTTTAATTTCTGGGTATAGATATAGTGGGCAAGCAATAGGAATACCTTTATTACTATAATGAATTCTATTATCAGAAAGATATTTTGAAACTTGTACATGATTCCAGTTATCTGTTACAGCTTGGCGCGGAATTATTAGACTTATATTGTCGTGAAGCATGTGACGCATTACACTATACCTTGGCCTTACTACTTTCTTTAAATCATAATTAATAAATCGACAATCAAAAGGCCTATAATCATATTTATAATTGTTTTCTGAAAATTCTGAAAACGAAATTAAATTATCATCATCATGTGTCTTAATACCAGTTACATTTATTTGAAATAAGTCACCTAATTTGAAACTCAATTCATATTCATTTGATAAAGAAAAATTCTTAGGCACAAAATAATAATCAGGTGATCTGTAATCTAAGTTTGACCATTTTATTGAACTTAAATTATTTTCAAGTAATGTGCTATACTTAAAATCTCTTTTACCAAAAAGGTCAAAATGAAAAACTTGGCCTAATGCATCTTTTTTCTTTTTACCTGTTTTAACAAA
Organism: Bacteroidota bacterium; assembly: GCA_013697245.1. GTDB lineage: Bacteria > Bacteroidota > Bacteroidia > B-17B0 > Aurantibacillaceae > Aurantibacillus. The sequence continues at coordinate 131,734 of JACCXH010000071.1, forward strand.
AATATTAATACTGACGCCTTGCATTATATCAAAAACATTTTGGTCTGGGCTACCATCGGGACAAATTTCTTTTTTCTTTGCATTACCATGCAAATCGATTATATAAATTTTATCAAAACTTTCTAATAAATGCTTTCTCATTTGACGGTGTGTTAAACCATCTATAAAACTATTATTAGAAATATAGGCTAAGACTCCTGTACCATTTTTATCAATGAAATACTGACCAAAGCGAATAAATTTCACATAATCGTCTGAAAGTGAATTGAAACTTCTTTCCTTTAATTCCTTTTTATAGTCAGCAGTTAAACTTTCTATCCAATCGCTTTTATTTGTACTACTTGATGCATAAGGTGGGTTTCCAATCACACACATTACTGGAGTATCACGTTTTACTTGATTGGCTTCGTTTGCCTCAGCACTTAGCCAATTGGCAAATAGAGTGCCGGTATCTGGGTGACTTTCTTCTAAACTATTTGTTAAATAAATTTTAAAGCGTTGTTCTTTCTTGGGTCTATATCCGGTTTCCGTTAGCAATAAATCTAGTTTTAAATGCGCCATTGCATAAGACGCCATTAATAACTCGAATCCGTTTAAACGAGGCACTAATTGATTTTCAACATAGTTACTCCAAATGCCCTCTTGTCCTTTAAATTTTTTATGAATGTGTTTTACAACTTCTGCTAAAAAAGTTCCAGTTCCAGTTGCTGGATCGAGTATTTGAACTTTATGTACCTCTTGTTCAATTTCAGTTTCCTTAACTTTTGAACGTTGGTCGGGCGTTGCTTTAGTAAAATTTTTTAGTTTAATTCTAACCTTAGAAGTATCAGACAAACCATCTTTTAAATTAAATTCAGTTTTTAAAATATCATCAACAGCTCTTACAATAAAATTCACTACTGGAGCAGGCGTGTACCAAACTCCACGAGCCTTGCGGAGCTTTGGATCATATTCAGATAAAAAGGTTTCGTAAAAATGAATAATTGGGTCTTCTGTCTGTGTTGCTTTACCAAAATCTTTTAATAATGTTGCTACATCCGTTGCTCTAAAAATATCTGCTAAACTATCTACAATCCATTTTATACGCTCATCAATATCTGGCCCTGCAATATATCTGTTAAAATTAAGGTATTTTTTTTCTTTATAGTGACCTTTTAGCGCTTTTTTACCTACGTCCAGACGTAGGTTTTGCCACTTTCCACGTCTTGACGTAGCTGTTTTTGATATTTATAGGCATTACATTTGGCCGTAATGAAAATAAATTTTGTTTTAAAGCAACTTGAAGAAAATTTTAAAACTTATGTTGCTTTTTGGACAGAATGGTCACGGAATGAAGAATGCTCTTTGAATGAAGACGATCTCTACATATTAGAGGTTCATCAAAAAAATAATTTCAAGTTAGATCTTTTAGATTCACTTATGTTTTATAATCAGGTAAAGTATATAGAAAGAATTAACGCAAAATTAAGGTGGGATTGCAAAAAATTTAAACATTGGGTCATACTGAATTTCTTATTTAGTATAATTGAATTAGCCCGAAACAATGGATGGCAAACCTATCTACATAAACCAATAGGGATTTTGGATTTAAGTGAAGATCTAAAAAAATGTTTATTCAGATTAAATATTATTTGCATGTACCAAATTTTTGAAAATTATAAAGAAGAAGATTTTGAGCAAGAAAAGATTTTTAATGTGATAATGGAATTTGAAAATTTAAATAAAAATATTTTGCCACATATCAACCCTGTTCAACCAATTAAAAACAAGAACCAATTTTATATTTAATTACCATTTAGTTTTACTAATAAAAATATAACCCAAAAAATAAATAAACATGAAACAAAAAAAGATCACACAAAAAGTCTTTCTTTTACTATTAGCTCTAATAGGCTTTATAGGAATGAAAGCCCAAACGGCAGGAGCGACCTGTGCAACCGCCGTAAGTTTAGCAGATGGTTATTCGCCTTCTGCATCACTTAACACAAACACTGAGGGGCATTTTAAATTTATTCCAGGTAAGGCCTCGGAAACATTTACCTTAACCAATAGCAACAATGATGTCAATTACAGAATAAGCAGGGTTGATATTTATAGTGGTACGTGTTCAGGTCTTACTTCAATAGGGACTGACGTTTTATCTGGAAGCACAGATAGTATTTTATCTGTGCCATTAGTCGGTCTGTCTGTAGGGCAGACTTATTACATCAAGCTGACTAGAATTTTAAACACAACTCAAACAACAAATTTTTCAACCAGCTTAATTTCCCTTATTTGTGGAGTTGGTTATTTCTATCATTATGATCCAAACTTTAGTAGTTATCCAAATAATAATGTAAACGGAATATGTCTTGACGCAGCATTTGGGGGCACTGTCAGCGCTTGTAATTTAACAATATGCTGCCAAAACACCTTTGCTATTGTGAATGGTGATTATAATGCAGGGGCAAACACACCAGTATTTATAGGCAATGGTGGCCCTTATTATTACGTCGTTTATGCAAGCGGAGGAAACCCTACATATACTATTGTAAATACAACTACGAATTTAACTGTAACACCAATTCCTTTTCCTTATCCATCTGGAACAACTTACACAATAAATATGTGGGATAATACTACATATCCTAACCCTGCAAACCAGCCCGTAGGCACCGTTGGTTGTTTTAACTTGGTTGTTACTTCTCTTTGTGAAGTTCCCGGTGGATTTACAATTAACAGCCCAATATGTGCAGGTACGCAAGCTTGTTTTACTTATACAACTATTCCAGCTAATGCATATTATCAAAATGTTTTAATATCTTATACAAATACACCGGTTACCGCAAGTTTGCAACCTGTAAATTTTACGAACGGATACACTTGGGGTTCCTGTCAAACATATACAGCTGCTGGAACTTACACAGCACAGTATATCACACAGTATGGTATTGGTACGCAAAAAAGATGCGCCAGCACTACCACTTTTGTAACAGTTGTTTTACCTGCCAGCGGTACAATCTCCGCAGTAGCATCTCCATCCTTTGTATGCTCAGGTCAAAATTCTACTTTAACAGCCAGTGCTACTGGCGTAACTTCTTACACTTGGTTTAGCGGCACTTCAACTTTAACAGGTAATCCAATCGTTGTAAGTCCAACTGTAAATACAACCTACACGGTCATTGGCGGCAGTTGCCCACAAAGAACTGCTTATGTTACAGTGCAAGCCGGAGATTGTTGTGTAAACCCCGGCGTTGGTAATATTTCTTTTAACAATATAACCCTTGTGCCTTTTGGAACAGGCGGAGCAACAGCGTGGACAAGCCTTGTTGCTAATGGATTATATACAGGTATAAGTATTGCTATTCCATCGTCTGGTATTATTTCGGGTAACTATTCGGTTAACGGATTCTTAACTCTTACTGCTCCAAATACCACATTTAGCAATACTCAAATTTATTTTGGCGAAAATGCTGTTTTCAATCATAATGCAACAGCGACTATTGATATGAGCTACTGGCATGGTTGCAATAAAAACTGGCAAGGTATTGTATCTACAAGGCTTTTAACGATAAAAAACTTTGTTATTGAAGATGCTTCAGGGGCTATTACAATAAATGCTACCTCTCTTACACATCCGGGTTTAAACGTTGATAATACTATTTTTAATAAAAACGTTTACGGTATGATTATTACTGGCCCGAAAGTAACCTCTTACAAATTAACAGGTTCAATTTTCACATCAAGAGATATTCCTGTAGCTAACTATGTATATACAAGTGGCAGCAGATGGACAAGTCTTGCTAATTTTAGTAATGCTTCTTTAGCGGCATATAACCCCGGTTATTTAAAAGGATCAACGGTTATGAGCCTTCCTGCAACAGCGAGGGGTCAAGTTGGTATATATTTTGGCGGAGCCTCACTTTTAATTACTGGCGGCAATCCGGCAGGAAACATAACTATTGGTGATGCTTCTACAACACCAACTTTAAATACAAGTTATACAAATGTATTTGATTATTTAAGGATCGGCGAGTACAATAGTAATTCAAGATTAATATCTTATAACAATTACTTCCAATGGATAAGTTCAATTCCCACCTCAGACTTGTATGGCAATTCAACTGCTTGTGTTTATAATAATTCTACACCAAGAGCTGTTATTGGATCAAATGCCACTGGTACAGGATTAAATATTTATACAAACAATTTTAATAATTCAACCAACGGTGTGTATGCAACCAATAATGGTACATTACAGGCTTACAATAATCAGTTTACAAGCATTACACAATATGGCGTGCAGGTAGAAAGCTGGAATTGTACCAATACACAAACTGTGCAGATATTAAATAACAATTTTAATACTTGCTTGTACGATTTGTATGCGTTTAATAACAATACTATTAAATTAAATTTCGCTAACAACATTTCTACTTACCCTTTTGTTGCCGTTAAGGCAAAAGTAACCTACCACGCTTATATAAGCGAAATCAGTAGCCCAGCTACTGCTAAATATTACATAGGTTATAGTAACTCTGTAGGTAAAGTAAATGGTGTGTATTGTATTAATACCTATTCACCTGCGGTGGTAAATAATACCATCACCATCAGAACACCGATTGGTGCTGGTTTTAACGCAAACATTTGGTTAGATAATACGCATCAAGGCGATATTAAGTTTAATACGTTAAGTGTTAATCCCACAAACTTAAGCAGTTACAACACCTTTGGTATTTTTACCAACGTGGGTAATAATAATTTGTTTTGCGAAAATTATATTACTGGTGCGGGTTCTTGCATGAAGTTTCAGGGAACAAGCCCGAGTAGAATTTATAGAAATAACTTAAACAGCGTGCCAACGGCATCGTGTTTGTTTGGCATTTTCTTGGATAACAGTGGTTCTATTGGCCCGATTAAATACAATACAAGTTGTGCCGATAATATTTTTGGGGAATTTATATCTCCCCCAACTGGTTCAGATACTAGGGCGCAAAATAACTCAAGCGGTAGTCAAATAGATTATTCTGGTGCTTATAGTAGTTCAAATCAGTATTGTCCATTTAACAATACAGTCCCGGGATTTCCTGACCTGTCAACTTCATTTACTCCATTTTCAAACAGCTCAACTGGTGTTGCTGTTTGTATCGCTCAACCTGTGGGCGCGCAGCTAGTTCAGCAAAGCAGTTCTAGCGCATCTTCGCCAACATTAAGTGCAGGAGTTCCTATTATTATGAACAGCGCTAATAACTTTAGTTCAAATGATCTTCTTATGAAGAAGATTGCTAATAAAAGTACTTTTGAATTAGCGAAAAAATCTGCAATTAATACAAGTGCTATTACAGGCGGTACTTCTTTTATGAATACAAACGCTAATAATGCTATTGGTAGCTTTTATAAAATGGATAGTTTAGTTGGGCTTTTTGCTGTAAATAACAATACGGCTACATTAAATCAAGCTAAAAATTTAAATACGGCTTTAGTGCCTGTTGGTGTTATTGAAACGAACCAAAAAACGTTTAATACTGTATATCATTTATTTATGAAAAATGAGAACTTAATTACTGCTTCGCATATTACTACTCTTAAAAATCTGGCAGCTTTATGCCCGTTTACCGATGGCACAAGTGTTTACCAAGCAAGGGCTTTAGTAAAACATTTTGACACTACTGAGTTTATAAACTCTTGTGAAAACAATCCTGTAATTACAAGTAGTGGTAATAGATTAATAAATACCACAGAGTTAAACCAAACCAAAGAGGCATTATCTACTTTAGTTTATCCTAACCCTGCCGGTAACGAAATTACTATTTCTACCGACGTGGAAGGCGCAAAATTGCTTATCTTTAACATAATGGGACAAGTAATCCTAGAAAGTGATTTAACCACTTTAACAAAAGTAAATGTAGATGAGTTAAAAAATGGCACATACATTTATAAAATTGTAAAAGATGCCAAAATCATTAAAGCAGATAAATTGATTATTAGTAAATGATAATTTTAAAAAATAAACTTAAAATTAACTTCTTGTTTTTAGAGCAAAGGCTTGTAGCAATCGCTACAAGTCTTTGTTTTATAATTTCTTTTTCTGTTTATTCTCAAACTGGTCAAAACTTAATTAAGAATTATTCGGCGGAAAATTACATTGTATGTCCGTTTTCAAACGGAGGATCTTTAGATCAGGTTTCTGATTGGTTTAAACCCTTTTGGGCAAGTTCTTCCGACTTTTTTCATTCATGTGCTACAAATACAGTTGTATCTACTCCATTAAATGTTGCCGGATTTCAAGTTCCAAAAACGGGTGCTGGTTATCTCGGATTCGCTACCTATCTTGAAAACATCACAAATGATAATAAAGAATATTTAGAGAATAAATTAAAACAAACTTTAAAAAATAACAGTACTTATTGCATAACATTTTATGTTAGTCTGGCGGAAAATAGTAGAATTGCAACTAGTAATATTGGCGTAATCTTTAAAAAAGATTCACTTGTAAATCATGCAGTACCTGGAATAAGTCAATATATAAACACAACCTCCGCTTACGAAACAACTACGATTTTAGTAGATTCAATTAACTGGACTAAAATACAATTTCAATATGCTGCAATTGGTGACGAAAATTTTATGTTGATTGGGAATTTTAATTCTAATATCAATACCAATAAAATAATTCTTAAACCTTTGACAGGTATTCCTAATAAAGATTACTCTTACTACTATATAGACGATATTTCCGTAGTAGAAATAAAACCTGCAAAAGCAGCAGCAAAGGATACACTTATAGTTTGCGCTAATGCAACTTATACATTAGGTACAGATAGTACGTGGGATGCCACTTACCAGTGGCAACCGCAAACAGGTTTAAGCTGCACCAACTGCCCCAACCCAATAATTACACCTACAAATTCAATTAAATATTATTTAACCAAACTGCAATGTAGCGCAACTACAAAAGACAGCGTGCTAATTAACATTTATAATACACCAGTAACAATTTTGCCATTGAGTAATGCAACGATTTGTGTAGGCAATACTATTACTTTAAGTGTTGATACGAATAGTTTTTATAATTACAATTGGCAACCATCGATAGGGTTAAGTTGCAATAATTGTGCTTTACCAATAGCGTCACCAAGTATAGCAACAACCTATACGCTCACGAAAAGCGCTTGTGGCTTTAGTAATTCGGCTACCGTGAACGTAAGCATAAAACCAAATTTTACCTTAACACCACAAATTAATCTAACTAATACTATAACTTGTTTATATGACACTTTAAAATTTACAATTTTAAATGCCCCGCTTTCAAACGATATAAATTATAACTGGCAACCGCAAAACACATTTATTTTGTCTTTTACTAATACAGCAAAAGCTACTATTCAAAACAACTCGTATTACTTTGTAACTATTACTAATAGTAATAATGGACCTTATTGCCCTTTTATAAAAAAAGACAGTATTTATGTTAGTCTGCTCGATACCTGCATTAAGCCATTGGTTATACCCACTATTTTTACACCGAATTTTGATAACATTAATGACGTTTGGAAATTTACAATGCCCTATGGTACTAAATTAGAGGCTGTTTACGTTTATAATCGCTGGGGTGCATTAATTTATAATATTGATAGCAACCTTTTATCTTCCGAGAATTCTAAAGTAAAAATAGTTCGTTGGGATGGCCACACAACAAGCGGCGAAGAATGTGTTGACGGAATTTATTTTTATGTTGTTTCTGTTACAGAAAATGGTGCGCAAAAAACATTTAAAGGGAATGTTACTTTAATACGGTAAAATTATTTTTAACCGGGTTCTTAAATCTAATATCTGGTAACTAACAACTCATTATTTGTCAATAATTTTACTTTGAATCATAAAAATACAAATATGAAAAAAACATTACTTATAATTTTTATTATTGTTTCGAATCGTTTTGTCACACAAACTCTGAATTTACAATGGGTGAAAGGAATCGATTGCCTGAATAATGATAGAGTAACTTCAATTAAAACCGATGCTTCTAACAACGTCTATACTACTGGGTATTTTGGCACGACTTCTGATTTTGACCCAAGTAATTTAACTTACACTCTAAGTCCGATTGGTCAAACCGATATTTTCATTTTAAAACAGGATGGTTCTGGTAATATTCAATGGGTCAAAAGTATTGGCGGTATATCCGCAGAAATTGGGAATTCAATTGATGTTGATATTTCAGGCAATGTTTATGTTACTGGAAACTTTTCAGGTACTGTAGATTTCGATCCGGGAAGTGGTGTTTATAATTTAACCGCAGTTGGTGCAGATGATGCGTTTATTTTAAAATTAGATGCCTCTGGAAATTTTTTATGGGCAAAACAAATAGGAGGCAGTAGTACTGATTATAGCTATTCTTTAAAAATTAATAACGGATTTGTTTTTATTGCAGGGCTTTTTTCAGGAACAACGGATTTTAATCCTTCTGCTGGTAGCTATACTGTCACTTCATATGGCTCATTTGATATTTTTGTTGCAAAATTTGATCTTTCAGGAAACTTTGTATGGGCTAAACAAATGGGGGGCACTTCAAGCGATATGGCAAGGTCTTTAGTTTTAGACGCTGGAGGAAATATTTATGTAACTGGAAATTTTAATGGAACTGGTGACTTTGATCCTAGTTCAACTAGTTATAATTTGTCTTCTAATGGTCAATCGGATATTTTCATAGCAAAGCTTGATGTTAATGGAAATTTTTTGTGGGCTAGAGACATGGGTGGAAGCATGGGTGATATTGCTTTTTCAATTGCGATAGATATGTCAAATAACGTTTACACAACAGGGTTTTATACTGGGGTTGCAAATTTTGATCCGGCTTCATCTTCGTTCACTTTGAGTTCAGTTGGGGGAAGTGTCGATATTTTCATTTTAAAACTAGATGCATTGGGAAATTTCATATGGGCTAAAGGAATTGGTGGCACATCTGGTGATATAGGAAATTCTATTGCCGTCGACCCTCTGGGGAATGTTTTTACAACAGGAATGTTTCAGGGGATTGCAGATTTTAATCCCGGTCCGGGGACTGCCACTTTGAGTTCAGTTGGCGGAAGTAAAGACATATTCATATCGAAGTTAGATCCTTCAGGTAATTATGTTTGGGCGCAAAAATTCGGAGATTTCGGAGGTGATGTTGGGAGTTCAATATACCTAAATGCATTAGGCGATATTTATTCAACAGGTAATTATGCTTACACAGTTGATTTTGATCCAAGTCTTGGAGTAGATACACTGTCAACACAAGGTTATGATAATATTTATATTGTAAAGTTTAATGAAGCCACAGTAGGACTGAAAGAAAATTTTGATGCGACAAACATTAAAGTTTATCCTAATCCAACCAACGGGATTTTAGATATTGAATCAGAAAATTTTTTAACTAATAAAAATGTTAAAATTCAAGTTCAAAATTCTTTAGGTCAAATGATATATTCGGTAACCCTTGATTATCAAAAAGCACAAATAGATTTAAGGTTTTTAAATAGTGGTTTATACTATTTAATCATGATAAGTGATAAAAAAACAGAAACGATTAAGGTCATTAAAAATTAAAACTGTGATTTAGAATTTAGCTCAAATAAAAATATAAAACCCAAAACAACTAAAACAATAACTCATGAAAAAAAATCTCACCTTAATTTTATTTAGCATTTTATGCTTAAGAACATTTGCTCAACTACCTGCGATTCCACCCGATAGTACATTTTATTATTTACCCGATGGATCAAAAAGTTGGTGGTATGTTCAAAAAGATATGGCTTCGTTTCGTTTAATGAATGGAGTTGCATATACGGGAACTCAGCCGACATATTTAGATACAGTTAAACACATGCCGTCTACAACTAGAAAACAAAATTTAATAAAATTTAAGTCAACAGCAACCATAATGCAAAAGGCAATGTTTATTAATTCAGTTTCTACTGCAACTAATTACGAATGGTTTGCACCGGTAGTTTCGCAAGTAAATAATTTACCTTACACAAGTGATCAATGGGTGAATACCGCAGATTTGATTTTGGTTAAATTTAAAAATGTAAACCTCACTCAAACAGATATTGTTAATTTTATGAGTAGGAATAATTTGACATTAGATCATCAACCATCTTCATCATTACCAACTCCTAATAGCTGGACTTTTATTTTTAAGATAAATAAAGATTCAAAAGGCAAACCTTACGGAGATGTTTTTTCAGTTTGCCAATATATTTTTGTTAATGAGGCAGGATATGTCACTCATTGTGAACCGGGAATGTATCTGTATAAACCAACAGTTTGCACTTTACCAAACGAATTCACAGCATGGGGATCAACTTCTTATCCTGATGCTTTATGGCACATCCGTAATCAAGGTAATAACGTAAATATTGCAACTGGTATTGCAGGGGCAGATGCTAAGATCTGCGAGTGTTGGGGTGATGGGTATCATGGCGAAAATATCAAAGTGGCAGTAATTGATGGAGGTGGGTATGATTACAATTTACCTGATATGGTTGGACAATATTTACCAGGATTTGATTGCATAAGTAATACTCCATTTTCAACAACAACTTTTCCTAACAATGTGGTTCATGGTATGTCAGTAGCTTCAGTAATAGGTGCAATTGAAAATGGAGGCCAAACATCTGCTCAGCCTATAAATGCAAGTGCAGTAGGTGTTGCATATAAATCTAAAATTATTCCATATATAACCGATTTCTCTAATTTTTCTGTGACAAAAGCTATTCAAAGAGTTGTATTAGATGGTGCAGATGTTGTTAACATGAGTTTTGGCTACGAGGATAATTCAAGTTCTACAATGCAATCGGCTTTTTATAGTGACATTCTTGCTGCTACACAGCTTGGCAGAGGGGGATTAGGTATAGTGTTTGTAGCAAGCACCGGAAATGAAAATAAGGATGTTAAAGAATGGCCAGCGGCAGACAATGTGGTATTGGGTGTTGGCGCTACCGATCCTAACGATTTCAGAGGTAGCTATCAACAAACACCTGAACCTTGGTTATGGCAAAATATTTCAAATCAAAAAGGTAGTAATTACTTAACCGTAAACGCAACAAACAATATTCATTATGATGTAGTTGCACCCGGAACAAGTATTAGAATAGCTTATACAGCTAATGGTACATCATCGCCCGTTCATACTGAAAGCGAAGCAACCGGCACTTCATTTTCAGCACCGGTAGTTTCGGGAATTGCAGCAATATTGTTAAGCAAGTATCCAACCATGTCGTTTCAGGCAGTAATTAATTCTATTAATAACAACGCTGATAAAATTAGAACAAGTACATATAATTATAGTCAATTTAGTTTTTTACCAAGTTATGCAAAAGAAACTTTTTATGGTCGTATCAATTGTATCAATACTTTACTTAATCCTGCTGTTGGAATTAAAGAAAATGTAAAGCTTAGTGATGAAATAAAATTAGCTTACTTAGATTATAATGAAGCTTCAATTTTATTTAATAAAAATACAAACAATAAAGGTTTTATCCTCTCAGTTTATGATATTGGAGGTAGATTAATATCAAAAAAACAAATTGAAGCTAACTTAACTACATATTCGATAAATACTGAAGGTTTTACTAAAGGTGTCTATTTATTTAAGTTAAATAGCTTAGATAATAATGCTGATAAAACATTCAAATACATAAAATAATAATGAAACCGCATACTAGATTGTTAATTTAGTGTGCGGTTAAATTTTATTGAGTATTAATTGCTATCTTTATTAACGTTACAATTTTGATTTTAATGCAAAGAATATTTATACTCTTTTTAATTCTATTTTGCTGTGTTTGTAAAAGCCAAACGGTTCAGTCGTCATGTAATGCGCATGATAGCATTTTGAAGAAATATAAAAGTGATGCTCATAAATTAAATTATAGGAGAGTTTATCATATAAATTCTACTTATAAAGATAGCATTAGCTTTAATAAAACGATTACCAATACTTACTTAAATGCCTTAGTCGCTGTTTATAACGCAACTGCATTGCCCGCAGTGGATACGGTCTTAAATATTTTCAATATACATGCTTATAATCCAATAGTAAATGCTGTTCTCATAAAAGCAGATTCAAATCTTTTATGGATGAAAAATATAAGGGCAAATATAACACCTGTTGGTAATTCTACTGTTGATTCCTTGATGAACAAATACTATTTAAAGAAAGACTATTATTTCGCAGGACTTAGCCCAAATGCTACATTAGTTCTTAAAACTGATTCCAATTGTAATATAAGCGCATTGGCAAGAAAATTTCAAAGCGTTCAGGGTGTTACTCAGGCGGATTCTAGTTTTTACGCTGGTGATAATAATAATATAATAGATTCGATTACATCTACATTTACGTGGCTAGTTTACTCTTACGGTTGGGGAGATTGTCCAAATGGCTGTTCATTTAAGCGCTATTGGGGGTTTAAAGTATATAATGATTGTTCTGTTGAATATACAGGAAGCTATGGTACTTCTTTAACTGTGGGCATCAAAGAAGTTTTAAATTCTTTTTCAAAATCAAGAGCATATCCAAATCCCTTTAAAGATCAATTGACTATTCAGTTACCTATCAATAGCAGTAAAGATAAAGTAACTTTAAAAATTACAAATACGCTTGGTAGAACAATTCTACAAAACGATTTTTCAGATAAAGAATCTTTCGTATTGAATACAAGTGTGTTTCCCGATGGAATTTATATACTAACAACATATTTAAATAATTCGATTTATAGTATTCAAAAAATCATCAAACATTAATCAAAGAAAATGTTAAAGTATTTATTCTCTTTTTTACTCATTTCTTTTTTTTTAAAAAGTCAAACTGTAATTGACGATCTGATAATATATCAGAACCCATTTCAAAATAGTACTTCAATTACTTATAGTTTTATAAATAATGATACTGTTAGCATTGTTGTGTATAATGTAGTAGGGAATGCTATTTATACTCCAATTACAAATTCTGTCATGCCAAGTGGGATCTATCAAGATTCATTAATCATGGGTTCATATCCTGATGGCATATATTTTGTACATCTAAAGCTTAGTAATCGTAAAACGATAGCAAAGAAAATCATAAAATCCAATACTGCTAATATAATTTCTAACCAAAATAGCATGAAGGATATTACTTTCTACCCGAATCCAACAAACGATAAACTATTCATCAAATATTCCGGTACAAACGACAATAAAATAAGCATTTTTGACGTTATAGGGAAACTATGCTTAAAGTCAGAAAATCAACCTGAAATTGATATAAGTCAGTTGCCAAGTGGATTCTATTACTTGCAATTTCAAAACGAAAGTGGAAAAACAATATTTAAAATAATTAAGGAATAGTTATATGATCTTCTCTATGAGATTAGTAGTTTTAGTTTTTATGAGTCTACTTCTTTTAAGTTCTTGTAAAAAGAGAAAATTACAGACTATGGAAGTGATTAGAGGTTGTGAAGGAACTTATTTGAGATCAAATGGTTTAGATTATTGTATATGCAACGATGACCTCTTAGATGGACGTGAAAGTGGTACGTTTATTGAAGTTTCATATATTAAGGAAACACACTGTAAAACCGATAAAGTTTATTGTGGTAAGTTTCACGATCATCAAATGGCTGATGGCATCTACAAAATCGTAAGAATTAAGTAAGATTATACTAAAATTGAAGCTAATGAAAACTAGCGTTGAGGAATACATAAAAAAGAAAAACGAGAACCGGCCAGAAAATATTATTAAAGGAATAGATCCTGTTGCCGTAGGATTAGTTAAGCAAATTTATTCAGCTTTGCTAGATAGGGGTGAGAATGTAGTTTTGTACGAGAAGATTTGGCTGAAAGAGGTAGAGAGAGCTTATAAAGATCAGGAAACATACGACTCATACTTTATTAATGGCTTGGAAATTTTGCTTAAGCAAGCTTATAATATATTAACAAGTGATACCAAACCTTGGGACATTAAAGAAGAAGAAATATTAGCGATCACCGAGAAGATTTTATTCCTTAAAGTTAGGGAAGATATTTATAAAGATTTTTTTGATGATTTTGAGGACGTATTATTTTCCGCTGTACAACTTGATTTTAGTAAGCGAGTTAATTTTACACAAATCGGTAATAGTAAAGAGAATATTTTTAGCTACAAAGCTGTTATGTTGAATACACTTATTGAAACAATGGAAAACTCAGTTGTTTCCATGCAGTCTGTAAATGAAATTATAGGAGATATTCCCGGACTTGTTTGTATTATAACTGATAAGAATGGAATTATTCGTTTTATTAACTCAGTTGGTGAGGAACTTCTGACATCACAAAATGAAAACCTGATTAAGAAAAACATTACTGATATATTACCTGAGTATAAAAAAATTAAAATTGAATTGAAGGAAAAGGGCAGCGTAAAAGATTTTCCAATTAATGTGATATTAAAGAAAGATAGTTCTTCAAAAGTAGCTGCAAGTATTACGGTAAAATCGGCACAAACACCTTCTACGGTAGAAGAATTTATACATTTAATAAAAATTCATCAGAAGCCCCAGCAAAACACCGACCTTGATCTAAAGCAACAATTACATGATAAAATTGCACCGATTAATACTTTGATTTCAGGATTAGATGTTATTGGTCATAAATTAATAGACAAAGATTCTAAAAAAATATTAGAAGATTTAAAGAATACCGCACTACGATTAAAAAGAAGTGCAAACGAAGAGTTGAAATCTATTATTGCAATTACAAATAATCCAATTGAAAAAGTTAGTTTAATTAATGTAGAAAAAATAGTTAAGGAAATAATAGAAGACATAAATCTAATAAATGCTGATAGTATTGAATTTGTAAAAGAAATACACAATTTTAAATTTTACAGCAAGGATAAACTTGTTTATTCTATTTTACAAAACCTTCTTTCTAACGCCGTTAAATATCGTAAACAATCAAAAAAAACTGTAATTAAAGTGCGTTTTTTTGAGCCGGAATCAGGCAAAGTTACCTTTCAAATTAGTGATACCGGTATGGGTATTAAGCAAAGTGATATTAAGGATATTTTTACACCGAAATTTCGTATATCTCAAGAGACAGAAGGTAACGGCATAGGATTAAGTTTAGTTAAAAATTATGTTGACAAACTTAATGGTGAGATTAAAGTTGAAAGTGCTTATGGCAAAGGATCAAAATTCTCAGTTTCTTTACCAAATCTAAAATAAAAATTAAAGGGAGTTTTTTGTCTCCCTATAATTTATACTTCTACTAATGTTTTAATTTCAGGAATTTCTTTTGTTTTTTTATCCTTTATTTCAAAATTTCGGGTATTAGCAATTGAATTTATAACCGATAAAGAGTAATTGTCCTGCGCTTGAAAATAAGCTACCTGTGGAAATGCTTTAGCACCAAATTTTCTTTTAACATCAGAAGCAGTAAATCCTAAAAATATTTGATCTGCCTTTAAAACACCTGCCCGTAATATAGATTGGTAAAGCATTTGCTTATATACACTATGAGATTTAAGGTAATTATAATCCATGCCAATAATTATTCCACAATAATTATTTTTTACGGTTACAATATTAAATGTTACAGCTATTACTTTCCCTAATACATTCTTGTCACTAGATTTAAGTCGTAATTGCATTATTTCACAAAATGGGTTGTTTGCCATTTCTTTAAAAAGTTTTTTAGGCAATTCAAAAGCATTTAACTCAAAACTTTTCCCTTCAACATTTCTATATAATTCAAACCATACCTCTACATCTTCATCTGAAAATTGTTTTACTATCTCGACATCAAATAAATGTTCGTATTTTAAAACATTGTCTTTTAGATACCATCTGTTTCTCGATTTTAAGGGTGAGATAAAATCTTCTGTGTTTTTCCAGTTTACCTTTTCTACAATGTGATTATCAGGTATCCCTACCTTAATAAACCCTTGATTCATAAAAAAGTCCTGAAGCTCTTGATCTTCTGCCGGAAAGTCACGAAGGCAAACTGAGTTCGCTTGTTGTTTAAGTTGTTCTTCCCATACGTTGTCTAATAACAACATCAATACTTCTTTCCAGTTAGTGTTTGATCTGTCAATAAAAAGATGTTGACCTTCTGTCATTAATGTACCCATAAAAAAAGTTTTTGAACATAGGTAGTAGGGATTATTTATTCGTTCTAATTCAATTTGATAAGAAATATTACTCTGTGCTAATAGATCATCTTTATTAATGGTACAAGTAAAAAAAGTAGCGAGCAAAGGTTTATCGTTTTCCCAAATGATATAATAATGAAAATCCCAGTTGTGTTCGGGCTTTAAATTATTTTTAAAATTTCGTTCAAGAAAACTTAACCAATTCCAATCAAAATTTCCATGTTTCAACAAACTATCCCAAAGGTCTTTTGAAATAAGGTCAATACTTGTTTCATGCTGAACACGATATTTTGTTTTTTTGATATGTTGTAATTCTTTTACCTGTTCTTTTGTTTCATCAAAATCAATAACCTTTCTAAACGCTCTTTTTATATCTAAGATCGTTCGGTCTTCCTCTTTTAAAGCAATAGGGAAATTGAAAGCAAGAGTAGAAACAAGTTGTTCAATATCTTTTCGGGTATGGTGTGCGGTAATTGTAAAGCGTAATCCTGTGCAGGTTTCAGGTACAGCGGGGAAGATAGCTAGGTTACAATAAAACCCTGCACCTATCATTCGCTCAACCATATTATAACCTACACGAGTTAATCCTAATCCTATAAATTTTATTGGGGTTTCAGGATTTGAAACTACTGGTAAATTGTGTTTCAATAGTAACTCATGACAATACAAAATTTTTTCTTTTAAATTATTTTGTAATTCGTAAATCTCCTCTGATAAATGAATTTTTGCAGAAGCGATACTGGCAGCAATAACAGGTATCTGATTTGGCCCTGAAAAAATTAACGGTCCCCCACAGTTTCTAACTTTCTGACAAAGGTTTTCATCTGCAAATAAAAAAACACCTCCACCAGTTCCAAATGCTTTCGCAAGAGATGTGCCAACAATCATTTTGGAATGTAAATCGACCTTGCCTAAAACATAGCCTCTTCCATTTCTACCAGTCCAAGACATGCCGTGGGCATCATCCACATATAGATGAAATTTTGGGTATTTATTAAGTAATGTTATTAGTTGGTCAATTGGCAAATAATCTCCATACATAGAATATATGCCGTCTGCCATATACCAAACTTTATTTTTCGATTGAGAATATTTTATAATCAGGTTCTCTAGTTCTTCCATATTGTTGTGTCGTACAATAACAACTTCAACACCTTTATTTTGCATATTAAGTGCTGCATATTGAACACTTGCGTGAACCTGTTGATCCATTATGATGGTATCACCTTGTTCAACAATTACGGGAATAACCGCTTGATGTCCTAGAGTAGTTGTTGGGGTTAGAACTGAATGATTATTAAAGAGTTGCTTAATGAGACTTTCTAACTCAGTATAAAGCGTGCAGGAAACATAACTTCGTGAAGAGGAATATTGTATTCCGTAATTTTGAATTGCTTCAATTGCGGCTAATTTTAAGCGAGGATCTAGTTCCAACCCTAAATAGCTGCAAGAGCCAAAATTGAGCAAATCTTTGCCTTTTATTTTAATTGTTCTTCCATTATAAACTGCATCTTCAGTGTATAACTGAAGGATTTGGCTCTTTCTGCCTTTATCGATGATCTCATTTACTGTATTCATCAAACTGGTTTGTTTATTGCTTTGTTTCATTTTTTTGGTAATTTTGATTTAATATTAATTTAAGATTAAAACACTTTGTTTTCCTTTCTAAATTATAAAAAAAAGAAAATTCGATGAAAGAGGGTTATTTTCAAGATGAATATTCTGAAATGTGGATTGAAGACGGGATCGGATTCCAGGTCTATAAGCCTCAGTTGGTTATTACTATTGATGTTGCCAAACAAATGGTAATAAATAGGATTAAAACATTCGATGGCATTGCAAGACCGGTTTTAGTGGATGTAAGACACCTCCTGACAATTGACAGCCCTTCGAGGAAGTATTTTGCCAGTAGAGAGGCGGGGCAGCTCATTCTTGCAGGCGCAATTTATTTAGATAGTCCAATAGCTAGGTTTTTAGGAAATATTTTCTTAATGATTGATAAGCCAATTACTCCTGCAAGGCTTTTTACTGATAGAGAAAAAGCTTTGCAATGGATTCAGCAATTCAAATACATGAATTAATGAATATTCTTGATACAGATAAAATAGCGAAAATGCAGCTTGAAGATGGGGTTTTTCATGTTGTATTCGAGACGGATATAAATATGACACTAGAATGCGCTAAAGACGTATTAAAGCAAAGGTTAGAGATAACAGAGTTTAAAGATTACCCGTTATATGTTGATATTAGAGGTGTTTTATCTATTGATAGAAGCGCTCGTAAATACCTTTCTAGTCACGAAGGGACAAAACATGCTCTTGCCGCTGCCATTCATGTAAATAATCCTATTTCAAAATTCTTAGGGAACCTTTTTATTAGAGTTGATAAACCTGACAAACCCACAAAGTTGTTTACAGATAAAGCTAATGCTTTAGAATGGCTTAAAAAGGTTAAATAGTTTTATGCTTTGTATTATTAATAATCTGAATCAAATATGAATGGATTATTTAAAACAAGATCTGCCAAAAGATCATTTTTTTTGTTCAATTTATCCTCTTTAATCTGTTTATCAGTATTTTCTTTATCAAGATCGTGCTGATAGTTATTAGGATTTTTAACTATTGATTTTTGATTGGTATTATTTTCTTTTTTTGACATCGTATTAATTTTTCAATCTAAATTACAAATTATTTGACAAAAAAATCGTAAAGAATTTATTTTTCTTTACTGTTCAAACAATAGTTGTATCCGCCACCAATTGATTTATCATATCTCATAATAAATCCGAGTCTTAAAGTGGTATAAATGTAATTGGAAATGGTTTTTACTTTGTCTTTATAAAGTTCGTTTAAATTTGGCTCAATTTTTAACAATTCATTTACTATTTGCATTGTGTTCATTGCTACTTTATTTCTTTTTAAAATGAATACAATCTTTTCAGTCATTACCCATTCGGTATCATAGCCATCATAATTTATGATTCGATCTTTTTTAGACTTTTTGCTTTCTCTTTTTTTTTCATATTCTAGTATTAAATTTTCAAGAACGTGAATCTTATTAGTTAGTTTTTGATTATCATAATAAAGATCTTTCAGTTTTTCAAAAAGTTCCGCTTTCTCTAATTTTTTTAAATCCTTTAATAGGAAATTTAATGTAGATTCTCATCATAATAGGCCACCTGTACTCATCCAAAATAGGCCACTCATTCTCACCAAAGTGTACCATTGATTCTCATTCAAAATAGGCCACTTTAAAAAGGGTTGTTTTAAGAGCATA